>NZ_LQPM01000010.1 GCF_002101815.1 Mycobacterium paraense | reverse complement strand
CTCGACCGCGGCCAACCCCGCACCAACACCTACCACCACCCCGAAAAACTCCTCCACCCCGACAACAACGACGACGAAGACGAAGGCAAAGGCGCGCAGGCAGCGTCCTAGCGCGGCCGGCGGTGCGCGTGTCTAGCGGTCAGCTGGGATCGCTGGTCAGCACCTCGGCGCCGTCGTCGGTGATGTGGACGGTATCGCGGCGGACCACCGCCCCGATGCCTTCCTGCCACACGTAACCGCTGATCGCGAGCACCATACCGGCTTCCAGACGGTCGAGTTCGCCTGCGGCCGAGAGGGTTTGAGAGACGACCGGCGGATCGAAACCTAGCCCCAAGCCGTGCGCGACCGGCATGGGCGGCAGCGGCTCACCGGCCTCCTCGTAGGCGGCCAGCAGTCCGGTCGTGGAAGCTCCGGGACGGCAGGCCGCGAGCATTTTGTCGAACAACGCATCCGAACGCGCGAACAGCTCGCGCGTCGAACCGTTCACGCAATCGCCTGCCTGCCAAGTCCTGCCCACCTCGGCGACATACCCGTCGGCCAGCGCACCCGCCGCCAAGGCGACGAGATCACCAGGACCCACCTTGCCCCGGCCGCGCTGCCACGGGTGCTCCCGCGAAGTCACCCAGGCGACGTCCTGGGTGGCCGGCGTGCTGACCCCGCCGGCGGCCATGGCCTCCAGCGCGGCACCGGCCAGCGTCTGCTCGGAGACGCCCGGCCGTAACTCCGCCACGGCGGCGGCAAGTCCCTTTTCCGCGACGCGGAGCGCTGGACCCATCGCAGCGATCTCATCGGCTGTCTTGACGCGGCGGGCGGTCCGCATGGCCGGCTCGCCGTCGACCAGTTCGGCGTTGGGGAACGCCTCGGGCAGCAACGTCGCGAAAGTCGGTGTGATGGCGTCTGTTCCGACCCTGCGCGCCGTCGCCGCGCCGTCGATGTGCTTGAGCACCTCGATGAGCGTCATCGGGTTCCAGGCCAGACCGTACAGGTGATCCCGACCGATCTCGTCGGGGACGCCCTCGTCGTCGGTGCTGTTGAGGTAGATCTCCCCGGTGGCGCGCACGACGACGCACATCGGGCCGAACGGTCGCGTCCCGGCTATCCACAGCTGCGGGGCGCCGGTGACGTAGCGAATGTTGGCTTGCCGCCCCAGCACCAGGATGTCGAGGTCGTGCGCCTCCATCTGTGCCAGCGCCCGCTCGCGACGCCCCGTCCGCAACGACAGCGAATCGGGCGAAACCTCAGTCGCCATAGGGGGAGTCGCCATAGGGGGAGTAGGGGTAGTCGGTGATCGGCGTATAGCCGTCTTCGGTGATCACCACAATCTCCTCACTGCGGTAGCCGCCGGTGCCGTCCTCCCACACCACGGGTTCCAGCACGAGCGCCATGCCGGGCGGGAAGACGAAGTTGTCGTCGAATTCCTCGCCGAGATCCGTTCCGATCATCGGCGCCTCGGCGGGGTAGGTGCCGATGCCGTGCCCCAGGTAGAAGTGCGGCAGCCACGGCTTGCGACCGCCGTTGGCGGCGATCGCCGCGCGCGCCAGATCCCCCGACGTGACACCGGCTTTCGTCACTGCGAGCACTTCGTCCAGGATGGCGCGCCAGCGCCGGAACTGGTCGTGCTGTCGCGGCGAGGGTGTGTCGCCGACCAACCAGGTCCGCCCGAAATCCGAGCAGTAGCCGCCGTAGCTGATGCTGATGTCCGTCCACAGCACGTCGCCGGCGGCCAGCTCCCGGGCGGTGGGAAGCAGGGGCAACGCGAGGTCGCCGTGGGTCGTCCACACACCGGCTTCCCGCGAGCTGGGCATCACCTGCCAGATGGCCTCGAGCATGTTGGTGGTGGCGCCGAGCTCGAACGCGCGCCGAACCAGCTTGGCCGACAGGTCTATCTGGCGGACGCCGGGCGCCAAGGCCCGCTGCACATCGGCCATCGCCTGCTCGGTGATGCGGCACGCGCGGCGCAGGCACGAGATCTCGTCGCGCGTCTTGACCAACTGCGCCGCGCCGACCACGATCGCCGCATCCGACGGCGGCCCGGCGGGAAACAGGGTGTCGCCCGCCCGCCGCATCGCACCCGTGAGCTCGTCGACGGCCACGGCCGCACCCGGCGGTATCAGGTCGGCCAGCTGCCGCGCGAAATCCCGGACGCCCTGGTCGAATTCGAGGTAGACCGGCCCGTGCAGATGATCGTCGGGAACCGGCGGACCGGACGATTCGGGGAACGCCCCGCCGCGGAATGGCATGAACAGATGCGGGTGCTGGTCATCGGCCAGCACCACGGCCACCGGGCGCTCCACGTGCGAGAGGCCCGCGTCCAGCAGCGGCCAACTGGTACCGGTGGCATACCCGACGTAGCCGTTCATCAGCAGGACGAGGGCGTCGACACCGTGGTCCGCCATCGCGGCCCGCAGGCGCGCGCCGGTCTCGGCGCGCAACCGCGCCCAGTTCGGCTCGTCGGGAATCTCGAAGACCGAGCCGCGGGCGGTGAGTGAGTTGGTCATCCTAAACGCCCAGAAACGCCTTGACGTTGCCGCTTACGACGCGGACGGCGTCCTCCGGGCCGACGGCGTCGACGACCGCGGCCAGCGATCGCTCCGAGTACCCGAAGGTGCTCTCGTTGTGCGGATAATCCGATGACCACATCACCTTGTCGATTCCGATCTCCTCGATTTGATCGAGCCCCAGCCCGTCGACCATGAACGACGCGCACATGTGCTGGTTCCAGTAATGCCGGATGTCGTGCTTCGGATGGCCTTTGAGCATGTGCCGGTAGGAGGCCAGGACGTGCTCGGCGTCCTGCAGAGCCGGTGGCACCCAAGCGATTCCGCCCTCGAACCAGCCGACACGCAACCCGGGATGCCGGTCGAGGATGCCGCCGAAGATGTACTTGGAGAACATCTCCCGGAACGAGTCGATGTTGACCATCATGGCGACCGCCACGCTGTTGACCTCGCTCGGGCACTTGGGCTGGCTTTCGCCGATGTGGTGGGTGACCGGCAGCCCGGCCTCCTCGATCTCGTCCCACACGGCGCTCATCGCCGCGCTGGAGAAGTCGATGACGTGGCCGTTGTCGTCATTGCCGGGGTTCAGCGGCATCAGAAAGGTCTTGAGCCCCAACGCCTTCAGCTCGGCCAGGGTACGGCGGGTGCCGCGCGCGTCCCACCAGTTGATCAGGCCGACCCCGTAGCAGTGGCCGTTCGAGGCCTCTTGCACTGCGGCGATGTGTTCGTTGTAGATGCGCAGAATGCGTTCGCGCAGGTCCTTATCGGGGTAGTGGAACAGGGCCAGCACCGCGTTGGGGAACACCAGTTCCTTGTCGACCCCGTCTTCGGCGAGTTCGCGGACGCGGGCGTCGATGTTGCTGGAGACGGCGCCGGCCAGGTCGTCGTACTGCATGAGCACCGCGCTGAAATCGCCGACCACCATGGACTGCCCCGGACGGCCGAGCAAGTAAGCGCCGTCCTCGTACCAGATCCGCGGCGCGTACTCCTTCAGGTCGTCCGGGAAGTGCTCGTAGAAGATGTCGTCGGCCACCGAGATGTGGTTGTCGGCCGAGAACACCTCCGTCCCGGCGGGCAGGCCCGTCACCGAGCCCGCGGCGTGACCGCGGCGGTGCTTGGGCGCCCCGATCACGCCCTCCGGGTACAGGGTGCGGGCTTGGCCTGACATCAGAGTCCCTTCATTGGGGATACCTGACCCCGGTGAGCTGTTCGGAAAGCTGCCACAGGCGCTCCATGTCGCCCTGACTGCGCGCCAGGCTGGGCACCGACGCGAAAGTGACGCCGCCCCCGGCGGTTTCGTAGAAGCCCCGCGGGCCGTAGTACCTGCCACCTTCGGCGCCGGGGGATACCGCCGCATACAACGACGGCTTGATCCCCTCGTCGACGTCGAGCCACATGAACGGCACGAGCCGCCAGGTCAGCCGGGTGAGCCGCGCCTGCAACGTCGGCTTGTCGCGGCCGTAGGAGGCGCCGCTGAGCAGGTTGGTCTTGCTCAAGCCCGGGTGCGCGGCGTTCGACGTCACGCCCCAGCCGCCGCGGCGGCTGCGCCGATCCAATTCGATTGCGAACATGAGTTGCGCCAGCTTGCCCATTCCGTAGGAGCGCATGGGTTTGTAGCCATGCTGCGCGTTGGGGTCGGTGAAGTCGAGACCGCGTTGCGTCGCGGCGATGCTGCCGACGGTCACCACGCGCGCGCCCCCCGCCCCGCGCAGCAGCGGCAGCAGGTGCCCGGTCAGCGCGAAATGGCCCAGATGGTTGGTGCCGAACTGCAATTCGAAGCCGTCCCGCGTTTCCTGGCGCTGGGGCGGTGTCATGACGCCGGCGTTGTTGATCAGGATGTCGACCGGGCGGCCCTCCGCGGCCAGCTCCTCAGCGAACGCCGCCACGCTCTTCAGCGACGACAGGTCCAGATGCCTGATGGCCAGCTTGGCCGCCGGCGCGTCCCGTCGGATCTCGGCGATCGCGGCTTCGCCCTTGGTCCGGCAGCGGATCGCCAGCACGACGTCGGCGCCCCCGGCCGCCAACCGTTTCGCGACACCCAGCCCCAGGCCGCTATTGGCTCCGGTCACGACCGCGAACCTGCCGGACAGGTCCGGCACGTCCAGGGTCAGGGCGGGCTTCACCATGTCACGGGGAGCTCGTAGACGCCGTACGCCAACGAGTCGTGCTTGAACGGCAGCTCCTCGAGCGGGACCGCCAACCGCAGCGTCGGGATGCGGCGCAGCAGGGTTGGCAGCACGATCTGCAGTTCCATCCGGGCCAGTTGCTGACCCACGCATTGGTGGCGGCCGTAGCCGAAGCCGACATGCGCGCCGTCCTCGCGGCCCAGGTCCAGGCGCTCCGGGTGCGGGAATTGGCGGGGATCCCAGTTCGCCGGCGCGACGTCGAGGATGATGCCCTCGCCGGCCCGGATGGTCTCCCCGCCCACCTCGATGTCCTCGACGGCGATGCGTCGCTGACCGGTCTGGATGATGCTGAGGTAGCGCATCAATTCCTCGACCGCGGTCGCGATCGTCTTCGGGTCGTCGGCCTCGCGCAGCACCGCCCGCTGATCGGGGTGCTCGAGCAGCGCCGCCACGCTCAGGCTCAGCATGTTCGCGGTGGTTTCGTGCCCGGCGATCAGCACGCCGAGCGCCAGTTGGGTGGCCTCGCGCACGCTGAGCTCTTCGGCGTTGACCCGCTCCGCCAGATCGGACACCAGATCCTCCGAGGGATCTTCCATCTTGGCGCGGATCAGCTTGGCGATGTATTTGGCCAACGAGGCGGCGCCCTGAGCCGTGTCCTCCTCGGTCGCGTAGCGCCCGGTGCCGCGTTGCGCTTGCTCCTGGAAGAAATCGGCGTCCTCGTAGGGCACACCCAGCAATTGGCTGATGACGAGCGAGGGGACCGGCAGCGCGACGGCGCTCACGACGTCGCCGGGGTTGGGGCCGGCCAGCAGGGCATCGATGCGATCGTCGGCGATCTTCTGCACCGCCGGCCGCAGCCCTTCGACGCGCTTGAAGGTGAACGGCTTGGACAGCATCCGCCGGAATCGGGTGTGCTCTTCGGCGTCGGACGTGAACACCGAGCGCGGCCTTTTGTGGACCGTCGCCAGCATCCCTTCGTTCCAGTGCGGATAACCCGGCAGCCGGTCGTCGACGCTGGTGCGCGAGTCGGTGAACAGCGCCCGTATCGCGTCGTAGCCGTGGATCAGCCAGGGCGTGCTCCCGTCCCAGATCCGCACCCGGCTCAGCTGCCTGTCGGCGTTGAGCGCCAACGCCTCCGGCGGCGGAGCGAAGGGGCAACCGGGCGCCCGCGTCATCGGGAAGTCGGGGATCTCGGTGGCGGTCGAGGTCTCGGTCATCGTCCTCCTCGGGTCTCATGTGCCGCGCCCACATGGACCGGAGCCCGCCACAGGCCGACGATCGCGTCGATCAGCCCCTCGCCGGCCACGGGCCAGCTCGACCGCGCCCGCGGCCCGTGCTCGGCCAGGGCGCCCTCGTGCTCGGCGCAGGTATGCATCAACAGGTTGCGGACCATCACGATGCGCTCGAACCGCACGCGCTTGGGCAGCTCGGGCAGGCAGCGGGTGATCCCGTCGATCGTCTGCACCAACCGCGGCGACGTCAGCGCGTCCTTGGTGACGACGTGGCGATAGGTCGGGTCGGCCATCGCCTGGGCGGCGAACCGCGCGTACCAGCTGGGGGTGCCGAGGGCGGCCAGGTGATCGGTCAGCGGCCGCACCAAGGTGCCCACCCAGTCCCGTAGTTCGGTCGAATCGCCCACGTCGGCAAGCATTTGCGCGCGCAGCTCCTCGATCGGCTCGCGATGCTTGCTTTCGATGGCCCGGAGCAGGTCGGTCCTGGTGCCGAAGTGGTAGCAGGCCGCGGCGTTGTTGCCCTGCCCGGCGGCCTCGCTGATCTGCCGGTTGGACACCGCGTACATGCCGCGCTCGGCGAACAGCACCTCGGCGGCCGACAGGATCGCCTCCCGGGTGCCGGTCGCCCTGTCGGAGCGAGCCATCCGCTCAGCGGTCATCGCCTCAGTGAACACTGCGGCAATCTTTAAATCAAGCCATTTATTTAATGGCGCCACCAATGGCGGGCGTCATCTCGCACGCTCGGCAGCCGCCGCGCCGAAAGCGCCGGGGCCGAATAGAGTACGGCTGTGAATCCGCTGCAGCGGGCGGCGCGCAACCCGACCGCCTACCGCTGGTTGGTGCTTCGGGGGCGACCGATGGCCCAAGGGACCGAAGCGCTGCTCCGCTTCGCGACCAAGGGTCGCCTCGGTGTCCTGGACCTGACCGGGCTGCCCAACGTGCAGGTCACCACGTCGGGGCGGAAAACGGGCCTGGCCCGCACCGCCACCGTGCAATGTGTGCCCACCGAGGACGGGTTGCTGGTCGTCGGATCCAACTGGGGTCTGCCCCGCCACCCGTCGTGGTCGGCGAATCTCAAAGCGACAGAACGGGTCACCGTTCGCAGGCGGGGCCACCGGTTCACCGCGAAGGTGCGGTTGCTCACCGGGGAAGAACGCGCCAGGGCATGGGCCACCGCGCTCACGCACTGGCCCAACTATCAGATCGCCCAAGACCGCGCCGGCGGGCGCCCGTTTCGGCTGTTCCTTTTGACGCCGGAGTCGTAAGAGTCGTAGCCGCTCAGCCGGCGAGGCCCCTCTTGATCGCCGCGTCCTGCTTGGTGCCGACGTCGGCCACGAAATCCGGCGCCACGAGGTCGTCGGGCGGGCCGTCGAATTCCAGCTCCGCGAACGCCCTGCCCTCGGTGAACAGCAGCACGGTGACGCCCCTGGAGCCGTCCGGCGAGGGGCCCGAGATCGTGGTCCCGCCGGCCCCGACGGCGATCGGATCGGGCACGCCGTGGACGTAACCGTCGGTTGTCGCCTTCGCCGATTCGAGCGCGCGGGTCGCGGCGGCGGGGTCCGGCAGGATCTGGATGCTGTCGACGATGACGCGGGTGCGGTCGCGGTCGCTGAATGTCGTCGTGGCGCCCGGCTGACCGTTCGGGTTGTTGATCGCGGGCGCGGCGGTGAACGCTTGGGGCGCAACCAGATCGCTCGCGCGGATCAACAACCCGGTGTAGTCGGTCGGCTGGGCGAGGGCCGCCGGCGCCGCCACCGGCAGCGGCAAAATCACCGCCGCGATCGCCGCCGGAAGGCCCCGGGCGGCAGGGGATGCCCTCACGCCGCGGACCCGAGCGCGGCGAAGATCAGTTCCCCGTAGGTCGCCATCCGGTCCGAACCGAGAACGCCCGGCCCCATCTTGTTCATCACGTAGGACACGGTGGTTTGGCGGTCGGGCCACGCCAGCACCATCGAGCCGCCCCAGCCACCCCAGAAGCAGATCCTCTCGTCGGGGACATAGGGGAGCGCCTCGGGCTGCGGAAGCGCGTATCCCAGGCCCCAGCGCAGCGGCGCGGGCAGCACCAGGTCGAGGCCGCTGGCCTGCTCCTCGAAGATTTTCTCGACGGTCTCGGGCCTGAGCAGTCGAACTCCGCGGGCCTTGCCGCCCAACGAAATCACCGACAGGATCGCCGCCAGGGAGCGGGCGTTGCCGTGGCCGTTCAGGGCGCCCATGTCGGCGTCGCGCCAGGCCGGCGTGTTGGCGGCGTCGGCGTTGGGCGCCGGACCAATGAAGGTTTTGCGCATCGGGCTGTCCTCGGGCAGCTGGTCGAGGGGCAACTCGAGGGGCGGCGGCGGGATGATTTCGGCGATGCGGTCGTAATCGGCGGGCACAGCACCGATTTGGAAATCCGCGCCGAGCGGGCGGGCGATCTCGTCGCGCACGAACTCCTTGAGCGTATGCCCGGTGACGCGCCGTATCACCTCGCCGATGAGGTGGCCCTGATTGTGGGCGTGATAGCCCGAGGCGGTTCCCGGTTCCCACCACGGCGCCTGGGCCGCCAGCGCCGCCGTCGCCCCGTCCCAGTCGTACATGTCCTCGGTCGCGAAGGGTAACTCCCAGCCGGAAACGCCGGAGGTATGCGACAGGATGTGGCGAATCTCGATGTCCTGCTTGCCGTTTGCGGCGAACTCGGGCCAATACTCGGCCACCGGCGCGGTGGGCTCGATCAGGCCGCGGTCGATGACCATCAGCGCGGCCAGGCTGGTGACCGTCTTCGTGGAGGACCACACGTTGACGATGGTGTCCTCGGCCCAGGGCCTGGTGCGTGCGGCGTCCGCGTGGCCGCCCCAGATGTCGACGACGCTTTCGCCGCCGATGTCGATGGTGATGCACGCGCCAACCTCTTCGCCGGAGGCGATGTTGTCGGCCAGCGCCGCTCGGACCGCGTCGAAACGCGCGTCGCAATGGCCGATGACGTCCGTCACCACGAACGGAACATAGGGGACGAACGGGGCCGTGGGCAAGGGAGCTAGCGGGCCGCGGGGCCGGTGATATGCGTGAGCAGGTCCCGGGCCACCCCGGCGGCCGGTGCGCGCCCACCCACCCAGATGGCCCGCAGTTGGCGTCTCAAGTCCAATTGGGTGATCGGCACCGTCCGCAACCGTCCGATCGCCAGGTCGTCGGCGACCGCCAGCCCGCTCATCACCGCGGGCCCCGCTCCCGCCGCCACCGCGGCGCGCACCGCGGCGGCGGAGGACAGTTCGAGGACCGGATGCGCTTGCTGGGAGGACTCGCCCAACGCCCGGCGCAGCGCCGCGGTCAGCGCGTCGCGCGTCCCGGATCCCGGTTCGCGGGTCACCAGCGGCGTCCGACTCAGTTCCGCCGCGGTGATCGGTCGCTGCCGGACTGCCCATTTGTGGTCGGGTGGCACGATCAGTACGAGTTCGTCATGCGCGACCACCTTGCTGCGCAACTCTTTTGGCAAGTGGGGTGTCTCGATGAAGCCGAGATCGGCCTTTCCGTGGCGCACGGCGGTGATCGCCTGGTCGCTGTTGGTGGCGGTCATGATGACCTCGGGCGCGGTGGCGCCCAACCGACTCGCCGCGACCTGGAGGGACACCAGCCAGCGCGGCATGAGTTGTTCGGCGATCGTGAGGCTGGCCACCACCTTGACTCGCTTGCGTCTTTCGGCTCGCAGTGAGGCTAATCCGGCGTCCACATACTGCGCCACGTCGAGCAACCGATCCGCCCACTCCGCGACGACGACTCCCGCCGGTGTGAGTTGCGAACCGCGTGGTGTCCGAACGACGAGGGCGATCCCGGTCTGGGCCTCGATCGAGGCCAGTCGCGCCGAAACCGCCTGCTGCGTCAGGCCGAATTCCCGGCCCGCGGCCGCGAGGCTGCCGGTCCGGGCGATGGCCAGGAAGATCTCGAACGCCGACAGGTTGGGTATGTGACTGCTGAGCGGCATGACGGTCCTCCGGGTACAAGGCGGCCTTGGGGGTACCCACAAGTAAAGCTTGTGACCCCACAAAACTCACCCCGCTAGCCGCGGCCCCTCGCGGGAGGGACGATTCCTGATATCGCCGGCAGAGGAGGAAGCGTGACAATAAGCGCCATGACGCCGACCACGGCATTGTGGGGTAAACGCGACGACATGATCGTGCGTGCGCACTTTCCCTACAACGCCGAACCGCCGCCCGCGGTGCTGGCCGACGGCGGCATCACCCCGATCGACGCGTTCTACGCGCGCAATCACGGGCGGTTCCCCGACACGGCGCCGCAGGATTGGAGGCTCGCGGTGAACGGGCGGGTCAACAAACCGCTCACCGTGACGTACGAGCAGCTGACCACCGATTTCGAGCAACACGAGGTGGTGGCGACGCTGGCATGCGCGGGCAATCGGCGCGCCGAGCTGCTGCGGATCCGGCCGATACCCGGCAAAGAGCCATGGGCGCACGGGGCGATCTCGACCGCGAGGTGGCGCGGTGTCCGGCTGGCCGACGTCCTGGCGGCCGCGGGAGCGCACCACGACGACGGTCTGCACGTGGCCTTCGAAGCATCGGACATCGCCGAGGAGGCGACGCCCGCGCAGCCCTACGGCAGCTCCATCCCGCTGAGCAAGGCAATGTCACAGGAAGTCCTGCTCGCGTGGCAGATGAACTCCGAGCCCCTCCCGCGCGTCCACGGTGGTCCGGTGCGGGTGGTGGTGCCCGGCTACATCGGCGCACGCAGCGTCAAGTGGGTCTCCGCCGTCACCGTGCAACCGGGCCCGTCGCAGAACTACTTCCAGGCGCGCGACTACCGCATCCTGCCGTCGGACGCCGACCCCGACGCCGCGGCCGCGGGGGAGGGCATCTCGCTGTCGCCCCTGGCGCTCAACTGCGACATCCTCGACCCCGCCGACGGCGACCGGGTGCCACGCGGTCCCTTGACCATCCGCGGCTACGGCATCGCCGGCGACGGTCGCAGCGTCGAGCGCGTCGACGTGTCGCTCGACGACGGGCTCACCTGGCGGCAGGCCGACCTGCATCCGGCGCTCAGTAAATGGTCGTGGCGGCCGTGGTCGCTGGTCGTCGACGTCGCGCCGGGACCGTTGCGCATCACCGCCCGCGCCTGGGACGAGACCGGTGCCGCGCAGCCGGAATCCGCGGCGTCGCTGTGGAACCCGCGGGGCTACGGCAACAACTCGTGGGCACGCGTCGCATTGAGTGTGCGATGACGCGAGTCGCTAGGTCCCGTTGGACTTCTTGAGGCGCGCGATCTCGCCTCCCCATACCGACTGGGCGCCCGCGTCACCGGTGCGGTAGACCTGCACCATCGACGAGACGCTCACGGCGAGAACGATTATCGCGACGACGACGTGGGTGATCACCCGGCGCTTGTCGGATCGGCGTTCGATGAAACGCAGCGCGACCAACCCGACCGCGACCACCAGCAGGGCGGCGGCGAAGTACACCATCGTGCTGCCGCGCTCGGCATGTTCCTGCAGGATCGGGCTGGGCTTTTTCCTCAGGTCATAGAGCCATTCGCCGGCGTTGATGGTGATGGGCGTTATCACCATTGTGGCGACGGCCATCAACACCGTGAGCCACAGCAGCGGGCCCCGCCGGGCGGCCGGCCACCAGCCACAGACGATTTCCAGCAATGCCGTGAGCGGCACGAACACCACCACCAGATGCAGCCACAGCGCGTGCGCCGGCAGACCGTTGACGACGTTCATAAACCCCCTCGGCTCTTCGCGACGGGCGCGCGGCTCAGCCGCCCAGCCCCTTCTTGACGGCCGCCTGCTGCTTCTGCGCCACGTCGGTGACGAAGTCCTGGGGCGGTAGCGACTCGACCGGTCCGTCGAACTCCAGCGTGACCAACGCCCTGCCCTCAGTGAACAGCAAGACGAGAACGCCCTTGGAGTTGTCCGGCGAGTTCCCGGTCAGCGTCGTTCCGCCGGTTCCGACGTTGAATGGCTCGGTCTTCGGATTCTTGACGCTGTTGCCCTGATTACCCTTGGCCGCGTTCAGCGCGTTCGTGGCGGCCGCGGGGTCCGGGAAGACCTGGATCGTGTCCTTGATGACGTGGCTGTTGTCCTGGGTGCTGAAGATTGTCGCGACGCCCGGCTGGCCGTTGGGATTGTTCGTCGGCGGGCTGCCCGTGAACTGGATCGGCGCGTCGATGTCGCTCGCCTGGATCAACAGCGCGGTGTAGTCGCTCGCCGGCGCGGGCGCCGGCGCCGACGATTTCGGCGCCGAGCTGCTGGTATTCGAGGCGGGACCGGATGTGCCCGACTGCGACGTGGACGCCTGCTTACTGCCGCAGCCGGCCACCGATACCGTCAGCGCCGTCGCCGCCGCGATCCCCGCGAGCACCGTCCGAGAAACCCTCATCGCATCGCGCTCCTTCCAGGCTGACTCCGGCGACACAGTCGACTCGTTTCCGAATCGCACAGTACATCGCCCGGTGTCAGCGGACGTTGCGGCGGCGGCGAGTCACTCCAGCTGGTCGCGCAGGCAACGCAGGGTGTTGGCCAGGATGCGAGAGACTTGCATCTGCGACACGCCGATTCGCTCGGCGATCTGGCTTTGGGTCATCGATTCGAAGAACCGCATGTGCAGCACCTGACGTTCCCGCTCGGGGAGCGCGCCCACCAGTGCTCGCACCGCCTCGCGGTTGGTGATGTGCTCGATTTGCGGATCGATGCCGCCCACCGCGTCGGCCACCAACCGGGGTTTGCCCGAGTCGTCGGCGCCCAGCGGCGCGTCCAGCGAGTCGAGCCGATAGGCGTCGCCCGCGACGAGGCATTCGACGATTTCCTCCCGGGGCACTTCCAGCACCTGAGCCAGCTCGCCGGCGGTGGGCGCGCGGCCCAGCTTTTGCGCCAAATCGCTTGTCGTCCGGCTGATTTGGACGTGCAGCTCGCGCAGCCGGCGCGGCACGCGCATGCCCCAGCTGTAATCGCGGAAGTAACGCCGAACCTCGCCCATCATGGTGGGAACCGCGAACCCGATGAAGCTGGGTCCCTTGTCGGGATCAAATCGGTTGACGGCGTTCATCAACCCCAGGCGGGCGACCTGGACCAGGTCGTCGAGACCCTCGCCGCGGCGGGCGAAGTGGCTGGCCACATGGTCGGCCAGGGGCAGGCATCTCGCAACGATGCGTTCGCGCTGCCGGCAGTACTCGTGGGACTCGCCCGGCATCCGGCGCAGCGCAATGAACATCTCGACGACGTCGTCGTAGGAATCGTCCGTTTGTGTGCTGGCTGACCGGGTGGGGCGGGTAGGAGTCGCGACGTCGGTCATCGGTCGAATCGCGTCGCACCGACGCAACTCGCAGTGAAAAGATAAGCGCACGAATAGGTTTGCATGTTGGCCCACTCCCTATGGGTCACGCGCGGCGAGGCATCGCAACTCTGCGCACAGTCGCCTCCACCACACTTGTATCCGCAGGACGAGTCGATGATCAGCGCACGTAGCGACAACGGGGGAAGGGTGACGGTGCTGATATCGCCGGAGCCACGTCAAGCCCAACAGCCGTGGGGGCTGATTGACCGCTTTGAGCTAAACGGCGACATGTCCAGAACGGACTTCACTCCCGACTATACGCCCCGCCGCGCGAACCCGCGATGTCGCTCGCATAACGGTCCGACGGTTGGCTTCGCTGAACGAAGGTCTCCGGGAGCGTCCGCCGCTGGTCCGATACGGGTTTCTCTTTCCCTCGTCGCGGCAGTACCGTTCGCCCCATGAACCTGCTGGACGGCCGCGGTGTGGTGGTGTCCGGAGGCAGCCGCGGCATCGGTCGTGCGGTGGCCGAACTGCTATGCGAGCTCGGGGCCGGCGTCGTCGTCAACGGCCGCGACGCCGATGCCGTGGGTGAGACGGTCGCGGCGATCGCCGAATCCGGGGGCCGCGTCACCCCGGTGGTCGGAGCCGCGGACGACGAACGCGTGGCCGGCGGGCTCATCGCCGAATGCCTGAAATCCTTCGGGCGGTTGGATGCCCTGATCAATTGCGCCGGGATCGCCGAGCCCCCGGGTTCGTCGATCCTGAACATCTCGCCGGCGGAATTCGACCACCTGATCGGCGCGCACCTCGGTACGGCGTTTCACACCAGCCGGGTCGCGGCCCGTGTCATGGCCGCCCAAGGACACGGGGCGATCGTCAACACCGGTTCGGTCGCCTTTCTCGGCGACTACGGCGGGACCGGCTACCCCGCGGGCAAAGGCGCCGTCAACGCGCTGACGATGGCCATCGCGGCGGAACTGAAGCCCTACGGTGTGCGGGCCAACGTGGTGTGTCCCGGCGCGCGGACGCGGCTCTCCACCGGCGCCGAGTACGAGCAACACATCGAGGACCTGTATCGCCGCGGCCTGCTCGACGAGATGACGATGCGGGCCTCGCTGGACAGCGCGCCGGCCGCGTTCGTGGCCCCGCTCTACGCCTATCTCGCCGGCGACTTATCCCGCGACGTGACGGGTCAAATCCTCGTCGCCGCGGGCGGATTCGTCGGGAGCTTCGACCGGCCGACGCCGCGCGTCCTGGCGTACCGCGACCACCACGACGCCGAACCCTGGTCGGTCGAGGACCTGCACACGATGATCGGCACGCCGGCGCCCACCTGACCTTTGAACCCATCGACCGACCGCTACGTATCCACTGGAGTGACGAGCGGCGGGGCCATTCGCATCCTGGTTGTCGGCGCCGGCGTGAGCGGCATTGCGGTGGCGCGGGGACTGCTGCGGGACGGTCACGACGTCACGGTCTTCGACCGGCGCGACGACACCCGCGCCGGCGGCGGCGCGGTGACCATCTGGTCCAACGGCTCGGCGGTGCTGCGACAGCTGGGCGTCGACATGGACGGCGCCGGCCAGGTGCTTTCCCGGGTGCAGGTCGTGACATCCCGCGGGCGCCGGCTGGCGACCCTGGACGTGACCGCGATGGTGGACCGGCTGGGCGCTCCCGTTCGGATGGTTCCCCGTCGCGTCCTGCTGGAACGATTGTTGGACGGCTTTCCGATCGATCGGATCCGGTGCAACGCGCGCGCGGTGGGCGCCGTCGCGACGTCCGACGGCGCGGAGGTCGAATTCGAAGACGGCAGCGTGGCCCGGGGCGACCTGGCGATCGGCGCCGATGGTCTGCACTCGATCCTGCGGGGCGTGGTCGGCGCGCCCGCCGCCCAGCCAACCGGCTGGTGCAGCTGGCAGGGACTCGTCGCCATTCCCGAGCTCGCCGACTCCCGCGTGGCGATGATCGCCATCGGCGCAGGGGGAAACGTCGGCGTGTGGCCGGCCGGCGGTGGCGAAGTGCAGTGGTGGTTCGACCTGCCGTGGTCCCGGGACTTCGTCAGGCCGCCGCGCCCGCTCGACGTCCTCCGGTCCACGTTCACTGGGTGGTCCGAGACCGTCGACCTCGTCCTGGGCAGGCTGACCGCCGACGACCTGGCGGGCTCGCCGTATCCGCATTTCCGGCACCCCGTCGGCGGCGCGCTGCCCCCGGGTCCGCTGACGCTGCTCGGCGACGCCGCCCACACCATGCCGCCTACCCTGGCCCAGGGAACCAACCAGGCGCTGCTCGACACCATGGTGCTGTGCAGGGCCCTGTCGCAGGTCCGCAACGACGCAGAGGAGGTTTCCCGCGCGCTGCGCCGATACGAGAGGACCCGGCGACGCCGCGTCGCGGCCGTGTCGCGGGTGGCCGGGCTGCAGGTGGCCCACGCCGAGTCCGTGCTGCGGCCCGCGGCGTTCATCCCGGACCGGCTGCACACCCGGATGCTGACCGCGTTCCTGGGCGCGACGAGTCACCGCCGGATGTCGGCGGAGATCGAGCGCGGCCTCGCCGCCACCACCCCGATCGCGATGGCGCGCCGGTGAACGCGGCCGAAGCCCCCGTCCTCACCGCGGTTCGCCACGCCGACGGGCCCGTGCGGGTGCGCGGGGACCTCGACGCGCCGTCGCGCAAGCGATGGCTCGTCAAGTGGTGCGTGCTGGCCGTTCCGCACTACCCGATATTGATATTTCTGTATTTGGTGTATCCGCTGCTGACGATCGCCGCCGGCCTCGCGATCCTGTGCACGGGGCGCTACCCGCGCCCGATCTTCGACTTCAACGTGGGGGTGCTGCGCTGGTCCTGGCGGGTGATGAATTACCGATTCCCGATGAACAGCACCGACAAGTACCCGCCTTTCACGCTGGCGCCGCGGCCCGACTACCCCGGCGACCTGGCGGTCGACTATCCCGAGCGGCTTTCCAGGCCGGCCGTACTGGTGAAGTGGTGGCTACTGGGACTCCCGCAGATAATGCTGTGTTGGGCGATGGAGCCGCTGTTGCAGGTGCTGTGCGTCATCTCGGCGGCCTGGTTGTTGTGCACGGGGTCCATCAACCCCGGCATGTTCGACCTCCTGATGGGGATCGTTCGGTGGCGCTACCGGGTGGCAGCGTATGTATCGTTGATGTCTGACGAATATCCACCGTTTCGACTGGATTTAGGTGGTCGATAACGCGCGAAAACCCTTTGTTCCCTTATATCTATCGGTTTGGACAGCCGATTTTCGACCGGCTTTTCTACAACCGATATCGTCGCGCGGCGATCGCACACGCGACCGGCCGGCTGCTCATGGTCGGCCTGGGCCCGGGAACGGACCTGAAGTTCGTGCCGCCCGCCGTGACGGCGGTCACCGCCGTGGAGCCGGTGGCCGCGTTCCGGCGGATGGCGTCGCGCCTTGCCATCCGCCACGGCATCGACGTCGAGGTCGTCGACGGCACCGGTGAGCGAATTCCCTTCCCCGACAACAGTTTCGACTCGGTCCACATCGGTCTGGTGCTGTGCTCGGTCGACGACGTTGCCGCCACGCTGCGGGAGATCCGGCGCGTCCTCGTGCCCGGAGGCAGGCTGGTGGTCCTCGAGCACGTCCGCGGCGAGGGTGTGACGGGCCGGCTCCAGGACCTCGTCGCGGGGCCGTGGTCGTGGTTGGCCGCCGGCTGTCATCCGAACCGCCGGACGGTGGACGCCATCGCCGCGGCGGGCTTCGACACGACGGGGCTGCGCCGCGTGCGGACCCCGGTCCCCTTCCCGTGCAAGCCGCATCTGCAAGGCTTCGCCACCGCAATCGAAAGCAACGCTTGAATTTTGCGGATGCGCACTCTTCGCATCGGGGCTAGGCCGCCCCTGTGTTGAGTTGTACGCTGGTCGAATAGCCCGGTGAGCGCCGCGCGGCGTCCGGGACTTGCCCCCACCGGTGGTGGCCCATCGAGCGCCTCACCTGATGCAGGTCAGGTGATCGGTTCGCGGAATCGGGCGATCGGGGTGACAACATGACATTTGTAATCGCAGCACCGGATTTGGTGACGGCGGCGGCCACGGACCTGGAAAACATCGGGTCGAATATCGGCGCCGCGAGCTCGGCGGCGGCGGGCTCCACGACGGCGTTGCTGCCCGCGGCCCAGGACGAGGTCTCGGCGGCGATCGCGTCGTTGTTTGGCCTGCACGGCAAGATGTTTCAGGCGTTGAGCGCCCAGGCCGCGGCGTTTCACCAGCAGTTTGTGCAGGCCCTGAACGCCGCCGCGGGGGCGTACGCGAGCACCGAGGCGGCCGGCATCCCGTCGTTGCAGGCGGCCCCGACCCTCACCGGCGTCGCGACCGCGCTGCAGAACGGCGGCGCCGCGCTGGCACCCGGGCTGCTGGCGCCGGCTGCGGGCACCGGGCTCGCCTCGATCGCCGGCCCCTACGAAACGCTGTTCGCCAACACGGCCGCCAACCTGCGAACGCTCGAGGCTGCCATCGCGGCCAATCCGGCGCCGTTCCTGCGCCAGTTCCTGCTCAACCAAATCGGCTACGCGCGGGAGATCGCCGCAGGAGCTCAATACGTGCTCCAGAATCTTCCCGCCGTGCTGGCCAATCTGCCGGCGAACATCCGGGCGGCTGTGCAGGCGCTGCTCGCCTTCAATCCGGTGCCGGTCATCCAGCAGTTCATCGCCCAGCAGATCACCTACGCCCAGATCCTCGCGACCTCCCTGCAGAACGCGGCCCATGACTTCGTCGTCGGCCTGGAGCAGTTGCCGGCGGCCTTCCAGTCCGCCGTCCAGGCCCTCATGGCGGGCAACGTCGGCGGCGCGGTAAGCGACATCGCGCAGGGCTTCCTGGGTCTGTTCGTCAGCGGTGTGGACGTCACGACCACCGGCGATCCCCTCGTCCCGCCCGGGCTCGCCATCAGCGTCGTCCCGACGGGGACGTTGGGAGACCTGTTACCCACCCTCACCATTCCCGGGATGATGGCGCAGAACTTCACCAACCTGCTGCCACCGGGTTCCATTCCGGCGCAGGTCTCGCAGAACTTCACCAACGTGATCGATACGCTCACGAACACGTCCATCAACGCCAACGCTCTACTCGGGCTCGGGACGTCCGGTCTCAGCGCCACTCTGACGACTGACATCGGGCTGCCGGCGGCGCTTCTCATCGACGCGTTCGGCGCGCCGGTCAACGCCTTCGACGCCCTGTCGGCAAGCGCAGCGCAATTCGCCGGCGACCTGCAAACGGGCAACCTGACCGGCGCGATCGCCACCCTCATCGACGCTCCGGCCGTCGTCACCAACGGCTTCCTCAACGGGGAGACGAGCTTGCCGCTGTCACTTGACCTGCCGGCGTTCAGCACGAACCTCGGCAACAGCGTCCTGTTGGGCACGCTGTCGTTCACGAACGGCACCGCCAACATCAACATTCCGCTGGATGGCCTTCTCGTGCCGCAAACCCCGATCACCGCGACAATCACCGGAACCGCGACAGGCACCGGTTTGGCGATCTCGGCGAGCAACATCGCCGCCGCTCTCGTCAACAGCCAAATCCCGCTGAACGTCGACGTCCTCGGCACGCCGACCAGCGGGCTCATCACCGCCCTGCTGGTCTACGCGCCCGAGCAACTGGCCCTGGCGATCACGCCTCCCGGGTAATCCGTTGAAGAGGAATTGTCAAGACTTGTGGATTTGGGTCAGGTGTGGGCGTTCGAAGGTTTGCCTTTGTGCCAATGAGCGCTGGCGCGCACCGACGCGACGAGCTCGGGAACATCGACCCTGTGTCTCAGCGGGCTTGTGCGGCGTCGATCGGCTTGTTGGTGATGGGGATTCCGGACTTGAGCGGGCTTGACACGTGACCAGCAACCGAGTTGCATGACCGCCATGACTGAAGCTTCCACGATCGCGGAACGCGAGGTTGTACTCGGCATGTGGCGGGCGCTTTCCCGGCGCGATTGGGATGCAATCAAGACTTTTCTCTCCGCGGATTGTCTCTACGTCGATATGCCGATTCCCGCGTTGGCGGCGCGCGGTCCCGATGACATCGTGAAGCGGCTCAGGCTATTGGTGGACCAGCTCGCTGGTTACGAGGGTCACGACGGCGTGCTGGTGTCAAACGGTTCCGACGTCATGTATGAGCATTCGGAAACTTGGATGTTCCCGTCGGGTGAGCAAGGCCTGCTGAAGGTCGTCACCGTACACAAGGTCGTCGACGGGAAAATCACTCTCTGGAAAGACTATTGGAATATGGCCACGCTCATGAGCTTCGCACCTGCCAACTACTTCGAAAGTTTCGGCACTGGCGATATGTCGTGGGTTCTCGACGCTACTAACCTGATCTGAGCCACTAGGCCGACGACCCGGAGGGACAGTCAATGCCCTGCGGATTGAGTATTTCAGGCGACCTCCTCGGTTGATTGGTTCGGTTCGGCGGCCGGGGTGATGTCGGTCGGCCGTTCCAGCAGCTTGCCTTTGTGGAAGACGGCGCCGGCTCGGACGAGGGCGACCAGTTCGGGGCCGTTGACTTTGCGCCAGCGGGCTTGTGCGGCGTCGATGAGCTTGTAGGCCATGGCAATTCCGGCTGCGCGTGATCCGGGGCCCTTGGTGACGCGTTGGCGCAGCCGCACGGTGGCAAAGGGTTGATTCGATGGGGTTGGTAGTGCGCAGGTGGATCCAGTGCTCGGCGGGGTATTTGTAGAACTCCAGCAGGACGTCGAGGTCGTCGGTGATCTTGGCCACCGCCTTGGGATACTTGGCGCCGTAGTCGGCCTCGAAGGCCTTGACCGCGACCTGGGCGTGGTCGATATCCTCGGCGTTGTAGATCTCGCGCCTCGCCGCGGTCGCGCCACCGTGTGCTGACTTCGGTAGCGCGGCAAGCACATTGGCTTGTCTGTGGAACCAGCAGCGCTGCTCGCGGGTATCCGGGAGCACCTCCCGTACGGCCTTCCAGAAACCCAGGGCACCATCGCCGACCGCGAGCACCGGTGCGGTCATGCCGCGGCGGCGACAATCGCGCAGCAGATCAGCCCAGGACTCGGTCGATTCCCGGAAGCCGTCGGCCAAAGCGACGAGTTCCTTGCGACCATCAGCACGGACCCCGATCATCACCAGCAGGCAAAGTTTCTGCTGATCGAGCCGGACTTTGAGGTGGATGCCGTCCACCCACAGATAGACGTAATCGGTGCTGCACAGATCACGCTGGCCAAAGGCGCGCGCCTCGTCTTGCCACTGCGCGGTTAGCCGAGTAATCGAGGTCGCCGACAGCCCCGCACCGGCGCCCAGGAAGTGCTCCAGCGCCGGGCCGAAATCCCCACTGGACAGCCCATGCAGATACAGCAGCGGCAACACCTCGGTCATCTGCGGCGACTTACGCGCCCACGCCGGCAAAATCGCGGACGAAAACCGGCACCGCTCACCGGTGTCAACATCGGTGCGCTTGTCGTTGACCCGCGGAGCCTTGACCGGCACGGCACCAGCAGAAGTGAGCACGCTCCGCTCGTCGTGATAGCCGTTGCGCACCACCAGACGATGCCCGTTCTCATCGACCTGATCGGTGAACTGCGCGATATAGGCCGCGACTTCGGCCTCCAGCGCCGCCGCAAGCATCTGCCGGGCGCCGTCGCGGACGATCTCATCGAGCAACGACCGGCCTGAACCGGCGTTGTCGTTGGACTCATCGACGTCGTGAACTACCGTGAGCATGGGCGTACCTTCCCAACTAGCGCGCCAACGCCGGTCCTTGATCAGACAAACGGACTTCAGATCATCCTCGGGAAGGTGCGCCCATTCACGACGCCCCGCCGAGGCTCATCCACAGGTTCTGATCATTGCTCTCCGTTGAACTTTCGGGGCGCGTATTTCGTGTAGTCCTAGACGCTGCGCGTTGTCGGCGACCACCGCGCCGACGCGATCGTCGCGGCCCGCAGGGAAGGGACTGTGGTCATGAATTTTTCGGTGCTGGCGCCTGAAATCAATTCGGCGCGGATGTTCGCCGGCGCGGGTTCCACTCCTATGTTGGGAGCGGCCGCCGCTTGGGACGCGTTGGCCTCCGAGCTGGGGTCCGCGGCGTCGTCGTTTTCCTCGGTCACTTCGGGGCTGACCGGCCAGGCGTGGCAGGGCCCGGCGTCGGCGGCGATGGCGGCCGCGGCGGCCCCGTACGCGGGGTGGCTGAGTGCGGCGGCGAGCCAGGCGACCGGGGCGGCCGGCCAGGCCCGGGCGGTGGCCGGCGCGTACGAGGCCGCGCGGGCCGCGACGGTGCATCCGCTGGAGGTGGCGGCCAACCGAAACGGGTTGGTGCAGTTGATCATGTCGAACCTGTTCGGACAGAACGCGCCGGCGATCGCGGCCGCCGAGGCCGACTACGAGCGGATGTGGGCCCAGGACGTGGCCGCGATGGCCGGCTACCACGCCGGGGCCTCCGCCGCCGCCGCGCAGCTGCCGCAGTGGCAGCAGTCGGTGCATGGTTTGGCGACCCGGCTGGCCTCGGCGCTGGGCCTCAGCCCGGTCACCAACCCGGTGCCCGGCGACCCGGACTTCATGAGCCAAACGAGTGGGTTCGCGGGCTTGCTAACGAACACCTCCATCGCCGACCCCGACGACAACAACTTCGTCGGGACGACGTTCAGCAGCCCGCTCTTCACGGCCGCGGTCACCTCCGGCGCCGAGCCCACGCTAGGCCTGGGGGCGCCCGGCCAGACGATCCTGACGTTCCAGAGCCCGGTAGCCCCGTTCCTGAACAGCTCGATCGCCCTTCCGGTGACCGACCCGTTGGCACCGCTGTTCACCGCGCTGCTGCCGCTGGGCTTCTGAACCTTCCCGCGATCTAGTCGACGCTGACGGCTTCGATGATGTTGAGCCGAGCCGCACGCCGGGCCGGCGGCAGCGACCCGAGCAAGCTGATCGCCAGCGCGCCGAGGCAGAACGCGAACGCCGTCCAGCTGGGGCGGAACGCGACCTGGAAGTTCATCATGTCCCCGCTGACGAGGCTGAACAGCCACTGGTCCGCGCCGCCGAACGCGAGTCCGAGCACGCCGCCGACGACCCCGATGCCCGTCGCCTCGGCCAGCACCATCCGCAAGGTGAACCGGCGGCTGGATCCCATGGCCCGCAGCACGCCGAGTTCCCGACGCCGTTCCAGCACCGACAGGGTCAACGTGTTGAGCAGCGCCACCGCCGCGACGCACACGACGATGATCCACACCGCATTCGCGATGAACATGCTCTGCCGCATCGGGGCCTCGAGGCCCGCCAGCTTGGCCCGACCGCCGTACACATAGTCGGGCGATGGCACCACGCGGCGGACGTCGGCCAGCAGGCGATCGGGGTCCACGCCCGGCCCGGCGGCGATCTCGAGGGTCGTCGTGACCGGGCGGTCGAACCAGGACCGCATGTCATCGAGGCTCATCCCGACCGTCCCGATGACGGTCGAGAAGTACGGCACGAGGGCCAGCACCGTCGCCTGCCGCGCGCCGTGCGGCGTTTGCATCCGCAATGGGTCGCCGACCCGCACGTGCAGGGTCTTGCCCAGGTTCTGTGAGAGCACCACACCACGACCGGCAAGCAGCTGGTCGCGCACCGGGGCGTCGAGCGCCCGGTAGAGCGGATCGGCGGTACCGGAGGAGAAGCCGTCGAGCATGACGCGAGTGCCGCCGACCTCGGCGAACCCGAGCGCGCCCTCGGTGACGCGCCGCACCCCCGGCAGCGCCGCAATTTTGCCCGAAAGGCCTTGCGGCAGAGCGTCGGTGGGATAGCTGTCGGGCGAGTTCGCGCTCACCCAGACGGGCACGTCGACGACCGGGGCGAAGACGTCCCGCGCGGAGCGGATCATGTCGGCGTTGGTGCCGGTGATCGTGATGGTGGTGACCACGGCGATGAGCACCGTCATCACCGTCGCCCACACCCGTCGCGGCGCCCGCTCGATGGTCGCGGCCGCGAGCGCCCCGACGGCCCCGAAGACGCGGGCCGCGGCGGCAGTGGCGTTGACGATGGGCACGGTGAGCGCGAAGCCGAGCGCGATTTCGGCGGAGAACACCGCCGACACCGCGACAAAAGCCAGGGCGCCACGCTGGGTGAGCACGACCCCGATGGACAGCCCGAAAACCGCGACGGCCGCCACCCCACTGGTGATCCGCAGCCACCGCGGCACCCGGTCGGCGGTTGAGACCCCCACGGGCGCCAACGCCTCGATGGGCGCGACCTTGTACACCTGCCGGGCGGCCATCGCCGAGGCCGCCACGCTGGTCAGCGCGGTCACCGCGACCGCGGCGGGGATGGCGTAGCCGGGCAGCCAGTATTCGATGCGCGCTTCCAGGCCCTGGGTCATCGCCGGGGGCAACCGGCCAATCGCGATGCGGCCCAGCGCGATTCCGATGGCCGAGCCAATGGCCCCGCCGATGATGCCGAGTATCGCCGCCTCCGCCAGCATGTCGCGGACGATGGTGGCGCGGCGCCCGCCGATGGCGCGCAACAACGAGATGATCGGCCGGCGCTGGGTGATCGCCATTGTCATCGTGGTGTAGATCAGGAACGCGCCGACCATCAGCGCGACCATGGCGCCCATGAGGGCCATGTAGTTCATCAGCTTGACGCCGTCACCGGCGCAGGTGGCCCGCATGCCGGGGTCGGCGACGATGGCCCGGCCGCTCACCGCGCGGTCGACGGCGGCGCGCACCTGGGCGAGATCGGCGCCGGGCTTGGCGGTGATCAGGATCGAGTCGAGCTGGCCCTGTCGCCCGGTGACGTTCTGCGCCAAGGCAAGTGGGGCCAGTACATAATGGCCGCCGTTGAGGGCGGCGGCCTGCTCGCCCGTGAGCACCTCGCTGACCGTCACCGAGGCGGTACCGAGTTGGAACGTCGCGCCTTTGGGGTGGCCGGTGCCGGGTCCGACCCGGACGGCGTTCGCGGCGGGCGGTCCGGCGGGTCCGCTTTTCGGGTCGTTCTTCAGCGCGTCCTTGAGTGCGCCGCCCAGGGCGGCGAGGCGGTCGTCGGCGCCGAACAGCAGGACTGGCCCCGACGAGGTGGACACCGTCGTCCGGATCATCGGCGCCGCGGTCGCGACGCCGGGAACCGCGGCCACGTCGGCGGCGATCGCGTCGGGAAACCCGGCGTCGGTGATCCCCGACACCTCCAGCGAGGCGACGCCCGCGATCCCGTCGGCGAGCCGGTCGACCGATCCGGTGATCGAGCCGAAGATGCCGAACACCGCGACCAGATACATGGCCGACGCCGCCATCACCGCGATCGACGCGATCGTGCGGCGGCGGTGCACCTTGAGCTCCCGCAGGCTGAACAGGCGCAGCCGGCTCGCCGCCGCACCGATCGCGGCGCCCGGTGTCACACCGGGACCGCCGACCGCTCGTCGGAACCGATCCGCCCGTCCTGCAACGCGATCACCCGATCGGTCGCGTCCGCGGCCTCCGCGTTGTGGGTCACCATCACCACCAGCCGCCCGCGGCCGGGCTCGTGCGCCACCTCGCCGAGCAGGCCCAAAATCGACGCGCCCGTTGCGGAGTCGAGGTTCCCGGTCGGTTCGTCGGCGAGGATCAGCGGCGGGTCCATCATCAGGGCGCGCGCCACGGCGACCCGCTGCATCTGGCCGCCGGACAACTCGGCGGGCCGGTGGTCTATCCGGTTGCCGAGCCCGACGCGGTCCAGGAGCCGGGTCGCGTCCGGTTTGGCCTTGCCCAGCCGGACGCCGTCGAGCAGCTTGGGTACCGCGACGTTCTCCCACGCCGACAGCGTTGGCAACAGGTTGAAGAACTGGAAGATGAAGCCCACCTGGCGATGACGGAAGACGGACTGCTGCTCATCGCTGAGCCGGCCGATCTCCTCGCCCTCGAAGGTGATCGACCCGGAATCGGGGGAGTCCAGCGCGCCGAGCAGGTGCAGCAGGGTGCTCTTGCCCGCCCCGGACGGCCCGACGACCGACAGGAAGTGCCCGCCCTCCAGCCGCAGGCTGATCTCGTCGAGCGCGCGCACCGTTTGACCGCCGACCCGGTACTCGCGCACCACATCGCGGAGCTCGATGGTCAGTGGGCCGCGCCCCGCGGGATTGTCGGTGTCGATGCGTCTGAACATGGTCCTCCCGCGCGTCCGCACTCGTCAGCGCGCGGCCGCCCCCACGCAGACCGTGCCGCCAAGGCGCTGATATCCGAGATAACGAGACCGCGCCGCGGTCGGTTCATCGTGCGCAGGTTTAACCGTCGCGGCGTTTGGGGAAATCCGACGGTTCTGGCGGGGGGCGCAATCGCACCCGCGGGAACCGTTGCGTCCCGTTTCGGAGCGGGATCGGCGAAATAACATCGCGGTCATCAACAATTAACGCGAAAAGATTTGTTAAGCAGTGGCTTTCAACTTTTTCGCTACCTAAACTCTGTGGGGTTAGGGCGGGGGATTTAGAGGTCACTAGTCGAGCAGGCGGCTATGGAACGACTAAGCGGACTTGACGCATTCTTTCTCTATCTGGAGACTCCGACGCAGCCGTTGAACGTGTGTTGCATTTTGGAGTTGGACACCTCGACCATGCCGGGCGGCTATACCTACGGCCGCTTGCGCTCCGCGGTGGCCAAACGCGTGTCCGCGATGCCGGAATTCCGGATGAAGCTGGCCGACACGCAACTCAACCTGGATCACCCGGTGTGGGTGGATGACGAAGACTTCCAGCTGCGGCGCCACCTGCGCCGCGTCGGGGTGCCGGCGCCCGGGGGGCGCCGCGAACTGGCCGACATCTGCGGCTATATCGCGGGGCTGCCGCTGGACCGCGATCGCCCGCTCTGGGAGATGTGGGTGCTCGAAGGCGCCGCCCGCCCGGACGCGGTGGCGGTGCTGCTCAAGGTCCATCACGCCGTGGTCGACGGGGTGGCCGGCGCGAACCTGCTCGCCCAGCTGTGCAGCGTGGCGCCCGATGCGCCGCCCCCGGAGCCCGTGCGCGGCGCCGGTGGCGGCAACGCTTTGCGCATTGCCGCGAGCGGACTGCTCGGGTTCGCCTTGCGGCCGTTGCGGCTTGCGACCGTGGTCCCGGCGACGATGCTGACCTTGGCGCAGACCGCGCTTCGCGCGCGCGACGGGCGCACCATGGCCGCGCCGTTCTCCGCGCCGCCCACCCCCTTCAACGGCGCCGTCACCCGGCTCCGGAACATCGCCTACACACAGTTGGACATGCGCGACGTCAAGCGGGTCAAGGATCGGTTCGGGGTGACGGTCAACGATGTCGTGGTGGCGCTGTGCGCGGGGGTGCTGCGGCGTTTCCTGCTCGAACGCGGGGAGTTGCCCGACCAGCCGCTGGTGGCGACCGTGCCGGTGTCGGTGCGCAACAAGTCGCAGCGGCCCGGCCGCAATCAGACCACCTGGATGTTCTGTCGGGTGGAAAGCCAAATCGCCGATCCGGCCGAACGCATCCGCACGATCGCGGCGGGCAATGCCGCCGCGAAAGACCACACGGCGGCGATCGGTCCCACGCTGCTGCACGACTGGACGCAGTTCGGCGGACCCACGATGTTCGGTGCGGCCATGCGGATCCTGCCGCGCATCCCGATATCGCACAGCCCGGCGTACAACATGATCCTGTCGAACGTGCCCGGCCCCCAGACCGAGTTGTATTTCCTCGGGTGCCACGTCGACGCCATGTACCCGATGGGCCCGATCATCGGCAGCGCCGGGCTCAACATCACCGTGATGTCGCTGGGCGGTGAACTCGGCATCGGCATCATCGCCTGCCCCGACCTGCTGCCGGACTTGTGGGATATCGCCGACGCGTTCCCCGATGCGCTCAAGGAGCTACTCGAATGCGCCGACGTCCGGCCGCAAGAGAGCTGTCCGCGATAATTCCCGCCGGGCCGAGCGCCCGGTGAGCGCGCCGTCGGCGGGCTACGCTTTCCTTCCCAACCTCAGGAGGGCCGGCAGCCGATGCAACCCAACCCGCTCGACCCAGTTGCCAGCGAACGCCTGTCTCACGCGGGCAAGGTCTTCACGTCCGACCTGTCGATCAACGAATTCGCGCTGCTGCACGGGGCCGGGTTCGAACCGATCGAGCTCGTCATGGGCGTGTCCGTCTATCACGTGGGATACCAGTTCACCGGCATCAGGCAGCAATCCGAGCTGCCGGTGCTCACCGAGGCGACCTACCGCGCACGGTGGAACGCGATGTCGCGGATGCAGGCCGAGGCCGATTCGCTCGGCGCCGACGGAGTGGTCGGCGTCCGCCTGGAATGGCGTCACCAGGGCGAGGGCGAGCACCTCGAGTTCATCGCCGTCGGCACCGCCGTGCGGTACACCGCGAAGCCCGGGGCGTACCGGCGTCCCAACGGGCAGGCGTTCACCAGTCACCTGTCCGGCCAGGACCTGACGACCCTGCTGCGCTCCGGCTACGCCCCGGTCGCCTTCGTGATGGGCAACTGCGTGTTTCACGTTGCCGTGCAAGGGTTCATGGCGATGCTCAAGCAGGCGGGACGCAACACCGAGATGCCGCAATGGACGCAGGGCAGCTACCAGGCCCGGGAGCTGGCGATGTCGCGCATGCAGGGCGAGGCCGAGCGGGACGGCGGAAACGGCGTCGTCGGTGTGCATTTCGCCATCTCGAACTACGCGTGGGGACACCACACGGTGGAGTTCTACGTGGCGGGCACGGCCGTCCGTCGCAGCGGCGAGGCGCAAACCCTGACGCCGTCGTTCGTCCTGCCGATGAGCGATTGATGACCGCCTACGATCACGATCGGGTCAGCCACGCCATCGGGTCCGCCCTGGCCGGGCCCGGGGGAGTCGCGTTGGTGGTCAAGGTGTTCTGCGGCGTTCCCGGGGTGGTTCTCGTCCCGGCGCGCCGGGGCTTTTTTCGCTCCCAGCCCGAGCGGATCCAGATCGGCGACTGGCGATACGAAGTCACCGCCGACGGCCGGCTCAGCGCGGCGCACGTGGTGAATGGCATCGTCCTGGCGGAGGAGGTGCTGCCCGCCGGCGCCGTGGGTCCGCATGTCGCCCGCGCGCTGGGGCAATTGGTGCGCAGCTACGGCCCGACGATCGTTCCGAACATCGACGCGGCGCTGGAAGTGCTCGAGAGCGCGCCCCGGTTCTGATCCATCCGGGTCAGCCGGCGCCGGGCTGCGCCTGGTCGATCGCCACCACCCACCGGCTGAACCGCCACACGCCGCCTTGCTTGGTCGCCGTGAACTCGTAGCGTCCGGTCAGATCGGCGACGGGCGGGCCGCCGTCTTTGACGGCGAAGACCTGGACGTAACAGTGACCCGTCGCCTCGGTGTCGCCCTGGCTGGAGAACCAAAACGAATTCAGCGCGTGGCGCCGTTGGTTGTTTTCGGCCTTGAACCCCGCCTTGCGGACCGCGAGCAGGCTCATGACCGTATCGATGTCCGCCGACAGCGGGCGGCCCTCGTGCCACAGGACGAGTTCGGGCGACTCGGTGAACAACGCACGAAAGTCGTCGAGCCGGTTCTCGTCGTAGGTGTGGGCGTAGGCGCCGAACAGGTTGATGATGGCCAGCCTGTCGGCGACGTCGAAGGCGGTGCTCCCGACGTTCTCGGCGGGTCCGTTCGTCACCGCGCGGCTACAGGCGGCTCGCGGCGAAATCGGCCGCCTGATCCACCATGCCGGCGTCGACGTACTGCCGGTGCGCGGCCGGGAATCCCGATCCCGAACAGACCGGGTCGTTGGGCACGCAGAGGTCGATCGTTTTGGGTGCATACAGCGGCCCGACGGTGACCGGCGGCTCGTTGATGATGCTCATGAACTGGCCCGACGGCTTGCCGAAGAGGGCGACCGCGGCGACGTGGTTGGCGACGTCGGGCGGCATCGGTTGCGGTGGCTGCGCGAGATTTGCGCCGTCCGGCACCTGGTTCGCGGTGACGAAACCCATCACCGCCGCGCCCTGGGAATATCCGCCCAGCACCATCTTGGTGCGGGGACAGCTCGCCGCCATGGACTCGACGTGGTGGCCGGCGTCGGTGATGCCGTCAATGGCCGTGGGGAAGTCCGTGGTGGCCGGGTAGTTGACCGGGTACACGCCCAGCGATTTGCCGCCCACGCGGGAGCGCAGCGTGTCGACGAAATGCTGGCCGATGCCGCCGACCCCGGGCGGCTCGCTGGTACCCCGGGCGAATACCACCTCGACGTCGGGGCAGGGCTCGGCCGATGCCGAGGGAACGGGCGCGATCACGAAGACCCAAATCGGCGCTACCGCAGTGCAAATCAGCTTGAGGAGGGGAGGCAACTTCACGCCAAAATTTTGGCATAACGCGGCGGCGGATGCTCGGCGAGCGCCCCCGCCCTGACGCGACGGGCACCCCGGCGGCCGGCAAAACCGCAGCTCAGGGCCGTGGAAGGGCTACGGCGCGCTGTCCCGCCTGCGCACCAGCGAGGTGGCGGCGCGCAGCACGCCCCGGAAGGCGTAGGCGGCGGTCACCACCACCAACAGGATCAGCAGCACGAACATCGGCAGCCAGTTGCCGCGGCTGTGATCGACTTCCCACCAGATGATGGTGAACAACACCACGCACAGCAGCAGCACCACATCGCGCCAGTTGCCTCGGTACGTCAGCGCGGCCTTGCGCAGCGCGCGGTTGCGGTCAGCGACATCGACCAGGTCATCGATGCGGTCGTCGATCGTGCGTTGCAGCTCGGCGCGCCGCGCGGTGGCCTCCGGTGGGAGGCGATCCAGCAGATCCATGTCCTGTTTGATCAGCTCGCGATAGTTCGGGCCCCTGAACTGCCCGGCCGCAACGGCCAACATGAGACCTCCGAACACGGGTGCGCTGTTGAGCGCGACTTGTCCCAGACCCACCACGTCCACTCCTTCGCCGGTCGTCAACGTCGGTTCGTTGAGGATCGCCGAAGCCGCCGAACGGATCAACCACCCGGCCGGGGCGCCGTCAGGACGCCTTCCAGGGCCGCTTCCGGGCGGGCGCCGCGTCCGGGCCCCGCAGCGCCTCCATCGTCCGCACCATTTGCGGATAGGCGATCGCGGGACCGATCCAGCGGATCAGATACCGCCGCAGATCGTCGCCACCGCGGGCCGGACGGCCCGGGTCGGCGAGGAAGGAGTGCAGCACCCGCAGGCAGAACTCGTTCAGCTCATCCAGGCCCGCCTCGTCGAAACCGTAATGCTCCCAATCGATGTCGTAGCGGTGCAGCATCGAGCGCCCGAACGCCAACGCGGTGTCGGAGATGATCGAGACCGGCTTGCCGCCGCGGTGGCGCCGATTCAGCACGAATTCGACCTGATTGTCCGACGCCAGTTGTTCGATGGCGAATGCCAGGCCCTCGGTCATCGCCACGACCGGGTCGGTCACGCCGTCGAGATGGCTCGCCAGCCGGTCCAGGAAACCGTCGGCCGATCGCATCGCGGTTGCCACCAGCAGCGCCTGGGTGCCGGGGAAGTACCGGTACACGGTTTGTCGGGTCACGCCGAGGGCCCGCGCCACGTCGGTGATCCGCGTCGCCGGCCCGCGTTCGTCGATGATCTTCTCGGCGGCGTCCAGGATGCGCTCGATCGCCTCCTCGTCGGAGGCGGGCGTGTTCCCTGCCCAGCCGTGACTGCGCATGCTTAGCGGACGGTCATCCCCATCGCTGGATCATAACGTCAATCGTGCGCGGAACGCCCGTCCCACTGGATCCCCTTCCACCGCAACCCTTTACGCGTGGGACGCGCCCAGGATCAGGTCGACGGCCTCGTCCAGCCGCCCCGCGATCTCCTGGTAGCTGACGAACCGAGCGGTCAGGAGCGCCCCGGCGAACGTCATCTGCAGCGCGGATCTCACCGCGCGGGGCCACCCCGGTCCCAGCGCGGCACCGATCCGCCTCGACACCTCGGCGCCGATCTGCTCGCGCAGCGGCTGGACCGCGGGATCGTCGGCCATCAGCGCGGCGCTGCAGGCCGTCATCAGCTCTGGCTCATCGGCGACCATGAGCGCCATGTCGCGCAGCGTCGCGCCGACCCGGGCCGCGGTGGTGTCGTTGACGTCGGTGTGCAGCGGGAGATCGCGCAGAAAGCGCAGGTACACCGCCGCCACCAGCGCGCTTTTCGACGGAAAGTACGTGTATGCGCTGGCCGGCGAGACCCCGGCGCGGGTGGCGACCGCCCGCATCGTCAGGTTCGCGTACGACGATTTGCGCAGCTCCTCCAGGCCGGCGTCGAGCACCTTGCGGATCGTCTGCGCCGGGCGACGGTCCGAGCGGCGGGGTGTGGTGGCGGCCGGCGAAACCGCTTCCCTGGACACCGGTCCAGTGTAGAAACGGGCCGCGCGACCTGGTCCACTGGTCGCCGCCCCGCAGCGCCCGGCGACGCCGCGCTAGCGAGCGCTCTGGTCCACTGGTCGCGCCCCGCAGCGCCCGGCGACGCCGCGCTTGCGAGCGCTCTGGTCCACTGGTCGCGCCCCGCCCCTCCCGGCGACGCCGCGCTTGCGAGCGCTCTAGGGTGGCGCCTATGGCCGAGGGCGACCGGCGCCGCTGGGACGAGCGGTACGCCGCTCGGGGCGTGCCGCCGGCGGACGCGGTGGCGCCGCCCGAGTTGCTGGCGCGCCACGCGAAGGAGGTCCCGACGGCGGGGCGGGCCCTGGACCTGGCCTGCGGCCCGGGCTACGGCGCGGTGTGGCTGGCCCGGCGCGGCCTGGACGTTCGGGGGGTGGACGTCTCCCCGGTCGCCATCGATCAGGCCCGCGAGGTGGCCCGGCTCGCCGGCGTCGGCGACCGCTGCCGCTTCGAGGTGTTCGACCTCGACGACGGTCTGCCGCCCGGGCCGCCCGTAGACGTCATCCTCTGCCACAAGTTCCGGGACCGCCGCCTCGACGCCGCCATCATCGACCGGCTGGCGCCGGGCGGGCTGCTCGCGATCGCGGCGCTCAGCGAAGTGGGGGCGGAGCCGGGGCCGTTCCGCGCGGCGCCCGGCGAGCTGGCGGCGGCGTTCGCCCAACTGGAGCAGATCGCCGCCGGCGAGGGCGACGGGCTCGCGTGGCTGCTGGCGCGCCGTTGAGGGTGGCGCGATCGAGCCTGCGTCCAGATCGCCGATTCGGAGCAAAATCGCGCTCTGAGCGCAGGCTCGGCGCCGTCGTCGCGGGCCTGCGACCCGGTAGTGTCACGAAGATGGAGCGGCGCGTGCTCGAAGCGATCATCTATGAACGCGAACCGCCGATTGCGCGGATCATCCTGAATCGGGTCGACAAGGCCAACACCAAGGACGCGGTGTTGGTCACCGAAGTCGACGACTGTCTGCACGAGGCCGACCGCGACAAAGAGATCAAGGTCGTCATCATCAAGGCCAACGGCAACGGCTTCTGCGGCGGACACGTGGCGCGCTGGGGCCCGGACGAAAACCCCTATCCCGACTTCGGAAACACGTTCGAGGACCTGTACAAGGGGACCGCCGACCTGTTCCTGTGGCCAACCCTGTACCTGTGGGAATTTCCGAAGCCGACGATCTCGCAGATCCACGGCTACTGCATGGGTGGCGGGATCTATCTAGGCCTGCTGACCGACTTCTGCGTGGCGTCCGACGACGCGTATTTCCAGATGCCCCTTGCCCAAAGCCTCGGGGAACCCGGCGGGCACACCATGATCGAACCCTGGTTGTTGATGAACTGGCACCGCACCATGGACTGGCTGCTGCTGGCGCCCACCCTGTCCGCGCAGCAAGCGCTCGACTGGGGCCTGCTGAACAGGGTCGTGCCGCGCGACGACCTGGAGGACACCGTCGAGGACATGGCGCGCCGGATCGCCCAGATCCCGTTGACCACCCTGATGGCGGTGAAGAACAACGTGAAGCGCGCCTGGGAATTGATGGGCATGCGGGTCCATCTGCAGGTCAGCCACATCCTGACCAACATGGTCGGCGCCGCCTCCGACGTTCAGGCGCGGCGGGCCGAACTCATCCAATCGGGCATGAAGCCAAGGGATTTCGTCGGCCGCGAGGACAAGGACGCTCCACCAGGGGACTAGCGGCTCTTTTCGCCGGCGATCCTGCGCCCGGCGGCGTGCCGCGCGGCGACGTAGCCGAACACCATCGAGCTGGCGATGCTCGCGCCGGCGCCCGGATACGTGCGGCCCATCACCGTCGCGGTGGTGTTCCCGGTGGCGTACAGGCCGTCGATCACCAGGTCCTGCTCGTCGAGGACCTGCGCGTGCTCGTTGGTGACCACGCCGCCGCACGTCCCGACGTCGGCCGGCAGCACCCGCGTGGCGTAGTAGGGCGCGCGGTCGAGCGGTCCGACGGCGGCGTTCGGCCGATACCCGGGATCGCCGAGGCAGTCGTTGTAGGCCGACTGGCCGCGGCCGAAGTCCGGGTCCAGTCCCTTGGCCGCGAAGTGGTTGAACCGCTGGATCGTTCGCGCCAATTCGTCCGCCGGAAGGTCGATCCGGCCGGCGAGGTCGGCGATGGTGTCGCCGCGTTTGACCGCGCCGCTCTCGATGAGCTCCGGTGGCAGGTGCTGGTTTCGCTTGAGCGGGTTGCTGCTCAGGACGTATCGGCGCACGTAACCCTCGTCGAAGATCATCCAGCAGGGCACCGCCTTGTTGGCGTACATCGCCTTGCCGATCTCGACGTAGGAGTTCGACTCGTTGCAGAATCGCCGGCCGGTCGAGTCGACGTAGATGGCCCCCGGACGCTGGCGGCCCGAACCGAGCGAGGCCGCCGCCGCACCGCCGTTGGCGATGAAAACCGAAGGCAGCCACCAGGCTTCGTCCAGCAGGTCGGTTTTGGCCCCCAGCCGCATCGCCGCCTGCAGCACCTCGCCGGTGTCCCCGGCGTTGGCGATCGACCACTGCGCCTCGTTGGGCTGAGCGCCGCTGTACTGGCGGCGCATCTCCTTGTTGTGCCCGAAACCGCCCGCCGCCAGCAGGACGCCCCTGCGCGCCTCGACGTTCAGCGTTTCCCCGTCCCGCGTGACGCGCGCGCCGACGACGCGGCCGTCCTCGACGATGAGATCGTCCATCGCCGCGTTCGTCCACAGCGGCGGCGGCCCGTCGCTGAGGTCGATCAGCGCCTTGAGCAGTTGGGCGATGAGCGACGCCCCGTTGGTGAGGATCTGGCGGCGGCGCGCCCGCGCGGCCGCGGTGCGCAGGAACACGCGGGCCGCGACGGCGAAGGCGCGCGGCGAACGGTTGTAGTACTGAACCGAGCGCAGTTCGTTGGTCAGGACCACGAATCCGTAGTTCTTGGCCAGCGGGGGCTGCACTTTGTCGCGCCAGCTGCCCAGCTCCGCGGCGTCGAAGGGGATGCCCTCGATCGCGCGCCCGGACTCGTTGCCGCCCTTGTGGTTCGGGTAGTAGTCGCTCCACCCGGCGCACCGGATCAGCCGAACACCCTTGCGGAGCAGGAAATTGACCATCTCGTAGCCGGCGGTCAGAAACATCTCGCGGCGGGCGGGCGAGGAGGGCGCGCCGATATCGCCGACCACGTCGGCCAGGTAGGCCAGGCCGTCCTCGTGCGAGTCCGCGACGCCCTCGGCGCGCATCAGGGGGTTGTTGGGCAGCCAGACGATGCCGCCCGACAGCCCCGTCGAGCCCCCGACCAGCGCCTGCTTCTCGAGGATCAGCGGTTCCAGCCCGCAGTCGAGTGCGGCCAGCCCGGCCACCATGCCACCGCCGCCGCTGCCCGCGATGAGCAGGTCGACCGAGCGGTCCCAGCGGGTGCTCATCGCGCCTCCCGCGTGAAGGCGAAGTCGGCGACCGGCACGTCGATGGTCGTGTTGGTCTTCTGAATCGCCGGCACCAGCGCGTCGTAGGGCAGGCCGGCCAGGAAGCCGTCGATGACGCGTTCGAAGTTGGAGATCAGCCCCTCGATCCGGTCGGACAGCCGCATGTATTCAAATCCCTTGGAGTGCAGGCCTTTCTGCTGCCGCGGCAGGTTGGAGAAGTCCTGGGCCGGGATCGGCGGCCAACGCGGGTCGTCGGGGGCCATCGGCTCGGGTGAAGTCGGTTTGCCGGTGACCTGGTCGGGTGGGATCCGGGTGAGCGACCAGATCTCGAACAAGGTCTCCTCCGGGCCCAGCGGGCGGATGCGGTACGACGAGGCGCTGCTGTATTGCGGCAGCAGGAAGTAATGGGGGAAACAGAAGTTGATCGCCTCGGTGATGCCGCGCCGCTCCAGCTCGTTGAGGTCCGGCATGTCGCAGCCCCGGGCCCGGTGCCAGCGGACGACGGCGTCGTTCAGGGTGGAGCGCCAGGTGGCGATCGCCGCGGCCGGATCGTCCGGCAGCTCCATGTCCTGCAGCCCCTCGGCGATGCGGACGTCGTTCTCGTGCGTCATTCCGGCCATGCCGTCGCCCAGCGTGCGCATGAAGTAGAGGTTGGTCTTCGCCAGCCCCGGCGGGCTCCCGTCCGCTCTCGGCATCGAGGACGGCAGCAGCTGCGGGTGCGTCTGCGGGACGTGGTAACCCTCCATGAAGGCCGCGGTGGCCAGCTTCCAGTTCACCGGCAGCCGGCATGACTGCCACCACTCGACGCGCAGGGATTCGACCTTCCACGCGTCGTAGATCGACCCGAACGGTTCGATGCAGTCGCGCAGGCCCGGGGCGTCGTCGTCGAGGTTGATCCACGCGCACCCGCCCCACAGCTCGCACCTGACCGGGACGAGTTGGAGATCCTCCGCGCGCAGGTTCTCTTCGGCGAACTCCTCGGGTCGCAACACAAACGTGTTGCGACCGTCGATGCCCCAGCACCAGCCGTGGAACGGGCAGACGAAGGTGCGCCGATTCCCGTTGCCCTCCACCAGCTTTACCCCGCGGTGGCGGCAGGCGTTGTGGTAGGCCCGCACCGTCTGACCGTCGACGCGCACCACGATGATCGACTCGTCGAGGATCTCGTACTCCACGAAGTCGCCGGCCTTGGGGATCTCATCGAGGCGGCACGCCATCTGCCACACCCGCGGCCAGAACATCTCGTTCTCGAGGGCGTAGAACTCCGCGTCGTAGTAACGCTGCTTAGGGATGCGATCGGGCGTCTGAACCGCCCATGGCACCGGTAGCGGTGTCCAGTTGACACCGACTCGCTCCGAACCCGTTTCTACCGCCATCTCACTGTCCTTGTCAGCTCATAGGATCCGCGAAACCCGTCCTTGCCAGTAACGTTCACGGATGCGCCGCTTGTAAAGCTTTCCGTTCGGGTCGCGCGGCAGCTCCGGCTCGAACTCGACCGTGCGGGGGCACTTATAGCCCGCCAGGTGCGCGCGGCAGTACGCGATGAGCTCGGCCTCCAGGTCGGGACCGGGCGCCACGCCGTCGGCCGGCTGTACGACGGCCTTGACCTCCTCGCCGAACTCGTCGTTGGGAACGCCGAACACGGCCGCGTCGACGAGCTTGGGGTGCATGACCAGCAGGTTCTCCGCCTCCTGCGGGTAGATGTTCACCCCGCCCGAGACGATCATGAACGTCGACCGGTCGGTGAGGTAGAGGTATCCGTCGTCGTCGACGTAGCCCATGTCGCCGAGGGACCGCCAGCCCCGGTCGTTCGCCACCGAGGCGGTCTTGGCCGGGTCCTTGAAGTACTCGAAATCGGGCCCGCCCTCGAAGAACAGCTCGCCGGACTCGCCCACCGGAAGTTCGACCCCGTCGTCTCCCAGCACGTGGACGGGGCTGAACGGCTTGCCGACCGAGCCGGGATGCGCGAGCCATTCCTCGGGTCCGATCGTGGTGCCCGCGAATCCCTCTGTGCCGCCGTAGTACTCGTGAATGATGGGACCGAACCACTCCATCATCCGGTGCTTGACGTCCACCGGACACGGGGCGGCCGCGTGGATCACGCACTGGAGGCTGGACACGTCGTATTTGGCCCGGACCGCCTCGGGCAACTTGAGCATCCGCACGAACATGGTGGGAACGAACTGCGCGTGCGTCACCCGATGCGTCTCGATCAACCGCAGCACGTCCTCGGCGTCGAACTTGCGCATCAGGATCGAGGCGGCGCCGACGCGGTGCACCGCCATCGTGTAGTTCACCCCGGCCGCGTGATACAGCGGTGCGGGGGAGAGGTAGACGCTGGAGGAGTCCATCCCGTACTTGTGGATGAGCGCCATCTCCAAAACCGCCTGGGCCCAGGAGCCGTTGCCGTCGGTCGGCAGCGCCCGGCGGACGGCCTTGGGCCGTCCCGTGGTGCCCGACGAATAGAGCATCTCCGAGCCGTCCGACGGCGGCGGCGCGTCGCCCGCCACCGCCAGGGCGTCCTCGTAGGGGCGCCAGCCGGGCAGCGCGTCGCCGACGGCCACGCCAACCGAGATGCCCGCGTTGACGGTGCCCAGATGAGCGGCGAGGCCGGCCATCGAGCCGTCGACGAACACCGCCTTCGCGTCCGAGTCGTCGATGACGTAGGCGACCTCGTCGGGCGTGAAGTGGGTGTTGACGGCGGTGTAGTACAGCCCGGAAAGCTGGCAGCCCCAGGTGATTTCGAAGAACTCGGGCCGGTTCGGCAGCACCAGCGCCACGCCGTCGCCGCGGCGCAGCCCGGCGTCGTGCAGCAGGGCGGCGACGCGACGGCTCCTGGCATGCAGCTCGCCGAACGACATCGGGCCGCGATCGGTGATCAAGGCGGGCGAGTCCGCGGCGGCGCTCGCATGGTCGGCGATGTTCACCGGCGGGCCTCGCGAAGGCTCAAGTCGTCGCCGCCCCGTCGACGGACGAGGCTGCTGCCGCCGCCTGGCGCCGGGCCTGCTCGGACGGCAGCACCTTGTCCTTGAACACCGTCTGGATCAGCTCCTGCACATCCCTGCTGATCGACGCGAGCGCAACGAGGTCGTTGGAGCTCTGCCAGTGCACCCGCATGCCCATCAGCTCCCAGGCCCGCTTGAGATTGGCCTTGGTCGCCAACAGCGTCGTCATCGGCGCCTGGGCGATGTGACGGGCGATGGCATCGGCGCGGGCCTCCAGTTGGTCGCGCGGCACCACCTCGTTGACCAGACCGACCTCCAGCGCCTTTTTCGCGTCGATGACCTCGGCGAGGTAGAGGTAGTACGCCGCGCGCCGCCAGTTCATGAAGACCCACGGCTCGATCGAGCACTCACCCGACGGCATCCCGAATCCCTGCAAGGGGGGATAGGAGAAGTACGCGTCCTCGGCCGCGATGACGATGTCGGTCGTCAACCCGTAGTGGGTGCCCCCGCCGACGCAGTAGCCGTGCACGGCCGCGATGGTCGGCTTGGAGAACTCCCACAGGTTCAGCACCGGCTTGACGAACAGGTCGGTCTGCGGCTTCCACGGCGTGCCCATCACCTTGGCGCCCTCGACGAATGCCGGATAGTCGACCGCGTTGTTGCCGATGGCGTGCCCGGAGCAGAAGCCCTTGCCGTTGGCCTTGAGGATCAGCACCTTGATGTCGTAATCGCGGTCGGCGTCGAGCAGCGCGGCGTCGACTTCCTCGGCCAGCTTCTGGTCCTGGGCGTTCGCCTTCTCCGGCCAGTTGAGCGTGACGCGGGCGATCGGGCCTTCCTTTTCGTAGACGATTCTCTCGCGGGTCTCGTTGAGATCCATGCAGACTTACCTTTCGCTCTCTCGAATCATGTGGTGATGACGCCGATTTGGGCGCCGATGTCGTAGGTCGTCCCGACCTGTCCGGTCCATTGCACGACGCCCGACGCGCCGGCTTCGATTTCCTGTTCCACCTTCTCGGTGGCGATCACATAGATCGGCGTGCCCTCCTCGACATGCTCACCCGCGGCCACCAGCAGATCGGTCAGCTCGGCTTCGGAGACCGCCACCGACACGCGTGGGATGCGGATGATGAAGTCAGCCATGCACTTTGGCCTTCCCCGCGCCTTCGAAGGTGCGCCGTGCGGCCGCGACGATGCGCGGCGGCGACGGGTAGACCTGCGCCTCGAGCGCGGCAGCGGCCGGGTTGGGGACGAACCTGGCCGCCACCCGTTCGACGGGTGCCGCCAGCTCGCCGAACAGTTCGGACTGCAGGATCGCGGCGATTTCCGCTCCGGGCCCGGCGAATTGGACCGCGTCGTGCACGATCACCGCCCTTCGGGTGCGGCGGGCGGATTCGACGATGGTCTCGACATCGAGCGGCACCAGGGTGCGCAGATCCACGACCTCGGCGCTGACGCCCTGTTCGGCCAAGGTTTCCGCCGCCGCCAGCGCGTCGTGCACGGGGCGACCGTACGCGATCAGCGTCACGTCGGTGCCCGGCCGCTTGACGTCGGCCTGCCCCAGCGGGATCGAGAACCCGGGTTCGACGGGAACGGGCCCCTTCTTGCCCTGCAGCCGGATCGTCTCGACGAACAGGCAGGGGTCCGGATCGAAGATCGCCGCTGTGAGAAGGCCTTTGCCGTCGCGCGGGGTGGACGGCACAATCACCTTCATCCCGGGGATGTGCATGAACCACGCTTCCAGGCTCTGCGAATGCGTGGCGCCGGTGGCCAGCCCGGCGTAGACCTGCGTGCGGATCGTGATCGGCGCCGTCGTCCGGCCCGCGGTCATGAACCGCAGCTTGGCGGCGTTGTTGATGAGCTGGTCGGCCGCGATGCCGATGAAATCCATGATCATGATCTCGGCCACCGGCAGCATCCCGTCGATCGCGGCGCCGATCGCGGCGCCCACGATGGCGGCCTCCGAGATGGGCGTGTCCAAGACGCGGTCGTGGCCGTACTTGGTGGACAACCCCGCCGTGGGCCCCGAGGCGCCGGGGTCGGCGATGTCCTCACCCAGCAGGAACACTCGGTCGTCGGCGGCCAGCGCCTCGTCGAGCGCGAGGTTCAGCGCCTCGCGCATCGTCATCTCTTTTTCCTGCGTCATGCCGGAAACCCGATCGGGGTCGCGTACACGTCGCGGTCGAGCTCGTCGATCGAGGGCGACGGCGCGCCCATCACCGTCGCGAGGGCGTCCTCCACCCTGGCAAGCGCCTCGTTATCGATGCGGGCGAGTTCGTCCTCGCCGCAAATCCCGGCCTGCGCGAGGTGCTCGCGGAACCGCGGCACCGGATCGGCCGCCATGGCCGCGGCCAGTTGCTCCTTGGGGATGTAGGGCATCCGGTCACCGAAGTAGTGGCCGCGGAAGCGAAACGTCACGCACTCGATGAACGTGGGCCCCTGACCGGCGCGGGCGCGGCGCAGGGCCTCGTCGAGGGCGGATTTCACCGCCAGCGGGTCGTTGCCGTCGACGCGGACGCCCGGCATGCCGTAGCCGGCCGCCCGCTGGGCGACCTGCTCGAGCTTCATCGTGTCCGACGTCGGTGTCATCTCGGCGAACAGATTGTTCTGGCAGACGAACACCATCGGCAGGTCCCACAGCGCGGCCATGTTGGCCGCCTCGTGGAAGGAGCCGGTGTTCGTCGCGCCGTCGCCGAAGCTGACCACCGTGACCCGGTCGAGGCCCTTGCGCCTGCCCGCCATCGCCAGCCCGACGGCGACCGGGGGTCCGGCCCCGATGATCCCCGTGGAGAGCATGACCCCCTTGTCGGGCTTGGCGATGTGCATGGTGCCGCCCTTGCCGCGGCTCGCGCCGACGGTGCGGCCCATCATCTCGCCGTAGATCTCCCCGAGCGGGACGCCCTTGCCGATCAGGTCGTGCAACCCGCGGTAGGTCGTCACCAGCTGGTCGTCGGGCCGCAGCGCCACCCCCATCGCGGCGGCGATCGCCTCCTGCCCGCGCGAAGGCCAGTACACGCACATGAATTCGCCGGTGCCGATGCCCTTGGACAGCCGGTCGTCAGCCGCCTTCATCAGGATCATCAATTCGTAGAGGCGACGTTCGACGTCCGTTGCGTCCTGACCGTCGCTCACCTACACCCTCCAGACATTCTGCACCCCAACACGATTGGTGACGCCGGCGTCAGCCGCCCGACCACGGCTTGACCTTGAGGAACCCGCCGCCGTCCACGCGGAGCTGCTGGCCGGTGATGTAGCGCGCCGCGTCCGACGCCAGAAACAGCACCGCCTCGCTGATGTCCTCGGGTTCGACGTAGGGGATGGGCATCGCCTGGACCACTGGGAAGACCGGTTCGGCGTCCTCCCGCTTGGGTTCCTTCAGATCGGGCCGGAACGCCCGGTACATCGGTGCGCTGTGCAACATGTCGGTGTTGACGTTCGTCGGATGCACCGCGTTCATCCGGATCGAGAACTTGGCCAGCGCCAGTGCGAAGTCGTTAACGTAATGCGCGGCAGCGAGTTTCGCGAACGCGTAGCCGGCTCCGCCGGGGCCGCCATCGATGCCCGTGGTGTTCATCGACGACATGAACGCCGCGTTCGACCCGATCACGATGATCGACGCGCCGGCCTGCAGATGTTTGAGGCTGGTGTGCACCAGGTTGAGCACGCCGACCAGGTCGACATCGACCGCGTCGGCGAACGCCTGCGGCGGAAGGCCGGCGGTAAGCGGGCAGATCCCGGCGTTGGCCACCACGATGTCGAGGTGGCCGAATTCGGCCACACCCTGGTCGATCGCGGCGGCCAGGGCCACCCGGTCGCGGACGTCGGCGACCGCCGTGAACGCGCGCTGCCCCTCCTTCTCCACCAGCCGCGCCGTCTCGTCGAGATCCTCGGGGCGCGCCAGCGGGTACTCGTTGGTCTCGATGTCCGCGCACAGATCCACCGCGATGATGTCGGCGCCCTCGGCGGCCAGCAGCCGCGCATGGGAACGGCCCTGGCCGCGCGCCGCACCGCTGATCACGGCCACCTTGCCCGTCACCCTGCCCATGTTGCGTCCTTTGCCCCGATGCCTACACCAGCGACCCGCGTTGGGGGCCAAAGCTATTCGGTGCCAAAGAGCTGTGAGTGCGCGCGCTCACCGCATCGCGGAGGTGGAGCGACCCAATGGTCGGCTCCACCACATGTCTTCCACGAAAACTGCGCGTGGCCACAGCCGGGCTCTCGATATCCCTTAGAGTAGCTAGAATACCTAAAATAGCAAGAAAGACGACCGAGGGGGTTGCCTTGTCCGGCGTGCTGAGCGGTGTCCGGGTGGTCGAATTGGCGTCCTGGACCTACGTGCCCTCGGCCGGCGCCGCCCTCGCCGACTGGGGCGCCGACGTGATCAAGGTGGAGGGCGTCGCAGCGGGGGACCCCGGGCGCGCGCTGGTGGTCGGCGGCTTCACCCGCGAAGCGGCCCGCCCCGACGCCGATTTCATCCTCGAATTGGGCAACCGCGGCAAGCGCAGCATCGCCATCGACATCAAGTCCGAGCCGGGCCGTGCGCTTTTCGGCCGCCTGCTGGCGAGTGCGGATGTGTTCCTGACCAATTGGCTGCCCGGCGCGCTCGAGCGGGCGCGGTTGACCGTCGACGACGTCCGCGGGTTCAACCCGAAGATCATCATCGCCCGCGGCACCGGGCTGGGGGTCCGGGGCCCGGACCGGGATCGCGGCGGGTTCGACGCCGCCACCTACTTGGCGCGCGGCGGGGTGGCGTACACGCTCACGCCGTTCGGCACCGACACGCCCGCGGTCCAGGGGCCCGCGTTCGGGGACCTGCAGGGCGGGGCGACGCTGGCCGGCGGCGTGTGCGCGGCCTTGTTCCACCGGGAACGGACCGGCGAACCGACGATCGTGGACTCGTCGCTGCTGGCACAAGCGATGTGGGCGATCGCGCCGTCGATTTCGGCGGCCGATTTCTTCGATATCGACGGCATTCCGGGCGCGCCGCCCGGGCTGGCCATCAACCCCCTGGTGAACCGGTACAAAACCAAGGACGGCAGGTGGATCCAGCTGGTGTTCCTGCAGCCCGACAAGTTCTGGGCCGGCTTCTGCACGCGGATGGGTTTGGCGGAGTTGGCCACCGACGAGCGGTTCGTCCCGTCAAGCAACCTGATCGCCAACGCCGCCGCGGCGACCGAGCTGGTGGCCAACGCCTTTGCCCGCCATGACCTTGCGCACTGGCAGGAGGTGCTCGCGGACGAGCCGGGCGTGTGGGGCGCGCTGGCGACGCCGCGCGAGACGCTCAACGACCCGCAGGTCGAGCCCAACGGGTACGTGGTGACCAACGTCGACGACCACGGGGAGAAGTACCGCATCGTCGCGGCGCCGGTTCAGTTCGACGAGACCCCACCCGCGCCCGCGCGCGCCCCGGAGCACGGGCAGCACACCGAGGAGATTCTGCTGGAGCTCGGCGTCGACTGGGACGACATCGCCAGCGCGAAGGATCAGCGGGCGATCCTCTGAGGGCGCGGGTCAACCGGCCACCGCGGCCTTGCGGGCGGCGATCTTGGCGCGCACCGCGTGCATGTCGAGCGATTTCACCTGGTTGATCAGGTCTTCCAGCACGGCCGCGGGCATCGCGCCGGGCTGGCTGTAAACGAGGACGCCGTCACGAAACGCCATGATGGTCGGGACGGACCGGATCCCCAGCGCGGCCGCCAGCTCCGGCTCGGCCTGCGTGTCGACCTTGGCGTGCACGACCTCGGGGTGGGCCTGCGCCGAGCGGTCGTACACCGGCGCGAACGCCTGGCAGGGGCGGCAGTAGCCGGCCCAAAAATCAACCAGCACAAGCGGGTTGTCGACGATCGTCGATTCGAACGTCTGGCGGGTGAGCGCCTGGGGTGTCATGGTGCTTCCTTTCGTGGACATGCTTGCCCGTGACAACGGATACCCTATGGGGTATATTCCTCGGTAGCTAGTTGATACCCCGGCGGGTACCCTGTTCGTAGCGACAAACGAGACGGAGGATCCAGTGATTGGTGACCAAGACAGCGTCGGCGCGGTGCTCAACCGGCTGCGGCGGGCCCAGGGCCAGCTTGCCGGGGTGATCTCGATGATCGAGCAGGGCCGCGACTGCAAGGACGTCGTCACCCAGCTCGCGGCGGTTTCGCGCGCCCTCGACCGCGCCGGGTTCAAGATCGTCGCGACCGGGTTGAAGGAATGCGTCACGGGTACCACCGCCGACGGCGCGACTCCGCTGAGCGAGGCCGAGCTGGAGAAGCTGTTCCTGGCGCTCGCCTGAGCGCCGGGTCGGTGACGGCAACAAACGGAAGGAAGCCACATGAATCTCGCCATTTCGACACCGCTGGAGACCTCATTCGAGGACGCGGTCGCCAAGACGCGCGCGGCGCTCGCTGAGCAGGGTTTCGGGGTGCTCACCGAGATCGACGTGAAGGCCACGCTGAAGGCGAAGCTCGGCCATGACATGGAGGACTACCTGATCCTGGGCGCCTGCAACCCACCGCTGGCGCACCGGGCCCTGGACGCACGCCGCCAGATCGGCCTGCTGCTGCCGTGCAACGTCGTGGTGCGGACCGACCCCGACCACGCCGGCACGGTGCTCGTGGAGGCCATGAATCCCGGGCTGCTGGTCGAGGTCACCGGCGAGCCGGAACTGCGGCCGGTCGCCGACGAGGTCACGGACAAGCTGAAGGCGGCCATCGACTCCCTCAAGCCCGCAGTGCACCGCTGAGAGCGGGCCCGGGCATGGCTGACCATCAACATCATCACGAGGTGCTGCAGGACCTGCTGCCGCAGCACCGCGCGCTTCGCAAGCAAATCCCCGAGGTTTACCAAGGATTCGCGGCGCTGAGCAGCGCCGCCCTGACCGATGGGGCGCTGAGCCGCAAAATCAAGGAGCTCCTGGCGCTGGCGATCGGGGTCGTCGAGGGTTGCGATGGCTGCATCGCCTCGCATGCGCAGGGCGCCGCGCGCGCCGGCGCCACCCGGGAGGAAGCCGCCGAGGCCATCGGCGTCACCTTCCTCATGCACGGCGGTCCGGCCACCATTTACGGCGCGCGCGCCTACACGGCGTTCTGCGAATTCGCCGACGCCGAAGCCGCCGAGTCGTCATAACCGCGGCGCCGCTGACGAAGGACCCGATGTAGAGGGACCAAAGTCATTGGCTGCCAAGGATCTGCTGACCTTTGCCGCCCCGCGTCGTAGGTTGGTGCCCGGAGCATGCGATGACCGGATTCCTGCGCAACAGCGACGCCTTCACGTGGGCGATGGAAAGCGATCCACGGCTGAGATCGACCGTGGTCAGCATCGTGCTGCTGCAGCGCTCGCCCGACTGGGACGACGTGCGCGAACGCTTCGATCTGATCAGCCGCAAACTTCCGATGTTTCGGCAACGGGTGGTGCCGTCGCCGGCGCCGGCCCCGCCGCACTGGGAGTACGCCCCGGACTTCGACCTCGACTACCACGTCCGGCGGACCGCCGCCCCGGGGGCGGGCACGCTCGACGACGTCCTCGAGCTGGCCCGGTTGGCCGAGATGCAGGACTTCGACAGGGCCCGGCCGCTGTGGGAGACGACCCTCGTCGATGGCCTGGAAGACGTTGGCGCGGCGGTGATTTGCAAGTTCCATCACGCCCTCACCGACGGGATCGGCGGCGTGCAGATCGCGATGCATCTGTTCAACCTCTCCGAGGAGTTGTGCCGGCGCGAACCGTTGCCGCCCGAGCCGGAGTTCTCGCGGCCGTCGTGGCTCGCGGGATACCGGGACACCTGGGGCTATGACGCCGGGCTGCTGGCCAACGCCGTCGCCGGGGCGCTCAGGGCGACCCCGCGGCTGCTCTACGGCGGCGTGCGCCGGCCGGTCGCGACGGCCCGCTCCGCCGCGGCCACCGCGGCATCGTTCTATCGGACCGTTCGGCCGATCAGCCGCACCGGCTCGCCGCTGCTCACCGAGCGCGGCCTGATCCGTCGCCTGATGGTGCACGAGGTGCCGATGCAGCAGCTGCGCGAGGCGGCGCACCGTTCCGGCGGCGCGCTCAACGATGCCTTCGTCGCCGGGGTCGCCGGCGGCCTGCGCCGCTACCACGAAAAGCACGACGTCGCGGTCGGCGACCTGCACCTCACGATGCCCATCAGCTTGCGGACCGAGTCCGATGACATGGGCGGCAACCGGATCACGCTGATGCGGTTCGACGTTCCGGCGGGGGAGACCGAGCCGACCGCACGAATCCGGGCGATCCACGAGCGCGCCGGCGCGGTACGCGCCGAACGGTCGCTGCCCTACACCCAGCTGATCGCCGGCGCTTTGAACCTGATGCCGCGCTGGTACATCGGTTCCGTGCTGCGCCACGTCGATTTCCTCGCCAGCGATGTGCCGGGCGTGCCGGTGCCGGTCTTCCTGGGCGGCGCGCCGGTGCGCGCGCAATACGCGTTCGGCCCCACCATCGGCGCGGCGGTCAACGTCACGCTGCTCACCTACGTCGACACCTGCACCCTGGGCATCGATGTCGATACCGCCGCCATACCCGACTACGACACCTTCTATGACGCGCTGGTCGCCGGCTTCGACGAAGTGTTGGCCCTCGCAGGCTGATCGCCCGATCCCGAAACGGTCACAAGCGAATATCGATACGGGCGGCGGTCTGGCACAAACTCGTTCAGTCCGCAAATCATTGCACAGGGCGCCTTTTGAGAATCACCGGCGCGACGATGCGTACGAATGGATTCTCTTCCGCAATGCGCGTAGCGGATTTCGTTCGGGCGCAACAGGAGGTATCGACAGCATGATGGCGAACTGGGTGCCTGCCCAGACTTCATATGGCCCGAATTCCGGCCGCATTCTCGACACCGCGCGAGGCATCCTCATCGGGCTGCGCCGCTGCCCCTCGCAGGCGGCTTTCGATGAATTGCACAGTGCGGCACTGCGTCACAAGGTTCCGGTGTTCGCCATGGCCTGGGCGCTTGTCCACCTGGCCGGCGAAGGGGAGAAGACCCCCAGCTTCGTCGACGCGCAGTCGGCCGCTCGCCGGGAGTGGGGTTCGCTGTTCGCGGTGAGCTGCTGAGGGAGGGTTAGGACTTGGCGCGGCCGGGGTCCTTTGGGGGGTACCGCGGCCGTCGCCATCATCCACTCGGCCGGCTGCTTGAACGGGTCCAGGCCGGCGAGTCGGCCGCCGCGCGCAACGCGTCGACGACGCGACCCTCCTTCTCGCGGAAGCGTTCGGTGGGGGCCGGAACCGAGATCGCCACCACGTTGTCGCCCAAGGCTCGCCGCGCGATGGCGGCCGCCGAAATTCCGGTGGTGTGCTCGTCGCGGTCGAAAGCGATCCCGCTGCGCCTGATTTCGGCGATCTCGGCGCGCAGCGACTCCGCGACTTCGGGGTCGAATCGGGACAGCGCGGCCTCCGCGTGGGCCGGGTCGAGCGCGGCGAGGGCCGCCTTGCCGTTGGCGGTCGACTCGAGCGGGAAGCGCACGCCGACGGCCGAGACGGCCCGCAGGCGGTGCGACGATTCGATCTGGTCGACGAACCACATCCGCTGCCCCCGCAGCACCGACAGGTCGACCGTCTCGTCGGTCGCGTGCGCCACCCGCTCGATCGTCGGGCGGAAGATCGTGGCGATCTGCGCCCCGTCGGCCCTGCCGAGCCCCAGCAGGCGCTCGCCGAGCGAAAAGTGTCCCTGCGCGTCGACGCTGGCCAGCCCGACCTCGACCAGGCCCACCAGCAGGCGGCGGGTCGTCGACTTGGCCAGCCCGAGCCGCTCGCCGAGGTCGACCAGCCGGAGGCGTCCGGGTTCGGCCGCGATCTCGTCCAGCGCGGCGGCGGCGCGACGCAACACCTGGATGCCCTCGTCGCGGCCAGTCGGCGAATTTTCTTCCGGGAAAGGCACGGGGACACTATAGTGTTCCGCAATGCGGTCTACCAAGTACCGCATTGTGGATCCAAAGGAGCTCCGATGGGCGTGCTTCCGGCCGGGCGGCATTTCTTCCGCGACGATGACGGCTACGAGGCCGCCCGCCGGCGCACCGTGTGGCACCAAAAGGTGCCCGACCGCTACCCGGAGCTGATCGTGCAGGCCATCGATGCCGGGGACATCGTCGCGGCTCTGCGCTACGCCAAGACCAACGGCCACAAGGTCAACATCGTGTCGGGTGGGCACAGCTTCGCGGCCAGCCATCTGCGTGACGGCGCGGTGCTGCTGGACGTCGGCCGCCTCGACCACGCGACGATCGACGCCGAGAACAGGACCGCCGTCGTCGGGCCGGGCAAGGGCGGCAGCCTGCTCATGGCCGACCTGGAGGCGCAGGACCTGTTCTTCCCGGGCGGCCATTGCAAGGGCGTCTGCCTCGGCGGTTACCTGCTGCAGGGCGGTTACGGCTGGAACAGCCGGATCTACGGCCCGGCCTGTGAGAGCGTCGTCGGCCTCGACGTCATCACCGCCGACGGCGAACAGATCCACTGCGACGCGGAGAATCATCCCGACCTGTACTTCGCCGCCCGCGGGGCGGGTCCGGGCTTTTTCGGCGTCGTCACCTCGTTTTATCTGAAGCTGTATCCGCGCCCGGCCGCCTGCGGCACCAGCGTCTACGTCTACCCGTGGGACGTCGCCGACGAGGTCTACACCTGGGCCCGCGGCATCAGCGCCGAAGTCGACCGTCGCGTCGAGATGCAGGCCATAGCCACCCGGAGCCTCGCGGAGATGGGCATCGACGGCCCCGGCATCGCGTTCGCGTCGCCGGCCTTCGCCGACTCCGAAGAGGAGGCCCGGCAGGCGCTCGCGATCTTCGAAACCTGCCCGGTCGTCGATCGGGCCGTGCTGAAAGTTCCCTACATGCCAAGCGATTTGCCCACCTGGTACACCGCGGTGATGACCCACTATCTGGACGACCATCGCTACACGGCGGACAACATGTGGACCTCGGCGGCGGCGGACGAGCTGCTGCCGGGCATCCACAAGATCCTCGACACCATGCCGCCGGCCCCATCGCATTTTCTGTGGCTGAACTGGGGGCGCTCGCCGGCGCGCCAGGACATGGCCTACAGCATCGAAGCCGAGATCTACCTGGCCCTCTACGGCTCCTGGAAGGACCCCGCCGACGACGACACCTACGGCAACTGGGCGAGCTCCAACATGGCCGCCATGTCGGGCCTGGCCACCGGGATTCAGCTCGCCGACGAGAACCTCGGCCAGCGCCCGGCGAAGTTCGCCAGCGACGAGGCGATGGCGCGGCTCGACAAAGCCCGCGCCACCTATGACCCCGACGGCCTGTTCAACGCCTGGATGGGGCGGCTCTGATGACCGGCGACCTATACCTCGGCTACCGCGGCGACGACGCGGACACGCCCTTTGGCAAGTTCTTCAAGCCCGAGATGGCCCCGCTGCCAACGCATGTCGTGGAGGCACTGCAGCACGGGCCACAGGGCGGGATGGCGCTGTCGGCGTTCGAGACCGCCGCCGGCGTCGCCGAGCCGGGCTACCAGCAGACCGAGAACGGCTACGGCGTTCTGGACGACGGCAGCTACCAGGTGTCGGTGCGCACCGACATGCCCGGAGTCAGCCCGGCGATGTGGTCATGGTGGTTCGGTTGGCACGGCTGCGACACCCGCCGCTACAAACTGTGGCATCCGCGCGCGCATCTTGCCGCGGCGTGGAAGGACGGCGCGGATGCCGGCCGCCGGGGCGCCCAGCGCTACATCGGCCGCTGGTCGCTCATCAGCGAGTACATCGGCTCCACGATGCTCAACGGCGCAATCCAATTCGTCGAGCCGACCGAGCTGGGCTGCCCACCCGACGGCGACGCCGCGGTGTCGATCTGCGCGCGGCTGGGCTCCAGCGATGCGCCGGTCGACGTCGGATGGTTCGTCCACCACATCAGGTCGACGGCCACCGGCGCCGAGATGCGGTCACGGTTCTGGATGGGTGGGCCGCACATCGCCGTGCGCAAGGCCCCGGGCGTCGCGTCCAAGGCGGTGCGCCCCATCGCGTCGCGGATCCTGGGCGACCCGGTGGCCAGCGGCCGTAACCTGCTGGTGCACTGCGCCCAGGAGATGAATCACCTGGCGGGCTTCCTGCCCGAGCTCTACGAACGGTTCGGCGCCGAGTAGATCCCGCCGCGCTCGCGAAAGCGCAACGGTTCCAACGTCTCTGGAGCGGACGCGTCGACAGCGGCACTCTCCCGATCAGGCTCGACCCCTGAGCCGGCAAGGTAGCCGGCGACGAGCACGAGCGCACAACCGGCGAGTTGCAGCGGGGACGGATGCTCGCCGAGCACGACGGCGCCCAGGGCGACCGCACCCACCGGCATCAGCAGAAGCAGCGCGGAGCTGACGGTGCTCGGCAGCCGGGCCGACAACCGGGCCACCAGCAGCCAGCCGAGTAGCTGCCCCGTGATGGCGACCAGCGTCAACCATCCGGCCGCGCGCCAGCCCGGCCACGGGTCCAGGCCGTGCCACCAGGGGCCGACGGCGGCCGCCACCACCACCGACGTCGCCAGCACGATGGCGTAGGTCTGCATGGGTTGGCCGGCCCGCCCGCCTCGGCGCAGCAGGAACAGAAACCCCGAGTAGCACAGCGCGGCGCCGATCGCGTGCAGGGTGCCGCGCGTGGGGTCGCTGCCGGAAATCCCGTGCTCGAGCATCCCGCCGGCGAGCGTGACGCCGGCGAGCAGCGCGGGCAGCGTGAGCAGGAACCGACGGGGCACCGGCTCCCGGTCGACGAGCCAGCTCAGCAACGGAACGACGGCGACCTGCGTGTTGACCAGGACCGTCGACAAGCCCGCGCCCACTTCGGGGATGGCCTGGGTCCACAGCAGCATGTCGGCGGCGAACAAGATGCCACAGCAGACCGCCGACAGCATGCCGCGGCGCGAGAACCCGCCGCCGCGTTGCCATTCCGGGATCGCCAGGGCGATGACGACCGGCAGCGCAATCAGGCAGCGCGCGAACGTTGCGGTGGCCGGCGTCGTCGCCGCGAGCTTGAGCATGATCGCCGACGCCGACAAGGACAAGGCTCCGAAGGCCAGCCCGGCCTGATTCATCCGGTGCGCGGAGGTGTGTCTCATGCCGGTTCGGGTACCCGATGATCTAATGGTTAAAGCGTCTTTTAGGGATTAGGTGATAAGTCATGAAAGGGTCGGCGGCGGCCAAGCTGGAGCTGCGCGGGGGCCATATCGCGGTTGACCTGGTCAACACGGTGGCGTGGCGGGGCGACCCGGACCGGCGGGTCGACTATCTGGTCGGCTACCTGGACCTGGTGGCCTGGGCGCACCACGCGGGTGTCCTGTCGCCCAGCGAGGCGCGAACCCTTGCCGGATGTGCGACCTCGGACCAGGACGCCGCCGCGAAAACGCTGCGCCAGGCCCATCGCCTCAGGGAGGCGCTGCACGCCATCTGGACCGGATGCGGGTCCAGCAGGGAGGCCGCCCGCGTCGCCGACGCTTACCGATCCGCGCTGCGCGCCAAGCGGCTCACCGTTGCCGAGGACGCCGGCAGGTGGGACGACACGGCGCTGACGGTGCGCACCCCGCTGCACCGGCTGGCCGTCGACGCGGTGACCCTGCTGACCACCGTCCCGCGCTCGCGCGTCAAGCGCTGTGGCGACTCACAATGCGGCTGGCTGTTCCTCGACGGCAGCCACCGGCAGAACCGCCGATGGTGCAGCGCGGCCGACTGCGGCAACCGCGCACGGGTCAGGAGCTTCTACCACCGCACCCGCGACGTTTCGGGCTGAGGGCGTGCCGAAACCGATTGCGGGGCGGTGTGTCACGCCGATGCCGTCGGTGGGTGCGCGGCACCGATGACGACGAACGCCTCGACCGCGGTCGCCTGTTCGAAACCGTCGACCTCCACCCGCCACTCGTAAAGGCCCGGCTCCAGCGGTATCCCGGCCGGGATGTTGAGCGTGAGCGGCATGCGAACAGAGGTGCCGTGGATCGCTCCCGGCGGGCGGCCGGCCTCCGCGGACGCCTCGAAAGAGATCCGTTGAGGCCCTTGCGTTCCCATCACCACGACCGGGTCGCCGTCGGTGGTCAACAGCTGGCAGCTCAGCTTGTGCGGCTTGTTGGTCTCGTCCCAGTCGATGTCCAGGAACAGCACCAAAGCGAAAGAGGGCGTGGGGGTTTGGCATTGCCGCCAGCCCAGGCCGAGGGCGTGGACCTTGCCCGACTGGGCGTCGGCCTGCGCCGCGTCCGCGAGGAACAGCGTGATCTTCATGGGCGGGCCGGAGTCGCGTTCGCTCTTGGGGTGTTCACCGCAAGATCCTGCCCTGCCATTGTCGCCGCCTCACCCGATCCACGCGATCCGTCCCCCGATCTTGTCGGGAGGATCATACCTTCGCGTGATCAGCGGCCGCGGCCCCGCACGCTCGCGGCCAGCGAGCGCGCGGCGGACCTTTCGCTATGCGCCGCTGGGCTTCGGCGTGGCGCCCGGGTCCTCGGCTTGGGTCAGCTTTTCGGGGCAGTACGCCGACGCCGCGATCGCCGCGAACTTCGCGGCACCCGGGCCCTGGAACCCCGGGTTGCGGTCCTGCAGATTCTTGACGATCTCCTCACCCGTCATGCCACCGTCGGCCAGGCTGCACACCTGTTTGCCGGCCGTGATGGCCCGGTCGGCGTTCAGGTAGGTCAGCCCGGCCTGCGACAGGGCGGTCAGGAAGGCTTGATCTTTGGCGTCGGGGTCGGCGTAGGCCGGGGCGGCCGTACCGATCACCACGGCGGCGCTTGCCATCAGCAGCACGAGTCTCATAGTTCGGTGATTGTTCCAAAGGGACGACGAGCCCGCATCCGTTGCGGCCGAACGGAGCTTTAACGGAACCTGACCACCCGATGAAATCCGGGTGATTCGAATGATCCTGTCCGGCAACGCCGCTCGCGCGTGCAGCGCCGCGAGGATCACTGCCCGGGCGGCAGCTGGCGGGGGCCGTCGGGCGCCCGCAATTCGCCCGGGCCGTCCCGCCGGCCCAGCTCGGCGTTGCGGTCGCCCGCGGCCGGCCCCAGGGAGGTCGTGGCCTCCCGCGCTGCCAGGGGCTGCGCCGACGAGTACCGCTCGTGCCTCGCCGGGCCGCGCTGTTGACGCGCCGACTCGACCCGCGCCGCCGGGGCGCTCGACGCCGGGTGCGGCGGTTGCCCGCCGCCCTCGGTGCTTTGCGCGTCGAAGGTCACCTTGTGGGTGCGCTTGAGCGAGAACCGAATCTCCTCGACCTCCTCGAACACCTGACGCGCGGTGCGCAGGGGTGCGGTCGTGTTGTCGATGACCCGGGCCACGAACGGCGGCACCAACGGGCGAATCCAGCGGGCCGCGGCCTTGGTGGCGTCGGGAATGGAGGGAATCAGGGGCGTCGCGCGCTCCTCGTGCCGGGGCTCGACCTCGCCGTGCGGCTCGACGGGCGCCGGCAAGTTCTCGGGGACCGGCTCGGCGGGTGGCACGGCGGCGATCACCCGGCTGGCCGCCTCGGCTTCCGCGGCGATCGGCAGGTAGATATCGTCGTCCACCGGCTCGAAAGCGCGCCGCGACGACGTGCGCACCGGGGCGTCGAGCGCGTCCATCACCCGCCGGCGCTGGCTTTCGCGATCGATCTCGGTCTGGGCCTCGATGGCGAGCCGGGCCTGCGTCAGCTGGTGCTCGGCCCACATGATCTCGGCCTCGCGGCGGACCTGCGCACGCTTGATCGCGATCGCGGTGTCCGCCTCGAGTTCGGCGCGCTCCTGCTCGGCCCGGGCCGTCGCCCGGCGGTCGTGGGTCGTCTCCCCGCGCCAGCGCCGCAGGATCAGCGGCAGCACGCACAGCAGCGCGAAGAAGGCAATCGTCGCCACCCGCAGCGCCAACGCCCCCGGGCTCGCCAGTGTCAACTCGTTCATCGCCACCCAGCGCGCGCCGAGACCCCGGCCGGCATCCGCGACCACGCTCTGCCGCGCCTGGCTCAGCGTCAGCTCGTCGCGCGACACCCTGCCGTCCAAGTCCGGCGCCCGGCGATCGCGGGCCGCCACCGCGGTGTCCAGCTCCTGCTGCGCGTCGACGAGAAGCTCGTTTGCCGTTCGCGTTTCGGGCCCGGACCCCGCAACGCCGGTGATCCGGGTCTGCGGGCAGGCCGGGGTGGGGTGGTACTCGCAGCGCGCCACGATCAGGGCCTGATCCTGGTGCTCGCGAGCCTGGTCGACGGCCCGGTCGAGCCCGGTGCGCGCATCCTTGGCCTGTTGGAGCTCTGCCGCCGCCTGCGCCACGGCCGGCGACGCGTCGGCACCGCGCAAGGCCCGTTCGGCGAGGCGGTGATCGATCGAGCCGGCGAAGATGGCCAGCGCGGCGAGCTCGCCGACGGCGACGCCGACCGCCACCGCGACCGCCGCGCGTCCGGCGACGCCGGGCCAGCGTGCGCCGGGCCCGCCCGCGACGCCGCGAGCCACCGCGCCCACCAGCAAGCCGAAGACCAGCGTGAGCGGCGCGACGGCCACCATCGGCCACCGCGTCGCCTCACCCACCGCCAAGCCGGCGACCAGCCACGCCAGCAGGGCGGCCAACAGCACGACCGCGCCCGCGACCGCGTGGGTGGACCGTTCGTGGCGCTCGCCGAGTTCGGCCCAGTGGCCGCCGCCGAGCCACGTGAGCGGCCCCTCGATCCGCGCTGCGGCCGAACGAGCCTCGGTCACGGGTTCAGCGAATTTTTGGGCGCACATCAGCTCCAAACACCTCCCAGTAGGTCAAGCCTCCCAGGCCGCCGGCCGACACACCGAATCGAAGCGCCACGCCTGTGGTGCTCTTCACAGAGACAGGGTGGCTGCGGATCACATCCTCGTGATACCCATCGGGTCCGCTCAACCCCGATCCCCACCGCGTACGCCGCGAAAATGCTGCGACGCGGGCAGATCAGCGACCGTTCCGGCAGGGGACGTGAGACGGTATAAGCCTATGCAAAATCGCGAGTATGTCACCTACGAAGAGTTCGGACGCAGGTTCTTCGAGGTAGCCGTCACCCCCGAGCGTGTCGCCGCCGCCTTCGCCGACATCGCGGGCAACGAGTTCGCCATGGAGCCGATCGCGCAGGGCCCCGGCGGCATCGCCAAGGTCAGCGCCAACGTCAAGATCCAGGACCCCAAGGTGACCCGGCGCCTGGGTGACGACATCACGTTCGTCATCCACATCCCGCTGTCCATCGACCTGCTGCTGGACCTGCGGTTGGACAAGCAGCGGTTTGTGGTCTCCGGCGACATCGCGTTGCGCGCCACGGCGCGCGCCGCCGAGCCCCTGCTCCTGATCGTCGACGTCGCGAAGCCGCGGCCATCGGATATCACGGTGAACGTGTCGTCGAAGTCCTTCCGCGGCGAGGTGCTGCGCATCCTGGCCGGCGTCGACGGCGAGATCCGCCGCTTCATCGCCGCGTACGTCGCCGAGGAAATCGACTCGCCCCAGTCGCAGGCCGCGCAGGTCATCGACGTGGCCCACCAGTTGCAGGAGGCCTGGCCCTAAAGGCCGCCGATCGCGTTTACCTCTTCGCCGGAGCCGGGTATGCGGTGCCAAACAGCGACCGTCTCACGAGGAGCGAGAAGACTTGGCACGAGTAGATGTTTCGATGGCGTCCGAGGTGGAGCCGGAGACCGCGTGGAAGCTCGCGTCCGACCTGCGTCGATTCGACGAGTGGCTGACCATCTTCGGCGGTTGGCGCGGGCCCGTTCCCTCGACCATCGAGAAGGGCACCTGCGTCTCCTCGTGCATCAAGGTCAAGGGCTTCCGCAACGTCATCCATTGGGAAGTCACCTGTTACGACGCGCCGGAATCGATCGAGCTGCAGGGCCGCGGCCGGGGCGGGATTCGGATCGCCGTCGGGGTGACCATCTCCGACAACCACCCCGGGTCGAAGTTTCACCTCACCGCCGACCTGAAGGGCGGCGTGCTCAGCGGACCGGTCGGCAGCCTGGTCGCCAGGGTGCTGCGATCCGACATCCGCAACTCGGTGAGCAACCTGGCATCGCTGCAATAACAGCGCTGCAATGACTACGGCGCCCGCCGGCGCGCCCCGCAGCCCCGTTCGGCGTCGCGAAACCGCCTGCCGTCCATGACGAGCCAGGCCAGGCCTGCCCCGAAGGCCAACAGCCCGACGCTCGCGGCGACGACGCCCGCGCCCGCGGCGCCGAGCGCGAAATTGACCACGCAGACCACGAAGGCCAGTACGGCGATCCCCATGATGACGAGCCCGGGCGAGCGCTCCGCACCCCGCCGCGTGCGCGCGATGTGGTTCATGGCGCCCCCTCAGTTTTGTCGTTATCGCTGCACCGCTTCAGTGCGGCTACCCGAAACGCCCTCTGAGGAAACGACTTCCGGACGGGCTCGCTACAGCGTCTGGTGGCGCCCGAAGTACTTGTGGTCTTCGCTGTAGCCGCCGTAACCGCTGCCGATGTCGCGGTAATCGGCGACGAACTCGATCCCCTTGATCCACTTCACCAGCTTGAAGCCGTGCTGCAACTCGTTGCGCAGCCGCAGCGGCTTGCCGTGCATGTAGGGGAGTGGCTGATCGTTCATGTTGAAGGCCAGCATCGTCATGTGATGGTCCATCTGGCCGATGTGGTGGGCGTTGTAGTAGATCCCGCCGGTGGCGCCGAGGCCCATCGAATAGAACACCGCCCATTTCGCCTCGGGCAGCGGTTTGACGATGTCCATGATCGTCTTCATCTGCACGCCGCCCCACTTGGCCACGCCCGACCAGGCCTGGATGCAGAAGTGCTGGCTGATCTGTTCGTGATAGGGCAGCGCCATCAGGTCGTCGAGCGAGAATTCCATCGGGTGCTCGACCAGGCCGTACACCTTCAGCCGCCAATCGCGAAAGTCGTTGGCCTCCAACTTTTTGTACTCGACGGTCTCCGGAAGGCGGCCGTTGCGCCAGTGGTGCGGTGAGATGTCTTTCTCGGTGAACGCACCGGGCTTGGGGTCGAGCTGTTCGAGCATGCGCTGGAAGGGGCCGACGAGCGCATAGCCGACCCGCTGGACCACCCGGGGGTGGCGAATGGTGAACGGGGTGGCCCACACCCACGCGACGGCCGTCACCACCATGGCCGCGGCGAAGATCCAGAAACCCATCCAGCTGTCGTCGTCGCGGGAGGCGAACATGTGGTTGAGGTTCTGCAGCGCTCCGGTGGTCAGCACCATCGTCACGTGCACCAGGATGAAGAACAGGAAGTACACCAGCACAACGAAATGCAGGGAGCGCGCGTGCTGAATGCTCAGCCGCTTGCTGAGCCAGTGCACGCGCTGCGACAGCGCGGGCGACATGCCCAGGCCGGTGATCAGCGCGGCCGGCGCGGCGATGAAGACCGTGGTGAAGTACGCCAGCAGCTGCAGGCCGTTATAGGCGACCCAGCCGTTGTCCTTCGGCCAATCCAGCGAGAGGTACTGCACCGCAACGGAGGCGGCGTTGGGGAAGACGTCCCAGCTGGTCGGCACGATGTGGCGCCACTGGCCGGTGGCGAACAACAACACGTAGAAGACCAACCCGTTGACCAGCCAGAGCACGTCGACGCCGAGGTGCCACCACCGGGCCAGCCCGATGGAGTGCCGGAATCCCGGCAATCCCAACTGCGGTGGGAGCGCGACGGTGTCGGCGTTGGCGGTCCACAATTCGTCGTCGGGCACCGGCGGACCGACCCGCAACCATTCGTCCTTGCCCGGAGTGGCGTTGCGGCTGAAGTAAAGCCGGGGATGGTCGCACAGGATCTGGATCCCCGTCCGGATGATGAACATCATCATGAACAGGTTGAAGAAGTGGGTCCAACCGATCCACGCGGGCAGGCCCGGGCTGACACCGGTGTGGGTGTCGGTTCCCGGGTAACGCTGGATGAACGACTGCACCGCCGGCATGTTGTGCAGGCCTTTGCCGATCGCCACGCCGACGACCAGCAGGGCAAAGCCGATCGGGATCAGCCACAACAGGTTGAACCACTTGTCCCGCCCGACACGCAGCTTCGGAGCCGTCGCCCGCCTGGTCAGATCGAAGCCGCCACCGTAGGCCTCGACGTCGATGGTGTCCTCGGCGGTGTGGATCTCGTTGCGGTAGTCCGGGATTTCCGCCAGCGGCGTTCCAACTGCCAGTGTCGATACAGCGCCGCCCGCCGCTTCCCGCCCCCCGGCGGTCCCGGCGGAATCGGCGCGCAGGTCCCGATGTTCGGTGTTCGTCACGCGGCCGAAAATACCCGAGCGCGCTTGGATAAATTGGACTCGATCGGAAAGAAAAGCGCTCAGGCGGGCCGCGTCACGCTCTGCGGCCGTTGGCAACAGTTGACGGCGGGCAAAATCCGCATCGGCACGGATACCGGTAGCCGTAAGTGCCAATCAAACGGTTATTTTTCGCCGCAAACTCGGTTTCTTGGCGGTCACTGTGAGTTTGGGCATAACCTTCTGGACATCGGCTACGCCGGGTCCGGCGGCCGCAATTTTCGGGCCGGACGGGTCTCAATGGCGTTGATGGTCAGGGCGCGCCGGCCGATCCGCCAGCCCGCGCCCGTCAGCCGGTAGTCGTCGTCGTAGCGCAGGTGCCACACCACGTCGACCACCTCATCGGAGCGCCGGCTCCAGTGGTGTGCGACGCACGCGACGCGCCCGCGCGCGGCGCCGGGGCGCGCGCCCTGCTCATAGACCTCACCGACGATGGCGTGCTCGGTGCGGGCGACGGCCGCGACGGCGGCCACCGCGGCAGCGATGGCTTCAAGGCCCGTGTGGGAGTGCACGGGCTCCAGCGCGGCCGGCGGGTCGGGCAGTACCAGCTCGGCCGCCTCGGTGAAAAGCCCGACCACGGCGTCGAATTGGCGGTCGTCGACGTTGGCGGCGTAGCGGTGCACGACGTCGCTGAGTGCCATCCGGTCGTCGACTGACAGCGTCATGAGGGCAGGGACAGCCGTTGCGCGCACGCCGACAGCATGTCCTTGGCCTCTTCGATGTCGGCGGTGGGCGGCATGGACAACACGATCCGGTCGGCGCCCTGATCGACGAGGGCGCCCGCGCGTTCCGCGTCGATCTTGTTGACCGCGTGGCCCAGCGACACCTCCAGGGCCGCCGGATCGCGGCCCGCCGCGGACGCCTCCTCACGCATCAGCGCGAGCAGCGACGCGAGTTGCGGGCCCGCCACGCCCAGCGGTTGGAAGCCGTCACCCAAGCGTCCCGCGCGCCGCGCCGCCGCCCGGCTGTGCCCCCCGATGTGGATCGGGAGCCGTTCGGCCGCAACGGGTTTCGGGTAGCACATGACATCGTCGAAGTCGAAGAATTCGCCGTGGTGCGAGGCGCCCCGGGGGCGGTCCGCCCACAGCTCTCGCAGCACCGCCAACTGCTCGTCGACCCGCCGGCCCCGGTTGTCGAACTCCGCGCCGCAGGCGGCCAGCTCCTCCTTGAGCCAGCCCACGCCCACGCACAGCCGCAGCCTGCCGCCCGAGAGCGCGTCGACGGTCGCCGCCCGCTTCGCGAGCACCACCGGATGGTGGTTGGGCAGCACCAGCACGCCGGTGGCCAGCCCGAGGCGGCTGGTGTGGCCGGCCAGGAAGGCCAGCAGGTCGAGCGGGTCGGGAATGGGGCAGTCGGCGGCCAGGCCGACGCGTCCGGAGCTGTCGTAGGGATACACGCTGTCGTAGCGGGTGACCAGCACGGTGTGCTCGACGACCACGATCGATTCGAACCCGCAGCGCTCCAGGTGGCCCGCGAAGCTGACCATCCACTCGGGATCCGCGGTGACACCGTCGGCGACCGGGGCGACCACCCCGACTTTCGGGGAAGCGTTCATGGAAACCGAAGCTAACAGGCCACTTACGCCTAAGGCGCGATCGCCTCGCGGACGGCCTCGGCCAGGGTGGCCGCCCGGGAATCGGCGAAGACGTCCTCGAGCGTCACCGGCCGGCCGTCGGGCCCGGTCAGCGGAACCCGCCAGTTGGGGTATTCGTCGGTGGTGCCCGGCTGGTTCTGGGTGCGGCGGTCGCCGACGGCATCGGTCAGCGCGACGCCCACCAGGCGCGACGGCGTCCGGCCCAGATATCGGTACAGCGCCAGGATGACGAGCTCCGGGTCCTCCTCGCCGTCGGCAAGCAGGCCGACGCGGCGCAGCTCGGCGAGCCAGGCCCGCTGCTCGGCCCGGTCGGATTCCAGCTCGACCTCGACCGGCCGGGTCAGCAACCCCAGCGATTCCCGCAGCCGCACGTGTTCGCCCGCCAGGTAACCGGCCGTCGGCGGCAGATCGTGGGTGGTGACCGAGGACAGGCAGTACTCCCGCCAGCGCTCGGCCGGCAGGGGGCCGCCGTTCCCGTCCCGATCCAACTCGAACCAGAGGATCGAGGTGCCCAGCACCCCGCGCAACAAGAGGTAGTCGCGCACCCACGGTTCGACGGTGCCGAGATCCTCGCCGACGACCAGCGCGCCGGCCCGGTGCGCCTCGAGGGCGACGATGCCGATCATCGCTTCGTGGTCGTAGCGCACGTAGGTGCCGTGGGTGGGCGGAGCGCCCTGCGGGATCCACCAGAGCCGGAACAACCCGATGATGTGGTCGATGCGGACACCGCCGGCGTGCCGCAGTTGCGCGCGGATGAGGGCGCGAAAGGGCAGGTACTCCCGCTCGTCCAGCCGGTCCGGGCGCCACGGCGGCTGCGACCAGTCCTGGCCGAGTTGGTTGAACTCGTCGGGCGGCGCGCCCGCGGTCACGCCCAGCGCCATCGCGTCCTGCAGGGCCCAGGCGTCGGCGCCGTCGGGGTGCACGCCGACGGCCAGGTCTCCCATGACGCCCAGCGCCATCCCGGCCCGGATGGCCTGCGACTGCGCCGAGGCGAGCTGTTCGTCGAGTTGCCACTGCAGCCATCGGTGGAAATCGACTGCGTCCGAATGCCTTTCGGCGAAACCGGCGACCCCGGCGGCGTCGGGGTGGCGCAACGAATCGGGCCAGCGGTGCCAGTCGCCGCCGTATTCCTCGGCCAGCGCGCACCAGGTGGCGAAGTCCTCGAGGGCGCGGCCCTCCCGGTCGCGGAACGCGGCGTAGGCCAGCTCGCGGCCCGCCGACCGAGGCACCTCGTGCAGCAGCTTGAGCGCCTCGCGCTTGGCCGCCCAGGCGCCGTCGCGGTCGATGGCGTCCAGCCGGGCCGCCCGCCGCTGCACGTCGGAGCGCAGCCGTCGCACCCGGCCGCGCTTGGTGAGGTCGGCGTATTCCGGGATCGCCTCGACGCGAAGATAAATCGGGTTGACGTAGCGGCGCGAGGTGGGCAGGTACGGCGACGGTTCCATGCGGCCGCTGGGACCGAACCCGGCCGCGTGCACCGGATTGATCAGCACGTAGTCGGCGCCGTGGCGGGACGCCGACCACACCGCGAGGTCGGTCAGGTCGGTGAGGTCGCCGACGCCCCACGACTGGCGGGACCGCACGCTGTAGAGCTGGGCCGCCAGCCCCCACGCGCGCCGGGCCCCGAGCTGCTCGGGCAGGCCGAGCCAGTCGGGGGTGACGATCAGCGCGGTGCTGGTCTCGGAGTCGCCGGACCGCAGGTGCACGCGGTGGTAGCCCAGCGGCAGGTGGGCGGGCAAGGCGAAGCTGGCCTCGCCGATCCAGCGCCCGTCCAGCTCGAACGGCGGCGTGAAGTTGTCGACCTGCTGCACCCCGCCCCGCACCGTGCCGTCCTCGAGCTGCAGCCACACCTCGGCGGGGTCACCGTGGGTGACGTGCGCCCAGAACCGGATCTGCTCGCCGGTGCGCCCGACGATGGTCGCCGGCATCCGGCGCTGCCAATACGCCCGCCGCTGCGCCGTCAGGGCGGCGTTGCGCTCCTGTTCGGTGCCGGCCTCGACACCGAGCGCGGCGAGGACCGCCACCAGCGTCTCCGCGGGAACGTGCACCGGCCGCCCGGTCCAGTCCTCGTACTCGGTCGCGATGCCGAACCGGCGGGCGAGTTCGACCAGCGAGGGCGCGAGCTCAGGCATGCCGCCCATCTTGCTTGAGGATGCCGGGACCCGGCTCGGGCGGGGCCGTCGCGGCAAGGTTGCCGTTCAGCAGGACTAGCCGGGCATCCGCGATTAACATGCCCAGTGAAGATGCGAAAAATCCAGCCGGGGGATGAGTGGGGAAGAGCAATGTTGGCGGCGCCGCGGCCGGCGCCGCTCATGGGCCAGGCGCCCGAAACGGGCGGGGTGCGCCGGCCCGAGGCGATGTAAATAGAAGGTGAAGCGCACGCCAACGCGTGGCGAGGCAGGTGCGGGTCCCTTACGGTTGTCGAAGTAATTCGCGCAGTGGGCATTTTCGACGGACAATATCCAGGCGTTCTAGCAGACCGGATGGTGAAATAACGTGGCGGAAGAGAGTCGCGGGCAGCGGGGCTCGGGGTACGGCCTCGGGTTGTCGACCCGCACCCAGGTGACGGGCTATCAATTCCTGGCCCGCCGAACCGCGATGGCGCTGACCCGCTGGCGGGTCCGCATGGAGATCGAGCCCGGGCGGCGTCAGACGCTGGCCGTCGTGGCGTCGATCTCCGCGGCGCTGGTGATCTGCCTGGGCGCGCTGCTGTGGTCCTTCCTCAGCCCGTCCGGCCAGATCAACGAGTCGCCGATCATCGCCGACCGTGACTCTGGGGCGCTGTACGTCCGGGTCGGCGACAAGCTGTACCCGGCGCTGAACCTCGCGTCGGCCCGGCTGATCACCGGGCGCCCCGACAACCCGCACCTGGTCCGGTCGAGCCAGATCGCCAACCTGCCCCGCGGGCCCCTGGTGGGCATCCCGGGTGCGCCCTCCAATTTCGCGCCGAAGACGCCGGCCGCGTCGTCCTGGCTGGTCTGTGACACGGTCGCGGGTTCGACCGGGACGGGCGCGCCGTCGGGGGTGACGGTGACGGTGATCGACGGCACCCCGGACCTCAGCGGCCACCGCCAGGTGCTGAACGGGTCGGACGCCGTGGTGCTGCGCTACGGCGACGAGGCGTGGGTGGTCCGGCAGGGCCGCCGGTCGAAGATCGACGCGACGAACCGCTCGGTGCTGCTGCCGCTGGGCCTGACCCCCGAACAGGTCAGCATGGCGAAGCCGATGAGCCGCGCGCTCTACGACGCGCTGCCGGTGGGCCCGGAGCTCACGGTCCCCGAGATTCCGAACGCGGGCTCGCCGGCGACGTTCGCGGGTGCGCCCGGCCCGGTGGGCACGGTGATCGTCACGCCGCAAATCAGTGGGCCGCAACAGTATTCGCTGGTGTTGACCGAGGGCGTGCAGACGCTGCCCCCGTTGGTGGCCCAGATCCTGCAGAACGCCGGCGGCCCCGGCGGCAACACTAAGCCGGTCACGGTGGAACCGTCGGCGCTGGCGAAGATGCCGGTGGTCAACAAGCTGGACCTGTCGTCGTACCCCGACAACCCGCTGAACGTGATGGACATGCGGGAGAACCCGGCGACCTGCTGGTGGTGGCAGAAGACGTCCGGGGAGAACCGGGCCCGCATCCAGGTCGTGTCCGGGTCGACCCTGCCCATCCCGACCAAGGAGTCGAACAAGGTCGTGTCCCTGGTGAAGGCCGACACGACGGGCCGCGAGGCCGACCAGGTGTACTTCGCGTCCGATCACGCGAACTTCGTGGCGGTCACCGGCAACGACCCCGGCGCCAAGACGACGGAATCGCTGTGGTGGCTGACGGACGCCGGCGCCCGGTTCGGCGTCGACGACACCCGCGAGGCCCGCGAGGCGTTGGGCCTGAAGACCACGCCGAGCCTGGCGCCGTGGGTGGCGCTGCGACTGCTGCCGCAAGGCCCGACCCTGTCGAGAGCAGACGCCCTGGTGGAGCACGACACGCTACCGATGGACATGTCCCCTGGAGATTTGGTGGTACCTAAGTGAAGCGCGGATTTGCCCGGCCCACGCCGGAGAAGCCCCCGGTCATCAAGCCGGAGAACATCGTCCTACCGACCCCGCTGAGCATCCCGCCACCCGAGGGCAAGCCGTGGTGGATCGTGGTGGTCGGCGTCGTGGTGATCGGCCTGTTGGGCGGCATGGTCGCGATGACCTTCGCCAGCGGCTCGCACGTGTTCGGCGGCGTCGGCGCGATCTTCCCGATCTTCATGATCGGCGGCATGGCGATGATGATGTTCGGCGGCCGGTTCGGCGGTCAGCAGCAGATGAGCCGGCCGAAGCTGGACGCGATGCGCGCCCAGTTCATGCTGATGCTCGACATGCTGCGCGAGACGGCGCACGAGTCGGCCGACAGCATGGACGCCAACTACCGCTGGTTCCACCCGGCGCCCGACACCCTGGCCGCGGCCGTCGGGTCGTCGCGGATGTGGGAGCGCAAGCCCGACGGCAAGGACCTCAACTTCGGTGTGGTGCGCGTCGGCGTGGGCATGACGCGCCCCGAGGTGACCTGGGGCGAGCCGCAGAACATGCCGACCGACATCGAGCTGGAGCCCGTGACGGGTAAGGCGTTGCAGGAATTCGGTCGCTACCAAAGCGTCGTCTACAACCTGCCCAAGATGATCTCCCTGCTGGTCGAGCCGTGGTACTCGCTGATCGGCGAGCGCGAGCAGGTGCTGGGCCTGATGCGGGCGATCGTCTGCCAGCTGGCGTTCTCCCACGGGCCGGACCACGTGCAGATGATCGTGGTCAGCTCCGAGCTGGAGCAGTGGGACTGGGTGAAGTGGCTGCCGCACTTCGGCGACCCGCGCCGTCAGGACGCGGCCGGCAACGCGCGCATGGTCTACAGCTCGGTGCGCGAGTTCGCCGCGGAGCAGGCCGAATTGTTCGCCGGCCGTGGGTCTTTCACGCCCCGACACGCCAGTTCGTCGGCGCAGACGCCGACCCCGCACACGGTCATCATCGCCGACGTCTCGGACCCGCAGTGGGAGTTCGTGATCAGCGCCGAGGGTATCGACGGCGTGACGTTCTTCGACCTGACCGGCGGATCGATGTGGTCGGCCGTCCCCGAGCGGACCCTGAAGTTCGACGAGCGGGGCGTGATCGAGGCGCTGCCCCGCGACCGCGACACCTGGATGGTCATCGACGAGAACGCGTGGTTCTTCGCCCTGACCGACCACCTCAGCGTCGCGGAGTCGGAGGAGTTCTCGCAGAAGCTGGCGCGCTGGCGACTGGCCGAGGCGTACGAAGAGATCGGTCAGCGGGTCGCCCATATCGGCGCGCGAGACATCATGGCGTACTACGGAATTGACGATCCGGCCGACATCGACTTCGACGCGCTGTGGGGCAGCCGCACCGACTCGATGGGCCGGTCACGGCTGCGGGCGCCGTTCGGCAATCGCTCCGACAACGGCGAGCTGCTGTTCTTGGACATGAAGTCGCTGGACGAGGGCGGTGACGGCCCGCACGGCGTCATGTCGGGGACGACCGGTTCGGGTAAGTCGACGCTGGTGCGGACCGTGATCGAGTCGTTGATGCTCGGCCACCCGCCCGAGGAGCTGCAGTTCGTGCTGGCCGACCTCAAGGGTGGTTCGGCGGTCAAGCCGTTCGCGGGCGTGCCGCACGTGTCGCGCATCATCACCGACCTGGAGGAAGACCAGGCGCTCATGGAGCGCTTCCTGGACGCGCTCTGGGGCGAAATCGCCCGCCGCAAGGCGATCTGCGACAGCGCCGGCGTCGACGACGCCAAGGAGTACAACTCCGTGCGCTTGCGGATGCGGGCGCGCGGTCAGGACATGCCGCCGCTGCCGATGCTGGTCGTCGTCATCGACGAGTTCTACGAGTGGTTCCGCATCATGCCGACCGCGGTGGACGTGCTGGACTCGATCGGGCGTCAGGGACGTGCCTACTGGATCCACCTGATGATGGCGTCGCAGACCATCGAGAGCCGTGCCGAAAAGCTCATGGAGAACATGGGTTACCGGCTGGTGCTGAAGGCCCGGACCGCGGGCGCGGCCCAGGCGGCCGGCGTGCCGAACGCGGTGAACCTGCCGGCGCAGGCCGGTCTGGGTTACTTCCGCCGCAGCCTCGAGGACATCGTCCGGTTCCAGGCGGAGTTCCTGTGGCGGGACTACATCTCCCGCGGGATCACCATCGACGGCGAGGAAGCCCCGGCGCTGGTGCACAGCATCGATTACGTTCGCCCGCAGCTGTTTACCAACTCGTTCACCCCGCTGGAGGTCAGCGTCGGGGGACCGGAGCTGGAGCCGGTGGCGGTCCACTCGAACGGCGAGGCGCTCGAGGCCGCCGACGTCGACGGCGAGGAGGACGAGGAAGGGATCCGGGTGCCGAAGGTCGGCACGGTGATCATCGACCAGCTGCGCAAGATCGACTTCGAGCCGTACCGGCTGTGGCAGCCGCCGCTGAACCAGCCCGTCGCCATCGACGAGTTGGTGAACCGGTTCATCGGACATCCCTGGCAGCAGGACTACGGCACCGCCCGGAACCTGGTCTTCCCCATCGGGATCATCGACCGCCCGTTCAAGCACGACCAGCCGCCGTGGACGGTCGACACCTCCGGTCCCGGTGCCAACGTCCTGATCCTGGGGGCCGGCGGCTCGGGCAAGACGACGGCGCTGCAGACGCTGATCTGCTCGGCCGCCATGACGCACACGCCCGAGCAGGTGCAGTTCTACTGCCTGGCCTACAGCGGCACCGCGCTGAACTCCATCGCGCGCCTGCCCCACGTGGGTGAGGTGGCCGGCCCGACGGATCCCTACGGCGTGCGCCGCACGGTGGCCGAACTGCTGGCGCTGGTGCGCGAGCGCAAGCGCACCTTCCTCGAATACGGCATCGCCTCGATGGACGTGTTCCGGCGCCGCAAGTTCGCCGGCGAGGCCGGGCCGGTGCCCAACGACGGGTTCGGCGACGTCTACCTGGTGATCGACAACTACCGGGCGCTGGCCGAGGAAAACGAGGTGCTGATCGAGCAGGTGAACCTGATCATCAACCAGGGTCCCTCGTTCGGCGTGCACGTGATCGTCACCGCCGATCGGGAATCGGAGCTGCGGCCGCCCGTGCGAAGCGGGTTCGGTTCCCGGATCGAGTTGCGCCTGGCCGCGGTCGAGGACGCCAAGCTGGTGCGTTCGCGCTTTGCCAAGGAGGTCCCGGTCAAGCCCGGGCGCGGCATGGTCGCGGTCAACTACGTCCGCCTGGACTCCGACCCGCAGGCCGGCCTGCACACGTTGATCGCGCGGCCGGCGCTGGCCAGCACGCCCGACAACGTGTTCGCGTCCGACAGCATCATCGAGGCCGTCAGCCGCCTCGCCAGCGGCCAGGCGCCGCCGGTGCGCCGGCTGCCCGCGCGGTTCGGCGTCGAGCAGGTCCGCGAGCTCGCCGCGCGCGACACCCGCCAAGGGGTGGGCGCCGGCGGAATCGCTTGGGCCATCTCGGAATTGGACCTGGCGCCGGTGTACCTCAACTTCGCCGAGAACGCGCACCTGATGGTGACCGGCCGGCGCGAGTGTGGGCGTACCACGACGCTGGCCACCATCATGTCCGAGATCGGCCGGCTGTATGCGCCGGGATCGAGCAGCGCACCGACACCGCCGGCCGGGCGGCCGTCGGCGCAGGTGTGGCTGGTCGACCCGCGTCGTCAGCTGCTGACCGTGCTGGGCTCCGAGTACGTCGAGAAGTTCGCCTACAACCTCGACGGCGTGCAGGAGATGATGAACGAGATGTCGGCGCTGTTGGCGAGCCGCGAACCACCGCCCGGCCTGTCGGCGCAGGAACTGTTGTCGCACTCCTGGTGGAGCGGCCCGGAGATCTTCCTGATCGTCGACGACATCCAGCAGCTGCCGGCGGGCTTCGATTCGCCGCTGCACAAGGCCGCCGCCTGGGTGACCAGGGCCGCCGACGTCGGCTTGCACGTGATCGTGACCCGGACGTTCGGTGGGTGGTCCTCGGCGGGCAGCGACCCCATGCTGCGGGCGCTGCACCAGGCGAACGCTCCGTTGCTGGTCATGGACGCCGACCCCGACGAGGGCTTCATCCGCGGCAAGATGAAGGGCGGCCCGCTGCCCCGAGGCCGCGGCCTGCTGATGGCCGAGGACACCGGCATCTTCGTGCAGGTGGCCGCGACCGAATTCCGCCACTAGGACGGCAATACCGCTGCGCTGGGGTTGATCCCGATCTGGGGGAGATCAACTCCAGTGCAGCGGTAGTTCTTTGAGCGCGAACGTCTTTGACGGGAATTTGATTTCGGGTCGGTAATCGGCCGGCACCTCGAAATCGGGGATCTGCTTGAGCCATTCCGCGACGATGATGGTCAGCTCGATCCGCGCCAGGTGCGAACCCAGGCAGCGGTGCGGTCCACCGCCAAATCCCCAGTGCCGGTGCACCTTACCGTCCAGGAACAGCTCGTCGGTGGACATCGCGTCGCTGCCGTCGCGGTTCACGGCCGCCATGCACAGCCGCACCGGTGTGCCCGCGGGCAGGGTCATGCCACCCACGGTGACGATCTCCGTCGTGACCCGGGGCGCCACCGGCGCCGACGGCTCCAGCCGCACGATCTCTTCGATGAAGACCCTGATCTGCCTGGGGTTGTCGCGCAGCTCCTCGCGGAGCTGCGGCCTGCGCGCGAGTTCGAACAGGGAGAAACCGATCGCCGCGGTCACCGTGTCCAGGCCCGCCAGGATCAGCAGGTGGCTCATGCCCAGCAGCTCGAGGTCGGTGAAGTCGCCCTCGCCCAGCATCACTTGCGACAACATGTCGTCGCCCGGGTTTTCCCGGCGCTGGGCGATCGCCTCGGTGAGATACGCCAACAGCTCGTGCGCCTTGGCGAAGTCCTCCTGCGCCATATAGGGCTTGTCGCCGATGATGGCGTCTTTCCAGTCGATGACACGGTCGCGGTCCTCGACCGGCAGACCGTAGAGGTCGAGGAAAACCTGGAAGGGGTACAGCCTGGCGAAATCCGCCATGGCGTCGCACTTGCCGCGCCCGGCGAGCTCGGCGATCATTTCCGCGGCGTGGCGCTGCAGCACCGGCCGCGACTTGCTCAGTCCCTGCGGGCTGAAGTAGGGCTGCAGGATCTTGCGGTAGCGGGTGTGCTCCGGCGGGTCGAACGCCAGCGGGATCACCGGCAGCGGGCTGCCCGGGGGCTGCAGTGCCAGCCGCGACGAATAGACCTTGGGATTGCGCAGCGCGGCGAGCACGTCCTCGCGACGGGTCAGGTAGTAGTGGCCGTTCATGAACACCACCGGCCCGGCGTCCCGCAACGTCTTCCACCCGACGCCGCGGTCTTCTGCCATCGGCAACTTGGTGTACTCGAGCCGCGGCAGGTGGAAGCTGCCTGGCTGGCCTTCGCCAAGTGTGCTCATGCGCTCGATCTCCGCCTGTCCGTGTGTTTTTCGTCTTGTCGTCTCAGTCCCCGACGCAGCAGGCCCGCCCGAACCCGATGGCACACCAATATCGCATGCAGGGGACAGGGGCACCAATTGGCGCGGCCGCGATCGGCGACCATCTCTTAGACTTTATCGACCGACCAAATCTACCTACCGTCGAAGAAGGAAACCTGGTGAAGGTTCGTCTCGAAAAGTCCAAATGCGTGGGCCACGCCCAGTGTTACGCCGTCGATCCCGAGCTTTTCCCCATCGACGCTTCGGGCTATTCGACTCTCGAAGAGCACGAGGTGCGGCCCGAGGACGAAGAGTTGACTCGCGACGGCGTGGCCTCCTGCCCGGAAATGGCGCTGATCCTCGAGGAGGATTGACGGCGCAGCGCTCAAACCAAAAGCAAACGGTGGGTGAACGATTGGCGGCCGTTGGTGAACTGCGGTTGGCCGGGAGTGAACAATAATTGGCTCGGAATGAACAGTTGGCATCGTCGGTCGGCGGGCCCTTTATCAGCAGCTAATGTCTTGGGCGAGCGGCAGTTCGGGCACTAGGAGCTGTCGCTCGGTTGCTGACCGCGGGCTGATCGAGGCACATTGTGGATCTCATACCTGACCGGAAGTCCGGTAATCCTGGTGGCACATCACCCATCTGGACAGAAGGGTCGGGTGCGTCGCCGTGCGCTTTCCGCCCGCGGGCCGAGTTTGCCGGTCCACAAAGTCGTGACCGCGCTCACCACGATTTTTACCTGACCGCCGCGATCGCCAACGCGATCACGGCCGACTGAGGAGGACACGGGGTGTTCGACTTCGGAGCGTTACCGCCCGAAATCAATTCCGGTCGGATGTACGCGGGTCCGGGAGCAGAGTCGATAATGGTTGCCGCGACGGCCTGGGACGCGCTGGCTGCGGAGCTGAGCACGGCGGCCAGTGGCTACAACTCGGTGATCACCGAGCTCACCAGCGCTCCCTGGATCGGGCCTTCGTCGACCGCGATGGTCTCGGCGGTCGTGCCCTACGTGAGCTGGCTCAGCACGGCGGCCGGCCTGGCCGAGGAGAGCGCCAGCCAGGCGCGGGCCGCCGCGGGCGCCTTCGAGGCGGCGTTCGCGATGACGGTGCCCCCGCCGGTGATCGTGGCCAACCGGGTGCTGTTGGCCACGCTGGTTGCGACCAACTTCTTCGGGCAGAACACACCGGCGATCATGGCCACCGAGGCGCAGTACATGGAGATGTGGGCGCAGGACGCCGCCGCGATGTACGGCTACGCCGCGTCATCGGCGGCCGCCACGGTATTGACCCCCTACCAGGCGCCGCCCAACACCAGCACGCCGGACGCTCCCAGCCAGCAGGGAGCTGCGGTCGCCCAGGCCACCGCCCAGCCCGCCGGCAACGCCGCGCAGACCGCGGCCCAGGCGGTCCAGGCCGCATCGATCCCGCAGACACTGCAGCAACTCGCGCCACAGCAGCTGAACGGTTACCAGTTCACGACCTGGCCGTTCTCGATGCTGCAGAGCCAGCTGCAGGACCTGATCAAGTACGGGCTGCCCACTCCTATGAACGACTGGTTCAACGTCCCGGGCATCATCAAGCCGGCGGTCGTGGGTTACCCGTCGTCGTTCCCCTCCAGCGGCATCAGCCCGTTGTACAACGAGGGGCGCCAGTTCCTGCAGGCCTACTTCGGTGTGGGCATCGGCAACTTCGGTTGGTCGATCGGCCAGCAGCTGAGCTTCGGCCCCGGCGGTGCAACGGCCGGTGCCGGTGGAGCCTGGTTCCCGACGCCGCAGTTCGGCGGCCTGCACCTGGGCGCCGTCGGTGGCCTCGGCGGCGTCCACCCCGCCGGAGCGGTATCGGCGAGCACCGGCGCCGCCGGCAAGGTCGGCATGATGTCGGTTCCGTCGAGCTGGTCCCATCCGACGTCAGAGGCGGCCGTCACGCTCGCCGCGTCGGAGGAAACTCCGGCACATGCTGGTGCCAACGGCGGTGTACCAGGGAATGGCATCCTGCGCGGCATCCCGATGACGGGCGCGGGCCGGCGCACCGCTGGCTACGGCTACACCAACAAATACGGGTTCCGATATAGCGTGCTGACCCGCCCACCGTCGGCCGGATGACGAGCCGAAATGAACAGCAGTTGTCCACCAGTGAACAGTTGGCGCTAAGGAGGCGCGACCCGGAGGGATCCAATTAGTCTCACTAGCAAGCCATGTCTGAAGTGAAATTCAGCAGCAAATCTTTCCTTGAAGGTCATCGAGCCTGAAAGTTGAGGAGGAAACGAAATGTCCTTTGTGACCACACAGCCCGAAGCGCTGGCGGCGGCCGCGGGCAGCCTGCAGGGCATCGGCTCGGCGTTGAGCGCCCAGAACGCGGCGGCGGCGGCCCCGACGACCGGCGTGGTGCCGGCGGCGGCCGACGAGGTGTCGGCGCTGACCGCGGCCCAGTTCGCCGCGCACGCCCAGATGTACCAGGCCGTCAGCGCGCAGGCTGCGGCGATTCACGAGCAGTTCGTCAGCACCCTGGGCATCAGCTCGGGGTCGTACGCGGCGACCGAGGCGGCCAACGCGGCCGCGGCCGGCTAGGAGGTCAGTGATGAGCGACTTGGGTATGTTGCCCCCGGAGGTCACCTCCGCGATGATCTACGCGGGCCCGGGCTCCGGGTCGATGATGGCGGCGGCCGCGGCCTGGAATGGGATTGCCGCCGAACTGAATTCGGCCGCCCTGGGCTACGACCAGATCATCACCCAGCTGGCCGGCGAGGAGTGGCTTGGGCCCGCCTCGGCGTCGATGGCTTCGGCGGCGGAGCCCTACGTGCAGTGGATGACGACCACCGCCGGTCAGGCCGAGGAAGCCGCCGCCCAGGCTCAGAACGCCGCTGCGGCCTACGAGACCGTGCTCGCGTCGGTGGTGCCCCCGCCGCTGATCGCGCTCAACCGCACGGAGCTGTCGCAGGCCATGGCGACCAACATCCTGGGCCAGAACAACGGGATCATCTCGCAGCTGGAGGCCCAGTACCAGGAGTTCTGGGCGCAGAACGCCGCGGCGATGTACAACTACGCCGGTCAGTCCGCGGCGGCGGCCAAGGTGACGCCGTACCAGAACGCGCCGACGGTTGCCAACCCCGCCGCGGCGGCCGTCACCCAGTCCGCGGCGCCCGCCGCGTCGATCCAACAGACGCTGCAGAGCTACCTCAGCCAGATTCAGAGCTCGTTGGGCGCGCTCGCCACTCCCGGTCAGACGACCGCGCTGGTGAACCAATTCGGGACCAACAATCCGTTGACCGAACTCTGGTTCCTCATCAGCGGTCAGACCACGCTGCCCACTAACCTCGGTACGTTCCTTGGTGGTTACTCGAACTACGCGAGCTTCTTCTACAACACCGAGGGTCTGCCGTACTTCTCCGTGGGTATGGGCAACTTCGGTGTGCAGATGGCCAAGACCTTTGGCGCGATCGGCGGGGCCGCGGCCCCGGCCGCGGCCGCGGTGCCCAAGGGCCTGCCCGGACTGGGCGGCCTGCTGGGTGGCGGCGCCGGCGCGGCGGCGCACCTGGGCAGCGCGACCTCGATCGGCAAGCTGTCGGTCCCGGTCTCCTGGACGGGCGCCACCGCCCCGACGGCCGCCGCGGCCCACGCCATTCCGGTCAGCAGCGTCAGCGCTGCCCCGGAGGCCGCCGGGGGACCCGGAAACCTGCTCGGCGGCATGCCGCTGGCCGGTGCGGGCGCCGGCGGGGGCAGCGGTGCCGGACCCCGGTACGGGTTCCGTCCCACCGTCATGGCCCGGCCGCCCCTCGGCGGGTAGCCGACCGCACTGCAACATCGCGCCGCGGGCGCAGGCACACAGCCTGCGCCCGCGGTGGCGTTTCGGGGGAGCGCAGGCCACCGCAGCTGCCGCCGACCGACCCCGCATGACCCGCTTCCGATCAGCGAACGCGCCGGTCGCGCCCATCCGCCGCTTTATCTGCGACCGGATTTTTAACTGGCCGGGCGGCGTTCGGGCCAGGAAAACTTGCTCGAACGGACCCGCCTGCCGCGGGCGCCGGCCCCGCCGTCGCCGGATTGTCGGTGCCTTTCCGCAGGTAGAGGCCCTGCCGGCGCCGCGCCGCCGAGTGGGCATTCAAACCCGCCCCGACCTCTCGTCGGCGGCTGCTTTGCCGCCGGCCGGAGGTTGCCGCCGTGCCCGGTGGAGGCGGTGGTGGGGTCGTTGCGTCTAGCCTCACAGCAGAACGACTGCGTGAACAATCGCGCCGTTATACCCGAACTTGCGGAGAAAACATGCCCTATGAGTCCGGTGGTGCGTAAGTGCTCGACTTCGGGGCACTACCGCCAGAGATCAACTCGGGCCGGATGTACGCCGGACCGGGTTCCGGGTCGATGATGGCTGCGGCGTCGGCCTGGGATGGGCTGGCCACCGAATTGAGCCTGACCGCGACCGGCTACACGTCGGCGATCACCGAGCTGACCAGCTCGCCGTGGCTGGGCCCGGCGGCGCAGGCCATGGTGGCCGCGGCCACCCCGTACATCTCCTGGCTCAGCAGCGCGGCCGCGCTGGCCGAGGAGACCGCCAACCAGGCCAGGGCGGCCGCGGCGGCCTTCGAGGCCGCGTTTGCGCTGACGGTCCCCCCGCCGGTTGTCGCGGCCAACCGGGTGTTGTTGATGACGCTGGTCGCGACGAATTTCTTCGGTCAGAACTTCCCGGCGATCGCGGCGACCGAGGCGCAGTACGCGGAGATGTGGGCACAAGACGCCACGGCCATGTACGGCTACGCCGGCGCCTCGGCGGTCGCCACGCAGTTGAACGCGTTCAGCGAGCCGGGACAGACCACCGACCAAAGCGGACTGGCCGCGCAGGCCGCCTCCGTCAGCCAGGCCATCGCCACGCCCGCCGGGACCAGCGCACCGCAAGCGGCCGCCACCCCGGGATTGTCGCTTACGCCCGACGCGATCTCCGTCACGTCGATCTTCACGCCGATCAATCAAGCGCTGCAACAACTTTCGACCGGGGCGTTGGCGTCGCCGCTGAACCCCTACAACTGGTGGATCGTCCAGCAGTTCGCCAACCTCAACGTGACGAACCGGACCGCGTTGTCCCGGCTCGCGGTGGGGCTTCCGTACTTCTCCACCGGCATGATGAGTTTCGCCGGCTCGATCGCGCAGCAGCTGACCTTCGGCCCCGGCGGAACGACGGCCGGCTCGCAGGGCGCCTGGTTCGCCACACCCCAATTCGCCGGCCTGCACCTGGGCAGCGTGGCCGGCGGCGTGGGCAGCCCCGGCGGTGTGGCGGCGAACTTGTCCTCGGCCACCAAGATCGGGGGGCTGTCGGTGCCGCAGGCATGGACCGGCTCTCCCGCCGCGGTGGAACAGCAAGCAGCCCAGGCGCTCGCCGTCGACTACGCCACCGACCCGCAGGGCGCCGGGCCCAATGGGTTGCTGCGCGGCATGCCGATGGGCGGCGGCGGCCGGCGCGCCGGCTCCGCGTGGCCGCCCCGTGAATATGGCTTCAGACGCAGCGTGCTCGCACGTCCACCATCGGCCGGATGACCCAGATGGCAAACGACATTCGCCGAGCGCGCCCCGAGCCGACCCGATCCCATGCGATCCGGCCGGCCCCACCGAGCGCGGTAAGGCACAGCGCCGCAAGCGATTTCACGGTGGTCCAGCAATTGTTCGGCGAAGCCCGGGGCGTCGGCTCCGGGGCAGATGCGGCTACGGAGGCGGCCAAGGCGGCCGCGACTGGTTAAGGAGTCAGGAAATGGCAATCGATTTTGGTGCATTACCGCCCGAGATCAACTCGGCGCGCCTGTACGCGGGCGTGGGCTCCACGCCGTTGGTGACCGCGGCGTCGGCGTGGAACTCATTGGCCGCCGAGCTGAACGCGGCCGCCCTGGGGTACGAGAACGTCGTGACCCAGCTGGCCAGCGAGGAGTGGCTGGGGCCGGCCTCGTCGTCGATGGCGGCGGCGGCGCAACCATACGTGGACTGGGTGAGCACCACGGCGGCCCAGGCCGAACAGGCGGCCACCCAGGCCAGCGCGGCCGCGGCCGCCTACGAGGCCGCCTTTGCGGCAATCGTGCCGCCACCGCTCATCGCGGCAAACCGGGCCGAGCTGGCCCAGGCGGTGCAGACCAACGTGCTCGGTCAAAACACCGGGATCATCGCCCAACTGGAGGCGCAATACAGCGAGTTCTGGGCGCAGGACGCCGCGACCATGTACAGCTATGCCGGCAACTCGGCGTCGGCGTCCACCGTGACGCCGTTCACCGCGGCGCCGACGGTTGCCAGTCCCGCCGCGTCGAGCACCCAGGCGGCCGCGACGACCGCCGCCGCGGGCACCTCTGTCAGCTCGATCCAGAACCAGATCAACAGCGCGATCAGCCAGATCACCGCGCAACTCACCAGCCTGGCGTCGCCGTACTACACGCCGTTGCAGCAGGAATGGTGGTACTTCGCGTCGGGCACCGGTCCGCTGTCCTCGGTGTGGCAGCTGTTGTTCGGCAGCCCCACGTTCCCGGGCAGCAGCCTGTCGGCATTCATGTCCGCGATCTCGCCGTACGCCGGGGTTTTCTACAACACCGAGGGTCTGCCCTACTTCAGCATCGGCATGGCCAACTCGATGACCCAGACCGCGAAAACGGTCGGCGCGATCGGCGGGGCGGCGGCGCCCGCGGCGGCGGCCGTCCCCAAGGGCTTGCCCGGGCTGGGCGGATTGCTCGGCGGAGGCGCGCCCGTCGCCGCGCACCTGGGGAGCGCGACATCGCTCGGCAAGCTGTCGGTGCCGGCCTCGTGGTCCGGGCCCGTCACGGCGCCGAGCCACGCGACCGCCATACCCGTCAGCAACGTCAGGGAGGCCCCCGATGCCGGGGCCGGAAACCTCCTGGGCGGCATGCCCCTGGCGGGCGCGGGTACCGGCGGATCCAGCGCCGGACCGCGGTACGGATTCAAGCCGGTCGTGATGGCCCGCCCGCCCGCGGCCGGGTAGCCGGACCCGCCCACCGTGATCGATTTGCTCCCGCGCGTTTTCGGCCCGTCAGTGCTAAGCTCCATACGTGCTGGCCAGCAGGCCTTCCGCAGCACCACCGGGGCGCTGGCTCTGATTGTTTGCTGTGACGGTCCTGTGAACGCCAGCGGTAGGGGCCCGGCGCTGTTACTGTGTCGTTACCAAAAGTGAATTTGCCGTGCCATCCGGTGAACAGTTGAGAACGGGTGGCCTCGGAACGAGCTTGAAACGGAAGTTGTCATCTAGTCTCTGCACATAGCGGTGCGGGGGAAATCTTGAGGAGGGAAAAGCATGTCGTTCGTTACCACACAACCCGAAGCGCTGGCGGCGGCCGCGGGCAGCCTGCAGGGCATCGGCTCGGCGCTGAGCGCCCAGAACGCCGCCGCGGCGGCCCCGACGACCGGCGTGGTGCCGGCGGCGGCTGACGAGGTGTCGGCGCTGACCGCGGCGCAGTTCGCCGCCCACGCGCAGATGTACCAGGCCGTCAGCGCCCAGGCGGCGGCGATTCACGAGCAGTTCGTCAGCACCCTGGGCATCAGCTCGGCGTCCTACGCCGCGACCGAAGTCGCCAACGCGGCGGCCGCGGGCTGATCGGATCCAGCGGTTAACGCCTTTGACGGAACCCGCGACGGCGCGGGTTCCATGGCGATCATCCGGCGTCCATCGCGCCGGGGCCTGACGGCTGGGCCGAAGCAGCTTTTCGGGGGGACCAACTTTCCTGTATGCGGCTCGGCGGTGCGTTAGCGCGTAACCGCAGGGTCGTCGCTCAATTACAACTGAATACAAGTCACCCAGAATTAAGGAGAAAGCCAACATGGCAACACGTTTTATGACCGACCCGCACGAGATGCGGGCGATGGCGGGCCGTTTCGAGGTCCACGCTCAGACCGTTGAGGACGAGGCTCGCAAGATGTGGGCGTCGTCGATGAACATCGCTGGTGCCGGCTGGAGTGGCCAGGCGCAGGCGACCTCCTACGACACCATGGGTCAGATGAATCAGGCCTTCCGCAACATCGTGAACATGCTGCACGGTGTGCGCGACGGGCTGATCCGCGACGCGAACAACTACGAGCAGCAAGAGCAGGCTTCGCAGCAAATCCTCGGCAGCTAGCGCGAAAAGCGCAGGCTGCGTACCCTTTGAGACGTTAGGAGAACACCGATATGACAATCAATTACCAGTTTGGCGATGTGGACGCCCACGGCGCGACGATTCGCGCTCAGGCCGCGTCGTTGGAGGCCGAGCACCAGGCCATCGTTCGCGATGTGTTGGCTGCTGGTGACTTCTGGGGTGGCGCCGGTTCGGTGGCTTGCCAGGAGTTCATCACCCAGTTGGGTCGTAACTTCCAGGTGATCTACGAGCAGGCCAACGCCCACGGCCAGAAGGTGCAAAGCGCCGGCAGCAACATGGCCAGCACCGACAGCGCCGTTGGGTCCAGCTGGGCCTAACTCGCAACTTCGGGCGCGGCAGCACACCAGAAATCGGTGTGCTGCCGCGTCCTGCGGTTTCAGTTAATTTCGACCACTTCGACCTCCGAGGCTATTGATGGATCAACAGAGCACCCGCACCGACATCACCGTCAACGTCGACGGCTTCTGGATGCTTCAGGCGTTGCTCGACATCCGGCACGTCGCGCCCGAATTGCGGTGCCGGCCGTACGTATCCACCGATTCGAGCGACTGGCTCAACGAGCATCCCGGTATGGCGGTGATGCGCGAGCAGGGCATCGTCGTCGGCGACGAGGTGCAGGAGCAGGTCGCCGCCCGGATGCGGGTGCTCGCCGCGCCCGACCTCGAGGTCGTCGCCCTGCTGTCGCGGGGCAAGCTGCTCTACGGCGTCGTGGAGGACGAGAACCAGCCGCCCGGTTCGCGCGACATCCCCGACAACGAGTTCCGGGTGGTGCTGGCCCGCCGCGGGCAGCACTGGGTGTCGGCGGTTCGGGTCGGCAGCGACATCACCGTCGACGACGTCGCCGTCGCGGACAGCGCCTCGATCGCGTCGTTGGTGCTGGACGGCCTGGAGTCGATTCACCACGCCGAGCCGGCGGCGATCAACGCGGTCAACGTCCCGCTGGAGGAGATGCTCGAGGCGACGAAGTCGTGGCAGGAGTCCGGTTTCAACGTCTTTTCCGGCGGTGATCTGCGGCGGATGGGCATCAGCGCCGCCACCGTCGCCGCGCTGGGGCAGGCCCTGTCCGACCCGGCCGCCGAGGTGGCGGTGTACGCGCGTCAGTACCGGGACGACGCCAAGGGCCCGAGCGCCTCGGTGCTGTCCCTGAAGGACGGCTCGGGTGGCCGCATCGCGCTGTATCAGCAGGCGCGGACGGCGGGCTCGGGGGAGGCGTGGCTGGCGATCTGCCCGGCGACCCCGCAACTGGTGCAGGTGGGCATCAAAACGGTGCTGGACACCCTGCCCTACGGCGAGTGGAAAACGCACAGCAGGGTCTGACATCCGCGTGAAACACAAACTTTACCAACGCTTTTGCCGACAACATGCGGTCGGGATGCGAAGACGGCATACTTCTCTAGAATCACATCAGCAAATCTTCAAAGCACTGTCACCACAACTCCTTAGCGCAAGGCGAGGCAGATGAAATCCGAATTAGTCGAGCTGTACCTCTCAGGGGGCCGCAGCGCCGCGGCGAGTGAAGCGACCGAGGCTCCCACGCGCCTCGCGACACGGGGTTCCACGTTGACCATGGCAGGGGGTGCTGGGCGATGACATCGGCCGGAGTAGCTGACGCCTTACAGGCGGAAATCGAGGGCATTGCACAGCCCCGCGCGGTAGTCGTCGGCATCATGGCCGGCGAGGGCGTCCAGATCGGTGTGCTGCTGGACGCCAACGCCCCGGTCTCCGTGATGACCGACCCGCTGCTCAAGGTGGTCAACAGCCGCCTTCGGGAGCTCGGCGAGACCCCGCTGGAGGCCACCGGCCGCGGCCGCTGGGCGCTGTGCCTGGTCGACGGCACCCCGCTGCGGGCCACCCAGTCGCTGACCGAGCAGGACATCTACGACGGCGACCGGCTGTGGATCCGGTTCCTGCCGGACACCGAGCACCGGTCGCAGGTCATCGAGCACATCTCGACCGCGGTCTCGGCAAACCTGAGCAAGCGCTTCGCCGCGATCGACCCGATCGTCGCCGTCCAGGTCGGCGCCTCGATGGTCGGGATCGGCGTGACCGCGGCGGCGGGTTTGCTGGGGTGGTGGCGTTGGCATCACAACTCCTGGCTGCCGACGGTCTACGCCGCCGTCATCGCCGCGATCGCGTTGACCGTCGCGATCCTGCTGGCGATGCGCGCGAAGACGGACTCCGACCGACTCGTGGCCGACATCATGCTGCTGAGCGGCCTCGCGCCGCTGACGGTGGCCGCGGCCTCGGCACCACCCGGCGGCGTCGGCTCGCCGCAGGCGGTGCTGGGCTTCGGCGTGCTCGCGGTCTCCGCGGCGCTCACCCTGCGGTTCACCGGTCGCCGGCTGGGCATCTACACCGCGATCGTCACGATCAGCGCGGTGGCGGCCATCGCCAGCCTGGCGCGCATGGTGGCCAACACCAGCGCGGTCACCAACTTCACCTGCGTGGTGCTGGTCTGCGTGCTGGCCTACCAGGCGGCGCCGGCCATGTCGCGCCGGTTGGCCGGCATCCGGCTGCCCGTCTTCCCGTCGGCCACCAGCCGGTGGGTGTTCGAGGCGCGGCCGGACCTGCCGACCACGGTAGTGCGGCCCGACGGCGGCGCCCCGGTCCTGGAGGGCCCGGCGTCCGTCCGGGATGTGGTGCTGCAGGCCGAGCGCGCCCGCTCGTTCCTGACCGGCCTGCTGCTGGGCCTGGGCGTGCTGATGGTGGTCTCGCTGACCGCGCTGTCGGATCCGCACACCTTCCAGCGCTGGCTGCCGCTGCTGCTGGCCGGCTTCAGCGCCGGGTTCCTGATGCTGCGCGGCCGTTCGTACGTCGACCGCTGGCAGGCCATCACGCTTGCCGCCACGGCGGTGCTCATCGTCGCCGCGGTGGTGGTGCGCTACGCCCTCGGGCTGCAGTCGCCGCTGGCGGTGTCGATCAGCGTGGCGATTCTGGTCGTGCTGCCGGCGCTCGGCATGACGGCCGCGGCGGTCGTGCCCAACACCATCTACAGCCCGCTGTTCCGCAAGCTGGTGGAATACGTCGAGTACCTGTGCCTGATGCCCATCTTCCCGTTGGCATTGTGGCTGATGAATGTCTATGCGGCGATCCGTTACCGCTAGGAGCAAGGTGCGGCGCGGTCGCGCATTACGCGCGACCGTCGCCGCACTCCTGCTCACTTCAGGCGCACTAGCCGGCTTGCCGCCGGCGTCGGCCATTTCGCCCCCGACGGTTGATCCGGGCGCGGTGCCGCCGGACGGCCCGCCGGGACCGCCGGCGCCGATGAAGCAGAACTCCTACTGCACCGAGGTCGGGGTGCTGCCGGGCACCGACTTCCGGTTGCAGCCGAAGTACATGGAGATGCTCAACCTGCAGGAAGCGTGGCAGTTCGGGCGCGGCGCGGGGCAGAAGGTCGCGGTCATCGACACCGGTGTCACGCCGCACCCGCGGTTTCCGCACCTGATCCCCGGCGGTGACTACATCATGTCCGGCGACGGGCTGTCGGACTGCGACGCGCACGGCACCATCGTGGCGTCGATGATCGGCGCGGCCCCGGCCAACGGCGCGGCGGCACCGCCCGCGGCGCCCCGCAAGCCGGTCACCATCCCCACCACCGAGCCGCCGCCGAAAGCGCCGCCGCCGCAGACGGTGACCCTGTCGCCGCTGCCGCAAACGGTGACGATGGTGCCTCCGCCGCCGCAGTCGGAAGCGCCCCCTCCCGGACCGTTCGGCGCGCCGCCCGCGCAGCCCGCGCCACCCGGGCCGGCGGGCCCGCCCGGACCCGCGGGCCCCCAACCCGGACCGGGTCAGGCGCCCGCCGCGAGCCACTCCGGCGGGACGGTGACGATACCCAGCTATTCGGGCGGCGGACAGGTGATCGGGGTGGACAACCCGGTCCGCCCGACCGCGCCGCGGCCGCTCGACCCGCCCAAACCGCCGCCACCCCCGGCGCCGCCGCCGGGAGCGCCGTCGTCGCAGGCCCCCGACGCCTACAGCGGGATCGCCCCGGACGTCGACATCATCTCGATCCGGCAGTCCAGCCAGGCGTTCGGCCTCAAGGACGCCTACACCGGCGACGAGGACCCGCAGACGCGGGCAAAGATCGACGACGTCGAGACCATGGCGCGGGCGATCGTGCACGCCGCGAACCTGGGCGCCACGGTGATCAACATCTCCGACGTGACCTGCATGAGCGCGCGCAACATCATCGACCAGCGAACGCTGGGCGCCGCCGTGCGGTACGCGGCGGTCGACAAGAACGTCGTCATCGTGGCCGCGGCCGGGGACACCAGCAAGAAGGACTGCAAACAAAATCCCGCCTACGATCCCATGCAGCCCAAGGATCCCCGCGGCTGGAGCGGTGTCAGCACGGTCGTGACCCCGTCCTGGTACAGCGACTACGTCCTGACGGTCGGCGCGGTCGACACCGAGGGCCGCCCGCTCACCCAGGGTGGCGGGCAGGGTTCGACGAGCGTCGCGGGACCGTGGGTCGGCATCGCCGCGCCGGGCACCGACGTCATCGGGCTCTCGCCCCGGGACGACGGCCTGATCAACGCCATCGACGGCCCGGACAACACGCTGCTGGTCCCGGCGGGCACCAGCTTCTCGACCGCGATCGTGTCCGGCGTCGCAGCCCTCGTCCGCGCCAAGTACCCGCAGCTGTCGGCGTACCAGATCATCAACCGGCTGGAACGCACCGCCAGGGCCCCGGCGCGCGGGGTGGACAACCAGGTCGGATACGGCGTCATCGACCCGGTGGCGGCGCTGACGTGGGACGTGCCCGACGGCCCGGCAAAGCCGCCGCAGCAACTGTCGGCGCCCCTGAACATCCCGAAGCCGGCCCCGCACCGCGATATGGTGCCAATATGGGTGGCAGCCGGAGGGCTGACCGCGGCTCTATTGATCGGCGGCGCCGTGTTCGGGATCGCGGTGTTCATCAAGCGAACACGCAAGCAGCAATGAGGTCGGAGCAGCGATAGTAATGAAGGCTCAACGAAGTTTTGGACTGTCCTTGTCGTGGCCACGCGTCACCGCGGTGTTTCTGGTCGACATCCTGATCCTGTTGGTGGCCAGCCACACCCCGGCCTCCTGGCAGGGTGAGCACCACATCGCGTTCTGGGTGGGTGTGGGGCTGGCGTCGGTGGTGACGCTGCTGTCGCTCGTCACCCACCACGGGCTCACCGTGACCTCCGGCCTGGCCACCTGGCTGTGGGATTGGTCCGCCGACCCGGGGACCGCGCTGACGGCCGGGTGCACGCCCGCGATCGACCACCAGCGCCGCTTCGGGCGCGACAAGGTCGGGGTGCGCCAGTACGAGGGCCATCTGGTCAGCGTGATCGCGGTCGACGGTGGGGAGGAGGACGCCTCCGGACGCCACCGGCACCGGCCGACCGCCGGCATCCTGCCGGTCCAGGCCGTCGCTGATGGCTTGCGCCAGTTCGACATTCACCTCGACGGCATCGACATCGTCACGATGAAGGTCCGCCGCGGCGGCCCCGACGCCAGGGCCGCCGAGAAGTCGAAGCTGGACGACTGGGGCCCCGAAGAGTGGGGGCTGGTGAGCGACGAGCCCGCCTCGTACGTACGCCGCACCTGGCTGGTGTTGCGGATGAACCCGCAGCGCAACGTCGCGGCCGTGGCGGCTCGCGACTCGCTCGCGTCGACGTTGGCCGCGGCCACCGAGCGGCTCGCCCAGGATCTCGACGGGCAATCGTGTGTGGCCCGGCCATTGACCGCCGACGAGCTCGCCGAGGTCGACAGCGCGGTGCTGGCCGACCTGGAACCGACCTGGAGCCGTCCCGGGTGGCGGCACCTCAAGCACTTCAACGGGTTCGCCGCGAGCTTCTGGTTGACGCCGTCGGACATCTCCTCCGAGACCCTCGAGGACTTGTTGCTGCCCGACGTGGGGGCCGCCGTGATCACGGTCCGGCTCGGCACCAGCGGCGGCCGGCCCGAGCTGGCGGCGTGGGTGCGCTACCACAGCGAAAGCCGGCTGCCCCGCAAGGTGTCGTCCGGCCTCAACCGGCTCACCGGCCGCCAGCTGGCGGCCGTGCGCGCCAGCTTGCCCGCCCCGGCGGCCCGCCCGCTCCTGGTCGTGCCCAGCCGTCCGTTGCTCGATGACGAGGATCTGGTGCTGTCGGTCGGTCAGGTTCGGGAGAGCGCAGCGAGCGTATCCGCAGCGCAATGACGCGGTCTCAATCCACCGCCGAAGACGCCCGCAATGCAATGGTCGCCGGGCTTTTGGCGTCCGGAATTTCGGTCAACGGGCTACAGCCCAGCCACAACCCGCAGGTGGCTGCGCAGATGTTCACGACGGCGACCACGCTCGATCCCGGAATGTGCGACGGCTGGCTGGCCCGGATCCTGGCGGGGGAGCAGAGCATCGAGGTGCTCGCCGGCGCGTGGGCCTCGGTCCGGACGTTCGGCTGGGAAACCCGCCGCCTCGGCGTCACCGATCTGCAGTTCCGGCCGGAGGTGTCCGACGGGTTGTTCTTGCGCCTGGCCGTCACCAGCGTGGAGTCGCTGGCGTGCGCCTATGCCGCCGTCCTCGCCGAGGCGAAACGGTACGAGGAGGCCGCGAAGCTGCTCGACGGCGTCGACCCGCGGCACCCGTTCGACGAGGAAGTCGTCAACTACGTGCGGGGCGTGCTGTACTTCCGCACCGGGCGCTGGCCCGACGTGCTCGTCCAGTTCCCCGAGGGCAAGACCTGGCGGCACCCCGAGCTGAAGGCCGCGGGCGCTGCGATGGCCACCACCGCGCTGGCGTCGTTGGGCGTCTTCGAGGAGGCCTTCCGGCGCGGCGAGGCCGCCGTCGAGGGGGACCGGGTTCCCGGGGCGGCCAACATCGCCCTGTACACCCAGGGCATGTGCCTGCGGCACGTCGGCCGCGAGGAGGAAGCCGTCGAGCTGTTGCGGCGGGTGTACTCGCGGGATCCGAAGTTCGCCCCGGCCCGCGAGGCGCTCGACAACCCCAACTATCGGCTGGTGCTGACCGATCCCGAGACGATCGAGGCTCGCACGGATCCGTGGGATCCGGACAGCGCGCCGTCGCGCGCGCAGACGGAGGCCGCCCGCCACGCCCAGGAGGCCGCCAAGTATCTGGCCGAGGGCGACGCGGAGCTCAACGCGATGCTGGGCATGGAACGGGCCAAGCGCGAAATCAAGCTCATCAAGTCCACCACCAAGGTGAACCTGGCCCGGGAAAAGATGGGGCTCCCGGTGCCGGTGACCTCCCGCCACACCCTGCTGCTGGGGCCGCCAGGGACCGGCAAGACGTCGGTGGCGCGGGCGTTCGCCAAGCAGCTGTGCGGGCTCACGGTGTTGCGCAAGCCCGTAGTGGTGGAGACCAGCCGCACCAAGCTGCTGGGCCGCTACATGGCCGACGCGGAAAAGAACACCGAGGAGATGCTCGAGGGCGCGTTGGGCGGGGCGGTGTTCTTCGACGAGATGCACACCCTGCACGAGACCGGCTACCACCAGGGCGACCCGTACGGCAACGCGATCATCAACACGCTGCTGCTCTACATGGAGAACCATCGCGACGAGCTGGTGGTTTTCGGTGCGGGCTACGCCAAGGCCATGGACAAGATGCTCGAGGTGAATCAGGGTCTGCGACGGCGCTTTTCGACCGTGATCGAGTTCTTCAGCTACACGCCGGACGAGTTGGTCGCGCTGACGAAGCTGATGGGGCGCGAGAACGAAGACGTCATCACCGACGAGGCCGCCGAGGGGTTGCTGCCGTCGTACACGAAGTTCTACCTCGACGAAAGTTACTCCGAGGATGGCGATCTCATCCGCGGCATCGACACGCTCGGTAATGCCGGCTTCGTCCGCAACGTGGTGGAAAAGGCCCGCGACCACCGCAGCTTCCGGCTGGACGACGAAGACCTCGACGCGGTGCTGGCCAGCGATCTGACCGACTTCAGCGAATCCCAACTGCTCCGGTTCAAGGAGTTGACCCGCGAAGACCTGGCCGAGGGGCTGAAGGCCGCGGTCGCCGAGAAGAAGACGCCCTGACAGCGCTTCCCCGCTTCGTCAGCAGCTAACGGCCGCAACGGTTTTTCGCGGCGCCCCGGCAACCCGTCAATCCGTCCGGTGTCGTTTGCGGCCGGGCGAATTCTATGAGCTTTCTATTAATCGGCGATGGCCGAGCGCCTCGCGTTGCCGGGCCTTGGCGCCGGTGCCACCATCATTTTGCGCGCTCATCGCCGAGCGCATGCCCCCCGCGGAAGTAGGTCTCGAGAAGGGGATTTAGCTGCGGTCATCCTCCGACGAGCGCGGTGCCCGCGCCCGGCAAATTGCGGTTGGCGGTCTCGTCCTTAATCGGGCAACCGCGCGCCGGGCCACGACAGGAGGTGGGCAACCTGGGCGAATCGAACGCTGGAAAACAGTGACCGTTCCTTTCCGATCCGGTCGCGGCGCGCTCGCCGACGTGTGAATCGGCACCACCCGAGGCCCCCTTGGCGACCACGAGCGCCGCCGGGTCGGACTATCCCTCTTGTAAGGAGAAATCCGATGTCTTTCTTTGTGCCACAACGGGAATCACGGGCGGCCACCGACGCCCCCGGCGCCGCCGCGGCGGGTTAAGGGAGGTGGTGGCAATGGATTTCGGAGCGCTACCACCGGAAGTCAACTCCGCGCGGATGTACGCCGGGCCCGGTTCCGCGCCGATGATGGCCGCGGTGACGGCCTGGGCGGCGCTGGGCGCGGAGCTCGGTTCCGCCGCGGCCGCATACGAATCGGTGATTTCGGGGCTCGCCGGCGAAGGCTGGATGGGACCCGCCTCGGCATCGATGGCGGCCGCGGCCGCTCCCTATGTGCGGTGGATGAGCAGCACCGGCGCGCTCGCCCAGCGGGCCTCGGCCCAGGCGGCGGCCGCGGCGGGAGCCTATGAGGCCGCGTATGCCATGACCGTGCCGCCGGCGGAGGTGGCGGCCAACCGCGCTCTGCTCGTGGCGCTCGTCGCGACCAACGTCCTCGGGCAGAACACCGCGGCGATCGCGGCCACCGAAGCCCAGTACGGCGAAATGTGGGCCCAGGATGCGGCGGCGATGTATGGCTACGCGGGAAGCTCGGCGGCCGCGTCGACGCTGACGCCGTTCGATCAACCCGCGGCGACCACCGATCCGGCCGGGCTGGCCGGCCAGGCGTCGTCGGTCGCGCAGGCCACGGGCAGCGCCGCGGGCACCGGCAGCCAGACGATGGACCAGCTGATGTCGGCGATACCGACTGCGCTGCAAGGGTTCTCGTCACCCCTTTCGGCGGCCGCGAACCCCGCGTCGGCGATCCCGGGGCAGGGGATCCTCGACGGCATCCTCAATTTCCTGGACGGTGCGGACGGCAACGCGATCGGCACTTTCTTGAACTCCTCGCTGGTCAATGGGTTCGTATCGGCCGGATACGTGAGCCCCGCCATCATCGAACCGGCCGTCACCGCCGGGATGTCCGACATCAATGCCGTGGCGGTCTCCGCAACGCCCGGGGCCGCCGCACTACCGCCGATGGGTGCCGGCGCCGGAAACCCAGGCTGGTTGCCGCTGCTGACGCCGGGGGCCGCCCCGGCGGGCATAGCGGGCGACCTGAGCGGAGTGGTTTCGGCGGGCACGAACCAGGCGGCGCTGGTCGGGCGATTGTCCGTGCCGCAGGGCTGGACGGCGGCCGCCCAGGTGGCGAACCACGCCGGGGTGACGTTCGCCGGCGGCGGTTGGACCAACGCCGTGGGTCCGAGCGCCGGCGCGGTGCAGGCCGGCCCGGGAGCGATGCCGGGCATGCCGGGCATGCCCGCCGCGACGGCGGGAGGTGGCTACGGCCACGGCCCGCGCTACGGGTTCCGCGTGACGGTGATGCCACGGCCGCCGGCCGCCGGGTAAGGCGAGCAGGCGGCACCCACGATGTGAATTGTTGCAACCGTGTGGCAGCTGGCTTGACTCACCGACGACCCGAGTGCCACCATGGCCTCTGCAGCACCTCGCTAGGTGAGGCGTCCGCATGGATACAGGCCACTGACCTCGAACGTCGAAAGACGCCCAGGGTCAGGACAGCTCCTCCCGGATTAAGGGTTGAGCCCAAGTGGCTTTCGGTTCGAGTCGAGCCGGATACGCCGTGCGGTGCCAAAGCTCTGACGAGAGGGGTGCGGGTCCGCGGGCGTTCCGTCCTGGCCCTCCTCCCCGTGTGCAAGCAGCGCAGGTAAACGGCATCCCCGTGTGCCAAGGCCGTGAGGAGGTGAGAGCGAAATGAGTCCCGACGATAGTCCGTATTCCAGATCGACCATTTCGTTTCGATCCGGCCCCGGCCCCTTTCTGACCGCCTGAACGGCTCGCCCCGACAGGCCTCATCCGCATGCGTCCGCTTGGCGGACAGCGGCTTTGGCATGCGCGCAGAGTAGCCAGCACTGACAGACACGCCGGGGATCGGTTCCTTTTCGTGAGGAGAACTCCGATGTCTTTTTTCGATGCGCGCGTATCGTCCTTGACTGCAACACGATTCGGCGCCCACACACTGATCGCAGCTAGCCGGGAGGGAGGCCGGCAATGACCCTGGCACTGGACTTCGCGACACTTCCTCCCGAGGTCAACTCCGGCCGGATGTACTCCGGGGCGGGTTCGGGGCCGATGCTGGCCGCCGCGTCGGGCTGGCATGGGTTGGCCGCCGAAATGCGCTCCGCCGCAACGTCTTACGGCTCGGTGCTGGCGGCGCTGACCGGCGAGGAGTGGCACGGCCCGGCGTCGGCGTCCATGGCGGCGGCCGCGGCGCCGTACGTTGCCTGGTTGGACGCGACGGCAGAGCAAGCGCAGCAGGCGGCCGCCCAGGCCGAGGCCGCCGCCGCGGCCTATGAGGCGGCGTTCGCCGCCACGGTGCCGCCACCGGTGATCGCCGCCAACCGCGCCCAGCTGATGGCGCTGATCGCCACCAACATCCTGGGCCAGAACACCCCGGCGATCGCGGCCACCGAGGCGCAGTACGCCGAGATGTGGGCCCAGGACGCCGTGGCGATGTACGCCTATGCCGCCTCCTCGGCGGTCGCCTCGCAGCTGAGCCAGTTCACCGAGCCGGGGCAGACCACCAACCCCGGCGGGGTGGCCGCGCAGTCGACCGCGGTGGCCCAGGCCGTCGCCGCTCCGGCCGGCACCCAGCAGAGCACGCTGTCGCAGCTGATGTCGGCGCTGCCCGCGACGCTGCAGGGGCTGTCGTCGCCGGCGTCGTCGTCGCCGGCGTCGGAGATCGTGGGACTGCTGACCGGGTCCGGGTCGGGATCGCCGGCGCTCGACAACCTCTGGGCAGAGTGGGGGCCCGACGCCAACGTGTGGAACACCGTGTTCTCGTCCGGGTTCTACATGCCCAGCAACACCATCGCCCCGTTCCTCGGGCTGGCGGGCCAGGCCGCGGGCAACGCCGCTTCGGACGCGGCCACGGAGGTCGGCGGCGCGGTCGGCGACGCCGTGGCCGGACCGGTCGGCGCGGTCGGCGGTCTCGGCAACGCCGTTTCGGCCGGCCTGGGCCGCGCCCCGATGATCGGCGCGATGTCGGTGCCGCCGAGCTGGACCGCGCCCGCGCCGCTTGCCGGCCCGCTGGCGTCGCCATTCGGTGGCACGCCCATGGTGCCGCCGCCGGCCATGGCGGCGGGCATGCCGGGCATGCCGATCGGGACTGCGAGCGCACAACCGTACGGGCGCGCCGTCCCGCAGTACGGCTTCCGCCCGACGTTCGTCTCGCGCCCACCCGCCGCGGGATAGCGGAGAGCGGCCGGCACTTTACGCCACCTCACAGTCGGCCGATCGGTGCATTGAGGTTTCCGCAACCCGCCGGAAACCCCGAGCGCACGCGAGCACGCGCTGTACGGGTCCGCTAGCACCACGAACGGCCTGCGCCTGCTCACAGAAAACTTTCAGCAGCTAATCAGTGGTATGGCAGGGATCGATACGTACGCTGGGTGAAATTCAGGGGAGCAGCACATGACGATCAACCAACCATTCGGCGATGCCGAGGCCTCCGGGCAAACGGCGGCGACCGCGGGCAGCAACCCAAGCGACGACGGCGGCGCCACCGGCTCCGGTGGGGCGTAATTGGCACTTCGGCGTGAATAGCGAACCCCGCACCGGCGATACTCAGGACACATATTGGCGAACGCAAATGCGGCGTTTCCCGCAAAATAATGTCGCATTCGCCATTAAGCAATTTGGCGAAAGTGCAATAGCAACGCGCATCCTCCGCGGTTATTGATGACGCCACTTCCAGCGCCGATGGGCGCGGCTCAATTGCGCAGGCATGAAAAGTTAGCGCCGCATTCTGAAAGGTTGCTGAGTGCTCGCTACTAACCTGCTGCACAACGCTTTCAGCACAGCGATGGATTAGCTGACGGGCAGCGTACTCACAGCGATAGTGACATCGTGAGACATAGTTTTTACGTTAGCCTTACATGCCAGGAACCCGCGACAAATACATTTCCCTCACGATGATCCTGACCTTGGGCAGCGGGGCCTGACGGCGCGGCAGTTGCGCGCCTAAGCGATTTACATTTAGCGGAACGGTGTCTGTTGTCTTCAAACACGTTGTATCGATCGATGGATCCGGCGACGGATTCCATGGATTCCATTAGAGCTACGGGGCGGTTGCGGCCGGAGCTACCGAGCCGCACCTACCATGGCGGCCACCGAGGGGACCGGAGGGCATAGATGTTCGATTTCGGGGCGCTACCACCGGAGATCAACTCCGGCCGGATGTATGTCGGCGCCGGGGCGGGGCCGATGCTCGCAGCCGCGGCGGCCTGGGACGAATTGGCGACTGAGTTGCAGTCGACCGCGGCCGCCTACGGCTCGACGATCCAGGGCCTGGCGGCCGGACCCTGGACGGGGCCGTCGTCCATCGCGATGGCGGCCGCGGCCGCCCCGTACGTGGCATGGATGAGCGCGACGGGCGCCCAGGCCGAAGAGGCGGCCACCCAGGCCAAGCTGGCCGCAGGCGCGTACGAGACGGCGTTTGCGGCCACGGTGCCGCCGCCGGTGATCGCGGCCAATCGGGCATTGCTGATGACGTTGATCGCCACCAATTTCCTGGGGCAGAACACCCCGGCTATCGCGGCCACCGAGGCCCAGTACGCCGAGATGTGGGCCCAGGATGCCGCCGCCATGTATGCCTATGCGGCCTCGTCGGCGAGCGCATCGACGCTGACGCCGTTCACCGAGCCGCCGCAGACCACCAGCGATGCCGCACCGGCCGCGCAGGCGGCCGCCGTTTCCCAGTCCAGCGGCGCGAGCGGCCTGAACATCGGCGCGCAACTGTCCCAGCTGGTCAACTCGCTGCCGACCGCGCTGCAAAGCCTCGGCACCGGGTTGCTGAACTCACCCACGACGGGGTCGACCAACCTGTTGTCGGGCCTTTCATTGCCCCAATTGGCCAACGCTTCCCTGCCGGCTGGGCTCTCCACCGACCTGGCGAACTGGAACACAATCATGTCGACCGTTGCCTCCGGGCCGTACTCCCTACAGGGCTTGACGTCCATACCCGGCGGTCCGTTCCTTTCGTTCGGCCAGGTCTACTCCTACGCGCAGAACGGGCAGGGCCTCGCGGCATTCAATACCGTCAAACCCATCACCGGGGCGCTGGCGCCGCTGGCCAGCGGCGCGACCACGCACCTGAGCGCGGCGGTTGGCGGAGCACCGTCCGGAGCAATGGGTAAGGCGGCGCTCGTCGGGAGCATGTCGGTGCCCCAGGGCTGGACCCAGGCCGCCCCGGCGATCAGAACGCTCGCGCAAGTGCTGCCGGCCGACGCGGCCGCGCCGGCCGCCTCACTCGTCGGTGAAGAAGGCGTTTTCAGCCAAATGGCCCTGTCCAGCCTGGCAGGGCGGGCGGTGGCCGCGGCCGGGGTCGGCTCCACCGGCGGCAGCGCGGCCGGTTCGCTGGGCGGGGTGGTCGCGGCGGACGCCGGCACGGCCACCATCATCGTCATTCCCGCCCTGGAGGACTGACGGCCGTGACCACAACCAGGCAAGGGGACTGAACATGTTCTATGCAGCGTTTCCGCCGGAGTTCAACTCGGGCCGGATGTACTCCGGCCCCGGCTCCGCGTCGATGCGGGCGGCCGCGGCGGCCTGGGAGGGGCTCGCCAGCGAATTGCAGTCCACCGTGTCCTCGTATTCGTCGGTGATCGACGCGCTCACCAGCGGCGCGTGGGTAGGCCCGTCGTCGGTGAGCATGGCTGCGGCCGTCACGCCTTACCTGAGCTGGATGCAGGGCACTGCCGCGCAGGCGGCCGAAGCCGCAAGCCAGGCCACCGCGGCGGCGACCGCCTATGAGACGGCCTTTGCGGCCCACGTGCCGCCGGAGGAAATCGCCGCCAATCGCAGCCAGCTGGCGTCGCTGGTAGCAACCAACGTCTTCGGGCAGAACACCGCCGCGATCGCGGCGACGGAGATCCAGTACGCCGAGATGTGGGCCCAAGACGCCGTGGCGATGGACACGTACGCCAGTTCGTCGGCGGCCGCCTCCAGCGTGACGCCGTTTAGCGAGGCCCCCCAGATCACGAACACCGGCGGGCTGGCCAGCCAGGCCGCCGCGGTTACCCAAGCCGCCGCCACGCCGGCCGGCAGCGTGGGCTCACTCGTGTCGGCGGCGGCCGAGCCGCTCACAACGGCCAACCCGGTGCTGCAGACGCTGGCCAATCTCAGCAGCGACTACACGAGCACGATGAACGGCTTGGTGAACTCGCTGTTCGGCTCAAGCGGTGCATCGACGTACACCGCCCTCTACAACGCCATCAAGACCCCGCTCGGCTTCACCACCGGGTTCAACGACATCGGATTGCTGATCAACCTGCCCGCGTCGCAGTTCCTCAAGTTCGCTCCGCACGCGGCCGCGGCGGGCGGGCTGCCGAGAGACGCGCTGGGAGCCGGACTCGGGGCGGCTAACTTTGGCCGCGGCACGCTGTTCAACTCGGTATCGGGAGCCATGGGCAACGCCGGCACGCTGGTCGGGAAGCTGTCGGTCCCGCCGAGCTGGGCCACGGCCACGCCGGCCATCAGGACGGTGGCCGCCGCGCTGTCGGCCGCCGGGCCCGACGCGGTGCCGGCGGCCGCGCTCGGCGAGGGGGGCCTGCTCACCTCCATGTCGGTGGCGGGAATGCTTGGCAGCGCGCTGGGCGCCGGGGCCCCCACGGTGGTCGGCGGCGCCGGCGTTCGGGGGCGCGTCAAGCCCCTCAAGGAGCTCAAAGACCCCGGCTCGCCCGAGCACCTTAAGCGTCTGGTGGCGCAGATATCCGAGAAGCCGGAAAGCGTGCAGCACCACAACGTCGATCAAGAGGGTCTCGACGACCTGCTCGAGCAACTGTCGAAGAAACCCGGGATTCACGCGGTGCACCTGAGAAAGGGCGACAAGCCGCAAATCCTGCCCTCGAATGCGCAAATGAGTTAGGGCGCAATGTGATTGAGAGAGTGAGGAAGATGAGACTGCTCCTGGCAGCCATTGGCGCCGCGGCCGCGATCGGCTTCGCCGCGCCGGCGTACGCCGACCCGCCTTCGCCGCCGGAGGGTGACGACGGGGGATTCCTCGCCGCGTTGCAGCAGGTCGGAATCCACTATTCCAGCCCGGACGCGGCGGTCACGTCGGGCAAGGCGGTGTGCACCTGCCTGAACAACGGCGAATCGGGGCTGGAGCTCGTCCACGACGTCAAGACCCACAACCCCGGGATGGACATGGAGAACGCGTCGAACTTCGCGATGATCGCCGCGAAGTTCTATTGCCCCCAGCAACTGTCCAAGGCGTAGCCATCGTTTCCTGAAGGTGGCCGCGCGGCAACCGGATTGGCCCCGGTCCACCTGCTGTTCACCTGCGCGTGGTTAGCTGCCGCCGACCGGGGCGCGGGCGGGGAAGGAGGGCGCGGCCATGCAGACGTTGACCGTCGCGGACTTCGCCCTACGCCTTGCCGCCGGGGTGGGTTGCGGCGCCTTGATCGGCCTGGAGCGGCAATGGCGGGCCCGCCGCGCCGGGCTGCGCACAAACGCGCTGGTCGCCGCGGGAGCGACGCTGTTCGTGCTGTACGCGGTCGCCACCGAGGACAGCAGCCCGACGCGGGTCGCGTCGTATGTGGTGTCCGGCATCGGATTCCTGGGCGGCGGGGTGATTCTGCGCGAGGGCGTCAACGTCCGCGGGCTCAACACCGCGGCCACGCTGTGGTGCTCGGCCGCCATCGGTGTGCTGGCCGCCTCGGGGCACCTGATCTTCACGCTGATCGGCACCGGCACCGTCATCGCCATTCACCTGTTCGGGCGCCCCCTCGGTCGCCTGATCGACCGCGACAACACCGACGAGGAAGACGAAGACCTGCAACCCTTCCTCGTACAGGTGATTTGCCGGCCCAAAACAGAGAAGTACGCCCGCGCGCAGATCGTGCAGCACGCCAGCAGCAACGACATGACGCTGCGCGGCGTCCACACCGGGCCCGCCGACGACGACGAGATCACGTTGACCGCGCATCTGCTCATGGACGGCCACACCCCGGCGAAGCTGGAGCGCCTGGTCGCGGAACTGTCACTACAGCCGGGAGTGCGGGCGGTGCACTGGTACGCCGGCGACCACGCGCAGGCCGACTGACCCGATCAGGGGCGGGCCTGCAACTCCGGTGCGGCGGCCGCCAGCAGCTCGGCGCGGTCGCCGGTCAGCGGTGGGTAGATCCGGCGGGTATTGATCGTCTGCTTGGTGGCCTTGGCCTTCGCGCCCGTCGAAACCACCTCCCGGTCCCACCCTTCGGTGTAGACGGCGCCGGCCGCACCCAGGTCGAGAACCGTGACGTACCAAGGTATTCGAAGGGCCAGCATCGGCTCGCCGAGCAACTCGCTGATGACGTTGTAGCCGGCGTAGCGGCCCATCGGTCGCCCGTGTTGACACGACATCACCGACAGGTGCTGGTCGTCCATGCGGGCCGCGGCCACGTCGCCGGCGGCGAAGACCGAGGGCACGCCGACCACCCGCAGGTAGTCGTCGACCGCCACCCGGCCCAGCCGGTCGCGCGGCACCGGCAGCTGCTCGGTCAGCGAGCTGGCCCGCATCCCCGCGCACCACACCACGGTGGCCGCCTCGAGCCGTTCGCCCGAGGACAGCGACACCCCGCGCCGGGTGACCTCCGTGACACCGACCGCCGTCCGGGTCTCAACGCCGTTGCGCGACAAGGCTTCCTCGATCACCGGACGCGCCGAGGCGCCCATGTCGGATCCCACCGCGGGGTTGCGGTCGACCAAAATCACCCGCGGGCTGACGGTGGTGCGAGAGAACAAGGCGCGCAGCCGCTTCGGCAGCTCGCAGGCCGCCTCGACGCCGGTCAGCCCGGCCCCCACCACGACGACGGTGGCGGCCGCCGGGGTCGGCTCGCCGTCGGCGAGCTCGCGCAGGTGGCGCCGCAGCGCCAGCGCCCCATCGTGGGTGTCGACGTCGAAGCCGAGCTCCCGCAGGCCCGGTATGTCGGGTTTGAGCACGTGGCTGCCCGACGCGAGCACCAGCCGGTCATAGCCGAACGCCACGCCGCCCGATGTGGTGACCGAGCGGGCGCCGGTATCGATGGCGGTCATTTCGGTGGCGACGTGCGCTACGCCGACGGGATCGAGGAGGTCGGCGAGCGGGATCCGGCAGGCGCTCAAGTCGCTCTCGTAGTTGCGCACCCGGATGTCGTGGTAGGGCTGGGCGCTCAACACGGTGACGTCGATCGTGCCCGGCGGCACGCCGAGCTCGTCGAGGCGCCGTGCGGCGCCCAGGGCCGCCCACAACCCCGCGAACCCGGCGCCGATCACCAGCACTGCGGTCACCTGCTCAACACCTCTTTGGTACGCGCCGTTACCGGCGTTGGTCGATGGACGTAATCTATCCGTGTGCATGCTGTCACCGGGTTCTGGTTCGCGCTGCCACCGCAGCTGCGCGACCCGGTGCTGTTCGCCATTCCGTTTTTCCTGTTGTTGCTGACCATCGAGTGGACCGCGGCCCGTAGGCTGCACCACATCGAGGCGCCGGAGTCGGGCGCGCCGCGGGCACCGTCGGGCGCGTATCTGACCCGCGACTCCTGGACCAGCGTCTCGATGGGCCTGGTCTCGATAGCCACCAGCGCCGGCTGGAAGGCCCTGGCCCTGCTGGGTTATTCGGCGATCTACGCCTACCTGGCGCCGTGGCACCTTTCGCCGGCCAAGTGGTACACCTGGGTCGTCGCGCTCATCGGCGTCGACCTGCTGTACTACGGCTACCACCGCATGGCCCACCGGGTCCGGCTGGTCTGGGCGACGCACCAGGCCCACCACTCCAGCCAGTACTACAACCTCGCCACGGCGGTGCGCCAGAAGTGGAACAACAGCGGCGAGGTCCTGATGTGGGCGCCCTTGCCGCTGCTGGGGCTGCCTCCCTGGATGGTGTACTTCAGCTGGTCGCTGAACCTGATCTACCAGTTCTGGATCCACACCGAGCGCATCGACAAGCTGCCGCGGCCCATTGAATTCGTCTTCAACACCCCGTCGCACCACCGGGTGCACCACGGCATGGACCAGGTGTACCTGGACAAGAACTACGGCGGGATCCTCATCATTTGGGACCGGCTGTTCGGCAGCTTCCAGCCCGAGCTGTTCCGCCCCCATTACGGCCTCACCAAGCAGGTCGACACGTTCAACATCTGGAAGCTGCAGACCTACGAATACGTCGCCATCGCCCGCGACTGGCGATCGGCGAAGCGCCTGCGTGACCGGCTGGGCTTCGTGTTCGGCCCCCCGGGGTGGGCGCCCCGCACGACGGGCGCACCGGCCGACGCTGTGCCGCTGGTCACGCCGAGGTAACGCCAGCCCCGCCACGTGCGAAAAGATCAGCGAGGGGTGAGACGAAGTCGTAACGTCACCCTTCGAATCGGCATTTTTCACGGACGGATGGGGGCTCATGGTGCACCGCCTGGTAATGCGCGCACTCGCCGCGTCGGCTTCCGTAGCGGCCCTGGCATGGGGGCTGCCGCCGGTGCCCGCCAAGGCGGACCCGGTGGTGTTTCCCGGGATGGAGATCCATCAGGACAACCGCGTCTGCACGCTGGGCTACGTCGACCCGGCGCTGAAGATCGCATTCACCGCCGGGCATTGCCGGGGCAGCGGGGTCGTTTACGACCGCGACCACAACGCCATCGGCCGGCTCGCCACGTTCCGCGACAACACGCCCAGCGGCACCACCGTGGCCACCGATCAGGTGATCAACGACTACGAGGCGATCGTGCTGGATAGCGGGGTGTCGGCGAACAACGTCCTGCCGGGCGGGCGTCCGCTGGAATCCAACCCGGCCGCCACGCTGCAGCCGGGCGAAGCGGTGTGCCACTTCGGCGTCATCACGGGTGAGACGTGCGGGACGGTGGAAAGCGTGAACAATGGCTGGTTCACCATGTCGCACGGCGTCCAGAGCCAGCGGGGCGATTCCGGGGGACCGGTGTACCTGGCGCCCAACGGCGGCCCGGGCGAGATCGTCGGGATCTTCAACAGCATGTGGGGAGACCTGCCCGCGGCGGTGTCGTGGCGGGCCGCCTCCGACCAGGTCCGCCAGGACCTCGGGTCGACGCCCAACCCGCGCTGACGCGCCCCTAGCCGGCGGGGTCGAGCACGAACACCGGGATCGCCGGCGCGCCGGCGAGCAGCTGCTCGTCGGTGGAATCCGGCGTCAGCCCGCCGACGTAGTCCTTGACCTGCCAGTACCAGCGAGCCAGATAGCGCCTCAGCACGTCGGGCTTGGTGGCATCCTCGACCTCGCTGACCCGGGCGCGTCGCCTGCGCCAGCGGGGGCCGACCTCGACGACGCCCGCGGCCCTGACGTTGCGCGCCCACTGGGTGTTCCCCCGCGGTGAGACGAGGTAGTCGACGCCGTCGACGGTCAACAGGTTGATCACCACCGCCCGCGGCTTTCCGCTCTTGCGGCCGCGGACGCGCAGCGCCCGCGTCCCGGCGATGCTGATTCCCAGCTCGGCGAGCCAGCGGATCACGGTGTTGGCGGCGCGGGCCACCCGGTTCGGTTCTTCGTAGCGCGTGGCCATGGTGTGTCCTCTCCAAGCATCGCGAGAGCGGTGCTCTCATTGCCCGACACGCTGCCACAGCACCCGGCCAAAAGCAAGAGCAGTGATCTCGATTGTGCGAGACTGGCCAGGTGGGCAAGCGCCAGGAGTCGCGGGAGCAGATCGAGGCGCGGATCGTCGAACTGGGCCGTCGCCAGCTGGTGGATCGCGGTGCGGCGGGGCTGTCGGTGCGGGCCATCGCCCGCGATCTGGGCATGGTGTCCTCGGCCGTGTACCGGTACGTGTCCAGCCGCGACGAGTTGCTGACCTTGCTGTTGATCGACGCCTATTCCGACCTCGCCGATGCCGTGGACCGCGCCCGCGAGACGGCGGGTTACCTGTGGAGCGACGACGTCATCGCGATCGCGCGGGCGGCGCGGCGGTGGGCCGTCGCCCATCCGGCCCAATGGGCGCTGCTCTACGGCAGCCCGGTCCCCGGGTATCACGCACCGGCCGAGCGCACGGTCCCGGCCGGCACCCGCGTCGTGGGAGCCATTTTCGACGCCGTCGCCGCGGGAATCACCACCGGAGACATCCGCTTGACGAATGACCTTGCGCCACAACCGATGTCGTCGGACTTCGAACGCATTCGCCACGAGTTCGGGTTTCCGGGCGACGACCAGGTCATCGCCAAGTGCTTTTTGCTGTGGGCCGGCGTGCTCGGCGCCATCAGCCTCGAGGTGTTCGGGCAATACGGCGCCGATACCTTGACCGACCCGTCGGCGGTGTTCGACACCCAGCTGCGGCTGCTGGTCGACGTGTTGACCCAGCATTGACCCGCCGGAATTAGAACGTGTTCATCGCCCCGTTACGGGGCCGGGGCGGCGCGTCACGGCAAAGTCTCGCCCGGGTCTTTCTGGCTCGCGCCGCCCTGGGCTATCCTGCGAGACGATGACCCCTCCTCCTCAAACTCCGACGCAGATCGCGTGGGTCACCCCGGACCTGGACGCCACCGAAACGGCCCTCACCGGCCTGTTAGGCGTTCGGAAGTGGGTGCGCATACCCGACGTGCACTTTGCTCCGGAGACGTGCAGCTACCTTGGCAAGCCGGCCGATTTCGTCGCCAGCATCTCCCTGAGCTACCTCGGAGACATGCAGTTGGAGCTGATCCAACCGGTCCGCGGGGAGAACATCTATAGTGACTTCCTCGCCCAATCGGGGGCGGGGTTGCACCACATCTGCGTGGAGGCGGCGAGCCCCGAACAGTTCGACGAGGCGTTGGCCGAGGCCGCCGGCCAAGGAGCGCCGGTCGTGCAGCAGGGTGTGATGGCCGGCGGCATCCGATTTGCCTACGTGTCGGCGCCGCAGGCGGGGGTGCCGTTCCTGGAAATCGCCTACATCGCGCCCGAGATGAGGGCCTTCTACGACTACATCAAAGGGGAGCAGCGATGAGTCGCGCCGGCGACGATGCAGTGGGGGCACCCCCAGCCGCGAAGCGGCGAGGGGGACGCAGCGATGTGGGGGTACCTCCCGCTCGCGGGGGAGAGGAGTGGCGCCGATGAGCACCGAGATCCCGACGACGATCAAGGCGGACACCGTGGCGTCGTGGTCGGACGAGGTCGATGTGGTGGTGATCGGCTTCGGCATCGGTGGTGGCTGCGCGGCGGTCAGTGCGGCCGCCGCCGGCGCGCGGGTGCTGGTGCTCGAGCGTGCGGCCGCGGCGGGTGGCACCACTTCCCTTGCGGGAGGCCACTTTTACCTCGGCGGCGGGACCGCCGTCCAGCAGGCGACCGGGCATCCCGATTCGCCAGAGGAGATGTACAAGTACCTGGTCGCGGTGTCGCGGCAGCCGGACCACGCCAAGATCCGCGCGTACTGCGAGGGCAGCGTCGAGCACTTCAATTGGCTGGAAGACTTGGGCTTTCAGTTCGAGCGCAGCTACTTTCCGGGCAAGGCGGTGATCCAGCCCAACACCGAGGGCCTGATGTTCACCGGCAACGAGAAGGTGTGGCCCTTCCTGGAGAAGGCCGTGCCGGCGCCGCGCGGCCACAAGGTGCCCGTACCGGGCGACACCGGCGGTGCCAGCATGGTGATCGATCTGCTCCTCAAGCGCGCCGCGAGCCTCGGCGTGCAGATCCGCTACGAGACGGGGGCCAGCCAGCTCGTCGTGGACGATTCCGGCGCGGTGACCGGCGTCGCGTGGAAGCACTTCACCGACACCGGTGCGATCAAGGCAAAGTCGGTGATCATCGCTGCCGGGGGCTTCGTGATGAACCCGGAGATGGTAGCCAAGTACACCCCGAAGCTGGGGGAGAAGCCGTTCGTGCTCGGCAACACCTACGACGACGGCCTGGGCATCCGGATGGGCGAATCGGCCGGCGGCGCCACCCAGCACATGGACCAAATCTTCATCACGGCCCCGCCGTACCCGCCGTCGATCCTGCTGACCGGGATCATCGTGAACAAGCTCGGTCGGCGGTTCGTCGCCGAGGACTCCTACCACTCCCGGACCGCCGGCTTCATCATGGATCAGCCGGACAGCGCGGCGTTCTTGATCGTCGACGAGGCGCACCTGGAGCACCCCAAGATGCCGCTGGTGCCGCTGATCGACGGCTGGGAGACCGTCGCCGAGATGGAAGCCGCTCTCGGCATCCCGCAAGGCAACCTGGTCGCGACGCTGGACCGCTACAACACCCATGCCGCGCGCGGCGAGGACCCGGACTTCCACAAGCAACCGGAATTCCTTGCGCCGCAAGACAAGGGGCCGTGGGGGGCGTTCGACATGTCGTTGGGCAAGGCGATGTACGCCGGTTTCACCGTCGGCGGGCTGGCCACCTCCGTGGACGGCCAGGTGCTGCGCGAGGACGGCTCGGCGGTGCCCGGCCTGTACGCGGTGGGGGCGTGCGCCTCCAACATCGCCCAGGACGGCAAGGGGTACGCCAGCGGCACGCAGCTGGGGGAGGGATCGTTCTTCGGCCGCCGCGCCGGGGCGCACGCGGCGCAAAGTGCCGCGGGGTAATCGGAGCCGCGCAGCGAGCCGGTAATTTCGCAGCGAAAGTCCGAGTAAACCTCTGCGGATTTACAGCCTCGCGGCCGCAACTGTTAAACCGGCGCGGGTTCCTTTTGCACCGGGCCCAGCCGCCATTCGCCGCCGCCGAGCAGGTGCAGCTGTTGGTCGTGGTGCTGTTCGACGGTGGGCCGGTGGCTCACGCTGACCAGGACGGTGTCCGGCAATTCGGAGCGCACCAGCTGATAGAGCGCGAACTCGAGTCCCTCGTCCAGCGCCGAGGTGGCCTCGTCGAGGAAGACGGCCTTCGGCTTGGTGAGCAGGATGCGCGCGAACGCGACCCGCTGCTGCTCGCCGGGGGATAGCACCTTGGCCCAGTCCTGCTCCTCGTCGAGCCGGTCGATCAGCGGAGCGAGAACCACTTTGGTCAAGACATCGCGGAGCGCATCGTCGGGCACGGCGTCCGGCGAATTCGGGTAGCACACGACGGTGCGCAGGTTGCCCAGCGGCACGTAGGGCAACTGCGACAGGAACATCGTCGCGTTGTCGCCGTCGGGCCGGCAGAGCGTCCCCGAGGCGTAGGGCCACAGTTCGGCCAGGCTGCGCAGCAGCGTGGTCTTGCCGGCGCCGGAGCGCCCGGTGATCACCAGCGCGTCACCCTCGTCCAGCGCCACATCGAGCGGATCGATCAGCTGGTCGCCGGCCGGCGTGCGCACCTCGACCCCGCGGAGCTCGACCGTCGCCTCCTCGCTCGGCTTGACCAGGATCGTCGGCAGCGCGCGGCCCTGGCTGTTGGCGTCGACCAGCCCGTGCAGCCGGATGATCGCCGCCCGAAAGGCCGCGAACGCGTCGTAGTTGTTGCGGAAGAACGACAGCGAATCCTGAATGTTGCCAAAGGCCGTCGCGCTCTGGCCGACATCGCCGAAGTCGATCCGCCCCGCGAACAGCCGGGGCGCCTGGATCACCCAGGGCAGCGGGACGATCACCTGGGACACCGACCAGTTCCATCCGTTGAAGATGATGGTCCGGCGCACGAACTTGCGGTAGTTGGCGATGATCGGCGTGAAGCGCCGCCACAGCTGGGCGCGCTCGACCCGTTCACCGCGGTAGAAGCCCACCGCCTCGGCGGCGTCGCGCAACCGCACCAGGGCATAACGGAACGCGGCGTTGAGCTTCTCGTTGTTGAAGCTCAGCTGGATCAGCGGATGGCCCAGCCAGACCGCGACCACGGTGGCCACCAGCACGTAGACGAGGACCGTCCAGAACATCGCGCGCGGCACCACCAAGCCGAACAGCTCGAGGTCGCCCGACAGCTGCCACAGGATCGCCGCGAACGAGATGACCGACGCCACCGCGTTGACGGCCCCGAACAGCAACGTGCTGCCCGTCCCATTGGACGGGATGTTCGGGGTGCCCCCGGCGTTGGCGGTGAAGATGTCGATGTCCTGCTGGATGCGCTGGTCCGGGTTGTCGATGGTGTTGTCGATGAACAGATCCCGGTAGTAGGCCTTGCCGCCCAGCCAGTCATCGGTGAGGTGGGAGGTCAGCCAGATGCGCCAGGCGATGATGAACCGCTGTGTCAGGTAGATGTCGATCATGAACCGGATGACATACAGCGTCGCCAGCACGGAGAAGATCGCGATCGACATCCAAAAGCCGTGAATCCCGGACTGTTTGACGTTGTCGTCGTCCGCGGCGATGCCCTGGACGGCTTTCTGCACCCCGGTGTAGAGGTCGTTGCCCTGATAGCTGAGCAACACCGTGAGGCGCACCGACGTCAGCACCGACAGCAACAGCACCCCGAGCATCAGCCACACCTTGATGCTCGCCGGGCCGACGAAATACCCGCGGGTGATCCGCCAGAACTGCCGGCCCCACGGCGTCAGAAACCGGAACGCGACGAGCACGGCCAGCAGGCACACCGCCCCGATCGCCCAGGCGATCGCGATCCAGCGCAGCGAATCCATGGGTGCCGTCGACCAGTCGATCGACGGCTTGAACGGCTTTGGGCCCATGGTCGAGGTCTCCTTACGGCCGAGGTGTCCAGCCCGTGCTCAACAAAAATCCTTCGGCGAAGGTACCCGAAGGATCTGGATAGGCTGCGGTAATGAGCACCGACGCCATCCCCACACAAACATTGCACGCCGGCCGTCTCATCGCGCGGCGGCTCAAAGCCAGCGGCGTCGACACCGTCTTCACGTTGTCGGGCGGTCACCTGTTTTCCATCTACGACGGGTGCCGTGACGAGGGTATCCGGCTGATCGACACCCGGCACGAGCAGACCGCGACCTTCGCCGCCGAAGGCTGGTCGAAAGTGACGAGGCAGCCGGGCGTGGCCGCCCTGACCGCCGGGCCCGGTGTCACCAACGGAATGAGCGCGATGGCGGCGGCCCAGCAGAACCAGTCGCCCTTGGTGGTCCTGGGGGGCCGGGCGCCCGCGCTGCGCTGGGGCATGGGCTCGCTGCAGGAGATCGACCATGTGCCGTTCGTGGCCCCGCTGGCGCGATTCGCCGCGACCGCGCAGTCGGCCGCGGACGCCGGCCGGTTGGTCGACGAAGCGTTGCGGGCGGTCGTGGGCGCCCCGTCCGGGGTGGCGTTCGTCGACTTCCCGATGGATCACGCCTTTTCGATGTCGGAGGACGACGGCTCGCCGGGCGCCCTGACCACGCTGCCGCCGGGCCCGGCCCCGGACGGCCAGGCGCTGGACCGCGCGGCCGGCCTGCTGGCCGGCGCGAAGCGGCCGGTGATCATGGCGGGCACCAACGTGTGGTGGGGGCACGCGGAGGCGGCGCTGCTGCGCCTGGCCGAGGAACGACAGATCCCGGTGCTGATGAACGGGATGGCCCGCGGCGTCGTGCCCGCCGACCACCCGATGGCGTTTTCGCGGGTCCGGGCCAAAGCGCTGGGGGAGGCCGACGTCGCGCTGATCGTCGGCGTGCCAATGGATTTCCGGCTGGGCTTCGGGAAGGTCTTCGGCGACGAGACCCAGCTCGTCGTGGCCGACCGCGCCGAACCCGGCCGCGAGCATCCGCGCCCCGTCGCGGCCGGGCTGTACGGCGACCTCACCTCGATCCTGGCCGCCCTGACCGCCGGCGAGGCCGGCCACCATGAGTGGGTCGACGAACTGCGCGCGGCCGAGACGGCGGCGCGCGCCCAGGAAAAAGCCGAGCTCGCCGACGAGCGGGTCCCGTTGCATCCCATGCGGGTGTACGCGGAGTTGGCCCCTCTGCTGGACCGCGACGCCATCGTCGTCATCGACGCCGGCGACTTCGGGTCCTACGCCGGCCGGGTGATCGACAGCTACCTGCCGGGCTGCTGGCTGGACAGCGGCCCGTTCGGCTGCCTGGGTTCGGGTCCCGGCTATGCGCTGGCCGCCAAGCTCGCCCGGCCCGACCGTCAGGTCGTGCTGCTGCAGGGCGACGGCGCGTTCGGGTTCAGCGGCATGGAGTGGGACACCCTGGCGCGGCACAACGTGCCGGTGGTGTCCGTGATCGGCAACAACGGGATCTGGGCCCTCGAAAAGCACCCCATGGAGGCGCTGTACGGCTACTCGGTGGTGGCGGAGTTGCGGCCCGGCACCCGCTACCACGAGGTGGTGCAAGCCCTCGGCTGCCACGGCGAGCTGGTCTCCGCGCCCGCCGAGCTGCGGCCCGCGCTGGAACGCGCCTTCGCCAGCGGCTCACCGGCCGTCGTCAACGTGCTCACCGACCCGGCCGTCGCCTATCCACGCCGGTCGAACCTGGCCTGACGGGGGCACGACCGCGCTCGCGCGGGTGCGGGCTCGCGTACCGTTGACCTGTGTCAAAGACCACCCGGACCCAACCCGGACGCCTGAGTAGCCGGTTCTGGCGGCTGCTGGGCGCCAGCACCGAAAAGAACCGCAGCCGGTCGCTGACGGACGTCACCGCCTCCGCGGAGTACGACAAGGAAGCCGCCGACCTCAGCGACGAGAAGCTGCGCAAGGCGACCGGGCTGCTCAAACTCGACGACCTCGCCGAGTCCAGCGACATCCCGCAGTTCCTCGCGATCGCCCGGGAGGCGGCCGAGCGGACGACCGGGCTGCGGCCGTTCGACGTGCAGCTCCTGGGCGCGCTGCGGATGCTGGCCGGCGACGTGATCGAGATGGCCACCGGCGAGGGCAAAACCCTGTCCGGGGCGATCGCGGCCGCCGGCTACGCGCTGGCCGGGCGGCACGTGCACGTGGTGACCATCAACGACTACCTGGCCCGCCGCGACGCGGAGTGGATGGGCCCGCTGCTCGAGGCCATGGGGCTGACGGTCGGCTGGATCACCGCGGACTCGACGAGCGAGGAGCGCCGCGCCGCCTACGGCTGCGACGTCACCTACGCCTCGGTCAACGAGATCGGCTTCGACGTGCTGCGCGACCAGCTGGTGACCGACGTCGAGGACCTGGTCTCGCCCAACCCCGACGTCGCCCTGATCGACGAGGCCGACTCGGTGCTGGTCGACGAGGCGCTGGTGCCACTGGTGCTGGCCGGCACCACGCACCGCGAGACCCCGCGGCTCGAGATCATCAAGCTGGTCGGCGAACTCGTGAGCGGCAGCGACGCTGACGAATACTTTGCCACCGACGCCGACAGCCGCAACGTCCACCTGACCGACGTCGGGGCCCGCAAGGTGGAAAAGGCGCTCGGCGGCATCGACCTGTACTCCGAGGAACACGTCGGCACCACGCTGACGGAGGTCAACGTGGCGCTGCACGCGCACGTGCTGTTGCAGCGCGACGTGCACTACATCGTGCGCGACGACGCGGTGCACCTGATCAACTCCGCGCGCGGCCGCATCGCGCAACTGCAGCGCTGGCCGGACGGCCTGCAGGCGGCCGTCGAGGCGAAGGAGGGCATCGAGACCACCGAGACCGGCGAGGTGCTCGACACGATCACGGTGCAGGCGTTGATCAACCGCTACGCCACCGTGTGCGGCATGACCGGCACGGCGCTGGCCGCCGGGGAGCAGCTGCGCCAGTTCTACAAGCTCGGGGTGTCGCCAATCCCGCCTAATGAGCCCAACATTCGCGAGGACGAGTCCGACCGCGTCTACATCACCGCGGCCGCCAAGAACGACGCGATCGTCGCGCACATCGCCGAGGTGCACGAGACGGGGCAGCCGGTGCTGGTCGGCACCCGCGACGTGGCCGAGTCCGAGGAGCTGCACGAGCGGCTGCTGCGCCGCGGCGTGCCGGCGGTGGTGCTCAACGCGAAGAACGACGCCGAGGAGGCCAAGGTGATCGCCGAGGCCGGCGAGTACGGCACGGTCACGGTGTCCACCCAGATGGCCGGGCGCGGCACCGACATCCGCCTCGGCGGGTCCGACGAGGCCGACCACGACCGGGTGGCCGAGCTGGGCGGGCTGCACGTGGTCGGCACCGGCCGCCATCACACCGAGCGGCTCGACAACCAGCTGCGCGGCCGCGCCGGGCGCCAGGGCGATCCGGGTTCGTCGGTGTTCTTCTCGAGCTGGGAGGACGACGTCGTCGCCGCCAACCTCGACCACAACAAGCTGCCGATGCAGACCGACGAGGACGGCCGGATCGTCAGCCCCAAGGCGGCGGGGATGCTCGACCACGCGCAGCGGGTCGCCGAGGGCCGGATGCTGGACGTGCACGCCAACACCTGGCGCTACAACCAACTGATCGCCCAGCAGCGTGCCATCATCGTCGATCGGCGAAACACGTTGCTGCGCACCGCAACCGCGCGCGAGGAACTCGCGGAGCTGGCGCCGGACCGGTACGAGGAGCTGTCCAAGGAAATCTCCGAGGAGGGCCTCGAGAAGATCTGCCGGCTGATCATGCTGTATCACCTCGACCGGGGCTGGGCGGATCATCTGGCCTACCTGGCCGACATCCGCGAGAGCATCCACCTGCGCGCGCTGGGCCGGCAGAATCCGCTCGACGAATTCCACCGGCTCGCGGTCGACGCCTTCGCGTCGCTGGCCGCCGACGCCATCGAGGCCGCCCAGCAGACGTTCGAGACCGCGAACGTGCTGGAGGAGGAGCCGGGTCTGGACCTGTCCAAGCTGGCACGGCCGACGTCGACGTGGACCTACATGGTCAACGACAACCCGCTCTCGGATGACACGCTGTCCACGCTGAGCCTGCCCGGGGTGTTCCGCTAGGTCGATGGCGGCGACCCGTCCGGCCGCCGCCTCCGCGGTCGGCTTCGGGCCCGGCGTTCGACTAATGTCACGGCTCATGGAGCAGGTGCTTCCGCCCGATCGGGTGCTGACAGTGCCCAACGCCCTGAGCGCCATCCGCCTGGTGCTCATCCCGGTCTTCATCTACGTCCTGCTGTTCGCGCACGCCAACGGCTGGGCGGTGGCCATCCTGATGTTCAGCGGGGCCTCGGACTGGGCCGACGGCAAGATCGCCCGGACGCTCAACCAGTCCTCCCGGCTCGGCGTCCTGCTGGACCCCGCGGTGGACCGCCTCTACATGGTGACCGTCCCGATCGTCCTCGCGGTCGACGGCATCGTGCCCTGGTGGTTCGTCATCACGCTGCTGGTGCGCGACGGCCTGCTCGCGGCCACGCTGCCGCTGCTGCGCAGCCGCGGGCTGTCGGCGTTGCCGGTGACCTACATCGGCAAGGCCGCGACGTTCGCGTTGATGTCCGGCTTCCCGTTGGTCCTGCTGGGAACCGGCGGCGCGGAGTGGAGCCGGGTGCTGAGGGCCTGCGGTTGGGGCTTTTTGGGGTGGGGCCTGTACTCCTACCTGTGGGCGTTCGTGTTGTACGCGGTGCAGATGGCCTTGGTGGTGCGCCGCATGCCCAAGCTGAAACGCCCTGCCCCCCAACCGGTCGCGCCGAAGGCGGGTGAGCGTGGCTGAACCCGACCGCCTGCTCGGCGGCTATGACCCGAACGCCGGCCGCAGCGCCCACGCGGCGGCCCGGCCGCAGCTGATCCCGGTTCCCTCGCTGCTGCGCGCGCTGCTGTCCGAGCACCTCGATCCGGGGTACGCCGCGGCCGCCGCCCGGCGCGGCGACGACGCGGCGCCCAGCGGGCGGGACCGGGTCTTCGGCTGGCTGTGGGAGGCGCTGGCGGCGCTGTTGATCGCCGCGGTATTCGCCGCCGCGGTCGCCCAGGCCCGCTCGGTTGCCCCCGGCGTGCGCGACGCGCAGCAGCTGCTGCTGCAAAGCGTGCGTTCCGAGGAAACCACCTCGGCCAGGCTGGGCAAGGAACGCAGCGCGCTGTCGGCGAGGGTCGACGACGTGCAGCGCCGGGCGCTGGCGGACAACGCCCAGGGCCAGCGCCTGCTGAACCGTCTCGACGCGCTCAGCCTGGCGGCGGCCAGCACCGCGGTCATCGGCCCCGGCCTGACGGTGACCGTGACGGATCCCGGTGCGGGGCCGAACCTTTCCGACGTGTCCAAGCAGCGCGTCAGCGGCAGCAGGCAGATCATCCTGGACCGCGATCTGCAGCTGGTCGTCAACTCGCTGTGGGCCAGCGGCGCCGAAGCCATCTCGGTCGGTGGCGTGCGGATCGGGCCGAACGTGACCATCCGGCAGGCCGGCGGGGCGATCCTCGTCGACAACAACCCGACCAGCAGCCCCTACCAGATCCTCGCGGTCGGGGCCCCGCACGCGATGCGGGACGTCTTCGAGGCCAGCCCCGGCCTGCAGCGCCTGCGGCTGCTGGAGGCCTCCTACGGTGTCGTCGTCACCGTGAACGTCGCCGACGGCCTGTCGCTGCCCGCCGGATCAATCCGGGATGTCAAGTTCGCCAAACAGATTGGGCCCTAGTGAGACAACTTCTCCCGACATCCATCCCGTTCGCCGGCCCGCGGTGGCGCGCATGATCGGCATCGCGGCGCTGGCCGTCGGCATCGTGCTGGGCTTGATCTTCCATCCCGCCGTGCCCGAGGCCATCCAGCCCTACCTGCCGATCGCGGTGGTGGCCGCGCTCGACGCGGTGTTCGGCGGGCTGCGCGCCTACCTCGAACGGATCTTCGACCCCAAGGTCTTCGTGGTGTCGTTCGTGTTCAACGTCTTCGTGGCCGCCCTGATCGTCTACGTGGGCGACCAGCTGGGCGTCGGCACGCAGCTCTCCACGGCGATCATCGTCGTCCTGGGCATCCGCATCTTCGGCAACGCGGCCGCGCTGCGGCGCAGGCTGTTCGGGGCATGAGGCCAGCGTGAGCCAGGACCCGCCCGACCGCCCCGCCGCCCAAGACGGGGAAAGCCGCGAACCCAAAGCCGGCGAAGGCGCGGCGCACGGCCGCCACGAACTGCCCGCCAACCGCCCGCGCCCCGAGATCGGGCCGGTCCACCGCACCGGGCTGTCCGGCCTGCTGCGGGGCGGCCGCTCGCGGCTGGCCTTCGGGATCCTGGCGACCGTGCTGTGCCTGGTGCTCGGGATCGCGATCGTCACCCAGGTGCGCCAGACCAAGTCAGGCGATTCGCTGGACACCGCCCGCCCCGCCGACCTGTTGGTGCTGCTGGATTCGCTGCGGCAGCGCGAGGCCACGCTGAACACCGAAGTCGGGGAGCTGCAGAACACGCTGAATTCGCTGCAGGCCTCCGGCAACAGCGATCAGGCCGCCATCCAGAGCGCCCAGGCCAGGCTGGCCGCGCTGTCCATCTTGGTCGGCGCCGTGGGCGCCACCGGGCCCGGTGTCACCATCACGATCGATGACCCCGGCCCCGGGGTGTCACCCGAGGCGCTGCTCGACGTGGTCAACGAGTTGCGCGCCGCCGGCGCCGAAGCGATCGAGGTCAACGACGCGCACCAGTCGGTGCGCGTGGGTGTCGACACCTGGATTGTGGGTACGCCTGGCGCGTTGACCATCGACACCAAGAACCTGTCGCCCCCGTATTCGATTCTGGCGATTGGCGATCCGCCCACGCTGGCCGCGGCCATGAACATCCCGGGCGGCGCGCAGGACAGCATCAAGCGCGTCGGGGCGCGAATGTCGGTGCAGCAGGCCGACCGCGTGGAGGTGACCACCTTGCGGCAACCAAAACCGCACCAATACGCTCAGCCCGTCAAGTGAACTTGCCGTGTCAGAAGCGACCAGAACAGGATCCCCCGTGAGCGATATCCCGTCCGATCTGCACTACACCGCCGAACACGAGTGGGTTCGACGAAGCGGTGAGGACACCGTCCGGGTCGGCATCACCGACTTTGCGCAGTCGGCCCTGGGCGACGTGGTTTTCGTCCAGCTGCCCGACGTGGGCAGCCAGGTGAGCGCGGGCGAGTCGTTTGGCGAGGTGGAATCGACGAAATCGGTCTCGGACCTGTTCGCCCCGGTCTCGGGGACGGTGTTGGCGGTCAACGGCGACCTGGAGGGCAGTCCGCAGCTGGTCAACTCCGACCCCTACGGCGCCGGCTGGCTCGTCGATGTCCAGGTCTCCGACGGCGCCGAGCTGCAGTCGGCCATTTCGGCGCTGCTCGACGCGGAGGCCTACCGCGGGACGCTGACCGAATGACGGTTGCTAATGTGCCTGCCAGCCCCGCTCGCCGACGCGGGCGGCGCATCCGGTCGGGCTTTCGATCGCCAGGTGGTGGGGGCATCGCGGACCGGTGCGCGGTACGGTCGACAGATCGACACTTGATCGACACTCGAAGGCACTAGACAGTCAAGTAGCAAGCAGTACGGGGCCGAGAAAACTCAGGAAACCCAGAGGAGAACCGGGCGTGCCGCCCGGTCGGATAACGCCACAGCGGCCAGTGAGGAGCAGCGCGTGACGGACATGGACTCGGATATGGGGAAAGACCAGACCTCTGAGGAAGTCACGGTAGAGACGACTTCGGTCTTCCGTGCAGACTTCCTCAACGAACTGGACGCCCCCGCCCAGGCGGGGACCGAGAGTGCGGTATCCGGGGTCGAGGGGCTCCCGGCCGGCTCGGCGTTGCTGGTCGTCAAGCGGGGACCGAACGCCGGATCGCGGTTCCTGCTCGACCAGCCGATCACGTCGGCGGGTCGGCATCCGGACAGCGACATCTTCCTCGACGACGTCACCGTCAGCCGCCGCCACGCCGAATTCAGGTTGGAAAACAACGAATTTCACGTCGTGGATGTCGGTAGCCTGAACGGCACGTACGTCAACCGCGAGCCCGTCGATTCGGCGGTGCTGGCCAACGGCGACGAAGTGCAGATCGGCAAGTTCCGGTTGGTGTTTTTGACCGGACCGAAGCAGGGTGACGACGATGGAGGTTCCGGAGGGTAGTGAGCGCGCCCGATAGCCCGGCTCTCGCCGGGATGTCGATTGGGGCGGTCCTGGATCTGTTGAGGCCGGATTTCCCCGATGTCACCATCTCCAAGATCCGCTTTCTGGAGGCCGAGGGGCTGGTGACGCCGCAGCGCGCCGCGTCGGGATACCGGAGGTTCACCGCGTACGACTGCGCCCGGCTGCGGTTCATCCTGACGGCCCAGCGCGACCACTACCTCCCGCTGAAGGTGATCCGGGCGCAACTGGACGCCCAGCCCGACGGTGAGCTTCCCCCGATCGGATCGCCTTATGGCGTACCGCGATTGGTATCGGTGCCGGACAGCGGGGAAGACGCCGAGGCCGGGCCCGACCCGGCGGCCGTGGCGCCGACCCGGATCCGGCTCAGCCGCGAGGACCTGCTGGAACGCTCCGGGGTGGGCGACGACCTGCTGACGGCGCTGCTCAAGGCCGGGGTGATCACCACCGGCCCGGGCGGCTTCTTCGACGAGCACGCCGTGGTGATCCTGCAATGCGCGCGGGCGCTGGCCGACTACGGCGTCGAGCCGCGGCACCTGCGCGCCTTCCGCAACGCCGCCGACCGGCAGTCCGACCTGATCGCCCAAATCGCCGGGCCGGTAGTCAAAGCGGGCAAGACCGGCGCCCGCGACCGCGCCGATGACCTGGCGCGTGAGGTGGCCGCGCTCGCCATCACGCTGCATACCTCGCTGATCAAGTCTGCCGTTCGCGACGTTCTGCATCGCTGAGGATTAGACTTCGTTGGACAGCTTGGTGTTCGACGAGCTGAAGAGATGCGGAGGGCAGACACAGATGGGTGAAGTTCGTGTTGTCGGCATTCGCGTCGAGCAGCCGCAGAACCAACCTGTGCTGCTGCTGCGCGAAGCCAACGGTGACCGATACCTGCCGATCTGGATCGGTCAGTCCGAAGCCGCCGCCATCGCGCTGGAGCAGCAGGGTGTCGAGCCACCCCGCCCGCTGACGCACGACCTGATCAGGGATCTCATTGCCGCACTTGGGCATTCGCTGAAAGAGGTGCGGATCGTCGACCTCCAGGAGGGCACCTTCTACGCCGACCTGGTCTTCGACCGCAACATCACCGTGTCGGCCCGGCCTTCGGACTCGGTGGCGATCGCGCTGCGGGTCGGCGTCCCGATCTACGTCGAGGAAGCCGTGCTGGCCCAGGCCGGTCTGCTCATCCCCGACGAGAGCGACGAAGAGGCCAACACCGCCGTCCGGGAGGACGAGGTGGAGAAGTTCAAGGAGTTCCTCGACAGCGTGTCTCCGGACGACTTCAAGGCCACCTAGCCCCCGGCGATCCCCGGCCATTAAGCTGGATTGCGACATCACGGATCTATCTCATCTGGCGCCGCGATGTCGACACGCTGGCCGATAGTGCGGCCACGGAGCCCCGCAGCGGCCATACTTTCATCACGACTTAAAGGCGCGGCGGCTATCGAAAAGCGTAAGCTCTCTAGCACTCGGGCCTGAGCAAACGTGGCTGCGGTGCAGCCAACGAGGACAGCGCGATCGGCGAGAGGAACCACCGTGAGCGAGCAGCCACGTCAAGAGCAGCTGGATCTAGCTGACGGCGCGAACTCCGCGAGCAGCGACCAGGCCGTCACCGCAGCGAGCGCGCCCGTGCAGCCGGGGCTGTTTCCCGACGACTCGGTGCCGGACGAGCTGGTGGGTTACCGCGGCCCGAGCGCCTGCCAGATCGCCGGGATCACCTACCGCCAGCTGGACTACTGGGCGCGCACGTCGCTGGTGGTCCCGTCGATCCGCAGCGCGGCCGGCTCGGGCAGCCAGCGGCTCTACTCGTTCAAGGACATCCTGGTTCTCAAGATCGTCAAGCGGTTGCTGGACACCGGGATCTCGCTGCACAACATCCGCGTCGCCGTCGACCATCTGCGTCAGCGCGGCGTCCAGGACCTGGCCAACATCACCCTGTTCTCCGACGGCACCACGGTGTACGAGTGCACCTCGGCCGAAGAGGTTGTCGACCTGTTGCAGGGCGGGCAGGGCGTGTTCGGCATCGCCGTCTCCGGGGCCATGCGCGAGCTGACCGGCGTCATCGCCGACTTCCACGGCGAGCGCGCCGACGGCGGCGAATCGATCGCCGCCCCCGAAGACGAGCTGGCCTCCCGGCGCAAGCACCGCGACCGCAAGATCGGCTAGGCGTCCTTTCTCCTGCCCGGCCGAGTAAACTGGCGTACGCGTCGCACTCGAGCGGGAGAGTTCCGTGGCTGCCAGTCACGGACGCCGAAGGAGCAATACCTCTCCGTCAACCTCTCAGGCACCCGGACCGCGCGAGTTAACGACGCCTCTGGAAAGCGGTAACGATCCGTAGCGGTCCATACCCGCCGATGGGGAAAGGCGTTCGGGCAGTGCCCGCGCCGAATCTCTCAGGCGCCCGGCGAACGGGCGAAGACAGAGGGAGAGGGCCGCTAGTCCCTCGACCTCAGGAGTTCGCCCAGTGCCCGACCAATCAACTTTCGCAGCCCGGCACATCGGCCCCGACGCCCAGGCCGTCGCGGCCATGCTCGCCGTCATCGGTGTCGACTCGTTGGACGAACTGGCGTCGAAGGCGGTTCCCGCGGGCATCCTCGACCAGCTCGGCGACGGCGGCGCCGCGCCCGGTCTGGACGCGTTGCCGCCCCCCGCCAGCGAGGCCGAGGCGCTGGCCGAGCTGCGGCGGCTGGCCGACGCCAACACCGTGGCCGTGTCGATGATCGGGCAGGGCTACTACGACACGCTCACGCCGCCGGTGTTGTTGCGCAACATCATGGAGAACCCGGCCTGGTACACCGCCTACACGCCGTATCAGCCGGAGATCAGCCAGGGCCGGCTGGAGGCGCTGCTGAACTTCCAGACGATGGTGGCCGACCTCACCGGCCTCGAGGTCGCCAACGCGTCGATGCTCGACGAGGGCACGGCGGCGGCCGAGGCCATGACGCTGATGCACCGCGCCACCCGCGGCGGCGCGAACCGGCTCGCGGTGGACACCGACGTCTTCGCGCAGACCGCGGCCGTGCTGGCCACCCGGGCCAAGCCGCTGGGCATCGAGATCGTCGCCGCCGACCTGTCTGAGGGCCTGCCCGACGGCGACTTCTTCGGCGTCATCGCCCAGCTGCCCGGCGCCAGCGGACGGGTCACGGACTGGTCGGCGCTGGTTTCCGAAGCGCACGAGCGGGGCGCGCTGGTCGCCGTCGGCGCGGACCTGCTGGCCTTGACGCTGATCACGCCGCCGGGGGAGATCGGCGCCGACGTCGCGTTCGGCACCACCCAAAGATTCGGTGTGCCAATGGGATTCGGCGGCCCGCACGCCGGCTACCTGGCGGTGCACGCCAACCACGCCCGCCAGCTGCCGGGGCGGCTGGTCGGCGTGTCGGTGGACGCGGACGGGTCGCCGGCCTACCGGCTGGCGCTGCAGACGCGCGAGCAGCACATCCGTCGGGACAAGGCGACCAGCAACATCTGCACCGCGCAGGTGCTGCTGGCCGTGATGGCCGCGATGTACGCCAGCTACCACGGCGCCGACGGCCTGACCGCGATCGCGCGGCGGGTACACGGTCACGCCGAGGCGATCGCCGCGGCGCTCGGCGACGCGCTGGTGCACGACGAGTACTTCGACACGGTGCTGGCCCGGGTGCCGGGCCGCGCCGGGGAGGTCGTCGCCGCGGCCAAGGCCAACGGCATCAACCTGTGGCGCGTGGACGACGACCACGTGTCGGTGGCCTGCGACGAGGTCACCACCGACGAGCACGTCGCCGCCGTGCTCGAGGCCTTCGGAGTGACGGCCGCCGAGCCCGTCTGCGCCGGCATCGTCAACCGCACGTCGGAGTTCCTGACGCATCCCGCGTTCACGCAGTACCGCACGGAGACGGCGATGATGCGTTACCTGCGCACGCTCGCGGACAAGGATATTGCGTTGGACCGCAGCATGATTCCGCTCGGCTCCTGCACGATGAAACTCAACGCCGCCGCCGAGATGGAACCGATCACCTGGCCGGAGTTCGCCCGCCTGCACCCGCTCGCCCCGGCGTCCGACACCGCGGGGGTGCGCCGGCTCATCGCCGATCTGGAGAACTGGCTGGTGCAGATCACCGGCTACGACGCCGTCTCGCTGCAGCCCAACGCCGGCTCGCAGGGCGAGTACGCCGGCCTGCTGGCGATCCACGACTACCACGCCAGCCGCGGCGAACCGCACCGCGACATCTGCCTGATCCCGTCCAGCGCGCACGGCACCAACGCGGCGTCGGCCGCGCTGGCCGGGCTGCGGGTGGCCGTGGTCGCCTGCCGCGACAACGGCGACGTGGACCTGGACGATCTGCGGGCCAAGGTGGCCGAACACGCCGACCGGCTGGCGGCGCTGATGATCACCTACCCGTCCACGCACGGCGTCTACGAGCACGACATCGCCGAGATCTGCGCGGCCACCCACGACGCCGGCGGCCAGGTCTACATCGACGGCGCCAACCTCAACGCGCTGGTCGGGCTGGCCCGGCCGGGGCGGTTCGGCGGCGACGTCAGCCACCTGAACCTGCACAAGACGTTCTGCATCCCGCACGGCGGCGGCGGCCCCGGCGTCGGGCCCGTCGCGGCGCGCGCCCACCTGGCCCCGTTCCTGCCGGGCCACCCGTACGCGCCGGGGTTGCCCCAGGGTCACCCGGTGTCGTCGGCGCCGTACGGCTCGGCGTCGATCCTGCCGATCACCTGGGCCTACATCAGGATGATGGGCGCCGAGGGCCTGCGGGCGGCCTCGCTGACCGCGATCGCCTCGGCCAACTACATCGCGCGCCGCCTCGACGAGTACTTCCCGGTGCTGTACGCCGGCGAGAACGGCATGGTCGCCCACGAGTGCATCCTGGACCTGCGCGGCATCACCAAGTCGACCGGGGTCACCGTCGACGACGTCGCAAAGCGGTTGGCGGACTACGGCTTTCACGCGCCCACCATGAGCTTCCCGGTGGCCGGCACGCTGATGGTGGAGCCCACCGAGAGCGAGAGCCTGACCGAAGTCGACGCCTTCTGCGAGGCCATGATCGCCATCCGCCGCGAGATCGACCGCGTCGGCTCGGGCGAGTGGACCGCCGACGACAACCCGCTGCGGGGCGCGCCGCACACCGCGGAGTGCCTGCTGGTCGCCGACTGGGATCACCCGTACACCCGGGAGGAGGCCGCCTACCCGCTGGGGAAGGACTTCCGGCCCAAAGTGTGGCCGCCGGTGCGCCGCATCGACGGCGCCTACGGCGACCGCAACCTGGTCTGCTCCTGCCCGCCGGTGGAGGCGTTCGCCTGACGCGGCCGGCCGTCAGCCGAACCGCTCGACGATCGCCGCCGCGATCCGCTCCGGCGCGTCCTCCTGGATGAAGTGCTTGGCGTCGGGCAGCTCGACGACGACGTGATCGGGAAACGCCGCGCGCATCCGCGGCAGCGTCGGACCGGGCCGGAACGCGAAGTCCTTCATGCCCCAGACGAATAGCGCGGGCTTGGCGCCCAGGTTGGCGGGCACCTCGCTGGCGAGCCGGCCCAGCAGGGCGTGGGCGGCCAGGATCTGCTTGGGCATCTCGGCCACGCCCTTTCGCGCCTCCGGGCTGGGCTGCACGGCCCGGTAGTGCTGCATCACCGCCGCGCTGGGCCGGCGCTGGGTGCCGGCCGGGATCAGCCGTTCGACGAAGAAATTGCGGTGCAGGATGGCCCATTGCATCGGCGGGCTGCCCATCACCCGGCTGAAGATCTTCGTCGTCAGCTCGTCCGTCGTCCAGAACCAGGTGTTGCCCAGCACGACGCCGCGCACCCGGTCGGCGCGCTCGACGGCGACGGCCATGCTGATCGGGCCGCCCCAGTCCTGGCCCATCGTCAGGTAGCCGTCGAGCCCGAGGTGATCGACGAGCTGGCCGACGACGTGCGCGTGCTCGTCGATCTTGTAGCCGAACCCCGCGGGCCGTTCCGACAGGCCGAAGCCGAGGTAATCGGGTGCGATGCAACGGAACCGGTCCCGCAACGCGACGATGATGTCGCGGTAGAGGAAGCTCCACGTCGGGTTGCCGTGACACAACAACAGCGGCGGCCCGGCGCCCTCGTCGATGTAGTGCAGGCGCCCGCGCGAGCTGTCGAACCAGCGCGACTCGAACGGGTAGAGCTGGGGATCCGGGGTGAAATCGACCTTCATGAGGCTCCCTTCGGCGACGCCCACGATGCTATGCCGGAGGGGTGACAGCGCCTCAGCTCAAGAACGTGTTCAGGGCGGCGGCGAGGTCGGGGGAGGCCGAGGTCGTCAGGTTCTGGTAGCCGCCGCCGCTGAGCTGGGCGACGGCCTCCCACGTCGACCGGTCCGGGTCGCCGCCGAAGTCGATGACGTTGACCGCGATCGGTTTGGCCGGGTCGGCGCTCTTGCGGATGAAGTCCTGCAGGCCGGCACCGTCCAGCGTCTGGTCGGTGTGCGGGCCCGAGGTGATCACCAAGATCGAATTCGCCTGCCCGGCATGGTAATTGGCCTGCAGCTCCTGGTAGATCATGCGCAGGGTGGTGAACGACACCGCGCCGCCGGCCGAGGAATACTGCTTGTCCAGCGCCGCCGCCAGCGCCGCCGAGCGCGGCTGGCCACCGGCGGCACCGACGGGGTCACCCAGCGGTCCGCCGGGCACCTCCGAGCGACCCTCGTGGCCGTCGAAGGTCCACAACCCGACGCTGGCGCTCGGCGGCAACGACTTGATCTTGTCCCGCAGCGCCCCGATGACGTTGGCGAGCCGGGTCTTTCCGCCCTCGTCGGCGGGCATGGACTGGTCGAGCATGATGGTGGCGGCCAGTCCGCTCGACGGGGCGGACATGGCTTCGGCCAGCGTGGCGCGCATCGCGTCGTCACCCACCGACAGCGTGCCGGGCAGCGCCGGGAAACTGGTGACCTGGCTGCTCGGCGGCTTGACCCCGTTGACCCGGAAGCCGGCCTTGGCCAGCTTCGCGAGCTGCTCGGGCTTTTGCAGGAAGCGGGCGAACCCGCTGGCCGCGGACGTCTGCTCCTGCGTCAGCCACGACCCGCTGAGCAGCACCGCCGGAAAATCGGCGACGGGCGCGGGCCCCGGCGGCAGCCAGGTGGCCAGCGTTCCCTTGGCGTCGGGCAACGCCTGGCCGCGCGCGAACACCTGTTGCTCGGTGGTCACCACCGCGTGCACCGGCGCGGCCGCCGCATTGGTGGAACCCACCAGCGCGTTCATCGCCTCGGTCAGCGAGTTGTCGGACAGCTTGGGCTGTCCGCTCATCAACGCGCGGACGGCGCCGGTGCCCTGCGTCGGCGGCGCACCGGCGGGAACGGATGCGGCCGCGACGGCCTCGCCGGCCAACAGCGCGGCGTCGCCGTTGCCGTTGGTGGGCAGCGCCAGCCGCAGCGATCCCCAGGTCGGCAGGTTCAGGCCGGCCAGCGCGTTCGGATTGGTTTGCAGGCCGGGCAGCGCCGCCCAGTTCTGGTTGGCCAGGGCCTGCCCGAGCTCGGGCCGGACGGCCAGCATGACCGGCGACGTCACCAGCGAGTGGCTTTCGGTGATGGTCTTCTGGCCCGCGGCGGCGGCGAGCCGCGCGGCGGAAACGGAGCTGCCCGGGATCCACAACGCCGGCTGGCCGCCCAACTCGGCCGGCCACTTGCCGACGAACCCGTTCAGCACGGCGTCGGAGCCGGCCGGTTTGACGGTCAGCACCATGCAGTGATCGCCGACCGGCCCGGCCGTGGAGTTGTAGTTCTCGGCGAGCTGTTGCACGGGCTCGGAGATCGACGGGTCGGCGATGACGGCGACCGACTCCTTGCCGCCGACACAGCGCGCGGCGGCGCTGTGCGAGCGGTGCGACAACGCGTCGCCGAAGAAGCTCCACAGGATCACGGTGCCCACCACGACGACCACGGCGACGAGCGCGACGATCACCCCGATGCTGACCCCACGGCGCCCGCCGTCGCTGCGGTGGCCGCCGAGGCGCTCGCCGAGTCCCCGGTGCCCGCGCCCCGACGGTGACGACAGCGACGGCGCGGAGACCGGCGGCTCGGCGCCCGCCGGGCCCGGGCTGCGCGGCGGGAATTCGGGATACTCGTCGGCGGTGGGCGCGAACGTGTCGTCGGCGGGATAGGGGTGGTCGCCCTCGGCGGAAAAGCCCTCGTCGACGTAATCGTCTGCGCGCCAATAGGGGTCGTCGACCGCGGCATCGCGATGGTGGTGACCCGTGTCCTCGAACGCGTCCCGATCGTCGGCTACATATTCGTCAGCCGGGGCATCGACGGCGTCATCCGGGTCGGGCATGCTGTGCCTACCCATACCGGTACCCGCCGCCTTTCCGTCGACTCATCGCGTGAAACGTTGTGGACTCGGCCCAGATTGTAGTCATCGGCCGCGCTACTTACCGCATTGTCGAGCCGGTTTCACCCACCGGCGGCGCGGGCTTTGAACTCGCGCCGGCGCCGATGCAGGATCGGCTCGGTGTAGCCATTGGGCTGCTGCGTTCCGGACAGGATCAGCTCCTGGGCGGCCAGGAAGGCGACGCTGTCGTCGAAGTTGGGCGCCATCGGCAGATACTTCGAGTCACCGGCGTTCTGCTGATCGACCATCGGGGCCATCCGTTCCAGGCTGGCCCGGACGTCCTCGCTGGTGATCACCCCGTGCCGCAGCCAGTTGGCCAGCAGCTGGCTGGAGATCCGCAGCGTGGCGCGGTCCTCCATGAGCGCGACGTTGTGGATGTCGGGCACCTTGGAGGATCCGACGCCCTGGTCGATCCAGCGCACCACGTAGCCCAGGATGGACTGGCAGTTGTTGTCGACCTCCTCGCGGATCTCCTCGGAGGCCCAGGCCAGCTCCTTGGCCAGCGGAATCGTCAGCAGCTGATCGATGCTCGCCCGCTTCTTGCCGGCCAGCTCGTTCTGCACCTGGATGACGTCGACCTTGTGGTAGTGCATGGCGTGCAGGGTCGCCGCCGTCGGCGACGGCACCCAGGCGGTGCTGGCGCCCTGCTTCGGCTGGCCGATCTTCTGCTCGACCATGTCCGCCATCAGCTCGGTCATGGTCCACATGCCCTTGCCGATCTGCGCATGCCCGGCGAACCCGGCGGCCAGGCCGGTGTCGACGTTGTTGTCCTCGTAGCCCAGGATCCACGGCTGGGTCTTCATCGCGCCCTTGCGGACCATCGGACCGGCCTCCATCGAGGTGTGGATTTCGTCGCCGGTGCGGTCCAGGAATCCGGTGTTGATGAACACGATCCGGTCGGCTGCGGCCTTGATGCAGGCCTTCAGGTTGACCGTCGTGCGCCGCTCCTCGTCCATGACGCCGACCTTGAGCGTCGTCTGCGGCAGGCCGAGCACGTCCTCGACGCGGCTGAACAGCTCGGTCGTGTACGCCACCTCGTCGGGGCCGTGCATCTTGGGCTTGACGATGTAGATGGAGCCGGTGCGGCTGTTGACCAGCGGGCCGTTGGCGTCGCTGGCCTTCAGCCCGTGCACGGCGCACAGCCCGGTGAAGAGGGCGTCCTGGATGCCCTCGAAGATCTCGTTACCGTCGGCGTCGAGGATCGCGTCGTTGGTCATCAGGTGCCCGACGTTGCGGACGAACAGCAGCGCGCGCCCGGGCAGCACCAGCTCGCCGCCGTCGGGGGTGGTGTACTGGCGGTCCTGGTTGGGCACCCGGGTGAACGTCTTGCCGTCCTTGTCGACCTCGGCGGCCAGGTCGCCGCGCATCAGGCCAAGCCAGTTGCGGTAGGCGGCGGTCTTGTCGTCGGCGTCGACGGCGGCCACCGCGTCCTCGAAGTCGATGATCGTGGTGACCGCCGATTCCAGCACGACGTCCTTGATGCCGGCGCGGTCCGTCTTGCCGATGGGCGACTCGGGGTCGATCAGGATCTCGACGTGCAGGCCGTTGTTGATCAGCAACACCGACCAGTTGGGGGAGCCGAGCTCGCCGCTGTAGCCGACGAACTTCTCGGGGCTGGCCAGGCTGGTGGACTCATCGCCCAGGTCGATCTGCAGCCGGCCGTCGTCGATGCTCAGGCCGGTCGCGTCGGCCCACGAGCCCGACGCCAGCGGCACGGCCTCGTCGAGGAACTCGCGGGCATAGGCGATCACCTTGTCGCCGCGCACCTTGTTGTAGCCGGTGCCCTGCTCGGCGCCGTCGGTTTCCGGGATCACGTCCGTGCCGTAGAGCGCGTCGTACAGCGAGCCCCACCGGGCGTTGGCGGCGTTGAGCGCGAAGCGGGCGTTGGTCACCGGCACCACCAGCTGGGGCCCCGCCGTCGTGGTGATCTCGGGGTCGACGCCGGACGTGGTGATGCTGAAGTCGGCGGGCTCGGGCAGCAGGTAACCGATCTCGGTCAGGAACTCGCGGTAGGCCTCCGTGTCGATCGGCTCGATGACGCGCTGGCGGTGCCACTTGTCGATCTGTGCCTGCAGCTCATCGCGGCGGTTCAGCAGATCCTGGTTCTGCGGGGTGAGGTCGGCGACGACCTTGTCGACGCCCGCCCAGAAGCTGTCGGGGTCGATATCGGTGCCGGGCAGGGCCTCGTTGTTCACGAAGTCGTAGAGCACTTTGGCGACGCGCAGGTTCCCCACCGACACGCGATCAGTCATCTTTCTCCTCCATAGTGGGCTCCGTAATGGGGCCACGCGCGACCTCACCGGCCTCAACAGGTATTGACGTCAGCCTACCGACCGGCAGCCTGACGGCTGTCACCCGGCCGACCTACAACCGCAGGTCACACCGGGCTCCAGCCACAACGATGGCGCCGCGGCGGACCCTGAGGGTCGCTGCGGGCAACGCATGTTCCGCGGGCCGGGACCCTCTGCCTTCCAGCAGTTCCTTGACTGGTGGCCGTTGGAGATCATACGGCCTTTGTCGGGCCTGACTTGCCGCCCAGGCCGACTACGCGTCGCGCATGGCCCCGACGAGGTCCTCCACCAGATCTTCCATCGCCACCATCGCGACGACGGCCCCGCCGGCCCCGTCGGTCACCAACGCCAGGTGGCTGTTGCTGCGGCGCATCCGCGACAGCGCGTCGGCCAGCGGCAGCGACCGGGGGACGCGCGGCAGCGGTCGGACCAGCGCCAGGTCGATCACCGTCTGCGGGTCGTCCCCGAGCGTCAGCACGTCCTTGATGTGGACGTAGCCGATGAACTCCGCGTCGAGGTTCACGACCGGAAACCGGGAGTAGCCGGTTCGCGCCAGGGCGTGCTCGACCGCGCCCACGGTCGGCCCGGAACCCGCCGTGGCCACCGGCACCGCCTGGATCTCGGCCAGCGGCCGCGCGACCTGGCCGACCGTGCGGTGCCGCAGCTGCAGCGCCCGGGTCAGCCTGCCGTGCTCCTCGGCGTCCAGCAGGCCCTCGGACACCGATTCGGTGATCATCACCCTCAGCTCGGTGGTCGAAACGGCCAGGCTCAGTTGCGATTTGGGCTCGACACGCAGCGCGCGCAGCACCACGTTGGCGCACTTGTCGTAGAACGAGATGAACGGGCGCGCCGCGCGCACGTAGGCCAGATACGGCGGAACCAGCAGCATCGCGGCGCGCTCGGGGCCGGCCAGCGCGATGTTCTTCGGCACCATCTCGCCGAGCAGCACGTGCAGCGTCACCACGATCGCCAGCGCGATCACCAGCGACACGGTGTGCAGCAGCGCCGGTGGCATACCCGTCAGCCCGAAGGCGCCGCGCAGCAGGTCCGCGACCGCGGCCTCCCCGATCCGGCCCAGCAGCAGCGAGGCGACAGTCACCCCGAGCTGCACTCCGGCCAGCATCGAGGGCAGGTTCTGGCCGGCGCGGATCACCGTGACCGCGCGGGCCTTGCCCTGCTCGGCCAACGCTTCGAGGCGGTCGCGTCGCGCGGAGATCAGGGCGAACTCGGCCCCGACGAAGAACGCGTTCGCCCCGATCAGCAGGATCGCCAGCAGCACTCCCAGCGCGTCGTTCATCGGGGCGCCTGCCCCGCGGCGGTTTCGGCCCGGCTGTCCTGCTCCTGCAGCTCGAGCACGTCGATGCGGCGACCGTCCATCCGAACCACCGTCGCCCGCCAGCGCATCGACGAATCCAACAGGCCGTCGGCGTCCAGCGCGGTGAGCTCCACGGTCTCGCCGGCCACCGGGATGTGGCCGATCTCCCGCAACACCAGGCCGCCGATCGTCTCGTAGGGGCCTTCGGGCGCGCGGAACCCGGTGGCGGCGGCGACCTCGTCGATGCGCAGCAGCCCGTTCACCCGCCAGCCGGTGCCGGCCGCGACGACGTCGGGGGTGGCGTCGTCGTGCTCGTCGCGGACGTCGCCGACGATCTCCTCGATCAGGTCCTCGACGGTCACCATGCCGGCCGTGCCGCCGTATTCGTCGACGACCATCGCCGTTTGCAGGGGGTTGGCGCGGATCTCGGCCATCACCGCATCGCCGTCCAGGGTCGACGGCACCACGGGGACGTGCTGCGCGAGCGTGGTCAGCATGGTTTTCGGGCGGTCGGCCGGCGCGATGGCGAACACCTGCTTGACGTGCACGATGCCGACGGTCTCGTCGAGGTCGCCGTCGACGATCGGAAACCGGGAGAAGCCGGATTCGGCGGCCGCGGTGACCAGGTCGGCGACGGTGTCGTCGGTTTGCAGCGCGACGATCTTCGACCTCGGCGTCATCAGCTCCTCGGCCGTCAGTTCGCCGAACTCCAGCGATCGCCGCAGTAGCACGGCGGTGGCCGCGTCCATGGTGCCGCTGCGGGCCGAGGTGCGCACCAGCGACGCCAGCTCCTGCGCCGACCGCGCCGAGCGCAGCTCCTCGGCGGGCTCGATGCCCAGCTCGCGGACGATCCAGTTGGCCACGCCGTTCGTCAGCCGAATGGCGGGGGTGAACAGCAGCGAGAACAGCAGTTGAAAGCCCGCGACGGCGCGGGCGCTCGACAGCGGCCGCGCGACGGCCAGGTATTTGGGAACCAGCTCACCGAACACCATCGACACCGACGTCACCACCACCAGCGCCAGGAACGCGATGATCCCCTCGGCCACCCGGTCCGGGACGCCGATCGAGCTCAACGCCGGATGCGGCAGGTCGGCCACCAGCGGCTCGGTCAGATACCCCGTCGCCAGCGTGGCGGTGGAGATGCCGAGCTGGGCGCCCGACAGCTGAAAAGACAACCGGCGCTGGGCGCGCTGGATGAAGCGGTCGCGGCGGCCACCGGCGCGCGCGTTGGCGTCCACCACGCTTCGGTCCAGCGCGGTCAGCGAGAACTCGGCCGCGACGAAGACCCCGTTAGCGAAGATGAGCAGCGCGATGGCCAGCAGGCTGACCGCGGTGAGGGCGACGTTCACGACCGCTTCCTGCGGAAGGCCCGGGTCGGTGGCGGGGCCTCGACGCGTGCCTGCGGCACGTCATCCCTTTCCTTCGATGCGGCGCAGCACTTTGCTGCCAGCCGAAAACTCACGTGAATTCACATGGTAGCCAAGACGTCCAGCGGGCAGCACGACCGTCGGCGGCTTAGCGCGCTCACCAGCCCAGCGGCAGCGGATGGCCCTCGGCGAATCCCGCCGCCGATTGCACACCGACGACGGCGCGCTCGTGCAGCTCGGCCAGGGTGGAGGCGCCCACGTAGGTGCAGGTGCTGCGCACCCCGGAGGTGATGTGGTCGATCAGGTCCTCGACGCCGCCGCGGTCGGGATCCAGCCCCATCCGCGCCGTCGAGATGCCCTCCTCGAACAGCGCCTTGCGGGCGCGATCGAACGCGGTCTCGTCGCCGGTGCGCGCGACCACCGCCCGCTTGGACGCCATCCCGTAGCTCTCCTTGTAGGGCCGGTCGTCGCGGTCGCGCATCAGGTCTCCGGGCGACTCGTACGTCCCGGCGAACCACGACCCGATCATCACGTTCGACGCCCCGGCCGCCAGCGCCAGCGCCACGTCGCGCGGATGGCGGATGCCGCCGTCGGCCCACACGTGCCCGCCGAGCGCCCTTGCGGCCGAAGCGCATTCGAGCACAGCGGAGAACTGGGGGCGGCCCACGCCGGTCATCATCCGGGTGGTGCACATCGCGCCCGGCCCGACGCCGACCTTGACGATGCTGGCCCCGGCGTCCAGCAGATCCCGGGTGCCCTCCGCCGACACCACGTTGCCCGCCGCCAGCGGCAAACCGAGGCCCAAGTCGGCGAGCACCTCCGCCACCACCTTGATCGCGTCGAGGGTCTTGAGCTGATGCCCGTGCGCGGTGTCGATGACGAGCACGTCGACGCCGGCCTCGGCCAGCGACCGGGCCTTGGCGCCCACGTCGCCGCTGATGCCGACGGCGGCGCCAACCCGCAGCCGCCCGCGGGCGTCGGTGGCCGGGGTGTACAGGCCCGCGCGGATCGCGCCGGTGCGAGTCAGCACCCCGGCCAGCGTGCCGTCCGCGTGGGTCACCACCGCGACGCCGATCGGCGAGTGCTCGAGCAGGTCGAAGATCTTGCGGGGTTCGGTGCCCACCGGGGCGGTGACGAAGTCGGTCGCGACGACGTCGCGCACCCGGGTGAACCGGTCCACGCCCAGGCAGGAGGATTCGCTGACCACGCCGATGGGACGGCCCTCGAACAACACCACGGCCACGCCGTGCGCGCGCTTGTGGATCAGCGCCATCGCGTCGGACACCGAGTCGTCGGGCTCCAGCACCACCGGGGTGTCGAGAACCAGGTCGCGGCTCTTGACGAACTGCACGGTCTGCTGGACAGCGGTGATCGGCAGGTCCTGGGGCAGGATCACGATGCCGCCCCGCCGCGACACGGTCTCGGCCATCCGCCGGCCGGCCACCGCGGTCATGTTGGCGACCACCACGGGAATGGTGGTGCCGGAGCCGTCGGCGCTGGACAGGTCGACGTCGAAGCGCGACGCCACCTCGGACCGGTTCGGCACGATGAACACGTCGTTGTAGGTCAGGTCGTAGCCCGGCCGGTGCCCGTCCAAGAACCTCATGTCAGTCGACTTGCCCCCTTTTGCGCCCCTCTACACGCGAGCGGCCGCTAGGCGGGCACTTCGCTGCGGTCGCCGCTCCACAGCGTATGGAAGCGCTTGTCGGGGTCGTCGTCGATGCGGCCGTAGGTGTGCGCGCCGAAGAAGTCGCGCAGCCCCTGGGTGAGGGCGGCGGGCAGCCGCTCGGTGCGCAGCGCGTCGTAGTAGGACAGCGCCGAGGAGAAGCCGGGGATCGGGATGCCCAGCTGGGTGGCGGTCACCACGACGCGGCGCCAGCCGTCGATCGCGGCCTCGATCGCGCTGCGGAAGTACGGCGCGACGATCAGCGTGGCCAGGTCGGGGTCCTCGTCGTACGCCTCCTTGATCCGGTTGAGGAACTTCGCCCGGATGATGCAGCCGCCGCGCCAGATGGTGGCCAGGTCGCCGGGGGTGATGCCCCAGTCGTACTCGGCGCTGCCGGCCTGAATCTGGTTGAAGCCCTGGGCGTAGGCGATGATCTTCGACGCGTAGAGGGCCTGCCGGACGTCCTCCACGAATTGTTTTGCGTCGCTGGGCTTTTCGCCCAGCTGGCCGGAGGCCAGCCCGGTGGTGGCCTTGCGCTGGGTCACCGAACCGGACAGGGCGCGGGCGAACACGGCCTCGGCGATGCCGGTCACCGGCACACCGAGGTCGAGGGCCGACTTCACCGTCCAGCGGCCGGTGCCTTTCTGCTCGGCCTCGTCGAGGATGACGTCGACGAGCGGCTTGCCGGTCTTCCCGTCCTTCTGGCGCAGCACCTGGGCGGTGATCTCGACCAGGAAGCTGTCCAGGTCGCCCTTGTTCCACTCGTCGAACACGTCGGCAATCTCGTCCGCGGTCTTGCCGAGCCCGTCGCGCAGCAGCTGGTAGGCCTCGCCGATCAGCTGCATGTCGGAGTACTCGATGCCGTTGTGCACCATCTTCACGAAGTGCCCGGCGCCGTCGGGCCCGATGTGCGTGCAGCACGGCACCCCGTCGACGTGCGCGGAGATCTCCTCGAGCAGCGGGCCCAGCGACTTGTACGACTCGGCGGGTCCGCCCGGCATGATCGACGGCCCGTTGAGCGCGCCCTCCTCGCCGCCGGAGATGCCGGCGCCGACGAAGTGCAGGCCGCGCTCGCGCATCGCCTTCTCGCGCCGGATGGTGTCGGTGTAGAGGGCGTTGCCGCCGTCGATGATGATGTCGCCTTCCTCCATGGCGTCGGCGAGCTCGTTGATGACGGCGTCGGTGGGATCGCCGGCCTTGACCATGATCAGCACCCGCCGCGGCTTCTCCAGCGCGTCGAGAAACTCCGCGATGGACTCCGCGCGCACGAAGTTGCCCTCGTCGCCGTGTTCTTTGAGCAGCGCGTCGGTCTTGGCGACGGAGCGGTTGTGCAGCGCGACCGTGTAGCCGTGGTGGGCGAAATTCCGGGCGATGTTCGAACCCATGACCGCGAGGCCGGTGACGCCGATCTGTGCGGTAGCGGTTTTCGCATCCGACGAACTCATGGCTGCCCTCTCAGTTGGGGAGACTTACCGAATATCCTTCGGTCACACTGTGTCACAGCAGGCCCGCGTCCGCCCGGGGTGATCGGCGCCCGGGCGTCAGAGGTTGAACAGCCGGCGCAGCTCGGTGAGCCACGGGACGACCAAAGCGACGGTGGGCACCACCATGATGGCCGCGGCGGTCAGGTAGGCGGCCGCCGAGAGCTTCAGGCTGTTGCCGCGCCCGGACAGCCGGCGCACCCGCACCACGGTGCTGGGGCCGCCGACGGCCAGCGCGCCCGAGGGCGCCCGTCCCGACGCGCAGGCCACCAGCGCGCGGGCCAGGGGAGTGCGACCGGTCGCGCGCACCGCCGCGTCGTCGGCCAGCAGTTCGACGAGCAGTTGCACCGCGCGCAGCGCGTTGGTGCTGCGCACGAGCCGCGGGAACGCGGCGTGCACGGCGGTGAACGCTTCCAGCACCAAGTCGTGCCGGGCCCGCAGGTGGGCCCGCTCGTGGGTGAGGATGGCCGCGACTTCGTCATCGGCGAGCGCGGACAGCGCTCCTTCGCTGAGCACGACCCGGCTCCGGACGCCGGGCAGGCAGTAGGCCAGCGGCTGCCGGACATCCAGGATGCGAAGGTCGCGCGTGCGCGCACAGGGCTGCGCGGTGGCCGCGTCGTGCCCGACCCCGACCAGATCGACGACCATGCGGTGGTGGGCCCGGCGGCGCCGGTTGGCGATGGCCACCCGCAGGACGGCGGCCATCAGCCTTGCGCCGACCACGACGGTCAGCGCGAAGACGGCGATGTAAGCCGCCCAGAGCGGCCAGCCGAGGCGGTCGGCGGAACCGAGGATGCTGGCCGTGGGCCGCCCGTCGGGGCCGGGCACCAGCAACCGGCTGGCGATCGCGATCCCCGCGCTGAACGCCGACAGGACGGCGGCCAGGGCGACGGCCTGCCACAGCACCATCGCGGCGCGGGGCGCGCGCAACGGCCAGCTCGCTCGTGCCAAGAGGGCCGGCGCCGGGCCGACCAACAGCACCGCGAGGAGGGTGAAGGCCAGCGCTGACACGCTGCTAGTCTCCCTCAGTCCTCCGCCGCCGCGCCAGCCGACGGCGTGTTGTTGCGTTGATTGGCTTCCAGATCGGCGAGCGCGCGCCGCAGCGCCTCGGCCTCGTCGGCGCCCACCCGCTCGACGAAGTGCACCAGCGCCGCCTGCCGGTCCCCGGAGTCCTCGGCCTGCGCCAGCGCGTCGACCATCAGCCCGGCGACCAGCTCGTCGCGGCCGTGCACCGGCGCGTAGCGGTGGGCGCGGTCGTCCCGGATCTGGGAGACCAGGTTCTTCTTGGCCAGCCGCTGCAGGACGGTCATGATCGTCGTGTACGCGAGGTCACGTTGCGCCGACAAGGCTTCGTGGACTTGGCGGACGGTTTGGGGTTCGGCCGTGGACCACAAATGGTCCATCACGGCGCGTTCCAGATCCCCCAGCCGGGTCAGCTTGGCCATAGTGCGTTCATCTCCTGAGCGTCGGAACAAGCGTACTCCGCTTACTACTGACGGTCGTACCAACACGATTCCGATACGACTTGTTTCGGTCAAACGATACCTTGCGAAATTAGGGCAGCCTTGCCTATGCTGATGTCGGTCGAGCGACAATGACCGCGGCAGAGTCCTGAGGGCTGCAGTGACCCCCGGTCTACTCGATCGGCGAGCCCCGCGCCCAGCGCGGGGCTCGCCCGTTTTTGCGGGCAGGCATTCCGCCCCGGCGGCGCCGGGTCGCCCATGGTGTAGACACATAACGTGCCACCGCCGCCCGACCCGACGTTGCCGCCGAACTTCACCGCGCCGTTCGACACGGAGTTGGGGCTGCGGTTCACCGAGCTGGGCCCCGACGGCGCCCGCGCGCAGCTCGAGGTCACCCCCAAACTGCTGCAGCCGATGGGTCTGGTGCACGGCGGCGTCTACTGCTCGATGATCGAGAGCATGGCCAGCGTGTCCGCCTACACCTGGCTCAACGCGAAGGGCGACGGCGGCAACGTCGTGGGCGTCAACAACAACACGGACTTTTTGCGCTCGATCGGATCCGGGACGGTGTACGGCAGCGCCGAACCGATTCACCGCGGCCGGCGTCAGCAGCTGTGGCTCGTCACGATCACCGACGACAACGATCGGGTGGTGGCCCGCGGCCAGGTGCGCCTGCAGAACCTCGAGGCTTAATTCCCAGCAAGTTCTCAGCCGTTGGGCAGTCGTTACGGAGGCTTGCTGCGGCGCGGCGTCGACCACCCGAAAACGCCTGTTCCGCAAGGAAATCCCCGGCCCCCGGATCATGTCCCCGGCGGGGCGTGCGTTCGTCGCGTCGGGCCGGGGCCTCGCGAATGCGCCGACCTTCCGGACGGACGCGGCCGTCGCCCTCTCGACGATATCCGTTGCCTCGCAACAGCTTTGGAGAACGGCCGCGAAGCCCCGGGCGGAGGGGCCGTGGTGATCGGGCGGCCCCGATCGCCGCGCGCGACACGACCGCGACCGAAAGTTGCGGTCGCCGAACGAGGCGGTACCTTCAATAGCGGCGCGCCGCAGGGGCCGCCCGGACGAGTTCGCCGTACCCGGAAAGCGACAAGACGGCGACCGCGGGATGATGCCTGGCGCGCCGAGTCATTTCCACGATGGCTCCCGTATTCGCCGTCCGCTTAGACTCCGGTCGCCGGGGCATCCTCCGCCGTGAATTCATTCGCGACGAGAGGAAATTCGATGTTCAATCCGTTCGCCGGACAAGCTGACATCCCCAACCGGGAAGGCAGCTGGGCGCAGCAGGCCGAGGCGGAGTTGTCCACCCGCCGGCATCGCGAAGAGATCGAGCGCTGCCTGGCCCATGGCCTCGAAGCGGCCCCCACGATCAACGACCGAACGCTGTCGACCTTTGCGCGCGGCGAGCTGCCGCACTTCGCCGGCGAGCGCGGGACATTCCTGAAGTGCCCGTTCCTCGAAGACGTGAACGACGTGGGCGACGCCGAAGTGGCCGTCTTCGGTGCGCCGCTGGACGCCGGGACCACCTACCGGCCCGGCACTCGGTTCGGGCCGATGGGAATCCGCCGCTCCACCAACCTGTTCGGCACCTACTGCTACGAGCTCGGGGTGGACCTGCGCGAACAACTCAACATCGTCGACATCGGCGACGTGCTCACCATTCCCGCCAACATCGAGAAGTCGTTCGACCAGATCAGCACGGCCATGTCGCACGTGGTTTCCAAGGGCGTGTTCCCGGTGATCCTGGGCGGCGACCACTCGATCGGGTTCCCGACGGTGCGCGGCCTGGCCCCGCACATGGACGGCAACGTCGGCATCATCCACTTCGACCGCCACGTCGACACCCAGGAAACCGATCTCGACGAGCGCATGCACACCACGCCGTGGTTCCACGCCACCAACATCAAGAACGCGCCGGCCACCAACCTGGTCCAGATCGGCATCGGCGGCTGGCAGGCCCCGCGCGCCGGCGTGCAGGTGGGCCGGCAGCGCGGCAGCACCGTCATCACGGTGGGCGACGTGGAGCGCGTCGGGATCGAAAAGATCGCGGAGATCGCGCTCGAAACCGCGTGGAAGGACGCCAAGGCGGTTTATCTGTCGTTCGACATCGACGTCATCGACGCCGGCTTCGTGCCCGGCACCGGCTGGCCCGAACCCGGTGGCCTGTTGCCGCGCGAGGCGCTGAACCTGATCCGGATGATCTCCGAGCCCGGGCTCAACGGCATCGAGGTGGTGGAGTGCTCACCGCCCTACGACTGGGCCGAGCAGACCGCGCTGATGAGCAGCCGGGTCATCCTGGACAGCCTGGCGGTCATGGTGCGGGCGGGAAAGCTCGGCAAGAAACCCGCCGCCATGAAGCGCCACGCGTGGGGGCCGTTCAACGACTAAGTCGGGGCCCTGAAAGCCCGCCGCCCGGATGGCGACTGCCGCTTGCTGAAGCTGACAACGGCAAAGCCATCCGGGCCGCAGGCCCTGCTCCGGCACCGCCGATCGGGCGGGCGTGACGGCGCGCGGTGCGGGCCGGCCCGGCGGCCGGAGGTCCGCGGCGCGGGAACCGGATCCGCCGGCACCTTGAATCAAGGTAAGTCGCTGTCACACAGCCGTTTCGACGCCGCGCCGGGCCGCACTGCGCCGGCTGCTCCCGATCGAACCGATGAGGGTCGAGCCTCGCCCGTGTGACGGTGGCGGCGGTGGAACCGTCGGCGGCCGGCGAGAGTTCAAGACAGGTGTACAGCTAATTCCCAGTGATTAGCCAGCATGGTTACAGCGAGCTGCGTCACCATGTATTAATTGTGCGGCGATCTGGACGCCGGTATGGCGAAGTGAACATCGGTGCGGCCTTGTGCACGTCGCGGCAAACACCATATCGCGCGCATCGCGTGGCGTTCAAAAGCGAGCGTCCAACCATCGCTCGCGCGGGCCTTGCGGCGGGGAACGCAAGCGCCTGCGCCGGGTGGGCCTACCAGGGGGACTTGTGACGCTGGACTTTGCGGCATTGCCGCCGGAGGTCAACTCCGGCCGCATGTACGCCGGCCCGGGCTCGGGGCCGATGGTCGCCGCCGCGGCGGCGTGGGACGGGTTGGCCGCGGAACTGAACATCGCGGCGAGTTCGTATCGCTCGGCGGTGGCCGAACTCACGGGCGGTCCGTGGATCGGTCCGTCGTCGACCACGATGCTCGCGGCGGCGACGCCGTACCTGTCCTGGATGAGCACGACCGCCGCGCAGGCCGAGCAGACCGCCGGTCAGCTCAAGGCGGCGATCGCGGCATACGAGACCGCATTCCTGGCGACCGTGCCGCCGCCGGTCATCGAGGTGAACCGGGCCCTGTTGGCGGCGCTGGTGGCCACCAACTTCCTCGGGCAGAACACCCCGGCGATCATGGCCACCGAGGCGCAGTACGCCGAGATGTGGGCCCAGGACGCCGCGGCGATGTACGGCTACGCGGGCGCGTCGGCGGCGGCGACGAAGCTGCTCCCGTTCGGCGTGCCGCCGCAGACCACCAACCAGGGCGGCACGGCCACCCAGGCCGCCGCGGTCAGCCAGGCCGCTGCGTCCGCGGCGGGGCCCAGCGCGCAGTCCGGCCTGGCGCAGGTGATGAACCTGGTCCCGGCGGCGCTGCAGGTCCTGGGATCCGGCGGATCCCTCGACCCGATCTCGTTCGCGGAGGCCGTCCTCGGCACCACGACGGGCCAGGCGCTCAACACCTTCACCACGGATGCGGGCAACTGGGCCCTGGTCATCAGCGGGCCGTTGTTCACGGCTTCCGGCATCACGCCGCTGCTGGGCGGCCTGTACGGGCTCGCGCTGCCGCAGGCCGCCGCGGTGGCCGGCGACGTGGCGCCCGACGCGGGCCTCGGGGCGCTGGCGGGTTCGGTCAACCCGGGGGCCGGCGGAGCCGTTTCGGCGGCCGCGGGCGGGGCGGCCTCGATCGGCAAACTGTCGGTGCCCGAGTCGTGGGCTTCGGCGGCGGGGATCCGGCTGGCCGGCAGCGCGTCGCCCTTGCCCGCCGCCGAGCTGGGTGGCGTGCCGCAGGCCGAACCGGGGGGCTTCGTCGGCGGCATCCCGCCGATCGGCAGCCTGGTCAACACGCCCCGCGGCGAACAGAGCCGGGCACGATCCGGGCCCGGCCAGAAGGTCATTCCCACGATGCCCGGCGAGCAGGGCGCCGACGAAGCGGCCGGCCGCAGCGCGCCGGCGCAACCGGCTCGCCAGCACGTCGCGAGCGCGCTGAGCGACCGTGAGCGCGAAGAGCTGAGCAAGCTGCGCAAGGAGATCTCCGAAGCCGCGATGGAGCGCGATGCGGCAGCCCGCCTGATCAAGGAGGCGATGCTGTGATCGGCGTGGACTTCGCGGGGCTGCCGCCGGAGGTCAACTCCGCCCGGATGTACGCGGGGCCGGGGCCGGAATCCCTGACGGCGGCCGCGGCGGCCTGGGAGGCGTTGGCGTCGGAGTTGGGTTCGACGGCCAGTTCGTACCGGGCGGTGGTGTCCGGGCTCACCAGCGGTCCATGGGTGGGTCCGTCGTCGGGAACCATGGCCGCGGCGGTGACGCCGTATCTGTCATGGATGACCGCGACCGCGGCGCAGGCGGCGCAGACCGCCGGCCAGCTCGGGTCGGCGGTCGCCGCCTACGAGTCCGCGTTCGCGGCCACGGTGCCCCCGGTGGAGATCGAGGTGAACCGGGCGATGTTGGCATCGCTGGTGGCCACCAACACGTTTGGTCAGAACACTCCGGCGATCGCGGCCACCGAGGCGCAATACGCCGAGATGTGGGCGCAGGACGCCGCCGCGATGTACGGCTACGCCGCGGCGTCGGCGGTGGCGACGAGGTTGACGGCGTTCGGCACACCGCCGCCGACCACCAACGAGGCCGGGACGGCGAGTCAGGGCCCCGCGGTCAGCAACGCCGCCGCCACCGCGACCGGTTCGAGCACCCAATCGGCGCTCGCGAACGTGCCGAACCTGCTGCAGGGCATGTCGACACCGGCGGCATCGGCACCCGCGGGCAACCCGATCATCGACTACCTGAACGGGCCGAACCCGATCCTGGACGTGCTGAACAGCTATCCGCTGCAGACCTTCCACACGCTGAGCGCCGGGACCGTCGGATACCAGATCCTCTCCGAGGGGCTGAACTTCGACGCTTCCGGCGCCATGCTGACCCTCGCGCCGCCGGTGGCCGCGGCCTGGAATCCGTTGGTGAACTCGCTGTCTGCGCCGGCGGCCGCCGCCCCGGCGGCCGGTGCCGCGGCCGGCGCCGGGCTCGCCTCCAACGTGGCGGGCCCCTCTGGCGCGGGCGCCTCGGCCGGCCTCGGCGAGGCGGCGACGGTGGGCAACCTGTCGGTGCCGCCGTCGTGGGGCAGCTCCCCGGCGATCCGGCTGGCGGCGACGGCATTGCCGGCCACCGCCCTGGACGGCTCGCCGCTGGCCGGGCTGGCCGCGCCGGGCACCTTCTACGGCGGCATGCCCCCGATGGGCCCGGTCGCCAGCGTCGTCAACGCGCCGCGCGGCGACGGGCCACGGGCCCGGTCGCGCCACAAGGTGGTCGCGGCGCTGCCCGGAGAGCAGGACGATCCGGCGGCCCCGTGGGTCAAGCCGGGCGCGCCCGCCGACGGTGACGTCGCGGTCAGCGAGCGGGAGGAACTCAACCAGCTCCGCAAGGCGGTCGCCGACGTGACCAGGCAGCGCGATGTGCTCAAGCGCACGGCCGCGACGCTGATTAAGGAGGGCACGCAGAAGTAGTCGCGAAAACCGGATTCGTACAACAGGTTTCGATGATTGGGGTCGGTTCAATTGGATACCACAGAGTTCGCTGGGTCTGAGCAGAGGCAAGAGGGTGATTCGGCCGTCGGCGTGAAAGCCGGCGCCGCGCACGACGGTCTTGAGCAGGTTTCACTGCGCGAAATGGCGCCCGAGGCGGCGGCGGAGGACGAGGACCTCGCGCAGCTGAAGGCGTTGGGATTCTCCTCGGAGTTCAAGCGCGACATGAGCCCGTGGGCCAACTTCTCGCTGGGCTTCACCTACCTGTCGCCCGTGGTCGGCATCTACACCGTGTTCGCGTTCGCCTTGGCCACCGCGGGTCCGCCGATGATCTGGAGCCTGCTGATCGTCGGCGCGGGGCAGATGCTGGTGGCGCTGGTGTTCAGCGAGGTGGTCGCGCAGTTCCCGGTGGCCGGCGGCGTCTACCCGTGGGCGCGGCGGCTGTGGGGGCGCAAATGGGCATGGATGACCGGGTGGGTCTATATGTTCTGCCTGTTGGCGCTGATAGCGGACGCCGCCTTCGGCGCGGGCCCCTATCTGGCCGCCATGGTCGGCTTCCGCCCGACCGCGTTGGCCAAAATCGGTTGCGCGCTCGCGGTTTTGGCGGTGGCGACGCTCATCAACCTGACCGGGACGAAGATCCTCGGCTACTTCGCGATCTTCGGCTTCACCGCGGAACTGATCGGCGCGCTCGTCGTCGGCGTCTGGCTGCTGATCACCCACCGGTCCCACGGCCTGGGTGTGCTGTTCCACAGCTTCAACGCCCAGGGCAGCCACAGCTTCCTGTACGCGTTCCTGGCCGCCAGCCTCATCGGCTTCTATCAGTTCTTCGGGTTCGAGGCGTGCGGGGACGTGGCGGAGGAGGTCCGCAACCCGGGCATCCAGATCCCGAAAGCGATGCGCCGCACCATCTATGTCGGCGGGGCCGCCTCCACGTTCGTGTGCCTGAGCCTGATCCTGTCGGTGACCGACTTCGGCGCGGTCATCCGCGGTGAGGACACCAACCCGATCTCGACCGTGCTGCAAAGCGCGTTCGGCGACATCGGGTCCAGGGTCGTGCTGGGCATCGTGTTGATCTCGTTCGTGTCGTGCGCCCTGAGCCTGCAGGCGGCCGCCAGCCGGCTGATCTTTTCCTACGGCCGCGACGGGATGATCTTCGGTTCCCGGCTGTTGGCGCGCTTCGATCACAAGCGGCACGTGCCGCCGTTCGCCCTGCTGGCCGCGGTCATCGTCCCCGGCGCGCTGATCATCGGGACCATCGTCTCCGAGCACCCGCTCAACAAGCTGGTCAGTTTCGGCACCGTCGGTGTCTACCTCGGGTTCCAGATGGTGGTGCTGGCCGCCCTGCGGGCGCGGCTGAAGGGCTGGAAGCCGTCCGGCAAGTACCGGCTGGGCCGGTGGGGGATGCTCGTCAACGTCAGCGCGCTGGTCTACGGCGTCGCGGCCATCGTCAACATCTGCTGGCCGCGCACGCCCGACGCCCCCTGGTACGACAACTACGTCGTGCTGTTGATGGCGGGCCTCATCATCGGCGTCGGCCTGCTGTACATGGTTTTCGCGCGGGCCCACGCCAACAGCGACGCGCCCTATGCCGACGCCATTCCGCAGCGGGCCTGACTCGACGTGTCGACCGCGTCGCGCTAATGGCAGGATCTAGAGGACATGCTTCTCACGCCGCACGAGCAAGAGCGACTGCTGCTGTCCTACGCCGCCGAGCTGGCCCGGCGGCGTAGGGCGCGGGGGTTGCGGCTGAACGTCCCCGAGGCCGTGGCCGTCATCACCGACCACATTCTCGAGGGCGCGCGGGACGGCCGCAGCGTCGCCGAGCTGATGACAAGCGGCTGCGCGGTGCTCGGTCGCGACGACGTGATGGAGGGGGTACCGGAGATGATCGACCACGTGCACGTCGAAGCGACGTTCCCGGACGGCACCAAGTTGGTCACCGTCCATCACCCGATCGCATGATTCCCGGCGAAATTCTCTATGGCGCAGGCGATATCGAGATCAATGCCGGCGCGCAGCGGCTCGAGATGCAGATCGTCAACACCGGCGACCGTCCGGTGCAGGTGGGCAGCCATGTCCACCTGCCCCAGGCCAACGCGGCGCTGTCGTTCGACCGGGCCGCGGCCCACGGGCACCGGCTCGACGTCCCCGCGGCCACCGCGGTGCGCTTCGAACCCGGCATCCCGCAGACCGTCCGGCTGGTCCCGCTGCGCGGCCGGCGCGAGGTGCACGGCCTGGACCTGAACCCGCCCGGACGGCTCGACCCGTCATGACGCGGCTGTCCAGGGAGCGCTACGCCGACCTGTTCGGCCCCACCACCGGCGACCGGATCAGGCTGGCCGACACCGGCCTGCTGGTGGAGATCACCGAAGACCGCAGCGGCGGACCGGGTTTGGCGGGCGACGAGGCGGTGTTCGGCGGTGGCAAGGTGCTGCGCGAATCGATGGGCCAGGGTCGCGCCAGCCGGGCCGAGGGTGCGCCCGACACCGTGATCACCGGCGCGGTGATCATCGACTACTGGGGAGTCATCAAGGCCGACATCGGGATTCGCGACGGCCGCATCGTCGCGATCGGCAAGGCGGGTAACCCCGACATCATGTCCGGGGTGCACCCGGACCTGGTGGTCGGGCCGTCCACCGAAATCATCGGCGGCAACGGCAAAATCGTCACCGCGGGAGCCATCGACTGCCACGTGCACCTGATCTGTCCGCAGCTGATGCCCGAGGCGCTGGGTTCCGGCATCACCACGATCATCGGCGGCGGCACCGGGCCCGCGGAGGGCACCAAGGCCACCACCGTCACGCCCGGCGAATGGCATCTGGCCCGGATGCTGGAGGCGCTGGATTCGTGGCCGGTGAACTTCGCGCTGCTCGGCAAGGGCAACACCGTCAACGCCGAGGGGTTATGGGAGCAATTGCGGGGCGGCGCTTCGGGTTTCAAACTGCACGAGGACTGGGGTTCGACACCCGCGGCCATCGACGCCTGCCTGACCGTGGCCGACGCGGCCGGCGTGCAGGTGGCGCTGCACACCGACACCCTCAACGAGATGGGGTTCGTCGAGGACACCCTGGGCGCCATCGCCGGCCGTTCGATCCACACGTACCACACCGAGGGCGCCGGCGGCGGGCACGCCCCGGACATCATGAGGGTCGCCGCCGAACCGAACGTGTTGCCCAGTTCCACCAACCCGACCCGGCCGCACACGGTGAACACGCTCGACGAGCACCTGGACATGCTGATGGTCTGCCATCACCTCAATCCCGCGGTGCCCGAGGATCTGGCGTTCGCCGAGAGCCGGATCAGGCCGTCGACGATGGCCGCCGAGGACCTGCTGCACGACATGGGCGCGATCTCGATGATCGGCAGCGACTCGCAGGCGATGGGCCGCATCGGCGAGGTGGTGATCCGTACCTGGCAGACCGCGCACGTGATGAAACGCCGCCGCGGCGCGCTGCCCGGCGACGGCTCGGGTCCTCAGGGGGCCGACAACCACCGGGCGCGGCGCTACGTCGCGAAATACACCATCTGCCCGGCCGTCGCGCACGGCCTCGATCACGAGATCGGCTCGGTGGAGGTCGGCAAGCTCGCCGACCTGGTGCTGTGGGAGCCCGCGTTCTTCGGCGTGCGACCGCACGCCGTGCTCAAGGGTGGCATGATCGCGTGGGCCGCGATGGGCGACGCCAACGCGTCGATCCCCACCCCGCAGCCGGTGCTCCCGCGCCCGATGTTCGGCGCCGCGACGGCCCCGGCCACCTCGGTGCACTTCGTCGCGCCGCAGGCCATCGAGGCGGGCCTGGCCGAAAAGCTGGCCGTCAACCGCCGACTGGTCCCCGTCAGCGACGTCGGCTCCGTCGGCAAGGCCGACCTGCCGCTCAACGACGCCATGCCCAGCATCGAGATCGATCCCGACACCTTCACCGTCCGCATCGACGGCGAGGTCTGGCAGGAGCAACCGGCGACGGAACTGCCCATGGCACAACGATATTTCCTGTTCTGATGGCCCAGCCACCACTGGCCACACTGCTCGCACTGGCCGACTCGCGACTGCCCACCGGCGGGCACGTGCACTCCGGTGGCGTCGAAGAGGCCGTCACCAGTGGGATGGTGACCGACCTGCGCACGCTCAAAGCGTTTCTGGTCCGCCGGATCCGCACGCAGGGGCTGGTCACCGCCTCGGTGGCGGCCGCGGTGCATCGCGGCGACATCTCCCTCGACGACGCGGACCGCGAAACCGACGCGCGTACCCCGGCGCCCGCGGCCCGGCTGGCCTCGCGCGCCCAGGGCCGCGGGCTGGCGCGGCTGGCGCGCCGGGTCTGGCCGCAGGCCGACTGGGACGCGCTGGGCCCGCGCCCGCACCTCGCGGTGGCCGCCGGGCGCGTCGGCGCGCTCAGCGGCCTGGGGCCGGAGCACACGGCGCTGCACGTCGTCTACACGACGATGACCGGCTCCGCGACCGCCGCCCAGCGGCTGCTGGCGCTGGACCCCGCCGCCGTCGCCGCCGTCACGTTCGAGTTGTCGGACCTGTGCGAGCGCACCGCCACCGAGGCGGGCGCCGGGCTGGCCGACCTGTCCGATCCCGCGCTCGACACGCTGGCGCAGCGCCACGCGGAACGCGAGCGGCCCCTCTTCGTTTCCTGAAAGGCTAATCATGTCAACGCATCTGCACGCCCACCCGCACACGCACCACGATCGGCCGAAACGGGTCCGGCGGCCGGGGGAGCCGCTGCGCATCGGCGTCGGGGGACCGGTCGGCTCCGGCAAGACGGCGCTCGTCGCCGCGCTGTGCCGCCAGTTGCGCGGGGAGAAGTCGCTGGCCGTGCTGACCAACGACATCTACACCACCGAGGACGCCGACTTCCTGCGCCGCAACGCGGTGCTGCCCGACGACCGCATCGCGGCGGTGCAGACGGGGGGCTGCCCGCACACCGCGATCCGCGACGACATCACCGCCAACCTGGACGCGATCGACGACCTGATCGCGGGCCACGACCACCTGGACCTGATCCTGGTCGAGTCCGGTGGCGACAACCTGACCGCCACGTTCTCGTCGGGCCTGGTGGACGTGCAGATCTTCGTCATCGACGTGGCCGGTGGCGACAAGGTGCCGCGCAAGGGCGGTCCCGGGGTGACCTATTCGGATCTATTGGTGGTCAACAAGATTGACCTGGCGCCGTTGGTCGGGGCCGACCTCGAGGTGATGGCCCGCGATGCGGACGCGGTGCGCGCCGGCCGGCCCACGATCATGCAGTCGTTGACCAAGGACCCGGCGGCCACCGAGGTGCTGGCGTGGGTGCGCGCTCAGTTGGCTGCCGTGACCTGATGCTTTCCGAGGTTGTGCTGGTCGCCTCCCGCGACCGGTTGCCGCGCATCGAGTGCCGCGGCGGCGGCATGCAGGCGCGCTGTACCGCGGCCGACACGGTGCATCTGGTGTCGGCGGCCGCCACGCCGCTGGGCGGCGACACCATCGACCTTCAGGTCATCGTCGAACGGGGCGCCCGCCTGAGGCTGCGCAGCGCCGCCGCCACCGTGGCGCTGCCCGGGGCGAGCACACCGACGTCGCACGCCCACTGGGTGATCGAGGTGGCCGGCAGCCTCGACGTCGACCTGGAGCCGACCGTGGTCGCCGGCGCCGCTAGGCACCTGTCCAGCGTGGCGCTGTCCCTGCACGACGACGGCCTGCTCCGGTTTCGCGAGCGGGTGCAGATCGGCAGATGCGGTGAGCGCGAGGGGTTCTGGTCCGGGTCGCTGCACGCCGACCGCGACGGCCTGCCGCTGCTGCGGCATCGGGTGGAACTGGGCGCGGGATCCCTGGCCGACGACGACATCTCGACGCCCCGCGCCGCCATCAACGAATTGCGCTACCCCGCAACGAGTTTCGAGACGACGGCCATCGACGAGGGATCGACCGTGCTGGCGTTGGCCGGCGGCGGGACGCTGAGCACGTGGCAGGCCGACCGGCTGGCCGGTTAGCTCGCCCGCCTGGCCGCCGGCCGCTTGGCCTCGGCGGCCGCCACCGCCAGCTGTTCGAGGCGGGTGCGGGCGAACGCCTGCTGTTCGGTGATGGTGAGCTGGCCGCGGCGGGTGCTCAGGAACGTCACCGTCCAGGACAGCAGCGTGCTGACCTTGGTCTTGAAGCCGACGAGGTAGACCAGGTGCAGCACCAGCCACATCAGCCAGGCGATGAAGCCGCTGAATTCCAGCGGACCGATCTTGGCCACCGCGGAAAACCGCGACACCGTGGCCATGGAGCCCTTGTCGAAGTACTGGAACGGCTCGCGGTCGGCCGGGTCGGCGCCGTCCAGCTCGGCCTTGATCGCGGCGGCGGCGTACTTGGCGCCCTGGATGGCGCCCTGCGCCACGCCGGGCACACCCTCGACGGCGGCCATGTCGCCGATGACGAACACGTTCGGGTGCCCGGGGATCGACAGGTCGGGCAGCACCTTGACCCGCCCGGCGCGGTCGACCTCGACCGAGGACTGCTCGGCCAGGTCCAGGCCGAGACCGCTGGCCTGCACCCCGGCGGACCACACCTTGCAGGCGGATTCGATGCGCCGGGTGGTGCCGTCGGAGTCCTTGACGGTGATGCCGTTGCGGTCGACGTCGGTGACCATCGCGCCCAGCTGGATCTCCACGCCCATCTTCTCCAGCCGCGCGGCCGCCCGCTCACCGAGCTTCTCGCCGAACGGCGGCAGCACCGCGGGGGCGGCGTCGAGCAGGATCACCCGCGCCTTGGTGGAGTCGATGTGCCGGAACGAACCCTTCAGGGTATGGGACGCCAATTCGGCGATCTGCCCGGCCATTTCGACGCCGGTGGGGCCGGCGCCGATGACCGTGAACGTCAGCAGCTTCGCGCGTCGTTCCGGGTCGCGGGACCGCTCGGCCTGCTCGAAGGCGCTCAGGATCCGCCCCCGCACCTCGAGCGCGTCGTCGATCGACTTCATGCCCGGGGCGAACTCGGCGAACTGGTCGTTGCCGAAGTAGGACTGCCCGGCGCCGGCGGCGACGATCAGGCTGTCATACGGGGTTTCGTAGGTGTGGCCGAGCAAGTCCGAGACGACGAACTGGCCCTGCAGGTCGATGTGCGTCACGTCGCCGAGCAGCACCTGGACGTTGCGCTGCCGGCGCAAGACGACGCGGGTGGGCGGGGCGATGTCGCCCTCGGAGACGATGCCGGTGGCCACCTGGTACAGCAGCGGCTGGAACAGGTGGTGGGTGGTGCGGGCGATCAACTTGATGTCGACGTTGGCGTGCTTGAGCTTCTTTGCCGCGTTGAGCCCGCCGAATCCCGAACCGATGATGACTACTTGATGACGACGCTCGGGTGCAGCAGTGGTTTCTGCCTGCGTGCTCATGTTCGGGCTGCTCCTGATCGGGGGCTCCTGGTCGCGCGAATTCAGTTAGCTACCACGCTATAAAGCCGATACCCGGAAACCCAGATCGTAAGCATGTGTAATCAAGCACATCGCGCGTCGGGCCTGGTCGATCCGACGTGATACTCGTCATGCCCGACGCGAAATGCGTTGTGCGTTACAGCCCGACGAGCGGGCGCAGCGCTTCGCCGGCCGCGGTGATGACGCCCGGCGTGTAGAACGGCATGTTGATGATCACGCCGTCGATCCCGGCGTCCAGGACCTTGGTTTTGATCTGCTCCGCGACCGACTCGGCGCCGCCGACCACCATGCGCTGCGTCATCTCGGCCGGGATCTGGTCCGCCTTGAAGTTCTCGTCGACGACCGCGGTGATCAGGGTGCTGGTCTCCAGCGTGGCCGGGTCGCGGCCGATCTCCTCGCAGCGCTCCCGCACGACCTTCAGCTTGCCGGGCAGCTCGTCGAAGCCGGCGATGACGTTGAGATGGTCGAAGTGGCGCGCGGCCATGGGGATCGTCTTCTTCTCGCCGCTGCCGCCGATCATCAGCGGAATGTGTTCGCGGAAGCGGGGATTGGCCATCGCCTGGTCGACGTGATACCACTTGCCGGAGAACGTCGGCCGCTCGCCCTTGAGCATCGGCAGGATGATCTGCAGCGCCTCGTCGAGCCGGTTGAACCTGTCGGTGAAGGTGCCGAATTCGAAGCCCAGCTGGTCGTGCTCGAGCTGGAACCAGCCGGCACCGATGCCCAGGATGGCCCGGCCCTGGCTCACCACGTCCAGCGTCGTGATGACCTTGGCCAGCAACGTCGGATTGCGATAGGTGTTGCCGGTGACCAGGGTGCCCAGCTGCACCCGTTCGGTCCCGGTGGCCAGCGCGCCCAGCGCGGTGTAGGCCTCCAGCATCGGTTGGTCGGGATCGCCCAGCATGGGCAGTTGGTAAAAGTGGTCCATCACGAAGACCGAGTCGAATCCGGCCGCTTCGGCCTCGCGGGCCTGGGCCAGGACGGTGGGGAAGAGCTGCTCCACCCCGGTGCCGTAGGAAAAGTTGGGGATCTGCAAACCGAGTCGAATAGCCACGCTAGCTACCGTAGCCACCGGCCCGGCGTCCGAACCAGAGCGCGAAAGCGGTTTTGATTCAGCCTCAGGCGAAACGAGCCAGCGCGCCGTGGCTCACGTGCAGCGTCTGGCCGGTGATGTGCCGGGCCGCCGGGGTGGTGAGGAACAGCGCCAGGCGGGCCACCTCCGCGGCGGCCGATGGTGCGGTGCGGGAGAGGCCGTCGTAACCGGGCTGGACGCTGCGGCCGCTGGCCACGGCGTTGACGGTGATGCCGCGGGTGCCGAAGATGCCCGCCTGCCCGGTGATCCAATTGGACAGCGTCGCTTTGATCGCGGCGTCGACGCTCCCGGCGGGCGGGTTCTCGGCCACCACGCCGATGATGGAACCGCCCGAGCGAAGGTGGTCGCCGACGGCCTGCACGGTCAGCACCGCCGACAGCACCGTCGCATCGAGCGCATCGCGCCACGCGGCCGCGGTGTCGGAGATCGAGTAGGTGCGCGGGTCGCCCGGGTCCCGGGTCGGCGCCGGGACGTTGACGATGGTGTCCAGGTGATGCGGGAACAACCCGCGGACCGATTCCAGGCTGGCCGGGTCGGTGGTGTCGCAGACGATCGCGTCCGCGTCGAGCTCCTTGGCAGCGATCTCCAGGTCGTCGCGGCGCGCCCCCACGAGGGTGACCTTGTGACCGTCATCGCGGAAGCCCTCGGCAACCGTGCGCCCCAGGTCCGTGTCCCCGCCGGTGACCAGCACTTCCACTGCCATGACCTCCTCGTGCTCAACGTTGAACCCAGAAGCTGCCTGGGACATCAGCGCGTTTATGGCATAAATCTAAGAAGATGTTACTGGACAGTAGCTCGTCCGCGAAACTCCGGGCCCCGCGACGCGCGGATCATTTGCATAACTATTTCGGCCGTCCCCTTTTTGCGGCGGTTTGGCCGCCGAGCGGACCGCATCCTCGGCGGGTTAGGGTGCATCCATGCGGCGGATCGGGATCCTGGCCGGTGCGGTTTCCATCATGCTGGCGGCGGTCCTGGTCGGATGCGGTTCCACGCCGCCGTCGACCCCGCCCGCCGGTTCCGGCAAGGTTGTGGTGTTCGGCGCCGCCTCGCTCAAGCCGGCGTTCACTCGGATCAGCCAACAGTTCACCGGCGAAAACCTCGGCAGCACAGTCGATTTCGAGTTCGCGGGTTCCTCCGAGCTCGCCACCCAGTTGACCCAGGGCGCGACGGCCGATGTGTTCGCGTCGGCCGACACCGCGCAGATGGACGCCGTCGCCAAGGCGGGCCTGCTGGCCGGCAATCCGACCAACTTCGCGTCCAACACGCTCGTCATCGTCACCGCGCCGGACAACCCGAAGCGGCTCGGCTCCTTCGCCGACCTCGCCAGGCCCGGGCTGAGCGTGGTGATCTGCCAGCAGCCGGTGCCGTGCGGGGCGGCGACCCGGCGCATCGAGGACAGCACGCGGGTGCGCCTCAACCCGGTCAGCGAGGAACTCAGCGTGACCGATGTCCTCAACAAGGTCACCACCGGGCAGGCCGACGCCGGGTTGGTGTACGTCACCGACGCCCGCAGCGCCGGCAACAAGGTGGCGACCGTGCAGTTCCCGGAGGCCGCCGCGGCGGTGAACGTCTATCCGATCGCGGTGTTGAAGCACGCCCCGCAACCCGCGTTGGCGCAGAAGTTCGTGGCCATGGTGACCGGTGCCGCGGGTCAAAACATCCTGTCCCAGTACGGCTTCGCCAAGCCCTGACGCCCGCCCGTGGCGTTCAGCTGCGGTGCTCGAGTTCCGTTCGGGCTTGGTCGATTTGGTCGTATGCGTAAGTCACCATGGCGGCGGTGGTCATCGTCTCACCCTTGCGTGCAAGCGATTCGTAGGTCTGGTCGCCGAGCACATCGCGCAGGTTAGTAATAGCAGTGGTGACGCCGGGGTTCGCCGTGGCGGTGAGGGGACTGAGGCCGAAACCCGCGATGGTAGCCGCCGGTTCACGGCGTCCGAGCCGTTCGAAGAAGGCGGCGAGCACAGTCAGCGGGAAACGGATCATGGTCGCGTTGCCCGCGTCGTGAAAATTCCGGATCGCAAGCGCAACGTAGTCGAGCGCGGCCAGCGGGTCGCCGTACTCGGCCTCGAGGCGGGCCAGACTGCCCGCGATTCGTGTTTCGGTATTGCGGTTCCCGCTCTCCTGGGCGATCGCCAGACCGCGGCGCTGCGCATCCAGCGCCGCGGCGGGATCAGCGTCGCCGAACGCGTAACCGTAGGCATAGAGCGCGAACGAGAGCGCAGCCGGGTTGCCGGCGGCCTTGGCAGTCTCGATCAGGCCATCAGCGACGGCCCTGGCGTCCTCACCGCAACCCGCCACCGTCAGTGCGACGGTCAGGAACGCCCTGGTGATCCCGTGTGTGTCGCGGCCGCGGGCGAGCATGGCGCGGCACCATTGGACCTGCTGTTCGGGTTGGCCGACGTGCAGGTACGCAGCGCCGAGCGCGCCCTCGAGGCCGAAAGGCACCTCGTCATGACGCCCGCTGCCGATCGCCAGCCGGCCTGAGTCGCTGTAGGCAACGGCTGCCTCGATCCGTCCGGGCCACCAGCATGAAGACGCCATCGAATAAAGGAACGCGAGTTTCGGATGATCGGCGGTGCGGGCGGGTTCGATGAGCTCCTCGGCCCAGGCTATCGGCTCGTAATTGTGCATCCAGAACCCAAGCCATGCCGCCCATGTCGCGATGGCGACGGCGACATCAAGGTCGCCGTGGTCGGCACCCCATCGAAACGCGGTGCGCAGATTGGCCAGTTCGGCGGTGAACCAGTCGTACGCCTCCCGCTGGCGGGGGCTGTCCCACAGGGCCATGATGTCCACTTCGCGCCCGGCGAAGTAGCGCGAGTGCTCGACCCGAATCTCCGACGCTTCGCCGCGAGCGACGAGTTGTTCCTCAGCGAATTGGCGGATCGTTTCCAGCATCGAATACCGGGTGCGTGACGCGGACCGGTCGGCGACCAGCAGCGACTTGCGTACCAGCGCGTTGAGCACCTCGAGGATGGCGTACTCGTCGAGGTCAGCTGATCCGGCTAGCGCGCAAGCGCTTTGCAGGTCGAATCCGCCCGCGAACACCGAACAGCGGTCCAGAAGGGTCTTTTCGGTGTCGTCGAGCAGGTCGTAGGACCAGGCCACGGCGTGGCGCAGTGTCTGGTGGCGTCCGACGCCGCGCCGCGGGCCGACCAGCAGCCTGAACCGGTGATCAAGACGATCACGCATCTCACTGGCGGTCATCGACGCCATCCGCGAGGCAGCCAGTTCGATGGCCAACGGGATCCCATCAAGACGCTGACACGTCTCGGTGACTGCGGCGGCTTCACCGCCGTCGACCACCGAGAAGCCCGGTGCAATACCTTGAGCGCGTTCGACGAAGAGGCTCACCGCCGCGCAGTCGATTCCCGCTGTGGCGTCCAGTGAGCGCACCGGCCACACCTGCTCACCAGGAAGCCCGAGTCCTTCGCGACTGGTGGCAAGGATTCGAACAGTCGCCAAGTGCGGGAGTATTGCTTCGACCAGGTCGGCGGCGGCGCGGAGAACGTGCTCGCAATTGTCGATCACCAACAGTCGGACACGGCCCTCCAACGCAGCGGCCACCGACTCAGTGACGGTCTTACCCGGCTGCTGGGTGATGCCGAGCACCGACGCCACCGCATCGGGTATGGCTGCCGGGTCGCTGACCGCGGCCAGCTCGAAAAACCAAACCCCGTCAGGAAATTCATCGGCCAGCCGCGTAGCGACTTCGATCGCCAGGCGGGTCTTGCCGACCCCACCCACCCCGGTCAGCGTCACCAACCGATGAGCCTTCACGGCCGCTTCGAGCTCGGTGACCTCGGACTCACGTCCGATCAAGCTGGCGGTCGCAGGTCGCAGATTTCCCGGAGTCGTGTCGTGCGCCCGCAACGGCGGAAACTCCGCGCGAAGCTCCGCCGCCCGTACTTGAAACACCCCTACAGCCACCGGTACATCCCGCAACCGCCGCGGCCCCAGATCCACAAGATCAACGCCGCTGAGCAGACTTGCCGTCGACTCGGCCATGAGAATCTGACCGCCATGCCCGGCGGCCATCACTCGTGCAGCACGATTTAGCACCACACCGAAATAGTCGCCATCCCGCAGTTCGGCTTCCCCGGTCGCCATCCCCATCCGCACTGGCAACTCCAACGTCCGCTGGGCAGCCACCGCCGCATCGACTGCCGACCTGGGTGAGGCGAAGGCGGCACACACCCCGTCACCGGTGTGTTTGAACATGAAACCGCCGCGCCCCTCGATCGCCGAACGCAACACCTCGTCATGTGCGGCAAGGGCTTTCCGCATCGAATCCGCGTCCGTCTCCCACCGACGGGTCGAACCCTCAATATCGGTGAACAGGAACGTTACAACCCCAGCAGGCGGGCCCCCTGCGGACACCCGCACAGAATGTCACACCAAGCCCACTACCACCTAGCAAACGCTACCGCGGCGCCGGATTCGTCGCGGCGCGTCTCGGGAGACGCGCAATGACACGACATTTGGGATCGGTAACACCACGGCTGCCCGATACTTTGGGGATGAGCGTCAACGACCAATACGCCGCGTCGCGCCAGTTCGTGGCATCCGCTCCCACGATGTCCACCCAAATGAACGCGTTCGCCACCGGCAAGGGCCGGTTCCTCGTCCAGGCGGCGATGTTCGCGTTGATCTTCGTACTGGTCGGGGCGGTCCTCACGCGCCGGACCCAGGGTTTCGTGATCGTCATCGCGGGGCTCGTGGCGCTTTCCCTGTTCGGTTTGGCGGGGACCGCCTACGTGTGGTGGCGTTCGCGGCGAAAGATAGTCATCGGTGTCACGAGCGACGGCCTGACCGTCGATCAGCGGCGCAAAGTTTTCCCGCTCGTCGATGCGAAGCTGGGCCCCTGGGTGAACATGGGGGTGGCCCTTCACCTGCAGAGTGGCTCGCAACGCTTCGTTATCGGCGGACGCGACCGTCGCATTGCTCCGTCGACACGGCTCGACGCACCGCCCGCCCAGGCCGTCGACGCCTGGTTGTGGGTCGCGGAATTCGATGAGCTGCTCGCCGTGGCGGGCCGTCAGAGCGGGCTGGACTCGCGCGGGCCTCGGTCGGGTGAGCCGACGCGGTGTTTGCTGTTTCCGAACCCCTATTTGGCCGAAGCAATGGGGTCGTTCGCATTCCGCAAGCAACACCGACTTCAGCAATCGCTCTCGAAACCCAGCCTGGTCCTTGACTTGGAGGACGACGCGATTCGGGTGATCGACCCGAACAGCGACGCGCGTCGTGTGACGGCCTCGCGTGCGGACGTGACCGCGACGCCGGCAACGTTTCAGGCCGACAGTGTTCACAGCGGCGACGGCAGCACGTATAACTACCCCGCGACCCCCGGCCTGGCGGTGCAGCTTCCCGGCCAGACACCGCTGACGATCGGATGTCTCGACTTGGCGGGCTCGGCATTTCGCTTTTCGTGGCGCGGCGATTCGGCTCGGTCGAACGAGCGTCCCGCCTATGTCGTCTCGGGGGCGGATTGGTCGGCGCTCGTCGAGGAGTTCGGCTTGACCCCGCAGTTGGAAGACAAAGCCAAGCGCCACGACGCCTAGTTCGAAGCGACTGATGTCGCGCCTGGCCGATTCCCCGCATGCACACCGCTAGGTTGAGGCGGGTGTAGATCTCCCGGCCACGGTGAGGGGTGAACGTATTAGCGAGCGACGCACGGACCTCCCGCGGTGGGTATACGTCCCCGCCGCCGTGGGGGCCGCGTTCGTGGTGCTGCCGCTGCTGGCGATCGCGGTCAAGGTCGACTGGCCGAACTTCTGGTCGCTGATCACTAGCGCCTCGTCTCGGACGGCGCTGCTGCTGAGCCTCAAGACCGCCGCCGCCAGCACCGCCCTGTGCGTGCTGCTGGGGGTGCCGATGGCCCTGGTGCTGGCCCGCAGCACGGCGCGGCCGGTTCGGCTGCTGCGGCCGCTGATCCTGCTGCCGCTGGTGCTGCCGCCGGTGGTGGGCGGCATCGCATTGCTCTACGCGTTCGGCCGGCTCGGCCTGATCGGGCACTACCTTGAGGCCGCCGGCATCAGCATCGCCTTCAGCACCACCGCGGTGGTGCTGGCGCAGACGTTCGTCTCGCTGCCGTTCCTGGTGATCTCCCTGGAGGGCGCCGCCCGCACCGCGGGTGCCGACTACGAGGTGGTGGCCGCGACGCTGGGCGCGCGACCCAGCGCGGTCTGGTGGCGGGTGACCCTGCCGCTGCTGCTGCCGGGCATGACGTCGGGGGCGGTGCTGGCGTTCGCCCGCTCGCTCGGCGAGTTCGGCGCGACGCTGACGTTCGCCGGTTCCCGGCAGGGCGTCACCCGAACGCTGCCGCTGGAGATCTACCTGCAGCGGGTGACCGACGCCAACGCCGCGGTGGCGCTGTCGATCCTGCTGGTGGCGGTGGCGGCGCTGGTGGTGCTGGGGCTGGGTGCGCGCCGGTTGACCGGCACGGACGCGAGGTAGCCGCATGAGCGAGCTGCAGCTGCGCGCCGTCGTCGCCGAACGCGATCTGGATGTGGAGTTCTCGGTGTCCGCGCGCGAGGTGCTGGCCGTCCTGGGACCCAACGGCGCGGGCAAGTCCACCGCGCTGCACGTGATCGCCGGCCTCGTTCGTCCCGACGAGGGGGTGGTGCGGCTGGGGGATCGGGTGCTGACCGACACCGCGGCGGGGGTGAACGTGGCGACGCACGATCGCCGGGTGGGGTTGCTGCTGCAGGACCCGCTGCTGTTTCCGCACCTGAGCGTCGCGGCCAACGTGGCCTTCGGGCCGCGCAGCCGCCGCCGATCCGTCCGGCCGGCCCGCGCCGGCGCGCGGGCGACCGCGCTGCGCTGGCTGCGCGAGGTGGACGCCGAGGACCTCGCGGACCGAAAGCCGCGGCAGCTCTCCGGGGGCCAGGCCCAGCGGGTGGCGATCGCCCGCGCCCTGGCCGCCGAACCCGATGTGCTGCTGCTCGACGAGCCACTGGCCGGCCTCGACGTCGCCGCGGCCGCGGGCATCCGCACGGTGCTGCGCAGCGTGGTGACCCGGACCGGCTGCGCGGTCGTCCTGGTCACCCACGAGCTGCTCGACGTGTTCACGCTGGCCGATCGCGTGCTGGTCCTGGAGTCCGGAAAGATCGCCGAATTCGGGCCGGTGCCAGACGTTCTCACCGCGCCGCGCAGCCATTTCGGCGCGCGGATCGCCGGCATCAACATCGTCAACGGCACCGTGTGCCCCGACGGCTCGCTGCGCGATCGCTCGGGCTCCTACTGGCATGCGCGCCCGGCGCAGCGGCTGGACGCCGACGTCCGCACCGCCGTCGCGGTGTTCCCGCCGGCGGCGGTGGCCGTGTATCGCGATCACCCCCACGGCAGCCCGCGCAATGCGGTCGAGGTGACGGTGGCCGAGCTCGACGTCCGCGGATCCGCGGTCCTGGTGCGAGGCCGGGAACAGTCGGATGGCGCGCCGGGACTGGCCGCGGAGATCACCGCGGACGCGGCCACGGAGTTGCGGCTGACGCCGGGGGAGCGGGTGTGGTTCTCCGTCAAGGCACACGAGGTGACGCTGTACCCCGCACCGTGACCTGCGCGGACGACCCCAAAGTTGCACATCGGCAACATCGGCAAAACTGCCGCAAGGCACCCTTGCGTCACAGCCGTAACACGGTAGGTTCGTCGCCATGGAGCAGGTGGACGCGAACTCGACAGGCCGCAAAGGATTCTGGGCGACGCTGGCGATCGCTACGGTGACCGGCGCCAGCGCGGTCGCAATCGCATTGCCGGCGACCTCCAGCGCCGATCCCGAGACCCCGACCCCGGTGCCGCCGAGCACGACGACGGCAGCCGCGCCGGCGCCGGCGACCGCCACGACGCCGCCCCCGCCGGGCGCCCCGGCGGCGCCGCCGGGCCAACCGGGCGATCAAAACCCCGCGCCGCCGCCGCCACCGGTCGACCCGAACGCGCCGCCGCCACCGCCCGTCGACCCCAACGCGGGCCGGATCGGCAACCCCGTCGGCGGGTTCAGCTTCGTGCTGCCCCCGGGCTGGGTCGAGTCCGACGCGTCGCACCTCGACTACGGTTCGGAGTTGCTCAGCAAGACCACCGGCCAGCCGCCGGCCCCCGGGCAGGCGCCGCCGGTCGCCAACGACACCCGCATCGTGATGGGCCGCCTGGACCAGAAGCTCTACGCCAGCGCCGAAGCCACCAACGCCAAGGCCGCGGTGCGGCTCGGCTCGGACATGGGTGAGTTCTTCATGCCCTACCCCGGCACCCGGATCAACCAGACGAGCGAGCCGCTGACCGCCGCCAACGGGATCGCCGGAAGCGCGTCGTACTACGAGGTGAAGTTCAGCGACCCGTCCAAGCCGAATGGCCAGATCTGGACCGGGGTGGTCGGCTCGCCCTCGGCCGGCAACGGACCACCGCAGCGCTGGTTCGTGGTGTGGCTGGGCACGTCGAACGACCCGGTGGACCAGGGCGCGGCGAAAGCACTGGCCGAGTCGATCCAGCCCTGGACGGCGCCGGCCGCCCCGCCGCCGGCTCCGGGCGCGCCCGCTCCGGCTCCCGGTGCGCCCGCTCCGGCACCGGGTGCGCCCGCGCCGGCACCGGGTGCGCCCGCGCCGGCTCCCGGCGCTCCGGCTCCCGCACCCGCTCCGGGCCAGGCGCCCGCGGGCGACTTCACCCCGGGTGCATCGCCCGCGCCGCAGCGGACCGTGGCGAGCTAAGCAATAAGGCTCGCATCACGGCCAATTCGGCACATGTTTCATAAGGAGAAATCGGGTACTCCCTGAGAACGGCCCAGCGGTCCCGCTGGGCTTTGCCAGCGATAGCAAGGAGACCCGCATGGACGTCATCGCAGCAACCGACTTTCTCGCCCGATCATCCACCCTGACCAGCGTCGGCTGGATCGGCTACATCATCATCGGCGGCCTGGCGGGAGCAATCGCCAGCCGGATCATCAGGGGCAGCGGAGCCGGCATCCTGATGGACATCGTGATCGGCATCGTCGGCGCGTTGATCGGCGGCTTCATCCTGAGCTTCTTCGTCAACACCGCCGGCGGCGGGATCATCTTCACCTTCTTCACCGCGCTGCTCGGCGCGCTGATCCTGCTGTGGGTCGTCGGCATGGTGCGGCACCGGACCTAGCCGCGGGTCACCCGGCATGATGGGGTGATGGCCCCGGCGGCGACGACCACGACAATGCGCGCGTGGCGCGTGCGCCGCCCGGGGCCGATGGACACCGGCCCGCTCCAGCAGGTCACCGCCGAGGTGCCGCGGCCGGAACCGTCGGAGTTGCTGGTCGCCGTTCGCGCCTGCGGCGTGTGCCGCACCGACCTGCACGTCACCGAGGGCGACCTCCCGGTGCACCGCGAGCGGGTGACGCCCGGGCACGAGGTGGTGGGGGAGGTCGTCGAGGTCGGCGCCGACGCGGGTGACGACTTCAGACCGGGCGACCGGGTGGGCATCGCCTGGCTGCGCCACACCTGCGGGGTGTGCAAATACTGCCGCCGCGGCGACGAGAACCTGTGCCCGCAATCCCGGTACACCGGCTGGGACGCCGACGGCGGATACGCCGAATTCGCCACCGTCCCAGCCGCGTTCGCGCACCACCTGCCGAGCGGCTACAGCGACAGCGAGCTGGCCCCGCTGCTGTGCGCCGGCATCATCGGGTACCGATCCCTGCTGCGCGCCGAGCTACCGCCGGGCGGGCGGCTCGGGCTCTACGGCTTCGGCGGCAGCGCCCACATCACCGCGCAGGTGGCGCTGGCGCAGGGCGCCGAGGTGCACGTGATGACCCGCGGCGCCGAAGCGCGCAAGCTGGCGCTGGAGCTCGGCGCGGCGTCCGCGCAGGGCGCGGCGGATCCGCCGCCGGTCGCGCTGGACGCCGCGATTCTCTTCGCGCCCGTCGGCGAGCTGGTGCTGCCCGCGCTGGAGGCGCTGGACCGGGGCGGCACGCTGGCGATCGCGGGCATCCACCTCTCCGACATCCCGCCCCTGAACTACCAGCGCCACCTGTTTCAGGAGCGCCAGGTGCGGTCGGTCACGTCGAACACGCGGGCCGACGCGCGAGCCTTCCTCGAATTCGCCGGGCAGCACCACATCGAGGTCACGACGCCGGAGTACCCGCTCGACAAGGCCGACGAGGCGCTGACCGACCTCAGCGCCGGACGCATCGCGGGCGCCGCCGTGCTGCTGGTGTAGCGCGCCTCAGGTCGACAGGTGCCAGACCAGCGCCGCGGCCAGGGCGCCGAGCCCGTTGAGCGACCAGTGCAACGCGATCGGCGCGATCAGGCTGCCACTGCGCCGGCGCAGCCAGCTGAAGACGAACCCGGCGGCCCCGGTGGCCAACACCGCCAGCGTCACGCCGGCCAGCATCCCAGCGAACCCGCCGCCGAACAGCCGGGTGAAGCCGACGTTGTTGCTGGTGAGCCCGAGCGACGTGGCCACGTGCCAGAGACCGAAGAGCAGCGACCCGCCCAGCGCCACGCCCCGAAAACCCCAGGCGCGGTTCAGCGTGCCGTGCAGCACGCCCCGAAACGCGAGCTCCTCGGGGATCACGGTCTGCAGCGGGATGACGATCATCGAGGCGATCAGGGCGCCGGAGATCGTGGCGTAGTGGTTGTTCAGGAACATCGGCCGCGTCATCGGCAGCAGGATCCCCAGCCCGATCACCGCGGCCACGACGCCCACGGCGCCCAGCGCATAGCCCAGCCCGGACCTCCAGTGCGCGCGGCCCAGGCCGAGGTCGACCCAGTCCAGCCCCCGGGCTCGCATCAGCACCGCCAGGCCCACGGCGGCGGCGGGGACGGTGGCGATGCTGGCCCACGGCGTGGTGAAGTGCGCGATCAGGTTGGTCAGCACCAGCACCGCGACGACCACGGCGATGTCGAGGTGCACACGGAACCGATGGGGCGCCGACGGCGGTGCGGCAGCGATGGCGTCGGGCATCCGGCAAGTTTACCCGCGGCCGGCGTTCGGCCAGGTCAGTCGGATGGGGAACCCTCGAGCGCAGCGGCACCGGCGTGCCGGCGGGCGCGGAAGGCCTGAACCTTGGCGCGGTTGCCGCAGGTGCTCATCCCACACCAATGCCGGTTCCGGGCGCGCGACGCGTCGATGTAGAGGCGCGTACAGCCGGCGGCGGAACATTCCTTGACCTTCTCGAAGTCGGGTCCGGCATAAAGGTCGAGCAGGTCTGCGGCCAGCCTGGCAAGCAGCTGCGGCGCGGTACCGCCACGGCGCACCGACCCGTTCGGCTGCAACACCGGCGTGAGCTGGGGTTGGGAGCCGTGCTCATTCAGCAGGTCGACGTCGGCGGCCTCGGGCCGCCCACCCCCGAGGCGTGCCACCACGACCCGGTAGCTGGCTTCGCGCAGCGCGATCGCGGCCGCCAGTTCGTCGTCGGTGACCTCGATCGCCGCATCCGCCAGCGCCGCCCCAATTGCCCAGTCCGACAACCGCTGCGGGTCGGACAGCAGGTCCTCACGCGCTGAAGTCCGATATCTCAGCGTGCCGACGAAGTCGAGGCACAGCCGCCCGCCCACGTAGTAAAACCTCATGTAACCACCTTGACAGGTTTCATGGCGTCAGACAAGATGTAACTATCCAAGACGGTTACACGGTCAGGCGGATGAGCTCGCACGAGAGGGGCGACCGATGGCGACAACGATATGGACGTTGATCTCGATATTTGTCATCGCTCCGTTGGGTGCGCTTGTCTTTGACAGGCCCCTCAACGGCAATTGGATCTGGCACATCGACGCCGAGAAGCCGAGGGACTTCAGGTAGGCGTCCCTCCGGTCACTCGCCGCGTTCGGTCCAGGTCCAATTGGTCGTCTCGCTCCCGTCACCCACTACGTTCGTTCAGCTCGCTCGCCTCCCAGGTCCACCCCGAGATCGCCGGGTCGTCCTCGCCGTGCTCGCGGGTGTAGACGCGGGCGGCCAGGCGGGCGTCGACCATTCGCTGGCGCAGCACCGCAGCCTGGCTGGCCAGCCCGTCCACCCGGTCGATGACGTCCATGACCAGGTGGAACCGGTCGAGGTCATTGAGCATCACCATGTCGAACGGCGTCGTGGTGGTGCCGCGCTCCTTGAAGCCGCGCACATGCATGCGCTCATGATTGGCCCGCCGATAGGTGAGGCGGTGGATCAGCCACGGGTAGCCGTGGTAGGCGAAGATGACCGGCCGGTCGCGGGTGAACAGCGCGTCGAATTCCTTGTCCGGCAAGCCATGTGGGTGCTCAGACTCCGGCTGCAGCCGCATCAGGTCGACAATGTTGATCACGCGCACCGCCAGCCCGGGCAGTTCGCGGCGCAGGATGTCGGCGGCGGCCAGCGTCTCCAGCGTCGGGATGTCGCCCGCGCAGGCCAGCACCACGTCCGGCTCGGCCATCGCCGAGCCGGACGTACTCGCCCACTCCCAGATGCCCAGCCCGCGCGCGCAGTGCGCGATCGCCTGGTCCATGTCCAGGTAGGCCAGGGCCGGCTGCTTGCCGGCGACGATGACGTTGACGTAGTCGCGGCTGCGCAGGCAGTGGTCGGCCACCGACAGCAGCGTGTTGCCGTCCGGCGGCAGGTACACCCGGGTCAGCTCGGCGCGCTTGTTGGCGACCAGGTCGATGAAGCCGGGGTCCTGGTGTGACGCGCCGTTGTGGTCCTGGCGCCACACGTGCGAGGTCAGTAGGTAGTTCAGCGACGCGATCGGGCGCCGCCACGGCAGTTCCCGGCTGGTGGCCAGCCACTTCGCGTGCTGGTTGAGCATCGAGTCGACGATGTGCACGAACGCCTCGTAGCAATTGAACAGACCGTGCCGGCCGGTCAGCAGGTAGCCCTCCAGCCAGCCCTGGCACAGGTGCTCGGAGAGCACCTCCATCACCCGGCCGTCGGGCGCCAGGTGCTCGTCGTCGGGCTCGATCTCCGACATCCACGCCTTGGCGGTCGACCCGTACACGGCGTCGAGCCGGTTGGAGGCCGTCTCATCGGGACCCATCAGGCGGAACCGGTCGGGATTGCGGGCGATCACGTCGCGCAGGAAGGTCCCCAGTACCCGGGTGGCCTCGTGCGTCTGGGTGGCCGGGCGTGGCACCGGCACCGCGTAGTCGCGGAAGTCGGGCAGGTTGAGGTCGTGCAGCAGCAGGCCGCCGTTGGCGTGCGGGTTGGCGCTCATCCGGCGATCGCCGCGGGGCGCCAGGGCCCGCAGCTCGGGGCGCAGGGCGCCGCTGCCGTCGAACAGTTCGTCGGGCCGGTAGCTGCGCAGCCATTCCTCCAGCTGCGCGCGGTGAGTCGGGTTGTCGTGGGTCTCGGCCAGCGGCACCTGGTGCGCCCGCCAGGTGCCCTCGACCTTCTTGCCGTCCACCACCTTGGGCCCGGTCCAGCCCTTGGGGGTGCGCAACACGATCATCGGCCACACCGGACGCTCCGCCCGGACGCCGGCGCGCGCCGCGCCCTGGATCGCCGCGATGTCGTCGAACGCGTCGTCGACCGCGGCGGCCAGCTGGCGGTGCACGTCGGTGGGGTCCTGGTCTTCGTGCGCGGCGACCGTGATCGGCCGGTAGCCGTACCCGCGCAGCAGCGCCTCCAGCTCGGGGTGGGGGATGCGCGCCAGCACGGTCGGGTTGGCGATCTTGTAGCCGTTGAGCTGCAGGATCGGCAACACCGCGCCGTCGGTGACCGGGTTGAGGAATTTGTTGGAGTGCCAGCTCGCGGCCAGCGGGCCCGTCTCGGCCTCGCCGTCGCCGACCACGCATGCCACCACCAGGTCGGGGTTGTCGAACGCCGCGCCGTAGGCGTGCACCAGGGCGTAGCCCAGCTCGCCGCCCTCGTGGATCGACCCGGGCGTCTGGGCGGCGACGTGGCTGGGGATGCCGCCGGGAAAGGAGAACTGCCGGAACAGCTTTCGCAACCCTTCGGCGTCCTCCTCGATGCCGGTGTACACCTCGCTGTAGGTGCCCTCCAGGTAGGCGTTGGCCACCAGCCCGGGTCCGCCGTGGCCGGGCCCGGTGACGTAGATGACGTTGGCGTCGCGGTTGCGGATGACCCGGTTCAGGTGGGCATAGATGAGGTTGAGCCCGGGCGTGGTGCCCCAGTGCCCCAACAGCCGGGGTTTGACGTGTTCGGGCGACAGCGGTTCGGCCAGCAGCGGGTTGTCGAGCAGGTAGATCTGCCCGACCGACAGGTAATTGGCGGCACGCCAATACGCGTGGATCAGATCAAGTTCGTCGTCGGCAAGGGGCTGGGTGGTTGGGCTTTCGACAGTCACCCCGCCGATTGTCCGCGTTCGAGATGAACCGCGCCCGAGGGTGCCTATTCCTGATGGCGGCGACCCGCTTCGCCCGGCTCCGCCGCGCTCGCGATCGCCGCTATTCCTCGCCGCGGGCGCGCGCCTCGTAGGCGCGGCGCTTCTCGGCATCGACGTCGTCGGTGAACACGTGCTCGCCGCCCATGGCGCGGTTGATGCCCTCGGCCAGCGAGCGCGGCATGAACTTGGCCGAAGCGACCAGCGCGCCCATCGCTTTCGTGACCCGCACCCGCGGCTTCGGCCTGGCGACCAGCTCCACGATCGCGTTGGCAATGTCGGCCGGCTCGGCGTTCTTGAAGCCCTTCGCCCCGGAGGTCCCGGCGATGAGTTCGGTGTTGACGAACGTCGGCAGCACCATCGAGAATTTCACGCCGGTCGTCCGGTACTCGAGCCGCGCCGTGTCGGTGAAACCCACCACCGCGTGCTTGCTCGCGCAGTACGTGGCCGCACCGGGGATATAGCTCTCCCCGGCGAGCGAGGCCACGTTGATGACGTGGCCCGATCCGCGCGGGACCATCCGCTCGAGCGCCAGCTTGCTGCCCAGGATGACGCCGTAGACGTTGATGTCGAGGACGCGCCGGGTGACCGCGTCCGTCTCGTCGGCGACCCGGCCGAGCGGCATGATGCCGGCGTTGTTGACCAGCACGTCGATCGGGCCGAGCTGGCGCTCCACCTGATCGAGGAAGCCCGCGAAGGAGTCCCGGTCGGTGACGTCCAGCTTCCCGTAGACGTCCAGCCCGAGCGCGGCGCCGGATTCCTTGACCCGCACCTCGTCGATGTCGCCGATCGCCACCTTGGCGCCCAAATTGTGCAGCGCGGTCGCGGTGGCCAGCCCGATGCCCCGCGCCCCGCCGGTGATCACGATGACCTTGTCGCGGACCTTCAGGCCGATCGACGCCGTGTCTGCCATGGCGGGTCCTCCCAGAAAAAGTTGACGGGTGTCAGGTTTGCGATGGGCTAAGCACAGCACTCGACGCCGCGCCGCGCAAATAGCGCCGCGCAGGCCGATACTGCAACGGTGACCGAGGTGCGGGCGGCCGTCCCAGCGGACGCCTACGAGGTGGCCCGGGTGCAGGTGCGGTCGTGGCGGTCGGCCTACCGGGGCCTGATCGCCCAGGACTTTCTCGACGGGCTCACACCGGACTTCTTTGCCGACCGGTACACCTTCGGCCGGCCCGGGCTCCGGATGCCGTCGACGTTGGTCGCGGTCGACGGGGCCGCGATCCTCGGGCTGGCGACCACGGGCCTGTGCCGCGACGGCGACATCCAGAACTTCGGTGAGCTGATGGCGATGTACGTCGACCCCGCGTACATGCGCCGCGGGGTCGGCCGGTCGCTGCTGGCCGCGGCCCGGCAGCGGCTGCGGCTGATCGGCGTGGCGGGCGCGGTGTTGTGGGTGGCGGACGGCAACGCCCCGGCCCGGCGCTTCTACGAGCGCGACGGGTGGGCGTTCGACGGGGCTTGCCGCACAACGACTTTCGGCGACTCGGCGGTGCGTCAGCTCCGCTACCGCTGCGCGCCCGTCTGATCGGCCGGTTCTGCCAGCGTCAGCCGCCACGAGACGCCCGTCGTCGGAGCCCCTCGGCGCCGAGCCTAGTGAAGGCTCAGCCAGACCAGGCTGGCGGCGCCGGCCAGCGCGCAGTAGATGGCGAACGGCGTCAGCGTCCGGGTCTGGAAGTAGCGGGTGAGGAAGCGCACGGCCAGGTAGGCGGCGACGAACGAGGCGACGCTGCCGGCCAGGACTTGTCCCTGGATGCCCGCCCCGAGCGGCCCGAACAGATCGGGGATCTTGTAGACGCCGGCGGCCAGGATGATCGGCGTGGCCAGCAGGAAGGAGAAGCGGGCGGCGTCCTCGTGCGACAGGCCGCGCCACAGCCCGGCCACCATGGCGATGCCGGAGCGGCTGATGCCGGGCAGCAGCGCCAGGATCTGGGAGGCCCCGATCACCAGCCCGCGGCGCATCGGCAGCTGGGCCAGCCGGTTGTCGATGGCCTCGCCGCTGTGGGGCTCGTCGCGCTCGTCCGTGCCGTCCGCGGGCGACACGCGACGGCGCAACACCTCGCCCGCGTAGAGGGCGACGCCGTTGAGCAAGAGGAACGCCGCGGCCGGGATGGGCTTGCCCAGCGTGGTCCGGAACAGGTGCTCGAGGGCCACCCCGGCCAGCCCCACCGGGATGGTGGCGACCACGATCAGCCAGGCGAGCCGCTCGTCGGGGCTCTGGATCCGGCGATGCCGCAGCGACGAGAAGAAGCCAGCCACGATGCGCAGCCAGTCCCGCCAGAAGAACACCAGCAGGGCGGCGGCGGTGGCGACGTGCAGACCGACGATGAACGCCAGGTAGGGCGATTCGGGGGTGGAGACGTTGAGGTCGCGGGCCCATTGGCCGCCCACCAGCGCCGGCACCAGGACCGAGTGCCCCAGGCTGGAGACCGGGAACAGCTCGGTGACGCCCTGAAACGCGCCGACGATCACGGCCTCGACGTAGCTCAGGTGCGCGGTCATTTGCTGGGGGCCTCCATCCGGGGGATCGTTGACAGAACTACCGAGCGTAGCGGGTCCGGATTTCCGTTCGAACCGGCTTGGGCGGCTGGACATTTGGTCTCCGGGCAATCGATCGCGGCCGGCCGCTGACCAGGCAGGTACCGTGAGCGGATGGCCGACCCGTTGCTCGATGGCGTGCGCGTCCTCGACTTGTCCAGCGGCGGCGCCGACGCGGTGACCCGGCTGTTCGCCGACCTCGGCGCCGACGTGCTCAAGGTCGAACCTCCCGGCGGCAACCTGGGGCGCGACGAATTGCCGACGCTCGCCGGCGCGAGCATCCCGTTCGCCGTGCACAACGCCAACAAGCGCAGCGCCGTGCTGGACCCGCTCGAGGAGGACGACTGCTACCGGTTGCTCGACCTCGCCGGCGAGGCCGACATCGTCGTGGACAGTGGCCTCGACGGCCTGGCCGGTGCGTTCGGCGCACCCGGCCCGGACTTGGCCGCCCGCTACCCGCACCTGGTGGTGCTGTCGATCACCGACTTCGGCGCTTCCGGCCCGCGTTCGTCGTGGCGCGCCACCGACGCGGTGTTGTACGCGATGTGCGGCTCGCTGTCGCGATCCGGTCCCACCACCGGCACGCCGGTGCTGCCGCCCGACGGTATCGCGTCGTCCACCGCGGCCGTCCAGGCGGCGTGGGCCGCGCTCGTCGCCTACTACAACCGATTGCGTTGCGGTACGGGCGATTACATCGATTTCTCGCGATTCGACGCCGTCGTCATGGCGCTCGACCCGGCGTTCGGCGCGCACGGGCAGGCCGCCGCCGGCGTCCGCGGCGCCGGGCGGTGGCGGGGACGGCCGAAAAACCAGGACGCGTATCCGATACTGCCGTGCAAGGACGGCTACGTCCGGCTGTGTGTCATGGCGCCGCGGCAGTGGCGCGGCCTGCGGCGCTGGCTGGGCGAGCCCGAAGAATTCCAAGACCCCAAGTTCGACGCCCTGGCCGCCCGCTTTGCGGCCTGGCCCGAGATCGGCGTGCTGGTGCGGGCCCTGTTCGCCGAGCAGACCATGAGGGATTTGGTGGCCGCCGGTCAGGCGCACGGGGTGCCGATCGCCGCGGTGCTGCCGCCGTCGTGGGTGCTGGGCTCCGAACACTTCCAGGCCGTCGGCGCGATCACGGAGGCCGAGCTCGTTCCCGGTGTGCGCACCAGCGTGCCCACCGGTTATTTCGTCGTCGACGGCCAGCGCTCGGGCTTTCGCGCGCCGGCCCCCACCGCGGGGGCGGACGACCCGTATTGGCGCGGCAATCCGGTGGTGGTGCCGGCCCCGTCGGGCAGGGTCGGCGAGCAGCCGTTGGCGGGGCTGCGGATTCTCGACCTGGGCATCATCGTCGCCGGCGGCGAGCTGGGCCGGCTGTTCGGCGATCTGGGCGCCGAGGTCATCAAGGTCGAAAGCGCCGATTACCCGGACGGGCTGCGGCAGGCCCGCGCCGGCGACGCCATGAGCGAGTCGTTCGCGTGGACTCACCGCAATCAGCTCGGCCTCGGACTGGACCTGCGCAGCGAGCGGGGCAAGGACGTCTTCGGCCGGCTGGTCGCGGAGGCCGACGCGGTATTCGCCAACTTCAAGCCGGGAACCCTTGCCGCCCTGGGTTTTCCGTACGACACGCTGCGCCGGCTCAACCCGCGGATCGTGCTCGCCGGCAGCAGCGCGTTCGGCGACACCGGGCCGTGGAGCGCCCGGCTGGGCTACGGCCCGCTCGTCCGCGCCGCCACCGGCGTCACCCGGCTGTGGACGTCCGACCATCCGGACGAGGGCGCCGACGGCGGGCGGCATTCCTTCTACGACGCGACGACGATCTTCCCCGACCATGTGGTCGGGCGGGTGACCGCGATCGCGGCGCTGGCCGCGCTGATCCACCGCAATCGGACCGGGCATGGGGCCGACGTGCACATCTCGCAGGCCGAGGTCGTGGTCAATCAGCTCGACACGCTCTACGTCGCGGAGGCCGCGCGCGCGGCGGGCATCGGCCCGCTGCGCGACGACACCACCCTGCACGCGGTGTGCCCCTGCGCGGGCGACGACGAATGGTGCGTCATCTCGATCGGCTCGGACGACGAATGGCGCTGCGTGGCAGACCTTTTCGATCACCGACAGTGGGCGGACGACCCGCGTTTCGCCACCGCCGAGTCGCGACTGGCCAACCGCCGCGAGCTGGTAGAGCTGATGTCAGCGCTGACCCGCACCCGCACCCCGGTGCGCGTCGCCGAACTGCTGCAGGCGGCCGGGGTGGCCACCGGGCCGATGAACCGCCCGCCCGACATCCTGGAGGACCCGCAACTGATCGAGCGAAAGCTGTTCAGCGAGATGGTTCATCCGCTCGTCGAGCGGCCACTGCCGGCGGAGACGGGCCCGGCGCCGTTTCAGCACATTCCGCCCGCGCCGCAACGCCCGGCGCCGCTGCCCGGTCAGGACACCCGGGCCATCTGCCGGGACGTGCTCCGCATGAGCGCCGATGAGACCGAGCGCCTGATCGACGAGGGCGTGCTGTTCGCGACGACCCCGGGCACCGCCTAGCGCCTCCTTATCACCGAGTGTGCGGCTGGCCGCACGCTCGCGCCTCGGTGTGCGGCCAGCCGCACACCGGACGTCCGATAGGTTCAGTCGCATGACCGTCGACCCCAAAACCCCGGTGCTGATCGGCTACGGCCAGGTCAATCACCGGGGCGACATCGACCCGGCTACGCGGTCGGTCGAACCGGTCGACCTGATGGCCGCCGCCGCCCGCGAAGCGGCGGACGCCCGGCTGCTCGGGGCGGTGGATTCCATCCGCGTGGTGAACGTGCTCTCGGCGCACTACCGCGACCCAGGTCTGCTGCTCGCCCAGCGGATCGGCGCCAAGGACGTCACCACCCTGTACAGCCCCGTCGGCGGCAACGTGCCGCAGTCGCTGGTCAACCAGGCGTGCCTGGACATCCAGCGGGGCCGGGCCGGCGTCGTGCTGCTGGCCGGCGCCGAAACCTGGCGCACCCGCCGGGGGCTGCGGGCCCGGGGCGGCAGACTCGAGTGGACCCTGCAGGACGAGTCGGTGCCGATGGCCCCGGTCAGCGGCGACGACGTCCCGATGGCCGGCGACGCGGAGATCAGGATCGGGCTCGACCGGCCGGCCTACGTCTACCCGCTGTTCGAACAGGCGCTGCGCATCGCCAACGGCGAGTCGGTCGAGCACCATCTCGAGCGCATCGCCGAGCTGTGGGCGCGGTTCAACGCCGTCGCGGTCGATAACCCGCACGCGTGGATCCGCAAACCGGTGACCGCCGAGGAAATCCGGCGGCCCGGACCGCAGAACCGGATGATCAGCTGGCCCTACACGAAGCTGATGAACTCCAACAACATGGTCGACCAGGGCGCCGCGCTGATCTTGACCTCGGTCGAGCAGGCAGAGCGCCTGCACGTCCCCGCCGAGCGGTGGGTTTTCCCGCACGCCGGCACCGACGCCCACGACACCCCGGCCATCGCCGAGCGCGACGAGCTGCACCGCTCGGCGGCCATCCGGATCGCCGGCGCGCGGGCGCTCGAGCTGGCCGGGCTGGGCGTCGACGACGTCGACTACGTCGACCTGTACTCCTGCTTCCCGTCCGCGGTCCAAGTCGCGGCCGCCGAGCTCGGACTGAGCGCCGACGACCCCGCCCGCCCGCTCACCGTGACCGGCGGGCTGACGTTCGCCGGCGGGCCGTGGAGCAACTACGTGATGCATTCCATCGCCACCGTGGCCGAGTTGCTGGTGGCCAACCCCGGACGCCGCGCCCTGATCACCGCGAACGGCGGCTACCTGACCAAACACAGCTTCGGCATCTACGGCACCGAGCCGCCGGCCCAATTCCTTTGGGAGGACGCCCAACCGGCGGTCGACCGCGAGCCCACCCGCGACGGCCTGGTCGAGTGGGAGGGCGTCGGGACCGTCGAAGCGTGGACGACACCGTTCGACCGCGACGGAAAGCCCGAGAAGGCCTTCGTCTCGGTGCGCACGCCCGACGGGTCGCGCACCCTGGCCGTCATCGCCGACCCCGCTGCCGCCGAAGCGACCGTGCGGGAAGATATCGGTGGCGCCAAAGTTGCCGTCAGCGCGGACGGCGCCGCGACGCTGCGGTAGCCGACCGGGAACATCAGCGCAGGCCATCGCGCTGCTACCGGGGTAACGCTCGCGTAAGTGCTAGTGACTTGCCTATTGTCGAGACTGGACGTTGGGGGAGGTGGACCCAGGTGCAGATCCTGGTTACCGACGCCACCGGCGCAGTCGGGCGGCTGGTCGCACGGCAGTTGTTGGCTGCTGGGCACACGGTCACCGGGATTGCTGAGCGTCCCCATCCCTATCTGGATCCCGGCGTCGAGTTCGTTTGCGCGCCGCTGCGCCATCCCGTCCTGCAAGACCTGGCCGACGAGGCCGACGCGGTGGTCCACCTGGCCTCGATCGACGCCAGCGCACCCGGCAGCGCGGGCATCGACGGTGTCGCGCACGTCACCGATGCCGCCGCCCGCGCGGGTGCCCGGCTGCTGTTCGTCTCCCAGGCCGCGGGCAGGCCCGAGCTGTACCGGCCGGCCGAGGAGCTGGTCTCCACCAGCTGGGCGCCCAGCCTGGTCGTCCGCATCGCCCCGCCGGTCGGCCGACAGCTCGACTGGATGGTGTGCCGCACGGTGGCCACGCTGCTGCGCGCGAAGGTCTCCAACCAGCCGATCCGGGTCCTGCACCTCGACGACCTGGTGCGCTTCCTCGTCTCGTCGGTGAACACCGACCGCACCGGCGTGGTGGATCTGGCCACCCCGGACACCACCAACGTGGTCACCGCGTGGCGGCTGCTGCGGTCCGTTGATCCCCGGGCGCGGCTGAATCGGGTCCCCAGCTGGCCGCAGTTGACCCCCGCATTGGATATCGCTGCGGTGCAAGAGGATTGGGGTTTCGAGTTCGGTTGGCACGCGCTCGACGCGATCGCCGACACCGCACGCGGGCTCGTCGGTCGCCGGCTGCAGGCCGCGGGTGCCGTCAGCCACGACCGCCAGCTGGCCCTCCCGGTGGAGGTGTTACCGCGCCCCCGGCCGTCCGACGACCTGCGCAGCGCCGCCCCCGACGGCATGGAGGGGGAGTTCGACGACCGGATCGATCCGCGGTTCCCCGTGTTCAGCGCGGCCCGGCTCGCCGAGGCGCTGCCCGGGCCGCTGACCCCGATGACGCTCGACGTCCAGCTCAGCGGTCTGCGCACGGCCAGCCGAGTCATGGGCCACGTACTCGCCCTGGGCGGCGTCGTCGACGACGAGTGGGGCAGCAGGGCCATCGCGGTCTTCGGCCACCGCGCCTACGTCGGCGTGTCGGCCAACGTGGTGGCCGCCGCGCAGCTGCCCGGCTGGGACCAGGACGCCGTCGCCCGTCACGCCCTCGTCGACCAGCCGCAGGTGGGCGACGTCCTGCCGTTCGGCGAGCCGAAGCTGGCCGAGGGAGCGCTCGGGTCGATGGCCAAGGCCGTGGTCGCCGCGCGGTCGCTGGCCCTGATGCGCCGGCTCAAGCCCGATACCCGGGCCTACAGCGCGGCCGCCGCGGTGGAACACCTCGACCCCGCGCAGCTGGCGGCGCTGCCCGACGCGGCGCTGGAGGTCCGGGTGCGGCTGCTACGGGATCGCATCCACCAGGGCTGGATCCTCACGGCGCTGTGGCTGATCGACTCCGGAGTCACCGCCGCGGCCCTGGACCACAGCCGGGCCGCGTCCAGGATCTCGGGAATCGGCATGATCGTGGAAAGCACCCGCGTCGCGGCCGAAACCGCCGAGCTGGCGGCGGCGTTGCGCGGCGACCCGCCGTTGCGGGCGCTGGCCGCCGAGGGGAACGTCGGCAGCATCCGCGCGCTGTCGCCCGGCGCCGCCGGCGCTCTGGATGGCGCGGTGGCGCGGATAGGGCACCGCGGGCCCGGTGAGGCCGAGCTGGCCGGCCGGGTGTTCAGCGACAATCCGGCGATGTTGCTCGTGGCGGCCGCCGAGGTGGCCGAGGCCGCCGAAGCCGCAGCCACCGGCGCCGCGCCCGTTGACCCGGGCTCGCCGAGGACGCTTGCCCGCCGGATGGCCGCCAACGCGCGCGAGTCGCGGGAGTTGGCCCTCGACAGCACCATCCGGTTCACCCACGAGCTGCGGATGACCTTGCGGGAGTTGGGGTCTCGCAGGGTCGCGGCGGATCTGTTCGACGCCGTCGACGATGTCTACTACCTGACCTGTGACGAACTGGTCACCATGCCGGCCGACGCCAGGTTGCGGATCAAGCGCCGACGCGCCGAGCGGGACCGCCTGCAGGCGCAGCGACCGCCCGACGTCATCGACGGGGCGTGGACCCCCGTCGATCCGGTCGGTGGCGCCTGACCCGGATCAGCCCAACAGACCGCGCAAATACAGCGCGTTGCGCACGGCGTGGCCGCCGAGGTCGTTGTTGAAGTACATCCACACGTCCTTGCCGTCGCCGTCCCATTCGGTGATCCGATCGGCCCACTGCTGCAGGTGATCCTCGGAGTAGCAGCCGGCATAGATCGCGTCCTGATCCGGGCCGTGCATCCGGACATACACCAGGTCGGTGGTGGCCCGCGGCACGCAGGCCAGCCCCGCCCCGCTCATCACCACGTACGCCGCGCGCCGCCGTTCCAGCAACTCATAGACGGCCGGGTCGTTCCAGGACGGGTGCCGCAATTCCACGGCCACCCGGATCGAATCCGGCACGAGCGCCAGGAAGGCGTCCAGGCGCGCATCGTCGCGCTGTTGCTCGGGGTGCAACTGCACCAGCAGCACCCCATGGCGATCGCCCAGCAGCTGCCAGCAGCGTTCGAATCGCTCGATCCAGGGCTCGGGGGAGGAGAGCCGACGGTAGTGCGTCAGCCCCCGGTGCGCCTTGACGGACATCTTGAACCCGTCGGGAAGCTGGCCGCGCCAGCCGGCGAACGTCGATTCCTTGGGCCACCGATAGAAACTGGCGTTCAGTTCGACGGTGTCGAAAACCTCGATGTAGCGCGCCAACCGGCGCGCGGACGGCAGGCCGGGCGGATAGAGCACATCCACCCAGTGGTTGTAGGACCATCCCGATGTGCCGATCCGTACGGTCAAGCGGCCACCCGCCTGCGCACGTCGTCGTCGAGCGCTGCCCGCACCAGCGCGGCCGCCAGCCGCGCATTGGCGCGCGGCGCCAGGGCCCCCAGCCTCGCCGGCTGCGTGGGCAGGCCGAGTTGCTTCGCGGCCGCGACCGCGCGGTCGTCGAAGTGCGGCCGCACCCAGGTCCAGACGTCCTGCACCTCGCGCAGGTAGATGTCCGCGCCGGTGTCCCCAATTCCCTTGAATGCCTTGAGCATCCGTTTCGCCGCGGCCACGTCGTGCCCGCTGCGTTCGGCGATGCCGCGCAGGTCGCCGGCATAGTCGTCGCGCACGAGCTCGGCCATGTCGGTCAGGCGGGTGGCCGAGCTTTCGTCGTAGCGCACGTAGTGGGCGCGGCCGAACGCGCCGATCATCGTCTGCCGGTCGGACGCCAGCACGGCTTTCGGGGTGCGCAGCCCCGCCTTGAACAGTTCGTGGGCGGCGCGCATGGCGATGGCGGCATCGATCGGCTTACTGGCCAACATGCACAGCACCAGCAATTGGAACAGCGGCATCGGCTTGTCGCTGACCTTGATGCCGGCCTCGGCCGCGTAGGTCGTCCCGGCGACCTTGAGCAGCCGCCGCACCAGTTGCTCCCGCTCGTCCATACCGCACCGCTTACCCGGGCCGCAGTGGAGCTAACCGATCGACGTCATTTCGCGGGCAGGCTGCGGGCGTACCCGACGCCCCGGGCGACCCAGCCCTGCAGCAGGCGTTTGGTGCGCAGCCCGCCGGCGTCGACGCGTATCCAGCCGCGGGCCTCCCGGCCGGCCATCACCATGGGGCCGACGTGGTCGCGCGCCAGCAGCTTGTCGGTGTCCTCCGGCGGCACCCGCACCAGCAGGCCGCCCTGGCCGCTGGCCGCCACCGACATGTTGCCGTTGATCAGGAACGCCAGGCCGCCGAACATGCGCTTCTCCTCGACGCCCCGCTCGGGGCCGAGGAGCTCGCGGATCCGGTTGGCCAGGTCTTCGTCGTAGGCCATCTCAGTCCAGGTCGACCCGGATGGTCAGCAAATCGCTGCCCATCAGCCGCACCACCGCGCTGTTGAGCCGCGGGAGGTTTCCCAGCCGGCGCAGCGGGTCGTCGTCGGGCAGCAAATGGGCGGTTCCGCTGCGCCACTGGCCGTTGACGCGCACCCGAACGGCGGGATTCGCCTTGATGTTGTGGACATAGTCCGAATGCTCGCCGTGTTCGGAGACCATCCAGAACTGATTGTCGACGACGCGCCCGCCGACGGCGGTTCGTCGCGGCCGCCCGCTCTTGCGGCCGGTAGTTTCCAGGATCACTCCGGGCATCTTGCGGCCGACCGGGTTGACCAGCAGCCGTTGAACACGATGAACCACTTGGCGTTTCACGCTCACGGCTCTATTCAACGCCGAACCCGCGACGAATGTCACCCGCAACAGCAACAGCCGCCCCCTTTCGGGGGCGGCTGCCACATTCCGGCTTTTAGGTACCGGCTTTAACGGGGGGCTCCGGGCGTGCCGACGCCGCCGTTCACCTGGCCGTTGGCCCCACCGGCGGGCGTGTAGGCCTGGAAACCGGTCGACGTGTTAACGCCCCACTGGCCCAGATCCGGGTTGTAGACGACCGGAAGTTGGGTCCCGTCGGGGTCACCGACTGGCGGCACCCACGTGGCGGGAAGCCCGTAGCTGCCCGGGTCGTTGTAGTGCCCCGGCGGCGGCGCGCCGTTCTGCCCCGGAGGAAGCGGGGAGCCCGGCCCGTTGCAGTTGACGCCGGGTCCGCCGTTACAAATCGGCTGCCCAGGGACGTACGGGCCCTGCGCCGGACCCTGCCCCGGCATGTTGGGACCGGGCACGTTCGGACCGGGCACGTTCGGACCCGGGCCAGGCACGTTCGGGCCGGGATCGGCTTGCGCCAAACCGGCGCCGATCCCCAGTGCCGCGGCCCCGAGGCCGCCCGCCATCGCGGCGGTCGCGGTGATCTTGTTGAGGTGCATGTGAACTCCTTGTCCAGCCTGGCTGCGACGCACGCAGCGCAACAGCATCGACGGTGTTGTTCAGTTGTTTCCCCAGGCTCCGGGTTTGGGCCGAGGGACAGGGGATGACCCCCCGTCCTTGCGGCTACCCGGGTCGCCCGAACCGAAAACGCCTTCGTCCCGATTAATTGGCAGCAATCTTTACGACACCCTGCACGCGATTGGCAGGCTTTTAGGCCGCCGCCTCACCGGTGTGGGCTGTGTTCTCTGCAGACACCAGCGCCTGCGCCACGATCTCGGCGACGTCGGTCATCGGCTTGACGTCCAGCGCGTCGAGCACCTCGGCGGGAACGTCGTCCAAATCGGGCTCGTTGCGCGACGGGATGAAAACCGTTGACAGACCGGCGCGTTGGGCCGCCAGCAACTTCTGCTTCACCCCGCCGATGGGCAGCACCCGGCCGTTCAGCGTGACCTCGCCGGTCATGCCGACGTCGGAGCGCACCTGACGTCCGGTGGCCATCGACACCAGCGCCGTGACCATCGTCACACCGGCCGACGGGCCGTCCTTGGGCACCGCGCCGGCGGGCACGTGCACGTGGATGCGCCGGTCCAACGCCTTGGGGTCTACGCCCAGCTCGGCGGCGTGCGAGCGCACGTAGGACAGGGCGATCTGCGCCGACTCCTTCATCACGTCACCCAACTGACCGGTCAATTGCAAGCCCGGCTCGCCGTCGGTGGCGCCCGCCTCGATGTAGAGCACGTCGCCGCCCAGGCCGGTGACGGCCAGGCCGGTCGCCACACCGGGCACCGCCGTGCGTTCCGCCGACTCCGGCGTGAACCGCGGCCGGCCCAGGTACCCGACCAGGTCGGGCTCGTCGACGGTCACCGGCGCACTCTCCTCGGCCAGCTTGGTCGTCACCTTGCGCAACGCCTTGGCCAGCAGCCGTTCGAACTGCCGAACCCCCGGCTCGCGGGTGTAATCCGCCGCGATCTTGCGCAGCGCGGCATCGGTGACGGTGACCTCGTCGTCGTTCAGCGCCGCCCGCTCCCGCTGCCGGGGCAGCAGGTAGTCGCGGGCGATGGCGACCTTGTCGTCCTCGGTGTAGCCGTCGATCTGCACCAGCTCCATGCGGTCCAGCAGCGCCGACGGGATGTTCTCGATCACGTTGGCGGTGGCCAGGAACACCACGTCGGACAGGTCCAGGTCCAGATCCAGGTAGTGGTCGCGGAACGTGTGGTTCTGCGCCGGGTCGAGCACCTCGAGCAGCGCCGCGCTCGGGTCGCCGCGGTAGTCGGACCCGACCTTGTCGATCTCGTCCAGCAGCACAACGGGATTCATCGATCCCGCCTCGCCGATCGCGCGCACGATCCGGCCCGGCAGCGCGCCCACGTAGGTGCGTCGGTGGCCGCGGATCTCGGCCTCGTCGCGCACGCCGCCCAGGGCGACGCGGACGAACTTGCGGCCCAGCGCCCGGGCCACGCTCTCACCCAGCGACGTCTTGCCGACACCGGGAGGACCGGCCAACACCATCACGGCGCCGGAACCCCGCCCGCCGACCACCTGCAGCCCGCGCTGTGCGCGGCGCGTCCGCACCGCCAGGTATTCGACGATGCGGTCCTTGACGTCGTCCAACCCGTGGTGGTCGGCGTCCAGGATGCCCCGCGCCGCCTTCAGGTCCGTCGAATCCTCGGTCCGCACGTTCCAGGGCAAATCGAGCACGGTGTCCAGCCAGGTCCGAATCCACCCGGATTCGGGGCTCTGGTCGCTGGCGCGTTCCAGCTTGCCGACCTCGCGCAGCGCGGCCTCCCGCACCTTCTCGGGCAGGTCGGCCTGCTCGACGCGGGCCCGGTAGTCATCGGATCCGTCGGGCTCGCCCTCGCCCAGCTCCTTGCGGATGGCGGCCAGTTGCTGGCGCAGCAGGAACTCCTTCTGCGTCTTTTCCATGCCCTCCCGCACGTCCTCGGCGATCTTGTCGTTGACCTCGACCTCCGCCAGATGCGAGCTGGTCCAGTCGATCAGGATGCGGAGGCGACTGCCCACATCAACGGTCTCCAGCAGCTCTCGCTTTTGCACATCGGTCAGGTACGACGCGTACCCCGACGTGTCGGCCAGCGCCGACGGATCGGTCAGGCTGTTGACGTAATCGACGATCTGCCAGGCCTCGCGCCGTTGCAGCATCGCCAGCAGCAGCTTCTTGTACTCGGCCGCCAGGGCCTTGACCTCGTCCGTGGCCGGGATCTGGGGCACCTCCGTCACCTCGACCCACAGCGCCGCCCCGGGCCCGGATGCGCCCGCCCCGATGTGGGCCCGGCGCTCACCGCGCACGACGGCGGCCGTGCCACCGCCGGCGATCCGCCCGACCTGCAGGATCTTTGCGATCACGCCGTGCGTCGCGTACCGGTCGTCAAGCCGGGGTGCGATCAGCAGCTCCCCGGATTCGCTGGCCTGCGCGGCGTCGATCGCCGCGCGCGCGGCATCGTCCAGCTCGATCGGCACCACCATTCCGGGCAACACGATCGTGCCGGTGAACAACACGGGCACTGATTTGGCTCCAGCCATCAATCCTCCAAAAGTTGAGTCTGATGCGCTTAACCCAGCCCCAGGTGGATTTGTTCCCGACGCGCCAGCGTCACGCTCCGGGCGAAATCGGCCCCAGCCGCCGCAGCTGCGTCACGTGCTTGGGGGAGAGCTCCTCGAGGCACGTCACGCCGAGCAGGCCCATCGTCCGCAGCACGCCGCCCTGCAGGATTTCGATCGCGCGTGTCACGCCCGCCTCACCGCCGGCCATCAGCCCGTAGAGGTAGGCCCGGCCGATCAGGGTGCACCGGGCGCCCAGGGCGATCGCCGCGACGATGTCGGCGCCGGACATGATGCCGGTGTCCACCAGGATCTCGGTGTGTTTGCCCAGCTCGCGGGCGACCACGGGCAACAGGTGAAACGGCACGGGCGCCCGATCCAATTGGCGCCCACCGTGATTGGACAGCACGATGCCGTCCACGCCGCGGTCGACGACGGCGCGGGCGTCGTCGAGCGTCTGGATCCCCTTGACCACCAGCTTGCCGGGCCATTGCGCCTTGATCCATTCCAGGTCATCGAAGGTGAGGCTCGGGTCGAACATCGTGCTGAGGTACTCGCCGACGGTGCCCGACCAGCGATCCAGCGACGCGAATGCCAGCGGCTCGGTGGTCAACAGGTCGAACCACCACTTCGGGTGGGGCACCGCGTCCAGGACGGTGCGCAGGGTGAGCGTCGGCGGGATGGTCATCCCGTTGCGGTTGTCGCGCAGGCGCGCGCCGGCGACCGGGACGTCGACGGTGGCCAGCAGCGTGTCGAAGCCGGCGTGGGCGGCGCGCTGCACCAGCGCCATCGACCGCTCGCGGTCGCGCCACATGTACAGCTGAAACCACTTGCGACCCTGGGGGACAGCGGTGACCAGGTCTTCGATGGCGGTGGTGCCCAGGGTGGACAGCGAGAACGGGATACCGGCCCTGGCCGCCGCGCCCGCACCGGCGATCTCGCCCTCGGTGTGCATCAACCGGGTGAACCCCGTCGGGGCGATCCCGAAGGGCAAGACGACCGGCTGGCCCAGGACGTCCCATCCGGCGGTCACGTTGGAGACGTCGCGCAGGATCGTCGGGTGAAACTCGATGTCGCGGAAGGCCTGTCGGGCCCGCCGGATGGACAGCTCGTCCTCGGCGGCCCCGTCGGTGTAGTCGAACGCCGCCTTGGGGGTGCGTCGCTTGGCGATGCGCCGCAGGTCTTCGATGGTGAACGCGGCGTCGAGGCGGCGCCTGGTCGCGTTGAACTGCGGCCGTTTGAACTGGAGCAGCGGCGCAAGGTCACGCGCTTTGGGCACTCGTCGTTTCACGACCATGTGTGCAACCGTAGTCGCATGGCGAGCGATCCCTTCGACCTGAAGCGTTTCGTCGATGCGCAGGCCCCGGTCTACCGCGACGTGGTCGAGGAGTTGCGCGCCGGGCGAAAACGCAGCCACTGGATGTGGTTCGTGTTTCCCCAACTTCGCGGGCTGGGCAGCAGCCCGACGGCCGTCCACTACGGCATTTCCTCACTCGAGGAAGCCCGCGCCTACCTGGCCCACGAGGTGCTCGGGCCCCGGCTGCGCGAGTGCACCCGGCTGGTCAACGACGTCGACGGCCGTTCGGCGGCAGACATCTTCGGTTCCCCCGACGATCTCAAGCTGCGTTCGTCGATGACGCTGTTCGCCCGCGCCGCCGATGACAACGAGGATTTCCTCGCGCTGCTCGACAAGTACTACGGCGGCCGGCAGGACCAGCTGACGCTGCAGCGGCTGACGGGTTCGTAGTTCGCTCGGCAAACCTATCTGCCACAGCGACAAGCCAACGGGTGCAATCGGTTTGTCGCTACGAGGCGGGCACAAAGGGTGCCGCCCCCGAGTAGATGCGGATGTGGGGGATGTGGCGGACGGGGTCGGCGGCGCCTAGACGGGACGCAGGATCCGCCAGCCATGCGGCTCGACGACGACGGTATCCACGACCTCCTGCGGCGGGGCCGCCGATCCGCCGAGAACTTCCCCGCGCGCCGCGCCGCACTCCGAGAGCGCCAGGCGCAGCGGCTCGTCGTCGATGTTGAGCGCGACCAGCAGCGCGTCGTCTCCGTTGCGGGTCTCGTAGACGTAATGGCGATTTTGCAGCCGCACCGTGGTGGTCGACGCCGCATGCAGCCACGGGTGGCGGCGGCGCAGGCCGACCAGGAACTGGTGCAGCGCCCACATCTGTGTGCCGAACGCATCCAGTTCCAGTGGGGGAGAGCCGAACTCGGGGCGTACCGCGTCGTCGCCGCCGTACCGCTCCTCCTTGACCCCGCGGAACCCGAGCTCGTCGCCGGCGTACACGCTGGGCACCCCGCCCACGGTCAGCAGGATCACCAGCGCGTGGGCCACGTGTTCGGGCCGCTCCAGCCGGCTGGCGATGCGGGTGACGTCGTGGTTGCCGACGAAAGTCATGGGGGCGAAGCTGTCCAGCAACGCGTTGTGCCGCTGCAGCGCCCAGTCCAGCTCGAAGAAGTTGCCGTCGTTGAGGCCGCTCCAGGTCGCCTTCCACAGCTCGTATTGGGTGGCCGAGTCGAAGGTCGCCGCCTCGACGACCTCGGCGTAGTCACCATGAATGAGCTCGCCGACGAACCAGGCATCCCGGAATCGCTCGCGCACCCTCGGCAGTGTCGCGGCCCAGAATTGCTGCGGCACAATGTAGGCCGCGTCCAGGCGCCAGCCGTCGGCGCCACGCCCGAGCCAGTGCGCCATCACGTCCACGGTGTAGTCGATGACCTCGGGGTTGTCGTGGTTGAGGGTGACGAGCTCCGCGTGGCCCTCGAACGTGTCTCCGCTGAACCAGTCGGGCGCCGCCTCGCGGTAGCGGGCGAAATCCACGCCGACGTGGTTGAACACACCGTCGAGCAGCACGCGCAGGCCGCGGCGGTGGGCCTCGGCCACCAGGTAATCGAAGTCGGCGTCGTCCCCCAGCCGCGGGTCGATGCGGTAGTGGTCAGTGGTGTCGTAGCCGTGGGTGCGCGAGGCGAAGATCGGCCCCAGGGCGATCCCGGAAGCCCCCAGCGCGATGGCGTGGTCGAACCAATCGGCGAGCCGCCGCAGCCGGTGTTGATCCGGCCGCGGCGGCTCCGACGATGGAAATGCGCCGACGAACCCCAGGGGATAGACCTGCCACCAGATGGCGTGTTCTACCCAGGCCGGCGCCGTCACTGCGATCAGCCGACGGCGGCCGGGGTCTGGGTGGTCACGATCGCCTGGGCCACACCGGCAACGATGGCCGCGGTCTTGAGCGCCTCGTTGATCGTCTCCCGGCTCACCCCCGCCTCGCGCAGCGTGCGCTCGTGCGCCGTCACGCAGTCCGGGCATCCGTTGATCGACGACACCGCGAAGCACCACAGCTCGAAATTCGCCTTCGCCACGCCCGGATTGGCGATGATGTTCATCCGCAACCCGGCCCGCAGGTCGTCGTAGGAGCCGTCGAGGAAGCCACGGCCACGGTAGAACACGTTGTTCATGGCCATGATGGATGCCGCGCCCAGTGCCGCCTGGTAGGCCTCGGCCGACAGGTAGTCGGCCGACTCGGCGCCAATGTCGGCCAGCACCTGGGCATTCCGCGTGGCCGCGGCGCTCGCCAGCAGGGTGCCCCAGAGCTGCTCGTCGTTCAGCTCCGTGCTGCGGGTGATCGAGCCCAGGTTGAGCTTGAGGTCCTTGGCGTATTCCGGCAGCGCGGCCTTGAGGTTTTCTACGCTCATGTCCCCCTCCTAGGCCGAAGCCTTGAGCAGCTCGCCGGCGTCGATCGTCGGGTCGCCCTTGCGCCAGTTGCAGGCGCACAGCTCATCCGACTGCAGCGCGTCGAGGACGCGCAGCACCTCGTCGACATTACGCCCCACGGATCCGGCGGTCGCCGAGACGAATTGGATTTCGTTGTTCGGATCGACCAGGAAGGTCACCCGGTCCGCAACGCCCTCGTCATTGAGCACGCCCGTCGCCAGGGCGAGCTCCCGCTTGATGTCCGAGAGCATCGGGAACGGCAGGTTCTTCAGGTCCTCGTGCTGGGCGCGCCACTGGAAGTGCACGAACTCGCTGTCGATCGAGACGCCGAGGATCTGCGCGTCGCGGTCGGCGAATTCGTCGTTGAGCTTGCCGAACGCCGCGATCTCCGTCGGGCACACGAAGGTAAAGTCCTTGGGCCAGAAGAAGATCACGCGCCACTTACCGGGGTGGTCCTCGTTGGTGATGGTCGTGAAGTAATCGCCGGGCTGCTTGGCGTCGACCTTGGACAGATCGCCACCGATCAGGGCGGTGAGCTCGTAGGCGGGGAACTGGTCGCCGATCGTCAGCAGGGACATATCACTCCTTTTTTGGAATCACTCAAGATTAGCTGTCTGCCACCATGATGCCGCCCACGTTGTTTGAAGTAAAGGTGATATATCACACTATACTTATAGCCATGTCCGATAAGAGCTATCAGCCGACCGTCGCCGGGCTTCGTGCGTTCGTCGCGGTGGCCGAAAAGCAGCATTTCAGCAGCGCCGCAACAACTCTCGGCGTAAGCCAGTCGACGCTGTCGCAGGCGCTGGCGGCGCTGGAGGCCGGCCTCGGCTCGCAGCTGTTCGAAAGGTCGACACGGCGTGTCTTCTTGACGGCGGAGGGCTCGCAGCTGCTGCCGCATGCGCTGGCCGTGGTCGAGGCCGTCGACGCGTTCACCGCCGCCGCCGCGGGCGCATCCGATCCGCTGCGGGCCGGCGCGCGGCTGGGACTGATACCCACGGTGGCGCCCTACGTGCTGCCGACGGTGCTGGCCGGCCTGGCCGAGCGACTGCCGTCGCTGACCCTGCGGGTCATCGAGGACCAAACCGAGCGGCTGCTGCGGCTGCTGCGCGAGGGCGCGCTGGACGCCGCCCTCATCGCCTTGCCGGCCTCGGGCCCGCCGGCCGTCGGGATGACCGCGGTCCCGATTTACGACGAGGATTTCGTGCTCGCGCTGCCGCCCGACCACCCGCTGTCGGGCAAACGCCGGGTGCCGGCGGCCGCGCTGGCCGAACTGCCGCTGCTGCTGCTGGACGAAGGGCACTGCCTGCGCGACCAGGCGCTGGACGTCTGCCAGAAGGCCGGCGTTCGGGCGGAACTCGCCAACACCCGCGCGGCGTCGCTGGCGACCGCGGTGCAGTGCGTGACGGGCGGGCTGGGCGTCACCCTCATTCCGCAGAGCGCGGTCCCCGTCGAGGCCGCCAGAAGCCGCCTCGGGCTCGCGCAGTTCGCTACCCCGCGCCCGGGACGGCGGATCGGCCTGGTGTTTCGCTCCTCGAGCGGCCGCGACGACTCCTACCGGCAGCTGGCCGCGACGATCGGCGCACTGATCAGCCGGGAACACCAGGTGCGGCCCGTCAAATAGTCAAGGCCCGGCGGTAAGTTCGGCGCATGGAAAAGGTGATCGCGGTCCTGATGCGCCCAGAGGCGGACGACGAGTGGTGTGCCCGGCAACGGGGTCACGTCGCCGACGCGCTGACGGAACTGGGCCTGTTCGGGCTGCAGGTGAACGTTCGGGACAGCGCGGTGCGTCACTCGCTGATGACGCTGACGACCCTGGACCCGCCGGTGGCCGCGGTGGTCAGCATGTGGACCCAGCAATGCTATGGCGACCAGATGCAGGCGGCGTTGAAATTCCTCGGCCAGGAATGCGAGCAGCTTGCCGCCTACCTGGTGACCGAGTCCGTTCCGCTTGCCGCGCCGCCGACCGAACCCGGTTGTCGGACAACGGGTCTGGCCAACATCGCGTTGCTGCGCCGGCCCGATCATCTGGACCAGGCGACGTGGCTGGCCCGATGGCAGGGTGACCACACCTCGGTAGCCATCGAAACCCAGTCGACGTTCGGCTACACCCAGAACTTTGTGGTACGCGCCCTCACCCCGGACGCGCCGGGAATCGCGGGCATCGTCGAGGAGTTGTTCCCCGAGGAGGCGATCACCGACCTGAAGGCGTTCTTCGGTGCCGCCGACGACGACGACCTGCAGCACCGGCTCGGCCGGATGGTCGCCAGCACAACTGCATTCGGCGCCAACGACAACATCGACACCGTGCCGACCAGCCGCTACGTGTTCAGGACACCATTCCGGGATTGAGGGATCGCTGATGACAACGCTCGACGAGGCGGTGGCGCTGGCCAAGGGAGAAAGCGGTCTGGCGGTGGTGTCCACGATCCGCGCCGACGGGACGGTGCAGGCGTCGCTGGTCAACGTCGGGCTGCTGCCGCACCCGGCGACGGGGGAGCCGGCCCTGGGGTTCACCACCTACGGCAAGGTCAAGCTGGCCAACCTGCGGGCCCGCCCGCAGCTGGCCGTCACGTTCAAGAACGGCTGGCAGTGGGCGACCGTCGAGGGCCGCGCGGAGCTGGCCGGTCCGGACGACGCGCAGCCCTGGCTGGGCGACGCCGACCGGTTGCGGCTGTTGCTCCGCGAGGTGTTCACCGCCGCGGGCGGCACCCACGACGACTGGGACGAATACGACCGCGTGATGGCCAGGGAGCGGCGCGCGGTCGTGCTGATCGCGCCGACTCGCGTCTACAGCAACGGGTGAACCTCACCCGATAGGCTGCAGCGGTGACGCTGCAGATCGACGACAAAAACCGGGTGCGCACCCTGACGCTGAACCGGCCCGAAGCGCTCAACGCTTTCAACGAGGCCCTCTATGACGCGACGGCCGAGGCGCTGCTGGCCGCCGCCGAGGATCCGGAGGTCGCCGTCGTCCTGCTGACCGGCGCGGGCCGCGGCTTCAGCGCGGGCACCGACTTGGCCGAGATGCAGGCGCGCATCACCGACCCGAACTTCACGCCGGGCGAGCACGGATTTCCCGGCCTGATCGAGGCCCTCAGCGCGTTTCCCAAGCCGCTGATCTGCGCCGTCAACGGCGTGGGGGTGGGCATCGGCGCCACCATCCTCGGCTACGCCGACCTGGCGTTCATGTCGTCGGCGGCCCGGCTGAAGTGCCCGTTCACCAGCCTGGGAGTGGCCCCGGAGGCGGCCTCGTCGTATCTGCTGCCGCAACTGGTGGGCCGGCAGAACGCCGCCTGGCTGTTGATGTCCTCGGAGTGGATCGACGCCGACGAGGCGTTGCGGATGGGTCTGGTCTGGCGGGTCTGCGAGCCGGACGAGCTGCTGTCAGAGGCCCGTCGGCACGCGGAAGTCCTTGCGGCGCGGCCGATCTCGAGCCTGATGGCCGTCAAGCACACCATGATGGAGCCGGTACGTCCGGAGATCACCGCGGCCAGTGCGCGAGAGAACGCCCATTTCGCCGAACTGATGGGCGCCCAGGCAAATGCCGCGGCCCTGGCCGATTTCAGCAACCGGCGCTGACGGAAAGCCCGGACGCTACTGAGCGGGCTCGAATTGGCGCGAGGCCGCGATGATCGCGCGCAGCGTGCGCCTGCAGCGCCCGCAGTCACCGCCGGCGCCGCACGCTTCGGCGACCTCCTTGGACGTCGAGGCGCCCCGCGCGACGGCGTCGCAGACGGTTTGGTTGGTGGCCCCGACGCAGAGGCACACGTACATCAGCCCACCCCCCGGGGGCGGACGTAGGCCGAGCGAACAAGCCGCATGTTAGTGAAGTCTAGCCTAAGTAGGTTAGCGATGCCTAACCCTTGGCGAGTGACTCACGCGACACACTGAGCACAGCCATACCTTCCTGGAAGATTCCAAATCCGCATGGCAAAGTGCTGCTAGAGCCCGGTGTTTCAGCCCAATCGCCGCGGCCGCCCATGTCGGCTTTCACACCGTAGGAGCGATCATGCAAGGCGATCCGGACGTTCTGCGCCTGCTCAACGAGCAGCTGACCAGCGAGCTCACCGCGATCAACCAGTACTTCCTGCATTCCAAGATGCAGGAGAACTGGGGCTTCACCGAGCTGGCCGAAAAGACCCGCGAAGAGTCCTTCGACGAGATGCGGCACGCGGAGGAAATCACCGACCGCATCTTGCTGCTCGACGGCCTGCCCAACTACCAGCGCCTCTTCTCGCTGCGCATCGGCCAGACGCTGCGCGAGCAGTTCGAAGCCGACCTGGCCATCGAATACGAGGTGCTGGACCGGCTCAAGCCGGGCATCATCATGTGCCGCGAGAAGCAGGACAGCACCAGCGCGAACATCCTGGAAAAGATCGTGGCCGACGAGGAAAAGCACGTCGACTATCTGGAGACCCAGCTGGAGTTGATGGAAAAGCTGGGTGAGGAGCTGTACTCGGCGCAGTGCGTGTCGCGGCCGCCGAGCTGATCCCGCCGAGGCAGCGCTTGGTTGCCATCGGTTGACCCTGGGCATTCATAGGCATCGAGCGCCCAGGGAAGGCAGGCATGACGAGCACGACACCAGCGGCGGTTCCGACGGGCCAATCGGGCGAGCCCGGAACCGGCGACATCCCCGTCAATCCGCAGCGACGCAATTTCATCTTCGTGGCGGTGTTGCTCGGCATGCTGATGGCCGCGCTGGACCAGACGATCGTGGCGACGGCGCTGCCGACGATCGTCGCCAACCTGGGCGGGGCGGGCCACCAGTCGTGGGTGGTTACCAGCTACCTGCTGGCGTCGACCATCATCACCGCCCTGGTCGGCAAGTTCGGTGACCTCTTCGGCCGCAAGAGGGTGTTCCAGGCGGCGGTGATCTTCTTCGTCTCCGGGTCGGTGCTGTGCGGGCTGTCGACGTCGATGGGCATGCTGGTCGCGTCGCGCGCGCTGCAGGGCATCGGGGGCGGCGGGCTCATGGTCACCGCCATGGCACTGATCGGCGAAGTGATCCCGCTGCGCGACCGCGGCCGCTACCAGGGCGCGATGGGCGCGGTGTTCGGCGTGACCACCGTGATCGGCCCCCTGCTCGGCGGCTACTTCACCGACCACTTCACGTGGCGCTGGGCGTTCTGGATCAACGTGCCGATTTCGGTCGTCGTCTTCTTCGTGGCTGCCGCGGCCATACCGGCGCTGGCCGACCGAACCAAACCCGTGATCGACTACACCGGCATCGTGTTCGTCGGCCTGGGCGCCGCCGGACTGACGCTGGCCACCAGCTGGGGCGGTACCACCTACCCGTGGGGTTCGCCCACCATCATCGGGCTGTTCGCCGCCTCGGTCGCCTCGCTGGCCGTCTTCGCCTGGGTGGAAAGCCGCACGGCGGCGCCGATTCTGCCGACGCGGCTGTTCGCCAGCCCGGTCTTCACGGTGTGCTGCGTGCTGTCCTTCGTCGTCGGTTTCGCGATGCTGGGCGCGCTGACGTTCCTGCCGACGTACATGCAGTTTGTCGACGGCGTCTCGGCGACCACGTCGGGCCTGCGCACGCTGCCGATGGTGGTGGGGATGCTGACCACCTCGATGGGCAGCGGTGTCCTGGTCGGCCGCACGGGAAGATATAAGGTCTTTCCCGTCGCCGGCACCGCGGTGATGGCGGTGGCGTTCTTTTTGATGTCGCGCATGGACCCGTCGACCTCGGCCCTGGTGCAGTCGCTGTTCCTCGTCATCCTGGGCGCGGGGATCGGGATGTGCATGCAGACCCTGGTCCTGATCGTCCAGAACACCTCGAGTTTCGACGACCTCGGCGTGGCCACCTCGGGGGTCACCTTCTTCCGGACGATCGGAAGTTCCTTCGGCGCGGCGATATTCGGTTCGCTGTTCACCAACTTCCTGCACAGCCGGATCGGGCCGGCCATGGTGGCCAGCCGCGCCCCGGCCGCCGCGGCCGCGTCGCCCGAGGCCCTGCATCGGCTGCCACACGCGATGGCCGCCCCGATCGTGTCGGCCTATGCCGACTCGCTGACGCGCGTGTTCCTCTGGGCGGTGCCCGTCGCACTGGTCGGGTTCGTGCTGGCGCTGTTCCTGCGCGAGGTGCCGCTGCGGGGCATCGGCAACAACCGCGGCGACATCGGCGAGGCGTTCGCCATGCCCACGAGCCAGTCGCCCGACGAGATGCTGGAGACGGCGATCGGCCGGCTGCTGCGGGGGGCGCCCGGCATGCGGCTGCGCAGCATCGCCATGCGACCCGACTGCCCCCTCGATGTGGCCGGGCTGTGGGGCGTGCTGCGCATCAACCGCTACCGGCAGATGTACGGCGCGGCGCGTATCACCGACATGGGCGACTACTTGCGCATCCCCTTCGAGGTGCTGGAGCCCACCTTCGCGCGCCTGGTCGCCGCCGGCTACGTCCAGCGCCAAGGCGACGAAATGTGGCTGACCCCCGCCGGGGCACAGCAGGTCGACTACGTGCAGTCGCTGCTGCTTGCCTGGCTGGTCGACAAGCTGGATCGCTCGCCCGCCTTCGAGGGCCGGCCCGACCGGCGACAGGTGCAGGCCGCGCTCGAACGCGTCGCGCATCGAGTTCTGGCCCAACGCGATTGGAATGACGAGCACCCCACGGTGGCCATCAGGACGTTGGATCCGGCGGTTGGGCGTACCATCTCGCCATGAGCCGAATCGGAACGTTCGCTGACGACGACATTTACAGCTGGGCCGCGAAGTCGCCTGACCTCGGCGGCGCCATCGCCAACTTCAGCCAGGCGGTCTACACCAAAAACCGGCTGCCCATGCGTACCCGCGAACTGGCGCGGGCGGTCATCGCCCACGACAACGAATGCACCGTGTGCATGAACACCCGCGACGCCGACGGGCCCGCCGCCGGCGTCGACGAAGAGCTGTACGAGCACGCGCTGGAGTGGCGGACCTGGCCGGGCTACAGCGAGCAGGAGCGCCTCGCCGCCGAGTTCGCGCACCGCTTCGGCACCGAGCACACCAAGCTGCGCGACGACGAAGACTTCTGGAGCCGGTGCAACGAGCACTTCTCCGAGGAACTGCTCGCCGACCTCGCGATGTCGTGCGCGCTGTGGGTCGGCATGGGGCGAATGCTGAGGACCCTGGACATCGGCCAGTCCTGCAAGCTCACGCTGCCCAGCCGCGCCTGACCCGCCGCGCGCCCAATTGCGCTGCAAGACTTAAACATCCGTGAAGATTCGCTTCGGCGTCGGGCTGGGCGCCGACACGGCTCCAGATCAGCTGGCCGGCATCGTGGACCACCTGGAGAGCAGCGGCGTGGATTCGCTGTGGTTTTCCGAGCTGGTGTACTCGCCGGCGGTCGACCCGGTTGTCGGCATGGCCTACACGCTGGCCCGGACGACCCGGTTGAAGGCGGGCACGTCGGTGGCCGTGCTGCCCGGGCGGCATCCGGTGCTGGTGGCCAAGCAGTTGGCGTCGCTGGCGGCCGTCGCGCCCAAGCGGGTGTTGCCGGTCTTCGGTCTGCGCCCGGCGATCCCGGCCGAGCGCGAGGTGTTCGTCGTTCCCGACGGCGAGCGGGCCGCGGTGTTCGACGAGTCCCTGCGCGTGCTGCGCTCGGCGCTGGTCGACGACTCGGCCACCTATGCCGGCCGCTACTTCACCGTCAGCGGGGCCGCGGTCGCCCCGCGGCCGACGCCGCCGCTGGACATCTGGCTGGGCGGCTCGGCGCCGGCGGCGTTTCGTCGCATCGGGGCGCTCGCCGACGGCTGGTTGGGCAGTTTCCTCACGCCGGCCGAGGCGCGCGCCGGGCGCGAGGCGATCGACCGGGCCGCGGCGCAGGCCGGGCGGCGCATCGAACCCGACCATTTCGGCATTTCGCTGGCCGTCAGCGACGGGGAGCTGCCCGCGGAACTCGTCGCCGCGGCCCGCCGCCGCCGACCGGAAGTCGATCCCGCCGCGCTGATCGCGGCGGGCTGGGCGCAGCTGCACCGGCAGCTCGACGCCTACATCGACGCGGGGCTGACGAAGTTCGTCATCCGGCCCGCGGGTAAGCAGCCGCTCGACTCCTTCATCGACCGGTTCGTCGCCGAGTTGATCACCCGGCAGAACTGATCGGGTTGCCACAATGGCAGCCATGACCGCCACCCCGCTCGCCGCCGCCGCGATCGCCCAGCTCGAGGCCGAGGGCGTCGACACGGTCATCGGCTCCGTCGTGAACGCCGCCGGGCTCACGCAAGCCAAGACGGTCCCCATCCGCAAGACCAACACCTTCGCTGACCCCGGGCTCGGCGCCAGCCCGTCGTGGCATGCCTTCGCCATCGACCAGAGCGGCATCGCGTTCACCGACGACGTCGGGGTGGTCGGCGACCAGCGCCTGCGCCTGGACCTGGCGGCCTTGCGGATGATCGGCGACGGGCTGGCCTGGGCGCCCGCCTCGTTCTTCGAGCAGGACGGCACCCCCGTCGCCGCGTGCGGCCGGGGGACGCTCGGGCGCATCGAGGCCGCCCTCAGCGAAGCCGGGCTCGAGGCGGCGGTCGGCCACGAAATCGAATTCCTCCTCGTCGACCCCGACGGCGGCCGGCTGCCCGCCGTGCTGTGGGCGCAGTACGGCCTGGCGGGCGTGCTCGAACACGAGGCGTTCGTGCGCGACGTCAACGCCGCCGCCACGGCGGCCGGCGTCGGGATCGAGCAGTTCCACCCCGAATACGGGCCCAACCAGTTCGAGATCTCGCTGTCGCCGCTGCCGCCGGTGGCCGCGGCCGACCAGCTGGCGCTGACCCGGCTCATCATCGGGCGCGCCGCCCGCCACCACGGGCTGCGCGTCAGCCTGTCACCGGCGCCGTTCGCCGGCAGCGTGGGATCCGGTGCGCACCAGCATTTTTCGCTGACCACGGCGGAGGGTCCGCTGTTCACCGACGGCCCGGGCGCCGCGGGTATGACCCCGGCGGGCGAGAGCGCCGTCGCGGGGGTGATCAGCGGGCTCCCGGAAGCCCAGGGCATCCTGTGCGGATCGATCGTGTCCGGCCTGCGGATGCAGCCCGGCAACTGGGCCGGAGCCTACGCGTGCTGGGGAACCGAGAACCGCGAGGCGGCGGTGCGATTCGTCAAGGGCGGCCCCGGCACCCCGCGGGGCGGCAACGTCGAAGTCAAGATCGTCGATCCGTCGGCCAACCCCTACCTCGCCTCGGCGGCCATTCTCGGCCTCGCGCTGGACGGCATCAAGCGCCAGGCGTCCCTTCCGCCGGAGATCACGGTGGACCCGGCGAAGCTCTCGGACTCGGATCGCCGCGACGCGGGCATCGTGCGGCTGCTCGAGTCCCAATCGGAAGCCATTGCCGCCCTTGATGGTTCGAAGCTGCTGCGGGGCATCGTGGGCGACGCCGCCGTCGACATGGTGGTCGCGGTCCGCCGCCTCGAGCACGAGCGCTACGGCGGCCTCGACCCGGAGCAACTGGCGGACAAGTTCCGCATGGCCTGGAGCCTGTGACGGCGTCCGCCATGGTGCCCGACTCGTCCGCGCTGGCACACCACATCGGCGAGGTGGCCCTGATCGACCAGCACGCGCACGGCTGCTGGCTAGCGGCCGGGGACCAGCGGCGGTTCGAGAACGCCCTCAACGAGGCCAACACCGATCCGCTGGTGGACTCGGGCTTCGACTCCCAGCTCGGTTTCGCCGTGCGCGCCCATTGCGCACCGATCTTGGGCCTACCCAAACACGTTGAGCCGCAAGCCTACTGGGAGCGGCGTCGGCAGCTCGGCGAGGCCGAGCTGGCGCGGCTGTTCCTGCCCGCCGCCAAGGTGAGCGACTGGCTGGTCGACACCGGAATCGGCGCAGACACCGCCGGCACGGACGAGATGGCCGCATGGTCCGGTAACCGCGCCCACGAGGTGGTGCGCCTCGAGCAGGTCGCCGAGCAGGCCGCCGCGGCGCCGGGCGATTACGCCTCGGCGTTCGAGGAGATCCTGCACCGGCGGGCGGCCACGGCCGTCGGCACAAAATCGATTCTGGCCTACCGCGGCGGGTTCGACGGAGACCTGAGCGAGCCGTCGGCCGCGCAGGTGGCGCGGGCCGCCGGCCGGTGGCGCGACGACGGCGGCACCCGGCTGCGGGACCGGGTCCTGCTGCGTTTCGGGCTGCACCGGGCGCTGCGGCTCGGCAAGCCGCTGCAATTCCACGTCGGCTTCGGCGACCGCGACGCCGACCTGCACCGGGCCAATCCGCTTTTCCTGCTCGACTTTTTGCGGCAGTCCGGCGATACGCCGATCGTGCTGCTGCACTGCTATCCCTACGAGCGCGAGGCGGGGTACCTCGCGCAGGCCTTCAACAACGTCTACCTCGACGGCGGGTTGAGCGTGAATTATCTGGGAGCGCGCGCCCCGGCGTTCATCGCCCGGCTGCTGGAGATGGCGCCGTTCCGCAGGATTCTGTATTCGTCGGACGGATACGGCCCGGCGGAACTGCACTTCCTCGGTGCCGCCTTGTGGCGCAACGGGATTCACCGAGTGCTGCGCGGATTCGTCGACGAGGGGGAGTGGAGCGAGAGCGGCGCCATCCGGGTTGTCGACCTGATCGCCCGGGACAACGCCGCGCGCATCTACCGCGTTTGACCCGCGGTAACCCCGGGGTATACCCGCGGTTATGCCGAGCGTTGGAGGTGTTTTGGAGTGGGCCCGCGAACAGGTCGTGTCGCGGGTCCCCAAAGCCGACCTGGATCAGCGCGACCCCGACTACATCCGCGATCAGCTGCCGGGCACCTGGCTGCTGGCGTCGCTGTATTTCCGGGCCGACGTGCGGGGGCTGGACCGGATCCCGCCGGAGGGACCGGTGCTGTTGGTCGGCAACCACTCCGGCGGCAACGTGCCGCCGGACACGTTCGTCTTCACGCTCGCGTTCTGCTCCTACTTCGGCGTCGAGCGGCCCTTCTATCAGCTCGCCCACAACCTCGTCGTCTCCGCGCCGCCGCTGGGCTGGCTACGCAAATTCGGCACCGTCGCAGCGAACCCCGAGAATGCCCGGCTGGCGTTGGAGTCCGGGGCGGCGTTGCTGGTTTATCCCGGGGGTGACTACGAGGTCTTCCGCCCGTCGTGGGAGCGCCACAAGGTCGACTTCGGCGGGCGCATGGGCTACGTGCGGCTGGCCCGCGAAACCGGCGTGCCGATCGTCCCCGTCGCCAGCGTCGGCGGCCAGGAAAGCGCGCTGTTCCTCAATCGCGGGCAGTGGCTGGCCAAGCTGCTGATGGCGGACAAGTTGTTGCGGCTCAAGAGCATCCCGATCTCGCTGGCGCTACCGTGGGGCATCAACATCAGCGACCTGGCCGGGCACATCCCGCTGCCCACCAAGATCGTCATCGAGGTGCAGGAACCGATCGAGGTCGACGGCTCGGATCTTGAGGACCAGGCGGTGCACGACAAGGTGATGGCCAGCCTGCAGGGCGGTGTCGATCGCCTGGCCGCCGAACGCCGATTCCCGGTGATCGGCTGATGCGCGTCGAACGCCGGTGCGTGATCAACGCCGACCGCGACGCGGTCTGGAAGATCGTCAGCGACCCCGACTGCTACCCGTCGTTCATGACGAGCCTGGAGCGATGGGAGCCCTCGAACGACAAACCGGCCGGCGTCGGCGCACGCTACACCGTGCACTGGAAGATCGGGTCGGTGCCGGTCGGCGGCCTGATCGAGGTGGTCGAATTCGACGACCGCCGCGACCTGGCCTGGGTGGGCATCACCGGCGTGAACCTGCGTGGCCGAATCCGGTTGCGCGACGCCACCGACGGCAAGACCAAAGTCACGTTCCGGCTGTCGTACCAGGCGCCCGGCGGCTTGATCGGCTACATCGCCGACCGCATCGCGGTGCGCCAGGTGGGCCGCAACCTGTCGCAAACCCTGAAGTGCCTCAGGAGCCTGGTTGAGGATTAGCGGCGCATCTTGCAACGGGGGTTTTCACAAATCCTATTGTGATTACGCCGGAGCAGCGCCTAGGCTCGTAATGACGAAGCGGGCACGTCATGGAGTACAACCGTCAGCAAGCCGGGGAGATTTGGGTACATGTTGTCCCGCGCACCAGCGTTGATAAAGGCGCCGTCGTGAATGTCGCGTCGCTGAGCCGAAACCTGCATGAATTCGCCGTCGAGTTGCGCCAGTTGGCGTACACCATGCCTGGCGGGCACGAGGACCCGCTCATCCACCTGAGCGAGCGGATGCTCGGCTTCGCCAGCCAACTGGGCGCCGAGCAACCGCGACCACCTATGGGCAGGGCCGCCGAGTCGTAGCCGGGCCAAGTCCCGTCTCCCGCCTGCCCGTCTCGCTTCGAGCCGGGAGCGCCATCCCCGCCTAGGTCTACCCTCGAGGAGTACGAGGGAAAGGTACGCGATGCTCGCAGCGTTCGGATTCGAAGCCCTAGGCGTCGTCATCGGCGACATGTATTTCGTGGACCCGGCCCCGCTCGCCGGCCAGGAGACCCCGGAGCGCGGAGTCAGACTGGAACTGCGCCTTATCGATCGGGCCGCACCACAGGGATCGATCTACGCCGGCATCCCGATCGCGTTCACCCGCCCCGTCTGGCGGGTCGACCTGTTCGGATCGACCGAGAGCCCGCCCGGAACTCTGGACCGGGCCCATCACCACCCCCGTTTCAACGGTTGGGAACCCGGGCGCCGGAACTTCGTCCCCGAACTCTCAGCCGACCCGGTGTCCTGGCTTGCCGATCAGTTGGCGGACCCGGCTGCCGTGCTGGCGCGCGCGGGAGTCGACCCCGATGAGTTCACCCAAGCCGATGTGACGGGACTCGCCGCGGCGGCCCCGGAGATCGTCTCAGTGGTGAAACGCATGCTGGACGGCGTGCGCGACGGCCAGCTGGCCCCGGCCCCCGCCGAGCCGGTGGCCGCCGCCCGCACTGGTTGGCTCTGATCCGACTTATTGCCTTCTTCGGGAATATTGCGGGCGGCCCGGCACTTGGAACATGTGTCTAATAGCCGTGACTGACCGCCCGAAGGCACGCCATGTTGTATTTGCAGCCCAAGCCCCACTCACTGTCCGAGACCCCGACGCGCGATGTCGAGCCGGCCGCGTCAACGCATCACCATTGGCCCGGCGCGGCGATCGTCAAGGCGATCGGGCACATTCACCGCGGCCCGTCGGAGCCGCGACGGCTCTACCCGCTGCACGAGGCCAGCTATCTCGAGACGGAGCTGATGTCCCGCCTCATGCAGCGCCTCTGATCGGACTGCGGTTCAGCAGTCGCCCACCTGATCGATGACGTTCTTCAATGGCGGCGCGGGCCCAATACGTATGGAGTAGCCGGGATTGTCACTGAGCCAGGCGAGTTTGGTGCAGTAGCCGGGGCCGGTCGGCCCGAGTGCGGGGCCATGTAGCGTATCGAGCGTGGGTCTGCAGTTGTAAAAGTCGGATTCACTGATCTTTTCGGCACGGTCGATATCTCCCGGTACGCGATGCCAGATGATGAGCGTTCTGTCATTCGGCAAATTGCAGGGCGACTCGGGTATGGGCGCGGTGGCGACATCGCCATGGGCGGTCGACGCGAACGGCAACGCACAGGCTGCGGCCACCAATGCCGATGCGGTAATCAAGCGGACGGCCATCGCGCTTGCCTCCTTGTTCGGAAAAATTGGACCCGTCAGACCAACCCCGACGCGTCGAACACCCAGCTGGTGTCCGCCGTCGCGAGCGCCTCGAAGTGATTGGGCGGCGCAAAGCTGACGAGGCTGTTCATGTCCCAATAGTCTTTCCACAGCGTGATCTTGCCGCCTTCGACTTTGTGGACGGTGACGAACCTCAGCACGCCCTGCTCGCCGGTCGCGAAAGTCCAAGTCTCCGAGTGCTCGTAGATGACGTCGGAGCCGTTGGACACCAGCACGCCGTCGTGGTTCTCGTAGGCGGCCAGCGGCTCGAGCCCCATCTTGAGCCGCTTCACGATGTCCTCGGGACCGCGCGCCGACAGCGCGGGGACCGGCATGTCGACATAGAGGCAGTCGTCGGCCAGGAACGTCTTGACCGCGTCCCAGTCCCGACGCGACAGCGCCTGCCACATCCCGACGACGACGTCCTCGACCGCGATCTCAGAAACCTCTGTCATAGCGGCAAATAAACTAGGTTGCTCAACGCGTGTCAACCACAGGTCCGCGGCGGATACTCCTCAGGGTGACCTCTCTTCAGCGTTACATCGCCGAGGAAATCGCGACCGACCACGTCGACGGTCTGCTCACCCGGCGCGAAGCCATGCGCCGGCTCGCCCTGCTCGGTATGGGCGCCGCCGCCGCCGGCGACCTCATCGCGGCCTGCGCCAAACAGCAAGACGCGACAGGTTCCCCCAAGCCCACGGCCGGCGAAAGTCCAACTGGCTCAGCGCAACCGCCGGGCGCGGCCAACACGCTGCCGACCGCGCCCGTCACCTGGGCCGGGCCGCAGGGCCAGCTGCAGGGGGCGTGGGCCCAAGCGGCCGATTCCAAGGGCTGCGTGCTGGTCGTCCACGAGAACAAGGGATTGAACGACTGGGTGCGGTCGGTGGCCGGCCGGCTGGCCGGGGCGGGCCATTCGGCGCTGGCCATCGACCTGTTGTCCGAGGAAGGCGGGACCGGCGCCTTCTCCGATCCCGCCCAGGCCACCGCCGCCCTGGGCAGGATCCCGCCGGACCGATTCACCCGTGACCTGAATTCCGGCGTCGCGGAACTGAAGTTGCGCGCGCCGGGACAAAAGGTCGGCGTGGTCGGCTTCTGCTTCGGCGGCGGACTGGTGTGGCAGCTGCTGGCCTCCGGCGCGCCGGGCGTCTCGGCCGCGGTGCCGTTCTACGGTCCGTTGCCGGCCAACCCGGACTTCGCCGGATCCAAGGCGGCGGTGCTGGCGATCTACGCCGCCCAGGACTCCCGCGTCACGGGCTCGCAGGCCGCCGCCAAGGCGGCTCTCGACCGCGTCGGGCTGGTCAACCAGATCGTCGTCGAGCCCAATGCGGACCATGCGTTCTTCAATGACACCGGTCCCCGCTACAACGCGGGCGCGTCAGCCGACGCCTGGCAGCGGCTGCTGGATTGGTTCGGCCGCTATCTGGCCGGGCAATGACAAGCCTGCGCGCGAAGGTTGGTGCGCGACGGCGCCGACCGTGCCGCCGGAAATCTCGCTCCTGACCACGAGTTTGCCGCATACTTGGCGACGTGACCTTGCAGCGCGATACTCCCGAGGAGACTGCGGCCGATGAGGCCGACGGCCTGCTGACCCGGCGCGAGGCCATCCGGCGACTGGCGCTCGTCGGCGTCACCGCCAGCCCGGCCGCGCTCATCGCGGCCTGTTCGTCCGGCAGGGGAGGCTGGCCGAGCCGGCGCCGGCGCCGGCGCCGCTGAAGCAGGCGATCGTCGCTAAACGTCGACCGGGGCCATCGACCGCGCAGGCCCCAGCGTCACGGGCAGCGTCGACCAGCCGCGCAGCACCCGGGTGTCGCGCCTGCTTCCGGTACCGGCCGCTCGCGCCTGCGGAAAACGGTCGAAGAAGGTCCGCAGCCCGACTTCCCCCTCGGCGCGCGCCAGCGCGGCCCCCAGGCAGAAGTGACGGCCCCCGGAGAACGCGAGATGCCTTCCCGCATTGGGCCTTTCGATGTCGAAGCGGTGCGGATCGGGAAACACCGACGGATCGCGGTTCGCGGCGGCGAGATAGATCACCACCAGGTCGCCGCCTTTGATCGGCGTGCCCGCCACCTCCACGTCGCGCAGCGCCACGCGGGCAGTGAGCTGCACCGGCGAATCCAGCCGCAGGATCTCTTCGACGGCGTTGGGCCACAGTTCGGGACGCCGGCGCAACGTCTCCAGATGCTCTGGGCTGTCCAGCAACATCCGAATCCCGTTGCCCAGCAGGTTGACCGTGGTCTCGAACCCGGCGGCCAATACCAGGCCGGCGATGCCCTGCAATTCGTGCGGATCGAGATGCGTGTCGGCGGAGCCGCTTTCGGCCGTTTGGATCAATTGGCTCATCAGGTCGTCACCGGGCGTGCGGCGCAAGTCGTTGAGGTGGTCGGCGAGCCAGAAGTTGAATCCGGCGATCCCTTCCTGCACCCGCCGGTATTGCCGCCACGGCAGGCCGACGTCCAGGCTCGGCGCGGCGAGTTCGCCGAACTCCAGCACCCGCGGCCGATCCCGCTCGGGAACGCCCAGGATGTCGCTGATGATCGCGACCGGAAGCTGCGAGCAGTACCGCCCGACCACGTCGACCACGCCGGATTGGCCGGCCAGCTGATCCAGCAGTTTCGTCGCGGTCTGCTCGACGCCGTCGCGCAGCGCGGCGACGGCCCTCGGCGTGAACACGGCCGAGACGGTCTTGCGATAGCGGGTGTGGTCCGGCGGCTCGACGGCCAGCAGCGACGGTGCGCGCAGCGGATGCAACAGCTCGTCGCTGGTGCGGCGCTCCAGCCAGCGCAGCGGCGCGGGCAGGTTCGAGCCCATGTTCACCACGCGGAAGTCGTCGGATCGCAGCAGCTCGTGCGCGAGGGCGTGGTCGGTCGTCAGATAGTTGACGCGGCCCTTCACCACTGGGCCGAGGGCGCGCAGTTGTTCGTAGAACGAGACGAGATCCTCGGCCACCGTCGGGTCGGCGATCAACCTGGCCTGCACGTCGCCCAGCCGCATCCCGATCGACGCGACACCCCGCACGAAACCGTGCATCGCAAACCAGTGCAATCTGTCCTTCACCGGTCCTCCATCACCTCGGCTGGTCTCCACCAGCGTAGGCCGCCGCCGCCGGGAGGCTCAGCACTCAGCCGTGATCTTGAAGTCCGTGGTCACCGTCTTATTGGGATTGGTGTTGCTGATGCCGTAGGCGCTGCCCGTGATGGTGTAGGCGCTGTTGGTGAGTTCGGCGTGCGCATCGCCCACGCCGCCCTGCCAGTAGCTGCCCGTGAAGCCGTCGACGTTGCGGATCTTCACCCACTGCGGGATGACGCGGTAGCCGCTGAGCAACACCGTCGCTTCGACGTGGCCGTGTTCGTCGCCGATGTCAAGGGTCCGGTACAACTGGGTCTGGCTGCAGGCCGCCGGACTGGCCGCATGCGTGGTGCCGTCGATGGTGACGCGCGCGGCCTTCCGGGGCATGGTCTGCGCCTGCCCGCACGCCGCGACGGCCGCCATCGTGATCAGGCTGAAAGCGATTGCAGGCAAACGGTTTTGCATGGAGCCATCTCCTTCACTGCCGCTTCGGCATCAGCGCCGGTAGGGACTTGGCGATGCGGCCCCGCACGAACTCGGGGCTCAGACCCTTGAGCAGGTCGATCACCCGGATGCTCTTGGGCACGTACCAATGCAGTCGCTTCGGGTCGTGGTAGGCCTGCCACGCCGCCTCGGCCACGCTGCTCGCCGGCATCAGCCGCATCATGCCCTTCTTGGGCGCACTCGCGCGAAGGTCTTCCGCGGACATCGCCCGGCCACCGTCGTCCGAGTGGTTGGTCGTGGTGGTGAGGATGGCGGTGTCGATCAGGCCGGGCAAAACGTCGGCGACCCGGACCCCGTGTCGCTGCCACTCCACGCTCAGCGCCTCGGTGAGCCCCTTGACCGCGTGCTTGGTCGACGAGTAGACCGCGATGCGCGGCATGCCGTAGGTGCCCGAGGACGACGACGTCGAGAACATCAGGCTGCCGGGGGTCTTCTTCAGGTAGGGCAGCGAGGCGTAGGCGCCGGTCAGCACCGCCTTGAAATTGACCTCGACGACGCGCATCGCGGCGTCGTACGGCACATCCTCGAACCAGCCCGATTCGCCGATGCCGGCGTTGTTCCACATCATGTCGAGCCCGCCGCCGGCATTGCCGGCGCAGAAGTCCGCCAACGCGCCGTCCAGGGCGGCCTTGTCCGTCACATCGACCGCGCGCGTCCAGAGCCGATCGCCACCCAGCTCGCGGAGCAGCGTCGCGAGCCCCTCGTCGTTGCGGTCGACCGCGCCGACCCGCCAACCCTTGGCGTGGAAGAGCTTGGCGCCCTCACGGCCCATGCCGCTGCCCGCGCCGGTGATGAAGACCGATTTCACGACGCGTCAGCCCGCCTCGACCACATCTTTGATGCGGTTGAGGGTCTTGGTCATGTCCCGAACGTTGCGCCGCCGGCGCAGGAAGCCGCCGAACAACCAATAGACGCCGAGCCACGGCGCCGAGTTGAGCCGGAATGACTCCGTGACGTCGGTGCCGCCGTCGCTGGGCGCCAGCCGGTAATGCCAGTTGTTCACCGGCCTGTCGCCGAGCATCACGGCGAAACCGAACTCGCGGCCCGGCTCGCAGGCGGTGACCTCGCACGTGGTCCAGTACACCGGTCCTAGCTCGTTGCGCCGGACGTGGCCGCGAAATTTGGCGCCGAGGGCCGGGCCGTTCGCGTCGCCCAGCCACTCCGCCTCAAACACTTCGGGGGAGAACCGTCCGGTGTTGCGAACGTCCGCGATGAGGTTCCAGATCTTGTCCGCGGGCGCCGCCATGTGAACCGTCGCCGAACCTTCCATGCGCTGATCCAAACACAGCTTGGCGCCGGGTCATAGAGCGCGGGCCCGAACCGATCAGTGTGGCACCGCCGCCTGAATCAGGCCGTTGATGATCTGCTTGATGCCCTGCGCGGGATGCGAGTACCACGCGATGGGCAGGCCCGAGGCCGCGCCGCACTTCGGCCAGGCCTCGACCCCCTGGTCGGCGAAGACCCGGTTGGCCACCGCGATCTGTTGCTCCCGGGACGCGGCCGCCGGGTTGCCGACGCCGCCGTACTGGGTCCAGGTGCTCGGCTTGAATTGCAGCCCACCGTATTCGCCGTTTCCGGTGTTGGCTTGCCAGTTGCCACCGGACTCGCACTGCGCGACGGCGTCCCAGTTGGGGGTGGGGGGAGCGGCGTCTGCCACGCCGGAGGGGAAAGTCAGCGACGCTGCAACGAACCCGCCGACCATCGCGGACTTGACGAGAGGCTTGCAGAGTTTTCTCATGCCAGGCTTTTCGCGGAGCGTGTCCGAAGCGTTACCGATTCGAAAATGTCGCGAGATATGCCCTCTAGCAGCGAAATCAGCGCTGTGAGCAGCGGATTCGCAGCTTTAGAGAATCGTGAGAGTTAAATAAATTAGCCCTGGCAATACGACTGGGTCGCCCGCGAAAGCGCTTGTCGATAAAGGTCATCCAGCGCTCGGGCGCGTATGACGTCGTCCCTGGCGGCGTCGAGTTCCGGGCCGCAGGCCGGCGAGTGCAACAGGTCCCAGTGGGCCACGATCTGGGCCAGCATCGTGCGGTTGAAGCCATCGATGGTCGCCCGCGACGCCGACAGGTCCGGCGCCGAGGACGGCGCGTCGGCAGGCTTGAGTTTCCATCCCGCGAACCGGCTGTATTCGATTGCCTCCGTGGCGTTGACCTGGTCGCCGAACACCCGGGCGACGTAATCGGCGTCGACGCCGACGGCGTCGGCCTCGCCGCGCGCGTGCGCGAGCTCTTGCTGGACGCGGCCCGGGTCCTCGATGGCGCCGTGCGTATTCCACTTGAACGCGGCCACGGGCTCGGCGACCTGGAGCCGCTGCGCGGCGGCGTCGACCAGGGCGGTCAGCGCGCCGGAGGGATCGGCGCGTGCTTGGGTCGCCAGCACCGTCGCCGCCACCCAGCAGCCGATCAACACGGCTCGCGCGCAACCCATGACGATGATTCTGACCTGACGCCCGCGCTTTCCGGAGTTAGCCTGGCCGCTGATGCCACTGATGTCCTCGGCCGCCGAGAATCGCCGCCCCCGCGAGGCCGTCGGGGACCGCGCAGAATGGTTGCGCTCGACCCAGGCTCGCGCGCTGATCGGCGCCGCGCTGTCGGCCTCGCTGCTGCTGGGCGGAGCGTTTGTGGCGGTGGACAGGCTGCACACGACGCCGTCGGACGCCGTGGACCACCCCGCCAACCCGGTCACCGACGATAAGTCCCGGGCCCAGGTGGTCGAGGCGGCCCAACAGATCGTCACGCTGGCCCGGCTGCAGACGGCGTCGGCGGGCTACACGCTGATGTCGTGCAAAAACCGGGACGAGCCGCCGTATCAGGGCGCGATCTATCTGACGTTCACGCTGCCCGCCGGCTCCCGGCCCGACGCCTTCTTCCCGTCGACCGCGGCGACGCTGGTCGCTCATGGCTGGGCGCGCGGCCTGCCGCCGAACGACCACGCGTTCGCCGAGTCGCTGACCAAGGACCCCGCCACGGCGATCATCTATCTGCAAAGCGAAGAGCCGAGCCTCGGTGTTCTTCGCGTCTACGGTCAGTGCCGCAACATGAACGACCACCGCAGCGACTCGACGGCGTGGGTCGACGTCACCGACCGGCTCAAGTCCCCTTAACGCGCTACTGCGCCCGACGAGGTCGTCAGGCGCAGTAGCGATTTCAGGTTGGTGGGTCGGTTAGCCGCCGCCGCCGGGGGTGGCGCCCAGGCTGCCCTGCAGGTCACCCTTCATGGCGTTGAGCTGGGCACCCCAGTACTCCCAGCTGTGGGTCCCGTTGGCGTCGAAGTTGAACACGGCGTTGTGGCCGCCGGCTGCGTTGTAGGCGTCGCGGAACTTCAGGTTGCTGCTGCGCACGAAGTTCTCCAGGAACTCGGCGGGCATGTTGGCCCCACCCAGCTCCGACGGCGTGCCGTTGCCGCAGTAGATCCACAGGCGGGTGTTGTTGCCGACCAGCTTCGGGATCTGAACCGTGGGGTCGTTGCGCTGCCAGGCCGGGTCGCTCGACGGGCCCCACATGGCGTCGGGCTTGTAGCCGCCGGCGTCACCCATCGCCAGGCCGATCAGGCTCGGGCCCATTCCCGAAGACGGGTCCATCAGGGCCGACAGCGAACCCGCGTAGATGAACTGGCCCGGGTGGTAGGCGGCGAGGATCAGCGCCGAGGAGCCCGACATCGAGATGCCGATCGCGGCGCTGCCGTTGGGCTTGACACTGCGGTTGGCGTTCAGCCATTGCGGCAGCTCGCTGGTGAGGAAGGTCTCCCACTTGTAGGTCGAGCAACCGGCCTTACCGCAGGCCGGGCCGTACCAGTCGGCGTAGAAGCTGGACTGCCCGCCGACCGGCATGATGATCGAGAGGCCGGACTTGTAGTACCACTCGAACGCGGGGGTGTTGATGTCCCAGCCGTTGTAGTCGTCCTGGGCCCGCAGACCGTCGAGCAGGTACACCGCCGGGGAGCCGTTTCCACCGCTTTGGAATTGGACCTTGATGTTGCGGCCCATCGCGCCGGACGGCACCTGCAGGTACTCGACCGGCAAACCGGGGCGCGAGAACGCCCCCGCGGTCGCCGCGCCACCGGCAAGACCGATCAGGCCCGGCAGGGTGACAGCCGCAGCTGCACCGACCAAAAGCCGGCGCCCCCAGGCCCGGATCTTCTCGCTCACGTCTGTCATACCTGCCCCTTGTCCGTATGTGATGGCGGTCTCAGCAGGAATTTACCGGGTTATTCGGCCAAATGTCGATTGGGACGCGGTGTTGTCTCGGTTTTATATCGAATTTCGCATTGTGGATAAATGCCCGGCCGCGGGGGCGTATCGGCCGAAACGCCAGGCAGCGGGAGCCGCGACGCCAGGGCGCATGGCGCGACGGGCCCCCGCGACGACCTTTGTAAAGGGCTTCTTGCCGAATGGCGAGTCGATTTGCTCGACGCGGCCCGCCGGATACCGGTCAGCCGAGCCTGCGGGGCCGCCGCCCGCCGATCATGCGCATTTTCGGCGGCCACAAACGGCGATTTCGGGGCGCGGCGCGGGGCCCGGGACCCGCTGCGCGGGGCGCTCACGGGCGTGGCCTGCGAGTTCAACGCGAATTCAATATCGGGGCAGCCGAACTTGCGCAGACCGCGTAGGCTCTCACGAAGCAAGCCGATGGAGACCACACATTCCGGTCCGTTCCGGCCCTCACGAACTGCCGCGCCAGCGAGCTTTTGGCGCGCAATCGCGGGTGAGGGTGGCGGAGGTCCGGGCCGATTGAGGTGCAAGTTTGGACACGGTACTGGGGCTATCACTGACGCCGACCACCGTCGGGTGGGTCCTCGCCGAAGGACACGGCGCCGACGGCACGATCCTGGATCATCAGGAGTTGAGCCTGCCCAGCGGCCGTGGGGTCCGCGCCCTGAGCACCGCCGAGCTGGTGGCGGACGAGGTACTGCGCGTGGATGCGCTGGCCGCCTCGGGCGAGCGTCGAGTGCGCGTGATCGGGCTGACCTGGAGCGACGAAGCGTCCGCACAGGCGGCGCTGGTGTTGGAGGCGCTGACCGACGCCGGGCTGGACAACGTCGTGCCGGTCCGGATGCTCGAGGCCGTCGAGACGCTCGCCTGCGCGATCGCGCCGGTCATCGGCCACGAGCAGACCGCCGTCTGCATCCTCGAGCATGAGTGGGCGACGGTCGTCATGGTCGACACCCACGACGGCGAGACGCAAACGGCCGTCAAGCAGGTGCGTGGCGGCTTCGACGGGCTGAGGTCCTGGCTGAGCGGGATGTTCGAGCGACGGACCGGCTGGCGCCCCGACGCGGTGGTGGTCGTCGGCGCGGACAGCGACCTCAACGGGTTCTCGTGGCAGCTCGAAAAGGCCTTGCCCGTGCCCGTTTTCGCCCAGACCATGGCCCAGGTGACCATCGCGCGGGGCGCGGCGCTCGCCGCGGCCAACAGCACCGAGTTCACCGACGAACGCCTGGTCGCGCACGTCAGTGAGCCCGTCGCCGCGCCCGCGGCGCGGCCCCGGAGGTTGTCCTACACCGGCGCCGCCACGGCATTGGCCGCCGGCGCAATCACTTTCGTCTCGTCGCTGTCGCTCGCCCTGGGTATACAGCTCGCCCCGGCCAGCGAGTCCGCGCCGGCAAAGCGCGTCGTGCACGCGCCGCCGCCGCAGATCGTCGAGGCCGTCGCACCCGCCGTCGCGCCGCCACCCGAGGTGGCCCCGCCCGCGCCGAAGTCGAAGGCACCCGCGGGCGAACCCGCCCCGGAATCCGGGGCCGGCGGGGAGCAGCAAGGCACCCCCGACGAGCCGCAGCCGGACGCGAGCGGCCGCCAGCCCTACTTGACCCGGGTGCTCGAGCACATCCCCGGCGACGCCGGTGACTCGGCGGCCCGCACCCCGACGCCCTAGCGACGCGCGGCCGAGCTCAGGCCTTGGGATGCGTCGCGGTGAACGACACCGACACCTCGTCGGCGACCTTCACCGAGCCCATCAGCAGTGAGTAGGGCTTGACGCCGTAATCGGTTTGCCGAACGGTGCATTCGACCGACATGCGCCACTCGTCGCCGAGATCGGTTGTGCGCAAGTCGATCACGTGCTTGCGGGACTTGCCGCGGATGTGCAGCTTTCCGGTCAGGCGGTACCCGTCGTCGGCCTTGTCGATCGTGTCGGCGGCGAAGCGGATCTCGGGATAGCGCTTGGCGTCCAACGACTTCAACGCGTTCGACTTCACCAGGACCTTCTCCGGACCGGACAATCCCTTGACCCCGCCCTCGCCGTGCAGCACCTCGAACGAATCGACGTCCACGGCCAGCTCCGCGGTGACCGGTTCGGCGCCGGCCCACGCCACGGTGGCCTCCCAGCGCGTCATCGCGATGATGAGCCGATGGCCCATCCGCGCGGCCCTACCGGTCACCCCGGTGCGGATCGACAACTCGCCGTCGGATGCGGTCAGGGTCCACAGGTCGGTCACAGACCGACTGTAGTCACATCGTCAAAACGGTGCGGAAGTGCGCTCGCCCCTGCTCCAGCGCCGCGAACCCCTCGGCCGCCTGCGCCAGCGGCAGCTCCTCGATCCACGCCCGAACGCCGGACAGGACCGCGAAATGCATGGTGTCCTCGACGTCTTTGGCCGTACCGGAGGGATGACCGACGATGCTGACTCCGGGTCCGATCAGCTGGATCGGACTGATCGGCAACGGTTCAGGCGTGACCCCGACGGTGACGAGTTCACCCCGCGGCGCGATCCCGCCGACGGTTGCGGCCATCGCCGGCGAGTTGCCCGCGGTCGCCAGCACCACCGCCGCGCCGCCCAAGGCCTTCAGGGCTTCCGCGGGATCGGTGGCGGTGGAGTCGATGTAGTGGTGGGCGCCCAACTTCCGGGCGTCCTCCTCCTTGCCGCTGCCACGGTTGATCGCGATGGTCTCGAACCCCATCGCCCGGGCGAACTGCACCCCGAGGTGGCCGAGCCCGCCGACGCCGAGGATGGCGACCCGGTCGCCGGGCACCGCCCTCGTGTGACGCAACGCGTTGTAGGTGGTGACGCCGGCGCAGCCCATCGGCGCGGCCTCAGCGTCGGTGAGCCCCGCCGGTATCCGGGCGAGCGCGTTGCCCGGGACGGTCACCGACTCGGCGTACCCGCCCGGGTACTGGTAGCTCGGGACCTTGCCGTTCTCGCAGTGAATGAACTGGCCTTTCCGGCACTGGTCGCAGTGGTAGCAGCAGCCGCCGAACCACCCGACCGCGACGCGATCGCCGACCTCGAAACCCTCGACGCCGGGACCGAGTTCGGCGATCGTCCCGGCGATTTCGTGCCCGGGGGTCAACGGCCACGTCATGCCCGGAAAGCCGCCCGCGACGAAGTGTGCGTCCGTGCCGCAGATCCCGCACGCGGTGACCGTCAGCCGCGCCTCGCCACGGCCCGGCGGCGTGGTTTCGACATCGACCAGTTCTAACGGTGCCCCGGCCGACTTGACGTGGACAGCTCGATGGGTAGCCATGCGGTCGATGCTAGTGCGCGGCAGGTGCTTTCGCGCCGTCGGTGTGGTAATCGACCTGCCAGTGCTTGATCCCGTTGAGCCAGCCCGAGCGCAGCCGTTCGGGTTTTCCGATCGATTCCAGGTTAGGGATGCCGTCGGCGATCGCGTTGAACATCAGGTCGATCGTCATGCGCGCCAGGTTCGCCCCGATGCAGTAGTGCGCGCCGGTGCCGCCGAATCCCACGTGCGGATTGGGGTCGCGCAGGATGTTGAAGGTGAACGGGTCGTCGAACACGTCCTCGTCGAAATTGGCCGAGCGGTACACCATCACCACCCGCTGGCCCTTCTTGATCTGCACGCCGGACAGTTCGTAGTCCTCCAGCGCGGTGCGCTGAAACGACGTGACCGGGGTGGCCCACCGCACGATCTCGTCGGCCGCGGTGGCCGGGCGCTCCCTTTTGAACAGCTCCCACTGGTCGGGGAAGTCGGTGAAGGCCATCATGCCCTGGGTGATCGAGTTGCGGGTGGTCTCGTTGCCGGCCACCGCGAGCAAGATGACGAAGAAGCCGAACTCGTCGTCGGACAGCTTGTGCCCGTCGATGTCGGCCTGCACCAGCTTCGTGACGAGGTCTTCGCCCGGGTTCTTCGCCCGATCGGCGGCCATCTGCATGCCGTACATGATGAGTTCGACCGACGCGGTGATGGCGTCGTTGTTGGCGAACTCGGGGTCCTGGTCGCCGACCATCTCATTGGACCAGTGGAAGAGTTTCTTGCGCTCTTCCTGTGGCACACCCATCAACCCGGCGATGGCCTGCAGCGGCAGCTCGCACGAGACCTGCTCGACGAAGTCGCCGCGGCCCTCGGCGGCGGCTTGCTCGACGATGTGTCGGGCGCGCTCGGCCAGGTCGTCGCGCAGGCGCTCGATGGCCCGGGGCGTGAAGGCGCGCGAGATGATCTTGCGCAGCCGGGTGTGCTGCGGCGCATCCATGTTGAGCAGGACGAACTTTCCGCGCTCGACCTGCTCGCCGACGGTGCCGTCCTTGTAGCGCGGCAGCGCGGTCTTCTCCAGGCTGGAGAAGACGTCGCTGCGCAGCGAAACCTCTTTGACGTCCTTGTGCTTGGACACCACCCAGAAGCCGCCGTCGTCGAATCCGCCCGCCCCGATCGGCTGCTCGTTCCACCAGATCGGCGCGGTTCGGCGCAGCTCGGCCAGCTCTTCCACCGGCAGCCGCTCCGCGTGGATGTCCGGGTCGGTGAAATCGAACCCGGGCGGCAGATTGGGGACCGGCTTGGCCGTTGGCTCTGCGGTTGACATGGCGCGCTCCTCGATACGAAGTCCTCTAGGCATCCTTGTGCAAGGAAACCATTGCTACACCACGGTTGGGAAGCGTTGCAGCAAGATCGACGGCCCGAATTGCAACACGTTCAGCCTCGATGAGTTTCGCGGGCCGCGCCGGTCTGTATGGGAAGCGACAGCACCGATCGACCGAAAAGGGAGCCCATGCGCATCGTTCTCAGTCACTTCATGAGCCTCGACGGGATCGTCCAGGCCCCGGGCGGTCCGGGCGAGGACACCGACGGGGGATTCGCGCACGGGGGCTGGTCCATGCCGTACTTCGAACCGGAGACCATGGGACCCGCCGTTGCCGACACGATGGCCGGCACCGATGCGCTGCTGTTCGGCCGTCGCACGTGGCAGACGATGGCGGCCGCCTGGCCGGCGCGCGCCGGTGACCCCTTCGCCGACCGCATGAACGAGATCCCGAAATACGTGGCGTCCCGCACGCTCACCCAAGACGATCTGAGCTGGACCGGCTCGGCGCTGTTACCGCCCGACGACGCGATCGGCGCGATCCGTGAGCTGCGCGCCCGCGACGGTCGGGTCCTCCAGGTGATGGGCAGCCCGTCGCTGGCCGCGCAGCTGATCGAGCACGACCTGGTCGACGAATACCGGCTGATGATCGAACCGATCCTGCTCGGCGGCGGCAAGCGGTTGTTTCCCGGCGATGGCCGGGCCCGCGCGCTTCAGCTGGTGTCGACGACGGCGACCGGGACCGGCGTGTTGATCTGCACCTACCGGCGTGTTTGACCGGCGGATATGCTTTGGTCCTGGTCACCGGCGACAGGTGGGGTGGAAGATGATTCGGGAACTGCTCAGTGCCGCTTCGATAGCGGGCATCGCGATCGGCATGGCGCCGTCCGCCGCGGCCGATCAGCATTACAACGGCGACGTGCCGGGGATGAACTACGACGCCTCACTAGGTGCGCCCTGCGACAACTACGAGCGCTTCATCTTCGGACGCGGCCCCAGCGGGCAGGCCGAGGCCTGTCACTTCCCGCCGCCCAACCAATTCCCCGCCGCGACGACCGGCTACTGGGTCATCTCGTATCCGCTGTACGGCGTGCAGCAGGCCGGCGCGAAGTGCCCCGGCCCGCAGGCGGCGGCGCAGTCGGATCGCGGACTGCCCATGCTGTGCCTGGGGGACCAGGGGTGGCAAGAGGGCTGGTTCACCGGGGCGGGATTCTTCCCGCCATCGGGATAACCGGCTGAGGCCATGAAGCCGGCAGAGCCCGCCCAGGCGCCGATCCCGCGCTGGCTGCGCTTCGTCCTGGCTTCCGATCGCGCCGGCTCGGCGTGGTACATCGGGGCCGGTTTCTTCTTCGCGCCGGTGCTCGCCGTGCTGTCGCCGTGGCCGGCGCTCACCGCCGCGCTGTGGGCTGTCATCGGGCTGGCCGGCCTGTGGCTCGGCCTGCTCGGCGTCGCGATGGCCGTCGGCCTCGCGCGCGTCTTGCGGTCCGGCGCCGAGATCCCCGAGGACTACTGGCGCACCCTGGTGAACTACTGACGCCCGGGCCCCCGTCTAGAGTCGTACCAAAGACCTTGCAACGAAAGGGAACCGATGGGCTTCAACCCCAGGGACGCAGTCGACGCGGTCAGGGACATCGCGACGAATGCCGTCGAAAAGGCTTCGGACATCGTCGAACACGCCGGCGACATCATCCGCGGCGACGTCGCCGGCGGCGCCAGCGGCATCGTCCAGAACTCGATCGACATCGGCACCTACGCGGTCGACCGCACCAAAGAGGTTTTCACCGGTCCCGGCGCGGAGGACGCTGACGACGTCGACGACGTCGACGACGAATAGGCGTCAGACGGAGGCGGCCTCGTTCAACTCGTCGAGCCTGTTGGTCGCTTCCAGGTACTCCCGCACCCAGCGCTCGATGACGGTCGCCGTCTTCTCCACCTTGGTGAACTGCCCGACCACCTGACCGACCGGGTTGAACGCGACGTCGACGGACTCGTTGGGATACCGGTTGGTGGCCCGCACCGCCATGCCGGAAACCATGTACTGCAACGGCATACCGAGCGGCTTGGGGTTGTCCGGCTGCTCCCACGCCTCGGTCCAGTCGTTGCGCAGCATCCGGGCCGGCTTGCCCGTGAACGAACGGCTCCGCACGGTGTCGCGGCTGCCCGCCTTAACGTAGGCCTGCTGCTGCACCGGCGTGTTCGACGATTCCTCGACCATCAGCCACTGCGAGCCGGTCCACGCGCCCTGCGCACCCAGCGCCAGAGCGGCCGCGATCTGCTGACCGCTGCCGATGCCCCCCGCCGCCAGCACCGGCACCGGGGCGACCTCCTTAACGACCTGCGGCCACAACACGATTGAGCCCACCTCGCCGCAGTGTCCGCCGGCCTCGCCGCCCTGGGCGATGATGATGTCGACGCCCGCGTCGGCGTGCTTGCGGGCCTGGGACGGCGATCCACACAGCGCGGCCACCTTGAGTCCGGCGTCGTGGATGTGCTTGATCATGTCGGCCGGGGGAGTGCCGAGCGCGTTGGCGATCATCTTCACCTTCGGGTGCTTCAACGCCACTTCGACCTGCGGGGTGGCCGTCGCCTCGGTCCATCCGAGCAGTTGCAGGCTGTCGGCGTCGCTGTCTTCGACCGGCACCCCGTGGTCGGCGAGGATCTTCTTGCCGAAGTCCAGATGCTCCTGCGGCACCATCTTGCGCAGCGTCTCGGCCAGCTCCTCCGCGGAGAGGTGGGAATCCATGCCCTCGTATTTGTTGGGGATGACGATGTCGACCCCGTAGGGGTGATCGCCGATGTTCTCGTCGATCCAGTTGAGCTCGATCTCCAGCTGCTCGGGCGTGAAGCCGACGGCGCCGAGCACGCCGAAACCACCGGCCTTGCTGACGGCGACCACGACATCACGGCAGTGGGTGAAGGCGAAGATCGGGAACTCGATACCAAGCTCGTCGCAAATCGGGGTGTGCATGCCTACTCCTGGAAAGCTTGACCGACGCTGGAAGAACTGAAACGTGTTCTAGTTTAGTACCTGCTGCCCTGACGTGGCCAGCCGCCCCCGGCCGGCTCCCCGGCACTACGACGTTTCAGGTGGCTGTCAGGCGCAAGCGCGGGCCGTCCACACGACCAGGAACGCCAGCATGCCCGCGAAGCAGATCAGGTGATCGCGGCAGATGGCCCGCGCCAGACGGGTCTGTTCGGCCGGACCGTCCGTTCGGCGCCCGAGCCGAACGGCGCTCGGGACCGTGTGTGTCAGCGCCAGCAGCACCGGCACCCCGGCGAGCGCGGCCGAGGTCCCCATCAGCCATGCCGGGTCGTGGCCGCGAGCGGCCTGAAACCCCAACGCGGCCAACAAGATGAGCATGACGGCCGCGATGAGGTGGCTCATCGGTCGCGACGTGGTCGTGGCGCGGTGGTAGTAACCCGCGATGGAGACGAGCGCGCGCTCGGGCAATTCCTCAGTGGCACTTCGATATTGGAAGACCTGGACGTCGAAGATCAGATCCATCCACAAGACCGCGAGCAAAAAGCCGCTGCAGGCCGTGAGTAGCGGGGCCACGCCGCTCATCTAACTCCTGTTCACCCGGACGCAAGGAAGGTCGGTGCGACTTCTGGCAAGCTCCTGCCAATTGTTGTAAACATGTCGAATTGGACACCTGCGGCGCCTACCATCCGCTCAGGGCGGGCTAGCTGGAGGTTGTCACATGTCATTTGTGGTTGCAGTGCCCGAGGCAGTCGCGACGGCCGCAGAGAACGCGGCGGGCATCGCGTCGTCGTTGACCGCCGCCAATTCGGCAGCCGCCATCCCGACCACCGGCTTGCTGGCCGCAGCCAGTGACGAGGTGTCGACGGCGATCGCCTCCCTGTTCGCCAGCCATGGCGCGCAATACCAGGCGCTCAGCGCCCAGGCGGCGGTGTTCCACACCCAGTTTGTGCAGGCGCTCAACGCCGCGGGCGGCGCCTACGCGGCAACCGAGGCGGCCAGCGCAAATCCGCTGCAGACGCTGGCGCAAGACGTGCTGGGGGTCATCAACGCGCCGACCAACACGTTGTTGGGTCGCCCACTGATCGGCCCGGGCACCGACGGCGCACCCGGGACCGGGGCGAACGGTGGTGCGGGCGGGATCTTGTGGGGACGCGGCGGAAACGGCGGCTCCGGCGGCGCCGGGCAGGCCGGCGGCGCCGGAGGGCCGGCTGGTTTGTTGGGCGTCGGCGGCATGGGCGGGACCGGCGGTCCCGGCATGGCGGGCGGCCACGGCGGCACCGGCGGGTGGCTCTGGGGCAATGGCGGGCTCGGTGGCGCCGGTGGGACCGGCGGCGGGGCCGGCGGGGCAGGGGGCAACGCCCTGCTGTTCGGCTCCGGCGGCTTCGGCGGGGCCGGTGCGGCCGCCGGGGGTGCCGTGACCAGCGGCGGAGCCGGTGGCGGCGGCGGCCGCGCCGGCTTCTTCGAAGGCATCGGCGGCGCCGGCGGGGCCGGCGGCGACGCCACGACCGGGACCGGCGGTGCTGGCGGGGCCGGCGGCAACGGAACCGGCCTCTTCCTTGGCTTCGGCGGCGCTGGCGGGCACGGCGGCGCCGCCACCGCTGCCGGGGGTACCGGCGGCATCGGTGGCGCGGGCGGCCAGGGCTTCGCCCGCAGCCCGTTGGGGATCGACCTGAGCATGGGCGGCGCCGGCGGGCACGGTGGCGACGCCACTGTCGCCGGGGCAAACGGCGGCGCCGGCGGCGCGGGCGGCGCCAGCGCTTCCTCCGGCTTCTTCGGCATCGACTTGACCCAGGGCGGCGCCGGCGGCGTGGGCGGCGCCGCTGTTAACTCGGGCACCGCCGGGGCCGGCGGCGCCGGCGGTGCCGCGGGGGCCCCAGACTTCATCGGGTTGGGCGCCTCCATCGGCGGCAACGGCGGGGCCGGCGGCGCCGCCAGCGGCAACGCGACGGGCGGCGCCGGCGGTGTCGGGGGCGAAGCGGCCACGGTGACGGGCATCGCCGGCGGCGGCGTCGGCGGGGCCGGCGGCGCCTCGGCCCAGGGCAACGGCGGCGTCGGCGGGGCCGGTGGCCTGGGTGCCGGGCTGGTGGCGGGCATCGGCGGCAACGGCGGGCACGGCGGCGCCGCTCCCAACGGCAATGGGTTCAACAACGGCGGCGACGGCGGCGGCGGCCTTGGGTTCTTCGGCCAAGGCGGCCAAGGCGGCGACGCCGGCACCGGCGGCGGCCCCGCCAACGGCGGCAACGGCGGCAACGCCGGGACCATCGACATGGGGACCTACACCCCGTCGATATTCGGCCTCGGCGGCAACGGCGGCAACGGTTTCGGCGCCGGGCACGGCGGCACCGGCGGCCAGGGCGGCGTATTCGGCGCCCCCGGCGCGAACGGAAAGCCCTAGCGGCACATCCGACGGGCGGCGCGCCGATCCTTGATCGTCTGCGCCGCAACGGGGTAGCGTGGTGCCGGCAATTACGAAACGCCCAGTAGCGTAATTCACGGCCCCCGCCTACCGGAAGGATCGGCTTGATGCGCAGCCGCTACGCCGGCCAGCCCTTCACCACGCCGACGGACGAGATCGCCGCCGCGCTCGAGGATGTCAGCATCCCAACGCTGCTGCTCTCGCTCGTCCACATCACCGGCGACCCCCGGTTCATCCGCGACTTCAAGCCGATGGGCATCTTCCTCAACGAGGTTCAAGGCTTCATGTCCGAGGAGGACAAGGCGCGGGCCCGCGCGGCGGCGCTGCCGGTGCTCACCGACTACCGGGACCGCGGTTGCCCCGAACCCGAGCCGCTGAGCCTCGACCTGATTCGGGAGATGATGGACTGGGCGGCCTGCGAACACGTCACCGACGACTACCTGCCGCTGGTCCTGGAAGAGATGGATCTCGAGGGCGTCGACCCGCGCCGCCCGGCCGCCCTGCCGGCGGAGTCCGCCGCCGAACTGCCCGTGCTGGTGATCGGCTGCGGCGAGTCCGGTCTGCTGGCCGGCGTCCGGCTCAAGCAGGCCAACATTCCCTTCACCATCGTCGAGAAAAATGCCGGGCCCGGCGGAACCTGGTGGGAGAACAGCTATCCCGGAGCCCGCGTGGACGTCGCAAACCACTTCTATTGCTACAGCTTCGAACCCAACAACGACTGGACGCACTTCTTCGCCGAGCAATACGAGCTGCGCGACTATTTCACCCAGGTGATGAACAAGCACGGCCTGGCCGAGCACATCCGGTGGAACACGGAAGTCGTCGAGGCGCGCTGGGACAATGCCAACGGGTCGTGGAACGTGACGCTGCGCGGCCCGGACGGCCAGACGAGCACGATCACCGCGCGGGCCGTCCTGACCGCAGTCGGCCAGCTGAACCGGCCCAACATCCCCGAGTTCGACGGCGCCGATACCTTCGAGGGTCCGTCGTTTCACTCGGCGGCCTGGGACCACTCGGTTGACCTGACCGGCAAGCGGGTCGCGCTCATCGGCGCCGGCGCCAGCGGCTTCCAGATCGCGCCGGCGATCGCCGGCCAGGTCGAGAAGCTCACCGTGTTCCAGCGCACCGCCCAGTGGATGTTCCCGAACACCATGTACCACGACGAGGTCGGCGACGGGGTGCGCTGGGCGATGCGCCACCTGCCCTTCTACGGCCGCTGGTACCGGTTCCTGGTGCTCTGGCCGGGCGCCGACAAGGGGCTCGACGCCGCGGAGGGCGACCCCAACTACGCCGATCAGGACTACGCCGTCAGCGACATCAACGCCGCCGCCCGAATGATGTTCGCGCAGTGGATCACCAGCCAGGTCGGCGAAGGGCACGAGTTGCTGGACAAGGTCTTGCCCGACTATCCCGCGACCGGGAAGCGGACGCTGCAGGACAACGGCAGCTGGCTGCAGACGCTGCAACGCGACAACGTCGAGTTGGTGCGCACGCCGATCCAGCAGATCACACCGCACGGCGTGGTCACGCAGGACGGCGTGACGCACCCGGCCGACGTCATCGTCTATGCGACCGGGTTTCGCCACACCGATGTGTTGTGGCCGCTAAAAGTGATCGGCCGCAATGGGATTGACCTGCACCAGATGTGGGGGAGCCGGCCGTACGCCTATCTCGGGATCACGGTGCCGGGATTCCCGAACTTCTTCATCATCTACGGGCCCGGAACGCATCTCGCCCATGGCGGCAGTTTGATCTTCCAGTCCGAGCTCCAGATGCGCTACATCGACCAGTGCCTCCAGCGGCTGGCCGAGGAGAACCTGCTGTCGATGGAGCCGCGGGCCGAAGCGGCCACCGAGTGGCATCGGCGGACACAGACGCAGATCAAGAAGATGGTGTGGTCGCATCCCGCGGTCAAGCACTCCTACTTCAAGAACGCCGACGGGGAGATCCACACGGTCAGCCCGTGGCGCCTCAACGAGTACTGGGCCGCGGTGCGCGAGCCCGACTGGTCCCAATTCGTCCTGCGGCAAGGAAAGTGAGCGCGTCACCATGCGAACGGTAGTCCTCGACGGGCCACGCAATATCGAGGTCGACACGCGCCCCGATCCGGCACTGTCCGGCCCGGACGGAGCGATCGTCTCGGTCACCGCCGCCGGAATCTGCGGATCCGATCTGCACTTCTACGAGGGCGACTATCCGCTGGCCGCGCCCATGACGCTGGGCCACGAAGCGGTCGGCACCGTCGTCGAAGTCGGGCCCGAGGTGCGCACCGTGAAGGTCGGCGACCAGGTCATGGTGTCATCGGTGACCGGCTGCGGCGCCTGCCCGGGATGCGCCACGCGCGACCCGGTGATGTGCTTTTCCGGATTTCAGATCTTCGGTGGCGGCGTGCTTCCCGGCGCGCAGGCCGACCTGCTGGCCGTGCCCGCGGCCGACTTCCAGCTGCTCAAGACGCCCGACGGGATCAGCACCGAGCAGGCGCTGCTGCTCACCGACAACCTGGCCACCGGCTGGGCGGCGGCCCAGCGGGCCGATATTCCACCCGGTGGGACGGTGGCGGTCATCGGCCTGGGCGCGGTGGGCCTGTGCGCCCTGCGCAGTGCATTCTTTCACGGCGCCGCAACGGTTTTCGCCGTCGACCGCGTCGACGGGCGGCTGGACCGCGCCGCCGCGTGGGGAGCGACGCCCGTCAAGCCGCCGGCGGTGGAGGCCATCCTGGCCGCCACGGGCGGACGCGGCGCCGACGCCGTGATCGACGCCGTCGCCACCGACGCGTCGCTGACCGACGCGCTGAATGCGGTGCGGCCGGGCGGCACCGTCTCGGTTGTCGGTGTGCACGATATGAATCCGTTTCCCCTCAACGCGCTGGGCTGCCTGATTCGCAGCATCACGCTGCGGATGACCACCGCGCCGGTGCAGCGCACCTGGCCGGAGCTGATCCCGCTGCTGCAATCCGGGCGGCTCGACGTCGACGGCGTCTTCACCACGACGCTGCCGTTGGACGAGGCGGCCAAGGGCTACGAGACCGCCCAGGCGCGGTCCGGCGACGAGGTGAAGGTCCTGCTGACGCCCTAACGCCGCCTCCGGACTCGGCGGCGGCCAGACGCGAGGCACATCACCGGCCACCCGTGCGCCGCGGCCGCCGCGGCGAGCCCGGAGCGGGGGTTCACCGGCCGCGGACACCCGACGACCGACATCGACGCCGCATCCTCGTCACCGTCGGCGTAGAAGTAACTCCGCTCCACCGCAACGCCGTTGGCGGAACAGAATTGCTGCACGGCCGCGGCCTTGGTGGCCCCCCACACGATCGGCTTGACGATCCCGCCGGTCAGCCTTCCGTGCTCGTCGAGCTCGAAATGGTTGCACTGCACGTTGGAAATGCCGAGGAAGCGTGCTACGGGCAAGGCCTGAATGGACAGCGCCGACGAACTCAGCACGACGGTGTGCCCGCGCGCCTGGTGCGCCTGGACGATGTCATGCATGTGCGAATACAGCCGCGCGGCAACGCGTTCCGTGAAGAGGCGATCGCCCAGGTCGTTGAGCTCGGTCAGCGACTCCCCGCGCAGGTAACCGGCCGCCCGCACGATGAGGTGTTCGAACTCCAACCGACCGAAGCGGAACCGCAGCGCCGCTTCGAACACCCCGAGGAGTTCGCCGAGCCCGGCCTGGCGCCGACGAATCCGATCACCGACGTGCACCGCGGCGGTGAAGCCGTCCACCAGCGTGCCGTCGAGATCGAAGAAGGCGCCGATCCCGGGCCCCGGTGTGCTGGCGCCGATCTCCGCGATGGCGTCGGCGGGCGAGAGCCTCGTGAGCGGCACCATTCGGCTCACCCCGACCGCGTCGCCGTGATGTATTGGGACCGCATGAACGCGTCGATCTTGACGTCCACCTCCGGCGGGGTCATCCCGTAGCCGGCCTGCAGGTCGAGCGTGTTGCGGACGGGTTCGACGGCCCAGCCGTGCGCGGCGAGCCATTCCGCGGGCTCGCCCTTGGGCTCGTAGGTGAGGGCGGAGAAGTCCACATCTCCGGACATGTTGACCCCGGGGTGGTCGGTTTCCAGGGCGGCGAGCTGCTCGCGGTCCAAGCGGGATCCCAGCGCGCCTATGGCGATTCGGCTGCCCGGGGCGCTGAGCCCGCTGATGCGGGTGAAGAGGGCGTTCTGGGCTTCGTCGGTCAGATAGGGCAGCACGCCCTCCACCGACCAGGCGCTGGGGGTCTCGGTGTCGAAGCCCGCCGTTTCCAACCGCCGCGACCAGTCGGTCCGCAGATCGGCGCCGACCTCGATCCTGCGGGCTTTGGGCGTGGCGCCATGCTCGCCGAGCACGCGCCCCTTGAACTCGAGGACCTTCGGCAGGTCAACCTCGAAAACCGTTGTGCCAGCGGGCCAGTCAAGGCGGTACGCGCGGGAGTCCAATCCCGCGGCGACGATCACCGCCTGCCGGATGCCCGCCGCGCCGGCGGAGGCGAAGAAGTCGTCGAAGAACCGCGTCTGCACGCCGTAGAGGCGCGGGAATGCCGTCTCGTCCTCCGTGGTTCCCGGATTGGCAAGCACGCCCGCCAGATACGGGTCCTGCGCGGCGGCGATGAAAACCCGCGCGTATTCGTCGCGGACCAGCGGCTCCGGGCTGAGGGCGTGCAGCGCACGCCATCCCGCCACCAGCAGCGCGGTGTAGCCCACGCCGCTGACGATGTCCCACTGATCGTCATCGGAGCGAAGCGACCCGAATTCAGGGGAAGTGCTCATGGTCGCCCCCTCACGTCAGGTTCGGTCACCAAGCCGACCTCAACCAAGGTACCTGCGGTGGTGCGGTCAAATCTCGAGAATCACCGTGACCGGTCCGTCGTTGACCAGCTCGACCTGCATATTCGCGCCGAAGACGCCGGTCTGCACGTCGGCGCCCAGCGCGCGCAACGCCTCGGCGAACGCTTCGACCAGCGGTTCGGCCACCGCGCCGGGGGCGGCCGCGTTCCAGGACGGGCGCCGGCCCTTGGCGGTGTCGGCGTACAAAGTGAACTGGCTTACCACCAGGATCGGCGCCTGGACATCGGCGGCGGCCCGTTCGTCGGCGAGAATCCGTAGATACCAGAGCTTTTCAGCCAAACGTCGCGCCTTGCCGGGATCGTCGTCGTGAGTGACCCCGACGAAAGCCAGCAGGCCCTGACCGGCCGGCCGGATAGCGCCCACCAGCCGGCCGTCGACCGACACCGATGCCGACGAGACCCGTTGCACCAGAACCCGCATGGCCCTCGATGCTGCCAGGCCCGGCTCGATAACGGTGGGTAGGCTCGTGACGTGTCCGTACTCGTCGCGTTTTCCGTCACCCCGCTGGGCGTTGGCGAGGGCGTCGGAGAGATCGTTGCCGAGGCGGTTCGGGTGGTACGCCAATCCGGGCTGCCGAATAAGACCGATGCCATGTTCACCGTGATCGAGGGCGACACCTGGGAGGAAGTGATGGCCGTCGTGCAGCGCGCGGTCGAGGCGGTGGCCGCGCGGGCGCCCAGAGTCAGCACGGTGATCAAGGTGGATTCGCGGGCCTCGGCCCGGGACGCGATGACGCAGAAGGTCACCTCCGTCGAGCGCCACCTGTCCGGCGGCTAACCCGACACGGCGTCCCGGAACGCCCGCTCCGCCGCGTCGCCGTGCACGGCGAACACGACTTTCTCCAGCGAGGTCGCCCGGTGCTGCCGGACGACGTCCACCATCAGCCGTGCCGCCTCGTCGAACGGAAAACCGCCGACGCCGGTGCCGAACGCGACCAGGGCCAGCGAGCGGCAGCCCAGTTCGTCGGCCTTGCGCAACGTGGCGCCGGTCGCCCTGGTGATGATCTCGGCCGAGGTCGGGCCGCCGAGTTCCATAGTCGCCGCGTGGATGACGTAGCGCGCCGGCATGTCGCCGGCGGTGGTCTCCACGGCCTCCCCGAGCCCGATCGGCGCCTTGTCGGTCGATTCGCGCTGCACGTCGGGTCCGCCGGCCCGGGCAATGGCCGCGGCGACGCCGCCGCCGTGCCGCAGCTGGGTGTTGGCGGCGTTGGTGATCGCGTCGAGTTCGAGCTTGGTGACGTCGGCCTGCACTACCTCTAACTCGATCATCGGTTCATTGTCCGCCCGTGTGCATTTCCGCTGGAGCTAGCTCTCGCAAACCGGGACGAATACGCTGGTCTGGCTCCACGGAGAGGCGGGTGTGAACGGAATGACCAGCGAAACACCGATGAGTGGCGGGCCCGGCCAACCCGATGAGGCCGGCGGAGCCGGAGGCGTGGGGGGAGCGGGCGGCGCCGGGGGAGCAGGCGGCGCCGGCGGCCGAGGCGGTGACGGAGGCCCAGGCGGTGACGGAGGCGCGGGCGGCCCCGGCGGCCGGGGCGGCGATGGCGGCCGAGGCGGTGACGGAGGCGCGCCCGGCCGCGGCGGCCAACCCGGCCAACCGGGTCAGCCCGGTCAGCCCGGTCAACCGGGCCAGCCCGGCCGGTAGACGAGCCCGACGCGATCGCCACGGCGAGGCTGCGGAGCCTCGCCACGGCCGCACGCCGGTTCAGTAGGCTCATGCCGGTGAGCGCACGCGCGGGCATCGTTGTCACCGGAACCGAAGTCCTCACCGGACGCGTCCAGGACGCCAACGGCCCGTGGATCGCCGATCGCCTGCTGGAACTGGGCGTCGAGCTGGCGCACATCACGATCTGCGGCGACCGCCCCGCCGACATCGAGGCGCAGCTGCGATTCATGGCCGAGCAGGGCGTCGACCTGATCATCACCAGCGGCGGCCTGGGTCCCACGGCCGACGACATGACCGTCGAAGTCGTGGCCCGGTTTTGCGGCCGCGAGTTAATCCTCGACGAGGCAACCGAGAACAAGATCGCCGACATCTTGAGACATCTGATGGCGCGCTTCGAGGGCGTCGACTTCGAGGCCGTACGCGCGGCCAACCGCAAGCAGGCGATGATCCCCGAGGGCGCGCACGTGCTCGATCCGGTGGGCACCGCGCCGGGCGTCGTCGTACCGGGCAAACCCACGGTGATCGTGCTTCCCGGGCCGCCGCGCGAGCTGCAGCCGATGTGGCGCAGGGCCATCGAAACCCCGACCGCGCAGGAAGCGATCGCGGGCCGAACGACCTACGAGCAGAAGATGATTCGCATGTTCGGGTTGCCGGAGTCGGGCCTGGCCGAAACCCTGCGCGACGCCGAGAAGACCGTGCCCGGTTTCGACGCGCTCGAGATCACCACCTGCCTGCGGCGCGGCGAGGTCGAAATGGTCACCCGGTACGAGCCGGACGCCGCGGACGCCTATCAGCAGCTGACCCAGCTGCTGCGCGACCGGCACGCACCGCAGATCTTCTCCGAAGACGGCTCGAGTGTCGACGAGCTGGTTGCAAAACTGTTGGCGGGCCGCTGGATCGCGACGGCGGAATCCTGCACCGCGGGCCTGTTGGCGGCGCGGCTGACCGACCGCGCGGGTTCGTCGGACTATGTGGCGGGCGGGGTGGTGTCGTATTCGAACGACGCGAAGGCCGGGCTGCTCGGCGTCGACCCCGCCCTGATCGAACAACACGGGGCGGTGTCCGAGCCGGTGGCCGAGGCGATGGCGGCCGGCGCGCTGAAACGCTTCGGCGCCGACACCGCCGTCGCGATCACCGGGATCGCCGGTCCGGGCGGCGGCACACCGGAAAAGCCGGTCGGCACAGTGTGTTTCACGGTGATGCTGGCGGACGGCCGCACAGACACCCGGACGCTGCGGCTACCCGGCAACCGGTCGGACGTCCGGGAACGGTCGACGACGGTGGCGATGCACCTGCTGCGGCGCATGCTCGGCGGCGCCGACTGAATTCACGCCATTTCGGTGGGCAGGAAAGCGCTTTCGGCCGTGCCAAAGCGAATGCCCGTGGCATCCTTGCCGATCCACGTCAGGAAGGCCACGGCGATCAGCACCGGCACGATCGTGGCCGCCAGCGCGAAGGGATAGCCGTGCGACTCGGCCAACCGTTCCTGGATGGGCAGGTTGAACGCGGCCAGCAGGTTTCCCAGCTGGTAGGTCACGCCCGGGTAGAGGCCCCGGATCGCGTCGGGCGACATCTCGGTCAGGTGCGCGGGGATGACGCCCCACGCGCCCTGCACGCAGACCTGCATGAGGAACGAGCCGAGACACAGCATCGCCGCGGTGTGGGAGTAGGCGAACAGGGGCACGATCGGCAGGCCCAACAACGCGCAGAAGATGATCGTGTGGCGGCGGCCGAAGCGCTGGGACAGTGTCCCGAACACCAGCCCGCCGATGATGGCCCCGAGGTTGTAGACGATCACGATCCACTTGACGGTGGCGCTGGACAACGCGGCGCCATGGTTGCCGGTCGCGCCCAGGAAGGTCGGGTACACGTCCTGGGTGCCGTGGCTCATCCAGTTGAACGCGGTCATCAACAGCACCAGGTAGATGAATCGGCGGACGATCGCGGCGTCCCGCAGCACGTCGCGAATCCTGGTGCTGGTGAGGCGCATCCGGTCCTGTGCGGCCTCCCAGACCTCGGATTCCTCCACGCGATAGCGGATGATCAGGCTGACCAGCGCCGGGATGATGCTCAGCCCGAACAGCCAGCGCCACGAGAAGCCCAGCCAATTCATCACCACCAGCGAGGCGACGCTCGCCAGCAGATAGCCGAAGGCGTAACCCTCCTGCAGCAGCCCGGAGAAGAACCCGCGCCGCTCGACGGGAACCTTCTCCATCGCGAGCGCCGCGCCCAGCCCCCACTCCCCGCCCATCCCGATGCCGTAGAGCAGACGCAGGATCACCAGCACGGTGAAGTTGGGCGCGAACGCGCACAGGAATCCGACGATGGAATAGAAGATCACGTCGACCATCAGCGGAAGCCGCCGCCCGACCCGGTCGGCCCACAGCCCGAATATCAGCGCGCCGACGGGCCGCATCAGCAGGGTGGCGGTGGTGACGAACGCGACCTCCGCCTTGCTGATATGGAAGGTCTTGGCGATGTCGGCGTAGACCAGCACGACGATGAAGTAGTCGAAGGCGTCCATCGTCCAGCCCAGCAACGCCGCGATGAAGGAATTCCGCTGATCGGACGTCAACTTCTGGCGGGAAGGTTGTGCGCTCACTTGAGCAATCGTGCAGTACCGGGGGGCGATGCGCGAGAGTAAGTTCCGGATACATGCGAATCATCGATGCCGATGGACACGTCGCCGAGAACTCCTCCCTGGCGATCGAAGCGATCAAGCGCTGGCCCGACCACGTCAAGCCCAGCACCGACGGGCGGCTGCGGCTGGTGTTCGAGGGCCGCAACTATCCGGAGGACCAGGGTCCCGGAGCGGGCTGCCCGCCCGAGCACGGGATCAGCAAGGCGCCCGACATCAATTGCCGCTCACCCGAGGGTGTGCTGGGCGACGCCGACCGCGATCACATCGACACGATGGTGCTGTATCCGAGCATGGGGCTGTGCGCGCCCAGCCTCGAGGACCCCGAATTCGCCGCCGGGTTCTCCCGCCTCTACAACCAGTGGATCGCCGATTACTGCGCCTCGTCCGGTGGCCGGTTGCGCGGCGTGGCCGTGACCCCGATCGAGCACGGCCAGGCGGCCATCGACGTCATGACCGAGGCCAAGGAGCTGGGGCTGGTCGCGACGCTGGTGCCGCCCGCGCTCAAGACCCGCAACCTCGACCACCCGGACCTCGACCCCTTCTATGCGGCCGCCGTCGACCTGGAGATGCCGCTGGGCGTCCACGGGGCTCCAGGCATTCACCTGCCGAAGATCGGCGTGGACCGGTTCACCAACTACATCCAGGTGCACTGCATCAGTTTTCCGTTCGACCAGATGACGGCGATGACCGCGATGGTCTCCGGCGGCGTCTTCGAGCGGCATCCCCGGTTGCGGGTCGCGTTCCTGGAGGCGGGCGCGGGCTGGGTGCCGTTCTTCATCGATCGCCTGCACGAGCATTACGAGAAGCGGGGCGACTGGGTCGAGCGCGGCTGGCGCCGCGATCCGCACGAATACCTGTCCGCCGGCAACATCTTCGTGACGTGTGAGCCCGAAGAACCGATCCTGCCCGGCGTGATCGACGTGCTCGGCGCCGACTTCATCATGTTCGCCAGCGACTATCCGCACTGGGACGGCGAATGGCCGGAGAGCACCAAGCACCTGCGCACCCGCGCCGACATCAGCGAGGACGCGCGCGAAAAAATCGGCGGGCTCAACGCCCAGCGCTTCTACAACCTCAACTAACCTCTCGGCGTTTCGATCGCCCAGTTCGGTTATTACCGCGCTCGACTGCCTTCGGGACGTCCGGCCATGGCGCTCCGCCGGCGCTTCCTGCGCGCACCCATACAGGGGTAGCGTTTTCGGTGCGGGCGAGCAACTCCAGCAGTCACAAACACAGTGAGGGCTATCGGCTTCGAGCATTGACATGGCAGGCGTGAACTTCTGGGCTCCTCCGGAGATCACCTCGGCGCTGATTCATTCAGGACCAGGGCCCGGATCGCTGTTAGCCGCTGCCAATGTGTGGCGCAAGCTGGCGCTCGAGCTTCAACAGACCGCCGCTGACTACGCCTCCATTGTGGCGGGCATTCCCTGGGAGGGACCATCAGCCAGGGCGATGACGCTGTCCACCATTCCCTACGTGTCCTGGCTGAACACCACTGCGGCCCAGGCCGCCCAGATGTCGATGGCGGCCAGCACCATGGCGAGCTCATTCGTCGCCGCCCGGACCGCTGTGGTACTTCCCAGCGTCGTCACCGCCAACCGCACACTGCTGGCTGATCTGATCGCGACGAACTTTTTCGGCATCAACTTCCCCGCCATCGCCGCCACCGAGGCCCAGTACGTGCAGATGTGGGCGGGTAACACCACCGCCATGCTGGGCTACGACGTGACCCGGCTGCAGACCATGACGTTACAGCCGTTCACGCCTCCTCCCGCCACCACCAACCCGGCTGGCGTGGTCGCGCAGAGCGCGGCGGTAACCACTGCGCAAGCCATCAGCCTTCCCACGGATCCGATTTTCGAAAATCCCACCATCGCGCTGTTGCTCGTCCACGAGGAGAGCGTCATCCAGAGCGGGTTCCCGTTCAACCTCGTTGGCGCATTCACGGGAGGTCATGATTTCGTGCCCGGTCAGTACCCGGACGTCCTGGCCCCCACCCCCCGCAACCTGGCCATTGCGTACAACCTCACCGGTCCGGAGGCCGTGGGAGGGGCCCCCAATTTTTATGCACCCGCCGCTGCGACCTCTGCATTCGAGGCGTCTGTCACCGCCTCGCTAGGCAAGGGAATGTACGTCGGAAATCTCGTGGTCCCGCCTTCGGCGGTCACCTCCCCGGTCCAGCTCACTGCCACCGAGGCACCGCTGATGGCAACAACAGCCGAGGGTGCTCCACTGGTCCCGATGTTCGTGCCGCCGATGCCACCGGGAGCACGCAAGGCCCAGCGGGACAAGCCGGAAGAGAAAGGCTATGGACCGCCGATCCCCGGCACCATCATGCGGCGACCTCCGTCAGGTGGGTGAGAGGTAAGGGCCATGCCCGCACCCATTCAGCCGGCGACGACAGGGCCGCCATGAGGGGGCACGAGATGAAGGAACGATGAAGAAGGCATTAGCAGTGGCCGCAGCCGCAGCGGTGATAACCCTGGCACCCCTCTGCATTTCGCCGGCGCAAGCACACGCCGACGATCCCTGCGACGGGATCAGCGATCCCGCTGCCCGGCAGACTTGCATCAATCAATCCACGACCGGTGACGCCACGCCCAGAATGGGCGATTGCCAGGCGAGCCCCGATTACGGAGCGGAGGGCCAGTTTTGTCGGAACTTCTGGATCCGAAACTCTGAGTTCCCCCACGCAAGGCCCGCTATGTGGGACTGACTAGAACCACGCGGGGGCAACCCCTTCTGCCTGCTGCCCCGCGCATCACCCAAAGATGTTCAACGACAACCGATTCGATCCCGCGAGGCCGCCGTCCAGCCTCGATCCGCTTCGTCGCGACCCGCCGAAGCCCACAAGAATCGCCGGTGGAGCGCCCGCCGCCCAATGCACAGCAGGAAAACTCGCCGTAACACATCTGACATCACAAGGTGCTCCACTGTGTCTGGGTGGCGACAACGTGGTGGCCATTGGGGGTTCAGGAGAGGACGAACCGATGAAGAAGGCACTAAAGGGCGCATCGGCGGCAGCGGTGATAGCACTGGTAGCCGTATGCATTCCACCGGCGCAAGCACACGCCGACGATCCCTGTGCCGACATCACGGTTCCCACTGCCCACCAGGCCTGCATCGACAACTCGCATCGCGGTAACGCGGTGCGCAGATACCCTCTGGGCGATTGCGAGGGTGCGAGCCCCATCGACGGACAGGTGGGCCAAGTTTGCGGGTAACGTCGGGGTCCGAACGTCCGCGCCGCCGGAGAAAGGCGGGTTGTGCGGAGGCGTCGATGCCCAGCAGATGACTTGGATGTGCTCGTACTCGGATACCATGGACAGAAGCAATTAGCGTCGAAAACCCTACGCGCACAAGACCATACCGACAGTCGGTCAACTAAAGCCGGGCAGGGGCCGCGCAGGGCTGGCATCGAGCCGGCATGTGACTTCCCGCCCGGCCAGTGGCAGGATCTTTCGGCATGGGCCCTTTTCTGCTTCGCGCCGCATTGACCGGCCTCGCCATGTGGATCGTCACCCTGTTTATGCACGGGATGAGATTCGTCGGCGGCAACACCACGCTGCAGACGGTCGCCATCATCTTCGTCGTCGCCGTGATCTTCGGTCTGGTCAACGCGTTCATCAAGCCGATCGTCCAGATCTTGTCGATCCCGCTCTACATCGTGACCCTGGGTCTGATCCACATCGTGATCAACGCCTTGATGTTGTGGATCACCGCGTGGATCACCTCGCACACCACGCACTGGGGGCTGCAGATCGATCACTTCTGGTGGACGGCGATCTGGGCCGCCATCCTGTTGTCGATCGTCAGCTGGGTGCTGTCGCTGGTCATCCGCGACGTCACGCGGGCCTGAGGGCCCTATACCGTCAGCGGGCCTGCCACCGGGGCGGGCGCTTCTCGGCGAACGCTCGGGGGCCCTCCTTGGCGTCCTCGGTCTCGAAAACCCGGTCGCTGTGCCGTGTTTCGTTGTCGTAGGCCGCCCCGAGGTCGAGCGCCAGACCCTCGACGGCCGACTGTTTGGTCGCGAAGACGGCGAGTGGCGCGTTGGCCACGATGCGCTCCGCGTAGTCATATGCCGTGTCCATCAACCGGTCGGCGGGGACCACCCGGTTGATCAGCCCCATGGCCAGGGCCCGCTCCGCGTCCACCATGTCGGCCGTCAGCAGCAGCTCCATCGCGAGCGGGTACGGCATCTGGCGGGGCAGCCGAACGGTGCTCCCGCCGCCGGCGAACAGGCCGCGCTTCGGCTCCATCACCGCGAAGCGCGCCTCGGGCACGGCGACGCGAATGTCCGTGGAGGTCAACATCTCGAAGCCGCCGGCGACGCAGGTGCCGTTGACCGCCGCGACGATCGGCTTGTACACCGGAAACCGATGCAAGACGGCGTGGATCGCGTCGTCCTTGTTCCAGCCCTCGGGCTTGGGCAGGTCCCCGGTGAGTTCCGGGATGAATTTCTTGAGGTCGGCCCCCGTGCAGAAGTCCCGGCCGACGCCGGTGATCACTGCGACCCAGACGCGGTCGTCGTCGCGGAACGCCGCCCAGGCATGGGCCAGATCGCGGAAATGCGCCATGTCCAGCGAGTTGCGCGTCTCAGGACGGTTGATCGTGATGGTCGCGATATGGCCCGCCAGCGCGAAGTCGATGCTCATCGTGCGCCTGCCTCGACCAGGCGCACCACGTCGCGGGCGCAACCCCACGACAGCGTCACGCCATTGCTGCCGTGCCCGTAGTTATGGATGCACCGGGCCCGCCCGAGCGGCTCCGCCTCTACCCGCACTGCCGGCCGGTCCGGACGCAACCCGGTGATCGTCTCGATCACCTCGGCCTCGCCCAGCCGCGGCTCGATGCGGCGGCACCGCTGCAGGATTCGGTCGGTCACCTGGGGATCCGGTGTCGTGTCCCAGCGGCCGGGAATGCTGACGCCACCGCACACCACCCGCTGCGGGTGGGGGAAGAAGCAGGTCCATTCCCGGCCGTGGCTCAGCTCGATGAACAGTTGCCGCACACCGGGATTCCCCAGGACGACGTGCTGGCCGAACAGCGGCCGCACGGAGTCATCGCCGGTCAGCGCTCCCGCGCCGAGCCCGGCGCAGTTGACGACGATCGGCGCGGCGTCGGCGGCCTCGGCCAGCGACCGCACCGGGCGCACCTCGATCTCGCAGCCGGCCACGGCCAGCCGGCGCGCGAGGTAGTCGAGGTAGCGCGGCATGTCGATCATCGGCATGGTTGCCCGAAATCCGGCGCCGAAGCCGTCCGGCACGTCGGCCGGATCGGCCGGCCGCAGATCGGGGATCAGCTTGGCCGCGGGGGAGGCCGCCTCGGCCCCGATGAATTCCCCGACGGCCAGCGCCGGCGCCAGGAGAACCCCCGTGCCGGGGTCGTCGGCCAGTTCCCGAAACACCCGCAGGGAATGCGCGGTCCAGTCCAGGGTCGCCGCGGCGCGTTCGGCCGGGCGAGGGGGCGCCCAGACCGCACCGGCCACCACCGAGGTCGTTTCTTGCGGCATCGCGGCCGCCCACACCCGCACCGGCCAGCCCGCCTCGGCCAAGCAGATGGCCGACGTCAAGCCGCTGACGCCGGCACCGATGACGACAATCTGTTGCGGGCCGGCCGTGTCACTTGCCAAGGGCAGCAAGCTCCCGTCAGGAATGGGGGGGTGGCGGGCCGCTCTGGCCGCCGAGCAGCCCGTTGAGGATGCCGAGAGTGCCCTGCACACCCGCTGGCGGCGCACTGGCCGGCGGGGTGGCGTCGGGTGTCAGCTGCCAGGGCTGGCAGCCGGTTGTCTTGAACGACTTGTCGGTGGGTTCGATCTGCACCACCTGCGGCTTCTTGCTCAGGGCGTTGTCGACCAGGTTGCCGTCGGGGTTACCCGTTCGCTTCCAGTAGCAGGTGCCGTCGCCGACGGGTCCCGCCGAGCTGTAGATGCCGGGGGCGATGTCGCTTCCCACCGCGAACGTGCCGTCGTGGTCCATCGTGGTCTTCGGCGCGGGTGGCGGCGTCGGCTCCGGATCGGCGACGGCGACCGCCCCGGATGCCACCCAGCCGGCAAGCAGCACCCCGGCGACCAGAGACCGTGCCGCCGCGGATGCGTTGACGTTGAACCCCACGAAGGAGCAGTTTACCGGTGCGGGCAGCGCATTTCACGTAGACGTAGACGAGGGTGAAACGGAAGGCTCGATGCGAGGCTCGTTGCTGGCAACTGTGGCATCGGCGATGTCGTAGCGAGCCCACCCCGCGTTGGCTCCCAGACCTCCCGTCCCAATTCCGGCCGCCTTCAACCCGGTGATGGGCGTGAGCGGGCCGGGGGCAAGCCATCCCCCCGCCCCGGGGCTTGGCGTCGGCGTCGGCGACAGTTGGCCGTCGCTCGGTGGCTGGTCGCCGCTATCGCCCGAGCCAAGCATGTCGTCGGCGAGTTCTTCTGTGGGACTGTGATCCCCGTTTGACACCGAGCAGCCGGGGCAGCTGCCCCAGTAGATGACCTCCGCCCCGTCGAGCTGAAAGCCGTTGGTGTCGGAAACGGACAAGCAGGGATCCGCACCGATGGCGCAGTCGACGTCCGCGATGGCCCCGCAGCTCCGGCAGACCATGTGATGGTGGTTGTCGCCCACCCGAGTTTCGTAGCGCGCGACGGAGCCCGGGGGCTGGACGCGTCGCAACAGACCCACGTCGGTCAGCGCATGCAGGATGTCGTAGACGGCCTGCCGGGACACCTCGGGCAGGCACGCCCGCACGGCTCCGATGACCGTTTCCGTGTCGGCGTGTGGATTCAGGTTCACCGAATGGAGCACCGCGATCCGCGGGCGGGTAACCCGCAGGTCGGCCGCCCGAAGGCTCTCCGCGTAGCGCGCCACCGAGGGCACCTGAACCAGGCGGAGGTCTTTTCTGGAATTGATCAAGCCTTCGACCCTTTCCCTCGGACCGTGAAACCCGCTGGCGTTGCGGAGTCTTTGAGACCGTTATGAAAACCGCGGTTTCACGGCGGAGCCCAGATTAGGGTCCTTCACCACCTTGTGGTGGGTTTCGGACAAAATATCGACACCTTTCTGACCTGCGGTTCCGTCAATTAACCAAATTTTGGGTCCGCCGCTGAGGAGGGTTCTCGGCCGAGCAAAGACGCTTCGCGCGGTGTACTGCTGGCATCGGCCCGGAGCTAAGTTTGGGGCGCCCGCCGCCGCCCGTCTGCGCGACCCGGAGCGGCCCGCGCACCCAGCACCGGTTGCGTGGCTCGACCGTTGTTGAAGCTCGCCGACCACGGCCAGCGGCCCCGCCGGTCGGCCCATACGAGTTGACGCCCCCGCACCCCGCCCCCGTAGAGGGCGACCGCGGCGTTCATGTGCACATCCGGGAACTCGACCTCCACGACCTCGACGAGTGTCGGACCGGGGAGGGTGAGCCGGGCACCGGGCTTGGGCGCGCCGACGTCCCAGGCCGCCCGCGCTGCCGAGTCGGCGAGGCCGCCCAACAGCCCCAGCGCCCGCCGCGGCGAGACGCCGGTCACCAACAACTCGGGCAACCCATGGCCGGCCAGGCCGACGGTGTACGCGTACGGAACCCGATCGTCCTCGACGTATTGCACCGTCCAGCCTCGGTTGCGGATCTTGCCGCGGATCACCTCGAGATAGTCGTCCACGGTGCTCCCCGGGTGGTCGCACATCCAGCACATCGCAGGTCCCCTTTCGTCGTGCCTACCGACACGATGCCCGGGGGGTATGACATGTTTTGGCCGCCCGCCATCCGCGGAACGCGAGAAGCGTTGTCCCGGAAGGGGATTGCTACGTCAGGCGACGCACTTTGCCGGCATAGCCCAACGCGTGCTCGTACGTATCGAGGTTGTCGCGGGAAATCCTCGCGTGCACGGGGCGCTCGAGGAAGAAGCGCAGCACCGGATTGTAGGCGTGGTAGGTCTCGTGAAAGGTCAGCACGGTGGTGCCGTCGGGCTGCTCCTCGAGTTCGTGATAGCCCTCGGCGCGGGACCACAACGGCGCCCCGACCGCGACGTAACGCGACAGCTTGTTCATCTTCGCCTCAGTCACCGTCTCCCACGACCGCGCTCGGCCGCCCGACAGCAGGTACTTCGGGACCGGGAAGACACAGGTGCGCACCAGGCCCTCGCCGGCCTCGTTGCCCTCGTTGAGGATCTCCATGCTGCCCGTCGGCCACGTGAGCACCCGCGGCCGGGGCGCGTCCGGCGGAACCGGCGGATGAAGCACCCGCCACACTTTCCTCGGCGGCGCGTCGACGTGAAATCGCACGGTGTAGGACTGCATCAGCGTTCTCCAACCGGGTGTCCCCAGGTGTCCCAATAGGTGATGGTTTCCGCGGGCGGCCGCTTGGCCGGCCGGAAGTCGGTGCCGATCGTGTAGGCGACGGGGAACAGCGCGGCCTGGGTGGCGCTATCCGGGATGCCGAGCAATTCGGCCACCTCGTGTTCCCTGGCCAGGTGCATCGTCGTCCACACCGATCCCAGGCCCCGGGAGCGCAACGCGAGCAGAAAACTCCAGCCGGCCGGGATGATCGACGCCCAGGCCGACGCGGCCGTCAGCAGGTTCGAGTTGTCGATGCGGTTGTCCAGGCACGGGATGACATGCACGGGCACCCGGGCCAGCGTCTCGGTCAGGGCCAGCGCTCCCGCATACACGCGCTGGGTCTGCGGATCGGACGCCTCCTTGGCCGCATACGCCAGGTACTCGGCGCCGACGCGGCGATAGATCTCGGCGATCGCGGCGCGCTTGTCGGCATCGGTGATCACCAACCAGCGCCAGTCCTGCGCGTTGCTCGCGGTGGGCGCCTGCATGGCGAGGCGGATGCATTCGAGGATGACTTCGCGGCCGACGGGCCGGTCTAGGTCGAGGCGTTTACGGACGGCGCGCGTGGTGCTCAGCAATTCATCGACCGTCGCTATGTCCATTGGTTCCTTACGTTGTTGGTTCGACGCCCGATCAGAGCTCGATGGCGCAGGACTGGTCGACGCCCAGCACCGCCAACGAGCGGCCCAGGCCGAGGAACACCGCGACGCAGAGCGTCAGATCGAGGATCTCCTCGTCGGAGAACGCCGCGCGCAGCCGCTCGAAGAACGCGTCGTCCATCGACGCGTGGTTGGTGGCGAAGCGTTCCGCAAACTCGATGGCAAGGCGCTGCCGCGGCGTGTAACCGGGGTAGCTGGCGTAGGCGGCGACGTTGTCGTAGAGCTCGGGGGCGACGCCGGCGTCGAGCACGGACTGGGCACGGAAATCCGAGCAGGCGACGCAGTCGTTGATCTGGGCGATGCGCATCCGCGCGAGTTCCCGCTCCTCGGCCGGCAGGATGCTTTGTTCGTACGCGCCCCGGATCATCCGCTCGACCATGGCGCCGAGTGGTGGCCGCAGCGTCCAGATCATCGCGGGTTCCCCGCCGGGACCATCCGGCACATCGAGTCGGGCCATCCGTGAACTCCTGCCCGGTGAACGTCGTTACCGTATCGAAGCAAACCAGATTCTCGACTCGGCTGTCTAGGTCGGCGAACGCGCCTCATTGTGCACATGTACACCCGGCGCGAGTGGCGAAAGGCGGCCGGGTTACCGTCCGTTGAACGAGGGCGTTTCAAGGCAGAGCGTCGCGTGTTTGGAGGTGTCGGCGTGCTGTTCATGCACGAGGTACACAAGGTGCGCGGCCGCGCGGAAGACGACTTCGAGGCCGCGTTTCGGGAGGGCTGGATGCCCACGCTCGGCGCCGACGACGACGCCCGGCTGCTGTGGTACGCCGACCACGCCCAAGGCAGCGGACCCGCCTACACCGTCGTCACCATCACCGCCGTGAAGGACGGGGCGGCGTGGGAAAGGCTCGCCCTGCGCGTGCAGCAGGGCGACCTGCAGAAGTGGATCCGCGGTGTCGACGAACTGCGCCACGAGGTCGAGGCCAAGTTGCTGGTCCCGCTCACGTGGTCACCGCTGCAGGAAGTGTCGTTCGACGAGGTGCCGACCGACGGCCGAGAGCACGAGCTGACGCTCTACATGGAAGACACCATGTGGCCGTACCAGGACAAGTTCGAGGAATACATCGAGCGCTGCGGCGACGTCTACGCGCGCAGCCTGGAGCGGCCGTCCTCCATGCTGACCATCCAGGCGGCGTTCCAGCCCGCGCTGGGCAGCCACCTGCGCCGCGAGGTCATCCTGATGCAGCGCATCAAGCGGCCGGAGCAACTGCTCGAACTGCTCCGGACCCACATCCCGTCCGAATACCGCGCGCCGGGCACGTGGATGTACGACGCCCTGGACCTGCGCGACCAGTGGACCAGCCGGCTGCTGCGCACCTCCGCGTGGTCACCTCTGTATTAGCCCCACCGATGAACACCGGGACCATCCTCGACGCCGCCGCGACAGGCGACCCGGCCCGGACCGCGCTCATCATCGACGGGCGCCACATCAGTTACGGCGACCTGGCGGCGACGGTGCGGCGCTGCGCCGCCGCCCTGACAGCTCGCGGGGTCGTGGCCGGCCAGCGCGTCGCCGTCGTCGACCACGGGAGCCTGCTGTCGATCGCGACGGTGCTCGGCGCGGCGCGCATCGGCGCCGCGGCGGCCCTGATGAATCCCGCGCTCACGCCGCCGGAGCTGCAGGGGCTCCTGACGAACGCCGGCTGCGCCGACGTCGCGGTCGCGGGCGAGCCGTACGTCGAGCGCCTCCGCGACGCTGGCGCGCCGGCGGTGTTGACGGACTCCGACCTCCCCGACCAGGGGTACGAACCGGAACCGCCCGCCGACGACCCCGACCGGGACGCCCTGGTGCTGTTCACCAGCGGCACGACGGGGCTGCCCAAGGCCGTCGGCATCAACGACCGGCGGCTCACCGCGAGGATCACCGGAATGGCGGCCCCGTTCCGGGCGGGGGCCAGACCCGCGACGGGAATGATGTGCGTCCCCTTCTTCCATGTCGGCGGGGCGCTGGGCACACTCGGCGGTTTGTACTCGGGCAGCACCTCGGTGGTGCAGCCGCGGTTCGACGCCGGGGAATGGCTGCGCCTGGTGTCGGAGCACCGGGTGGCGGCCACCTTCATGGTGCCGGCGATGCTGCAGCGCATCCTCGACCACCCCGACTTCCCGCACACCGACCTGACGTCCTTGGTCGCCATCGCGTACGGCGCCGCCGCCGCGCCAATCACGTTGGTGCGCAGGGCGATGGCCGCGCTGCCGCACGTGGCGTTCGCCAACGTGTTCGGCCAGACCGAGACGCTCGGGGCGTACACGACTCTGTTGCCCGGCGACCACCGGGACCCGGCCCGCGCCGGTTCGGTCGGCCGCCCGCCACCCGGGGTCGAGGTGCGAGTGGTCGACCCCGCCACCGGCGACGACGTTGCGCCCGGAACGGTGGGGGAGCTGTGGGTGAACAGCGGCCAGAACGTGGCCGAAGGCTGGCTGCGCACCGGCGATCTCGCCCGCCAAGATCCCGACGGTTACCTGTTCCCGTCCGGCCGGCTGAGCGACACCATCAACCGGGGTGGCGAGAAGTTCGGGCCGGTCGAGGTCGAAGAGGCGTTGCGTTCCCACCCTGCGGTGAGCGACGTCGCGGTCGCCGGGCTCGCCGACGAGGAGCTCGGCCAGCGGGTCGGGGCGGCCGTAGTGGCTTGCGCGCCGGTGACACTCGAACAGTTGCGGGAGCATTGCCGCGGGTTGATCGCCTATTTCAAGCTGCCCGAGCGGCTGGCGATCGTCGAGGAGATCCCCTACAACGCGACCGGCAAAGTCAGCCGCCGCCAGATCGCCGCGCTCATCGTGGGCGAGACCTGACCTCAACCTGAAACCCCGGGAGTGCCAGTGCTGTTTCTTCACGAGACCCACAAGGTCGTCGGCGCACGGCAGGACGAATTCGAAGCCGCCTACCGCGACGGCTGGATGCCCACGCTGGCCGAGGAGGACGACGCGCGGCTGCTCTGGTACACCAACCACGCCCACGGCAGCGGGGCGTCCTACAGCGTCGTCACCATCACCGGGATCAGCGACGGCGCGGCCTGGGAAAGCCTGGTCCGCCGGGCCCAGACCGGGGACCTTCGCCCCTGGATGCGCGAACTGGACAACCTCCGCCACGAGGTGACGGGCAAGCTGCTGCTGCCGGTCGCGTGGTCACCCCTGCAGACCGTCGACCTGGCCAGCGTGCCCACCACCGCGCAGACCCACCCGCTGACCATGTTCATGGAGGACACCGGCTGGCCTTATGCGCCGTTGGACGACTACATCCGCTCCTGGGATGAGATCTACTACCGCCCGCTGTCGCAGGCGCCGGCCAGGATGCGCATCCTCGACATCCAGGCGTGCTTCCAGGTGGCCCACGGCAGCTACCGCCGCCGAGAAGCCATGCTGTGGCAGAAGATTGACGACTCCAACAACTATGCGGCCCTGGTCCATCTGCTCACCAAGGAGGTCCCGGCCGAACACCGGGCGCCGGGCAGCTACATGTTCGAGGCCCTGAAATTCCGCGACCAGTGGGAGAGCCGCCTGTTGCGGACGTCGGACTGGTCACCGTTGTACTGAGCTGCGCGGTCGCAGGATGCCGGCGGCCTGGGAGACCATGTCGGCGACGACGTCGGTGGCGGGGCGGACTTGGCGAATGCGCCCGATCGCCTCGCCGATGATGATCGCCGCTGTGTCGAAATCCTCCTCGGCCGTTGCCGTTTCGAAGGCTTTCACCGCTTCGTCGACCGAACCTGAGAGTTGTTCCTCCTTGCCATGCCAGGTGTCGAGGAAGGGGTTGCCCAGCGCGCGGACGGTGTATTCGCCCGGCCAATCCAGCCGCCGCACAACGTCATACACACGGGTGCGCACGGTCTCGTCCCCGTTCGCCCCGACGGCGCGCCGCTGGGCCAGCGGCGACACCAACGCCTCCGGGGTCGCCCAGAATCTGGTGCCTACCAGCGCGCCGTCGGCGCCGAGCGCCAGCGCCGCGGCCAGGCCCCGTCCGTCGGCGACACCGCCCGCGGCCACCACAAGCGTGTCGGGCGAGCGTTCGGCGACCAGGTCCACGACATCCGGAACCAGGGTGAACGTCGAACGCACGGTCATCCCGTGCCCGCCCGCCTCGCCACCCTGGGCGACGATGACCTCCGCGCCGGCGTCCAGGGCCTGGCGCGCGTGGTCGAGGTTTTGCACCTGGGCGGTGAGCGGAACGCCGGCGGCGTGGATGCGGTCGGCGAAGGGCCGCAGCTCACCGAACGACAGCATGATGGTGGCCGGGTGGCGCGCCAGTGCCTCGTCGAGCAGCTCGGGCTCGCGGGCCAGGCTCCAGGTGATGAACCCTGCCCCGACCTTCGCCCCGGCGGACAGCTCGAATTCCCGTCGCAGCCAGTCCTTTTCGCCGTAGCCCCCGCCGATCAGGCCCAGGCCCCCGGCCGAAGTCACCGCCGCCGCGAGCCGCCCGCCGGCGATTCCCGCCATCGGCGCGAGCAGGATCGGGTGTTCGATCCCGAAGTATTCGGTCAGGCGGGTGCCCAGGGTCATGTCAGCTCCCCGGTGAGAAACTGCGCCCGGCCGTTACCGAATGACCAATCCTCGTCACCGTTTTCGGTGATCGAGACGATCAGATCGGCCGGGTCGATCCCGCACTTCTCGGACAGGCTCAGCGCCAGCAGCTCGTAGAACTTCTCCTTCATCGCGCGGGTGCGCCGCCGGCTCACCATGTGCACGATCACCTGCCGGGCCGACCGGGTGATGCCGAGACCGGTGTCCCAGGTGACGATCTCGTGGGCGGGATGGGTGCGCACCACCTGGTAGCGGTCGCGCGGCGGCACGCCGAACGCCTCCACCACGGCCTCGTGGACGGCGTCCAGCAGCGCCCGAACCTCCGCCGGCGTGCGGCCCTCGATGAGGTCGATATACAGCAATGGCATGTTGTGTCCTTCTCTCTATGACCCGCCCACGACGCTACGGTCGAAGTGATCGGCTGTGAAATGCCTGCTGTCATCGATCTATGCTTGTCAGGCATGGGCGCGCTGGACGGTGGCCGAGTCGAGTTGCGTCACCTCCGGGCGTTCGAGGCGGTGGCGCGGCTCAAGTCATTCACCCGGGCCGCAGACGAACTCGTCATCACCCAGCCGGCGCTGAGCCGCACCATCCAGCAGTTGGAAGACGCACTGGGAGTGACGCTGCTCGACCGCAGTTCACGCCACGTCGAGACGACCCAGGCCGGACGGGCGTTCCTCGATCACGTCGAGCGGGCCCTCGCCGAGCTGGAGCGCGGGTTCGGCGCCGTCCGGCGGCAGGCGAGCATCCGCCTGGGATTCAGTTGGTTGTTGCCCGATCCGTGGGCGCAGGACACCGTCGCCAGTTTCGAGCGGGCCACCGGGACGGCGGTCACCCTGATCCGCACCGACGACGCGCTGACGGCGGTGCAGCAGGGAAAGGTCGACGTCGCGGTGGTGCGCGGGCAGCTGACGTCGACCGCGGTGCGGGTCGTCCACCTGTTCAACGAGTCGCGGGTGGCGGTGTGCGCGGTTCACTCGGCCCTGGCCGACCGCGCGGAGCTGGACTGGGCCGAGGTGCCGCGGTGGCCTTTGGTGGTCAACACCGCCAGCGGCACCACCGGGCCATGGTCGTGGCCTGCCGGCGCGGGTCCGGAAACCATCGTCGAGACAACGAATTTCGACGAGTGGATCGAGTCCGTCGCGGCCGACCGCGGCATCGGCGTGATACCCGACGTCGCCGTAAGGCGCAACATTCACCCCGGCGTGCGGTTCATCGCGCTGCGGGGAGCGCCGGAGAGCCCGGTCTCGCTTGCGTTCCTGCCTCGCGCGCGCAACGCCGTGCTGCGCCGCTTTGTCGAGGCGGCCCTAGAGAGTGCTCGGGCGATCTGAGCGTGAACCCACGGCCGGCTTCCTCGGCGTGTCGCCGCCGCGGATTGCTTCGGCTCGCGACCAGAGCGGGTTAGCAAGCGCCCGTCAGGGCTTGCAGGCGGGCTCCAGCGGCAGCACGGGTCCGCCCGATTGCAGCGACAGCAGGTACAGATAGGTCGCGAGCGAATGTTCGCAAATCAAGGTGCAGTTCACCAACCGGACGGGGTTGAGCTCGTACGGCGTGAGCACGTGGTCGTAGCCGGCGAACATGGGAGGCAGCGCGGTGATGACGTCCAGGCGGTTGGCGATGCGATAGGAGTTCTTGACCACCTGGTCGAAGGTGCTGGCGAACAGCGGATCCCCGGTGCGCGGGCTGGCAAAGGTGTAGACGACCGGCTCGGTGAAGGCGCTGTTCGCCGCCACATCGAGGGCCAGCAGTGTCGCCAGGGCTCCGCCCAGGCTGTGGCCGCAAATCGTCACGGAGCCGACGGGTTGCGAAAACGAGAGCGTCGCAAGCGCTTTGACGACCGTCGGCGCGCCCGGGTCGGTGCCGGTCCGCAGCGACAGGTACATGTCGGTGAAGCCGTCTTCGGTGTGGCCGGCGCCGGCCAGGAACGGGCATGGCACCAGCGAGAACTCGGCGTCGTGGATCCACTCCAGGATTCCCTCGGTGCCGCGGAGCGCGATCGCGACGTCGCCGGTGTCGTTCTCCTGGCAGATCAGCCCGATGGACACCTTGTCGTCGATTCGGGCCGGATTCATGTCCGTGGCAAGGTCATTGGCGTAGACGGTCGTGACCACGGTGTAGTCGATGCCGCCTGCGCTCAGGGGCTGGCCGGCCTTGTTCGTCAGATCGCCCGGCGACGTCGCATACGTGGCGTTGACGAGTTGGCCGAATTCGATTGCCTTCGTTGCGTCGAACGCCGGCGGTGTCGCGGGCATCAGCCCGCGAACGTTCCGGTGAACTGCGCCCTTCCGGACGCGGCCTGGGCGATGGCCTGGGCCGCCTGCGGCCCGGCGAGTCCCGGCGGCAGCGCGTACGTGGCCGGGAGCTGGTAGAGGGTGAACCGGTAGTGGTGGACGCCGGTGCCCGCGGGCGGGCAGGGCCCGCTGTAGCCGGCCTGGCCGGCCGAGTTGGGCAGGCTGGCCCCGCCGGCCGGCGTCTGCCCGTCCGCGGTGCTGCCGGCGCCGGGCGGGATTCCGACGACGAGCCAATGCACGTACGGCCCACGCGGGGCGTCGGGGTCGTCGACCACGAGCGCCGCGCCCAACGGCGCCGACCATGTCAACGGCGGCGCGACGTCGGCGCCCTTGCACGTGTACTGCGCGGGGATCGGCGCGCCGTCGGCGATCGCCGGGCTGCTGACGGTCAGCGGCCCGTCCGCGGGCGCCTGCGCGACGGTGCGCCCCAGGGTGGTCACCTTCGGCGTCGGCGAACCCGTCGTGTGGCTGCCACCGTTGCCGCCGCATCCGGGCAGCGCCGCGAGAAGCACCAGACCGGCGGCCGCCGATGCGATGCGGTGAAACGATTCCATAAAGGACAGTGTCGCCCCGGAACCGCGGGTCCGGAAGTTACTTGCCGCCCTTGACTTCGAGCACGCGCTTCCGCAAGCCGTCAGTCGCCGTTTCCATCAATCCCTTGGCGCCCCGTTTGACGAGGAATCCCGGAACCGGAGCGGACAGATCGACGGTGAGGTCGAAACGCACCCGGGTGGAATCGCCGTCGGGCGTCAGCGTGTAGCGGCCCTCCTGCGCGCGTTGCTGCTTCGAGCTCTCCAGCGTCCAGCCGACGCCGTCGTCGTGGACGCAATAGTCCAGGACCTGCTCATCGCTGACTCCCACGATCTTGACCGTCTGCCGCGATTTGCTCGGATGGCCCTCGTCGTCGCGCTCGAGGATCTCGACCTTCTTGTGAAACGAGGACCACTCGGTCAACGACTCGAGGTCGAACAGCACGTCCATGATCTCGTCCGGGGTCGCGTCGATGACGACTTCGCGGGAATCGGTGATAGCCATAACGCACTAAATAGCCACTGTCGGGGCAACAAAAACTCAGGGCACCAGGACGACCTTGCCGACGTTCTCCCGGGCCGCCAGGATGCGGTGGGCCTCGGGCGCCTCGGCGAACGGCACCGCCGCGTGCACGACGGGCGCGATGGTGCCATCGTCGAGCGCCCTGGCCAGGGGAGTGATCCAGGGCTCGAGCGTGCCGCGGTCGTCCCACAGGCGCAGCATGTTGATGCCGATGACGGCCTTCGACTCCGAGAGCTGGTCCAGCAGGTTGAATCCGCGCAGCATTGCCAGCGCGTGCGGCGCGGCCGCGCGCAGCGAGCGCTTCTCCCCGTGCTGCATCGCCGAGACCCCGTAGCCCACCAGCCGTCCGCCCGGGCGCAGCAGGGCATACGACCGGCGCAGCGACGTGCCGCCCAGCGCGTCGAGCACCACGTCGTAGGGGTCGAGGTCCTTCCACCAGCCGTCGCGGCGGTAGTCGATCGCCCGGTCCACGCCGAGCTCGGCCAGCCTGGCGTGCTTGGCGGGCGACGCGGTGCCGTGCACTTCCGCCCCGGCGGCCTTGGCGAACTGCACCGCCGCGATGCCGACGCCACCGGCGGCGGCGTGCACGAGGACCCGCTCGCCGGCGCGCAGCGACCCGTAACCGTGCAGCGCGGCCCAGGCGGTCGCGTAGTTCACCGGCACCGCCGCGCCCTGTTCGAAGCTCAGTTGGTCGGGGAGCCGCACGGAGTCGTTCGCCGCGACGTTGACGACCTCGGCGTAGCCGCCGAATCGCGTGCCCGCCAGCACGCGTTCGCCGACGCGGCCGGCGTCGACACCGTCGCCGACCGCCTCGACCGTCCCGGCGACTTCGTAGCCGACCACCGCGGGCAGCTTCGGCGCGTCGGGATACATGCCGACGCGGGCGAGGTGGTCGGCGAAGTTCACCCCGGCCGCGCGCACGGCCACCCGCAGCTGGCCCGGCCCCGGTGGCGGCGGGTCGGGGCGCTGTTGCACCTGCAAGACCGAAGGGTCGCCGTGCTTGGTGATGACGATGGCGCGCATCGCGGTTCCTCCTCGAGGGCTCAGGCCTGGGCGGCGGCGCCGGACAGGCGGGGGAGAACGACGTCGCGCCAGCCGGGGCCCATGCGATTGAAGGCCTCGGCCATCCTTTTGTCATTGAGGTCAAAGCCGCTGTGCTCCAAGAACACTCGAGTCCCCGCACCTTCCGGCTCCAGGCGCCAGCTCAGCGTCCAGGCGGCGGTGAAGGAATACACGAAGCGGTGCGGCGGATCGACCTCGAGCACCTTGCACGGTTGCCTGCCGTACCCGGGCATGTCCAGGGTGAACTGGTGGCCCACCACGGCGGCCACGTCCCCCTCGGCCCACCAGCGCCGCATCAGCTCGGGTTCGGTCAGCAGCCGCCACACCTTCGCCGGTGGTGCGGCAACGAATTGATCGACCCTGATGGTGGCGGGCGCCGTGCCCGCCACGGGTGTCTCGGTCATTCCAGCTCCTCGGCCGCCTCGGCGAGCCCGGCCAGCCGGGCGCGCCAGAACTTCTCGAACGGATGCAGCCACTCACCGAGTTGCGCCAGCGGTTCCGCGGTCAGGCGGTAGATGCGCCGGCGCCCCTGCGGCTCGTCGGCCACCAACCCGGCGTCGCGCAACACCCTGAGGTGCTCGGCGACAGCCGGGCGGCTGAGCTCGAACCGGTCGCTGAGTTCCCCCGCGGACAGCGGCCGCGCCGTGAGGAGCTCCAGCAGCTCCCGACGCACCGGATTCGCCAGCGCGACGAAGACGCGATCAGTGGTGCCCACGCCGCCAAGATATGTCGGGCTTTCCCGACATGTCAACTTTTTCCGACGCGTCCCGCCGCGTCCCCGCTAGGGCTACCGTCCTTCGTGTGCACTTCGCGTGGGAACGGCTGACCGACACCGTCCATCGCTGCCGGCTGGCGTTCTGCGACGTCACGGTCGGGCTGGTGCGCGGCGCCGGCGGCGCGCTGATCATCGACACCGGCACCACCCTCGCCGAGGCCGCCGCGATCGCGGCCGATGCGCGACGGCTCACCGGACGCCAGGTGACCCACGTGGTGCTGACGCACAAGCACTTCGACCATGTGCTGGGTTCCTCGGCGTTCGGCGCTGCCGAAATCCATTGCACCCCAGACGTTGTCGAGTATCTGTCAACGGATACCGACCACCTTCGCGAACACGCGCTGAGCTACGGCGCGCACGCCGCCGACGTCGATCGCGCGATTGCGGCGCTGCGGCCGCCCCGGGTCGGCGGGTACGACGCCACGATCGACCTGGGCGACCGCACCGTCACGGTCACCCACCCGGGGCGCGGCCACACGACCGCGGACCTGGTCGTGGTGGTGCCCGCCCGAGGCGACGAAGAGGACCCGGTCGTGGTCTTCACCGGCGACCTGGTCGAGGAGTCGGCCGACCCGTACATCGACGCCGATTCGGACCTGGCGGCCTGGCCGGAAACGCTGGACCGGCTGCTCGCGCTCGGCGGCCCCCACGCCCTCTACGTCCCGGGGCACGGGCGGGTCGTCGACGCGGAGTTCGTCCGTCGGCAGCGGGATTGGCTGAGCGCCCGCGCGGCGCCGCTGACGAACCCGCCGGCACGGCGCGGCAACGGTTTCGGCTCGGGACCATTGACCCCTGATTGAACCGCCTGCTACGGGGATAAACTCACGTGCAGCGGAAATCGTGAAGAGGAGCGTAAACCCCATGGCCATCATCGAAACGGACACACCGGTCCGCACGCCGTTCGAACAGGACGTCGAGGCTACGCAGCGATACTTCGAGGGTTCGCGCTTCGCCGGGATCACCCGCCTGTACACGGCCCGCCAAGTCGCCGAGCAGCGCGGCACCATCCCGATCGACTACCCCGTGGCGCGCGAAGCGGCCGCGGCGTTCTACGACCGGCTGCGCGAACTCTTCGCGGCGAAGAAGAGCATCACGACCTTCGGCCCCTACTCGCCCGGCCAGGCGGTGAGCATGAAGCGGATGGGCATCGAAGCCATCTACCTCGGCGGCTGGGCGACCTCGGCGAAGGGCTCCACCACCGAGGATCCCGGGCCGGACCTCGCCAGCTACCCGCTGAGCCAGGTGCCCGACGACGCGGCGGTGTTGGTGCGCGCGCTGCTGACCGCCGACCGGAATCAGCAGTACCAGCGCCTGCAGATGAGCGAACAGAAGCGCGCTGCGGCCAAGGAATACGACTTTCGGCCGTTCATCATCGCCGACGCCGACACGGGCCACGGCGGTGACCCGCACGTGCGCAACCTGATCCGCCGCTTCGTCGAGGTCGGCGTCCCGGGGTATCACATCGAAGACCAGCGCCCCGGCACCAAGAAGTGCGGCCACCAGGGCGGCAAGGTCCTGGTGCCGTCGGACGAACAGATCAAGCGGCTCAACGCCGCCCGGTTCCAGCTCGACATCATGCGGGTGCCCGGCATCATCGTCGCGCGCACCGACGCCGAGGCGGCCAACCTGCTCGACAGCCGCGCCGACGAGCGCGACCAGCCTTTCCTGCTCGGCGCCACCAACCTCGACATTCCCTCGTACAAGGCGTGCTTCCTGGCGATGGTGCGCCGCTTCTACGAACTGGGCGTCAAGGACCTCAACGGTCACCTGCTCTACGCGCTTCCCGAAGGCGAGTACGCGGCGGCGACAGCGTGGCTGGAGCGCCAGGGCATCCAGAGCCTGATCTCCGACGCGGTAAATGCGTGGCGCGAGAACGGAAACCAGTCGATCGACGATCTCTTCGACCAGGTCGAGTCGCGGTTCGTTGCCGCCTGGGAGGACGACGCGGGGCTGATGACCTACGGCGAGGCCGTGGCCGACGTGCTCGAGTTCGACGCGAGCGAGGGCGAGCCGCGCGAGATGAGCTCCGACGAGTGGCGTGCCTTCGCCGCGCGGGCCCCGCTCTACTCCGCCCGGGCGAAGGCGAAGGAGTTGGGCGTCAACCCTGGTTGGGATTGCGAGCTGGCGAAGACCCCCGAGGGCTACTACCAGATCCGCGGCGGCATTCCGTATGCCATCGCCAAGTCGTTGGCCGCGGCGCCGTTTGCCGACATCCTCTGGATGGAGACCAAGACCGCGGACCTGGCCGACGCCAAGCAGTTCGCCGACGCCATCCACGCCGAGTTCCCCGACCAGATGCTGGCGTACAACCTGTCGCCGTCGTTCAACTGGGACACCACCGGCATGACCGACGAGCAGATGAAGGAGTTCCCCGAAGAGCTCGGGAAGATGGGGTTTGTCTTCAACTTCATCACCTACGGCGGACACCAGATCGACGGCGTCGCCGCCGAGGAGTTCGCCACCGCGCTGCGGCAGGACGGCATGCTGGCGCTGGCCCGCCTGCAACGGAAGATGCGTCTGGTCGAGTCCCCTTACCGCACACCGCAAACCCTGGTCGGCGGGCCGCGCAGCGATGCGGCGCTGACCGCCTCCTCCGGCCGGACCGCGACCACCAAGGCGATGGGCGAGGGCTCCACCCAGCACCAGCACCTGGTGCAGACCGAGGTGCCGAAGAAGCTGCTCGAGGAGTGGCTGGCGATGTGGAGCGAGTACTACCAGCTCGGCGAGAAGCTGCGGGTGCAGCTGCGCCCGCGCCGGGCCGGCTCGGACGTGCTCGAACTCGGCATCTATGGCGACGGCGAGGAGCAGCTCGCGAACGTCGTCGTCGACCCGATCAAGGACCGGCACGGCCGCAGCATCCTTCAGGTGCGCGACCAGAACACCTTCGCCGAGAAGCTGCGGCAGAAGCGGCTGATGACCTTGATCCACCTGTGGCTGGTGCACCGCTTCAAGGCCGACGCGGTGATTTACGTGACGCCCACCGAGGACAACCTCTATCAGACGTCGAAGATGAAGTCCCACGGCATCTTCAGCGAGGTCTATCAGGAGGTCGGCGAGATCATCGTCGCCGAGGTGAACCGCCCGCGGATCAACGAGCTGCTAACGCCCGACCGCGTGGCACTGCGGAAGCTGATCACCAAGGAGGGGTAGGCGCCCGCCCTGGGCACGACGCGTCCCCGGGAGAATGCCCGTCAGCAATAGTTGCATAGGTGTAGAATTAGGCCATTGCTCCACAACGAGAGGAGTGGCTCATGAAGGCACCAACCAGGGCGGCGATCGTAATGTTCGGCGGTGCGGCCGCGCTCGCCGTGACCGTCGGATTCGGTGGCGTGGGCGTCGGTCCCGTGGGCAGCGCGTCGCCAACGACCCCGTCGTCGCCCGTGGCACCGGCTCCGGCACACCACGCCGCCGTGCACGCGGCGACCCTGACCGGCTGCATCTCCGGCGAGAACTGCTAGTCCCTTAATCCACCCGGGCCGCTGGATCGACTTCGATCCGGCGGCCCCCGTGCGTTTCGGGCCGTCGCTCCCACGGGCAGCGTTTCCACCCGTTTGCACCTCCGTGCACAGGGGTACGGAGAAGTGGACTGCATGAGAGTGGTGCCAGGGGAGAGTGGGGAAGCTGATGAGATCTGGAATCAGGAACACCGTCGCGCTTGTGGGCGGTTCGGCCATGCTCGTGTTGGCGGTCGGATGCGGCGGCGGCGGCAATAAGGGGCCGAGCAGCAGCACGACGCCATCGACCACGACCACTCCTACGTCCAGCGTCGCGCCGTCCCCCGCACCGGGTGGGGGCGGCGGCACGCCGGGCGGTCCCACCGGCGGCGGGGGCCCGGGCGGCGGAGGCGGCGGCGTACCGGGCGGTCCCACCGGCGGCGGCGGTCCCGGCGGCGGAGGCGGCAGCGTCCCGGGCGGTCCGACGGGCGGCGGCGGCCCCGGTGGCGGCGGCGGCAGCATCCCCGGCGTCGGCGGTGGCGGCGGCGGACCGGGCGGCGGCGGCGGTTGCGTCGGCAACCTCTGCGGCGGCTACTGATCGTCGGCGAAGACTTGCTCCGATAGCCGGTGGGGCCATGTGAATCTGGCCCCGCCGGCTGAGCAATATTGGGCGTCCTCCCTTTCGGCCTAACCCACGGCGAGTTGAGTTATGGTTCTCCGCAACTCGACTGCAAGGGGACACCCATGGCCAAGCTCAGGTTTGGATACTTCATCGCCCCGTTCCACCGGGCGGGCACCAACCCGACCCTTGCCCTGCAACGCGATCTGGAGTTCGTCGAACATCTCGACGCGCTCGGCTTCGACGAAGCCTGGATCGGCGAGCATCACTCCGCCGGGAGCGAGATCATCAGCTCCCCGGAAGTCTTCATCGCGGCGGCCGCCGAACGCGCCAAGCGCATTCGCTTTGGGACCGGCGTCATTTCGCTGTCCTACCACAACCCGCTCTGGGTCGCCGATCGGTTGATGCTGCTCGATCACCTCACCCATGGGCGGATCATCGGCGGGGTGGGTCCCGGTTCGCTGCCCACGGATTCCTCGATGATCGGGCTGAATCCCACCGACACGCGCGAGCTGCTCGAGACCAACCTCGACATCGTGGTTCGGTTGCTGGCGGGGGAGACGGTGAGCGCCAAGACCCCCACGCACCAGCTCTTCGACGCCAAGTTGCAGCTGGCCCCCTACTCCGAAGGCGGGATCCCGCTGGCGGTCGCCGCGGTGGCCTCGCCGACCGGGGCCCGGCTGGCCGGCAAGCACGGCACCGGGCTGCTGTCGATCGGGGCGACGCTGATCGTCGAGGGCTTCGACGCGCTGTCCTATCACTGGAACATCGTCGAGGAGCGCGCCGCGGCCTTCGGCACGCAGGTCGACCGCAGGAACTGGAGCCTGGTCGGTCCCATGCACATCGCCGAGACCGACGAACAGGCCCGCGCCGACGTCAAATTCGGCATCGAGTCGTGGTTCAACTACTTCCAGAAGGTGGCGGCCTTCCCGCAGATGACCATGCCGGGCGAGCAGCTCGACGAGATGATCGACATCATCAACGACAACGGGGCGGGCGTCATCGGCACGCCGGAGCGGGCCCGCGCCCAGGTGCAGCGGCTGTGGGATCAGTCCGGCGGCTTCGGCTGCTTTTTGCAGATGGGCCACGAGTGGGCGAACCCCGCGGCCACCAAGCGGTCGGCCGAGCTGTTCGCCGCCGAGGTCATGCCCCACTTTCAGGGCCTGGCCCAGCCGACGCTGGACGCCGCGGCGCGCGCCGGTCAGGTGCGCGACGACCTGGCGCAGTCGCAGCTGCAGGCCGTCGAACACATGGCCAAGAAGTACGAAAGCGAAAAGGGTAGCGGCTGAGCCGGCGCTTGCCGAGCGTCCGGCGCGAAAGTCAATCCCAGTCGGCTCGGGCAGCCCTCTTGCGATAGCTCCACACCACGAGCGCGCCGCTAGCCGGTCCCGCGATCAAGACGCCGAGCCCGAACCCCGGCAAGCACGCGCTTGCCGTATACGCGGTGCCGCCGCTCACACGAACATCCATCGTCGACCCGACGGACGGCGCACCGAACAGCCGCCCGGTTTCGATGTCGCCGGTCTGTAATTCGCCGTCGAGGCTCCACGTGCCCTTGGTGCTGGCGCCCCTCCCGCCGCCAGGTTGAGTGACGGTCGCGGTTGTCGGTGTCCCGGCGTGATACCCGTAGTAGGCGTGCGCGCCCCAGGCGAATCCGACAATCGCAAATGCCGCGGCGATGAGGTTGCGCCACCACATCCCGGTCGACCGGCGCTCCGTGTCACGCTTGGGCTGCCACGCCGGCGGTGCCGGCGGGCGTTCCTCGGCGTCGTCCGCCTCCATCAGCGGATGATTTCATATGACGGCGATAGCCGCTTCCCAGCGTGCAGCTAGTCACGGGAGCGAGCCTCAACGCATGACGATCCAGGAAACCGGCACGCCGCGTCGGCAATGGCGGCGGCTCCAACTACTTTTCGCCGGGGCCGCGGCCCTTGCGACGCTCGCGCTGTTCGGCACGGCGCGCGCCGACGTGGCCCTGGCCGCTCCGACCAGCGGCCCCGTCGGGGGCTTCGCCGCCGACGACAGCGACGACGAGGCCCAGTTGCAACAACAGCTCGCTCAGCAACAGCTGCAGCAGTCCATGCAACAGGCCGAGGAACAAAACGAACAGGCCCAGCAGCAATTCCTGCAGGACATGCAGCAGGCTCAGCTCACCGAGCAGCAGGCCAACAACCCGTAGCTAGCGTCGAACGACGAGTTGTGTTGGCAATTCCCGGGATTCGTCGACAACAAGTCGACGCTCGGCAGGGAAATTCCTAGGACTCGCGCTCGGCCGCCCGCACCAGCCGGCCCGAGAAGAACCGCACCGCCCCGCCCAGCGCGGCCCGCATCATCGGGCCCGTCCCGCGCGCCCCCTCGACGAACTCGCCCGTCCAGCGGATGTCGGTGCCGCCCGACGCGTTCGGCGTGAAGACCACCTCGCCGAAGTAATCCTTGGCCGGGCTGGGCGGCCCGACCAACTTGTAGGTGTGGCGGCGGTCCTGCTCGTAGGCGACGGTTTCCTCCTGTACCAACAGCGGCCAGACCCCGACCTTGCGGACGGCGCCGACGCCGCCCGGCGCCGGATCCCCTTGTCGCGCCCAACTCGATTGAAGGACGATCGGCTTGGCCCACTTCGACCAGTTGGCGCCGTCGGCGACCAGTCGAAACAGCGTCGCCGCGGGCGCGCTGCTGGTGCGGTTGATTTCGAACGAATACTTGCGACCCGACATGCCGCGTACCCTACGCGCCGAGTGTGCGGCCTACGCGCGGATAGAGGTGGTTTCGCCTACCTGGGGCCCGCCGTCGGTGATCGCGCTGACGGTGCGGCCGTCCTCGAGCTCGATCGTGCTCAGCGCCATGCCGGCGGGCGGGTCCGCGAGCAGGCGCCCCAGGCCGGCTTCCGAGATCCGGAATAGTTCCCCGTCCGACCGCGCCCGTTCGGCGCTGAGGTGGCCGGTGTGGCGGGCGCCGAGTTGTTCGAGTCGCCCGCGGACGGATCTCGAACCCAATAGCGCTATCTCGCAACCGGTTTCGACGAGAAGCGGAGACGGCACACCGCGGAGGCGGGCCGCGATGTCGACCGCTACCTGGTCATGAAACGCCGGGACGACGACCGTCACCCCGAATGGGCCGCCGTCGGCGGTCGGCACACCCGGAACGGCGATCGCGGCCATGTCGAGCGGGTTGCAGAAATTGGTGAAGGTGCCCATGCGGCGGTTAATCGAATAGGGATCGGCCCGCACCTGCTCCAGCGTGGGGTGTTCGGTGGTGGTCGGGAGCAGCACCGCGTCGAACCCGGCGAGCAGCTCTCCGGCGTCGGCCCGCGCGCGTGCCAGCGCATCCAGATCGGCGGCGAAGGCCGGGCCGGTGATCGCGCGCGCCGCGGTGATGATCGACGCCACGACGGGGTCTGCGCCGGCCGGTGCGGTGTCGAGGAATTCGCCGACGGCGGCGTACCGCTCGGCGACCAGCGCGCCGTCGTAGAGCAGCCGCGCCGCGTCCAGCAGCACCGAGATGTCGACCGGTTCGACGCTCAACCCGGCCTCGCCGGCGCGGGCGACGGTGCGCTCGAACGACTCCCGGTAGGCGTCGCTGAGCGCGGTGAGGTTCGCCGCCTGCGGGATCGCCAGCCGCGGCGCGCGGGGCGCGGCGAGTGGGACGTCGGCGGGCCAGCGCCGGCTGCGGGGGTCGCGCGAGTCCGGGCCGGCCATGGTCGCCGCCGCGGCGGTGGCCAGGCCGAGGTCGGCCGCGAGCACGGAGACCGCGTCGAAGCTGGCGCTCGCCGGGACGACGCCGTGGGTGGGGATGATCCCGAGGGTCGGTTTGATGCCGACGATGCCGTTGAGCGCGGCGGGGACCCGGACCGATCCCGCGGTGTCGGTGCCGACGCCGATGTCGGCGATGCCCAGCGCGACGGCCACCGCCGAGCCGGAGCTGGACCCGCCCGCGACCCGTTCGGGATCGAGCGAATTGCGAACGGCGCCATAGGGACTGCGGGTGCCGACCAGGCCGGTGCCGAACTGGTCGAGATTGGTCTTGCCGAGCACGATCGCCCCGGCGGCGTTGAGCCGCTGCACCGCGGGGGCGGTGGTCGCCGGGACGTACGCGAATTCGGGACACCCCGCGGTGGTGGGTAGGCCCGCGACGTCGATGTTGTCCTTGACCGCGACGACCAACCCGGCCAACGGCAGCCGCTCGCCCGCGGCGAGGCATTGCTCGATGGCAGCGGCCTCGGCCAGAGCGTCGGCCCGGTCGCGCACCGTGATCCAGACCTCCGGGCGCTCGACCTCGCCGATCCGCCGGTACGCGGCGCGCACCCGGTCGACGGGGGAGCGACGCACCTCAGATGACATATGGCGCGATCAGGACCGCAACGCTGGAGACGGCAAACCCGATCAGGAAGGCGATGACGGTAAAGCCCATCACCTGGCGGACGTTGAGCTTCGCGATGGCGAGCACCGGCAGCAGCCAGAAGGGCTGAATCATGTTCGCGACGGCCTCGCCGTCCGCGACCGACATCGAGATCAACCCGAGGTAAGTCCGCGAGTGCTGCCCGATGGCCAGCGCCGAGTCAACCGCGATGGGCCCCTGCACCGCCCAGTGCCCACCGCCGGACGGCACGAACAAGGAGATGAGGACCGAACCGACGAAGGTCAAAAACGGCAGCGTGTATTGGTCGGCGCCCCGGACCACCGCCTCGGCGAGCACCGTCTGCAGCGCCTTGCCCGAGCCCGATGGCAGATAGCCCAGCAGGCCGACGATCCCGCCGTACAGCGGATACTGCAGCAGCAGCGGGCCGGACACCTTGGCCGCGCCCGAGAAAGCGCGGATGAACCGGATCGGCGTCCGGTGCAGCAGCGCGCTGGTGATGGTGAACAACATGATCATCGACGAGATGTTGAGCGCGAACCCGCTCAGCACGAAATACGTGATGCCCGCGGCGAACACAATGACGTTGAGGATCCACAAGTTCTCCAGCCACTCGGCGAACGTCCGCCTGCCGGTCGGCGCGGCCGGCTCCGGCTCCTCGTCGAACACGGCCGGATCCGGCTCGAGGCCCTGACTGGGCGCCATGCGCCAGATCGCGACCGAAAGCAGGGCGACCACAGCGATCACCGCGACCCAGTTGTAGGGCTGGAAGACCGTCAACGACAACGGCACCGTCATGCCGGTGATCTTGTGAATCACGTTGATGGGGCTCGTCGTGTCGGTGTTGGCGAGCGCGATCGACGACGACAGGCCCTGCGTCCAGACGATGTACCCCATGAACCCGGTCGCGATGAGGTAGCCGAAGTGCGCACCCCGCAGGCGTTTTGCCACCTGCCGCGCGACCAGCGCGCCGGCCACCAGGCCCAGGCCCCAGTTCAACAGCGAAAAGACCGTGCTGACACCGAAACACAGCAACGCCCCCTGCACCTGGTTGGTCGGCTTGCTCGCGACCCGGACGATCGCGCGCTTGAGAACGGGCGCCTCGGCCAGCGTGTAACCGGTCACCAGGACGAGCACCATCTGGAACGCGAAGGTGAAGATGTTCTGCGCGCCCCACACCCCGCCGTACCACGCCTTGAGCACGCCGGCCGCCGTGGCGCCCCGGACCAGCAGCGCCACCAGCGCGACGACGATCAGGGTGAGGATGACCGCGAACAAGTAGGGGTCGGGCATCAGGCGCTCGACGTACCGGACGCACAGCTCGGTGAACCGCTGGATCAAGCCACGTCGTTCGACCGGACGCGCCTGCGTTGTGGTCATCTGTTTCCTTCGTCTATCCGTTCCGGCAAACCTGGCCCAAGGCAACCCCAAACATATTTCGGCCGGGTGAACTCAGGGCGCTTCGCGGGCGATGACAACTCACGTTGCCAGAGGATGCCGCCCGCCCCTGCCGTGACCCCGGGAAACTGAGGCGCCACATCGCGATGAGTTTCGGTGCCGGAACTTGTCTATATCCGTAGTTCGAAGCCCCTGCACGCCCGTGCGGGGGCTTTTTCAGTTGAGAGAGGTTTGTGATGGACCCAATCGCGGACAAAGCAGTTCTGATCACCGGCGCCAACCGCGGCATCGGCCGGGCCCTGGTGTCGGAGGCCCTGCGCAGGGGGGCGCGGCGGGTGTACGCCGGCACGCGGGGCGTCTCGCCGTCACCCGACGAGCGGGTGGTCGCGCTGACGCTCGACGTGACCGACGCCGCGCAGATCCGCGCGGCCGTCGCCGCGGTCGGATCGCTTGATGTGCTGATCAACAACGCCGGGATCGCGCTCTATGACGATCTGCGCGATCCCGGGGTGCTCGAACGGCACCTCGCCGTCAACCTCTTCGGCACCTACGCGGTGACCCAGGCCTTCCTGCCCGCACTGGTTCGAACCCAGGGCGCGGTGGTCAACAACCTGTCGGTCAACGCCCTGGCGCCCCTGCCGCTCATTCCCGCGTACTCGGCCTCCAAGGCGGCGGCGCTCAGCCTCACCCAGTCGCTGCGCGCCCTCCTGGCCCCGCAAGGCGTGCGGGTGCACGCGATCTTCACCGGCCCCGTGGACACCGACATGAGCCGGGACCTCGACATACCTAAGGCAACCCCGCGGTCCGTCGCCGCCGCGGTGTTCGACGCCCTGCAGCGCGGCGAACACGACATCTTCCCCGACCCCATGTCGCAATCCATCGCCGACGGCTGGCACAGCGGCCCGGCCAAGGAGCTGGAGCGGCAGTACGCCCAGCTGCTCGCGGCGACACCCCCCGCCACGGCACACGCCTGACGGCACAACCAGGAGGACAAGATGAACAACCTATCGGGCAAGACCGCACTCGTCGTCGGCGCAAGCCGCGGGCTGGGCCGGGGCATCGCACTGGCCACGGCCACGGCCGGCGCCGCGGTGATCGCCGTGTCCCGCAGCGCGACAACGTTTTCCGAGTCCAGCGGCGGCGGCAGCATTGAAGCGGTGATCGCCGACGCGGCCGACCCCTCGGTGCCGGGCAGCCTGCTGGACCGATACGACCCCCAGCTCGTGGTTTTGGTGGCCGGGGCGACCCCGCTGGTCCGCCCACTGCAGCACCAAACCTGGGAGACGTTCTCGGCCAACTGGAACACCGATGTCCGCATCGCCTTTCACTGGCTGCGGGAGGCACTGCTGAAACCGCTGCGGCCCGGCAGCACGGTGGTGGTCGTGAGCAGCGGCGCCGCGCTGGCCGGCTCGCCACTCAGCGGCGGGTACGCCGGCGCCAAGGCCACCCAACGCTTTATCACCGGCTACGCGCAAGAGGAGGCGGACCGCGCCGGCCTCGGTATCACCTTCACCGCCGTGCTGCCGCGGATCACCCCGCTGACCGACCTCGGCCGCCCGGCCGTGCGGGCCTACGCGGCCCGCAACGGTCAATCCGAGGAGGAATACGTCAGCCAGCTCGGCGAACCGGTCAGCCCGGGATCGGCCGGTGCGGCGGTCCTGGAGCTCGCGCAGGCCGAGACCGCAAGCCTTGCTCCCGGCTACCTGCTGACCGGCGCGGGGCTGCAGAAGCTCGCCTGAAATGCACTGCACCACAACCGAAAGGCCAACGATGAACATGCAGACACCCCCGATCGCATCGGCGCAGGACTGGGAGGCCGCACGCCAGCAGCTGCTGGTCAGGGAAAAGGAGGTCACCCGGGCGCGGGACGCGCTGGCCGCCCAGCGCCGCCGCATGCCGTGGCTGCCGGTGGACAAGCCCTACCAATTCGACGGGCCCGACGGCAGGGTCGGCCTGGCGGACGTGTTCGCCGGCCGGCGCCAGCTGATCGTCTACCGCGCCTTCCTGGAACCCGGGGTGGACGGCTGGCCCGACCATGCGTGCCGGGGCTGCTCGATGATCGCGGATCACATCGGCAACCTGGCGCATCTGAACGCCCGCAACACCACGCTGGTGTTCGCGTCGCGCGCCGGCCAGCCCGACATCGCCCGGGTGAAGGCCCGGATGGGTTGGCACATGCCGTGGTACACGATCACCGACGACTTCGACCGCGACTTCGGCGTCGACGAGTGGCACGGCACCAACGCCTTCATCCGCGACGGCGAGCGGGTGTTCCGCACCTACTTCATCAACAATCGCGGCGACGAGGCGCTGGGCACCACCTGGAGCTACCTGGACATGACCGCCCTTGGGCGCCAGGAGGACTGGGAAGACTCCCCGCAGGGCTACCCGCAAAGCCCCGCGTACGCATGGTGGAACTGGCACGACTCGTACGGCGACCAGCAACCGCAGTGGTGGGACGACCCCGACCCGGGCGAGCGCGACCCCAACGATCCGCGGCCGCCGCGCCGCGAATCGTGAAAGGCTTCGGAGATGGCGGACACCGGCATCGATGATTTCGCACAGGTCGCCGAACGGTACCGGCCGGAGTTGCGGGCGTACTGCTACCGCATGCTCGGATCCGTCGACGAGTGCGAGGATCTGGTGCAGGACACCTACCTGCGGGCGTGGCAGGCCTACGAGGGGTTCGAGGGCCGATCCTCGGTCCGGCTGTGGCTCTACAAGATCGCCACGAACACGTATTTGAACGTGTTGCAGACCCGCAGGCGCCGTCCCCTTCCTTCCGGGCTCGGCGCTCCGGCCGACACCGCGGCGGTCGCGCTGGCCCCGGCGCAATCGGACATCCCGTGGTTGCAACCGGCACCGGACAGCCTGTTGTACGGCGCCACCGACGACCCCGCCGTCGTCGTGTCCGTGCGCAGCAGCGTCCGCTTGGCGTTCGTCGCCGCCCTGCAGCATCTGTCGCCCCTGCAGCGCGCGGTCCTGGTGCTACGCGAAGTATTGGGTTGGCAGGCAAGCGAAGTCGCCGAAATGCTGGAGACGTCCACCGCCGCCGTCAACAGCGCCCTGCAGCGCGCCCGCGCGCGACTGGCCGAGGCCGGCCCCAGGCTCGACGAGCTCGGCGAACCCAGCGAGCCCGAACTGCGCGACGTGGTCGATCGCTACATGGCCGCCTTCGAACACGCCGACGTCGACGCATTGGCGCAACTGCTGCGCGCCGACGTCGAGCTCGAAATGCCGCCCATTCCAACATGGTTCACCGGACGGGACGCGGTGTGCGCGTTTTTGGCCCGGGTCGTGCTGCACGCCGCGGACCAATGGCGGCTCGCGCCCACCCACGCCAACGGCGCCCCGGCCCTCGCGATGTACAGGCGGGCACCGGACGGTTCCTTCCAGGCCCACGGGCTGGACGTGCTGTCCCTGGCCGGCGGTCGCATCTCGCGCATCGTCGCCTTCAACGACGCGGCGCTGGTGACAAAGTTCGGCCTGCCGGAGACGTACGTGGCGCCGGGGAGCTGAAGGGCCGGACCGTGTCCGACACCGACGAGCGGGCCGTACTGACTGGGGCGGCCCGCTACCTGTTCCAGAATCTCCTTCTGGTTGGTGAGGCCGACCTCTCGGCGCCGACGCCCTGCCGGGAGTGGGATCTGCGCCGCCTGCTGCACCACCTCGGCGCCTCGTTGGCGGAGGTCGCCGACGTGCTGGCCGCGCGCGACGTCGTCGCGCCGACCCTGCCGGCGGCGGGTTCCGATCCGGTGCGCGCGCTGCGGGCCGCGATCGTCGACTTCATGCTCGTCTCGGCTTCGCTGCCCGCGACGGGTCGGTGGTGCGACATCCAGGGCCGGAGGCTGCCCGCCAAAACCGTTGTCCACGTTGGGTCCATCGAGATGGCCGTGCACGCGTGGGACATCGCCCAGGCCTGCGGAATCGACCGGCCCATTCCCTCGGCCATCGCTTCGGCGCTGCTGTGGGTTTCGCCACCCCTGGCCCGGGCCGGGCTGGCCGGGCACGTGTTCGCCGCACCGCTGCCGGCCCCGGCGGCCGCGACGCCAAGTGAGCAGCTACTGGCCCTCTTCGGCCGTCGGCGCGCCCCGTTGTGAGCGCCGGCCGGGGGCGCCTCGCCGCCTCGCGCGGAGCGTCCCGAGCGCCGCGCGGGCGAACCGGTCGGCCGCGGCGGGCACCTAGACTGCGCTCATGGATTGCGGTTCCCGGCACAGCGCCGCGGCTCCAAAGGGCCTGCTACTGATAGAGGACTGCCTGGACGCCGAGGGCGGCGTCGCGCTGCCGCCGGGCACCACCCTGATATCACTCATCGAGCGCAACATCGCCAATGTCGGTGATGCCGTGGCGTATCGCTTCCTGGACTACGCCCGCTCCGAAGGCCACGCGATAGAGGTGACCTGGGCCCAATTCGGGGCCCGGTTGCGGGCCATCGCCGCGCGGGTGCAGCAGTTCGCCGGCGAGGGCGACCGGGTCGCGATCCTGGCGCCGCAGGGCATCGACTACGTCGCCGGCTTCTACGCCGCCATCAAGGCGGGGACCACCGCGGTGCCGTTGTTCGCGCCCGAGCTGCCCGGCCATGCCGAACGCCTGGAGACGGCGCTGCGCGACTCCCGGCCCGCCGCGGTGCTCACCACGGCCGCCGCGAAAGAGGCGGTGGAGGGGTTTCTGCTCAACCTGCCCGATCTGGGGAAGCCGCAGCTGATCGTCATCGACCAGATACCCGACTCGGTGGGGGAGCTGTTCGTGCCGGTCGAACTCGACATCGACCGCGTTTCGCACCTGCAATACACCTCGGGTGCGACGCGGCCCCCGGTCGGCGTCGAGATCACCCACCGCGCCGTCGGCACCAACCTCGTGCAGATGATCCTGTCGATCGACCTGCTGGACCGAAACACCCACGGCGTCAGCTGGTTACCGCTCTACCACGACATGGGCCTGTCGATGATCGGCTTTCCCGCCGTGTACGGCGGCCACTCCACCCTGATGTCGCCCACCGCCTTCGTCCGCAGGCCGCTGCGCTGGATCCACGCGCTGTCCGCCGGGTCGAAGCAGGGCCGGGTGGTGACCGCCGCCCCGAACTTCGCCTACGAGTGGACGGCCCAGCGCGGGCTGCCCGCGCCCGGTGACGACGTCGACCTCAGCAACGTCGTGCTGATCATCGGTTCCGAACCGGTCAGCATCGAGGCGATCCGGACCTTCAACAAGGCCTTCGCCCCGTATGGGTTGCCGCGCAGGGCATTCAAGCCCTCGTACGGCATCGCGGAGGCGACGCTGATGATCGCCACCATCGATTCCTCCGCGGAGGCGTCCGTCGTGTACCTCGACCGCGAACAGCTGAGCGCCGGTCACGCGGTGCGCGTGGCGGCCGACGCCCCGAACGCGGTGGCGCAGGTGTCCTGCGGCCGGGTCGCTCGCAGCCTGTGGGCGGTGATCGTCGACCCCGAAACCGGATCCGAACTGCCCGACGGCGATGTCGGCGAGATCTGGCTGCAGGGCGACAACGTGGGTCGCGGGTATTGGGGGCTGCCCGACGAGAGCCGGCTGGCGTTCGGCGCCACGCTGGGCTCGCGGCTCGCCGAAGGCAGCCACGCCGAGGGCTCGACGGCGGGGCGGCCCTGGCTGCGGACCGGCGACCTGGGCGTGTACCTCGACGGCGAGATCTACGTGACGGGCCGCATCGCCGACCTGATCACCATCGCCGGCCGCAACCACTACCCGCAGGACATCGAGGCCACCGTCGCCGAAGCATCGACCATGGTGCGACGCGGCTACGTGACCGCGTTCTGCGTGCCGGACGGCGGCGAGCAGCGCCTCGTGGTGATCGCCGAACGCGCCGCCGGCACCAGTCGCGAGGATCCCCAGCCGGCGATCGAGGCGATCGGGAACGCGGTGTCCCGCCGGCACGACGTGCCGGTCTCCGACGTGCGCTTTCTGCCGGCCGGCGGCATCCCGCGCACCACTAGCGGCAAACTGGCCCGCCGGGCCTGCCGCGCGCAATACCTCAGCGGCACACTGGGAGTGCACTAACAAGGCGAAGCCGCCCTCGCCGGAAGGCGCTGCGGTGGCATCCTGGCGGGGTGGGTCTGCTCATCCGACTGGCGGAGCTCCTGATCGTGATCCTGCCGCTGACGGGCATGGTGATCGCCGCGGTGCGGGCGTTCACCGCCAACAGGCGGCGCGCTGAACGGCCGCGGGAGCTGGATCAAACGCGCCCGGCGGAAGTTGCGGGAACGCCGAGCAGCAACGCCAATAGCCAAGCGGCGCAATGGCGTTCGCTCCGGCGCGTCATCGAGGAGCACACCCGCACCGACGCGCGGTGGCTCGAGTACGAACTCGACGTCGCCAAGCTTCTCGACTTCCCGCTGATGACCGACATGCGCGATCCGCTCACGGTCGGCTTCCACAAAGCCAAGCTGCGGGCGGACTTCCTGCGCCCCGTCAAGGCCGAAGACCTCCTGGACGATCGGGAGGCCGCGGCGCGGTACCAATCCGCGGTCGAGGACTACGTGACCGCGTTCAACGTCGCCGAGGCCGAGGCCACGCGCAGGCGCCGCAGCGACTTCTCGGCCGAAGGCCGGCAGCGCATCGCGCGCGCCCAGAGCCTGCTGCGGGTGGCCGCGGACCCCGCCGCGGCGCCGCAGGAACGGCAACAGGCGTTCGACCTGGCGCGCAAAGAACTCGACGGCCTCATCGTATTGCCCGCCACGACGCAGGCCAGCATCGAGCGGGGGATCTCCGGTCAACTGGAGGGATAGGCGGCAAAGACGTGCCACGATGATCGCATGGCCGTCCCTCCCGAGCTTCCGGACGCGCGACCGGGTCTCGCGGGGTACCCGGTCACGCCGCCGCGGCTTGCGGGCCGAGTCACCTTCGAGCAGCGCTGGGCCGATCTGACGTTCATCCACTGGCCGGTGCGGCCCGACAGCGTCGAAGCGCTGTACCCGCCGGGCACCCGCCCGGACGTCTTCGCGGACGGGATGACCTATGTGTCGCTGATCCCGTTCGTGCTCGACAGCACCCGGGTTGGCACCGCGTTGCCGTTGCCGTACTTCGGCCGTTTCGCCGAGACCAACGTCCGGCTCTATTCGATCGACGACGCCGACCGGCACGGCGTGTTGTTCCGGTCGCTCGAAACCGCGCGCCTGGCCGCCGTGGCCGCGATACGGATGGGCCTCGGCGTGCCCTACACCTGGGCGAAGATGCGGGTGACGCGCCGCGGCGACCACGTCACCTACGACAGCGTGCGCCGCCTGCCCCACCGCGGCCTGCGCAGCCGGGTGACCGTCGTCCTGGGCGACGTGGTCGAGCCGACACCGCTGGAGGTCTGGCTCACCGCACGGTGGGGCGCGCACACCCGCAAGGCCGGCCGGACCTGGTGGGTGCCCAACGAGCACGACCCGTGGCCGATGCGCGCGGCCGAAATCGTCGAATTGAGCGACGAATTGGTGGGCGCGGGCGGGGTGCGGCCCGCCGGCGAGGGCCTGCGCGCCCTGTTCTCGGAGGGCGTGCGGGCGCGTTTCGGTCGCCCCTGCCTGGCGGACCGACGCGCGATCAGGGGCAGGAATAGCCGCCGTCGATGACGATGTCGGAGCCGGTCATGTAGCTGGACGCCTCGCTGGCCAGATATACGTACAGGGCGCCGAGTTCCTCGGGCCGGCCCAGGCGGCCCATCGGTATCTTCGGCTCCCACTGGGCGTGCAGGTCGACCATGGGCATGACGAGCTCCGTGAGGATGTAGCCCGGACTGACGCTGTTGACCCGGATGTGGTGCGGCGCAAACTCGACGGCCATCGCCTTGGTCAGGTGAATGACCGCCGCCTTGGACGCGCAGTAGTGGCCGACCTGCTGCGGGATGTTGATGATGTGCCCGGACATCGACGCCGTGGTGATGATGGCCCCGCCTCGCCCCTGCGCAACCATCGCGCGCGCCGCGGCCCGGGCGGTCAGGAACACCCCCGTCACGTTGGTGTCCTGGATGCGCTGGAACTCCTCGGGCGGCATGTCGAGCATCGGTGTGACGGTGATGATCCCGGCGTTGCACACCGCGATGTCGACGCCGCCCAGCTCCGCGGTCACCCGGTCCAGCATGCCGTCGACCTGGTCCGGCCGGGTCACGTCGCAAGTGACGGGCAGGACCCGGCCGCCGGCCGCTTCGAGCTCGGCGGCGATCTCCTCCAACGCCTCGGAATGTCGGGCCGCGATCGCCACCTCCGCGCCGGCTTGGACGTAGGCCAGCGCCACTTCCTTGCCGATGCCGCTGGACGCCCCGGTGACCAGAGCCTTCTTGCCGCGCAAGTCGAACAAGTTCAGCACGCCCATGCTTTGTCCCCATTCAGAGCAGTCACCTTGCATCGAAGCACGTTCTAGTGTGTCCGCTATGGGCAAATTCAGCAGGACCGAAATCGAGCAAGCCGTCGACCACTACACGACGGTCGTCGAGGGGTGCAGCGCCTCGGGCGACTGGAGACCGTTCGCGGATCTCTTCACCGAGGACGTCGTCTACACCGAGCACCACTACGGCGTCTTCCACGGCCGCGAGGCGGTGCGGGACTGGATCGTCGCGGTGATGGCGCCCTTCCCGCACATGCGTTTTCCGAACGACTGGATTGCCTACGACGACGACAACGACGCCGTCGTCATCATGATCAAGAACCTGCTCGACCACCCGACCGATCCGGACGGCGAGCCGTTCTGGTTTCCCAACTGGACTCGGCTGGTCTACGCCGGCGACGGCCTGTTCGCCAGCGAGGAGGACATCTACAACCCGAACCGCGACGCGCCGGGTGCCGTGGGGGCGTGGCTGCAGGCCGGCGGCCAGCTGGCGTCTACCGAATTCCTCCAGCCCAACGCGTAGCGGGCCCTGCCGGCCGAGTGTGCAATCTGCGACGCTGCCGCAGCGTGTCGCGTCGTGAAATGCACGCTCGGCGTCGGAATCAGTGCGCGTCCGCCGGGATGGCCCGCCTGCGCCGGCGCGACCGGACCGCACCCAGCGCCTGATCCCATGCCAGCAGGGTGGTGGCCTTCAGGTTGGCGGGCTTGACGCTGTCCCTGGACAGCAGCGCCGTGGCGGCGGCCTTCGTGGTCGCCGACGCCTTGGACATGTGACCGGAGTCGAACGGCGGTTGCGGGTCGTATTCGATCGCGAGCTGGATCGCCTTGGCGCGCCCCTCGCCGCCGATCTGGCCCGCCAACCACAGCGCGAGGTCCAGCCCTGCAGACACTCCCGCACTCGTGATCACCTTGTCCTCGTGCACGATTCGCTCGTCGGACACCGGGGTGGCGCCGAATGCCTTCAGCGCGGGAAGGGCGATCCAGTGGGACGTGGCGCGGCGGTCCTTGAGCAGGCCGGCGGCCGCCAGGATCACCGAGCCCGAGCACACCGACGTCGTCCAGCCGGCGGTCGAATGCGCCCGGCGCAGCCACTCGAGCAGCGCCTCGTCGCGGGCGTGCACCGGGGTCGACGGGCCGCCCGGCACGAGAATCACGTCGGGGGAGGGGGTTTCGGCCAGCGAGTGGGTGGCGCCGATGACCAGCACGCCGGAATCGGCGGTGACGGGCCCGGATTCGTGCCACACGAATCGCACCTCGGCGCCGGGCAGGTTGCGCAGCACCTCGTACGGGCCGATCATGTCCAGCGCCGTGAAGCCCGGGTAGGCCACGATAGCGATTTGGGTCTGGGACATCGGGGGTGATCCTTTCTCGATCAGGCGAAAGCCTTGCGATATTGGTCCGGCGAAATGCCGACGCGCCGAATGAAGTTGCGCCGCATCGTTTCCGCGGTCCCGAAGCCACACCGGGCCGCGATCGCGACGACGGTGTCGTCGGTCTCCTCCAGCTGGCGGCGCGCGGCTTCGGTGCGAATGCGTTCGACGTAGTGTCCCGGGGCCTCACCCACCTCGTCGGTGAAGACACGGGTGAAGTGGCGCGGGCTCATCGCCGCGCGGCGGGCCAGCTCGCCGATGCTGTGCTGGCCGCCCGGTTGGGCCTCGATGGCCTCCTGCACCTCGCGAACGGAGGTGCGTTTGGCGCGCGGCATCCACACCGGCGCCGCGAATTGTGTCTGGCCGCCCGGGCGGCGCAAGTACAGCACCAGCCAGCGGGCGACCGTCTGCGCGACGTCGGTGCCGTGGTCGTCCTCGACCAGGGACAGCGAGAGATCGATGCCGGCGGTGACGCCCGCGGCCGTCCACACCGTCTCCGAGCTACGGACGAAGATCGGGTCCGGATCGACGTCGACGGCCGGGAATTCCCGGGCCAACCGCCCGGCGAACGCCCAGTGTGTGGTCACCCGGCGGCCGTCCAGCAGGCCCGCCTCGGCGGCGAGGAACGCGCCCGTGCAGACCGTGACCACCCGGCGGGCATTCCCGGTGACCCTTTTGATCCAGTCGAGCAACTCCGGATCGGACCGCGCGTCCTCGACCCCGCCACCGCCCGGCAGCACGACGGTGTCGATGGCGTCGCTCGGGTCGGGCAGCGGCCGGGCCAGGAAGGCCAGGCCGGTGGCGGTGGTCACCGGCTGGCCGTCGACCGAGGCCACCAGGACGTCGTACCCGCCGTCGGTCAGCAGCGACGCGCCGGTGAACACGTCGTGGGGTCCCACCACGTCGAGCGCCTGAACGCCGGGAAAGCCGACGATCACAACCCTGCGAGCCATGCAGTCAGTCTCGGCCAGAGGCGGTTATGGCGTCTACGCCTAGTAGCCCACGAATTAGGACATGCGGACCTGACCCGAGGCCTCCGCACGGGGCTTGGCAGACTGTGCCCCATGGCACAGATAACCTTGCGTGGAAACCCGATCAACACCGTCGGCGAGCTCCCTGCCGTCGGATCCCCGGCCCCGGCTTTCAACCTGGTCGGCACGGATTTGGGCGCGGTCAGCAACGACCAGTTCAGCGGTAAGCCCGTGGTGCTGAACATCTTTCCCTCCATCGATACCCCGGTGTGTGCGACGAGCGTGAGGACCTTCAACCAGCGCGCGGCGGACAGCGGCGCGTCCGTGTTGTGCGTGTCGAACGATCTGCCGTTCGCGCAGGCGCGCTTCTGTGGCGCGGAGGGCATCGAGAACGTCAAGACCGGGTCGGCGTTCCGCGACAGCTTCGGCCAGGACTACGGCGTCAGCATCGTCGACGGACCGATGGCCGGGCTGCTGGCGCGCGCGGTGGTCGTGGTCGGCGCCGACGGCAAGGTCGCCTACACCGAGTTGGTGCCCGAGATCGCGCAGGAGCCCGACTACGACGCGGCGCTGGCGGCGGTGGGCTGACACCGTCGTTTGCAGTAGCTCGCGGCCGCATGCTCTGAGCAGTGAGATCGCGGCCGTCGCGTGTTAGCCTCAGCGATGGCAAACCGCAGGGTCACCGTCGTCGCCGGCATGCTCGCAACCCTGGTCGTCGCGACCGCGTGCAGCCCCAAGTCCACCGTCAAACCAGAGGGCGCGGCGCAGTCCGTCGTCGACGTCGTCTCCAGCCAGACGGGCTTTCACCCGACCGACGTGCACTGCCCGTCGGGGGTGGAGGCCAAGGTCGGCCAGGAGTTCGACTGCCACTTCACCGGCCCCGAGGGCAAGCCCTACACCGCGCACATGCGCATCACCAAGGTCGACGGTGAACGGGTCGACTTCGACGTCAGAAGCCGTCCGTCGTAATCGGCCCCAGCGGGGGCGCGGTCACCGGCCGCGCGGGTCGATGAGGTCGCGAAAGCCCGCCGCGGGGTAGACGGAGGCGCCCAGCGTCGCGACCCGATCGGTCAGCCCTTTGTCCGATGTCACCACCCGGATGTCGTGCGGCCGCGCGTCGGCCGCCACCAGTCGGACGATCTCGTCGTCGGCGGAGTTCGCGGCCGGCCTGGGGGCGTACGCGACCTCGATCACGGCCGATTCGATGGCGGTCGCCGGCGGGCGCTCAAACACCACGGTCACCTGCTCTCCTTGCCCCGCCGCCCATCGGTCGAGCCTGTCCACCAGCGTGACCATGGCGCGGCCGCGGTCCTTCCACCACCCGTCGGGCCGTGTTCCGATCACGTTCATGCCGTCGACGATCCACCGCACAGACACACGGTAGGGCACACCGGTTGCAGCGCAGTCATTTCCAGGCCAACTGGGCGAGGCTGAACAGCACCAGCACCGTCAGCGTCAGCAACTGCGGCCAGGGTCGCCACGGCGCGTCCTGGATCGCGTACGACATCTCTTTCAGCGGTGAGGTGGGCGGCGGGGCGGCCCGCTCCCGCGCCACCGGCCGGTGAAACCGGTGGAAGTACAGCTGGATGAGCGTCGCACCGACCCACAGCCCGCCCAGAAAGCCCGCGGGGTCCGCACCGCGCCACAGGAACAGGGCGGCGATCGCCACGGTGAAGGCCATCAGCACCACGTCGGACGTGTCGGTGGCCGAGGCCTTGCCACCGTACTGTTTGTCCAGCAAGGCGCGCCGTCTGCGGTACGGCAGTGCGAAAAACGCGAACTTTGTGATGATGTGCAGGCCGAGTACTACGGCGGCGACGGTCGCGATGGTATTAACTACGGTCACCGGTATCAGTGTTGTCCACTGATGCCTCACACCGATGATGGGAAACGCCGATGACGTCGTTAGCCGACACGGAAGACCGGGTGGTCTCGCTGGCCCGCGGCATGCGGGACCTCGTGCAGGCCCAAGCCGCCGAGTCCGAGCGGGCGCGCACGCTGACCCCGGCGATCGTCGACGAAATGTGGGCCAGCGGGCTGATGTCGTCGTTCAACCCCGCCGAGGCCGGCGGCGTCGAGCCGTCGTTCACCGAGATGATCGAAACCTGGATCGAAATGGCTTGGCAGGACGGATCGTTCGGGTGGATCGGCATCGCCAACCTGCCGTCGTCCTTCGCCGCCGCGGCGTACCTGCCCGACGAGGGCTTCGCGGAGGTGTTCACGGCGCACGACAACCGGGTGACGCTGGGCGGGCAGTTCTTTCCCAATGGGCAGGGCGCCGCGGTCGACGGCGGGTACCGGGTGACCGGGGCGTGGAACTTCGGCTCGGGCATCGGCCACTCTGAGTACGTCGCGGCCGGGTTCCTGCCGATGGACAACGGCGAAATGCGTTGGGTCAGCGAGGGCTTCCCGGAGATGCGCGTCGCGGTGATTCCGCGCGAGCAGATCAGCTTCAACGACGGCTGGTACGTCCAGGGCCTCAAGGGAACCGGCTCGTACGACTACAGCGTCGAGGACGTGTTCGTGCCGTCCAGCCGCACCTTCGAGCTGTTCGTCCGGGAGCCGTACCGCGGCAGCTCACCGGCCACGCGGATGGGGCTGATGCCGGTCACCGCGGCCGGTCACGCCTCGTGGGCGCTCGGCGTCGCCAAGAGCATGCTCGACGACGTCCAGGAGCTGGCGGCGACGAAGTTCCGGATGAGCGACATGGCCTCGCTGGCCAGCCGCCCGACGTTCCAGAAGGGGCTGGCGCACCATCGCGCGGCGTGGCGCGCCGCGCGCCTGCTGGTGATCGACGCGTTCACCACCGCCGAGGCCGCCGTCGCGGCCGGCGACGACCTGACGCCGGCCCTGCGCGCCGACATGCGGGTGGCCGCCGTCTATGCGACCGACACGGCCCGGGCCTGCGCCGAATGGGCGCATCTGGTCGCGGGCACCAGCTCCATCCGTGAGGGCAGCCGCCTGGAGCGCGCCTTCCGCGACATCTACACCGGAACCCAGCACGCCTTCATCAGCGAGAAGGTCGCCATCGACGTGGCGCAGATCTGGCTGGGCATCATCGAGGACCAACCGGGTCTGTAAGCCTCGCTTGGACGCCGAAATCGACGCGAGCGCGCTTGCCACTCGAACTTCTCCGCGCCGGCGTCGATTTCGACGAAGGGCCCTGCCTCAGCCGGTGACACACCCCTGAGCACAATGCGCAAAACCGGGTAATCGTCGCTTATTTCGACTATCGCCCACAACCGCGACACCGGCCACGGCGCGCCGTAATTTCGGTTTCAACAGATAACCGAATACACCGCACCAACGCGGCGCGACGGCCCAATTCGCTTCAGCGCGAACGTGATTCGCAAACTCCGTCCGACGCTGCGCCGAAAAGTGCGGAGCAATGGAGGGACGGGGAATGGTCACATTAGGAAGCATCAACGGATGGCAGCCGGCCGACGGTCCGGTCACCACGTGGATGGCCTCGCCCGCGGCGCGAGCCGCGGCCCACAACGCGCGGCGCAGCGATCTGGCACCGAGCTACCAGCGGATGCGGCACCTGCGGGCCGCGCGCGACGCCAAAGCGAGGGGCGCGCAGCTGCCCCGGCTGATGGTGGTCGCGTGGGAGATCCCCGGCGTCTGCGACATTGCGGCCATGACGGCGGCGATCAACGCGCACGTCCGCCGCCACGACGCCTACCACGACTGGTTCGAATTCGAGGGCGACACCATTGTCCGCCGCACCATCGACGACCCCGAAGCCATCGACTTCGTCCCCATCGACTTCGGGACCATGGACACCGAGCGGATCCGCACCCACGCCCTGGCGACGACTCCGGAGACGCTGCAGTGGGACTGCTTCACCTTCGGCATCGTCCAGCACGCCGACTCGTTCAGTTTCTACGCCAGCGTCGACCATCTCCACATCGACGGCATGTCCGCCGGCCTGATCTTCTTCGACGTCCACCTGATGTACCACCACCTGTCCCAAACCGGGGGACAAGCCAGCCTCCTGCCGGGCGTGGCGAGCTACCGCAGCTTCGCCGCGCGCCAGCACGAGGCGGTGGCGAGCCTGACCCTTTCCTCCCCGGGGATCCGGGAGTGGATCGAGTTCGCCCGCGACACCGGCGGCGAGTGGCCGAGCTTTCCGCTCCCGGTCGGTGACAGCGAGTCCACCACCAAGGGCAACTTCCTCACCGTCGACCTGCTGGACGCCGCCGACACCGAGTCGTTCGAGAGCGCCTGCCGCGCGGCCGGCGCCCGGTTCAGCGGGGGAGTGCTGGCCTGCGCGGCCTTCGCCGAGCACGAGTTCACCGGCAGCGACACGTATCACGGCTTCACGTCGTTCGACACGCGCACTCCGGGCATCGACTCGATGACGGTGGGCTGGTTCGCCAACCTGGTTCCGGTCACCGTGCCGATCTGCACCGCCACGTTCGCCGAGGCGGCCCGGGCGGCGCAGGCGTCGTTCGACGCAGGCAAGCCCCTCGCGGGCGTGCCGGTGGAGCGGGCCATCGAGCTGGCGACTCAGCTGCAGTTGGCGATCAAGCCGCCCACTGCGCGGGCAATGATGGTGTCCTTCATGGACTTTCGCAAGATCCCCGCGGTCGACCTGTTCGAGCAGACCAACTGGGGCACCTACGCGGACAGCCTGTCGCACGGCGGCATCAACCTGTGGATCAACCGGCAGACCGACAAGACCACGGCGACGATCTCCTTCCCGGACAACGCCGAAGCGCGCAAGTCGGTGCACCGTTACCTCGCGGCGCTGACCCAGGCGTTCACCTACGCGATCAAGACCACCCCCGACTGGGTGGATGCCGTTGCGGACCATGCGAATTCGGACCACGGCATACCGGTCATCAGCCGCTGACAAACCCCTGCCACGAAAGGACCAAGCAAATGACCAACGTACTCGACCTGTTCGACCAGACCCTGTTTCGCTTCGAGGAGGCGACCGGCGTGACCAGCGTCGGCCAGTGCGTCTGGGTGTACGACCGCGCGATCGACATCGACGGCCTGCGCCGGTTCCACCGACACCTGCAGCGAGGCAGGCTGGCGCGCCGCATCGAACGCTCGCCCCTGCCGTTCGGGCGGCACCGCTGGGTCGCGCCCGCCGACGCCTCCGAGCTGGAGATCGTCGCGACGCCCCGTCCGCGCGAGGAGTTCGAGGACTGGCTGCGCGAGCAGGCCGCGACGCGCTTGGACGCCGAGCGCGGGCCGGGCTTTCACCTGGCGGTGCTCCCGTTCACCGACGGCGGCGCCGGGGTGAGCCTGGTGGCCCTGCACAGCCTCGCCGACGGCATGGCGGGCTGCCTGGCGGTGGTGGAGGCGGCCTGCGGCTATGACAGCGCCATGGACTGGCCGGCGGCCGGGTCGCGCCGCCGGTGGCAGGCGCTGCGCGAGGACGCCCGCCAGACGGTGCGCGACCTTCCCGAGATCCGCCGCGCCGTGAAAGCTGCTGTCGCCGCGGCACGCTCGGCACGGGGCGACGGTGCCGCTCAGACCGCCCCACCCGCCGGCGGGGACGAGCCCGTCACCATCCCGACCACCACGATCTTCATCGACGCCGACGAGTGGGACGCCCGCGCGGAGGCGCTCGGCGGGACCAGCAACGCGCTGCTCGCGGGGCTGGCGACCCGCCTGGCGCAGCGGGTGGGACGGGTCACGGCCGACGGCTCGATCACCCTGGCGATCCCCGTCAGCGAGCGCACCGCCGACGACACCCGCGCCAACGCCGTCGCCAACGTCGACGTGACCGTCGACCCCGCGCCCGCGGCGACGAACCTGCGCGGCATCCGCGCCGCGATCAAGGAAGCGCTCATTCACCGCCAGGAGGCGTCCGACGAGCGGGAGGCGCTGCTGCCCCTGGTTCCGCTGCTGCCCAAGCGGATCGCCAAGCGGTGCGTGGGCGTCGCCACCGGCAACGCGACCGGGGTCGTCTCCTCGAACCTGGGTGCCGCGCCCGCGGCCGTCAACCGGCCCGACGGCACCGACGCCGACTACGTCTCCGTCACCTCGCTGTACCCGGGCATGACGAAGGCGACGATGGAACGCACCGGCGGAGTGCTGGCCCTGCTGTCGGCGCGCGTGCACGGGCAGGTCTTCGTCTCCGTCCAGGCGTACCAGCTGGGACGGCACAACTCCGAAGACGGTTTGAAGCAAGCCCTTTCGGGCGCGCTCGCGGACTTCGCACTCCACGCGACCAACGGCTGGCCGGCCCCCGTGGCCGCCGCACGATAGAGAGGACCTCACGACCATGAACACCACACTCGACCTCTTCGACCAGACCTTCGCCACCCTGGAGCGGGCGACCGGCGTCCTCGGACAGCTGCAGTGCGTCTGGGTGTACGACCGGGCGATCGACATCGACGGCCTGCGCCGGTTCCACCACAACCTGCGGCGGGGTCGGCTGTCGCGCCGGATCGAGCGCTCGGCCCTGCCGTTCGGCCGCCATCGCTGGGTCGCCGGCGGCGGTCGCTCCGAGCTCGAGATCGCCGCGCCGCGGCCGCGCGAAGGATTCGACGCCTGGCTGCGCGAGCAGGCCGCGACGCCCCTGGACGTCGAGCGCGGGCCCGCATGGCATCTCGCGGTGCTCCCGTTCACCGACGGCGGCGCCGGGGTGAGCCTGGTCGTCCCGCATGCCCTCACCGACGGGATCGGGCTGTGCGACGCACTGGCGGACGCCGACTTCGGGCGCGGCGACCCGATCGACTGGCCCGCCGCGGGGTCGCGGCGGCGGTGGCAGGCGCTGCGCGACGACGCCCGCCAAACCGCGCGCGACATCCCCGGCATCGGCCGCGCCATCAAGGCCGCGGTCGCCGCCGCCCGCCCCGGCGACGACGGCGCCGCGCCGCCCAGCGTGGGCGGCCCCGACGAATCCATCACGCTGCCAACGGAAACGGTCTTCGTCGGCTCGGACGACTGGGACGCCTGCGCGAAAGCGCTTGGCGGAACCAGCAACACACTGCTGGCGGCCCTGGCGGCCCGGCTCGCCCAGCGCGTGGGCCGGCTCACCGCGGACGGCTCGGCGACCGTCGCCATCCCCGTCAACGAGCGCATCGCGGGCGACACCCGCGCCAACGCCGTCGCCAACGTCGGCATCACGGTCGACCCCGCGCGTGCGGTGACCGACCTGCGCGACATCCGGGCCGCAACCAAGGACGCGCTGACCCGCCGTCAGGACGTTCCCGACACGCGGCGCGAGTTGCTGCCCCTGGTTCCGCTGATGCCGCAGCGCCTGGTGCGCCGCATCGTCGGCGTGGCCGCGGGGAGCCCCACCACCGTGGTGGCCTCCAACGTCGGGGTGATCGACCCGGCCGCCTGCCGCCCGGACGGCACGCCGGCCGACCAGTTCGCGATCAAGGCCCCGCACCCGGACACCACCACGGCGATCATGGACCGGTTCGGGGGAATGCTGTCGCTGGCGTCGGGACGGGCGAACGGACAGGTGTTCGTCTCCGTGGTGGCATACCAGCCGGGTCGGGCCAACTCGAACCGGGCCTTGCGCCAGGCGCTTTCGGCCGCCCTGGCCGACTTCGCGCTCACCGCCACGATCGGCTTTCCGCGCCCCGTGCCGGCCGGCGCGGCGGGGTAGCCGCGAGCCGAGCACAACGCGCAAAACCGGTGAATCGTGGCTAATCCCGGCTATCGCTCACAAGCGAGACACGGGTCCGCGCGCCGCCATAAATTCCCAGGTAACCGAAGCGAACTTGAGGGGTTTCACCATGATCGAACAGTCATCCAAGGCGGCCAGCGGCGCGTTCGGGATTCTGGGGCGCGCCGCCGTGCGCGCGCCCTGGCTGGTGATCGCCGCCTGGGCCGCGGTGGTGGCCGTGCTGGCCGTGGCCTTCCCCCCGCTGACCAAGGTGGTCGAGGGCCAGACGGTGCAGCCGCTGCCGGCCAAGGCCATGGCCGCGGCCGAGCAGATGGCCAAGGACTTCGGTGAATCCGCCCAGAACGTCCTGATCGTCGTCCTCACCGACGACCGCGGCCTGCAGCCGGCCGACGAGGACGCCTACGGCAAGCTGGCCGCCGCGCTCCGCGGCCAGGCCGGAGACGTGAGCGGTGTGCAGGACGTCGTCGGCACGCCCGCGCTGCGCCCGCTGCTGGTCAGCGCGGACCACAAGGCGTTCTACCTGGCGGTGATGCTGCGGGCGCCCGCCGGATCGCCCGAGTCGTCGGCGGCGTACCAACGGATCGCCGACGTCGTCAAGCGCTCGACCGCGGGCACCCCGCTGACCGCGAACGTGACCGGGCAGGCCGCCATGGTCGGCGACATGTCGATCGTCACCGCCCGCGACATGCACATGACCGAGATCGTCACGGCGTTGTTCGTGCTGGTCATCCTGCTGGTGATCTACCGGCGGCCCGTGACCGTGCTGCTGCCGCTGATCACCATCGGAGTCTCGGTAGCCTCGGCGCAGGGGGTGGTGTCCGGGCTTGCGCAGGTCGGGCTCGGGGTGTCGGCGCTGACGATCGCGTTGATGACCGCCATGATCTTCGGCGCCGGCACCGACTATGCGGTCTTTTTGATCAGCCGCTACCACGAGTACATCCGGTCCGGCGTCGATTCCGACCTGGCCGTGCGCAAGGCGCTGAGTTCCATCGGAGAGGTCATCGCGGGCTCGGCCGCCACCGTTGCCGTCACGTTCCTGGGCATGGTCTTCACCCGGCTGCCCGCGTTCACGAGTATCGGTCCGGCACTGGCGATTTCGATCGCGATCGCGTTTCTGGCCGCCGTCACGCTGCTGCCGGCCATCCTCGTGCTGGCCGGTCGGCGCGGCTGGGTGGCGCCGCGGTCCCCGTTGACCGGCCGCCTGTGGCGGCGGTCCGCCGTTCAGCTGGTTCGGCGGCCGAAAACCCATCTGCTGGTGAGCCTGTCGGTGTTGATCGCGCTCGCGGGGTGCGCGGCCTTCCTTCGGCCCACCTTCAACGACCGCCTGCAGTTGCCGCAGGCGGCGCCCAGCAACGTCGGCTTTTCGGCGATGGAGAGCCACTTCTCGACGAGCGCCCTGCTGCCGCAGTACATCTACGTCCGCTCGCCGCACGACCTCCGGACGTCGCGGTCGCTGGCCGACCTCGACCAGATGGCGCAACGCGTCTCGCAGTTGCCCAATATCGCTGCGGTGCGCGGCATCACGCGGCCCGACGGCCAGCCGCTCGACCAGGCCAAGCTCAGCTCGCAGGCCGGAGCCGTCGGCGGCAAGCTGCAAGACGCCTCGACGCAGATCAACGACCGGACCACCGACCTCGACGCGCTGACGAGCGGCGCCGACAAATTGGCGGCCAGCCTCGCCGAGGTTCGCGACCAAATCCGGGCCGCCGCCGGGCCCGCGACGCAGCTCAGCGCGACGGTCGCCCAGGTGCAGCAGCAGCTCTCGGGCGCCCAAGGCGTGCTGGACACCATCCGCGGTCTCGCGAACGGGTCGGTGTCGGCACTGGTCGCCACCGTGGCGGCGGCGGCCGGCCCGATGTTCAACGGCGCGACCGCACAACCCGCGGCCAGTGGCATCCAGGCCGGGGTGCAGAACCTGACCGCGCTGTTGGCCTCGGCGAGCAATGGTTTGCGGACGGCGGCGGGCAGCACCGCCGGTGTCCAGCAGAAGATTGCGCAAATGCAGGCGGCCGCCGATCAGTTGGCCGACGGCAGCCGGCGGCTGGCCGACGGCGTGCGCGCCCTCGTCGACCAGACCAAGAAGATGGGCCTGGGCATGAATCAGGCTGCGGACCTGCTGCTGTCGATGAAGCGCGACGCCGCCGGCCAATCCATGTCGGGCATGTACATCCCGCCCCAGGCGCTCAGTTCGGATGACTTCAAGAACGCCGCGAAGCTGTTCTTCTCGCCCGACGGGCACTCCGTGCGCTACCTGGTGGAGACCAAGTTCGACCCGTTCAGCACGGCCGCGATGGACCAGGTCGCGTCGATTCTCGACACGGCCCGCGGCGCCCAGCCGAACACCTCGCTCTCGGACGCATCGATCTCGCTGGTCGGGACGACCGCGATGTACAGCGCGATTCGCGGCTACTACGACAACGACGTCCGCCTGATCGTGGTCATGACGCTCCTGATCGTGTTCGTCATCCTGGTGCTGTTGCTCCGCGCGATCGTGGCCCCGCTGTATCTCATTGCCTCCGTGGTGATCTCGTTCCTGTCGGCCGTGGGGGTGGGAGTCGTCTTCTTCCAGTTCGTGCTCCATCAGCCGATCTATTGGAACGTGCAGGCGACGGCGTTCATCGTGTTGGTCGCCGTCGGGGCGGACTACAACCTGCTGTTGATCACCCGGATTCGGGAAGAGTCGCGCACCGGCGTCCGCTCGGGCATCATCCGCGCGGTGCGTTCGACGGGCGGCGTGATCACCTCGGCGGGCATCATCTTCGCCGCCTCGATGTCCGGGCTGTTGTTCGGCAGCCTCTCGACGATGGTGCAGACCGGGTTCATCATCGGCATGGGCATCTTGATCGACACCTTCGTGGTGCGCACCGTCACGGTGCCGGCCCTGGCGGCGCTGGTCGGCGAGGCCAACTGGTGGCCCGCCAGGCCAAGGCGCGTCGAGCCTGCGCACAGATCGCGGTTGGCCGGCAAAATCGCGCGCTGAACGCAATCTCGACGCGACCGCTTCTGCCAGTCAGCGCGGCAGGCGGGGGCGGCGCTTGTCGGCCGCGGCGAACTCCTGTTCGGGTCGGCCGGTGGTGCCGTAGCGCAGCCCGACGGCGACGTCACCGGCGGTGGCCAGCGCAGCCAGGTAGCGCTGCGCGGTGGCCCGCGAAATGCCGATCGCCGCGGACACCTCCGCCGCCGACATCGGCTTGTCCGAGGTGCGCAACGCTTGCAGGACAAGCTGTTTGGTGGACGAAGCCGCGATGGTGGCGGGCGCCGGGGGAGCGACCCTGGGTCGCAGCGCGTCGAGCGCCGCGTCCACGTCGCCGGAGCTGAGTTCGGGGCCGGCCAGGATCTTGCGGTAGCGGGCGTAGCCGGCAAGCCGCGCGGCCAGCTCGGTGGTCGCGAACGGCTTGACGAGGTAGCTCAGCGCGCCCGCCGACATGGCCGCGCGGATGGTGGCCGCCTCGGTGGCCGCGGTCAATACCATGCTGTCGCCGTGCAATTCGCGGACGAAGTCGACTCCCGAACCGTCGGGCAGGTACACGTCGACGAGGGCGAGGTCGATGTCGGGCGCCTCGGCGAGCGCCTTGCGCGCGGCCTCGAGGGTGTTCACCGTGGCGGTCACGGTGAAGCCGGGCAGGGTGTTGACGACCTCGGCATGCATGTTGGCGACCCGAAAGTCGTCGTCGACCACCAGCACGGTCAGGTCTGCGTCGCCCATTGCGCCTCCTCAACCATCACGCCCGGCAGCCGGGCGATGAATTCCGCTCCGCGCAGCCGCAACTCCGCGTTGCCGGCACTGGCCAGCAAGAGATCGCCGCCGAGCGCGCGAGTGATCTGCCGCGACAGCGCGAGGCCGATGCCCCGGCCGCCCGGTATGCCGGAGTCCGGCTTGGTGGTGGTTCCCTCCGTGAAGAGCTGGTCGACGAAGCCGGGCGCGACGCCGTCACCGCTGTCGGCGACCGTGATGTGCAGCGTCGTACCGTCTTGCAACAGCTCGACTTCCACCTCTTTGACGGCGTTGCCGCTCGTCCGGACCGCGTCGATCGCGTTGTCGAGCAAGTTACCCAGGACCGTGGTGACGTCGACGGGCAGCACGAGCCGGCCGGGCACCCAGGTGTTTTCACCGATGGTGAGCGTCACGCCGGCTTCGCGCGCGGCCGCGCCCTTGGCCGCCAGGAACGCCTGCAGGTACGCGTCACGGATCGCGTCGATGCCCGGCAGGGCGGAGCCCAACGGCCCGGACCCCAGCAGCTCCTCGAGGTATTGCAGCCCCTCCTCGACATGACCGCCGTGCAACAGCCCGGTCAGCAGGTGCAGCCGGTTGGCGAACTCGTGGCGCTGGGCGCGCAACACGGTGCTCATCACCTGCACCGCGTCGAGCTGGCGGGTCAGCGATTCGACGTCGGTTCGATCCCGCGCGACCAGCACGGTGCCCAGCTCGCGGCCCTCGCGCGACACGTGCCGCGCCGAGACGACCACGATGCGTTCGCCGACGGTGGCCAGACTGGGGGTCGCATCCGCGGCCTTGAACACGTCGAGCACCCGCGGAGTGAGCCCGATTTCGTCGACGGGCCGGCCCGGTTCGTTGCCGATTTCGAGCAGCCGGCAGGCCTCGTCGTTGACGAAGGTCGTCTTGCCGGTGGTGTCGGCGGCGACCACGCCCTCACCGATGCCCTGCAGCACCGCCGCCTGGCTGCGCACCAGCCCGGTGATCTCGGCGGGCCGCAGGCCGAGCGTCAGCCCCCGCCATCGGCGCGCCAGCGCCGCGGAGCCGGCGCCGCCGATCAGCAGCGCCACGACTCCCAACGCGGCCAGCACGCGCAGGTTCTTCGAGAACTGGTCGTCGAAAGTCTTCGTGGAGATGCCGACGATCACCACGCCCAGTACGCGATTCGAAACGGGTTCCAGCACTGGGACTTTGGCGACGATCGCCCGTCCGAAGACCGTGGAGTCGTGCGACACCACCTCGTGCCCGGCCACCGCCTGCGAGATATCCGCTTCGATGTGGGCTCCCAGCCTGTTGCGGTCGGGGTCCGCGAGCCGGACGCCTTGCGTGCTGCCGACGACCACGAACCGCACGTGCGTACGCTGCTCGACACGCGACGCGACGCTCTCGATCGGACCGGCCGCCAGTTCGTCGGTCAGTGCGGGGCTTGCCTTCAGAGCCGGATCGTCGTAGCGGGAGATGTTGTTGACGACCGTCGGGGACGAGGCCACCACGCGAGCGATATCCAGCGCGTGGACGTGATATTGGCTGTCCAGGCGCTGACGGTTGAACCACGCGAACATCCCGAACGCGAGGATCAGCGTCAGCGTCACGATGACGAGCTGCAGCAGCATCACCTGGGTGGCGAGCCGCAAATCGATACGACCCCTGGAGGCCATGCCGAGACCCTACCGCGCGGGTGAGCACAATGCGCGAAAGTCGGGCGGCGTCGTTGCCGCGAAGGCACTTTCGTGCCGCGCCGTCCCGTCAGACGGAGGGCTTGTCGCGCAGCCTCGTCGCGCCCGCCGCCGATTCGACGTATTCGGTGACGGCCTCGGGCGCGACCAGCCCGAACCGGACTTGCAGGTCGATCGGATTCAGCCCGAAGTAACTGGCCGCCCGGATCAGGTTGTCGGCGGTGATCAGCCTGCCCTCGCGAGCCGCCTTGTAGTAGGCCGACTTGCGGTAACCGAACGCCGCGTAGACCTCGGTGGCGGCGAGGGGCCGGCCCACCAGGTACCGCAAGACCACCGTCGGGTCCTTGTCGCGGTCGTCCATAATCCGAAAACATAGCCGACGGGGGCTGACGGCGCCTGGTATGAGGACACCGTCGGTCTCGGCGGCCGCCAGCGCCTACTATCAGCGCATGCGCGGCTCAAAGATCTTGATCACCGGCCCGACCGGTCAACTCGCCACTCCCATCGCCCTGGCGCTGGCGTCGGAAAACGAAGTGTGGGGCATCGCCCGCTTCAGCAATCCCGCCGCACGAGAAGCCCTCGAGAAGGCGGGGATTCGGTGTCAGACCGTCGACCTGGCGGCCGGGGACTTCACCGGCGTGCCGGACGACTTCGACTACGTCCTGAACTTGGCGGTCGCCAAGAGCGGGCATTGGGACAAGGACCTCGGCGCCAATGCGGAATCGGTCGGCCTGCTGATGGCCCACTGCCGCGGGGCGAAGGCCTTCCTGCACTGCTCCTCGGCGGCCGTCTACGACCCGCCCGACGACGAACCCCGAACCGAGCAAGCCGCGCTCGGCGACAACCACAAGTTCTTGTTCCCCACCTACTCGATCTCCAAGATCGCCGGGGAGGTCGTCGCCCGGGCGATGGCGCGCATCCTCAACGTGCCGACGACCATCGCCCGCCTCAACGTGCCCTACGGCAACAACGGCGGGTGGCCGTACTACCACATGGAGATGATGCTGGCCGGCATCCCGATCCCGGTCCCGCCCGGCGGACCGGCCCGCTACAACCCGATCCACGAAGACGACATCATCGCCACGGTCCCCAAGCTGCTCGAGGCGGCGTCGGTCCCGGCGACCACCGTCAACTGGTGCGGCGACCAGGCCGTCAGCCTGCAGGAGTGGTGCGCCTACCTCGGCTCGCTCGTCGGCAAGGAGCCGGTGTTCGAGGAAAGCGCGCACGCGCTGCGGGGCAATCCGACCGACGGGGAGCGGATGCACGAGCTCATCGGCGGCACGAAGGTCGACTGGCAGGACGGGTTGCGCCGCATGGCGGCGAAGTTCCATCCGGAACTGGTCGGCGCGTAGGGCGAACGCCCGATCACCGGCGGCCTGACGGCTCGCTCTCGACGGGCTTGACGATGCGGGCGGCCGCCTCGACGGCCGCGGCGCGGCGGCGCGCGACAACCTTCGCGTCAGTCGTCACGGCGGCGGGGTCGGGCCAATGCGCCCAGGCCAGGCCGACCGCGAACAGGAGCACCAGCAGCTGCTGCGGATCCCAGGAAGGGTCGACGTGGCCGTCGGCTTGGGCCTGTTCCAGTGCGGCGAGGGCCTTTTCGGGTGGGTGCTCTCCGTCGAACTCCGGCTTGTCGAGCGGGAAGCCTTCCAGCTGGGCCCAGGTGATCATCCGCAGGTGTTCGGGCCGCCGCTGCGCCAGGTCGAAGACGCCGCCGACGAACTCGGGCACCGCCTCGGGGCGCAATTCGACGGCGTGAAAGAACTCCGCGCCGTCGGTGGCAACGACGTCCCGAAAGAGGGTCTCCTTGTCGCCGAAGTGCGCGTACAGCCGTTCCTTGCTGGCGCTGGCCGCGCGAGCGATGCGGTCGATGCGCGCCCCGGCCAAGCCGTACTGGGCGAACTCGGCACGGGCGGCCGCAAGTATCTCGCCGCGCAACTCGGTCTTGGTCCTCACGGGAATATCATAGACAGACGAACCGGTTCGTTTGTTATGGTGGTGACGAGAACGGACTGACAACGACGAAGGAGGCCGCGATGGCCACGACCGATGTGCTGCAGGCAGACATAGCGACCATGCCCCGGGGCGGCCCCGACGCGTCGTGGCTGGACCGTCAGTTCGAGACGGATGCGCTGGAGTATCTCGACCGCGACGACGTGGCGGACGAGGTCAAGCAGAAGGTCATTCGGATGCTCGACCGGATGGGCACCCTGACCAAGCAGCACGAGAGGCACGCGCGCACCGCGCTGGAAGTCGTCGCCGACATTCCGCATCCGCGCATCCTGGAGATCGGTGCGGGGCACGGAAAGCTTTCGGCGCAGATCCTCGAGCTGCACCCGACGGCCACCGTCACGGTCAGCGACCTGGACCCGACGTCCGTGGCCAACATCGCCGCGGGCGACCTCGGGAAGCACCCGCGGGCGCGGACGCAGGTGATCGACGCGACGGCGATCGACGCCGCCGACGACAGCTACGACCTCGTGGTGTTCGCGCTGGCGTTTCATCACCTGCCGCCGGCCGTGGCCAGCCGGGCGATCGCGGAGGCCACCCGGGTGGGCAAGCGCTTCCTCGTCATCGACCTCAAACGGCGGGGTCCGTTGGCGGTGCTGCTGTTTCCGGTGATGGCGCTGCCACTCCACCTGGCGCTGATGCCCTGGTCGTCGATTCAGCCCGGGCTGCACGACGGTTTCATCAGCGCACTGCGTGCCTACAGCCCGTCGGCGCTGAAGGCCCTTGGCCGCGCCGCCGACCCCCAGATGAAGGTCGAAATGCTGCCCAGCCCAACGCGACTCGGCCCGCCCTCGCAAACCGTCGTGTTCTCCCGTCCGGAAGCCGACGATCGTGGCTGAGAACACCGGCCTGGCCACCATCACGGAGCCCAGCGCGCGGGTGCAGACGCTGCGCCGGCTGCTCGACACCGTGAGCGACCGCCTGCACCCCGTCTTCGCGGTTTCCCGACCCTACGTGGACGGCATCGAAAACCTTCCCGGCGACGGGCGATTCCTGTTGGTGGGCAACCACACTCAGTTCGGCTCCGAGGTCTTCTTGATCTCCGATACGGTGCGACGCACGATCGGAACCCGGGTGCGCCCGCTGGCGGAACGGGGCTTCGGACGGATGCGTGGACTGCCCGCCGACCTGATCGCAGCGTTCGGTGCGGTGGTCGGCGCGCCGGAGACCGCGCGGGAGCTCATGCGCGACGACCAAACCATCCTGGTGTTCCCCGGGGGCGGCCGCGAGATCGCAAAGTTCAAAGGGGAGGAGTACACCCTGCGCTGGCAGGGACGCGCGGGATTCGCGCGGCTTTCGGTGGAAAACGGCTACCCGATCGTGCCGGCCGCCCTTGTCGGCGGCGACGACGTCTATCGCAGCTGGACGACCCGCGATGGCGCGTACGGAAAACTCAGCGAGGCGTTGGGCCGCAGGCTGAACGGGCGCCCGGACATGGCGATGCCCTTGCTGCGGGGGATCGGGCCAACCCTGATTCCCAGGCCCCAGCGCATGTATCTGCGGTTCGGGTCGCCGATCGATACCAGCAGGCCGCTGGGTGTCGACGGCCCGCAGTGGGTCGAGCTCGTCAAGGACCAAACGCAACGCGCGCTCGAGGAAAGCCTGGCGGACCTCCGAGCGCTGCGCGCCACCGACCCATACCGCAACCTCAATCCGTTGGCGTGGCGCGACGCGGCGACGCCCTAGGCCCGGGTGGCAACATGGCCAACGTGACCGCCATGCCCACCCAACAGCAACTGCGCGACCTCGCGCTGCTGCGCCGCGTCCGCGACCGGATCGACCGGGACTACGCGCAGCCGCTGGACGTCGAGGCGCTCGCCCGCGGGGTGCACATGTCCGCCGGGCACCTCAGCCGTGAATTCCGGCGCGCCTACGGCGAATCGCCCTATTCCTACCTGATGACGCGGCGCATCGAACGGGCGATGGCGTTGCTGCGTCGCGGCGACCTCAGCGTCACCGAGGTCTGTTTCGCGGTCGGCTGCTCGTCGCTGGGCACGTTCAGCACCCGGTTCACCGAGCTGGTCGGCATGCCGCCCAGCGCCTACCGGCGTCGGGCGGCCGACGCGACCGCGGGCATACCGCCGTGCGTCGCCAAGCAGGTGACCAGACCGATCAGGAATCGAGAAGCGCCCGTCGGCGGGCCGCACCTAGCCTGACGCCATGGACATCACGATTCACTCGAGCTTCCTCCCGCACGACGACCCGGAAGCCTCGCTGGCCTTCTATCGCGACACCCTCGGCTTCGAGGTCCGCCTCGACGTCGGGCAGGGCAAGATGCGCTGGATCACCGTCGGGCCCCCGGGCCAGCCGGGCACGTCCATCGTGCTGACCCCGCCGGCCGCCAACCCCGGCATCACCGACGACGAACGCCGCACCATCGCGGAGATGATGGCCAAGGGCACCTACGCGATGCTGCTGCTGGCCACCAAGGACCTCGACGGGGTGTTCGAGCAACTGCAAGCCGCCGACGCCGAAATCGTCCAGGAGCCAACCGAACAGCCCTACGGGCTCCGCGACTGCGCCGTGCGCGACCCGGCGGGTAACCTCATCCGCATTCAGCAATTGCGCTGAGCCGACAACGGGAAAAGTCCCGAATCTCAAGCAGATTCGGGACTTTCCGCTTCCGGCGGGCCGGATCAACTGCCCTTGAAATAGCGGGTCAGGAACGCGAAGGCCACGACCCCCGAGATGACACCGATCACGACCCAGAGCAGCAGCTGCGGAATCATGGCGCCGGCGACCCAATCGAAGGTCATTGCCAGGTAGAACCCCCAGATCACGCGGTAGACGCTCCAGACCGCAACCAAGGCGTTCGCGATCCCGATGTACAGGCTGCGCTGACGGTCGACCCGGTTGACCTGCTGTTCGAGGCTGGCGGGAACAAGCTTCATCTGTCTGACTTCCTTTCACGTGGCGCCGCCTGGTTGGCGTCGTCGTTGCGGCAAGTACAGAACGCGCGATTGGCTACCGATCCCAAGAACCCCCGGCCGCGGAGCGGCGTCAGGCGGCCCGGTCGAGTTCGGCCTGGAAGTGGCGGTACCGTTCGGCGCGCCCGGGCCGGCGCCGGACGACGAGCCAACCGGCCGCCAGGGCCACGAACCACAGCGGAAACCACGCCAGGGCGATCGCGGTTTCGTGTTCGGTGCACAGCGTCCAGATCACGAACGCGAAGAAGCCGAGGATGGCCCAGCACATCACCACGCCGGCCGGCATCTTGTACGCGGACCGGGCATGACGTTGCGGGTGGCGGCGGCGGTAGACGAGGTAACTGACGACGATCATCGCCCAGACGAACATGAACAACAGCGACGCCACGGTGGTCACCAGCGTGAAGGCGCCCATCACGGAACCGCCCACGTACAGCAGCGGAATGGCGGTCAGCAGCAGCGCCGCCGTCAGAAAAAGCGCCCTCGCCGGCACCCCGCCGCGGTTCAGCTTCCGAAACGGAGCCGGGGCGCCGCCCTTGTCCGCCAGACCGAAGAGCATCCGGCCGGTGGAGAACACGCCCGAGTTGGCCGACGAGGCCGCCGCGGTGGTGACCACGAAGTTGACGATCGAGGCCGCGGCGGCAAGCCCCGCCAGCGAGAACATCGTCACAAACGGCGACTGGCCGCCGGCGAAGCGGCGCCACGGGACGACGGTGAGGATCGCCAGCAGCGCGCCGATGTAGAAGATCCCCACCCGAAGCGGGACCGCGTTGATGGCCCGCGGCAGCGTGTGGCGCGGGTTGGCCGTCTCGGCGGCCGCGGCGCCGACGAGTTCCACGCCCACGAACGCAAAGAACGCGATCTGGAACCCGCCGACGATGCCCAGGAATCCCGTGGCGAAGAATCCGCCGTCGTTCCAGAGGTTGCCCACCGCCGCCCGATGGCCTTGCGGCGAAACGAAATCCGTCGCCACGAGCACGGCGCCCACCACGATGAGACACCCGATCGCGGCGACCTTGATCAGGGCGAACCAGAACTCCATCTCCCCGAAGTTGCGGACGTTGAACAGGTTCAACGCGAGAATCAGGCAGCCCGCCACCAGCGCCGGCAACCACAGGGGCACGTTGGGCCACCAGAACTTCGAGTAGCCGGCGATCGCGACGATCTCCGCGATCCCCGTGACGATCCAGGCGAACCAGTACGACCAGCCGACGAAAAAGCCCGCCGCGGGCCCCAACAGGTCTGCCGCGAAGTCGACGAACGACTTGTACTTCAGATTCGACAACAGCAGCTCGCCCATCGCCCGTAGCACGAAGAACACGAAAAACCCGATGATCGCGTACACCAGCAGTACCGCCGGGCCGGCGAGCGAGATCGTCTTTCCGCTGCCCATGAAGAGCCCGGTGCCGATCGCCCCGCCGATCGCGATCAATTGGATGTGCCGGTTGGCGAGACCCCGGCGCAGCTGGGGGACGGCGTCCGCGGCCGTCGTGGGTGAGGGAACGCGGGATGCCATGGCGAAGACATTAGAGGCGCGGCCTTGCGACCGCGATAGATATGACTTGGCCCGGCTTATGCCAAAAAGGTGCCTGACGAGGTGATTACGTCCCCGGCGGCAAGATCGTTTTTGTCGAGCGCCTTGAAAAGCAAACCGACGTTGTCACCGGAAGTCGCGGTGTCGATTTTCTTGCGCAGAGCCTCAATCGCGTCCACCCGGACGGTCGGCCCGTCGTTGATCTTCACCTGGTCGCCGACGCGCAGCTCCCCGTACTCCACGCGGCCGGTGGCCACCGCCCCGCGACCGCGGATCACGAACACGTCCTGGACCGTCATGCGAAACATGTAGCTAGCTCGACAATTTCACGACGAGCTTGCCGACGTTCTTCCCGTCGAACAGCATGTTGATCGCCGTCGGCAGCTGCTCGAAGCCCTCGACGACGGTCTCGAGCGGCGTGAGCCTGCCGTCGGCGATCAGGCCCGCGATCTCGCCGGCCGCCTCCGGCGCCCGCCCGAGGTGGTCGAGGACGATGAAGCCCCGCACCGTCGCGCGCTGGATGAGCAGGTTGCCGAAGGCGCGCGGTCCCGGCGGGGGATCGGCCGCGTTGTAGCCGGAGATCAGGCCGCACAGTGCAACGCGCGCACCGATATTCAGCCGCGCGAAGACGGCGTCCATGATGTCGCCGCCGACGTTTTCGAAGTCGACGTCGATGCCGTCGGGGGTGGCCGCGGCGAGCTGGGCGGCCCAGTCGGCGGCGCGATGGTCGACGGCCGCGTCGAAACCGAGCTGCTCGGTGAGCAGGGCACACTTCTCGGGGCCGCCGGCGATCCCGACGACGCGGGCGCCGTCGGCCTTGGCGAGCTGCCCGGCGACCGACCCCACGGCGCCCGCCGCCGCGGACACCACGACCGTCTCGCCCTGCTTGGGCTTGCCGATATCGCGGATGCCGATCCAGGCGGTCAGCCCGGTCGACCCCAGCGCCCCCAAGTAGGCGCTCGGCGAAATGCCCTCGGCGATGTCGACGGGCATCACGAACGCGGTGGGCGAGATGACCGCGTAGTCCTGCCACCCGAGCAGTCCCTGCACGGCCTGACCGACCGCAAAATTCGGGTTCTTCGACGCGACGACCTCACCCAGGCCGGCAGCGCGCATGACCTCGCCGATGCCCACCGGCGGCAGGTATGTCGGCGTGTCGTTGATCCACATCCGGTTCGTCGGGTCGAGGGAGATCCAGCCGACGCGGACCAGCGCCTCGCCGTCGCCGATGTCGGGCACCGCCTCCTCGCTCAGCTCGAAGGTGTTGGGGCCGATGCGTCCGGTGGGGCGTTCGCGGAGCAGGAAGCGACGGTTTCGTTCGGCCATACGCGCACCGTACCCTCCAACCATGTTGCGAGTTGCCCTGATGCCCGTTGCCGTCATGACGGTCGCGGCCCTGTCGCTGGCCGGGCCGGCGGCCGCGGACCCACCGCCCACCCAGCAGATCAGCGTGATGGCCGTCGGGCCCGATGGTCAACCGATGAACGGGTATCGGGAGTCACCCCCGGAGGGCAACGTCGTCACCGTCGAAGGCTGCGAAGCGTCACCGTCGGCGACGGCCGACAACGTCTACTCCTGCTCGCCCAGCGCGGCCGGCGCCGGCACCTGCTGGCCGTCGACGCCCGGATCGCTGCTGTGCGTGAACAATCCCTGGACCAAGACCATGCACCGGGTGAGGTACAACGGTTCCCTCCCGCCGGTGCAGCCCACCGCCACACCCGACCCGTTCGCCCTGACCCTCGACGACGGCACCCAGTGCCAGCTCCGCAACGGCGGCGCGGGAGGTGGCCGCGCCGACGGATACGTGGCCGCCTTCTACTGCGCCGACCCCCACGCAAACGTCAACGTGTTGTGGCTGCCCAGCCAGGGCGCCGGGAGCTGCATCGACCGCTCGTCGGCGACGTGGACGGTCAAGGTGGGTCCGGTCGGCACGCCGGACACCGCCTATCCACCTCCCCAGACCCGCGCGGTGGCATCGGCTTGGTTCGCCGGACCTAAGGCCGGTCAGTAGGGCAGCGGGGCGGCTGCTATAACGCAGGTATGTCAGCCCCCAGACACACGATCACCCACGTCTCGGACACTGCCCGATGGACGGCGTTGCACCGAGCGACCGAATCGGCCCGCCCCGACGCGCTTTTCAGCGACCCGCTCGCGGAGCGACTCGCGGGCGAGCATGGCCGCGAAATCGTCGCCAACGTGCCGCGCTCGACCCGCAACGGCTGGTGGCTCGTCGCGCGCACCAAGCTGATCGATGAGGCCATCGCCGACGCGATCGCCGCCGGCTGCGACCGGGTGCTGAACCTGGCCGCCGGCCTGGACACCCGCCCGTATCGTTTGGAGCTGCCGGCCGATCTGACGTGGGTCGAGGCGGATCTGCCCAAGCTGCTCGAGGAAAAGACGCAGCTGCTGGCCGACGAGACTCCGCGCTGCCGGCTGACGCGGACCGCCGTCGACCTGGCCGACGCGACGGCCCGTGCCGCGTTCCTCGACGAGGCGCTGGCCGGCGCCGGCAAAGCGCTGGTGCTGACCGAAGGCCTGTTGATGTACCTGGAGGAAAGCGACGTGGTTGCGCTGTCCGCGGCGTTCACGCGAACCGAAATCGCTTGGTGGATGCTGGATTTCGGGGGCCCCGGCCTGAAGGAGATGATGAATAAGAAGATGGCCGGAATACTGCAGAACGCGCCGTTCAAGTTCGCGCCCGACAACGGCTTGGCCTTCTTCGAGGACCTCGGCTGGCGCATCGTAGACGCGCAGCCGCTCTACCTCGCCGCCCGCCGGTTCCGCCGATTGCCGCTGTGGATGCGCCCGATGACCTGGCTGCCCGAGCCGGACCCGCGTAACCCCGGCGGCAGGGTCTGGAGCGCAACCGCGCTTCTGACGCACTGATTCCGCGACACCCGCAGCCGACTCCGCTTGTGCGGGCTTGTTTTTCGGGGCTTTGTTCCCCGCGTTCTGGCAGCTCGGCCCCGCCAAGCCGTTCCGCGGGGCGTATGCCCTGCTCGAATTCGGCTGAGCGGCAGCGGGGGTCCTACCAGACTCGGATCCAGTCGATGAGCATGTCCGCGGGATAGGTTCCCGGCCCGGGGTCACCGCCGCCGGAACCGGCGACCGCGAGGTTGAACACCGGGAAAACGGTGTAGCCGGGGTTGTTGAACGGCCAATCCGGCAGGGAACTCGCCGGCACGTCGAAATAGGGCTGCGCCCCGTCGGTGTAGTCCTTCCAGAACCGGATGCCGGCCGCGTCCCACTGGGTCCGCCAGGTGTGCCAGCCGCTGTCGACCGGGATGTTGTGGGTCTTCCACTCGCCGCCGTTCGCTTTGGCGTGCACGGTGGTGGCCGACGGCCAGTTGCCGTTGCCGTACCACTCCATCACATCGATCTCGCCCTGATCGTCGTTGCCCAGCCAGTAGGCGGGCCAGGCGCCGGCGGTCAGGCAATTGAGCTTGATCCGGGCTTCCCACGTGTGGCCGACGCCGCCGCGCCACAGGCTTTGCACCTTGCCGCTGAAGTACGTCGGACCGTCCTTGGCGGCGCGCAGGACGAGGTTGGAGTTGCCGTCGAGAAAGACGTTCTTGCGGTCATCGCGGTACTGCCCGATGTGCTCGGGCAGCTCCCAGTACGTCGGGTCCTTGATCGTCTCGCGGGCTTTCGCCACGGCCCACTTCGACCCGTCGGGGGCCGAGCCGGCCGGGCCGTCGAACTCGTCCTGGAAGATGTAGGACCCGGCCTGGCCGCTGGGCGCGGCGGGCGGTGGGGCCTCGGGCGATCCCGGTCGGCGGGGGGAGGCCTGGGCGTTCGGAAGCGGCAGCGCGGCTGCCAGCACCCCGATCCCGGCCGTCAGCATCATGCGGCGGCGGTCGATCTCTGGCATAAGCAACGCACGATAGCAGCCGGCGCCACCCGGGCGCGAAACGGGAAATCTTGTCGGTGCCCCTCGTCAGGGTGTGGTGGGCCGCGGGCAGCAAGTTCGGATTACGCCAAAATTGAGGGGTCGCGAGGACTCTCTCGGTACCTACTCGCCCGTTTGGTCCTAGTTGCCGGCCGGTCGCAGCTTCCGGCCCTGGCCGTCCTTGACGGCCCCCGTGAACATCATGATCGCGTCGATGAACACCCAGACCGCTACGACAAACATCGTAAAAAAGCCGATCAGCACAACGCTGAGCATGACGCTGACGAGGGTACTGACCAGCTGCAGGACCCCAACCGTGGTTGACCCGATGTAGAACCGGCCGACGCCGAACCAGCCGAGGAAAAGTTGCATCAGTCCAGCGGCGAGCGCGGACTTATCGGACAGCGGTTCTCCGGTGGCCGGGTCGCGTCCGTATGGCGCGGCGGGGTCTATGTAACCGGCTGGGTAGCCCGGCGTCGGATACGCGGGGTGGGCGGCCGGCTGGTTCGGAGCGCCGGGATAACCGGAGTAGTTGGGATATCCGTAGCCGGGCGGCTGGTATGGCTGTGGGCCGTCAGCGAAAGGTTCGTCTGGCTGGTTTGGCGTTGACATCACTCGCTCTCCTCTTTCTCAACGCGCCCGACCGACGTCAGGCGATTGAGGCTCGCTCCGTAGAGGCGCTGACGCCGCGTGTGTCGGGCGCACCGGCAATGCTGCCATTCGCGGCTTGGCCGCGGAGTCTGTTGCTCGAGAATCCGCTGTGAAGCGACGTCGGCCGGCCACAACCTCGGCTACCGGCCCCGAAAGAAATTCATGGCCAATTCTCACCTTGGCGTGTGGTTTGGTCTCAGGAATGCCAGGGCATTCTGGAATCACGAACCGATAACCGCTGTTGACAGTTTCGCGGGTTGCTCGGGAGGAGTTGGAATCGTGGCGGATGCACCGGGGGCGACGGTCATTTTCCTTCAATCTCATCCGGCGTGGATTGCCGCCCGCCGGCTCGAACGCGAGCGCCGCGCAGCGATGCGCCGTCATCCCTCGTACTTGGCCCGCCGGCAGGCGGCCGCGTCGGGCGGGGTCACCCGCGACTTCAAGCTGTACTCGGGCACCGACACTCCGGCCTGAATTTCGCTGGCCTAGAGCGTATCTCAGCGCGATAACTATATCGCCGAAGACATTTGCGGCAGCCCCGCTGTTTCTTATCCGGCGGCCGGCGGCTTTGCCATTACCGCGGGCTTGAAACCGTAGGTGGGAAGAATGCGCCCGTAGCGGTTTGCGCCCAACTGACCGAAGGGGGCCATCGGAAGGGCATTCATGCCTTCCGCCGAGGCCGGCGCCACCGCGTTGGTGAGTGCTCCCACCGCGGGATTGGTGATGGCGTTCACCGGGGCCCAGCTCGGCGGCACCGACAAGGAGCCCAGCGGAAGCGCGTGGCCCAGACCCGCCGCGACGCCCCCGAGATTCGGGGCGGCGTTGGCCGCGCCCGCCCCCGCCGCCGAAGCGGCGCCTTCGAGCGCCTTTGCCGCCGGGGCCAACCCCTTCGCGAAAGTGGTCATCGCCGTAATACCGTTGCTGACCTGCCCGAAGGACTGCGTCGATTGGATCATCGCGGCCAGCGACGAAATGTACGGCGAGAGGTACTTGCTGAACAGCGTCACCGCGTCATCGAGCGGGGTGTTGGCCACGATCCAGTCGTCGATCGGCTTGGCCTGCAAGGGTGCGGACAGGGTTTTCAAGATGTCGGAAACCCTGGGGTTGACGACCGCGCCCAGGTTGGCGGCGCTGCGCTGCACGACATCGTTTTCCGCCTTGAAGACCGCGATGGCCTGGTCGACCAACCCGATCGGGTTCACCACTTCGGCCGGTTCCCCGAATTCGCTCAATTGCGACGCCGCCGCGGCGGATCCCGCGTAGCTGTACATCGCCCCCGCGTCCTGGGCCCAGAATTCGAAGTATTCCGCCTCGGCGGCCGCGATCGCCGGGGTGTTCTGTCCGAGCAGGTTCGTCGCGATCAGCTCGGCCAGCAGGGCCCGGTTGGCCGCGATCACCGGCGGGGGAACGGTCGCCGCGAACGCCGCCTCGTAGGCGGCGGTGGCGGCCCCCGCTTGGCCGGCGGCCTGGGCGGCCTGTTCGGCGCTGGTCTGTAACCAGCCCACGAACGGTGTGGCGGCCGCAACCAGCGACGCTGAGGACGGTCCGAGCCAGGGACCGCTGGTCAGCCCGGAGATCACCGACCGATGACCCGCCGCGGCCAGTTCCAGATCGGCGGCCAGCCCGGCCCACGCCGCCTCGGCGGCGACCAACGAACCCACCCCTGGCCCCGCGTAGATGCGTGCGGAGTTGATCTCCGGCGGCAACAACCCGTAGTCGACCATGGTCAGCCCGCCGACGCCGCGTTCGCCGCCTCGGTGGCCGCATACGACGCCGCACTCGTCGCCAACGTCGCCGCCAGGGCCGCCTGAATCCTGGCCGCGCGCGCACTGAGCTCTTGGAACCGCGCGCCATGGGCGGCGAACTGTGCGGCCGTCAGCAGCGACACCTCGTCGGCCGCGGCGGGAACAACCTCGGTCGTGGGCACGGCAGCGGCGTCGGTTCCGGCGTTCAATGCAGCGCCGACCGACTGGAGGTTGCCCGCCGCCGCGGCGAGCGCCGCGGGATATGCGTTTACGAAAGACAATGGAGTTTCCTTCCGGGAGCGGTGGACTGGCTCGAACATAAACGGGGCATCGGAGGGTTCAATGCGGGCAGGTCGCGACGAATCGAGCTTGATCTTTGTTTTTCGCGAATATTCACGCTGATTTTTACTCTGATATGGCTTTTCGATCCGGACTCTCGGCGTTTGGATCGGATTTGCTGTGGCGCGGGCGGGTCGTCGCGCATGCGGCCCAGGCGTACCGCCGATTCCGGCATGCGCCGCGCGGTCCTGCAGAATCGAGGCGCGCCACGGTTCGTCGCACGATGCTGCCGCCGTCGATCCGCCCTCAAGAAGCGTTGCCAGCCGCGACCGGAAGGTGCCGCGCGTCGGAATATGTGAATCCGACATAAGATTTATCCCCGCGACGGGCCATGTGGCTTTTACGTTCGGTTTGAAAATATCAATTCTATGAGGAAGACAGTAATACTCGAACGAGTTTATGAATTCGGCATGACAATTACGGCATGGTTGTCACCCGCGCAAGGCCATGCCCGGCGATGCCAGGGCGCTGGAAACGGAAATTTCACCAGCGACACCGTGACCGTGGTGTATGGTCCAGCCAGTTCCAGGGGTTGATCAAGCAGTCGGTCCACCACATTCATCGACGCGCTCTGCGGAGCGAAGGGGACCCGATGGCTCTGACGACCGGCGACGCACCCAAGACGGCAACCCTCTCCCTGGGAGCGAGGCTGTCGCGGACCACTATCCGCCTCGCCATCGCGGCCCTGCAGCAGCGGTACGGGCTGGACGACCAGGCGGCCTTCGAAGTACTGCGCGACGTCTCCCAGCGCCGCAACGTCAAGCTGCGCGCCGTAGCCGCCGGATTGCTGTCGCCTACTAGCGAGCGATCCGGCCCGGCCGCGCCGCCGCCGCCCCTGCCGTTCACCATCGGGGGCCGGGCCTGCGCGAACCGCAGCGAGGTCCTCGCGGAGCTGATGCGTGCCGCCGTCAGTCGCTGCGGCGCCGAGCGGGGGACCGTTCAGCTGCGCGACCCGGTGCACGGCGGGCTGCAGATCGAGGGCAAGCGCGGTTTCGGCCAGGACTTCGTCGACGCCTTCAGCTACCTGGACGAGCCGGGGACGCCCTGCGGGCACGCGTTCGGCGATGCCCGGCAAGTGGTGGTCTCCGACGTCGACACCTCGCCGTTGTTCAGCGAATCCGCCCGGGAAGTCCTGCAGGCGAACGAGGTTCGGTCGTGCGTGTCCACCCCGATGGTCGACGCCGACGGGAAGGTGCGGGGCGTCGTGTCGACCCATCAGCGTCAGCGCGACGCCGTTCCGGACGAGACCGACCTACGCCACGTTCGGATGCTGGCCAGCCAATGCGGTCACTGGCTGCAGTGGTACGACGGCGCGGTGCTGCCCGTCATAGTGGGCGAGGTCCATCAGGCCGCGGCGGCCCAGGCCAAGGGCGCGGGCGCCGCTCGGGCCGCGGGTCGCGTGGAGCCGCCCGCCACCGTCGCCGCCGCCGCTCGGCTGCTCTCCGAGCGCTACGGCGTCGAAGCGAGTCACGCCCAGGCCGTGCTTGCGTCACTCGCGGCCCAGCGGGGGATCGCACTCGAGGACTTGGCCGCCCAGCTGGTCGGCTAAAGCTTGCCCGCGACGAAGTCGGCGGCCTGGTTGGCCATGCCGGCATCGATGTACGCGCTGGCCAGATGCTGCGGCCAGTTCTCTTTCCAGGTGTTCGGGTCGGCGGGGTTGCAGATGGGATCCGCGCCGTGGCACAGCTCGATGGTCCTGTCGTTGTAGAGCGGGTTGAAGTTGGTGATCGGACCGACCCACTGGCTTCCGTTGCCGAACAGCGCGACGGCGGCGATGTGCTGGTCGATCCCCGGCGGCAGCGGGCTGTCGAAACCGAAAGCGCTGATGGGCGCCGCCAGCACCACGTCGGTGACCGCCGCGCCCAGCGAGTAGCCGCCCAGCACCAGGCGGGTGTCCGGGCAGTCGTTGACCATGCCCTGGATGTGGTGGCTCATGTCGTTGGCGCCGATGTCGATCTGCGTGTCGGCCGGGTAATTCACGGCGTAGACGCCGATGTTCTTCGACACCTTGGACCGCAGCGCGCTGATGAACGCGTTGCCGAGCGCCCCGACGCCCGGCGATTCGTATCGTCCGCGCGCGAAGACGACCTGAACCGGCGGGCAGCTCGCCGCGGCGGCCGTCGGCGTGGTGGACGGCAGCATCGTCAGCCCGGCTGCGCTCAGGACGACCGCCAAGCCGGCAACAACCCATTTGCGGGCAGACACGCGCACAGCATGATCGTAAAGCGATCGCGACGATCCCGCTGGCCCGATGCTCGACCGCGCCAGATAGGTTCGGCTCATGAGCCGCGCCGACGTCAACTCAACCGAGCGCCTCTTTGCGATGGCCGAGGACGTGCAGGGCTTCATGCCGCCCGACGAGGGACGCGCGCTCTACGACGCCGCGCTGCGGTACCTCAGGGGCGGCGTCGGCGTCGAGATCGGCACCTACTGCGGCAAATCCACCCTGTTGCTCGGCGCGGCGGCGCAGCAGACCGCCAGCGTGCTCTACACGATCGACCATCACCACGGCTCGGAGGAACACCAGGCGGGCTGGGAGTACCACGACGCCACCATGGTCGACGACGTCACCGGGCTTTTCGACACGCTGCCCACCTTCCGCCGCACGCTCGACGCCGCGGGCCTCGACGACCACGTCGTCGCGGTGGTGGGCCGCTCACCGGTGGTGGCGCGAGGCTGGCGAACGCCGCTGCAGTTCTTGTTCATCGACGGCGGCCACTCCGAGCAGGCCGCGACCGAGGACTTCGACGGCTGGGCGAAGTGGGTGGAGGTCGGCGGCGCGCTGTTGATCCACGACGTGTTCCCCGACCCGCGTGACGGCGGGCGCCCGCCCTACTACATCTATCGCCGCGCGATGGATTCCGGTCAGTTCCGCGAGGTTTCGGCCACCGGGTCGCTGCGGGTGCTCGAGCGCACCGGCGGGCAGGCGGGTGCCGCGGTAGACCAGGGCGGGGTCACCAACCCGGGCCGCTGACCACGCATTCGCAGTCGAAGTCGGTCTGCAGCCCCATCGGCAGCCCGTCACCACGGAAGATCGCGCTGCCCTTGGTGGTGTCCGACAGCGCGTCGGCCGCCAGGATCATCGCCGCGCCGGTCCAGGTGGTGCGTTCCTCGGGCCAGCGCTTCCCGTCGGCGAAAACCAGGCCCGTCCAATAGGACCCGTCCTCTTCGCGCAAATGCTGCATCGCGGCGAATTGCCGATGCGCGGCGGACCTGTGGCCGATGGCGTCGAGAGCCATCACCAGTTCGCAGGTTTCGGCGCCGGTCACCCACGGCCGGTCGCCGACGCAGCGGATGCCCAGATCGCCGACCACGAAGTCGTCCCAGCGCTCCTTGATCCGCGCGGCGGCCGCCGGGCCGCGCAGGGCACCACCGAGGATCGGGTAGTACCAGTCCATCGAGTAGCGGTCCTTTTCGGTGAACGCCTCCGGGTGCGCGGCGATCGCATGGCCGAGGCGCCCCAGCGCCAGTTCCCACTCCGGTTGCGGTTCGCCGACGAAGGCGGCCAGGGCCAGTGCACAGCGGATGCTGTGGAACACGCTGGCGCAGCCGGTCAGCAGCGCTTCCGGCAGCGGCCCGTCTTCGCTTCGGGCCCAGGCGATCTCGCCGTAGCCGAACTGCAGGTCGATGACGAAATCGATCGCCTTGTGCACCACCGGCCACATCCGGGCGGCGAACGACTTGTCGCCGGTGATCAGCACGTGATGCCACACACCGGTGGCGATGTACGCGCAGAAGTTGCTGTCGCTGTTGTGGTCTTCGACCACACCGGCCCGGGTCTGGATGGGCCAGGAGCCGTCGAGGCGCTGCGTGCGCCGGCTCCACTCGAACGCGGCCCGCGCCGGCTCCCACAACCCGGCGACCGTCAGCGCCATCGCGCATTCCACGTGGTCCCACGGATCGGTATGCCCACCCTCGAACCAGGGGATGGCGCCCGACGGTTCCTGGGCGGCGGCTATCGACCGCGCGGTCTGCCGGCATTGCTCGGATGTGAGAACACCCGGAACGGCCGGCGCGCTAGCCCGATGCAACTGAATACCCCGGGGCCGCTTCGCTTTCCGTGCCACTCGACTTCGTGAAATACATCGCCACGCTCTTGCCGACGAGCGGGTTGAGCAGCGATTCGGCCAGTTGCGTGACCTTGGGCCGTTGCATCAGGTCCCACACCAGCAGCTTGTGGTAGGCCGCCACCGCGGGATGGTCGGGGTTCGACACGCCCACAGCGCATTTGAGCCACCAGAACGGCGAGTGCAGGGCGTGCGCGTGATGGGTATGCGTCAATTTCATACCGCCGCCGGCGATCTTGCCGCGCAGCTCGCTCGCCTTGTAGATGCGCACGTGGCCACCCTCGTTGGCGTGGTATTCGTCGGACAGCAGCCAGCACACCCGCTCGGGAAGCCAGCGCGGGACGCTGACCGCCAGCGTGCCACCGACTTTGAGGACCCTGATCAGCTCGGCGATCGCGGCGTCGTCCCGGGGCACGTGCTCGAGGATTTCCGACGCGATGACGCAATCGAACGTCTCGTCGGCATACGGCAGGCTCAGCGCGTCCCCGAGGACGACCTTCGCCGACGCCGCCGCCGGCGCCTCGCCGGTTTCGGCCATCGCGCGCAGAATGGTCTCCACGGAACGCAATTCGGACTCGTCGCGGTCGAAGGCGACCACGTCGGCGCCGCGCCGATAGGCTTCGAACGCATGCCGGCCCGCCCCGCAACCGACGTCGATCACCTTGGTGGACGGTCCGATGCCAAGCCGGTCGAAATCGACGGTCAGCATCGCGCGATCGCCCGCTCGTAGACCCGCACGGTTTGAGCGGCCACCGCCTCCCAGCTGAACACGCTGATCGCGCGCTCGCGGCCCGCCTTGCCCATGGTGCGGCGCTTTTCCGGCGAGTCGAGCAGCTCGCCGAGCGCGCGGGTCAGCTCGTCGACGTCGGCGGGCGGCACCAGCTGGGCGCAGGCGCCGTCGGTGCCCAGCACCTCGGGGAGCGCGCCCACCCGGCTCGCCACGATCGGCGTGCCACTGGCCATGGCCTCGACCGCGGGCAGCGAAAATCCTTCGTAGAGAGACGGAATGCAGGCGACCTCGGCCGAGGCGAACAGCGCGGCGAGCGCCTCGTCGGAAAGCCCGCTGGTGATGTGGACGATGTCCGAGATACCCAGTTCGGCGATGAGTTTGTGGGTGGGCCCGTTGGGCTCTACCTTGGCCACCAGCCGCAGCTCGACGTCGCGGCGGGTGCGCAGCTTGGCGACCGCGTGCAGCAGCGTGCGGACGCCCTTCAGCGGGGTGTCGGCGCTGGCAATCGCGATGATCCGGCCCGGCTGCCGGGGCAGCGAACTCGGTTGGAACAGTTCGGTGTTCACCCCCAGCGGCACCACGTGCAACTGCTCGGGGGAGACGCCGAAGTCGGCGACGATGTCCGCGGCCGACGACGACGAGACCGTCAGCAGGTCGGGGATCCGGCGCGCCACCTGTTCCTGCATCTTGGAAAAGCCGTACCAGCGGTGCACCAACGGCTTTCGCCACCACCGCGCGGCCGCCACGTCGAGCACCCGGTCGCGGGTGATCGGGTGGTGCACGGTGGCCACCACCGGGAGCCCCGCGTCGGCGATCGCCAGCAGTCCGGTGCCCAGGCTCTGGTTGTCGTGCACCAGGTCGAAGTCGTTCGCCCGTTCGGCCAGCAGCCGGGCGACGCGCATGGTGAACGTCCGCGGTTCGGGGAAGCCCGCCGTCCACACCGTCAAAAGTTCCAGCAGGTCGATCGAGTCGCGGATCTCGCTGGGGCGCGGCACCCGGAACGGGTCGGGCTCGCGGTACAGGTCCAGGCTGGGCACCTTGGTCAGCCGCACCCGCGGATCGAGCAGCTCGGGATAGGGCTGGCCGGAGAAGACCTCGACGTCGTGGCCGAGCTCGACCAGGCCGCGGCTGAGATGGCGCACGTAGACGCCCTGTCCGCCGCAATGGTCCTTACTGCGATAGGACAGCAGGGCAATTCGCATACTCAACTCTTATCCGCCGACGAAACAACGCGGGCGACCGCCCCCCAGTCCAGCGCTCTCAACGGACTCCCGAACCCCGCGACAGCAAACTGGACATGTGTCCAGACTATAGTTCGCCACCTAAATGACGCAACGAGGCCGGGACCGCGGCGTTTGAGTGTGCGGCCAGGGCTTTCCGTGTGAGCCCAGGGCGCGATGCGGCGCCGATTTACGCCCTCGGCTCACACTCAAAACCGTCAGCGCACAACGGCGTGAACCGCTCGGCTCGGCAATTCGTGCAGTCAGGTATAGGTAGCTATACCCAGCCACGATCGAGGAGCAATCAGTGGGTGCTGTGTTGGAGGCGCATTACGACGTCATCGTGTGCGGGGCGGGGTCGTCGGGCTCGGTGATCGCCGGCCGGTTGGCGGCGAACCCCGACGTCAAGGTGCTGTTGCTGGAGGCCGGCGGCAGCGACGACGTCCCCAGCGTCACCGAGGCCGGCCAGTGGCCGCTGAACCTCGGGAGCGAACGCGATTGGGGCTTCGCGTCCGAGCCGGACCCGCGGATTCACGGGCGCTCGATCCCGTTATCGATGGGCAAGGTGCTGGGCGGCGGCTCCGGCATCAACCTGATGGTGTGGGCGCGCGGGCACCGCAGCGACTGGGAACACTTCGCGGCCGACTCCGGCGAACGGGCCTGGGCTTACGAGCCGGTCCTGGACCTGTACCGGCGAATCGAGGATTGGCATGGGATCGGCGAGCCCAACCATCGGGGCAGGGGCGGTCCGGTGTTCGTACAACCCGCGCCCGACGCGCATCCGCTGGCCGCGGCGACGCTGGGTGCCGCGCGGGCGCTGGGAATTCCCACCTACCAAAGCCCCAACGGCCGCCTGATGGAGGACACCCGGGGCGCGGCCATCGCGGACCTGCGCTGGCGGGCCGGGAAGCGCCTGTCGGTGTTCCGCACCTATACCGCCCCGCACCTGGACAAGCCCAACCTGACGGTGCTGCCGCACGCGCTCGTCGCCCGGGTGGTTTTCCAAGGCAACCGGGCCGCCGGCGTCGAGGTCGTCCACGGGGGAGCGGTGCATCGCATTGCCGCCGACGTCGAGGTCGTGCTGTCGCTCGGCGCGATTCACACGCCCAAGGTGCTGATGCAATCCGGCGTCGGCGACGAAGCGGAACTGCGTGGCGTGGGAGTGACGGTCCGCCAGCACCTGCCCGGCGTCGGACAAAACTTCCAGGACCACTTCGGGTTCGATTGCGTGTGGGAATTTCCAGAGGATCTGCGGGGCAGTACTCAGGTCGCCGCTGCGCTGTTCTGGGACTCCGGGGCGGCCGACATCCAGGGCCCGGATCTGTTCGCATGCTTGGGGCCCTTTCCCAAATCCACGCCGGAGAGCGTCGCGAAATATGGCCTGCCCCAGAACAGTTGGGTCCTGTTCGGCTCGCCGACTCACCCCAGCAGCCGAGGGCGACTGCGCTTGTCGGGCCCCGACCCGTCCGATGCCATCCGAATCGAGGCCAACGCGCTGTCGGACCCCGAAGACCTCAAGACCGCGACCGCCTGCATCGAGACCCTGCGCGAGATCGGCAATGCCCCGGAGCTTCGTCCGTTCGTCGCGCGGGAGGTCATGCCGGGCGACCTGTCGGGCGCCGAGTTGGACCGCTACCTGCGCGACGCCGTGACCACCTACTGGCACGAATCCGGAACGGCGAAGATGGGCCGCGACTCCATGTCGGTGGTCGACGGACGTTTGAAGGTCTACGGGCTGGAGAACCTGCGCGTCGCCGACGCGTCGATCATGCCCCGCATCACCAGCGCCAACACGATGGCGCCCTGCGTGGTGATCGGCGAGCGGGCCGCGCAATTCATCAAGGCCGAGCACGGGATCTGACTTTGTTACCATCGCGCCGTGCGATCGGTTTCACGGCGCGACGTCCTCAAATTCGCCGCACCGGTTCTCCTGGGCCTGGGCGCGGCGGCCGCGCCGGTCAACGAGGCGCGGGCCGCCGACGTGCGGCTGATCGACTTCGCCGAGCGGCGCATCGCGCCGGAGGAGATCAAGGGCGCCGGCTACGCCGGGGTGGTGAACTACGTGTCCGAGTCGCGGCCGGGCGCGAACTTCGAGGCGAAGCCCATCACGCGCCAGTACGCGGACTCGCTGCGGGCGGCGGGTCTGCAGATCGTCAGCAACTTCCAGTACGGCAAGCCCGGCTGGCCCGATCCGTCGGACTCCACCCGCGGCTACGACGGCGGGGTGGCCGACGCCCAGACCGCACAGCGGCTGCACGCCGCGGCCGGGGGACCGGCCTCGGCGCCGATCTTCTTCAGCATCGACGACAACATCGACGAGAACTTCTGGAATACCTCTGGGGTGCAATGGCTTCGGGGAATCAACTCGGTGCTGGGCGTCGGCCGCACCGGCGTCTACGGGCATGCCCAGACCTGCGGATGGGCGATCCGGGACGGCGTCATCGGCAACTCCAGCACACCCGGCCACCGGTGGGCGTGGCAGACCAGGTCGTGGTCGAACGGGGCGCGGGAACCGGCGGCGGTGCTGTATCAGGCCGTCGTCAACAGCCCGTCGAACCCGAGTCCGCTGCTGGGCGGGATCAACGTCGACATCGACGACGTCCTCGCGCCCGACTACGGCCAGTGGGATTTCGCCCGCTGAACCCGACCTGACCTGAACGCACGACGCCCCGCGGGCCGATGACCCGCGGGGCGTCGCTTGCTATCCGGCTGTTACTTGAGGTCGAACCGGTCGGCGTTCATGACCTTGACCCAGGCCGCGACGAAGTCCTCGACGAACTTCCCCGCGTTGTCGTCCTGGGCGTAGACCTCGGCCAGCCCCCGCAGCACCGAGTTCGACCCGAACACCAGGTCGTTGGCGGTGGCCGTCCACTTCTTCTGTCCGGACTTGCGGTCGACGACCTCGTAGACGTTCTCCGCCGACTCGGACGCCTTCCACGCGTTGTCCATGTCGAGCAGGTTGACGAAGAAGTCGTTGGTCAGCGTGCCCGGCCGGTCGGTGAACACGCCGTGCTTGCTGCCGCCGTGGTTGGCGCCGAGGGCCCGCAGCCCGCCGACGAGCACCGTCAGCTCCGGACCGGTCACGCCCAGCAGGTAGGCCCGCTCGTGCAGCAACTGCTCCAGCGGCGCCTTCTCGCCGGCCCGGATGTAGTTGCGGAACCCGTCGGCCCGCGGTTCGAGCACCGCGAACGACTCCACGTCGGTGTTCTCCTGGGTGGCGTCGGTCCGCCCGGGCGCGAAGTGCACCGAGATCTCGTAGCCGGCGTCCTTGGCCGCCTTCTCGACCGCCGCGGATCCCGCCAGCACGATCAGGTCGGCCAGCGAGATCTTCTTGCCGCCTGACGCCGACGCGTTGAAGTCCTGCTGGATCTTCTCCAGCACGGGCAACACCTTGTCCAGCTCCGAGGGCTCGTTGACCTCCCAGCTGCGCTGCGGCTCGAGGCGCAGCCGCGCCCCGTTGGCGCCACCCCGCTTGTCGGTGCGCCGGAAGCTGGACGCCGCGGACCAGGCCGTCTTGACCAGCTGCGGCACCGACAGCCCGGAGTCGAGCACCTTTTGCTTCAGCGCAGCGACGTCGTTGTCGTCGACCAGCTCGTGGTCGACCGGCGGAACCGGGTCCTGCCACAGCTGCGGCTCGGGAATCCACGGCCCGAGGTAGCGGCTGATCGGGCCCATGTCGCGGTGCAGCAGCTTGTACCAGGCCTTGGCGAACGCCTCGGTCAGCTCCTCGGGGTGGTCCAGCCAGCGCCGGGTGATGTCGCGATAGATCGGCGACTCCCGCATCGAGATGTCGGTGACCAGCATCGTCGGGGCGCGACCCGGCCCGCCGAACGGGTCGGGGATGGTGCCCGCACCGGCGCCGTCCTTGGCGACGAACTGCCACGCGTCGCCGGGGCTCTTGGTCAGCTCCCACTCGTAGCCGTACAGCGTCTCGAGGAAGGTGTTGTCCCACTTGGTCGGCGTCGGCGTCCAGACCACCTCCAGGCCGCTGGTGATGGCGTCCTTGCCCACGCCGGTGCCATACGAGCTCTTCCAACCCAGGCCCTGTTGTTCGATCGGGGCGGCCTCCGGCTCCGGGCCCACCAGATCGCCGCTGCCGGCGCCGTGGGTCTTGCCGAAGCTGTGCCCGCCGACGATCAGCGCGGCGGTCTCCTCGTCGTTCATCGCCATCCGGCCGAACGTCTCGCGGATGTCGATCGCGGCGGCGATGGGATCCGGCTTGCCCTCGGGGCCTTCCGGATTGACGTAGATCAGGCCCATCGTGGTCGCGCCGTACGGCTGCGCCAGGTCACGCTCGCCGGAACCGTAGCGCTTGTCGGTGCCCAGCCAGGTGTCCTCTTCGCCCCAGAGGATCTCCTCGGGCTCCCAGACGTCCTCGCGGCCGAACGCGAAGCCGAAGGTCTTGAATCCCATCGACTCGAGCGCGCAGTTGCCGGCGAAGATGATCAGGTCGGCCCACGAGATCTTGTTGCCGTACTTCTTCTTGACCGGCCACAGCAACCGGCGGGCCTTGTCCAGGCTGACGTTGTCCGGCCAGCTGTTGAGCGGGGCGAAGCGCTGCATGCCCTGGCCGCCGCCGCCCCGGCCGTCGAAGATGCGGTAGGTGCCGGCCGCGTGCCAGCTCATCCGGATGAACAGGCCGCCGTAGTGGCCGTAGTCGGCGGGCCACCAGTCCTGCGAGGTGGTCATCACCGAGATCACGTCCGCCTTGAGCGCGTCGACGTCGAGCTTGGCGAACTCCGCGGCGTAGTCGAAGTCGTCGCCCAGCGGGTTGGACTGCGGGTTGTGCGGCTGCAGCGTCGATACGTCGATCTGGTCCGGCCACCAGTCCCGGTTCGTCAGGGGCGCATTGGATTTCGGTTTGGGCGACGGGATCGCCGGGTTTTCGCTTTCACTGGCGCTCGCCGTCTTGGCGTCGTCGTGAGGTGGACGGCTTTCAGATGTATCGGATGACACAGCGTTCCTTTCCAGTGGTTGTGATGCGGGCTGCGATCACCGGAGTGATCAAGAATCTGCGGTCGAGCAATCGGGGCACATGCCCCAGTAGATGACTTCGGCCTCGTCCAGGACGAAGCCCTCCAGCACGTTGTTGTCGTCCAGCGGGGTCAAGCACGGCGCCTCTCCGACCGCGCAGTCGACGTCGGCGATGATCCCGCAGGCGCGGCACACGACGTGGTGGTGGTTGTCGCCGACCCGGGCCTCGTAGCGGGCGACCATCCCCAGTGGCTGGATCCGGCGAACCAGGCCCACGGCGGTCAGCGCGCTGAGCACGTCGTAGACGGCCTGGCGCGAAACGTCGGGCAGATCGTCGCGCACCGCGGTGAAGATCGTGTCGGTGTCGGCGTGGGGGTTGGCGTGCACGACGTCCAGGACGGCAAGCCTGGGCCGGGTCACCCGCAGGTCGGCCATGCGCAGCCGGTCCGCGTTGCTCGCCGATGAGGACACGTGGTCCATATCACTCCCTTATTTGGAATCAGTCAAGACTTTCCTGGGGGAGTGTCGCGCGAGTACGCGGTGAACATTGACCGTCGGGGCGCCGAGCGGCGCCGTCCATGGCTCGAATGACGTTGGGTCCGAGGGCAACTCGGCATCGAGGTTAAGACGGCGGCTGCAGCGCGCTGCCCTTGCGCCACTGGTCCCAGCTCAGCGTCCAGTCGCCGTTCTGGGCCAGCGTCAGGGGCGGTCCGCCGCTGTTGCGGACCTCGACCACGTCGCCGGGCACCGAGAAATCGTAGAACCACTTTGCGTTGTCGGCGTTGAGGTTCAGGCAGCCGTGGGAGGTGTCCCGGTGGCCCTGGGCCCACACCGTGGCATCGAGCTCGTGCAGGTAGATGCCGTCGGTGCTGATCTTGGTGGCCCAATTGATGGTCTCGCGGTAGCCGAGCCGCGAGTTCTTGGGCAGCCCGAACGTCGAGGAGTCCATCACGACAGGGTTGCCCTTGTCGAGCACGGTGTAGACGCCCGGCGGGGTCCACAACGAGATGGTGTGCCCGGCGACGTCTTCGGTGCCGCCCATGCCCATCGACGTGGGCATCGTCCGGACCAGGGCGCCGTTGTTGAACACGCTGACCTGATGGGTGGCGTCGTCGGCGATGGAGACGTGCGCGTCGCCGATCCGGAACGACACCCGCGTGTCGTCCTGCCCGAATAGGCCGTCGCCCAAGGCGATTCCGTAGATCTTGGCCTCGGCGGTGACGGTGGTTCCCGGCGCGTAGTAGCGCTCAGGCCGCCAATGCGCGTTTTGCCCGTCGACCCAGAACCATGAGCCCGGCACGGGTGGGTCGGTCGTCACCTTGAGCTGCCGTTCGGCGGCGGCCCGGTCGGCGATCTGCTCGTCGAAGTGCGCGACGACCACCGTTCCGACGCCGTAGGTGCCGCCGTCGTGCAGCGCGGCCTCCGCCGTCGTGGTGAACGAGACCTTGGTCTGGTTGGACGGCTTCAGCGTCGAGAACGACGAAACCTGCGTGGCCGCAACCCCGTTGGGTCCCTTGCCGGTGGCGGTCACCGTGTAGGTGCGGCCGTAGCCCAGCGGGACGGTGGGCTTCCAGACGGTGTTATCCGGGGTCATCACGCCCTCGATGGATTTGCCGCTTTCATTGACCATCCGCACGTCGGTCAGCGTCCCCGCGTCGGCTTTCACCGTGACCGGTGCCAGCGGGTCGACATCGTGCGCCCCCGAGGCGGGTGTGATGTTGATCCGTGCGGGCTCAGGCGGTTTCGCCGCTTCGCCGTGCTTCGCGCAGCCGGCGACAAGCGCGACGGCGACGAACACGGCCAGCACCAACCGGCGGGCCTGGCCGAACGCGCCGCCGCCCTCGGACTTCCTCACGATGTCGCATCCCATGTTGTGCTACAAGTAGCCCGGCGCGTTCACACTGAAACGTCGGCCGAGGATCATGGCGTCATGGCCGACGACGAACTCGACAGTCTCTACTGGGCGGAACCCGACGCCTTCACCGCACTGCGCACCCAACTGGCCGCCCAGGCCAAGGAGCGCGGCGACGCGGCGGCCGCCCGACGGATCTCGGCGGCGCGCAAGCCGACGACGGCGGCCTGGATCGTCAACCGGCTGGCGCTCAAGCGTAAGGACACCAAGAAGCGCCTGTCCGACCTCGGCGACCGCCTGCGGGCCGCACACTCGGAGATGGACGGCGAACGCATCCGCGAGCTGTCGGCCGAGCAACACAAATTGATCGACGAACTGACCCGGGCCGCATTGGAAGCCGCCGACGTGAAGCGGCCGTCGGCAGCGGTGCGCGAGGACCTGACCGGCACGCTGCAGGCCGCGGTCGCCGACCCCGACGTCACCCGGCGGCTGGGCCGGCTGACCAAGCCCGAGCGCTGGTCGGGGTTCGGCTTCGGCGACGCGGCGCCCGTGTCGGCGCCGGCCAAGCGATCCGCGACGCCCGCGCAGCGGCGCCTGGAGAAGCTCAAGGCGGCCGTCACCGACGCCGAGCGGGAGAAGGCCGAAGCCGACGACGCCGTGTCGCGGCGAAAGTCCGAACGCGACGAAGCGCGCGCGGTCGTGCGCGAAGCCGAGCGCCAACTCGAGAAGGCGGAAGCCGCGTACGACAAGGCCGAGCGGGCCACCCGCGCCGCCGCCGAAAAGCTCAAAGAGGCGAAAGCGCAGCTCAAACGGGCGTAATCGCCGCTGCGTCGGCGCCGGCCAGGTTTTCGCGGCTGCTCCGCGGGTATCAGCCCAGCCGTGACTTCTTTATGGTTGGCCGACCGAGCCGAACAGCCTTGGGCTGCAAGCCAGCTTGACGACGGTCCCCGTTCGGCCGACGTGATCGTCGTCGGCGCCGGGATCACCGGGCTGATGACCGCCGTCCTGCTGGCCCGCGCCGGCATGGACACGTTGGTGCTGGAGGCGCGCACCGTCGGCGCCTGCGCCACCGGAAACACCACCGCCAAGATCAGCCTGCTGCAGGGCACCCAGCTGTCGCGGCTGCTGCCGAGGCACGGCAGGGACACGGCGCGGGCATACGTCGACGGCAACCGGGAGGGCCAGGACTGGGTGCTGCAGCACTGCGAGTCGCACGGCATCCCGGTGCAGCGCGAAGACGCCTACACCTACGCCCAATCCGCCAAGGGCGTCCTGTCCGCGCGCGCGGAGCTGAAGGCCTGCGAGGCGGTGGGGTTGCCCGCGGTGTGGGACGACGACGCGGACGTGCCGTTCCCGTACCACGGCGGCGTGCGCCTGCCCGACCAGGCGCAGTTCGACCCCATGCCGTTCCTGGACTCGCTGGCCACCGAGCTCCTCGATCGCGGGGGACGGCTGGTCGAGCACACGCGGGTCCGGCGGGTGTCCTGGCGCGGCAAGGGCGTGCGGGTGCACGTCAACGACGCCGCGCAGCGCGACGTCGAACTCGAGGCCGGCCAGCTGGTGCTCGCCACCGGCATCCCGATCCTGGATCGCGGCGGCTACTTCGCGCGGGTGAAGCCGAGCCGGTCCTACTGCCTGGCCTTCAAGGTCCCCGGCAACATCACCCGGCCGATGATGATCTCCACCGACTCGCCGACGCGTTCGGTGCGTTACGCGCCCGTCGCCGACGGCGAGCGGCTGATCGTGGGCGGCGCCGGCCACACGGTGGGCCGCAAGAAGAGCCCGTCGAAATCGTTGGCGGAACTGTCGGATTGGGCGCGCAAGCACTATCCGGGCGCCGTGCAGACCCACTTCTGGTCGGCGCAGGACTACACGCCCATCGACCACCTGCCGTACGTCGGGCCCATCCTCCCGGGCTCCGAAACCATCTTCGTCGCAACGGGATTCAACAAGTGGGGGATGACCAACGGCCCCGCCGCCGCGCTGGCGCTGTCGAGCCGCATCCTGGGCGGGCGGATGGATTGGTCCCGCGCGTTCGCCAGCTGGAGCCCGCATGAGCTGTCGGGTCTGCTGACGGCCATGCAGGCCAACCTCGAGGTGGGGTTCGACCTGGCGAAGGGCTGGATCACGCCGGCGATCCGGACCGGGCGTCGCAGCCCGGTCAACGGCGAGGGCGGCGTGGTGAGCGGGCCGCCGTGGCATCTGGAGGCGCGCTGCCGCGTCAACGGCACCGAGCATCGCGTTTCGCCGGTGTGCCCACACCTGGGTGGGATCGTGAACTGGAACGACGCCGACAACGCGTGGGAATGCCCGCTGCACGGGTCGCGCTTCGCGCCGGACGGCACCCTGCTGGAAGGACCGGCCACCCGCGACCTCACCGCCTAGAGGTCCTGCGCCGAACGTGCACTCAGGGCGACAAAATCGCCGAATCCCCGCCGTGAATGCACGTTCGGCGCAACGGATTCAGGCCGACTTCTGATAGACGAGCCAGCGCAACTCGATCGGCGACTCGTCGCGCGGGACATCGAAGACGTCGAGGCCGCTGGACCAGCCCTCGAACCAGCCCGTGGGGGGCCAGGCGCCTTCGGGCAGGTGGGCCTTCTCGTATTCGTAGGCCGAGTCGTCGCCGACCAGCTCCAGCGGCAGCTCCGCCGCGGCGCCGGCCACCTCGTCGCGGGTGAAGATCATGGTGTTGCACTGCTGCCCGAGTTCCCGCGCCGCGTTGTCGGGGGTGTAGCCCGGCCGCGCCAAGAAGGTGTTGAACACCAGGCGCCCGCCGGGGGCCAGGCAGTCGGCGGCGAGGTCGAACAGTCCGCGCAGCTCGTGGGTGGTCCGGAAATCGGGCACCACCTCCGACAGCACCATCAGCTGATACTCGTCGTGGACATCCTCGACCGCCGTGAAGACGTCGCTTTGGATGACGCGCACCCCGAGCGATTCGCGTTCGGCCTCCGCGCGCATGACGTCGGCGAACTTCGGGGCCATCTCGACCGCGTCGACGGGGTGCCCGAGCCGGGCCAGGGCCAGCGCGTTGCGGCCGGTTCCGGCGCCGACGTCGAGCACCCGAAACGTCGCCGGATCGGCCGCCTCGCGGGCCAGCGCCACCACGCGCGCGTCGGGTTCGGTGCCGAACAGCGGCGGCGGCCGGGTGGCGACCCAGTTGTCGTAGTCGGCCTCCACCGTTCGCCATTCGGCTTTGACCTGGTAGTTCAGGCCGGTGCCGAAGGGAAGCTGAAACGAGATCGCGATGTCGGAACGCTGCGAGGCCTTGAACGCCTTCGCCAGCTCGCCCTCCAGCACCTTCCTGAGCTGAATCGATTGTTCCGGCGTGTAGGGCACCCCCAGGGTGGCGCACAGGTTGGCGCACAACTGGACGTACTCGTCGATCATGCCCGGGACGGCCGGTACCGTGATCTGGCCCTCGGCCAACGACCGCCGGTACAGCCGCCTGACCATCGCCTGGTGCAGCGCCGAGCGATCGAACGCCTTGGGAGCCTCGTCCACCAGACTCTTCTACACGACCCGGTGCATCCATCGCACGGTGGCCGCCTTGGTCATCGAGGGTTAACCCGCCCGTTCGGCGCGGTATTGGCAATGTTGGGGTGGCGGACATGTACTACTGAAGGAAGCGATCGTTTGCTGGCTCGGTTCTGGCTGTGCCGCCCAGTACGCGTCACCGAAGCCGCCAATGCCTGGCGGTTTTGAACCGATCGGAGGGAACGACATGGACTACGCAGCGCTGCCGCCGGAGGTCAACTCCGCGCGCATGTACGCCGGTCCCGGATCGGGTCCGATGCTGGCCGCGGCGTCGGCTTGGGACGGATTGGCCGCCGCCCTGCAGTCGGCGGCGAGCTCCTATCAATCGGAGCTCGCGGCGTTGACCGCCGGGCCGTGGCTGGGCCCGTCGGCGGGGTTGATGGCCGCCGCGGCCACCCCGTACGTCACGTGGACGAGGGTCTCGGCCGCGCAGGCCGAGCAGACGGCCAACCAGGCGGCGGCCGCGGCCGCGGCCTACGAGACGGCGTTCGCCGAGACGGTGCCGCCGCCGGTGATCGCGGCGAACCGCAGCCTGCTGCTGGCCCTGGTCGCGACGAACATCTTCGGCCAGAACACCCCGGCGATCGCGACCACCGAGGCGCAGTACGCCGAGATGTGGGCCCAGGACGCGGTCGCCATGTACGGCTACGCCGCCGCTTCCGCGCTGGCGACGGTGCTGACGCCGTTCTCGGCGCCGCCCCGGAGCACCAACGCCGGCGCGCCGTCGGCGCAAGCCGCCGCCGTGGCGCAGGCCGCCGCCACCCCCGCGGGCAGCGTGCAGAGCGCGGTGTCTGCCCCGCAGGCGATCTCCGGGGTGCCCGCCGCCCTGAGCAGCCTGGCGGCCACGCCCGCCCAGTTCGGCCCGCTGGACCTGCTGGCCGTGCTCGCGAACCTCAGCGGGGTCTTCATCGACCCCGAGCTGAGCGCGGCGAGCCTCGGCGTCGACACGGGGGTGGCGCTGCCGGCGCTTCCGTTCGACGTCGCCGGTGCCCTGACGGGTTTCCACACCGACGACATCGTCAGCGGCTGGGCCGGGGTCCAGCCGTGGCCGGGCGACGCGCCCGTGCCGCCGACGCCGTTCCCGGTGATCACGAACCTGGCCGGCGGCTCGGCCGTGACGGCTGGCCTGGCCGAGGCGAAAACGATTGGGGCGCTGTCGGTTCCGCCAGCGTGGACCTATGAGACCACGATGATCCGGCCCCTGGCCGTCGCGTTGCCGGCGGCCACCGCGGCCGCCGCGGATGCGTCCGCCGGCAGCGCGGGAAGCCTGTTCAGCCAGATGGCGCTGGCCGGCATGGCCGGGCGCGCGATGGCCGGCACCGGCGGCGCCGGCGGTGGTCCCGGGCGGCGGGAGCGCATCGGGATGCCCACCACGAGCGGAAAGACCGATGCGAAGGACGCGCCGCCCGAGCCCCCGGCCGGCGGCCCGGTCACCAGCATCGCCGCGGAGCTGCGCGAGCTGGCCTCCCTGCGCGACGCGGGCGTGCTCACCGAGGAGGAATTCACCGAGCAGAAAAAGCGCCTGCTGGCCCATTGAGCCCATAGAAAATTGTCGATCAGGGCAATAGTTGCCATTCGACGGCAAGTAACCCCGAGTATTCGATCGCTTCGCATTCGGGTCCGCTTGTTAACCGCTTGTTGCCACTTCTCGCCGTTCCGGGAATGTGAGAGTCAGCTGTGCGATTTTCCGCCAACAGCGTTCATCAGCGACGTCATGCGGCCCGCGCACCGGCGACGACGCCCCGATCGGCTCGCCCGCAGTTTCGATATTTTTAATATCCGTTTGTCGTGAACGCCCATATACTGACGACACACTGAACGCGGATAACAAAAGAAGGGGCACGAAATGTCTGCACCTCGCTGGCTGACGAAACTGACTATCCCGGTAATGGTCGGCGCTGCCCTGACCGCAAGCACCGCAATCGCATCGGCCGACGGCACCGACGACGCATACCTGGCCAAGCTGAAGAACCTCGGCTTCTCGTGGCCCTCATCGAGCGACACCGACATGATCGCGATGGGGCATGCGGTGTGCGCCGACCGGATGGCCGGCAAGACGCCGGATGCGATCGCCTCCGACTTGCACTCCAGCATGAGCGCGAAGGGCTTCTCGTTCGCGGACATGACCGGCTGGGTCAGCGCCGCGGAGTCGACCTACTGCCCGGGCTAAACGTTTCCCGGCCGCACGGCCGACTGCCGTAACCGCATACGCTTTCCCCGGACATTGGACGCACGGTCTCTCGCGGGGGAAGGGTTGTGGAGCAACAGCTGCGGGTCGAAAGTTTGCGCCGGTACCCGGTGAAGTCGATGCTCGGCGAGAGCGTGGAGAGCCTCTTCGTCGACGAGGGCGGCGCCGAGGGCGACCGGCGGCTGGCCCTGATCGACACCGAAACCGGGCACGTGGCCAGCGCCAAACAGGCACGGCTGTGGCGCGGGCTGCTGAAGTGCACCGCCAACGCGAACACCGGACGCGTGAGCATCTCGCTGCCCGACGGGACGAGCCTCGCATCCGACGACCCCGCGGTCGACGACACGCTGTCGCGGCTGCTGGGACGCACGGTCCGGCTGGTCAGGCAGCGACCGGCCGGCGCAACGCTGGAGCGCCCGGACCCGGAGAAATTGCTGGAGCTCGGGTTGGACGCATCGGAGGCCGAGGTCGGAGGCCGCATCCTAAAGATCGCCCAGGCGACCCCGGGCGACTCGTTCACCGACGAGGCCCCGCTGCACGCGATCACCACGGCCACCCTCGACCACATCGGCGTCGAGGCGCTGCGCTACCGGCCGAACCTGGTGATCGCGACGCCACCTGGCTACCCGCCGTATGGCGAAACCGACTGGATCGGAAGGGAAGTCACGGTGGGGCAGGCGCGACTGCGCGCCCTGACCTCCACGTCGCGGTGCGTGGTGCCCACGCTGGAGCACGGGCCGTTGCCCCGGGCCCCGCAGGCGCTTCGGACGCCCGCGGCCGAGAACCGTTGGAACACGGGCGGTCACGGACCGCAACCGTGCGCGGGCGCGTACTTCGAGGTGCTGTCGGCGGGCGTCATTCGCGTCGGCGACCCCGTCGCCCTTAAGCCGTAACCACTTTCAATCCGCGACCGCGGCGAAGTCCACCCACAGGTGTCGCGGCCCGCGGAACACCTGGTTGTGCCGATACGGCGGCGGGTCGACGACCAGCTTCGGGGATTCGACGCGGCGCAGGAAGACTTCCAGCGCCAGGTTGACCTCCAGGCGCGCCAACGGGCCACCCATGCAGGTGTGAATGCCGCTGCCCCAACCGAAATGCTCGTTGTCCTCGCGCAGCGGGTCGAAGCGATCCGGGTCGTCGAACCGCCGCGGATCCCGGTTCGCCGCCGCGTAGATCAGGTGCACCGCCGACCCGGCCGGGATCAGCGTCCCGCCGATCTCGATGTCCGCCGTGGCGCTGCGGCTCGGGAAGAACTGCACCGCGGACTGCAGCCGCTGCACCTCCTCGATCGCGCGCGGGATGAGCTCCGGGCGCTGCCGCAGCAGATCCCAAGCGCCGGGGTTGCGCAGCAGTGTCATCACGCAATTGGCGATGGTGTTCACGGTGGAGTCGTGGCCGGCGACCAACAGCAGCATGGCATTCGACGTCGTCTCCTGCTCCGGCATCGGGCCGTCGGGCCCGTCGTCGTGCAGCAGCTTGGACAGCAGGCCGTCACCGGGCGCTTGCGCGTACTTGCGCACCAGGCCGCCCAGGTAGTCCTGTAGCGCGGCCGTGCTGGCGCGGCCCTTTTCGGCCAGGGCCTGGCCCTCTTCGGTGGCGCCCTCGGGGCCGAGGTCGCTGCCCATCATGAAGTCGAAGATCCAGCCGTGAAACATCGGCTCGTCTTCGACCGGCACCCCGAGGATCTTGCAGATGACCGCGACGGGTATCGGATAAGCGAAGTCCTCCACCACGTCCAGGCGGGTCTTGCCGCCGGCCCGCACCCGGTCCAGCATCTCGTTGGCCAGTCGCACGACGAACGGCTCCATGCCCGGGATCAGGTCGGGGGAGTGCGGCGGACCGAAATGGCGCATCACCTGGCGGCGGGCCCGGTCGTGATCGGGCGGGTCGGAAACGATGATGCTCGGGGAGCGGCCGTAGGCCTCCATGTGTTCGCTTCCCGCAGCGGGCTTCTCGCCGCCCAGCCCCGCCGGGCTGCGGCGGGTGTCGGAGCTGATCCGCGGGTCGTGGGCCAGCGCGAGCAGCTCGCGGTACCCGGTGACGACGTAGGTGTTCGGCGAGACCTTGGCCACCGGCGTCTCGCGCAGCTGCCGGAAGAAGGGGTACGGATTGGGGCGATTCTCGAACTTCATTGCCTCCGCCCAGGCGGTTTCGGCGTCCATCATCGGCTCCTGGGCCGGAATTCCGCACCGCGGGAGGTGGGATCGTGTCCGGTCAGCACGACGTCGGGGATGGCGGTCGGCTCGCGGGGGTCGGGGAAGCGGGCCGGCATCGGTTCGAAGATGACGGGGCGGTCGTAGCCGGGCGGGGGCGGCGGGAACGGCGCGGACCGCTCGATCAGCGACGCGTAGTACGGCAGCCACTTGCCGTGGTTGAACGTCACCGCCCCGACGATGCGGCCGCGATACCCATAGGCGGCGGCGAACCGGCGTTGCGCGGGGGAGCCCTGCGTGAACACGATCTCGTCGCCGAACGAGCACACCCCGACGCTCTTGATGTTGACGCCGAACTGGCCGGACCAGAACGACGGCAGCGGCAGGTGCGGCCGTCGTCCCAGCTCCAGGCTGATCATGTTGTTGGCCGCCACCTCGGCGCCGAAAACCGCGTTGTCCCAATGCTCTTGGCTCATGAATTGGTATTCGTAGAGGACGTGGGGGGCGCGGGCCACGTCGCCGGCGACGAAGATGTTGTCGGTCACCACGCCGTTGATGTCGAACGCGCGGCACCCGGCGTCGCACGCTACGCCCCAGAAGCCGGCCGCCAGCTGCGCGCCCTCGAGCCATTCGACGTTGCGGATCGAGCCCAGGCAGGCGACCACTACATCGACGTCGAGCACGGTGCCGTCGGAGAGCCGGGCCGCGCGGACGTGCCCGCCGTCGTCGCCGTCGAGCGCTTCCACCGCCACACCAGTGCGCAGGTCCACCCCGGCGTCGATCTGCATCTGGGCGGCGATGTCACCGATCACGCCGCCGAGCGCGCCGGTCAGGGGCGCCTTGCCGCGCTCGGCCACGGTCACCGGGAGATCGAGATCGCGGCAGACCGAGGCGATTTCGGAGCCGACGAACCCAGAGCCGACGATGAGCACGCGGCGCGGTCGCTCCCGCAGCGCGGCGGCCAGCGCTGCGGCGTCGTCGCACGTGCGCACTGTGAACAGCCCCTGCAGGGCGGCCTCGTGGGCGTTGAACCACGGGCGCGCCCTGGTCCCGGTGGCGATCAGCAGGCGGTCGTAATCCACCTTGTCGCCGTTGGCGAGCAGCACCTGGCGGTTCGACCGGTCCAGGCCGACCGCCGCCACGCCCAGCCGCCAGTCGGCGTCGACCGGACGCAGCCGGGGGAGCTTCGTGTGATCGGCGGGCACCCAGCCCTTGAGGACCTGCTTGGACAGCGGCGGGCGGTCGTAGGGCTCGTGTGGCTCATCGCCGATGATCGTGAGCGGCCCGCGAAAGTCCCTCTCCCGCAAGGCTTCCGCCGCCCGCAGGCCGGCCAGCGACGCACCCACGATGACGATGCGGCCCTCGGCCTTGAACGCGTCGACGAGCCGGCCGACGAGCGAGGCGGCCGTCATCGGGTGTCCCGGTCGGCCGGCGGATCGACCTCCAGGATGATGGCTTGCACGGGGCAGGACGCCGCCGCGCGCAGGACTCGCTGACGCTGGGAGTCATCGGGGTTGGGGTCGTACGCCAGAGCCTCCTCGCCGGCCATCTGCAGCACCTCGGGCGCGAGCGGCACGCATTGGGCGTAGCCCTGGCACTTGTTGAGATCGACCACCAACCGCATATCCCGAGCCTTCCGCCCGTGGGCTACCTGACCCCCTGGCGCGCAGAGTACTTGCCCGGGACGGGCCGCGACAGCCATCGCCGGAATTCGCCCGGCGGGCCGGTGCGCTCAGGCGCCCAGATTGCGCACCGCGGTGTCGAGATCCTCGGCCTGCTCGGCGAGCTCGCGATCCGACAGCCGCTCACCGCCGGCCCGCTGCACCACGTCCCGGCGCGTCGCGATCTGCAGGGCGCCGCGGTAGTCCGCGGAGTCCAGCTGCGCCGGGGTGGCCACCTCGATGCGGCCCTCGAGCGCGACCAGCGCGGCGTCGTCCTGGTCGCACGCCAGCAGGCGCTGGACGTCGTCGGCGGTGACGGTCATGCCCGGCATCTCAGCCCACCCCAACGATTTTCATCACGAGCAGCACCGCGACCGCGATGAACACCACCGCGAAGATGCACACCCCGGCGACCGTCAGCACGGCGCTGGGCGTCATCCGCCGCGTGTTGGGGGGTTGATGCTCGGCGACACCGGAGGTCTGCGGGGCCGCCGGCGGGGTGGTTCCGGGCGCGACGCCCCCGCCTGGCTCGAGGCCGGGCGTCTGCGTGGGATCGGGGTCGGGAGGTTGCGCGGTCATGGGTCCTGTGGCGGTACCCGCCCAAACAGGAGCCAAACCGAGCGCGCCGAGATCTACCTCGTAGCGGCGGGGCGGGGCGCGCTCAGCGCCACTTGATGCCGCACCCGATCGACGGGCGCTGATCGGGGTCGACGGGCTGCCCGGCGAGTACGGCGTCGACGGCCGCGCGGACGTCGGCCGCCGTCACCGGCTTGTCGTTGCCCGGGCGGGAGTCGTCGAGCTGGCCGCGGTAGACGAGCCGGCGCTCGCCGTCGAAGACGAACGTGTCGGGCGTGCACGCCGCGGAGAACGCGCGGGCCACGTCCTGGGTCTCGTCGTAGAGGTAGGGGAACGTCCAGCCGTGGGCGCGGGCCTCGGCGACCATCTGCTCGGGGCCGTCCTGCGGGTAGGTGACGACGTCGTTGCTGGAGATGCCGACCATCGCGACGCCCTTGTCGGCGAGGTCGCGGCCCAGCGCGGCGAGCCCGGCGGCGACGTGCTTGACGTACGGGCAGTGATTGCAGATGAACGTGACGACGAGCGCGGGGCCGGTGAGGTCGTCGAGGCTGACCGTGGCCCCGGAGGCGGGGTCGGGCAGCGAGAACGACGGTGCGGGGGTGCCGAGGGCGAGCATGGTGGACTCGATGGCCATACCGGCCAGACTAGCCCGGCGCTACAGCTTGGAGCCCAGCCCCGCAACGAGATTGATCGTGACGGCCAGGACCACCGCGCCGAGGAGGTAGGACAGCAGCGCCTGGCGCAACACCGTCGCCCTGATCGAGCTCAGCCCGATCTCGGTGTCCGACACCTGATAGGTCATGCCCACGGTGAAGGCCACGTAGGCGAAGTCGCGGAACCGGGGCGGCTCGGGATCGTGAAAGTTGATCCCGCCGGGTTCGTCGACGTAGTAGAGCCGCGCGTAGTGCACCGTGAACAGCGTGTGCACCGCGAACCACGACGCCGCGACGGACGCGATTCCGAGCAGGGCGGCCACGATGGCGGGGGCGCCCGTGCGCGACCCCGCCGCCACGACGTAGCCGACGCCGACGAGGCTGGCGACGCTGGCCGACACCACGACGGTGTCGGCGACCCAGCGGGTGGGATCCTCGCGGGTCACGTAGGCGCGGGTTTGTTCGGCGTCCATTCCGCCGATGAGCAGCCGCGTCCACAGCACATAGACGCCGGCGGTGACGACCCATCCGATCAGTGCGAACCGCCAGCCGACCGTGTTGCCGACCGTGACGGCGACGGCCACGCCCAACACCACGGCTATCAGGATCCGGACCGCGACCGTGTCGCGGGACAGCGCAAGGAGGGATTTCACACTTCCGACCTAAGCATCATCGGAAGCGCCCCCGGCCGAAAATTAGCCGTTCTGGGCCCGCGGCGGCGCCTGCCCGAGCTTGTTGACCGCGAACGTCGCGGCCTGGTTGACCATGCCGTTGTCGATGTAGGACATGTGCGACATGATGTTGCCGCCCGGGGAGCAGATCGGGTCGTCGGGGGCGCACAGGCTGATGGTCTTGCCGACCAGCGCCGGGCTGATCGTGGGCAGCGGCTGGCCGCCCCACAGCATGCTGGAGAACCCGCTGGTGGGTTCCCCGAACAGGGCGACGGCGGCGACGCGATCGGCCGCCGGGCCGGGCAGCGTCTGGCTGGCCAGGTCGATCACGGTCGAGCCCTGCGAGTACCCGCCGAGCACCATCTTCGTGTTGGGGCAGCTGGCGGCGACGTCCTGGATGTGCGCGCTGGCGTCGTTGGCTCCGGCCGTCGCGCTGTTGTGGTAGTCGTCGTTGGCCGGGTAGTTGACCGCGTAGGCGCTGATGGAGCGCCCGCCGAGCTGTGTGGTGAGCGAGTCGACGAATGCCTGCCCCACGTTGGCCAGGCCGGGTTCCTGATGGGTGCCGCGCGCGAAGACCACCGCGACGTCGGTGCATGGGTCGGCGGACGCGACCGGGGCGGCGAAAGGCGCGCTCAGCGCCGCCCACGCCGTCACGGCCGAAACACCAACGATGCGGGCAAGGCTGCGTGAATTCATTGCCAAATGCTGACACACCATCGGCGGTGGCGGCGCACGCGGGCCGAGCGCTGTCCGGCGCGCGGCATGGAAACGTTTGGTGAATACCGAGAATTTCGGGCCGGAGTTTCCTAGAGTCGGCATACCGGCCGGTGGCGTGAGCTGCCCGTCCCCGGTATCGAACGTGGTTGTGGGGTAGAGGGGAAGGACACCGGGGGATGAGTTTCCTGACGTCGCCGCCAGAGATAATCTCGGCGCTGCTTCACGCGGGCGCCGGCCCCGAGCCGATGCTTGCCGCGTCGGCCGCGTGGGACGGGCTGGCCACCGAACTGGGGTCGGCCGCGCAATCGTTCTCCTCGATCACCACCGGGCTGGCCGGTGACGCGTGGCAGGGAGCCGCCTCGACGGCGATGCTGTCCACCGCGGCGCAGTACTCGAGCGTGCTGAGCGCGGCGTCGGCGCAGGCGCAAACGGCCGCCGCCCAGGCCCAGGTGGTGGCCGCCGAGTTCGAATCCGCCCTGGCCGCCACCGTGCACCCCGCGCTGGTCGCCGCCAACCGCAGCCAATTCGTTCAGCTGGTGTTCTCGAACCTGTTCGGGCAGAACGCCCCCGCGATCGCCGCGGCGGAGGCCCAGTACGAGCAGATGTGGGCGCAAGACGTGTCCGCGATGGTGGGCTATCACGGCGGGGTGTCGGCCGCCGCTTCCCAGCTGTCCTCCTGGGCGTCGGCCATCCAGGGCCTGCCGGCCCAGGCGTCCGCCGCGATCGCCGGCAGCCCCGCGGCCGCGGCCTTGACCCCGGCGGCCGCGCCGGCCGCCAACCCGGTCCTCGACCTGCTCGGCGGCGTCGAGAGCGAGGCGACCAACGTCGTCGCCCAGGCCGAGCACTACGCCGTCGCCATCATCAACGCGCCCACCTCCCTGTTGTTCGGCTTCCCGCTGATCGGCGGCGGGGCGGCGGCGCCGCTCGGCGGCACGATCACCGGCGGGAATGCAACCGCCCCGCTGACGGTCTTCGGCGGCACCGAGCCGCTGGTGAACGCCTCCGTCGGCCCAGGGTCGGGCATGCCGCTGCTGGTGGACACCGGATCGACGGGCCTCGTCGTCCCCATGACCAAAGTCGGGGGCCTGATGGGAATGCTGGAAATGGGCATACCGCGGGGCCTTGGCATCGGCGGTTACAGCGGCGGGCTGGACTACCTGTACCTCACCTACAACGCGCCGGTGAACTTCGGCGGCGGGCTGGTCACCGCGCCGACCCCCGTCAACGTCGAACTCTTCGCCTGGCCGGTGTCCTTCCAGTCCGCGATGAACAGCGGCCTGACGTTCCAGTCGTTCTTCGCCACCGACGGGGCGTCGGGCGTCCTGGGTGTCGGCCCGAACGCCGGCGGCCCGGGCCCGAGCATCCCGCTGCAGGCGCTGCCGTCGCCGTATAATCAAGGCCTGCTGATCGACCAGCCCGCTTCTCAACTACAGTTCGGTAGCTTCTCGACACTCGGATCGCCCACGGTATTAGCGCAGCTCACCGGGGCGCCTATTCCTACTTCCGGCCTGGACGTGACAGTCACTCACGGCGCGACTACGACGTCGTATCCGAATGTCCCATCGATCGTCGACTCCGGTGGTGTGGAAGGAACTTTCCCGACGGGCTTAAACGCGCAGCCGGGAGACACGATTAATGTCTACGCCCCAGGCAACACAACGACGCCGCTGTACACGTTCCAATACAACACGAATTACTTCCCGACGCCGATCTCGAGCGGGTTGATGAACACCGGGAACATGATGTTTGCGGAACACCCGGTATATATCAATTACCTCACCGGCAACTCGACCGTTTTCCAGTGACCTGAGGCGCCTCCGCGCCCGAATTCCGTTGGCGGAACGCCGCATTTTCACGTCGGCGTCGCGAGCTTTTCCTAAAGTTTGCCGTACCGGTCTAGGCCGTTCTCGAATCCGACCGGGCGCGGAGGGGAAGGACATCGGGGATGAGCTTTCTGGTGTTGCCGCCGGAGATCAATTCGACGCTCATGTACGCGGGCGCGGGCTCGGGGCCGATGCTGGCGGCCGCGACGGCGTGGGACGGGCTGGCCGCCGAGCTGGGCTCGGCGGCGCAGTCGTTTTCGTCGATCACCTCCGGCCTGGCCGGCGAGGCCTGGCAGGGGACCGCCTCGACGGCGATGCTGTCGACCGCCGCGCACTACACCAGGGTGCTGAGTGCCGCTGCGGCACAAGCACAATCGGCCGCCGCGCAAGCCCAGACGATCGCGAGCGCGTTCGAATCCGCCGTGGCCGCCACCGTGCATCCCGCGTTGGTGAGCGCCAACCGCAACGAGCTGGTGCAGCTCGTCGTCTCAAACCTGTTCGGGCAGAACGCACCCGCGATCGCCGCCGCCGAATCCGACTACGAGCAGATGTGGGCCAGGGACGTCGCCGCGATGGTCGACTACCACGGCGGTGTGTCGGCGGCGGCGGCGCAACTGAGCTCGTGGTCGGCCGCGCTGACGGGCCTGCCGGTCCAGGTATCGGCCGCGACGAGCGCGAATCCCGTTGGCACGGTTCTGAGTTCACTGAACTCCGCGGCCACCACCCCCGGACTCGGGGCTCTCGAGCACTACGCCCTCGCCGCGATCAACGCGCCCACCGAGTTTCTCATCGGCCGCCCGCTGATCAGCGCCGGGCCGGCGGTAGGCCTCGGCGGGACGGTGAGCGGCGGGACGGCCACCGCGCCGCTGACCCTCTACGGCGGCGCGGAGCCGTTGGTGAACGCCTCGGTGGGCGGCGGGGCGCCGGTCCCGTTGCTGGTCGACACCGGGTCCACCGGTCTGGTGATCCCCTTCCAAAACGCCGGGGGACTGCTGGGAACACTTCAGCTTGGTTTGCCCAGTGGCTTCGGCATTGGCGGTTACAGCGGCGGAATCAACTATCTGTACGCCACGTATAACGCGCCGGTGAATTTCGGCGGCGGACTCGTCACGTCGAGAACGCCCGTCGACATCGAGCTCTTCGCATGGCCGGCATCCCTTTCGGCGGCGATGAACCACGGCCTCACGTTCCAGTCCTATTTCGCGTCGGACGGCGCGAGCGGCGTGTTGGGTGTCGGCCCCAACGCCGGGGGTCCGGGCCCGAGCATCGCCACCCAGGCGCTGCCGGCGCCGTACAACACGGGCCTGCTGATCAACGAAACGGGGCAGCACCCTTACCTGCAGTTCGGCGCGCCGCCGACGAACCTGAACCCCATCGCCACGTTCTCCGGGGCTCCGATCGCCACCCTGGAAATCGGGACCGGCCCGCTCGGCGCGATTTTCCCGCAATACTCGGTGAACGCCGTCATCGATTCCGGCGGCGTTTCGGGGACCATCCCCAGCGGCCTCAACGCCGTTCCCGGCGAGCTCATCAGCGTCTTCGCCCCCAGCGGCGCGCTGCTGTACTCCTACATTTACGACGGCACGTACTTCCCGACCCCGTCGCCGTACATCATGAACACCGGCGCGCTGCCCTTCCTCGCGCACCCGGTGTACATCTCGTACAGCCCCAGCGGCGTCGGGACGACGACGTTCTACCAGTGACCCGTCGCTCACACCGCGGCGTTTTGCCTCGCTGAGCCCCGGGGTACCTGCAGGGGCATGGGGTGGGTGACGGCGCACGCGGTCGCGATCGTGGCGGCGTTGCTCGCGGCGTTCTGGGCCGCGCTGGGCATCGTGGTTCGGCAGCGGGTCGCCCAGTGCGTTCCCGCCGACGAAGCCATCTCGACCGCCGTGACGGCGACCGTGCTCCGCGATCCATTGTGGTGGGCGGGCACGCTGGCGGCGGTCGCCGGTTACGTCTTTCAGGCGCTGGCGCTGGCTCACGGATCCCTGTTGTTGGTCCAGCCCCTGCTGGTGTCCTCGCTGCTGTTCGCCTTGCCGATGAGCGCGAGGCTCAGCCACCAGCGCATCAGCTGGGCCGAGTGGGGCTGGGCGGCCATGCTGACCGCCGCGCTGGCGGTGTTCGTCCTCGTCGGACAGCCCCGCGAGGGCCACAACCGGCCTCCGGTGCCGGCGTGGACGCTCGCGCTGGCGATGACCGTGCCGCTGGTGGTGGTGTGCGTGGTCGCGGCCCGCCGCGCCGCTGGGCGCGCGCGGGCGATGCTGCTGGCCGTCCCGGTGGCTGTCCTGCTGGGGATGGTCGCCGTGCTGACCAAGATCTGCACGCGCCATTTCGCGATCGGCGGCTGGCACGGGCTGATGACCGTCCCGGCACCGTACGTGTTGGTCGCCCTGGCCGTCGCGCTGACGGTGTTGCAGCAGTCGGCCTTTCATGCCGGTGCGCTGCAGGCGTCGGTGCCGATCATGTTGGTGGGCGAGCCGGTCGTCGCCGTAGCGCTCGGGGTGGTCGTGCTCGGCGAACACGTCGCGGTGCGCGGCGCGGCCGCGCCCGTCCTCGCGGTCGCGGTGCTGGCGATGGTGGCGTCGGCCACCGCGCTGGGCCGCGATCAGGCGCCCGGCCCGACTGCGGCGACGCCGTCGTCGCGGGTGCCCCCGATGGCCGCCGCCGGGGTCGCTACCGTTGACGTACCCCGACTCGGACCGGACCGAGGTGAACGTTATGAGCCGTAGCCGTGCAGGCGCCGTTGTCCTGGGAGCGATCGTGGTCGCGCTCGCCGGCGTCACCCAGCCAGGTGCGGCGATGGCCGCGACGGGGCTCGCGCCCACCACCGTGCTGGCCGACGCGCCCCGGATGCCGGAGGGCGCGCAGCCGCAGCTGGCGTCCGACCCCGCGCAGCTGGCCGACGACCTGGTCGCCGACGAGCACGCGCTGCGGGACCCGTCGACGGCCGAGCCGGCGCTGACGGCGGCGGCCAAGCGCCAGCAGGCGGCGTATCGCGCCGTCGGGCGGCACCCCGAATGGGACGCGACCACGCGACCGCGCATCCCGGCGGCGCTGCTCGATGTCTACGACCGCAACGTCGACGCCCGCCGGCAGCTGACCGCCATGACGCCCGTGCGGGACACCCTGCCCGCGTGGCGCATCGAGCCTCCGGCCCCGGCCGACGAGCTGCTGGGCTACTACCACCAGGCGGAGGCGAACTCCGGCGTCGGCTGGAACTACCTGGCCGCGATCAACCTCATCGAGACCCGGCTCGGCAGCATCGTCGGCGTCAGCACCGCCGGCGCGCACGGACCCATGCAGTTCCTGCCCGCGACGTTCGCCAGCTACGGGCAGGGCGGCGACATCGACTCGCCCCGCGACAGCATCATGGCCGCGGGCCGCTACCTGGCGGCCAACGGCTTTGCGAACGATCGCGATCACGCCATCTACCAGTACAACCACGCGAACGAATACGTCCGAGCGGTCGACCAATACGCGGCGCTGCTGGGGTCCGACCCGTCGACCTTCGGCGCGTACTACCGCTGGGACGTCTACTGCCGCACCACCGCGGGCGACGTCTTGCTACCGATCGGCTACGCCGCGACGTCGCCGATTTCCGCCGCGGACTACGTGGCGAGCCACCCGCAGTAACACCAAGACACGAAACAGGTTGGTGTACAGCCGTTTTCGTGTCAGGTCAGTTCTACAGCGCGTGGCGCAGATCGGGGCCCCGGGTCTCTGGAGACCTCTGCTGCTTCGCGGCGTAGAGATCGTCGTCGGCGACCGCGTACAGCGCGGCGACGTCCGCGTTTTCACCGGGTGCGGATGCCGCGCCGACGCTGGTGCCGGGGGTGTGCATCCGCACGCCGGCGACGAACCGTTCGGCCGCCGTCGGCGTCCGGCCCGCGCGCTCCGCGATGCACACGGCGAATTCGTCGCCGCCGAACCTGGCCAGAACGGCGTTGGCCGGAGCCACTTTTCGCCACACGCTGGCGCGGCTGACCAGGTGCTCGTCCCCGGCGACGTGACCGTCGGTGTCGTTGATCCGCTTGAAGTTGTCGATATCGAGCGCGATGACGGTGACGGTGGCCGCCGACGAGCGGGCCCGTGCGAGCAAATCGGTGGTGGCGATCTCCCAGCCGGCCCGGTTCAGCAGGCCCGTGAGCGGATCGGTGCAGGCCGCAGCGACCAGGCTGCGCGTCACCAACCCGAAGGATTCGGCGGCCCCGACGATCGCGACCACGAAGATGATGTAGTCGATGTAGAACTTGGCCGTGTGCGAGACCGCCAGGCCGGCAACGGACGCCAAGGTCAGCAGGCCGACCAGGGCGACACCGCGGCGCGGCGAGTAGAAGGCCCGCAGGTACATCGCCAGGAACATCGGCGCGATCAGGCAGGCCAATTCCGCGCTGATCGCGATGTGGAAGGCCATCACGATGGGCGTGGCCACGATGGCGACCGCCGTCGCCGGCCCGGGTTTGTCGGGCCGGACGGCCAGCCACACCAGCGCGGCGACACCGAGGGCGATCGCCACGATGCCCCCGGTCGGATTCCCCATGGGCCGGCCGGGGTGGAGCGGAAACACGGTGGTGAACACCACGCCGTAGGCGTAGAGGAACGTGGTCGCGCCCAGATAGATCCGGAGCAGCCGGACCTGGTGTGCGGCGTAGAAGCCGCTTCCCGAATCGGCGCGCAGCCGCAACGGGTATCGGCGAGTGGCCCGACGGCCGAAGGGGCCTGCGAGGCGAAGACCCATCCCGTCACTCTCTGGTCAGATGTGGTTATGCGAGCGCATCCGCGATCATCTGAACCGTAATGGATGGGTCGAGCAATTTCCGCAAAAGAAGGGGACGGTTTTAATCCGTCTCACTTCAACATATTACGCACCCGGGGGCTTGCGGCAAGACCGGGGTCATGCCTCAAAATCGCTGGTCGAAACGGAATCGGCGCGAATTGGGGGGTAGCGAAATGAGTGTGTTGGCAACGGCGGGGGAAAACCACGCGGTGCTGATCGCCGGGGGAGGCCCGACGGGGTTGATGTTGGCCGGCGAATTGTCGCTGGCCGGGGTCGAGGTCGCCATTGTCGAGCGGCGTACCAGCCAGGAGTTGATCGGCGCGCGGGCGGGCGGGTTGCATTCGCGCACCATCGAGGTCCTCGACCAGCGCGGCATCGCCGACCGGTTCCTCGCGGAGGGCCAGGTGGCCCAGGTCGCGGGGTTTGCCCAGATTCGGTTGGATATCAGCGACTTTCCCACCCGGCACCCCTACGGGCTGGCGCTCTGGCAGACCCACATCGAGCGGATTCTGGCCGGTTGGGTCGACGAGCTGGCGGTGCCGATCTATCGCGGACGCGAGGTGACCGCCGTCGCCCAGGACGACACCGGCGTCGACGTGACGCTGTCCGGCGGCCGGTTCCTGCGCGCCCGCTACGTCGTCGGGTGCGACGGCGGACGCAGCGCGGTCCGCAAGTCCGTCGGCATCGACTTCCCAGGATGGGATCCGACGACGAGCTACCTGCTCGCCGAGGCCGAAATCGCGGGCGACACCGAGCCGGAATGGGGCATCCGCCACGACGCGCTCGGCGTTCATTCGCTGAGCACGGTGGAGGACGGCGGGCGGGTGCGGGTCATGGTGACCGAGCGGCAGGTGCGCGAATCCGGCGAGCCCACCCTCCGCGAGCTGAGCGAGGCGCTCGTCGCCGTCTACGGGACCGATTTCGGGATGCACAGTCCGACTTGGATTTCGCGGTTCACCGACGCGGCGCGACAGGCGGCGGCCTATCGCGCGGGGCGGGTCCTGCTCGCCGGCGACGCCGCGCACGTGCATCACCCGATCGGCGGGCAGGGCCTCAACACCGGCGTGCAGGACGCGGTGAATCTGGGCTGGAAGCTGGCGCAGGTGGTCAAGGGGATATCGCCCGACGGGCTGCTCGACAGCTACCACGCCGAACGGCACCCGATCGGCGCGCGCGTGCTGCGCAACGCGATGGCGCAAATGACGCTCCTACGCCCCGATGAGCGCCTGAAGGCGTTGCGCGACAGCGTGTCCGAGCTGCTCAGCATCGACGAGCCGCGGCGACGATTCGGTGCGATGATGTCGGGCCTGGACATCCGTTACGACCTCGGCGAGGGCCACCCGTTGCTCGGGCGCCGCATGCCCGACCTGGAGGTGGTCACCGCCGACGGCCCGGCGCGGGTGTTCGGCATGCTGCGCGATGCGCGGCCGGTGCTGCTCAACCTCGGCGAGGATGCGTGCGACATCGGCGCCTGGGCGGATCGGGTGAAATCGGTCAAAGCCAAATACGTTGGGGCGTGGGAACTCCCGGGGCTCGGGGCGGTTTCCGCGCCGACCGCCGTGCTGATCCGGCCCGACGGATACGTCGCCTGGGCGGGGGAGCGCGACCGCGCCGGGCTCGCCGCTGCCCTCACCACGTGGTTCGGCGACGGTCAGCGGCGTCCGAACGCGCCGGGCCCGGCGTGAAAGAGCCCGATCAACAGCACCCCGAGCGCCGTCGCGCAGAACGGCCACAGCGGGTCGCGCCCGTGGAATGCGGCGTGCAGCGCCACCGCGGCCAGCACCAAACCGGCCCATCCCGCAACAACATTGGGGACGGGGCCACCGCCCCACGCGTTCGGGTAACGCTGTTTGGTGATGCCACGGACGAAGTGGGGAATGGCGTTGCCGGCCAGCAGGCCGCCGAGGAACGCGAGCGCAATAGCCGGGATCATGGCTCTCCTTTCCCCGAACCGCGCGTCAGCACGGGCATCAGCACGGCGTCCACGATGCGCGCGACCTCGACGTCATCGAGCGGCTGGCCGGTGACCAGGATGCGCGTGAAAACGAGCGCGGCGGCGATCTCGGACGCCAACTCGTGGTCCGCCCGGGCCGGCAGCTCGCCGCGCTCGATCGCGCGCGCGACGAGCTCACCGATCACCGATCGCTTGGCGCGCAAGACCTGACCGCGGACGTGCTCGGCGAGCTCGCCGTTTTCGCGCATCGCATTGAGCAGGCCCAAAATCAACGCGCCGTCCTGCGATGCCAGGCTGTCGCGCATCTGCTTGATCGCTTGGGCCAGGTCGCCGCGGAGATCACCGGTGTCCACGTCCGCGGCCGCGGCCGTGCCCTGCCGCGACAGCGCCGCCATCACCAACTCGGGCTTGCCCGGCCAGCGCCGGTAAATCGTCGCCTTGCTGGCGCCCGCTCGCGCCGCGACCGCGTCGATCGTGAGCCGCTCGTAGCCGGTGGCCGCCATCAACTCCAGGACCGCATCCAGAATCGCGTCGGTGCGCGATTCTCCACGAACCACTCGGCCCTCCGATGAACGAAACGGTTTCGTACACTTAGGCTCGACGATAGGGGCGCCACGGCCGGCGGTCAAGGCGGGAAGGAACCGGACGTTCGCTCAGTTTGTAGTGCACGTGCCCGGCCGGACCGCCAAGATCGGCTTGCAGACACGATGAGAGGCGAAGATGACCGACTCAGCCAGCGGGGTTAGGCCCAACAGGGTGCGGATCGGCGTTCAGCTGTGGCCCGGGGGGACGCCCGACTACCGCACGTGGCGGCAGGCCGTGCTGCGCGCCGAAGAGCTCGGCGCCGACGCCATCTTCGGCTACGACCACTTCCACAAACCGTTCGTCGACATCGTCGACGGCGTCCCGCAGCTGCACGACGAACAGCCGGAGGTCAACAACTTCGAGGGCTGGACGGCGCTGGCGTCCTGGGGCGAGATCACCAGCCGAGCCGAGATCGGTCTGCTCGTCACCGGCATGCCCTATCGCAACCCCGACCTGGTCGCGGACATGGCCCGCACCGTCGACCACATCAGCGGAGGCCGCCTGATCCTCGGGCTGGGGGCGGGCTGGTACTGGAAAGACTTCACGGTCTACGGGTACGACTACGGCAGCGTGCGGGCCAGGATGGACCAGTTCGACGAGGGCCTGGCGCGCATCGAGCACCGGCTCGCCCACCTGACACCGGGTCCGGTGCGGCACATCCCGATCCTCATCGGCGGCGGCGGCGAGCGGCGGACCATTCCGATCGCGGCGCGCCACGCCGACATCTGGCACAGCTTCGAACCCATCGAGGCATTTCGTCGCAAGAACGAACTCCTCAAGAGGCTGGCCGCCGAGGCCGGACGCGACGAGTCCGCCATCGAGCGGGGGATGGCGTGGACGGACGCCGCGACCGCCGACGCGTTCGTCGACGAGGGGGTCACGCTGTTCACCACCGAGATCCACCCGGACGGCAACGGCTACGACTTCTCCGAACTGGAGACGATGCTCGCCTGGCGCGATCGGTAAGGCGAGCCGGTAGGGCTAGTCCGGCGGCTCTTCCTCGGTGCCGCCGGTGGCTGCGGCCTGCTCCCGCTCGCTGGGCTTGCCGGGAACGTCCTCCGCTTCCCGCTCGTTGGCGACCTTCTCGCCGAGCTCGTCGACGATGTCCTCCAGCTGCTGGGCGTGGGTCACGGGATCTCTGTCGGGGTTCGTCATATCGCCTACCCCATACCCAGCCGCGCGATTGGTAATCGTTCGTATTGGGAATGGGAATTGGGATAGCATCAACCGGACGCGTCGCAGGGCTGCAGACACGGCGCGGCGATGGAAGTATCTCAACAGTGGCCACCAAGAACCCGCAAACGATTTCGTACCCGGCGCCGGAGAAACGCCCGCGCCGCCACCAATCCGAAGCGCTCGACCCCCACGTCATCGTCCTGTTCGGCGCGACGGGGGATCTGGCCAAACGCAAGCTGATCCCCGGCCTGGCCTACCTGGACCAGTCGGAGCTCGCCCCCGATATCCAGATCGTCGCGACGTCGCTCGAAGACCTCAGCGACGACGAATTCCGCGAGCTCGCCAAGAACGCGATCGACTCGTTCGCCACGCACAAGCTCACGGACGAACAATGGGCCAACTTCGCGAAGATCATCACCTATGTCCCACAAAGCGCCGGGCCCGAGGCGCTCGCCGCCGCCGTCGCCGAGGCCGAGAACAACCTGGGGCCCGACGTGTGCCGGCTGCATTACCTGTCGGTCCCTCCGAAGGCGGCGCGCGCCGTCATCACGATGCTGCGCGACGCCAAGCTCGTCGAGCGCTCGCGGGTGGTGATGGAGAAACCGTTCGGCACCGATCTGGCCAGCGCGGTGGCGCTCAACGACTTCGTGCACGAAACGTTCGAGGAATCCCAGATTTTCCGGATCGACCACTTTTTGGGCAAGGAGGCCGCCCAGAACATCCTGGCATTCCGCTTCGCCAACGGGCTGTTCGAGCCGATCTGGAACCGCAACTTCATCGACCACATCCAGATCGACATCCCCGAGGCGCTCGGGCTCGATCAGCGGGCGAACTTTTACGAGGAGACCGGCGCCTACAAGGACATGGTCGTCACGCACCTGTTCCAAGTCATGGCCTTCGTGGTGATGGAGCCCCCGACCGCACTCGAGCCGTTCGCGATCAGCGAGGAAAAGAACAAGGTCTTCCGGTCGATGCTGCCCATCAAGCCGTCCAACGTGGTGCGCGGCCAGTACAGCGGGTACCGCGACGAGAACGGGGTGGCCAAGGATTCGGACACCGAGACGTTCATCGCGCTCAAGGTCGGCATCGACAACTGGCGCTGGGCCGGCGTGCCGATCTATCTGCGCACCGGTAAGAAGATGGCCGAGGGTATCCGCATCATCTCGATCGCCTTCAAAGAGGCTCCGCGAACGATGTTTCCGCCAGGATCGGGCGTGGGAACCCAAGGCCCCGACCATCTCACGTTCGACCTCGCCGACAACTCGAAGGTGTCGCTGTCGTTCTACGGCAAGCGCCCGGGTCCCGGCATGAAGCTCGACAAGTTGTCCATGCAGTTCTCCTCCCAAGAGATCGACACCGTCGTCGATGTGCTGGAGGCCTATGAGCGGCTCATCCTCGACGCGATGCGGGGGGATCACACGCTGTTCAACACCGCCGAGGGCATCGAATCATTATGGGAGCGTTCGGAAGACCTGCTCAACGATCCCCCCGCCGCCAAGATGTATCAGCCCGGCACGTGGGGTCCGAACGCGATTCACCAGTTGATCGCGCCCAACGCCTGGCGGTTGCCGTTCGAGCGGGAGTGGCGCGAGAAGAAGGACAAGCCGTCAGATTAGTTCGATCGACCCCCGGCAACCCCGGGTATATGAGGAATCGAAACGACACCACACCGGACGTCGCGGCAATCGAAGCCGTGACCCATGCCTGGGAGAAGGCATTGGCCGAGCACGATGTCGAGGCGCTCCTGGCGTGCTATGCACCCGACGCGGTGCTGGAGAGCCCGGTCGCGGCCCACATTCTCGGCGCCCAGGGCGTGTGCCGGGGTCACGACGAGTTGCGTCCTTTCCTCGCCGAAGTCGTCGCCCGCACACCCGAAGAGCGGCAATATCACCGCGCCGGCTTCTTCACCGACGGCCGCCGTGCGACGTGGGAATATCCCCGCCAAACCCCGAACGGCCAGCAGATGGACTTCGTCGAGGTGATGGAGATCGACAACGGATTGATCACCGCGCACCGCGTCTATTGGGGATGGCGGGGCGTGCAAATCCTTCTCAACGACGAGTACCACCGGCCGTGATCGCCGGTTAGTCCGTAAACTCCGTCCGCCCCGGCGGATGACCCAGCCACTCGCGCAATTTCGCGTAGATCTCGGCGTGATTGAGCAGGTCGAAGTGGTGCAGGCCGGTCAGCGTCAGGCCGTGGTCGGGGTCGAACGGAACCTGACGCGACTTGCCTTTGCCGGATGCGCTGTGCGGGCGCACCAGGCGGTCGCCGAGCACGGCCCCGACCGCCCCGGGGCCGGCGCTGGTCGCCACGAAGTGGTAGACGGCATGGGGCAGGAACGGGACCTCGTTGCAGCGGTCGCGCAGGAACTCGTCCGGGTCGCCGTCGCACCAGTCCTCGTCGAGCAGGGCGCCGTAGCGCAGATCCTTCGTCCCGGCACTGCGGGCGTTGAGAAACGCTGCCAGGCCTCGGGTTTCGGGTAGCCGCGCCAGCGCCCAGGAGGCGGCATTGACGCCCTTCTCCAAGTCGGCGCCCAGGTGCGGGGATCCCAGGCAGACGACGTGGCGAACGGAGTCGGGCCAGCCGTGCCGGTGCTCGGTCCCGTAGTGGCACGCGCTGCGCGCCACCAGGCCGCCCATCGAATGACCGATCAGCGCGAGCTCCTCGACCGGAACCGGCCACAGCGCCTGCAGCCGATCAAGAAGGGCGGCCAACGATTTCCCGTTCTCCGAGATGTGCAGGCCCGTGTTGTAGCGCAGGTAAACGGGGGTGAAGCCCAACTCGTCGCGCAGCCGGGCGCCGTACGGAGTCATCTCCTTGCCGTCGCGCGGCCGCCGCCACCACGAGCTTTCGGTCATGCACCAGCCGTGCACGAACACCGCGATCCGCCTGGTGGCTTCCGGGAACGCCGCGGCAGTGTCGGTGGGGCTCATCGCGATCGGCTTGCCGCGCCGGCGGATCTGCATGGTCAGCGCGAAGCCGTTGCCGTGGTCGGTCAGCTCATCACCATAGATTCCGTTGAGCGCGGCGATGAATCCGGCGACCCGGGGATCCGATTCGACGGTCTCGTCGTCGTCGCTGCCGCGCGCCTCGGCGGCCAGCGCGCCGGCCCCGCGCAGCGCCGCCCGAAGCGCGCGATCGACGGCGTGGTAGGTCGCCGCGGCGGTCGTGTTGTGGACGACCTCCACGGGTTTGGCCACCGGGCCGATGGAGCCGAAAACCCGCCGCGCGATGCCGCTGTGCGTGTCGCGCACCAGGCTCGTGAGGACGTGAGTGCCCTCGCCGGCGAGGTCGGCGAGTGATCGGATCTCCTGTCGCTGCATGAGCCACTCCTTCCCGTTCCCACCCAGGGTTCCCACTCCGGGGGCTGGTTAAAGCGGCCAATACGAACCGAGAAACGCGGTTTTCAAAACAATGGACAGCAAACTTTTGACGTAATCCAGTTTGTTACCTACGGTGACGCAACTCGCGCCGGCTGACACGGCCAATGATCAAACGCCAATTCGGCTCCGGAGCGATCGCCGGCTGTTACGATCTGCCGATCGCCAAATGTCTCGGCGTTACATTTAGCGACTATTCGGTGGAGGGCGGGATTATGTCGTTGCTGAACATCGCACCAGAGTTGGTGTCAGCGGCCAGTGGAAACCTAGAGAACTTGGGCACTACGCTGCGCAGCGCGACGGCGGCGGCGGCTGGTCAGACGACCGCGATCGCGGCGCCCGCCGCCGACGAGGTTTCCGCGGCGGTGACCGCCCTTTTTGGTGCGCGGGGTCAAGAATTCCAGACGCTCAGCGCCAAGGCGGCGGCCTTTCACGACGAATTCGTGAACCTGTTGAATGGTGGGGCCGCGCAATATGTGAGCACCGAAGTCGCCAATGCCCGGCAAACGGTGCTGAACGCGGTGAATACGACCGGCGCCGGGGCGGCGGCGGCCAGCCCGGCTCAAACGTTCAGCCAGAACTTCGGCCCGGTGCAGGTGGTAATAAGCGGGGGCGCCGGGGGCGTGGCTGAATCCTTGATCCTGAACGGCCCGTTCGGCCAAGTCGGGTCGTTGTCGCTGAGCGGGATCCCGTTCGCTGCGCCCGGCGGCTCGGGCATCGGACTGGCCGTGAATGGCACGGGAAGCATCAACACGCCGCTCGGCCCGCTGACGTGGTTGTCCGCGACCGGCAGCGAGTACGCGGGTCCCGGCGGGTTCGGGGCAAACCTCGGTGGGCTCACACCGGTCGGCTACCAGGCGATTTCGGTGACCGGAAACGCTTTGGGCCAGATCACCGGCGGGTCGTTTACCACCTTCGGCATGGAGTTCTTCTTCCAAGGATCCCAGTTCGGCGTTATTCCGCTGTTCGCGAACCTGCCGCCCGTGATCTTCTAGCCGGGCGCACCGCCTACCCTTGCCACGTGGACGTCGAACACCACGGGGCACCAACGCCGCGGCCGCGCAGATCGGCCCTTTACCTGCCCGGCAACAACTCCCGGGCGCTGGAGAAGGGCAAGACCCTGCCGGCGGACGTGTTGATCTTCGACCTCGAGGATGCCGTCGGACCGGACGCGAAAGCCGATTCACGGACGAAGGTGTGCGACGCGATCTCGTCGGCGAGCTACCACCCTCGCGAGGTCGTAGTGCGCATCAACGGCCTCGACACCGACTGGCATCACGACGATTTGGCCGCAGTCGCCGCGTCGGTCGCCGACGGGGTGCTGGTACCGAAGGTCGAGACGGGCGAACAGGTCCGCGCGCTGGCCGCGTCGCTCGACAAGCTCGGCGCGCCGGAGTCGCTGCGGCTGTGGGTGATGATCGAGACCCCCCGCGCTTTCCTGAGGACCGAGGAGATCGCTTCGGCCAGCGGCCGTTTGGCCGCCTTCGTGGTGGGCACCAACGATCTCGTCAACGACCTGCACGCACTGCACGTCCCCGGGCGCGCGCCGGCGCTCACCGCGTTGTCGCTGGCGGTGTTGGGCGCGAGGGCGGCCGGAAAGGCGGTCCTGGACGGCGTTTTCAACGACATCGGCGACGAGGACGGGTTTCGTGCCGAGGCCCGGCAAGGTCGCGAGCTGGGGTTCGACGGAAAGACCCTCATTCACCCGTCCCAAATCGCGCCGGCCAACGAGCAATTCGGTCCGTCGCACAAAGAGGTGGCCGACGCCCGCAAGATCGTCGCGGCCTACGATCAGGCCCGGGCGGCGGGAAAGAGCGTCATCACGGTCGATGGCCGGATGGTCGAGAGCCTGCACGTGCGCGACGCCCAGCGGATCCTGGCCCTCGCCGAGCTCATCTCAGAGCGCGAACCCGCTTCCTAGCGCGCGGCGATCCACTGGGTGAGCGCGTCCTCGAGCGCCGCCGTGACACTCACGCCGGCGCTGGTGGCGGCGTCCTCGAACCGTTCGACCAAGTCCGCCGGCACCGAGGCGTTTACCTTGCAGCGGTCCGGCTTTTGGTTCCCCTGCGCGCGGGCCACCGGCTCGTGTCGCGCGACGGTCGCGTCCATCGTCTCGCGCAGCGCGGGCATCTCGTCGAGCAGGCGGGCGAGCTCGTCGCGCTCGATGCGAAGCACCTCCGACGGCCCGGTCGTCGTCACCGTCGCGGAACGCAGTTGCCCGCGGCGGAGCACGGATTCGCCGATCACCTCGCCGGGGCCCAGCACGGCGATGCGGTCCTGGCCGACGTACACCCCGGCCTCGCCGTTGAGCATGATGTAGCAGGCGTCCGAGGGCGTCTGCTCCTGAATCAGCGGCCAGGGCTTGGACCGCGCGATGCGGTGCGCCGCTTCGACGAGACGCCGCAACTCGCTTTCGGAGAATTTGTCGAATGCGTTGAATTCGCGTAGCCGGCGGACGTCTTGCTCCTGGTGTCCTTCCGCGTCCACTTTCATAGCGGGCTCCTCGTGCGCGATGTAAACCCGGACATCGAGGAGCCTAACGTGAATTTGCAGCAATAACGGGGAAAAAGTTAATCGGCGGCATGCGCCTGCCAGCCGGCCGGGTCCCGGCACCCGGTAGGTTGAACGCGAATCCGGACGACACCGAAGGGAGACACCGTGCGCCAAACCGCGGCCATGGCTGAGGCCGACCGCGCGTGGATGATCGATACTCTGCTCGCGCTGCTGCAGACCCCGAGCCCCGCGGGGCGCACGGACGCGGTGATGCAGCTGATCGGCGACATCTTCGACGACTTTGGCGTGCCGTTCACCCTGACCCGCCGCGGCGCGCTGACCGCCGAACTGCCGGGGGAGTCCGCGACCACCGACCGGGCGCTGGCGGTGCACGCGGACACCATCGGCTGCATGGTGCGCGCCCTCAAGGACAACGGACGCCTCGAGCTGGTTCCCGTCGGCACCTTTTCGGCGCGGTTCGCCACCGGCGCCCGGGTGCGGATCTTCAGCGACGACCCGGACGAGTTCATCACCGGCACCGTCCTACCGCTCAAGTCCAGCGGGCACGCGTTCGGCGACGAGATCGACACCCAGCCCACGGACTGGAAGCACGTCGAGGTCCGCGTCGACCGCAAGGTGTCCTCGCGGGACGACCTGGTCCGTCTCGGGCTGAACGTGGGTGACTTCGTCGCGCTGATCGCCAGCCCCGAACTCACCGCCGACGGCTTCATCGTTTCGCGGCACCTCGACGGCAAGGCCGGTGTCGCGGTCGCGCTCACACTGGCCAAGCACTTTTCGGAGAACAAGGTTGTTTTGCCGCACCGCACCACGGTCATGGTCACCATCACCGAGGAGGTCGGCCACGGGGCCAGCCACGGCCTGCCCGCGGACGTCGCCGAGTTGGTCTCGGTGGACAACGCGGTGTGCGCGCCCGGCCAGCACTCCATCGAGGACGGCGTGACCATCCCGATGGCCGACATGCACGGCCCCTTCGACTACCACCTGACCCGCAAGCTGTGCCGGCTCGCCGAGGAGCAAGGGATTCCCTTCGTGCGGGACGTGTTCCGCTACTACCGCTCCGACGCCGCCGCGGCCATCGAAGCCGGCGCGGAAACCAGGGCCGCGCTGGTCGGCTTCGGCCTCGACGGCAGCCACGGGTGGGAACGCACCCACATCGAGTCGCTGGAGGCGGCGTACAACCTGCTGCACTGCTGGTTGCGGACGCCGCTGACCTTCGCCAAGTGGGACGCCAAGCCGTCGGGCAACCTGCGCGACTTCCCGTCGTCCAAGCAGCCCGCGCCGACCGAGCAGTGGGTGCCGCTGGCCCGTGGCGAGCACGCCGAGCCCGGCGACGCGTCGCCGGGGTCGCACTGGCCGCCGTCGGAGGGCCCGCAGGCCTGACGACCCCAGGCCTGACGATGCGCCGCGCGGCGGCGAAATCTGTCCTGGACCGCTCCACCTGCGCACCGCGGCTCAAAGGCGGGAAGCGAGGGTCTTTACCGGGCCCCGCGCGGCGGATAGTGTCGACTGCCAAGCATTAAATCAAGCGATTTATTTAAGCATCGGGCGAGTGCGACCGGGAGAACGACATGTCACACGACATTGCCGACCGAAGCGAAACCGAGCAGATCGTTCTCGACTTCATCCACGCGGCGTACGGCGAGCACATGAACATCGACGCGATGACCGCGTTGATGGCGGACGACTTTGCCTGGCAGCTGCACGTCCCCCTGTCACCGGTGGTGGTCGGACGCGACGCGGCCCGCGCCGAGCTCGAGAAGCACGCGAGCCTCTCCACCGGCATGATCGAGGGCAGCGAAATTCGCACGATCGTGTCCACCGGTGACACCGTCGTAGTCGAACGAATCGACGTGAACGCCATGAACGGCATCACCGTGAAGTTCTTCGTCACAGCGATTTTCGAGGTCCGCGACGGTGCGATCACGCACTGGCGCGAGTATTGGGACACCAGCCACGTTGCGCGGCAACTCGGTATCGACCCGGCGCACATGTTCGATCCGCTGGCCGGCGACTCCTAGCCGGCGTGTACGTCCGGGGTGCGCACATGCTCCGGGCGGAAGCCGCGCCCGACGATGATCGGCGGGATGAACTGCAGGGGGCCGCGACCGACGAACTTGGGAACGGGGATGGGGGACAGGTCCCCGGTCAGATTGGGTTCGACCGCCCGGTTCTGGATGAAGACCTGACCGGCCTGGATGATTCGGGTGGGCAGCTCGCGGCGTTTCTGGACCTTGGCGAGGTCGGCATCGGTCAGCCGGTTTTCGCGGAGGGGTCCGGACAGAATATTCGCCGCGGCGACCGCATCGGCGACCGCGAGGTTGATGCCGACCCCGCCGGCCGGCGACATGGCGTGGGCGGCGTCGCCGATGCACAGCAGCCCTGTGCGCCACCACTTTTCGAGCCGGTCCACCCGCACGTCGAGGTGGCTGGTGTCATCCCACGAATGCAGGTCGTTGACGTGCTCGCGCAGCTGCGGCCGCGCGGAGACCAGGCGCTCTTTGAACGCATCCAGCGAACCCTCGCGCGGGTCGGTTCCCTTGGGCATGAGGTGGGCGACCTGCCAGTAGTCGCCCCGGTAGATCATGGCCATCAGCAGTCCCCTGCGGATCACCCCGAACAGCTCTTGGGGGTCGCCGGGACGCCATTTCAGCCGGAACCACAGGACGTCCATCGGTGAGTGCGCGGCGGCGATGGTCATGCCCGCGGCGTCCCGCACGGCGGACTTGCGTCCGTCGGCGCCGACCACCAGCTCCGCGCGCACCTCGAGGTCGGGCGTGCGCACCCCGGCGACTCGCTCGCCGTCGAAGATCAGGTCTTTGACCTCGGCGTTGCGGATCAGCGTGAATTCCGGGTAGGCGCTTGCCTTTTCGGCCAGGAAGTCCAGGAAGTCCCACTGCGGCATCAGCGCGATGTAGGGCTGCGGAAAGCCCAGCCGCTTCAGCACGCTGAAGTTGCCGAAGGTCCGAAGCGAGCCGTCGGTGTCGAAGGCGACACGCGTGATCTTGGTGTGGGGCAGGCGCAGGAACTCGTCGATGAACCCGAGCTCGTCCATGATCCGCAGGGTGGTGGGATGCACGGTGTCGCCGCGGAAATCGCGCAGGAAGTCGTTGTGCTTCTCACACACGACGACTTGGACGCCGGCGCGGGCGAGCAGCAGAGCGTGAACGAGTCCGGCGGGACCGCCGCCGGCGACACAGACCTGGGTCCGCAGAACGGTCATGCGCTGACCCTACTCGCCGGGGGTGGCGATCTCGCCCGCTGCGAAGCGGCATCGTCAACAACGACGCTCGGCGAGCCGAAACAGCTTGCGGACGAATTGGTTTCGCCGCAGGCGGGGCGCGTATCCCACCGCGTGGTGTGCGCGCGGCCGCCCATAATCTAAACTTTATCTAAGAGCCTCTTACTATTTCCTTAGTATTCGGGTAGGGTCGGATTCAGGCTGGTCGAGCGATTGCGGGAGCGGAATGAAGGTATTCGACGTCGTCGTTGTGGGTGCGCGGTGCGCCGGTTCACCGCTGGCCACGATGCTCGCGCGCAGGGGTTTGAGCGTCTGCCTGGTCGACCGTGCGCACTTTCCGTCGGACACCCCGTCGACCCACATCATTCAGCCTTCGGGCGTGCAGGTGCTCGAGGAACTGGGCGTGCTGGACGCGGTGATGGCCGCCGGCGCGGTCTCGCTCGATCGCATGACGATGGTGATCGACGATGCGGTGCGAATCGAGGCCACGGTCGATCCCACGATCACGACCCCGCGCGGCGTGTGCATTCGGCGTGTGACGCTGGACGCCTTGCTGGTCGACGCGGCGGCCGCGGCCGGCGCCGACGTTCGCACCGGCTTGCGCGTGACAAACCTCATCACCGAGGACGGGCGCGTGACCGGTGTCGAGACGGCCGGCGGCCCCATCCATGGACGGTTGGTGGTCGGCGCCGACGGGCGCCATTCGACGATCGCGGCGCTGGCCGGTGCCCGCGAATATCACGTCGCGGCTCCCGGAAAGATGTTTGCCTGGGCGTATTTCGAGGGCGTGCGCGACCGCGAGGGACACGCACGGCTCGGCCGCCGGGGCGATCTGGGCTTCCTCGCCGGGCCCACCGACGGTGACCTCTACATGGCCGCGATCGCGATCGATATGGCGAAACAAGCCGAGTTCCACGCCAACCGAGACGCCAACTTCACTGCCGGCCTGCGGGCCTGGCCCGAACTTGCGGAGGTGGTCGGAGGCGGTCGACGCGTCGGCCCCATTCGGGTGCTGACGAACTGGCACGGCTACTTCCGCGAGGCCGCCGGCCCCGGATGGGTGCTCGTCGGCGACGCCGGCCACTTCAAGGATCCGTCCCCGGGGCAGGGGATCGGCGACGCGTTCCGCCAGGCGCGCCGGCTGGCCCGCTCGATCGAGGAGGGGCTGGGCGACACCAGTCCCGACGAGGCCATGCGGCGCTGGTGGCAGTGGCGCGACGACGATGCCTATGAGATGCATTGGTTTGCAAACGATTTCGGCATGCCGGGCGCCACGACACCGTTCAGAACGCGCCTGATGAAGGAGGTCGCCGCCGAGCCCGCACCGAAACAGATGCTTCTCGGTGTGCTCAACCATGACGTCCGTCCCTCGCAGTTGTTCACGAATCGACTCGTGTTCCGGGCCGCGGCGCGCACGCTGCGCGACAGGCCCGACCGGCTGTTCGCCACGCTCAAGGAGATCGTCGGCGCGGGGAAGCAGAACGCGCTCCGTGCCCGGCGGCGGCGGCTCGTTCCGGCGTAGCTCCGCGAACGGCGGTACCCGTCAGGACGTCGGGGCCACCGCGGCGCAGTGGTGCCGCGCCCGGTTTCCGCCGCATCGCTTGGCTTCGTACATGGCGGTGTCGGCCTCGGCGACCAGCTGACGGAACGCACGCTCGGCGTCGTCGCAGCCCACGCTGCGCAACGGCAGGGTCGCGGTTCCCACGCTGGCCGTCACCGGGGCGGGGATCGCCGCCACGGCGCGACAGAGCCGATGACCCCACCCGTGCGGCGGTTCTGCCGCGACGACGTCGGCGATCAGAAATTCCTCCCCGCCGACGCGACCGATGACCGAGGTGTCCAGGCAGGCGGCCGTGAGCGCCCGGGCCGCCGCGACAAGCGCCTTGTCGCCGGCGGCGTGCCCTTGGCTGTCGTTGACCGCCTTGAAGCGGTCAAGGTCGACCATGGCCACGGCCAGATACATGTGGTCGCTGCCGGCGAGAATCCGCCCGATGACGGCGCGGTCGCAGGCCCGCCGATTCAACAGGCCGGTCAGCGGGTCGCGATCGGCGCGCAATAAATCGACGCCCAGCGCCCGCACGACGATTTGGATGGCGAATGGCACGATCACGTTGAGTTCGAGCACGAGAAAGTAACCGGTGAAGGCCAGTGTCGCATCGCCGGCGAAGACGAGGCGCACCACTTCGAAGGCGCCCACCGCACCGGCCAGGCAAAAGTTCAAAGCCATATACCGGCCGGTGTGAAAAAACGCGACGTAGCCACCCGGAACGGCTAAAGCCGAGCACGCCATCAGCGCGACGATCGGCTCGGTCTGCCAGAGGCAGCCGGCGGCCACGCTCGCGCTGCCGGTCATCGCGAACACGATCGATTGGCGCCGCGTGGGCCACCGGGACAACCACACCAACGCCATGCCCAGCCCGACCAGGCCGGCGAGCGTGGAGACGGTCAGCGCCACACGCGGATAAAACGGGGTCTGACCCCACAGCACGTTGACCGGCCACAGCGCCAGCGACGCAGAAACCCCCGCCAGGACCCGGCGGGTGTTGGCGCTCAGACCGTGGGCTTGCAGGTAGCCGGTCAGCCAGTCGAAGTGGTCGGGCTGTCGCCACCACGCCGCCAACCAATTCATTGATTGCCTTCCGGGTTGGTCATCGAGATTTACCAAACTAAACCCGGATCGCACGCTGATTACGACGAATGCTGCTATTCGACCGGAGGAATGCTTCGGGCGAATAATTTGGAATGCAAGTCTGATGTACGCTCGTGTTTTTCGACGACCGAATATGTGACGCGCCAGAATCATTCGCGCCGTGAAAGCGGAGGATCAGTGCACAATCGACCGCTCGAGGGCCGCCAGCGATTGCTCCAGGTAGTCCGGACCGAAGATGGGCATCGTGCCCACCTGGTCGCGGAAATCCTGCGGCGTGCCGCTCCAGTCATAGGTGAGGGTGACGTCGGTGCGGTCCCCGTTCGGGGCGAGGTCGTAGCGCCAGAACCACCCGCCGGGGCGGTGCTTGCCCGCCTCGTCGAGCTGGCCGGGCATCCAGCCGATCACGCGGTCCTTCTCGAACACGTTCACCAGGTTGTGGACGACGTAGTCACCGCCGGCCCGGTCCAGAAACATGTTCATCGCGAACATCTGTCCGGCGCCGGTGATCGGTGCGACGTCCACCGCGTCGCGGACCCAGTCGGTGGGTTCGGTGTTGCAGTGGTGAGACGGGTCCGCGAGGACGGCGAAGATCTGCGTCGGCGTCGCGGCCATCGTGCGGGTGGCGACGTAGCGTTCGGCGGTGGCGGTCATGAGTTGTCCCTGGGTCCGTAGGCTCGGGCGATGTCGGGGGAGTCGAGCCAGCCCGAGTATGTCGGGCGGGAGGGCCAGCCTTCGGGGGAATCGAGCCATTCCTCCTGCCGGCCCCACGGCAGGATGTCGATCAGCCCGAACGAATGGCTGAGTTGCTCGGTGCCCCGCCCGTTCGTGTGCCACGTGCGATACACGGTGTCGCCGTCACGCAGGAACACATTGACCCCGAAGCCCCCGCCGGGAGGCGCGTCCATGTCGGCGCCGAACGTGCTCTCCGACGCGGAGTACCACTCCATGCGGTTGCCGACCTTGCGCTTGTAGGCGAGTGCCTCCTCGATCGGTCCGTTGGTGACGATGACGAACCGGGCGTCGTAGTTGTCGAGGAACTCCAGTCGGGTGAATTGCGACGTGAAGCCGGTGCACCCGCCGCACTGCCATTCGGCGCCGTCCGACCACATGTGGTGGTAGACGATGAGCTGCGCACGGCCGGCGAACACATCCACCAGACGGATGGGGCCGTCGGGGCCGATCAGAGTGTAGTCGGGCAACTCGACCATCGGCAGGCGCCGGCGCTGGGCCGCGACCGCGTCAAGTTCGCGGGTCACGGCCTTCTCGCGCTTGCGCAGTTCGTCGAGCGCCGCGCGCCACGTCGAGTGGTCGACGATGGGGGGTAGGGCAGTTTTATCCGAGGGCATGGGATCCACCTTTGCGGTCAATGTCTTGCTCCGAAAGGTCTGACTCGTGGCGCGCCCGAAAGTCATCGGTAGCCTTACGCGGCATGACCGACTCCGTCGTCGTCAAGGTCAAGCCCGGCAGCCGCAAGGGGCCCCTTGTCGAGGTCGGTCCCGACGGCGAGCTGACGATCTACGTCCGGGAGCGCGCGGTCGACGGCAAGGCCAACGAGGCCGTCACCCGGTTGCTTGCGGCGCACCTGCAATTGCCCAGGAGCCGAATCGAATTGGTCTCCGGAACGACGGCGCGGCTCAAACGTTTCCGGGTCAGCCGTTGAGCATTCCTCCGACTACGCCGTCACCGCGTTCAACGCGGCGATCGCGTCGACCACCGCGTGCGGCCGATCCAGGGAGACAAAGGTTCTCGCGTCGGGCACTTCGATCAGCTGCGCGTTGCTGAACAACGCGGCCAGTCGCCGGCCCAGGCCCGGGGTGAAGCAGCGGTCTTCTTGGCCCCACACCAGCGTGACCGGCTTGGTGAAACGGGGCAGCCGGGTGGCGACATCGGTGAGATCGAAGGTAGCCACCTGACGCAGCAGTGCCGCCAGGTCGCGGCAGATGCGTGAGTCGGTGAGGCAGGGCTGCAGCCAGGCGGAGGTGAGGTCCGGGTCGGGCCGCTTGATGAGCAGGCCGAAGCCCAGCGGCGAGTGGCGCAGCGTGCGCGACCGCAGGAGTCGAATCAGCGCCTTGATCGAGGTGGGGCCCCGAAGCAGGCCGAATGCGACGTCGAACGGGAAGGGCGGGCACTTGTCGAAGGCGTCGCAGTTGGTGAGGAGCAGCCGGCCGATCCGGTCCGGGTGGGCGTCGACGACCAGTTGGCACAGCCCACCGCCCGTGTCGCTACCGACCAGCGTCACGCCGGAAAGGCCGAGGGCGACGATCACGTCGTTGACCAGCTCGGCGACCCCGGGCAGGGACAGCACGCCGGCGTCGCGGACGGGGATGGTGTGCGAGCCCAACGGCAGGGTCGGCACGATGCAGCGGAAACCGCGCCGCGCCAGGCCTTCGGCGACCTCGCGCCACAGTCGACCGTCCACCAGGATCCCGTGGACGAACAGCACCGGCGCGTGCGGTGAATCCTTCGGTCCGAATTCCTGGTATTCGATCGTGGCCTGCCGGAGCGCGAGCTGTGCCATGACGGTCATTCCTCCCTACAGCGTTTGGTGCCGACCCCACCCGAATCGAAGCTCAGCGGCCGCTGCCAGGGCCACCCCGGACACTGCCATGGACTGCCAATGCCTGGTCAGGGCTCCAGATTCACCAGCGCTGCGCCGGTCGCCAAATCCAGGGGAACCGACACCTGGTCGTGCGTAATGACCCAGCGGCCGCCGAGCTTGCGAAGGCACATCGTCGCCCGCACCCAGAAACCGTTGGTGGCCACACCGGTGCGCAGCGTGCCGCTGAGCCGATTGAGGCTGTGGGCGAACGCCACGCCCTCGCCCACGGTGACGGCCAGCTCGCGAACCTCGTACTCAAGGGGGCACTCGTATGCCGCGAACACGCGTTCCCAGTTCTTCCGTTTTGCCTGCCCACCAACATGCCGGAGCGGTGGTTCGATGTCGAAGGACACCACGTCGGACGCGTAGATCGACATGACCGCATCGAGATCGTGGGCCCGAAGGGCGCCGGCCAGCTCGTCGATGAGCCGTCGAATCTCGGCTTCGTCGGCCGCGGGGTCGGTTTCGGTCGTCACGAACTCGACGGTAGCCGCCCCGGACCTATTGACCTGCACGGCCGGGCTCGGTTCGATGATCCATATGCCACACGGGGGAGGCTTGCCATGAGAACGTTCGTTCGCCGTCTCGTTCCCGCCGCCTTGGCGGCGTTGGCATCGATGGCCGCCGTGACGATCGCGACGCCGGCGGTGAGCAGGGCCGACTGCGCGGACGGCGAGTGGTGGGACCCGACCGGCAAGGTCTGCCGGCCGCTCGGTGTCGGGCCGCAGCCGCTGGCATGCGACCCGGGGCAGTGGTGGGACCCGACGGCCAATGTGTGCCGGCCGCTGGGTGTCGGGCCGCAGCCGCTGGCATGCGACAACGGCTGGTGGTGGGATCCGGGCGCCAACGTTTGCCGTCCGCCGCTGGTACCGCCGGCGAGCTGATCCCGACGTGGCCTCAACAGATCGCTTAGTAGACGCTGGCGTTCCTTCGCCACGCATAGTAAGCTCATAGCTAATAGTGAACGTGCTCGTCTATAATCCGCAGAACGAAGGCGCCATGTACACCGCCCCATCGCCTTTTGACGACCCGACGACCCCGATTGACGCTCAGGCGTTGCGAGCATGGTGGGCGCGCCAGCGACGCCAGCCGCAGCCAGTCGACCGGCGCAGAGCAGAGCGGGTCGTGTTCACGCGGCAGAGGTAGCGGCTCAGCCGGCGGCGTTCAGGATCTTGATCGCGAAGACGAGCGTGTCGCCCGGCCGGATGCCGGCGCTGGGCTGACCGTCGGGATAGCCGTCCGCCGACGTCATGGCGACGGCGACCGTGGACCCGACCTTTTGTCCCGCAATGGCCTTCTGGAACCCGGGCACGACCCCGCCGAGGGGGAAGTCGACCGCGGCGCCGCGGTCATAGCTGCTGTCGAACACGGACCCGTCGCGTCCGTTGACGCCCATGTAGCAGACGGAAACCTTCGCCGTGCTCGGGACCGTTGCGCCGTCTCCGGCGTGCAGCGTGTGCACCTGCGTCTGGGCCACGCTGAAGGGTGCCGTCACGCTCACGCGCGGAGCCGCCGTATCCGTGGACCCGGTGACCGCGACGCTGCCCGTGGTTCCGGCCAGCGTCCAGTCCGGCGCCCCGCCGTTCGGCGGTGCCGCGGTGGGGCAGGAGCCGGCGGCGGTGGCCGTGCCCGGCGTGACGAGCATGACGCTGGCCGCAACACAGGCCGCGAGCGCGACGGAGTGGGACACCCGGGAAGATTTCACGGCCGTCACGCTACAGGGCCTTCGGACTAGCTTGCGATCCCAGCCAGTTCGTGTGCCACCGCATCGAAGGCGCGCAGCGTGTCCAGCATGTGCGGCTCGTGGGAATGCGGCTGGCTGGACAATTTGGCGGCGACCATCTCGGTCTCGCGGTTGATGTAGATCATCTGGCCGCACATGCCCAGGCACAAGGCCACGTTGTTGCCGGGGTAGGGGAGCCACACCTGGTTGCGGTACATCCCGCCGGGTAGTTCGGTGTCCTCGGGGCACGCGGCGAACGCCTGGCGCGAGTCGGGGCCGCCGTGGAGCGTGTCGGCGATCCACGCCGCCGGCACCACTTGTTCGCCGGTGAGCGAGACGCCGTCGCGCAATACCAGCTCGCCGAATCGGATCATGTCGGTGAGGCAGGCGTTGATGCCGCCGTCGAAAAATCCGGTGCCGGCGGGGTCTACACCGATGGTGGCGTCGCATTGGGCGCCGATGCGGCTCCACAGCAGCTCCGACATCAGTCCCGGCATCCGCCGGCCGCCGGCGACCTCGCAGATCCAGCCGAGCACATCGGTTTCGCACGAACGATATTCGAACGGGCCGCCGTGAGCCGACTTCTGCCGCAAGGTGAGCAGGAACTCGCGCAGGCCGGCGGGGGCGTCCGGACTGCGCCTGGGCGCCCAGCCCATCGCCTGGTCGAGCAGATGAATTTCCGCGGACGGGTCGCCGTAGTTTTCCGAAAAGGCGATGCCGGACCTCATGTCCAGCAGGTGGCGCACCGTCGCACCCGCGTAGCCGCAATCCGCAAGGGCCGGAACGTAGTTCGTGACCGGCGCTTCAAGCTCGATCGCACCGGCCCCGTGCAGCACGCCGACGACGGCCCCCACCAGCGATTTGCTCACCGAGAAGAGCAGGTGCCGGGTGTCGGCTTTGAGATCGTTGAGGTACTCCTCGGCCACCATCGACCCGCGATGGGCGACGGCCCACCCGTCGGTCGCGGTGGCCGCCATCACCGCGCCGACGCTCGTGGCCGCCCCGTCGGTGTTGGTCACCGGGATCTCCGCGAGGGGAGCGGTGGCCGGCGGGATGGCAGCGACCGGGCCGGTCCCGCGCGAGATCAGCGCGGTCGGCACCATGTCCTCGACATGCTGGAACGACCACTGCAGGTAGGGCGGCGACAGCCAGTTGTCCAGTGAGATGCCGGCCGGGGCGCTCACGCGCGCGCGACGAGCCGAGAAACGATCGGCGCGGCGGGCGTCAGGGGCGTCGAGACGAACTTCGCCTTCATGCCCTTGACCCAGCGCTGGCAGCGCTCGCTGAGCTGGTAGTCGTCCGTCTGCAGATGTGAGCGGGTGACAAGCACGCCGAGTTGGGCGCCCTCGGAACGCAAGTCGCCGGGAGCCGCGACCCGCATGTAAAAGGCCTCGGACCCGTCGAGCAGCGTGGCCCAATCGTTGGCGGTCCGCGAGAAGGAGACCCGACCGTCGTCGTCGATGCGCCAGACCCCGGTGCGTGGCGTCGCGGTGAAGATCTCGATATCGGGCGAGGTCTCGGTGAGTATCACCTGGCCCCAGACCTCATCCTCGCCATAGCCGCGCTCCCAGCGCGTGTTGATCTCGTCGATGTCGAGCTCGTAGTCCACGTCCATGTACTCGAGCAGGTGGAAAAGGAACAGCGGCATGTCGGCGTAGGCCTCGGCGGTCAGGTTCGTCATCGGGCTGGCGCCGCTGAGGCGCGGATTCACCTCGCCGAGGTAGAGCTCGTCGGAGTCGAGGTCGTGCAGCAGGTCCACCTCGAAGTAGCCGAGGTAACCCTCGCGGCGCATGACGTCGCCCAGCTTCGTCACCATTTCCCGCGCGGCATGTGTCTGTGCGGGCGGCAGCACCTCGTGCCAGATGTCGTTGCCGCACCAGCTGCCCCGGCTCGGCGTCAGCTCCGAGTAACCGACGAGACTGGTCATCGCGGGCCCAACCACGGTGCCGTGGCGGGTCACGGCGCCCTCGAGGCACACCTCCACATTGCGGATCCGCTTCATCACCTTGAGGTCCTGCCCGACCAGGTCGCCGGCGTTCTTGTCCCAGTCCTGCTGCCCGTGGACGAAGAACGTCCCGCTGCCGGCATTGCCATAGGCGATCGATATGACGAGGTCATCGCCCAACCCGGCGTTTTGTGCGAGCTCCAGCAGCTCGTCGTACGAGCCGGCCCGCCCGATCGTGTTGGGCACGCTGGGCACCCCCGCCTCGTCGGCCAGGCGCGTCATGACAATCTTGGAGCCCAGCCGATTGCGCAGCTCGATCGGCGGGTGCATGACCTCGAGGCCCGCCGACCGCGCGAGGGCCTGGATTTCCTCGTTCATCATCACAAAGCAGCACTTGCCGCCGGGGCCTTTGCCCGCGATGAACTCGAGCGTCTCGGAATCGGACAGCAGGTGGCTGCACACCTCGTCCATGGAGTCGAAATCGCGGCGGTCCCGCCGCCGGGGCACGAACACGCGCGAGTGCGTGCCCTCGAAAGAGTCAAAGTAGGTGAGGTAGAAGAAGTTTCGTATCCAGCGGTCGACGCCCAGCAGGTTGAACGGTGTGGGAGAGATGAAGTACAGGGGCACCTTGTTGGTGTGGAAGAACGCGCGGATGTCCGACAGACCGTTCAGGACGCGCGGCGCGGGCTCACTCATGTTCAGGCCTCCCGCGTTGACGTCGACGCCCGGGACGGGAGCGCTGGGGTTTGTGCGACGGTGATGACATCACGTAGCTGCATTGCACAATTGTGCGCCCTGCCGCCGGTCGATGTCTGGGGAACTCCGGGGACGGCGAGCCGAAGCGGCGTAGCAGCACCCAGCAGCTGGTCGACTTGGGCGGTCGGCTGTCAAGAGTTGGGCATGATCTCAACCGGATGTTCGCTCAACGGCTCAATGACGATTCCGAAGTTCTTCATCAGGTCAATGGACCGGGTCGTATCTATCACGCTCTTGATGTCACCCTCAATTATCATGTACGCCGCCCGGTTCGATCTGTCATAGAACTCTCGCATCGATTCCATGGTGCGAAAGACCGGAAAGTACTGCACGCCTTCACGTTCAAGCAAAAACAACCTCTGATTGCCGTCTTTCGTGTCACCAAAAGGGGTGGAGTAGAAGACCCTCTCGTCATCGGTGTCCGTTCGTGCGGCGCGCTTCTTTCTTTTAAATAGGCGCACGATGTCTCCTTTAAGCGGGTGTCGTTGGCGAACTCAGTATTCAGTGAACCACTCCACCGCCCGGTCAAAGTCGTGCGCAACGGGGTGCGGTCACATGCGACGCGCTGATGTCTCAGCTCCAGTACGTGGCAGTCGTGGTGTACATGCGTCCGGTTAGCTCGTCGACGGGTAGGTCGCGCAGTTGCGCGCTGAGCACCTCGACGCTGACCGTACCGTCCCAGCCGCGGTCCAGCAGCGTTGTGGCGAAACGGTTTAACTCGAGAACACCTTCGCCGGGCAAGGCGCGGCGGTGCAGGCTTTCGCGGATCATCCGGTCTGGATACTCAGGTTCCAGTGCATCGGCGAACTGAACGTAGGCGATGTCGTCCAGCGGCACCGCCGACAGGTCCTCCCACGTGTTGGAGCTGAAGCAGAAGTGCCACGAGTCAATCATCAGCCCGGCCCGCGCCGTCTTGCCCGCGGCCAGCACATACTCCATGCCGTCGCTGATCGTCGGAATTGCGCCCAGCGGTGTGTATTCCACCGCAATACCAGCACCGGCATCGTCGAAGATCCTGGCGCAGCGTCGAATTCGCTCCGCTGGCGCCTTGTCAGTGAACACCGTCAGCACCCAGTCCGCGCCGATGGTCTTCGCGCGGTCAGCCAACTGCTCGGCGTTTGCCATGGTGGCGGATTCGTCGTCGCCGACTATGAAGGCGAGCAGTTCGTGGCAGCGCACTCCAGTTGCGGCATATGCCTCGATGGCGGCCGCGTCGACCCGCTCAGCGTTGATGCCGACTGAGTCGAACCCGGCCGCGCTCGCCGCCGACACCAGGTCGGACGTCGCGATATCCCACTTGCCGTCGGGTGTCAGAGCAAGCTGCACAATCGCAGGACGCTACTCCGCGGCTAGATCCGGCACCCACACCGCATCGTTGATTGCGATCAGGACGCGATGAACGCGAGCAGATCCGGATTGAGGACATCTGCGTGCGTGGTCAACATGCCGTGGGGGTAGCCGGCATAGCTCTTCAACACGCCGTTCTGAAGTAGGTCGAGCACTCGGGGTACCGAGCTGGTGAAGGGAACGATCTGATCGTCATCGCCGTGCATCACCAGGACGGGGACGGTGATCGCGCGCAGATCCTCGGTGTAGTCCAGCAGCCAGGCAGACACGGTCTCATAGTGAGCGTGGGCGCTGCCGGACATGCCCTGTCGCCACCAGTTCGCAATGACCGCCTCGGACGGCTCCACCCCGGGTCGGTTGAATCCGTAGAACGGACCCTCGGGCACCGCGCGGAAGAATTCCGATCGATTTCCCAGGATGCCCGCCCGCACCGCGTCGAACCACTCTTGGGGTTGCCCGCCGGGATTGCTCTCGGTCTGCAGCATGGTCGGCGTCGGGGAGGACACCAGTACCGCCTTGGCGACTCGCTCTTGGTGACGGGCCACATAGCGGGCCACCTCAGGACCGCCGGTGGAGTGCCCGATATGGACGGCCTCGCGCAGGTCGAGTTGCTCGGTCAACGCGGCCAGGTCGGCCACCCAGTGCTCGATGTCATTGCCGTCCCCGGTCTGCTCCGATCGGCCGTGTCCGCGCCGGTCGTGCGCGATCACCCGATAGCCGTGGTGCAGGAAGAACATCATCTGCGCGTCCCAGTCGTCGGCCGTCAGCGGCCAGCCATGACTGAAGACGATCGGCTGGCCCGAGCCCCAGTCCTTGTAGAAGATCTCGACACCGTCCGAGGTGGTGATGGTGGGCATGGCCTTTCCTCCCGCGGTCGCCTCTCGCGGGCGCCTCCCGCGGTCGAGTGACAGTCAACCGCAAGCCAGAAACTTTTTCCTGCTGGCCTCTCCAGCTCGTTGATGGAAGGAGCTGTCATGGGTCTTGGCTCTAGCGTTGCGCCACCGGCGATCTGGGCTCCGCCGGCCGACACGCCGTGCGCCGCCGTGCGCGAGGCGGGTGGACGAGGCCCAGGCACTACCACGGTGCTGGAACTGCTCGCTGCCAGAATCCAGTTGTCTGCTGGCATCATTGGTCGGAGTAGTTCCGATGAGGCATCGGCATTGGTGCGCCGGTCCGGGAAGGTACGCCGTGCTGAAGGGGGAGCGCCAGGACAGCTGGTCGTACCGTCTCCAGACGACTTTCGGAGACCGACGATGACACCGCCCAACGATGGCGCCTGGGATCCGGCCACCGGCGTGGGAGCCACGGCCACGATGGCGGCCGCGGCAAGAGCCGTCGCCACCAGGGACGGGACCATCAACGACGTATTCGCCGAGCCATTGGTGCGCGCGGTCGGGGTGAACTTTCTGACCCGCTGGGCCACCGGTGAGCTGGTCGCCTCGGATCTCGACGTCGAGGGCAGCCCATGGGGTCTGGCACAGATGCCTGCATCGATTGCGGCCCGAACGGCGTACTTCGATGAATTCTGTGCCGACGCTGCGGCGGCGGGCATCCGCCAAGTCGTCATTCTCGCCTCGGGCCTGGATGCTCGTACTTATCGACTGGACTGGCCGACAGGGATGACGGTATTCGAAATCGATCAGCCGGCCGTCATTAAGTTCAAAGCCACGACGCTGGCCCAACTCGGTGTCGAACCGAAAGTCGATGTCCGCCCGGTCGCAGCCGACCTGCGCGAGGACTGGTCGATAGCGCTGAAGACGACGGACTTCGACACCAGCAAGGCCACGGCGTGGATCGCCGAAGGTCTGTTCGGCTATCTGGCACCGGAGGCTCAGGATCGACTGCTCGATGCCGTCACGGCACTCAGCGCGCCAGGCAGCCGCCTCGGAAGCGAGGCCGTGCCGAATACCGCCGACATGGACCCCAACGCAGCGCGCGAACGCATGCGGGAGGCGACGGCCAAGTGGCGCGAGCACGACTTCGAACTCGACTTCGACGTGATCGCGTTCGAGGGCGAGCGCCACGACGTCTCCGCGTACCTTGACGCGCGCGGCTGGACATCGGTCGCAACGCCAATGGCCGAGCTGCTCGCCGGCCACGGGTTGGGGGCGATCGCGCAATCCGACGACGATCGACAAACGATGAACGGCGTCACCTACTACACGTCGACGCTGGGCACAGCACGCTAGCACCGCCGAAGCGGGGGTCAGCTGCAACTCGACCCACACCACAGCACGACGCGAGGAGGAAACCCATGGGAACGATCGCATACCGCCACCCGGCCGTCGTCGGCGTGGCCGCCGTCGCGCTGATCAGCGTCGGCTGCAGCAATGGCAAGAGCGTCGACGCGTCGCCACCACCTCAGGTCGGGGGGAACACCATCTCCACGTCCAGCACACCAGCGCAGCCCGCCGAGGTGAAGCTCACCGGGGTGGGTGACGTGGAAGTGACTTTGACCGGCCCGATCGCCGCCAAGTACTTGTCGGCAACCGATGCTCAGAAGAACGCTCTCGGCAAGCCGCTGACGGGTGACCGCAACGCGGGGACACGGGAGAGTGGCCTGGTATTCCAGCAGTTTCAGGGCGGCGTGATCACCGCCAGGAACGCCGCGGCCGGCACGCCCGCATATATCACCCTGGGCATGATCCGGGAAGCCTGGAATGTCCCACGCGGTCCGGACGGCACACCTGAGGTCACCGGCACTAATGGTTCGGCGGGTCCGCTGGGTTTCCCAACCAGCGATCAGAACGCCGTCGGCGATCTACTCGTAACGACCTTCGAGCACGGCAAGGTCGAGTACAACCAGAAAACCGGCCAGGTCGAGGTAACGGTAAACGGCAAGGTCGTGCCATCCGGCCTGTAGCCTGACCCAGCTATTTCATGCCGGGTGGTCGCGTTGTCATCCGCGAGCTCCGAAAATGCCAAGCTCACTGAGACTACGGTGCTCGTATGTGTCTCAGTTAAGTTGTCATTTCCGTAATGGCGACTAGTCGCTCACCTTAAGTCAGGGACCAACGATTGGTGGCGCGTGCGCAAAGGGGGATCGAGACCTTCCGCTCGTCCGCGGCTTGGCTGGGCCTGATATAGCGGCGCGGCGCGGGGTATTACGTTCCGGGCGCGCCGCTCAGCTTCGTGGGGCAAGGCCTCGGCACCCAGTTGGCTTGATCTCAAGCCGATACGCCAAAACTCCGAACGGCGGTATCTTTGCAGATTATGATCATGAGGCGTTCACTTGTCGGCGGGGCCGGCGCAGCTAGTTCTCGGGCAGTTCACCCATTGGACGTCATCCAACGAGCCACGATCGTCGGAAGTAATGATGAATAAGGACCCTCGAGATGGTCAAAGCGATGAGTTGGCTGCGACACACACCTCAGAGTCGGACCTGTTGCGGCGCGACCCCAGCATAGATGCGCATCGTCTTTGCGAGGCTGCCGGTGCAGTGGCTCTGCGCGCCTATGCTCCGTATTCACATTTTCGAGTCGGCGCCGCGGTTCAGGTCGACGATAAAATTTTTGTCGGTGCGAACATTGAAAACGCAACCTTCGGTGCCACAGTTTGTGCGGAACGCATCGCCCTGGCCAACGCAAAGATAGCCGACGTCGGCACGGTTCGCGCACTAGCGTTGCATTTTCCTGATGCTGACAGTGATGCCCCTATTACCTCCATGGTTCCGTGTGGAATATGCCGTCAATGGCTGACCGAATTATATCCAGAATGCCTCGTCATCATTTGTCAACGCGATCGTGTTTTCACCATGCGGGAACTCCTACCAAACCCATTCGTGTTGTAAGCAGAAATTGGCAGGATCCACCGGACGAGAATCACGCGCCACTACCTGACAAGCCGGGTACCTGCGGAGATCGATTTCACGTCGCGACTGGCCTCTCACGACGCAAATTAGTGTCTGGATCTGACAGCAACTTGATTCTTACATATGACGCGCGATATTGGTATGCTATCTGCGTGTCCACGGACGATGCTACAGATGCTGATGGGGACGATGAGATGGTCGATCAACAGGACCAGCCGGATCAAATAACTTTGCTCGACCTTCTTTATGCCGTGGTTGCAACAGATCTCGGTATGCGGGTTAACGCGGCGGATCTAAGTCAGTTCAGCTGCGCCGATTGGTCCACAATTGCATTGGTCGGATCGGTGATCATTTTGAGCTGGATCGGATTCCACAAAAACCGGACGGCCGTGTATTCGGAGCGCAAACCTGTTGGCTCGATGAATTTCTGCTCGCCACGATTTGCCCAGTTCATGGCTTCAGTTGTTGTGGTTGTCTTGTATTTCGCGATGGGTATACAGCTCAGCTTGCCGGGCAAAGACAACCCAAGCCCTCCTGCTCTTGATGTCCGAGAAGAGCGGATGGCGTTAATGCTACTACTTATATTCGGTGCATACGTGATTTGGGATCTATTAGACATCGTTGAGGCGAACATAGCTAATTCTAGCGACTGGAGAAAGCGTGCAGCGAAGGGCGCGCTCGTTACCGCCGCTTTCCTGCTTCTATTTGCGCTAGTATGGGGTGGTACATACTGGCTTTTTGGAGCTGTGGTTCCCGGCGTGTGGTTGATTTTCGGTATAAATATCGTTCTGATCTTGTGTCTATGGTTCTTCCGTGTTGCTCAAGACACGTGGGGAAACACCGCTAGTTGAACGGGCGCAATCCGGAGCCGATCAATACTCTGCTGTCGCGATGCTCATCGGAATGTTATGCCGGACAACGAGTTAGGCATCAGTTCGACGTATCCACCCCGCTATCTGACATGAATACTGTTGTGCTGGGCATGATTTGAAAGGTGGATACGCGCAGTTGACGTTTGCATGACGGCTCAGACGGTTGGCCAATCTCATTCTGTGACTGGTTGATCCAGTTCTAAACTCGGAGTTAGTGACCTCTAGCGATATCGAGGATATTGCATTGGGCGCAACGGCAACGCCCTTGTCACCGACGCGGCAGGCCGCATCCCGTAGTCATACCAGCTCCGTGTCATACCAGCTCCGTGTCATCCCAGACGGGCAGGACCAGTTGGCGCAGGTCGCGCCTTCCGCGCCACCGTCTCACCGGTGATACACTGGCGTGTATGGACACAGTGACGGTGCGCGAACTCCGGAACAGCGGAGGAGAAGTTCTGCGGCGCGTGGAGCACGGTGAGCGCATCGTCATTACCCGGGACGGCACGCCGGTAGCAGAGCTTCGCCCTCTGCCTCGTTCCAGCGCCGGCCCAGCGGAACTGATTCGTCGCCGTAAGACTCTTCCACAGGTAAACCCGAACGCCCTCCGGCACGACATCGACAACCTGATCGACCCGTCGCTGTGACGGAAGCCCAGGACCGCGGGATGCTGGATACCTCCACAGTGATCCTGCTAGGCCAGATATCCGACCCAACCGAGCTCCCCGACGAATCGGTGATTAGCGCGATAACGCTGGCCGAGCTTTCCGTAGGTCCGCACGTCTCGCGCGACGATGCCGAGCGCAGTGCCCGCCAACAACACCTCCAGCAGGCCGAGGCGGACTTTGACGTACTTCCGTTCGATGGCGACTGCGCCCGAGCATTTGGCAGCGTAGCGGCCGCACTGCGCGCGTCGGGGCGCAAGCCGGCTGCGCGAGCATACGACGCACTCATCGCAGCCAGCGCAATCGCACATGCGGTGCCGCTATACACGTGCAATCCCGCCGACTTCGCAGGAATCCCGCGACTGGAGCTCCGATCGGTCACCCACCCGTATCACCAGCAGGGAACTGACAAATAGCGATGAAAAGCGTTGGGCAGCAATACGATATGTAGTCGTTTACCGGTAACCTCTTGATCGAGAAGACGCCAGTCATATTGGGGATCGGCGATGCAGTGATCTTCGATGCGACACGACTCGAACATGAGACGACGCCGTTGATCGCAACGGCCGGGAATAAGCAGCCGCAAAGGATAGTGCTCGTCGCCCGTTATTACCTACAACCTTAGGGCCCGGCCAGCTGCCAGCCCAGGCCTGGAGGTGCCGGCTTCACGACGGCGTTCCGAGCCGCCCGCCGAGCGGGGTGGAGGCTATCCCTGATTCCTGATGAATACGGCGGACTTAACTTGACATAATGTCGCTTATCGGCATAACTCAACCGCAGCTGGCGGCCCGGCGACTCGGTGGCGCACCCGCACTGGACGATCGACCACCGCGAGCATGGCTCGTCGACATCGCCTTCCGCCCGCAATCGCACGCTTTCAACCGACGGCACCGTCCGTCCGCTCGACCGACCATCGACAGATGTGGACCCAACCGGAACCGTGACGGCCGGCCGGGCCACCCGTCGCGACCCGGCGAGCCCTTCCTGCTTCTGCCCACCGCACGACCCCCAATACGTCACTGTGACGAATTGGCTTGGTGCGCACGGTCATTCAGTCCGGGCCGCCGCGCACCGGACCGCGCGACCCACGACCGTAACCGCTGCGAGCCCCGGCCAACGCATGGCCATTTTCGTGGCCGACCGATCGCATGCCACCCGCGCGCGGAGCGATGGGACCGCCGAGGCGTCGGTTCCCGCCGGCCGGACGCACTCGCCCACCGCCGGCCGCAGAAGGTCTATGCGACCCCATTCCGTCACGTGACGATTCGCCGCTCTCCACCGGCCCGGCGCGCCGGCTAGAACAACGGCGAAAGGCCCGAGTTGATTATCGCCGACAGGTCGTTGAAGTTGTCCGTCCACGTGGCCGGCGTCCCGCCGTTGGCGAGCGTCGTCGCGATGGACTGCGGGATCTGCACCAGCATGGTGTCGACAAGACCGGCACCCAAAGGACTTTCGGCGGACGTCAAGAGCCCGGCATACGAGATGTCGAACGTCGACGCGTATCCGTTGAGGAACGCGCCGGTGCCGGCGGCGGGCACATTCAGCACATCGGACAACGCCACCAGCGGTTGCCCGGCGTTCCACGCATCCACGGCGGCCTGCATGGTGTCGGCCACCGCCTGGGACGTGCCGAACGAGATACCCAATGGTGCAAGCAGAAGTTCCAGCCCGATGCTCGGCAGCTGTTGGGACAGCACGTTGGTGAAGTTCTGCGATATCAGGCCGGGAATCTGGAGAAGGTCGACCAGCGAGCCTGCCGTCGGTATCAACGAGACCAGGATCCCGGTGTTGAAGGTGTTGACGGAAGAGCTGATGTTACCGGCTGCGATGCTGGTGAACAGCGTCTGCAGATTCTGCGGCATCTGTTGCAGGAGAGGTTGCAGGCCGCCACTCCAGATCAGCGACAGATCGCTACCGGCCCTGCTGGCGAACGCGATCTGGTTGTGGACCACCTGCGCCAGGATCGGCAGCGGATCGGCCTGCATTTCCGCGCCGATCTGCTGAAGGTTGGTCCAGGCACCGGTGATCACATTGGCCCACGGGCCAATCGGCCCGGGCAGCGCGCCCAGGTTGAGCCCGGAGGCGCCGGCGCTTCCGGCCAGATTGGCGACACCGGTCTGGACGGACCCGGCGACGGTGGTCAGCCCCTGCTGCAGGACAAGCGGCGAGCGGGCGGCCGCCGAGATGGTCGCCGCCACGCGGGCCTCCCCGGCGCCGATCGCTCCAGTCGACGCCCCGGCGCCGATCAGCGGTTGCCCCAACAGCGTCTGCGTGGGTGCACTGACGAGGCCCAGCACCTCACGTTCAACCTTTTGCAACGGCGCCGCATTCGCCGCTTCCGCGGCCGCATACGAGGCCGACCCGGCGCTCAAGGCCTGTACGAACTGATCGTGAAACGCCGCGGCCCGCGCACTGAGCGCCTGGTACCACTGACCATGCCCGCCGAAGAGCTTTGCGATCGCCGCCGATACCTCGTCACCGGCCGGAGCCAACACCTCCGTGGTGGGACCCGCCGCGGTCGCGACGGCAGATTTGATCGTCGAGCCCAGACCGGCCAGGTCCGACGCCGCGGCATCAACAATTTCCGGAGCTGCGACCAACAACGACATCACGCACCGCCCACCAAGTCGGGCGTCATGACAGCGGCGCCGATCGGCGGAATTGCTTGCCGCCCGGCCTGCAATCGCGCAGCGGTAATACGCGGTTCTAGCTGGCGCGTACGACGGTCCATACCGCCCAATTTCGAGGTCAAACGCGAATCTACCAACCCCCCAGGATTACCCGTACGGAAGCCCAGTTCCACGACCGCTCCTTTGCTAGTTGTTGGAAACGATGCTTCGCAACATCACCGGTCCGGACATTACCCAAGGGTAAGTTCGCGCACAAGACATTTGTTGAATATGCATTCAATGTGGCTTGAGCTGCGCTTTCGCGTACATAGACCGGGGAGCATGCGGCTGTAGCCACGCCAGCTAACCACTGCGCTTAAGCCGCCCCGAGGGCGGGCTTATTTGCTGACCTAATTTGCCACTTGATTGCTCATGAAGCCGCAAAATGCCCGACAACGAGGGGAGTTAAGGCGGGCCTAACGGTAGCTGCGACGCCGCCATTTCGGATCCGAAAGAATGGCGGGCGGGACTTGAGTTCCCTTCCCCTTCCGGCGCTCAGCAATCCGTCATTCCCGCGCGGCGACGGGCATTCCGGGACCGATATGGGGGCGCACGGCGCGGCCACTGCGGCGGGTTCTGCAACGGGAATCCGGTAAGCAGCACGCCCATCGCGGGCTACGAAAAAGTCCAGTGGGCTGGTGCGAAGCAACGCACCAGCCCACTGTCGCGAGTCTGTGTTTTAGACGGCAGAGACTCCGATTGCCTGGGGCCCCTTGGCTCCTTGCCCAACCTCGAATTGAACGCGCTGGTTCTCCTCGAGTGAGCGGTAGCCGCTCCCCTGGATCTCGGAGTAGTGCACGAAGAGGTCCTTCGCACCGTCGTCAGGGGTGATGAAGCCGAAGCCCTTGTCCCCGTTGAACCATTTCACAGTTCCCTGTGGCATTTACTTTCTTCTCTCATTTCAAATGCGGGATGTACCAATAACATCCACACGACCAAATTAGCACGAGCCGGTCCGTTCACGAAAACCGTTGTGCCGCTGCGATAATTAACGCTGCGCGGGGCCGGAGCTCCGGCGGCCACGTCTGCGGCCGGCGCTGCCCGAACGGCGGGTCTGCGATGGGTGCGGCGTGACCGCCTTCCTCGGCGCGGGAGCCCGATAGGGCGCCAGTTCACCGACCACCGCATGAACGGCCGCCGAGTCGACGGTGACCTCCTGCGGGGTCACCCGGATGCCTGCGCGGCGCATCAGCGCGTTTGTGTCCTTGCGCTGCTCGGGCAGGACGACGGTCACGACGTCACCCGCGTTGCCCGCCCGCGCCGTTCGCCCGGACCTGTGCAGGTAGGCCTTGTGCTCGGCAGGCGGATCGATGTGCACCACCAACTCGATTCCGTCGACATGCACGCCGCGCGCGGCGATGTCGGTGGCCACCAACACGCGCGCCTCGCCCGTGCTGAAGGCGGCGAGGTTCCGGTCGCGTGCCGGTTGGGATAGGTTGCCGTGCAGATCGACCGCCGGAACACCGGACTCGGTGAGCTGCTTGGCGAGCTTACGCGCTTGATGTTTGGTGCGCATGAACAGGATTCGGCGACCACTGCCGGAGGCGAGCCGGTGTACCAGCTCCTTCTTGGCCTGTGCCCCGGAGACGTGGAATACGTGGTGGGTCATCTCGGACACCGGCGAGTGGGAGCCGTCGACGGAGTGCAGCACCGCGTCGCGCAGGAAGCGGTCGACGAGCTTGTCGACGCCGTTGTCGAGGGTGGCGGAAAACAGCAGCCGCTGGCCGCCGCTCGGCGTGGCCGCCAGTATGCGAGTCACGCCGGGCAGGAAGCCGAGATCGGCCATGTGATCGGCTTCGTCGATCACCGTCAGCTCGATCGCGTCCAGGCTGATCAGCCGTTGCTTCATCAGGTCTTCGAGCCGACCGGGGCACGCCACGACGATGTCGACGCCGGACTTCAGCGCCGCCACCTGCCTGCCCTGCGGTACGCCACCGAAGATGGTGGTCACACGCAGGTCGTTGGCGGCGGCCAACGGTTCCAGCGTCGCGGTGATCTGGCTGGCCAGCTCGCGCGTCGGGGCCAGCACCAGACCCGACGGCCGCGACGGACGGCGGGGACGGCCCGCCAGCCTGCTGACCAGAGGGATCGAGAAGGCGAGCGTCTTGCCGCTGCCCGTCTTGCCGCGGCCGAGCACGTCGCGGCCGGCGAGCGTGTCGGGAAGCGTTTCGATTTGGATGGGAAATGGGTGGGTGATCCCCCGCGCGGTCAGCACTTCGATGAGCGCTTCGGCCACGCCGAGATCGGCAAATGTCTTGCCAGTGGTCAAGTTGATGTCTTTCAGCGTTGTTGTGCCGAGTTGGCGGCGCAATGCGCGCGATCGTCAGCACAGGGTGGCGAGATTGCCGTTGGGCAAAATCGATCGCCGCGATACGAACTGTGCCGGGTTTCAGTGCGTCAGCCACGGGATCGGGCCGGCGCCGGAAGGAGGAAGAAGCGTTTCACGACGTGCTGGCCGTCCAGTCAGACAGCCAACGTTCCCCATAGCTTAGCAGCATCGCGATCTTGTCCCCGCCCACCCACCCGATGGCCCGAGGGAATGCGGGCCAGACCGCTTGATTACTCCGCAACTGCGGTAATAATAAACTTCTACAGCTGTTTCTACGGTGTACTGTCGAGGGGGACCTGTGGCGCGGTTGGGTGGGCCGTGACAGCCCCGGTCTGGATGGCGTTCCCGCCGGAGGTGCATTCGGCATCGCTGTCCAGCGGGCCCGGCCCCGCCTCCTTGCTCACGGCGGCGGCGGCCTGGCACTCATTGAGCGCCGAATATGCCGCCGCGGCAGATGAACTCGCAGCCATGCTGAGCGCCGTGCAAAGCGGTGTCTGGCAGGGCCCGAGCGCCGCGCAATACGTCGCCGCCCACGCGCCATACATCGCGTGGCTGGCGCAAGCCAGCGCCGACGCCGCCGCGGTTGCCGCTCAACTCGAGATCGCCGCCACCGCCTACACGACGGCGCTAGCCGTGATGCCGACGCTGGCGGAGCTGGCCGCCAACCACGCCACTCACGCCGTGTTGGTGACCACGAACTTCTTTGGCATCAATACCATTCCGATCGCCCTCAACGAGGCGGACTATGTGCGGATGTGGATCCAGGCCGCCGCCACCATGAGCACCTATCAGGCGGCCTCGACGATAGCGGTGGCGGCCGCGCCGGGCAGCACACCGGCGCCCCGGATCATGAAGGCGAACAACGACGCCATGGGGAATTCGGGAGGCATGGGTTCCGGCTCTGGTTCGGAGATGGGCTCAGGCATGGGCGGCATGGGAAACATGCCCGGGATGGGCACCGGCTTGCCCACCAACGCCGAACAGTGGTGGCAGGCCATCTTTCCCTTCAACCCATTTGGTCCCCCCACGACGCTGCAGCCGAACCTTTCGATGTTCCTGTCGCGCGCCGAAACGATGATTCCCATGTACGCGAACAACCCCGAGCAATTGATGGAAGCCCTCGTGCTGCTGGGAACCCAGTTCGTCGTTCATCGAACCCTGGTGTTGATCAACATGTTCTACAACTACCCGACGTTGATGGCCACCCTGCCCGCCTTCGTCGCCAACAATCCGATCTATTCCCTGGGCGTGATCGCTCCCCTCGCCACCATGCCCGTCGGGGCGACCGGCGGATTCGGCGGTCTCGCCGGACTCGCCGGCGTGGCCGGACCAACGCCGGTGGCGGCGTCAGCCCCGCCGAGCCCGATCGCGACGGCACCGGGCCCGCCGACCGGCGCCGTCGCTTCGGTTACGGAAATCGCGCCATCACCGGCCCTGGCGCCGACGGCGCCAACACCTACAACTTCAGCCCCGCCGGGAGTCGCGCCGCCACCACCGGTCGCGGGCCCAGGTGAAACGGCCGGCGCGCACGGCTTTATCACCCAGTACCTGGTCGCCGCTTCCCGGACCGGTTCGCAATCGCGTTCCCGCGCCACGGCTCACAGCCCGGCGGCGCAGACTGCCGCGGCGCCGGCTTCCGTGGCGGCGCCGGCCGCCGACCGCACTCCGGGGCGAAAGTCCGCCGCGACGAAGGATGTTGGGCGGGGCTACCGCTACGAATACCTGGATGCTTCGCCGGTCGCGTCGGGGCGCGAGGCGGGCCCGCTGGGTTTCGCCGGCACCCGCGACCACCCCGCCGCGCGCCCGGCGATCGGATTGACCACGTTGCCCGCGGACGCCTTCGGTGGTGGACCGACCCTTCCCCTGCTACCCGGCAGTGGACAGACCGGTTAGCCCGTCGCCACCACCGATTCGGAGTTCCACGGCGCCAGCCGTTCGGACGACGCCGGCGACTCGGGGAGATCGTCACTGACGTCCCAGGAAGCGGCGAGCCGCCCGACGCCCAGTGCGACCGCGCAGTGCACACCGAGCTCCACCAGCTGGTCCTCGCTGAAGTGCTCGCGCAGCTCGTGGTACACCGCGTCATCGATGGCGAGATGGTCGGTGGCGAAGAGCTCGGCGAAGCGAAGGGCAGATCGCTCTGCCTCCGAGAGGTTTTCGGCGTCGGCCGGCCGTTCCAGCGAGCAGACGGCGTCCGCGTCGAGGCCGTCGTCGATGGCGCTCTGGTAGCGCACCGCCATGCAGCTTCGGCACTGGTTGAAAAACGCGATGCGCAGCCGCACCAACTCGAGCAGCCGGGGCGGCAGCGTCCCGTCGGCGCGCAGCGCCGCGGTCACCGAGCCGAGCGCCTCGGCGACCGCGGGGAGCCGACCCATGATCGCGGCCACGCCGAGGTTGATCCGATCCCCTTGGCCGAGATCTTGCGTCGGCACCGCGGCGAACGCTTCCGAAGGCGCGATTCGCGTCAATTCACCGTCTCCTCTATCCAGTTGGTGTATGGATGAAAACCATTCACTGGACACTACGACACTTCGTTGCTCTGATAGAAGGGCTCTTGCAGGCGGCGAAGTCCGACGAAAGGACCACATCGATGCGTCCACGCACCGTAGGCGTTCTCCCAGTTGTGGTCGCACTTTCATTCGTCACGCCGCCCGGCCAGAGCTTTGCCACACCCGATAGCGGGGTGAATTCGCAGACGCTGAACCAATCCTCGCAAGACGGAAGGGATTTCGTCATCCGCGAAAGTACGATCGCCCCTGGCGGCAGCACGGGGTGGCACTTCCACGACGGCACGTTGGTCGGAGCGATCAAGCAAGGAACGCTCACCCACTACGCCGCCGACTGCTCGGTCGACGGCGTCTACAACCCCGGTGACACGCTCAACGAGCCGGCAGGACCCCAGCACGTGCACCTGGGCCGCAATCTCGGCGCGACGCCGGTGATCTTGGAGATCATCTACGTCCTCCCGGCGGGCAAACCCCTGGCCGAGGACGCGGCAAACCCTGGCTGCCCGTTTTCTTGAGACCTACCGGCCGAACGGTGCTCCGTCGAAGCGCTCGCGGGTCACGAATTCCGGAACCGGCCGTCGTCGCAGCTTTGTCACCTGGCGCACCGGCTTGCCCAGCGGCACGACGGCGGCGATAGCGTACGGGTCGGGCACGCCGAGCAGCTCCTTGACGCGCGGCTCCTCGGCCACGGCCATCGTGGTCAACACCCCGCCGTAGCCCTCGTTGCGCGCGGCCAGCAACACGTTCCACACGAACGGGTACACCGAGGCCCCGGGCACCACGCCGACGCGATCCAATTCCTGGTCGGTGGCGGCGACGACGGCGAGGTCCAGGCAGATCACCAGCACCACCGACGCCTCCCGAATCGGGGCCCACATCTGCGCGGGCGGCTCGGTCGCGTCGACCGTCGACGCGTCGGGGCCGCTCGGCTGCAACGGATTCCACGGCGACTCGCCGTGTGCGAGCTGCGCCGTGTAGCGGCGGGCGGCGGGCAGTCCGAGGTCGGCCAGGGCCGACCGGGTCCGCTCGTCGCGCAGGACGATGACGCGCACGCCCTGCCGATTGCCGCCGGTCGGCGCGAACCGTGCGTTGTCGAGGATGCGCAGCAGTACGTCATCGGGAAGCGGGTCCTCGGCGAATTCGCGCACGGCGGGCGTGGATCGCAAGACGTCGTAGAGCTCCATCAGCCCATCGTGCCCCAGGCGGTCAGGCGGCGTCGTGGAAGATCAAGCCGAGCGTGCACCGCTCACCGGAGCGGACCACCGAAACCCCGTGGCGCACGGGGGCGGCCGACCAACCCCGCGTCGAGCGGACGGGGCGTTCCCGGGTGGTGAACACGTAGCCGTGCCCGTGCGGCAGCGTGGTGGCGGTGCCGCGTGATTGCGCTCGCGGCCGCTGCTCGACGAGCAGGAACTCACCGCCGGTGTGCGCCACGCCCGGCTCGTTGAGATTGATCACGACCTGCAGCGGAAAGACGAGGTCCCCGTAGAGGTCCCGGTGCAACGCGTTCCAGTCACCGGGCCCGTATTTGAGCAGCAAGGCCGTGGGTTTGGTTTGCCCGGCGCGATGGCATAGGTCCAGCCACTCGTCGAGCGTGTCGGGCCAGGGCGGCTCGCGGCGCAGCTTGGTCCACCAGTCGCGGGCGATCGGCAGGAGCCGGGGGTAGAGCGCCTGCTTCAGCTCCTCGATCGGCTGCGGGTAGGGCCGCTTGAAGTAGCGGTATTCGCCCTGCCCGTAGCGGTGGCGCGTCATGTCGATGGTGGCGCGAAACAGGCCGTCGTCCCGGTAAAGCCCGAGCACCGACGCGCACTCGCGCGGAGTCATCAGCTGCGGAAGCAGCGCTCCGCCAACGTCATTCATGTCGGCGGCGACCGCCTCCCAGTCGGCGGCCTGCACCCGCCGGTCCCATTTCGAGGGCATCAGAACAATCGGCCCGCCGCCGCGGGTATCGGCGCCTCCAGGTCGAGCAGGAACCGCTTGCGCTTCAGACCCCCGGCATAACCGGTGAGTTCGCCGTTCTTGCCGACCACGCGGTGGCACGGGACCACGATGCTGAGCGGGTTTCGGCCGACCGCTTGGCCGACTTCGTAAGCCGTGGTGCCGTCGCCGAGTTGCGCGGCAAGCTCGCCGTAGGTGGTGATCTCGCCATACCCGATGTCGAGCAACAGCTCCCAGATTCGGCGCTGGCGTGGATCGCCGGCCAGGGCGATCGGCAGGTCGAACCGGGTGCGTTTCCCGCTCAGGTACTCGCGCAGCTGCTCGACCGCCCGACCGAACAAAACGTCGGCGCCCGCCTCGACGTAGCGCCCGAGGGCCGCGGCCGTCGGCGGATGCCAATGGTGCCGGAAATACACGCCCGTCAGAGCGTCTCCGTCGGCGGCCAGGGTCAGCTCGCCCACCGCACTATCGATCCGCGTGTGTCGTGTCTGCATCGTTGCACCTCCTTTCACGGTAAACGATGAGCGCCGGGGAAACGTGAGCTCTAGATTCGTTGCATCCGCTTCTCACATTCGACAACGCTCCGGCGTCTTCCCAGTGAGCGTCGCCGAATGTCAGGGAGGAACCACGAACGGTGAATGTCCCTCGGCACGTCAAGCCGCCGTTCGAGACCGTCGTGGTCAGCCACGGTGCGACGGTGTTGCGGGTCGTGCGGGCGGTGGTCGGTCACGCCGACGCCGACGACGCCTGGTCGGACACGTTTCTGGCCGCGTTGAAGGCCTACCCGCAGCTGCCGGGCGACGCCAACGTCGAGGCGTGGTTGGTGACGATCGCGCATCGCAAGGCGATCGACATCGCCCGCGCGACGTCGCGGCGGGCCATTCCGCTCGCCGATCCCCCCGACTCCCCCGTCCCCGAGCGGGCCGACACCCGCGATCCCGACCTCGACGCCGCGGTGGGCGCGCTGCCACCCAAGCAGCGCCAGGCGGTGGCCTACCACTATCTGGCCGGTCTCCCCTATTCCGACATCGCCGCGATTCTCGGCGGCAGCGTGGCCGCCGCCCGGCGGGCCGCCGCCGACGGGATCGCCACCCTGCGACGCACCTACCCCCGCCTCACCACAAGGAACCACGAATGACCACACCCGATCTGACCAAGCACTACCCCGTCGACCGCGAGCACCTTCGCCGCCTGCACGCGCGGCTGGAGATGAATGCCGAGGCCGGCGGCCTGCTCGACATCGCTTATCGCACAGTGGATTCCGCCGTGGGACCGCTGCTGTTGGCGGCCACCCCCCGAGGGCTGCTGCGGGTGGCGTTCGCGAACGAAGACCGCGCCGGTGTGCTGCAGGACCTCGCGGAGCGCGTCAGCCCGCGGGTGCTCGAGTCGCCCGCCCGGCTGGATCCTGTCGCGCGGCAACTCGACGAGTATCTCGACGGCCGTCGCCGCCGCTTCGACGTCGCGCTGGACTGGTCGCTGTCCCAAGGTTTTCGGCGCACGGTGCTGGAACACCTCAGCGCCGACGTCGGCTACGGCCAGACCGCCAGCTATGCGATCCTGGCCGGGCTGTCCGGCTCCCCCAAGGCCGTGCGCGCCGTCGGCACGGCGTGCGCGACCAACCCGATTCCCATTTTCGTGCCGTGCCACCGCGTGGTCCGTTCCGACGGAACGATGGGCGCCTACCGCGGCGGTGCCGCAGCCAAGCGCGTCCTGCTGGATCTCGAGCGGCGTGCGCGAGAGTGCAACTAGCGACGCGTTTCTCGAGTGGCGACGTCGGTAGGTGCACGCTCGCGGGGCGTTACGCCGGCGCGGACCAATGCATCACCTTCATCGTGGTCATCTCGTCGAGGAGCTCGGGGCCGAAGCCGAACCCGGTGCCGCTGGCGCGGCGCGGCTGGGATGCGCCCCCGGGGGCGCCGCCGAAGACGTTGTTGATCTTGACGGTGCCGACGGGCAGGCTGTGCCAGGCCTCCTGCGCGTGGGCCATGTCGCGGGTCAGCACGGTCGCGGCGAGCCCGTAGCGGTCGTCGGCCGCCTCGGCCAGGGCACCGGCGAAGTCGGGAACCATCCGCACCGCCGCGATCGGACCGAACGTCTCCTCGCTCATCACCAGCATGTCGGGCGTGCAGTCGGTCAGCACCGTGGGCGGGTAGAAGGCCCCAGGCCCGGGCCCCGGTTCGCCGCCGGCGAGAACGTGGGCGCCGCGCTGCACCGCGTCCTCGACGTGCGCGTGCACCTGATCGCGATGACGCTCGTCGACCAGCGGCCCGATCCGATCGGCCCACGCCGCCGCCTCCTCGGCGAGCGCGCCGACGAACGCGTCGGCGATCGACTGGACGGCATAGATGCGCTCCACCGACACGCAGATCTGACCCGCGTTGGCGAAGGCGCCCAGTGCCGCCTGGCTCGCCGCCCAGCGGGCGTCGACGTCGCCGTCGACGATCAACGCGTCGTTGCCGCCGTTTTCCAGCAGCGCCTTCGCGCCGCGTCCGGCACAGGCGCGGGCGATCTCTCGGCCGGCCGCGCTGCTGCCCACGTGCGCGACCACGTCGACGCTCTCCGCCTCGGCCAGGCGGGCGCCGACGGTTTCGTCGCCGTCGACGATCTGCAGCACGCCGTCGGGCAGCCGCGCGGCCAACAGCTCGGCGAACCGCCGGCCGGTCTGCGGGCAGCGCTCGCTCGGCTTGTGCACCACGGTGTTTCCGGTCACGAGCGCCGCGCCGAGCAGCCCTGCGGCCACCGCCACGGGGTCGTTCCAGGGCGTCAGCACCGCCACCACGCCGCGGGGCTGGGGAATCATCAGGTCGGTCGCCGACCACCCGCCCTGCAGGCTGCGCCCGCGGTGCAACGGCCCGAGCTGGGCGTACTGCATGACGGTCCCGACCCCGGCGTCCACGCCGCCGAGGGCGTCGTCGCGCAGCTTGCCCGTCTCCCGCTCGTTCAGTTCGGCGAGTTCGCGGGCCGCGGCGCGGACATCGGCGGCCGCCGCCGCAATCGCGGCGGCGCGTTCGGCCGATGGGGTGCGCGCCCAGCCGGGTGCGGCCTCGGCGGCTCGCCGGATCGCCTCGTCGCAATCGGCCGGCTCGGTGATGGGCACCTGCGACACTTTGTCGCCGGTGCGAGGGTCCAGGACGTTGATGACCTTGGTCATGGTCGAAGCCATCGACCCCGTTTACCCTCTCGGCGCGCGGGCCAATCAGTTAATGCCTGTGGCAGTTTTCGGCTTCAGGTAGGGTCGGCGAACCGGACCGAAGGGCATGCGATGGCAAACACATACGCCGACAACGCCTTCACGTCGCGGCAGGCGTTGGATCCCGGTCTGCGCAAGGCGGCCCATTTTTTGCCCCGGGGCTACGCATTGCACCGGGGCTACAAGATCCAGCGCCGGCTGATGAACCTGATGGGCAACGCGGGACGGATCCGTAACCTCCCGGTGGCCGCGGTCAACGAGCACGTCACCGTCCGCCTGCATCGTCCGGCCGGTCTTCCCGTCCGGGCGCCGGCGATGTTGTGGATCCACGGCGGCGGCACGATCATGGGCCACGCCGCCCAGGACGACAAATTCCTGCGAAAGCTGTCGCACCTCACCGGCGTCGCGGTGGCCGCCGTGGACCACCGGCTGGCCCCCGAGCACCCCTACCCGATCCCGGTCGAGGACTGTTACGCGGCGCTGCGCTGGCTGTCGCGCCAACCGTGGGTCGACCCGGATCGCGTCGCGGTCGGCGGGGCCAGCGCCGGTGGTCATTTCGCGGCGGCCGTGGCGCAGCGGGCGCACGATCGCCAAGACGTCCGCCTTGCGTTTCAGATGCTGGTGTACCCGATGCTCGACGACCGCACCGGAGCCAACGGCGGCGGTCACAAGCGGCTCATGTGGACCGAAACCGACAACCAGCAGGCGTGGCGGTGGTATCTCGACGGCGCGGATCCCGCCGCGGCCGCGCCCGCGCGGCGGGAAGATCTGTCGGGCCTGGCGCCGGCCTGGATCGGCGTCGGGACGCTGGACCTGTTCTATGCCGAGTGTCTGGACTACGCGCGACGGCTGCGCGAGGCGGGCGTTCCCGTGCACGAGGAGGTCGTCCCGGGCGCGTTTCACGCGTTCGATCAGATCGCCGACAAGGCGCCGATTTCGGTGAAGTTCTTCGCCAGTCAATGCGACCACCTGCGCGACGCCCTCGCCTCGCCGTGAACGGCCGCCTCCGACCGAGTTGACTGCAAAGTTTGCGGATTGTGCAACTATTAGTGGCATGGGCAATCCCCTAGGCCTTCGTGAGCGGCGTCGGCGCCAGACCAGTGCCGACGTCCGCGACGCCGCGGTGCGCTTGGCGCTCGAACGCGGCTTCGACAAGGTGACCATCGAAGAGATCTGCGTCGAGGCGGGAATTTCGACGCGCACGTTCTTCAACTACTTCCCGAACAAAGAGTCCGCGATCGCCTATGGCCCGTCGGACCTGCCCGGGGAGCTCGCCGCGGAATTCGTCGCGGCCGGGCCGGCGCCCTATTCGGTGGTCCTCGCCGAGCTGATCACCCTCGCGGGACACCATCTGCGCGACATGCCACCGCTGCGCGAACAGGCCGCCGGCATGCTCGAACTCTGCAAGACCAGCCCGGCCGTGTTGGCCGCGTTCCTCGCCGAGCTGGAACGGTTTCAGAACCAGCTGACCGACATCGTCGCCCGCCGCCAAGCGATGCGGCCCGACGACGAGATACCCGCGTTGATCGCGGCGCTGGCGTTGACGGCCGTGCGTTCGGGCATCGAGCGCTGGGCCAGCGCCGAACCACAGGATTACGACGACACGCCGATGCCCTACGTCGAGCGGGCCGCGGCCCTGGTCAACAGCATCTTCGCGAAGTGACGCGATAGTTAGCTAGATCACCTTCGTTTGCATGGTCTGCAAATTGTGCAGGCGGTGTATTATGCTGTGGTGGCATCAGACGGGGGTTCGCGATGCAGGGACAGGCTTCCCAGGGCCCGACGGCTCAAACCCATCACGGCGGCGTGCGAACGCCGTTGTGGCGCAACCTAATACGGTGATCACCTCGAAGGCGACGCACCAACGTTGATTTGACGACGAGAGGAATCCACGCAGGTGCAGCTATCCAGGGTCGTGCGCAACGCGTGGTTGCCGCTGTTGATCGTGGCGGTGGTGGTGATCGGCGGATTCACCGTGGCGCGGGTCAAGTCCTTCTTCACGGCCAACGACACCGGCGTCCTGACGAGCCCTCGGCAGGAGGACTCCAAGCCGTTCAAGCCCAAGGTCGTCAAGTACGAGATCTTCGGCTCGGCCAGTCACGCCAACGTCAACTACCTGGATCTGGCCGCCGACCCCAAGCGGATCGACGACGCGCCGCTGCCCTGGACCCTGGTGCTGTCCACGACCGCCCCGTCGGTCTTCCCCAACCTCTCGGCGCAAAGCGACGGTGACCGCCTCGGTTGTCGCATCACCATCGACGACGAAGTGAAGGACGAGAAGATAACCAACGGCGTGCACGCCCTGACCTTTTGTCTGGTGAAATCCGCATGAGCGCAAACGCTGAACACCCCACCGACACCCTCCCGATCACCAGACACGCTGTGCGCCCGGCGATCCCGCGATTAATCCGACGCTTCGCGGTGCCCATCATCCTGGGCTGGATCGCGATCATCGCGGTGCTCAACACGATCGTCCCGCAGCTGGACGAGGTCGGGAAGATGCGCTCGGTCTCGATGAGCCCCGACGACGCGCAATCGGTCATCGCGACCAAACACATGGGCGAGGTGTTCCACGAGTACAAGTCCAACAGTTCGGTCATGATCGTGCTGGAGGGCCAAAATCCGCTGGGCGCCGACGCCCACGCGTACTACGACCAGATGGTCAAGAAGCTCGACGCCGACACCAAACACGTCGAGCACGTCCAAGACATGTGGAGCGACCCACTCAGTGGGGCCGGCGTCCAGAGCAACGACGGCAAGGCCGCGTACGTCCAGGTCTACCTCGCGGGTAACCAGGGCGAGGCGCTGGCCAACGAGTCGGTCGAGGCCGTCCAGGACATCGTCAAGCACCTGCCCCCGCCCGCCGGGGTCAAGGCCTACGTCACCGGACCCGCCGCCGTGCAAGCGGATCAGCACATCGCCGGTGACCGCAGCCTGCAGGTGATCACCACGGTCACGTTCATCGTGATCATCGCGATGCTGCTGATGGTGTACCGATCGATCGTCACGGTGCTGCTCACGTTGGTGATGGTCGTGCTCGAACTCGCCGCCGCGCGCGGCATGGTGGCCTTCCTCGGCTACTACAACATCATCGGGCTCTCCACCTTCGCCACCAACCTGTTGGTCACGCTGGCGATCGCGGCCGCGACCGACTACGCGATCTTTTTGATCGGGCGATATCAGGAGGCCCGCTCGATCGGTGAATCGCGAGAAGACTCGTATTACACGATGTTTGGCGGCACCGCGCACGTGGTGGCCGGGTCGGGCCTGACCATCGCCGGCGCGACGTTCTGCCTGCACTTCACCAACCTGCCCTACTTCCAGACGCTGGGCATCCCGTTGGCCATCGGCATGGTGGTCGTGGTCGCGGCGGCCCTGACGCTGGGCCCCGCGGTCCTCTCGGTGGCGTCGCGGTTCCGCCAGACGCTCGAGCCCCGGCGCACACAGCGGATCCGCGGCTGGCGCAAGATCGGCGCCGTCGTCGTCCGGTGGCCCGGCCCCGTTCTGATCGTCACGATTGCGATCGCGCTCGTCGGCCTGCTCACCCTGCCCGGGTACCGGACCAACTACAACGACCGCAAGTACCTGCCCGCCGATCTGCCGGCGAACGCCGGATACGCGGCCGCCGACCGGCACTTCTCCAAGGCGCGGATGAATCCCGAGCTGCTGATGATCGAAAGTGACCACGACCTACGCAATTCCGCCGACTTCCTGGTCATCGACAAGATCGCCAAGTCGATCTTCCGGGTGCCCGGCATCTCGCGCGTGCAGGCGATCACCCGGCCGCAGGGCACGCCGATCGAGCACACCTCGATCCCGTTCCAGATCAGCATGCAGGGCGTCTCCCAGCAGATGAACCAGAAGTACCAAGCGGACCAGATGGCCGACATGCTGCACCAGGCCGACATGATGCAGACCACCATCGACAGCATGGTCAAGATGCAGAGCATCACCGCGCAGATGGCCGACAGCATGCACGTCATGGTCAAGAAAATGCACGACATGACCATCGACGTCGCCGAATTGCGCGACCACATGGCCGATTTCGAGGACTTCTTCCGACCGCTCCGCAGCTACTTCTATTGGGAGAAGCACTGCTACGACATCCCGGTCTGCTTTTCGCTGCGCTCGGTCTTCGACGCCCTCGACGGCATCGACACGATGACCGATGACATCCAAAGCCTGCTGCCCGTGATGGATCACCTCGACACGCTCATGCCTCAGATGGTGGCGCTGATGCCGTCCATGATCGAGAACATGAAGGCCATGAAAACGACGATGCTGACCATGTATTCGACCCAGAAGGGTCTGCAGGATCAGCAGAACGAGGCCCAGAAGAACTCCAGCGCCATGGGCAAGGCGTTCGACGCCTCCAAGAACGACGACTCGTTCTACCTGCCGCCGGAGACCTTCAACAACGCCGAGTTCAAGAAGGGCATGAAGAACTTCCTGCCGCCCGACGGGCACGCGGTGCGCTTCATCATCAGCCACGACGGCGATCCCATGACGCCGGAGGGCATTTCGCACATCGATGCGATCAAGAAGGCCACGTACGAAGCGCTCAAGGGCACACCCCTGGAAGGCTCCAAGATCTACCTCGGCGGGACCGCGGCGACCTTCAAGGACATGCAGGACGGCAGCAACTACGACCTGCTGATCGCCGGAATCGCCTCGCTGTGCCTGATTTTCATCATCATGCTGATCATCACGCGAAGTGTCGTGGCCTCGGCGGTGATCGTCGGAACGGTCTTGCTGTCGCTCGGCGCGTCCTTCGGGCTCTCGGTGCTGATCTGGCAACACCTGATCGGCATCGAGCTGCACTGGATGGTGCTGGCGATGTCGGTCATCATCCTGCTGGCCGTCGGCGCCGACTACAACCTGCTGCTGGTGTCCCGGTTCAAGGAAGAAATACACGCGGGCCTGAACACGGGCATCATCCGGGCCATGGGCGGAACCGGGTCGGTGGTCACCTCGGCGGGGCTGGTGTTCGCCTTCACGATGATGACGATGGCGGTCAGTGAGCTCACGGTGATCGGCCAGGTCGGTACGACCATCGGCCTCGGCCTGCTCTTCGACACGCTGATCGTGCGGTCGCTGATGACCCCGTCGATTGCCGCGCTGCTGGGCAAGTGGTTCTGGTGGCCCCAACGGGTGCGGCAACGGCCGGTACCGTCGCCGTGGCCGACGCCGGCAAAGGAGCACGAATCGTTCGCGGTGGCGCCCTGAGCTAGGTGACGACGCGCCGAGCCTGCGCACAGCGCGTGCTTGACCCGAATTTTTCAGCGCTGTACGCAGTTTCGATTTCGGTTCGGCCTAGGTGACCCACTCGGGCTGCTGGCTGGCGTCGACCGCGGAAAAGTCCTTGTGCGCGAGGCCCGCGGTGGTGCCGCCGTCGACGACGAACTCCGAGCCGGTCGAATAGCTCGACTCGTCGCTGGCCAGGTACACCACCAGGTTGGAGACCTCCTTGGGCTGGGCGATCCGGCCCAGCGCGGTGTTGAAGATGTCGTCGGGGACCCACTCGGTCATCGGCGTCTTGATGAGCCCGGGATGGATCGAGTTGACCCGGATGCCGCTCGGGCCCAGCTCCAACGCCGCCGACTTCGTCAGGCCCCGGACCGCGAATTTGGTTGCGGTGTAACCGTGGCAGGCGATGGTGCCGGCCATGCCCTCGATCGAGGAGATGTTGATGATCGATCCCCGTCCCGCTTCCTTCATGGGTTTCACCACGGCGCGGATGCCGAGAAACACGCCCGTGAGGTTGATGTCCAGGATCCGGTGCCACTCGGAGAGGGCGTAGTCCTCCAGGGTTCCGATGTTGATGATGCCGGCGTTGTTCACCAGCACGTCGACGCCGCCGTACTCGCCGATGGCGGTGGCTACCGCCGCGTCCCAATCCTCCGGTTTGGTGACGTCGAGGTGCACGTAGCGGGCCGCGTCACCGACCTCGGCCGCCACCGCCTTGCCCTCGTCGTCGAGAATGTCGCCGAACACCACCTTGGCCCCCTCGGCCACCAGCGTTCGCACGTGCGAGGCCCCCATCCCCCGCGCACCGCCGCTGATGAGCGCGACTTTTCCCGCCAAGCGTTCTGCCACTGGTCTGCTCCTGTCGTGCCCATGGGTTTGTTGCACCATACATATGCACGCAGATGTATGACCAGGGTTTGATCAGCAGCTACTTGGCTTTCGGGCGGTTAGGGCTGTGCTTTCCGGGGCAGTAGTCCGCGGTGGCGGCGCCGACGAACGTCTCGGCTTGCGACTGGTTCAGCCGGTGCGCGCCCGTCAGTTGGTCGATCTCGTCCTTCTGCGTGTAACCGGCGTTGAGGTCCTGACACATCACCCGCGCCATGTTCACGGTCTGGTCGGTGTTGCCGAGGTTGATGCCGTGGGAATTCAGGAAGTTGGTGAAGTCCTGGTCCGTCTGGTCGGCGCGCGCGACGCCCGCCGGCATGAGCACCACCGCCAAAGCGGCGCCGAGCGCGCACGCACCCATCGTCTTGATATCGCGCTTCATCGCTCCCCCTGCAGTCAAGCTCCGCATCAATGGTTCCACCATCGATGGTTTTACAGGTTTACCATTTCTTATGTCAATGATTCTCGGCCCGGCGCCGGCGCGCGAGGGAAAGCCGCGAAGTTTCACCGGTCGTTCGCTGCTGATTCCGGTTCAGTTCAATTGGCACCGCGGCCCGTATTCGAAACGCCCGAACTAATCGACGACGTCGAAGATCGCCGCGGCGGAGGTGATCGCCTTGTCCGCGTTGCCCTCGTCGTGCAGCAGCATGCGCACCCCGACGCGCCCGCCGCCGCCGTGCGCGGTGCCTTCCACGCGGAAGGGGCCGACCTTGCCGCGGGACATGAACATGACGTGCCAGCTGATCACCTGGACCTTCCTCGTTCCGGCAAGGTCGGCTGCCAGGTCGGTCGCGGCGGTCTCGAGGACGACGTGCTGGGGCCCGATGTGCAGCGCGGCGTCCGGCGAGGCGAGTTCGGCGCTCAGCGCCGGCAGCACCCAATGGCCGTCGTCGCGCTTGCTCGCACCGAAGGCTTCCCACAGCGGCGGCAGGTCGGGCGAGTCCTCGATGATCAGCTCGGTGCCCGAAACATCCATCTTGCCAAGGCCTTCCGGGGGGACACCGATGACCGCCCCCTGCCCCTCGTTGAAGGCGATCACGCGGTCGGGATTGTCGGCGTCCACGATCTTGCACCGGCCGTAGCCCATCGTCCGGCCCTGATGCACGATGCCGGACCCGACGATCTCGATTCTCGTGACGTCGTAGCCCGGGTCGACGATCTGTACCGACGCGATGACCGGATTGGGGACCGCGACCATGTCGGTCTGACATCCCTCCGGCGACGAGATGGCCAGCGGCGCGACCATCAGGCCACCGGCCTCGTTGCGCATGTCGCGGCGGATGGTGACGGTGTCGTCGGATTCGCCGAGGTTCATGGCCGAGTGGTTGCGGCCGATGTAGCGGTAGCTGAGCAGTCCGGTCCAGCGCCGGAACAACTCGTCGCGGTAGGCGTCGGTGTCGCTGGCGAGCTCGCGGATGTCGCGGGGCCGGTCGCTCACTTCGGGCCTCCCTCTACGGCTTTGCCCCGGCGCACCTGGTTGAACGGCACGCCGCGATCGGCGGCGTACTCGCGGGGAAAGTTCAACACGCGCTCGCCGATCACGTTGCGCGCCATCTCCGTCGTGCCGCCGCCGATGCTGGCGATCTGGCGGCCCAGGTAACGCGTGCCGACGTCGAGCAAGCCCGCGTCGTCCTCGACCACGGCCGCCGGGCCGGCGATGGCGTGGGCGGTGTCGTTCTCGACGTCGTGAACCGCGGCCATGTCGAGCCGGATGATCGATCCCGCGGCCGGGGGCAGGGTGCCGGCGACGACGGCGTGGAAGACGTGCTCGCTGAGCTGCCCGTGCACCGCCCGGTGCACCAGCGCCCGGCCGACCATCTCCCGGACCCGTTCGCTGCCGCCCTGCTTCGAGCGCTCGACCAGCGACATCAGGTCGATCGAAATATCCTCGGCCTCAGCGATTCCCGGGCCGCTGGTGTACTCCGAGCCGTCGCCCATGGTGCGCCGCTCGTGGTAGAGCTGCCGCGAGGCGACCTCCCATCCCTTGCCGGGTTCCCCGACGACGGCGTCGTCGCCCACGTCGACGTCGTCGAAGAATTCCTCGCAGAATTCGACCGAGCCGTTGACCTGACGGATGCGGTTGATCGTCACCCCCGGGTGCCGAAGGGGCACCAGAAACATGGTGAGGCCGTTGTGTTTTGGTGCGTCCCAGTCTGTTCGGGCCAGGCACAGGCCGTAGTCGGCGGCGAACGCCCACGTGCTCCATGTCTTGGCGCCGTTGATGATCCAGCGTCCGTCCCGGCGATCGGCCCGGGTGATCACGCCGGCCAGATCCGACCCGCCGCTGGGCTCCGACAACAGTTGAACGAGGACTTCGTCGCCGCGCAGCGCCGCGCGGATGTGGGTGCGCTTCTGCTCCTCGCTGCCCATGTCCAGGATCGTCGCGCAGCAGATGGCGAAGGACGGGATGTTGAGCAGCAGCGGCGTCTCGTAGGCCAGGGCCTCGGCGTCGAAGGCCTTTTTGTACTCGTAGCCCAGTCCCAGCCCGCCGTACTCCCGCGGGAAGCAGATGCCGGCGAATCCCCCGTCGTACAACTTGCGCTGCAGTTCGCGGGCGCGCCGCCACGACGCCAGCTCGTCGCGCTCCAGGACCATGGCCTCGTCGGAGTCGAGCCTTGGCAGGTTCGCGGCCAACCAGCCTTTGGCTCGGCCGCGGAACTCCTCGACCGACTCGGCGCTCACCGAATTCGCCTGCGCGTCATCGCCGATGGCCTCCTCGAGCTTGTGCTGGGCGACTGTACAGCACCCCTTGGCGACTGTACAGGTCGACTAGGACGCGTTCAGCCGCACCGCCTCGCGGATGAGCGCGGTCAGCGCCTTCTCATCGATCGTGTCTCCCTCGTGGAAGTCGATGGCCCGCCGCGTGTTGCCGTCGAGGCTGGAGTTGAAAAGACCCGACGGATCGTCCAGCGAGGCGCCCTTGGCAAATGTCATCTTCACCACGTTCTTGTACGTCTCCCCGGTGCAGATCATCCCGTCGTGATACCAGACGGGTACGCCGCGCCACTTCCATTCCTCGACCACGTCGGGATCGGCCTGCTTGATCAATCTTCTGATGTGAGCGAGCGTTTCACCGCGCCAATCGCCCAGCTCCTTGATTCGGGCGTCGATCAGCTTCGCAGGAGGCTCCGTCATGTGGTCGTCGCCTTTCTATGGGATGGTGAGCGCGATCTTGCCGACGTGCCGACCGGCCCGCATCACCGCCATCGCGTCGTCGAGCTGCTCCCAGTCGAACACGTGGCTGATGTGGGGCTTGATGCCCGCGCTCGTCATGAACTCGCACAACAGCCGGTGCTCGCGCACGCTGCCCACCGTGATCCCGACGATGCGCAGGTTGTTGAGCATCACTTCCGCGACCGAGACGGGCGCCGTGTCGAATCCGGTCAGCACGCCGATCACCGCGACCGTGCCGCCGACCCGCGCCGAATGCACCGACTGCGCCAGGGTGGCGGGCCCGCCGAGGTCGACGATCAGGTCGGCGCCTCTCCCACCGGTCAGCCGCTTGACCTCGGTCTCCCAGTCCGGTGTCGCGCGGTAGTTGATGAGATGCGTTGCGCCCATGTCGGATCCGACCTTCAGCTTCTCGTCGGACGAGGACGTCAGAATCACGGTGGCGCCCAGGTGTTTCGCGAGCTGGACGGTGAACAGCGACACCCCGCCGGTTCCCTGGGTGACCACGACGTCGCCTTCGTCGACGCGGGCTTCCCGCAGGGCGCTCCAGGCCGTGACGCCGGCGCAGGGCACCGTCGCGGCCTCGACGTCGCTCAGGTGCGCGGGCGTGGGCACCAGTCCCGCGGCGTCGGCGACGCGGTACTGCTGCAGCCACCCGTCTTCGGTGTCGCCGGGCAGCTCCCGCTTGGACTCCGGCGTCGGCGGCCCATCGAGCCAGCCGGGGTGAAACGCCCCCATCACCCGGTCCCCCGCCTGCGGCCAGTCGACCCCGGCTCCGACCGCCACCACTTCCCCGGCGCCGTCGCTCATCGGCACGCGTGGCCACGGCCCGGGGAGCAGCCCCATCAGGTTGACGTTGTCGTGAAAGTTGAGGCTCGAGGCCCGCACCCTGACCAGCACCTGCCCCCGACCGGGTTCGCCGACCGGCCTGTCGACGACCTCGAGGGGCGCGCCGGGGGTGTTCATCACCATCGCCCGCTGGCGATCCGGAAGGCTCATGCGGGGCCCGCCTCCTTCGCTACGCGCGGCTCGGCCGAGCCCCAATTTAGCTGTCGCACTCGGCGCCAAGTAATCTGCCGTCGACCCGCATCGCCGCGCGATTACCGCCCGATGCTATGGCGATCAAGGAATCGGCATGACCGGCACGCACCCGTTCGACGACGCGGTCCAACTCGACGCGATCGACGCCGAGGTCTGGCGCGGCAGGACCCATCCGGAATGGGCCAACATGGTCGGCCCGTTCGGCGGCATCACCACGGCCGTCATCGTGCGGGCCATCGAGACGCATCCCGACCGCATCGGTGAGCCGTTGGCGTTGACGGTCAACTTCGCCGCACCCGTCGCCGACGGCGCGTTCGACCTCTCGCTCCGCGTGGTGCGCACCAACCGCACCAACCAGCACTGGTACGTGGATCTGCGCCAACAGGGCGAAACCAAGGCCACGGCGACGGCGGTGTTCGCGACCGTCCGCGATACCTGGTCCGACACGGAGGCCCGCCCTCCGAGCGCGCCCCCACCGGAATCGATCGCGCCCACCGGCATGGGCCACGTCGTGCGCTGGGCGGACCTCTACGACATGCGGTTCGTCGAAGGCCCGATCCCCGCCGCGGACGGGCGACCCAGCGCTTCGTCGACGACGACGTTGTGGGCGCGCGACAGAGCGCAACGCCCGATCGACTATCCGGCGCTGGCCGCCCTGTCCGACGTCTTCTACCCGCGGGTGTTCCTGCGCCGGGGCGCGGTCATGCCGGCCGGGACCATCTCGCTGACGACCTATTTCCTCGCCGACCGGCACCAGCTCGACGCGGTGGGTGGTGACTATGTCCTGGCCACCGCCCACGCCCACCGCTTCTCCGGCGGCTACTTTGACCAGAGCGCCCAGCTTTGGACCCGGGACGGGGTCCTGATGGCCACCAGCCATCAGATCGTCTACTTCAAAGGCTGAGGGGTTACAGTTTCGGGGTGAAGTGTCACGCTGGGCGGAAACGCCGGTCGACCAGAATCGAGCCGCAATGACGGAACAGGCCACCGACGCCGACACCGCCACGCTGCTGGCCATCGAGGCGATCAAGCAGCTCAAGGCCCGCTACTGCCGGTACCTGGACGCCAAGGACTGGGCGGCGTGGCGGTCGGTGTTCACCGACGACTTCCTCAGCGACACCTCCGAGGCCGGCGGCAAGCTGATCCGCGGCGCCGACGATTTCGTGGCCTTCACCCGCAGGAGCATCGGACGCCCCGCGCAGGCGACCGCGCACCACGTGCACGCCCCCGAGATCGAGCTGACGTCGGCGACGACGGCGCGCGGCGTGTGGGCCCTGCAAGACGTGGTCCGCTTCGGTCCGGGCGTGACGCTGGTCGGCTACGGTCACTACCACGAGACCTACGCAAACGTCGGCGGCCATTGGCTCATCGAGAGCTCCAAGCTGACCCGGCTGCGTGAGGACATCGTCACCCCGGTGTTCTCGGTTTACATTTCCGACCGGATCCGGCGGGTGGCTGGCAAGCTCGCCGGGCGGATGATCGAACGGTAGGCGTCGATGACTGTTGGCACCATTTTGATCACCGGCGCGTTCGGCCAGGTCGGCCGGCGCTGCACACAGCTCCTGCTCGAGCGGGGGCGCACCGTCGTGGCGATGGATCTCCGCAACGACAAAACCCTTGCGGCCCAAGCCGAATTGGGCGCCGGTGGACACGCCGGCGCGCTGATTCCGGGCTACGTCGACCTGCTGGATGCCGAGGCGGTACGCGATCTGGTCGCGACCCATCGGCCCGGGGCGATCATTCACCTGGCCGCCATCGTGTCGCCGCCGTCGTACCGCAATCCCGGGCTGGCGCGGCGCGTCAACGTGGGCGGTACGGAGAACCTGCTGGCCGCGGCGGCGACGCTGGAGCGTCCGCCGCTGTTCCTGATGGCGTCCAGCGCCGCGGTGTACGGATCGCGCAACCCCTACCGCCACCCGGAGCGGATCACCCCGGACACGCCGGTGCAGCCCATCGATCAGTACGGCCAGGACAAGGTCCTGGCGGAGGCGGCGATCAGGGCGAGCGGCCTGCCGTATGCGCTGTACCGATTGGGCGGGATCATCTCGCCGGACACCCAGGCCGGCATCAACGGTGACTACCTGACCCTGATGCGCTCGATGCCGAGCGATAACCGCATGCACGCGGTGGACGCCCGCGACGTGGCGTTGGCGTTCGCCAACGGCGTCGATCGCGCGGCGACGATCGCGGGCAAGGTCCTGCTCATCGGCGGCAACGAAACGTACGTGCTGTTGCAGCGCGACCTAGAGGACGACCTGATGACCGCCGCCGGGCTGGGCCGCCTCGGACCGTCGGCGAGCCTGCCCGGCGACCCGCGCGACGACCGCGGCTGGAGCTTCACCGGCTGGTACGACACCACCGAAGCGCAGGCGCTGCTCGACTTCCAGGAGCACGACTGGCAGCAGACCCTGGCCTGGATCGCCGAATCGCAGGGCTGCCAACGCATCGTGTTGCGCGCAATCGGGCCCGTGCTGCGGCCGGTCATGCGGGCCGCCCTCAAGCTGCAGCGCCGGGCCGAGCGGCGCGGCCCGTACGCGGACCCCTGGGCGCTGATCGAGAAGAAATACGGCGCGGCGGCGCTGGCCGCCGTGGACTAGGTCTGGGAAGCGAAGAAGACGGCGGCCTTGCGGATCGAATCCTCGACGGGCTCCGGTTTCCAGCCGAGCTCGCGTTCGGCCTTGCCGTGGTCGAGGGGCGACATCAGCTCCGCCATCCGAATCCCGGCGTAGGCGAAGGGAAGGTCGCGGCGCAGCACACGCGCCAGCGCGTCGTTGACCCGCGCACCGGCGCGCAACGCCACCATCGGGATGCCGATCCGCGGTGGCCGGCGGCCGACGGCGGTGGCCGCGATCTCGTGCAGTTCGCGGACGCTCATGTACCTGTCGGAGACGATGTAGCGCTCGCCGTTGCGGCCGCGCTCCGCGGCCAGAAGCATTGCCCTGGCGGCATCTTCGATGCCCACGACTTCCGACGAGTAGTCGAAATAAAACGGGAACCGTCCCTTGGCGACCAAGGCCAGCAAGGAGCCGTGCGGGGTCGGCGCCCAATCGCCGGGCCCATAGGTGGTAGAAATGCACATCGCCACGCCGGGCAGGCCCTTTTCGCGCGCGTACGACAGCAACAGGTTTTCGCCGGCCACCCGCGCTTCGATGTAGGCACCGCCCTGGTCCCAGTTGTGCGGATCGTCTTCGGTGACCGGGCGGGTGTCGCTGATCGCCAAAGAGCCTGCGGTGCTGGTGTAGACGAACTTGGCGAGGTCGGCGTCCAGGGCGGCGTCGAGGACATGCCGCAGCCCCTCGACGTTGGTCCGGAACAGCGGCGCCGGATCACGCAGCCACATCCGCGCATCGACGACGCAGTAGTAGACGACGTCACAGCCGCTCATCGCGGCGCGCAGGGCGTCGTCGTCGAACACGTCCCCGTAGCAGCGCTCGACGGCCAGGTCCTCGATCCCCTTGGTGGAACTGCTGCGGCGCAACATGACTCGCACGTCGGCGCCCGCCGCGACGAGCTGGCGCGTGACGTGGGATCCGAGGAAGCCGCTAGCGCCGATCACCAGCTTCTTGGGGGCCCCCACTAGCGGTCGATCCATCCCATTTGCGCGGCGGCATGGTGGCCGCCGACGGGTGGGGTGAGCCCGTCGAGCCTCGCGAGTTGGTCGGGCGTGAGTTCGAGGCTGTCGGCGGCCACGTTCTCCTCGAGCCTCGACACCCGTTTGGTTCCCGGAATCGGCACGACGTCAGGCCCTTTCGCCAGCAGCCAGGCCAGCGCGACCTGGGCCGGGGTGGCGCCCGCGTCCGCGGCGATGTCACGCACCTCGTCCGCGCACCGCAGATTGTGCTCGAAGTTCTCGTCGAAGAAGCGGGGGTTGGTCTTGCGGTAGTCGGTGTCGGGAAGCTCGCCGGTGGAGCGGATGGCGCCGGTGAGGAAGCCGCGCCCGAGCGGTGAGTAGGCGACGAATCCGATTCCCAGCTCGCGCAATACGTCGAGGACCCCGTCCTCGGGGTCTCGGGTCCACAGCGAGTATTCGGACTGCACGGCGGTGACGGGGTGCACGGCGTGGGCGCGGCGAATGGTGTTGACGCCGACCTCGGAAAGGCCGATGTGGCGGATCTTGCCCGCGGCGACGAGCTCGGCCAGCGCCCCGATCGTGTCCTCGATCGGAGTGGCACGGTCGAGGCGGTGTTGGTAGTACAGGTCGATGCGGTCCGTCGCCAGCCTCCGCAGCGACCCGTCGACGGCAATGCGGATGTTGGCGGGGCTGCTGTCGAGGCCGTCACGGCCGGTGTGGGACATCAGGCCGAACTTGGTCGCCAGCACCACCCGATCCCGCCGGCCCGCCAGGGCTCGGGCGAGCAGTTCTTCGTTGACGTAGGGGCCGTAGACCTCGGCGGTGTCGATCAGCGTGACCCCGAGCTCGATGGCGCGGTGGACGGTGCGGATCGCTTCGGCGTCGTCGGTGCCGGCGCCGGCATAGGCGACGGACATGCCCATCGCGCCCAGGCCGAGGCGTCCGACTTCGAGTTCGGCGAGATGAGCAGGTTTCATGGGCACATTGTGCGCCGGGCAACCACGAGCCGTGGGACGGGTACCGTTGCGCTCGTGCACGACACCGCCCGACCGGCCCGCAATCTGGCCGTCGACTTCTATCGGGCGTCGGGCGTGGTCCTCATCGTGCTGGGCCATTGGCTGGCCGGCTCGGTGACCTACCACGACGGATCGTTCGGTCGCCAGAACCCGCTGGTCGACCTGCCCTGGACCCAGTGGCTGACCTGGCCGTTTCAGGCGGTGCCGACGTTCTTTCTGGTCGCCGGGTACGCGAGCGCGTTGTCCTGGACGCATCGGCACGAGACCGACGGCGTGTCCCGTCAGACCTGGCTCCGGCATCGACTGGCCCGGGTGCTGGGGCCGACCGCCGTGTACGCCGCGCTGGTGTCGATCGTCGTGGTGGTGCTGGGCGTCGCCCACGTGGCGGGATCGGTGCTCGAGTACGCGGGCTGGGCGGTCGCCATGCACCTGTGGTTCCTGGCCGTCTACCTGATCGTGGTGTCATTGACGCCGATTGCGATTGCCGCACAACGGCGTTGGGGGCTCCTGGTGCCCGCGGGGCTGGCGGTGGGGGTCATGGCGGTGGACGCTCTTGCGATCGGTCTGCACCTGCACGGCCTCGGCTGGATCAACTACCTGCTGTGCTGGGGAACGTTCTACCAGCTCGGAATCGCCTGGCGCGCGGGCCTGTTGACCGGCCGAAAGACCGCGCTGCTCGCGGCCTGCTCGGCGACCGCGCTGGCGCTGCTGATCGGGCTGGGACCCTACCCGGTCAGCATGATCGGCGTTCCCGGACAGACCATCGACAACACGACGCCGCCCAACGCGGCGCTGCTGGCCTTCGGATGCGCGCAGGCCGGGTTGGCCATGACGCTCGCACCGGTGCTGAACCGCGCGCTGCGTTCGGCTCCGGTGAAGCGGGTGCTGGCCGTCGCGAACGACAACGTGATGGCGCTCTACCTCTGGCACATGATTCCGGTCGTGATCGTCGCGGTCGTCGCCTACCCCGCGGGTCTACTGCCGCAACCGCCGGAGGGCAGCGGGGCGTGGTGGCTCGCCCGGTTGGAGTGGGTACTGGTCCTGAGCGTGGTGACCGCGGTCGAGCTGGCGCTGCTGTATTGGCGGCGGCGTTTCTTCGCCGCCCCCCTGCCCATGGCAGGCGTGCCCCTCTCGGATCGTTGGGGCGAAATCTGCTTGCTGGCCGGTGTCGTGCTGGCCGCCGCCGGCCTGCACTTCTTCGCCTACCTGGGCTTTGCTCCGGACGGGCGGTTCCCATGGCTGATTGCGGGGCTCTTCGCCCTGGGCGTGCTGCTGGCCGCGCTTCGGCCCACCAAGGTCGGCCGGCGGTCGCCCGACCCGGCACGCGCGACCGGATGAATTGTTTGAGTCTGCCCTGAAACCCGTTTGCCGACCGACTTACGACCCCCGGGACAGGGGACGTAATGCCCTGGTCGGGAGCGATATACCGGAGCAGACTTCGCGGTAGGTTCGGCGCCATTTCCTGCGTCCGGGCCAGACGGAGACAACGTCGCCAAGGGAGTACACCGATGTTAAACAGCCTGACGCTCCACAACAACGAGGTCGCCCAGCAGCGTGCGCAGGACACCGAGCTCCTCAAGGACTCGGGTGCGCACAAGCTTGTCGTCACGGACCGCGACGGCAACTGTTTGGCTTTCGTATTGGCTTGGGACAGCTTCGAATACGACGCCGAGACCGACACTTACGTGTGTGTTGCGGACGGCGACGGCCGGGAGCTCATGACCGTGTACGCCGCCGGCGACATCAAGTCCGCCCCCGGTGCGAACATGTACGTGATAACGGCACCGGACGGTTCTCACGCCGCGGGGCATCTCAGGCCCTGTTGACCCGCCGACCGCACCTGCCGGCCTGCCCTCGAACGTCGCCCCACCCCCATGGGAGGCGCTAAGTTCCGTGGCGCTTGATGCCGCACGATCTTTCACTGGGAGCGACACGGCCGCGCCGGGCAATCCGCAGCGACGGGTTTCGGTGAGCCGCGGGTTATGATAGACCGTTCGTACGGTTAGTCCACGCCGAAGGGTTCGAGTTCAAGATGCCCAGATCGCCTGGAAGACGCGGCGAGATTCTCGATGCCTTTGTCCGCTATGTCGCCGAACGTGGTTATGACAGAACGAATATCGGCGATATCGCCGACGAGCTCGGGATGTCCAAGGGCACCATCGTTCACCACTTCGGCACCAAGGCGCAGATGTTGCGCGAGCTCGAAGAAACACATTTGGCCCGTCAGCTCGATGTGCTGCGGATGGTGTGGGACCGGCTGGCCGCGCCGCACGAGCGCATCGCCGCGATCATTTACGCCTCCGCGTTGCTGCAGGTGACCGAACGCGATGCGACGGTGGCAAGCCAGCGTGAGGTCGTGCAGTTGTCGGATGACCCGGCCATGCAGCAAGTGCGCAAGCTGCGTCATCAGTTGCAAACGCTGGCGATTGACGAGATCCGGAACGGCATCGAGATCGGCGTCTTCCGATCGGTGGACGTCGAGCTGGCGGCGCTGCAGCTGTGGGGATCGCTGGAGTGGATGTGGGTGTGGTTCCATCCCGCGGATTCGCGGACACCCGAACAGGTCGGTGCCGCGTTCGTCGACGTGTTCCTCGGCGGCCTGCTGCTCGACCGGTTGGGGCTGAGCCGGTGGGCGAACCCGGCGGCGGACGTCGTTGCGGTGGTGCGCGAGAGCCTCGCCGCGGCGGGTGCCGCCGCGGACTGACCGTACTGACGACGGAATAGTGTGCGCCGGACGGCAATTGCCGTCGCGCGAATGGGTGCCCGCTTCGCGGGCTGCGACGGCCATTTCGGCGGCGATTGTGGGTGGGCCAGCCACGATCGCGTTTATTGACTGACCGTACGGTCTAATGCCATAGTTGCTGGGTGGGGCAAGCCAGCGCGACATGCAGCACGGAGGCCGAGACCGCCGACCGGCGTCCGAAACGAAGTGATGCGCTGCAACGCGCCTCACGCGCAGAGCCGCTGCGCCATAGCCCACCGCCAGCGAAACAGCCTCTGCCGCAATGCTTTCCGCAGAGCACGCCGTGGTTACCCCTCCCCCGTCGGACTGGGCGGCATCCATGACTGCCTCCAACGCGATTGGCAGCAAAGCACTCCAGCGGATCCGGCCGGGGACCGAAGTCGCCGGCGGGTTCTTCCGGATGTGCGTCCTGACCGGCAAAGCCCTGCGGCAGCCGTTCGAATGGCGTGAATTCATCTGGACCGGGTGGTTCCTCATGCGGGTATCACTGCTGCCCACCATCGCGGTGTCGATCCCGGAAACCGTGCTGCTGATCTTCACGCTCAACCTCCTGCTGGCCGAGATCGGCGCCGCCGACGTCTCCGGTGCCGGCGCCGCGATCGGAGCGGTCACCCAGCTCGGCCCGATCGTCACGGTGCTCGTCGTCGCCGGCGCCGGGGGCACCGCGATCTGCGCCGACCTGGGCGCGCGCACCATCCGCGAGGAGATCGACGCGCTCGAAGTCCTCGGCATCGACCCGATCCACCGGCTGGTGGTCCCCCGCGTCGTCGCGTCGACGATCGTCGCGGTCCTGCTCAACGGCCTGGTGGTCGCCGTCGGCCTGGGCGGCGGCTACCTGTTCAGCGTGTACCTGCAGAACGTCTCGAGCGGTGCGTATCTCTCCACGCTGACGGCCCTGACGGGCCTGCCCGAGGTGGTGATCGCCTTCGTCAAAGCCGCGACGTTCGGGCTCATCGCCGGCCTGGTCGGCTGTTACCGCGGGCTGATCGTCCATGGCGGGTCCAAGGGCCTGGGCACCGCCGTCAACGAGACGGTGGTGCTCTGTTTCATCGCGCTGTTCGCGGTCAATGCGGCGCTGACCACCATCGGTGTCCGGTTCGGGACGGGGCGCTGACATGACCGCGGACACAGTGGCGGCACCGGCGGGGTTCCACTTTCCGCGAGCCACCCTCGTCCGATACGGAGAAGCCCCGGCCCGGGCCCTGGTCGAGCTCGGGCAGATGGTCTGGTTCGCGCTGAGCGCGGTCGGGCAGATCCCCTTCGCACTTCATCGCTACCGCAAAGAGCTGCTGCGGATGGTCGCGCAGATGGGCATGGGCAGCGGCGCGATGGCCGTGGTCGGTGGCACCGCCGCCATCGTCGGCTTCATCACCCTGTCCGCGGGCTCACTGGTCGCCATCCAGGGCTACGCGACGCTGGGCAACATCGGCGTCGAGGCATTCACCGGATTCCTGGCCGCACTGGTCAACGTCCGGTTCGTCGCCCCGGTGGCCGCCGGTCAGGCGCTGGCCGCCACGGTCGGCGCGGGCGCCACCGCAGAACTGGGCGCCATGCGCATCAGCGAGGAGATCGACGCGCTGGAGGTGATGAGCATCCGGTCCGTCGCCTACCTGGCGTCGACCCGGATCGTGGCGGGACTCATCGTCATCATCCCGCTGTACGGGCTGGCGATCACCATGGCCTTCGCCTCCCAACAGGTCACCACGGTGTTCTTCTACGGGCAGTCCGCCGGCACGTACAACCACTACTTCCACACCTTCCTGCGCCTCAACGACGTGGGCTGGTCGTTCGCGGAGGTGATCCTGGTCGCGGTGGTCGTGATGACCACCCACTGCTACTACGGCTACAACGCCAGCGGCGGGCCCGTCGGCGTCGGCGAGGCGGTCGGCCGGTCGATGCGGCTGTCGCTGATCACGATCGTCGTCGTGGTGGTGCTGACCGCGATGGCGGTCTACGGAAAAAGCCCGAACTTCAACCTCACGGTGTGACCGCCGATGACAGCCCCGGCCCCCAAGATCAAGGAGAACCCGCCGCGCATCCCCCCGTACAAGACGGTCGCCGCGGTGTTCTTGGTGGTCGCCGTGGTGGTGTTGGCGTTCGTCTGGCTGCAGTTCCGGGGCCGGCTCACGCCGAAGACGCCCCTGACGATGATTGCTCCCCGGTCGGGCTTGGTGATGGATCCTGGCTCGAAGGTCACCTATAACGGGGTGGAAATCGGTCGGGTGGCCAACATTTCGGAGATCCAGCGTGACGGCACTCCTGCGGCGAAGTTCGTCTTGGACGTCGATCCCAAGTACATCAACCTGATCCCGGCCAACGTGGATGCCAACATCAGGGCCACCACGGTGTTCGGCAACAAGTATGTGTCGCTGACCTCCCCGAAAAACCCTACGGCACAGCGCATCACGCCGCAGGACCTGATCGACGCGAGGTCGGTGACGACGGAGTTCAACACCCTGTTCGGGACGATCACCTCGATCGCGGAAAAGGTGGACCCGGTCAAGGTCAACTTGACGCTGGCCGCGGCCGCGCAGGCACTGACCGGTTTGGGCGACAAGTTCGGGCAGTCCATCGTCAACGCCAACGCCATCCTCGACGACGTCAATCCGCAGATGCCACAGCTCCGGCATGACATTGCGCAGCTGGCCGCCCTGGGCGACACCTACGCCAACGCCGCGCCGGACCTGCTGGACTCCCTCAGCAACGCCGTGATCACGGCGCGCACGCTGCACCGGCAGGAAGCCGACCTGGATGCCGCATTGTTGGCCGCGGCCGGGTTGGGCAACACCGGGGAGGACATCTTCCGGCGCGGCGGCCCCTACCTGCAGCGGGGACTCGCCGATCTGGTGCCCACCGCCCAGCTGCTCGACACCTACAGCCCCGAAATCTTCTGCACCATCCGCAACTACTACGACGAAGAGCCCGCGGCCTACGCGACGACGGGCGGCGGCAACGGCTACGCGCTGAGGACCATGACCGAGCTGACGTCGGGGCTGGGCGGCATCCTGACGCTGCCCGGGCTGGCTGGCACCGTGGCCACGATGGGGCTGCTCGGGCTGGCCGGCCTGGTGGGCGGTGCGCCGAATCCCTATGTGTTCCCGGACAATCTGCCGCGCGTGAACGCCCGCGGCGGGCCGGGCGGCGCGCCGGGCTGCTGGCAGGCCATCACCCACGACCTATGGCCCGCACCGGAATTGATCGTGGACACCGGCGCCAGCCTCGCGCCGTATAACCATCTGGACACCGGCTCGCCGTACGCCATCGAGTACGTATGGGGCCGCCAAGTCGGGGACAACACGATCAACCCATGAAAATCACCGGGTCCGCTATCAAGCTCGGCATCGTCTCGCTGGTGCTGTTCCTCATCACCGTGTCGATCGTCGTCGTGTTCGCCCAGATGCGCTTCAACAGCACCAACAGCTATTCGGCGGAGTTCGACAACGCCAGCGGGCTGAAAAACGGCCAATTCGTCCGGGCGTCCGGGGTGGAGGTCGGCAAGGTCAAAGCGGTGCAACTGGTCGACGGGGGCCGCAAGGCGGTGGTGAAGTTCGACGTCGACCGCTCGATAACGCTCTACCAGTCGACGACCGCGCAGATCCGCTACCTCAACCTGTTCGCCGACCGCTACCTCGAACTCAAACGCGGCGAGGGCGAGGGCGCCGACCGGGTGCTGCCGCCGGGTGGCTTCATCCCGTTGCCGCGCACCGCACCGGCGCTGGATCTCGACGCCCTGATCGGTGGTTTCAAGCCGCTGTTCCGCGCCCTCGATCCGGAAAAGGTCAACACCATCGCATCGGCGCTCATCACGGTGTTTCAGGGTCAGGGCGGCACCATCAACGACATCCTCGACCAGACCGCGCAATTGACGGCGCACATCGCCGAACGCGACCAGGCGATCGGCGAGGTGGTCAAGAACTTAAACACCGTGCTGGACACCACGGTTCGGCATCGCAAGGAGTTCGACCAGACCGTCGACAACTTCGAGAAGCTGATCACCGGGCTGCAAAACCACGCCGACCCGCTGGCCGCCGGCACCGCGCACATCAGCGACGCCGCGGGAACGGTGGCCGACCTGCTGTCGGACAACCGCGCGCTGCTGCACAAGGCGATCAACTACCTGCAGGCCCTCCAGCAGCCGCTCGTCGACCAACGCGATCAACTCAGCGACCTGATCCACAAGACGCCGACCGCGCTCAATCTGATCGGACGCAGCATCGGGCTCTACGGAGACTGGGTGAACTTCTACGTCTGCGACCTCACGATCAAGTGGAACGGGCTGCAGGCGGGCGGCCCGGTCCGCACGGTCCGGATCTGGCAGCAGCCCACGGGTAGGTGCACGCCGCAATGAGAACCCTGACGGAATTCAACCGCGGTCGTGTCGGGCTGATGGGCATCACCGTGCTGGTGCTCGCGGTCGTCGTCGGACAAAGCTTCACCAGCGTTCCGATGCTGTTCGCCACTCCGAGCTACTACGGGCAGTTCACCGACACCGGTCAACTGAACAAGGGCGACAAGGTGCGGATCTCCGGCGTGAACGTCGGCAAGGTGGAGGGGCTCGACATCGACGGCGACCACGTCCTCATCAAGTTTTCCCTCGGCCCCAACACCATTGGCACCGAAAGCCGGCTCGCGATCAAGACCGACACCATCCTGGGCAAGAAGGTGCTCGAGATCGAGCCGCGCGGAAACCAGACGTTGCGGCCGAGGGGCGTCCTGCCGCTGAGCCAAAGCACCACCCCCTACCAGCTCTACGACGCGAACTTCGACATCACCAGGGCCGCCGCGGGCTGGGACATCGACACGGTCAAGCGGTCGCTGAACGTCCTGTCGCAGACCGTCGACCAGACCTACCCGCACCTGAGCGCCACCCTCGACGGCCTGGCCAGATTCTCCGACACGATCGGCAAGCGCGACGAGCAGATCAAACACCTGCTCGCCCAAGCCCATCAGGTCGCCAGCGTGCTCGGCGACCGCAGCGAGCAGATCAACCGGCTCCTGGTCAACGCGAAGACATTGCTGGTGGCGTTCAACGAACGCGCTCGCGCGATTTCCGCCCTGCTGCAGAACGTTTCCGCGTTTTCGGCGCAGGTGCAGGGCTTCATCAACGACAACCCGAACCTCAACCCGGTGCTCGAGCAGTTACGCGCCATCAGCGACGTGCTGGTGGCACGCAAAGACGACCTGGCCCAGACCCTCACGTACGTCAGCCAATTCGCCGCATCGCTCGGTGAATCCGTCGCGTCGGGACCCTACTTCAAGATCGTCCTTTCCAACCTGCTGCCGTACTGGATCCTGCAGCCGTTCGTCGACGCCGCCTTCAAGAAGCGCGGCATCGATCCCGAGGACTTCTGGCGCAGCGCCGGCCTGCCCGAGTTCCGCTGGCCCGACCCGAACGGCACCCGGTTCCCCAACGGCGCGCCGCCGCCGGCGCCGCCGGTGCTGGAAGGCACGCCGGATCATCCGGGTCCGGCGGTCCCGCCGGGCACGGCGTGTTCGTACACCCCGCCCGCCGGCGCGGCACCGCGGCCGTGGAACCCGTTGCCGTGCGCGGGCATCGACATCGGACCGTTCGGCGGCAGCTTCCCCGCACCGGTCGACGTCGATGCGTCGCCGCCGAACCCGAATGGCCTACCGCCGACACCGGGGATCGCGATCGCCGGGCGGCCGGGCGCGCCGCCGCCGGATGTGCCGGGCACCCCGGTGCCGCTGCCCACCCAGGCGCCGCCGGGCGCGCGCACCGAGAACCTGCAACCAGCCGGCCCCGTCCCGCCACCGTCGGCATTCGCACCCGGGCTGCCACCGGGGCCGCCCGCGCCCCCGGGACCCGGCCAGCAGCTGCCGGCCCCGTTCATCACGCCGGGTGGCACGGGAGGAAGCGGCGCAGCGGGAGGTAGCCAGAATTGAGCACCGCCTTTGGTTTTCGCAACCCGCGGTCCCGGCGGGTGATCGGGGCGGTGATCGTCGCGCTGGCTCTTGTCGCGGGGTTCGTCGGGTTGCGGCTGTACAACAACTTCACCACCAACACCGTGGTCGCTTACTTCCCGTCGGCGAACGCGCTCTACGCCGGCGACAAGGTCCAGATCATGGGCGTTCGCGTGGGTGCGGTCGACAAGATCGAGCCGGCCGGCGACAAGATGAAGGTCACCTTCCACTACGACAACAAGTACAAGGTCCCCGCCAACGCGTCCGCCGTGATCGTGAACCCAACGCTGGTGGCATCGCGCAACATTCAGTTGGAGCCGCCCTACCGGGGTGGCCCGGTGATGGCCGACAACGCGGTGATTCCCATCGAGCGCACGCAGGTGCCGACGGAGTGGGACCAGCTGCGCGAAAGCGTCGCCAACGTCATCGACAAACTCGGACCGACCCCCGAGCAGCCCAAGGGCCCGTTCGGTGAGGCCATCGAGTCGTTCGCGGACGGGCTGGCGGGCAAGGGCAAGCAGATCAACACCACTCTGAACAGCCTGTCGCGGGCGTTGACCGCGCTCAACGAGGGTCGCGGCGACTTCTTCGCGGTGGTGCGCAGCCTGGCGCAGTTCGTCAACGCCCTGCACAAAGACGACCAGCAGTTCGTCGCGCTGAACGCGAACCTGGCCCAGTTCACCGACGAGTTGACCGGTTCCGACCGGGACCTCGCCAACGCGTTACAGCAATTCGAAGGCCTGCTGTCCACCCTGCGCCCGTTCCTGGACAAGAACCGGGAGGTGTTCGCGCACGACGTCGACAATCTCGCCAACCTGACCACCACCCTGGTCCAACCCGATCCGCTGAACGGTTTGGAAACCGCGCTGCACGTGCTGCCGACGCTGGAGACGAACCTCAGCCAGATTTACCACCCGTCGCACGGCGCGGTCATGTCCATCCCGGCGATCCCGAACTTCGCGAACCCAATGCAGTTCGTCTGCAGCATGATTCAGGCCGGCAGCCGGCTGGGCTACCAAGACTCGGCCGAACTGTGTGCCCAGTACCTCGCGCCGGTCCTCGACGCGATCAAGTTCAACTATCTGCCGTTCGGGCTGAACCTGTTCAGCACGGCCGAGACCCTGCCGAAGGAAGTCGCCTACTCCGAGCCCCGGCTGCAGCCGCCGAACGGGTACAAGGACACCACGGTGCCGGGGATCTGGGTGCCCGACACCCCGTTATCGCACCGCAACACCCAGCCCGGCTGGGTCACTGCGCCGGGCATGCAGGGCACCCAGGTGGGACCGATCACCGGCGGCCTGTTGACCCCCGACTCGCTGGCCGAGTTGATGGGCGGCCCCGACGCCGCACCGCCGCCGGCGGGATTGCAGACGCCGCCGGGACCGCCGAACGCCTACGACGAGAACCCCGTGTTGCCCCCGATCGGCGTGCAGGCACCGCAGGTGCCGATCCCGCCGCCGCCACCGGGACCGGGCGTGCTCCCCGGACCGGTCCCACCGACGCCCGCGCAGGCCGCGGTGGCGGGAGCGGGATCATGATGCGCGCCTTGATCATTCGATTCCGCTACCGGGCGCGGCAGGCGCTGGCGCTCCTGGCGGCGGCGGTGGCGCTGACGTCGTGCGCGAAGTGGCACGGCATCGCGAACGTGCCGATGCCCGGCGGCCCCGGCAGCGGGCCCGGCAACTACACGATCTACGTGCAGATGCCCGACACGCTGGCCCTCAACGACAACAGCCGGGTGCGGGTGGCCGACGTGTTCGTCGGCACGGTGCGCGCGATCAGCCTGAAGAACTGGATCGCCACGCTGACGCTGCGTCTGGACAAGGGCGTCAAGTTACCCAAGAACGCGACCGCCAAGATCGGGCAGACCAGCCTGCTGGGCTCGCAGCACATCGAGCTGGCGGCGCCGCCCAATCCGTCCCCGCAGCTGCTGAGGGACGGCGACACCATCCCGCTGAGCAACGCGTCGGCGTATCCCACGACGGAGCAGACCTTGGCCAGCCTCGCGATGATCCTGCGCGGGGGCGGCATCCCGAACCTCGAAGTGCTGCAGAACGAGGTCTACAACATCGTCAACGGGCGGGCCGACCAGATTCGCGCCTTCCTGGGCAAGCTGGACACCTTCACCGCCAGGCTCGACGAGCAGCGCGAGGACATCACCCGCGCCATCGACTCCACCAACCGGCTGCTGGCATACGTGGGCCCCCGCTCGGACGTTCTCGATCGGGTCCTGACCGAATTCCCGCCGCTGCTCAAGCATTTCGCCGACAAGCAGAACCTGCTGATCAACGCCGTTGACGCGACGGGACGGCTCAGCCAGGTGGCGGACCAATACCTGTCCGCATCCCGGGGCGACCTCCACGAAAACCTGCTCGCGCTACAGTGCCCGTTGCGGGAACTCGGCCGCGCCGCACCGTATTTGATCCGGGCGCTCAAGCTGATCCTCGTCCGGCCGTTCGACATCGACTCCGTGCCCAAGGCGTTCCGCGGCGACTACTTCAACCTGTCACTGACGCTGGACCTGACCATGAGCTCCGTCGACAACGCGGTCCTCACCGGGACGGGATTCTCCGGGACGCTGCGCGCGCTCGAGCAGTCGTGGGGTCGCGATCCCGAGACGATGATTCCCGACGTCCGGTACACGCCGAACCCCAATGACGCCCCGGGTGGCCCGATGGTGGAAAGGGCCGACCGGCAATGCTGACCCCCTTCATCAAGCGTCAGTTGGTCATGTTCGCCGTCCTGTCCGCGATCACGGCGGTGGTGCTGGGCGGCTACTACCTGCAAATTCCCACCGCGGCCGGGATCGGCCAGTACACGCTGAACGCGGACCTGCCCTCCTCGGGCGGCCTGTACGAAACGGCCAACGTGGCCTATCGCGGTGAAACCATCGGCAAGGTCATCGCGGTCGAGCCGACCGAGAAGGGCGCGCGGGTGCAGATGCGCATCGCCGACCGCTACAAGATCCCGATCGACGCCTCGGCCAACGTGCATTCGGTGTCGGCGGTCGGCGAGCAGTATCTGGACCTGGTGTCGACCGGCAATCCGGGCAAGTACTTCGCGCCCGGACAGACCATCACCCGCGGCACCGTGCCCACCGAGATCGGCCCGGCGGTGGATGCCGCCAACCGCGGGCTGGCCGCGCTGCCCAAGGACAAGATCGCCTCGCTGCTCGACGAAACAGCCCAAGCCGTAGGCGGATTGGGCCCCGCCCTGCAGCGCCTGGTCGATGCGACCCAGGCGATCGCCGGCGACTTCAAGACCAACATCTCCGATGTCAACGACATCATCCAAAACTCCGGGCCGATCATCGACAGCCAGGTCACATCGGGAGACTCGATCCAGCGCTGGTCGCACAACCTCGACGTCCTGGCCGCGCAGAGCGCGGAAAACGACCAGCACGTGCGCAGCATTCTGATGCAGGGCGCGCCGACCGCCGATCAGGTCAACGCGGTGTTCGGCGACGTCCGCGAGTCGCTGCCGCAAACATTGGCGAACCTCGAGATCGTGCTGGACATGCTCAAGCGCTATCACAAGGGCGTCGAGCAATTGCTGGTCTCCTACCCCCAGGGCGCCTCGGAAGGCCAGACGGTGACGGCCCCCTTCCCGGGGTACGCGTCGCTGGGCACCTCGCTGACAATCAACCAGCCGCCGCCGTGTCTGACCGGGTTCCTGCCGGCGGCCGAGTGGCGGTCTCCGGCGGATACCAGCCTGGCGCCGATGCCGTCCGGAACCTATTGCAAGATCCCGCAAGACACCCCGGCAAACGCCGTGCGCGGGGCACGTAACCTGCCGTGCGTCGACGTTCCCGGTAAACGCGCCGCGACGCCGCGGGAATGCCGCGACCCTAACCCGTACGTCCCGTTGGGCACCAACCCGTGGTACGGCGATCCCAACCAGCTCTTGACCTGCCCGGCCCCGGCGGCGCGCTGCGACCAACCGGTGAAGCCAGGCCAGGTGATCCAGGCGCCGTCGGTCAACAACGGGCTCAACCCGGCGCCCTCGGACCGGGTCGCGGGCACGCCGCCCCCGGTCAGCGATCCGCTGCAGCGGCCGGGTTCGGGGACGGTCCAGTGCAATGGGCAGCAGCCCAACCCCTGCGTCTACACCCCGAACGGGCCCCCCGCCGCCGTGTACAGCCCCCAGAGCGGGGCGCTGGTCGGGCCCGACGGCATCAAGTACGCGGTCGAAAATTCGACCAAGACCGGCGACGACGGGTGGAAGGACATGCTGGCGCCGCCCCGCTGATTCGCGGAGCGCTCAATACCGTTGATTGGCAGCGCTTTTCGCCGCTACCCGAGCCGTCCAGGGCGCTACCCCGCCGAGTTTGACACTGACCGCACGTACAGTCATATAATTGCATGGGCCGGGTGCCGCGCCGCGGCCGCCGGTGACCTACCGAGATCGGAGCGAAATGCCGGAAGTGATTGGCCTGGGCCAACTCCGGAGCGACGCGTGTGCGTATCTCGAGCGGGTCACCGCCGGGGAGGCGATCGACGTGGTTCGCCGTGGCAAGTTGGTGGCGCGCATCGTGCCCGTCGGCGACTGGCGGGTGGCCCCGATCCCGGCGCGGTCCGGCAAGGCCCCCTCGCCCGAGGCCGGCGGCTGGGTCGGACTCGAGGAACTGCGCACCCGCGCCGGGCGCTGCTTTGACCGGGTCGCGGCCGGCGAGACCATCTATGTTGTGCGCGGCGGCAGGCTGCTGGCGAGGATCGTGTCGGCCGGTGACCCGACGACGTTCTCGCGACCGGCCGACGCCGGGCGGCCGATCGAGCTCGATGAGCTGCGCAAGCGCGCGGGACGCTACTTCGACAAGGTCGCGGCGGGGCAGACCATCGAGGTCAGCCGCGGCGGGAAGCTGGTCGCGCACATCGTGGCGGCCGGCGGGACCGACGCCTGCAAAGGGGCCTGACGGCCCAGGTATCGCGTGGCCGTGAGCCGCGGCTTTCCCTCGTGGCACCTGCCGGTTTCGCGCGGCGCGATGTGGGTAGGCTACCCTAAGCAATACATAGGAAGGCTTACTTACCGTGCCGTTGAGGTTTCCGTTTCATCCCCACGCGGACCCGTCCCGCCGCGCCTGGCTGCCGTGCCCGAACTGCGGATGGGGCCGCAACAAGTGCTCCGACTGCCGCAGTCACCGCAACTGCGGCGCGCACTGGCAGTACCTGCTGAGCAACCGCGCGACGCTGGTCAAACTGCAATGTCCGGGCTGCGCGAACGTGTGGTCGACCGACACGCGAAACCGCTAAGACGTCGGGAAGGCGTCGTCGGGAAGGGGGCGCTGGCAGATCGCGCGCGCCTCGACGTCGCCGAGCCCGAACAGGCGCAGCACGTTTTCGGTGACGCTGTCGGCGGCGCGCGCGTCGTCGCGATCCGGATCGTCACGCAACAGCTTTCCGAGCCCCAGCAGCGCGCCGCCCGCCATGGCCAGGGCCAGTTCGGGGTCGTCGACCCGGAATCTCCCGGCCTCGACGCCCGCCCTGATGTCGCGCAGCGCCCGAGGCGCCAGGCCGCGATCGGACGACAGCAGCGCCGGCCCGTTGGCCAACAGAATCTCGCTTTCCTGCGGGCGGCGACGAAACAGGCGGCCGGTCAGCCGAAAACTGGTGGCAAACGTTTCCGCGGGGTCGTCGATCGACTCGGTGAGCCGGTCCAGCATGGCCCCGTGTGCGTCGAGCACGTCGGCCACCGCCGCCTCGAACAATTGCTCCTTGCTGTCGAAGTGGTTATAGAAAGAGCCCATCCCGACGTCGGCCAGTCGGGTGATCTCCAGGACCGGCACGTTGACCTTTCCCTCGGCGATCAGCCGCTGGGCGGCGCCGATCAGGGCCGCCCTGGTGCGCTGTTTGCGCCGTTCCAGACGGCTGGGCGGCTCGGCGCCCTCGGGCATCGCACTCATGACTTAGCAGTATGCCTCACTTCTGATGATTTCGTCAGTAACTCTTGACCGGACGTTGCCTAGTATGTGACGATTTCGTCAGTTCACTTGAGGATGGCCATGAACCTGACGCACGCCCACCGGCAGCTGCACAGCGAGCAGACAGCGCTGCGGGGCGAACACCCCGGGCGGTCCCGCAATCCTGTGATCAAGGTCGCCGACCTCGCCTGGCTGGAGTTCGAAAAGCCCGACCTGACGCGCGCCGAGGCGTTCGCCCGCGCCTTCGGCTTCCAGACCGCCCGCCACGATCCCGCCGAGCTGCACTTGCGCGGCACCCGGGCGGGCGGCCCGTGCGTGCTGCTGCGCCGCGGGCCGCGCACGCGATTCACCGGGGTGGCGTTCCGGGCCGGCGACGAGGCCGACGTGCTGCGGCTGGCCGACAAGTCCGGCGCCGCCGCGCGCCCGCTGCCGGAGCACATCGGCGGGCTGTCGGTCGACCTGGTCGACCCCAGCGGCATGCCCGTCCGCGTCGTGGCCGGCGTGCACGAGCTGCCCGAGCTGCCCGGCCAGCCGGCCCTCGTTTTCAATTTCGGCGACGAGGTGCGCCGCGCCAACGCCGGGCAGCGCCCGCCGCGCGTGCCCGCGCGGGTGCAGCGGCTGGGCCACCTGGTGGTGCAGTCGACGAAGTACCTCGAGGCGTTGGACTGGTATCTGGACAACCTCGGGCTGATCGTCAGCGACTTCATGTACTTCCCGGGGCAGCGCGACCGCGGCCCGACCATGAGCTTCATCCGCTGCGACCGGGGTTCGACACCGGCCGATCACCACACGCTGGCGATGGCGCTGGGCCCGGCCAACCGCTACCTGCACTCGGCCTACCAGGTCAGCGACCTCGACGCTCTGGCCGCGGGCGGCGAATACCTCACGGACCGAGGGTATTTGCGGTCCTGGGGAATCGGCAGGCACATCCAGGGCAGCCAGATATTCGACTACTGGCGCGACCCCGACGGATTTTTGGTCGAACACTTCGCCGACGGTGACCTGTTCGACAACACCGTCGAGCCCGGCTGGGCGCCGTTCACCGCGTCCGGGCTGGCCCAGTGGGGGCCGCCGGCGACCCGGGACTTCCTCGGCACCGACCTGAAATCCGCTCGCCACGAACTGGTCTCGATGATCACCGCGCTGCGCGCAACCAACGAATTCGATGTCAACCGCCTCGTCGGCCTACTGAAAGTGCCCGCATCATGACCGTCTCCGTGCTGCACACCGCCGACTCGTGGTGGCTCAAGACTCCGACCGGCGCCGCCAAGATCGACACCGCCGCGACCACCACCGCCGCACTGCTGGGCGACCGGGCCGCGATCCAGGCCGCCGCGGGTGCGGAGACCGTCGCCCTGGACACGCTGAAGCCGATCTCACCGGTCACCAGGCCGTGCCGGGTGGTGGCGCAGATGACCAACTTCGAGTCGCACGTCCGCGACGCGGGCATGGACCCGGCGTCGGTGCCGCTCACGTTCTTCCGCAAGGCGTCGGCGTCGATCAACGGGCCGTTCGACGACATCGTCAAGCCCTCACACGTCCAGCTGCTCGACTACGAGGTGGAGATCGGGCTGGTGATCGGTCGCGCAATCCCGGTCGGCACAACGGTTTCCGATGCCAACCTCGCCGACTTCATCGCCGGGCTGGTGGTCACCAACGACGTCTCGGCGCGCGACATCCAGCTCCCCCAGACCCAGTTCTACGAGGCCAAGTCCTATCCGACGTTCACCCCGGTCGGGCCCGAGCTGGTCTTGCTGACGGCCGACGAGCTCAAACGGTTCGGCGACCTGCGGCTGCGCCTGAGCGTCAACGGCCAGGAGCGGCAGAACGCGCTCGTCGACGGCGACATGCTGTATCGGCCGCTGGAGGCGCTGCAGTCGCTCACCCAGTTCCAGGAGCTCTCGCCGGGTGACCTGGTGCTCACCGGCACCCCGGCCGGGACGGCGCTCAGCGCGCCGCCCAAGCCGGTGCAGTTCATCGGGAACCTGTTGCCGCCGGCCCTCAAGTGGAAGATGTTCTTCACGCGCCAGGCCGGCAACCGCGACTACCTGCAGGACGGCGACGTCGTCGAGGCGTCGGTGGCCACCGACGACGGGGCCATCGACCTCGGAACCCAGCGCACCACAATCCGATTCGCGTGACGGACGACCCCATTCGGCGCGTCCCGGTCGTCATCGTCGGCGCCGGCCCGACGGGCATCACCGCCGCCACGTTGTTGGCGCAACACGGGGTGGACTGCCTGGTGCTCGACCGCTGGCCCGGGATCTACCCGCAGCCCCGCGCCGTGCACCTCGACGACGAGATCTACCGGGTCATCGCCCGCCTCGGCGCCGGTGACGAGTTCGCCGCGATTTCGCGGCCCACGCTCGGTCTGCGGTTGCTGGACAACCGATCCCGGCAACGGCGCGTGCTCGCCGAGTTCCACCGCGATCCGGCCCGCAGCCCCAACGGCTTCCCGCAGGCCAACATGTTCGATCAACCCGAATTGGAAGCCGTCCTGCGCGCCAACCTCAAGCGGTACCCGAACGCAGAGGTGCGCGGCGACGCGGAGGTCACCGAGCTGTCCGACAACGGCGACCGCGTGCGCGTGACCTTCACCGACCGCCGCGACGGTCGCGTGCGGCACGTCGAGGCCGGCTACCTGCTGGGCTGCGACGGCGCCAACAGCGTGGTGCGCGCCCAGATCGGCTCGGCCATGCGGGATTTGAACTTCGAACAGCGTTGGCTGGTCGTCGACGTGGCCAGTGACGCCGACCTGCGGCAGTGGGACGGCGTGCACCAGGTCTGCGACCCCGTTCGCGCGGGGACGTACATGCGCATCGGACCCGCCCGCTACCGATGGGAGTTCCGGCTGCTGGCCGGCGAAAGCGCCGACGACTTCGGGACTTTGGCTGCGCTGCGGCCGCTGATCGCGCCGTGGGTCGGCGGCGTCGCGGACGGCGAGTTGCGCCTGCTGCGGGTCACCGAGTACACGTTCCGCGCGCAGATCGCCGACCGGTGGCGCCGAGGAAACGTGTTCATCCTGGGCGACGCGGCCCACCTCACTCCCCCGTTCATCGGCCAGGGCATGGGGGCAGGCATGCGGGACGCGGCCAACCTGTCCTGGAAGATCGCGGGGGTTTGCGACGGCTCCCTGGCCGCGGAGGTCCTGGACACATATGAGCGGGAACGCAAACCGCACACCCGCCACATGATCCGGTTGGCGCTGGGCGTCGGCTGGGCGATGACCGGCGGTGGCCGGTTGGGCGACGCGGCGCGGCGCGTCGTGCTGCCCCGGCTGCGGCTGATTCCCGGGCTGCGCGACAAGGTGGTCGACTCGACCACCCCATCGCTGCGCGCTTCCGCGCTGGTGCACAGGTCGCGCCGGCCGCGCCAGCTCGCCGGCACGCTGTGCCCAAACCCCTTGCTGCCCAATGGCCAACGGCTCGACGACGTGATCGGCACGGGTTTCGCGCTGATCGCCACCGGCGACCCGGGCGACGCCGACCAGGCGCTCCTGCGCCGGCGCGGCGTTGCCGTCGTGACCGCGCCGCCCGGCAGCGCGCTGGACGCGTGGCTGCGCCGGGGCCGCGCCACAGCCGCGCTGGTGCGCCCGGACCGGACGGTCCTGCGCGCCGGGCGCGACCTCGCGGCGCTGTGCGCGTTTACGGCCACCGTCGTGCGCGGCGGCTGAATCGGCGAGCGGCTAGGACTCCGACGGCCTGGCGACGATCACCGGTACCCGCACCGAGTGCAGGACGGTGTTGCTCACCGACCCGAGCAGCAGGCCGGTCAGACTGCCCCGGCCATGGCTGCCCACGACGACGAGCTGGGCGGAGGCTGCCTCGTCGATGAGGTGTCGCGCCGGACGATCGCGGACGACGCGGCGGTGCACCGTCACGTCCGGGTAGCTTTCCAGCCAGCCCGCCAGGCTCTCGCCGAGACTGCGCTGCGCCTCCTCCTCCACCGTCGCCCAGTCCAGATAGGGAACCTCGGTCGTGACGTCGCTCCAGGCGTGTAGGGCCACGAGGTCGACGCCGCGACGCGAGGCTTCGTCGAACGCCAGCTCCGTCGCGCGTTCGGAAATCGGGGACCCGTCGACGCCAAGGAGCACGGGGGCGTCCTGGCGGTCGGCCAGACCCTCTTCGTGAACGACGGCGACCGGGCAATTCGCGTGCCGCACCACCGTCGAACTGACCGAACCGAGCACGCCGCGGGCCAGCAATCCGCGCCCGGAGGTGCCCACCACGATCATCTCCGCCTCGTCGGACATGTTGATCAGGGCCGGCGCCGGGGCGGCGTACACCAATTCCCTGCCGATCGCGACCTTCGCGTCGGCAGGCATCGCATCCTCGGCGATCTTGACGGCGTGCATGATGGCCTTTTTGCCGTCGTCCTCGAGCCGGACCAGCATTGCTTCGGGGTACGGCACCGGCGGATAGGTGGCGGTGGGGGTGGCCACCGCGTGGACGACCGTCAGCGCAACGTTCCTCATTGCGGCGTCCTGGGCCGCCCAGCAGACGGCCGCATCGGCTGCCGGCGAGCCGTCGACCGCGACGACGATGCCCAGCCGCTTCGTAGATGTCGACACTTGGTTTCTCCCTTCGTCAGCAGCGACGCTATCGGCCGGCGGGTCGCCGGTCGTGAGGCTTTAGTCCTCAACCGCTGGGGACGTAGGGCTGTCGCTGGAACCCGTTGGGGCCGTTGGGTTGCCCGAGCGGCGCGCAGTTCGCCCGGAAGTAACCCAGTCGTCAGCCGTTGGTCGGGAAGTGTTCAGACCTGGCGCCGCTGCAACTGCGCGATGATCCAGAACGGTAACGCCACGAAGAGCGTGCCGCCGATCAGGTTGCCCACGGTCGTGACACCGATGTTGGTGAGCAAGCCGCCGTGGCCGAAGCCCCACCCGATCCCGGCGCGCGGGGCGGCGGGGTGAAACTGGTTGAGCAGCAGGGGAAGACCGAGGAACCCCACGTTGGCGATCACGTGCTGGGTGCCGCCGATGACGAACGCGAACGGTCCGTAAAACGCGAAGGCCATCCGCGCCACGTCGCTGCGGGCCTTGAAGAACATGCACATCGCCGTCTGCAGGAACCACGTGCACACCACGGCCAGCAAGAGCGCGGTCCAGAACGGCTGGCCGGCCTTCGCGGCGCCGACAGCCGCCGCCCGCTCGGCGAATGCTCCCAGGTAGGGGCCTCCCGCGGCGCCGCAGATCGCGACGAACACAAATGCGCCGACGATGTTTCCGATCAGGCCGACGACGACGAGAAACGCATACGTCCCGAGGTTCATGCTGCGTTTGAGCACGGCGAGGAATCCGGCGGCCATGTCCGCGGTGATCAACGACATGCCGGACACCAGAATCAACACGAACGACATGCCGAATGCCAAGCCCATCAACAAGCTCGCAACGCCCGGCGTCTTCACGCCGGTGCTGACGACCAGCGCGAGCAGCACGCCGAAGGCCACCATCGCGCCGCCGACCAGCGAGCGCACGAAGAACGCCCACGGGTGCGCGGCCTTCTCCACCGCCATGCCGGCCACCCGGTCCACCATCGCGCCTACGCTCAGCGGTTCGAACGGGTCCTCGGCGGCGCCCCGGGCAGGCAGGGGAATCAGCGTGTCTTCCGTGGGGACGTGGCGCTCTCGTTGCGGCGCCGGCGCTTCGATCGTCATCGGTGTTGCCCTTCGGTGAAGTCGTTGATCGAGTTGATGACCGCGGAGACCTGCTCGTCGCTGAGCTTGTCCCCGGCAAAGACGTGGTGGAGCAGGACCTTGAGGTCGAGCATCTGTTGCAGGTAGACGAGGCACGGTGGGCACTCCTCGAGATGCTTGGCGACGATCGGCCCCCAGTGCTCCGGATCCGCGTCGACGAGGTCGTCGACGAGCCGAACGAAGTCGACGCAGTCGACGGCCGGAATTGTGTTGTCGTAGACGGTCATCGTGGATACCGCTTTTCCAATTCGTTTCGGAGATTGCCCCGGGCGCGGTAGAGCAGCGAACGCTGCGCCTCGGCCGACAGCCGAAGGATCCCGGCCGCCTCGTCGGCCGATACGCCCGCGAGGTCTCGCAGGATGATCAGCTGGCGTTGCCGCTGCGGCAGCTGGTCCAGCGCCGCGCGTACGAGTGCCACGAGTTCGCCTGCTGCGGTTTGGTCCTCGCGGAGAAAGCGCTGCGACGGCGGGTCGCTCCAGTGCCCGGCATCGGGGTGCGCCGCGGGGTGCATGCGACCCGACAGCGGGTCGGTGTCGTCGGCGACGAGCACCTCGTGGTCGCGAATGCGAGACTCGCGCCGCCGGTGCCGCGAGGCGGTGTGCTTGACGATCCCGAACAACCAGGTGCCCACCGAGGATCGCCCCTCGAACGAGCTCGACGACTGCAGGACCTGAACCCATGCCTCCTGCACGGCTTCCTCGGCCACCGTCGCCGAATTGACCATGGTTCGAGCGAAGTTCACCATGGGCCGGTGATAGTCGCGCACCAGGCTGGCGAGCGGGACTCCGCCGACCAGGTGCTGGGATTCGGTACCGTCGGACGGCGCCGTCACCGGAGTCGCCATCGACCCTCGCTCAGTCGCATCGGGCGAGTTCCCACCGCAATTGCGCCTCCGAGGGCGACTGGACCGGGATGAACGCGGCCTCCCGGTAGCGCCGGCTGGCCGCGGTCCTGCTGGCATACCCTTTGCCGCCGGCCGTTCGGATCTCCAAATCGGCGCCGCCGCTGGATAGTTCCGCCGCGGCAAGCCGCAGCGACAGCAGCTCCTTCTTCGTCGGCGCGCCCGGCCCGCCGACGGCGGCGGCCAGCCGCGCCAACGTTGCCTCCTCCGAGGCAAGCCGTTCGGCGAGGCGGTCGACATCGGCTCCGAACACCGCGTTGGTTCCTGTCAGGCTCAGCCGGGCTTGTTCCAAGGCGGTGCTCGCCAGTCCCAGGCACATCGCCGACTGCAACACGAGGAAGGTCGGACGCACCCCGTGCAGGAAGCCGTCGAAGTCGCGCGACAGCACCTGCTCGGCGGGCACGTATGCGCCGTGCAGATTCAAAAATGACGAGGCGGTACTACCCAGCGCCAACAGATCGAAGGGCTCTCCCACGACGATTCCCGGTGTATCCAACGGCATTGCCACGATGAGCCTTTCGCCGCTCTCGGCGCGCACGGCGGTGACCATCGTCGAGTCGGAGTAGAGGTTGCTTGCCCATCGGATCGGGCCGGAGACGTGATACCCGCCGTGGGCGGGCGTGGCGGTCAGTTCCACGCTGCCGCAGCCCGCGGCCTCCTTGAACGCCGCCGCCATGCCCGTCACTCCGAGCGCGGTCCCGGCGAGCAGTCGACGAGCGGCTGCCTCGCCGAAAGGCGTTGCGGCGGTGAGTAAGTATTCCACCGTCATCCGGTGGGCCCACACCGAGAACGCGGTGCTCATGCACTCTGCGGCGATCCGGCGGATGACGTCGGCCATCTCGGCAAGCCGGCCATCGACGTTGCGCGGCGCGCCGATTCCGAGCAGCCCCGCCTCCCCCAACGCGATGAAGCTGCGCCGGGAGGGGTGCTCGCCGCGGTCCAGGGCCCCGGCGTGGGCCCGGATGTCCTGCAGCAGTTCGAGGCCGAGCCGGCCGGCCGCGGCCTCCGTCGTGGTGGTCAACGCGCTGTCTCCTATTCGGTGATCAGAGCCGAGTCGACGCTGACCGGGCGGCGGAACGTGTTGACCACGGGCGACCACGCGATGGCGTTGTCGTGGATCTCCCTGAGGGTGGCGTCGTCGGCGTTTCCGGCGAGCGTTACCGTGCAGCGGACCGCGCTGAAGCCCAGGTGTTTCCCATCGGGGGTGTCGCCCACGCCCCACACCGCGGAGATGTCGATGTCACCCTCCATCTCGACCTCGATCTTGGTGAGGGTGACGCCGCGGTGCGTCGCGTTGGCCAGCAGGCCGACCGAAACGCACGACCCGAGGGCGGCAAGGGCGGTCTCCGAGGGGTTGGGCGCCGAGTCGTCGCCCAGCAGCGCAGGTGGCTCGCCGACCAGCATCGGCGCCAGGTCGCGCACATAGGTGACGTTCCGGAAACCCGTCTCACAGACCGTCCTGGCTTTCAGCGTCTTCTTGCCGGTCTCGGGGTTGGCCTTGGCATTACACGACAGCCGGTCGAGCCCCGCGGCATCGATGACGAGCGCGTCGGTCATGAACTTCCTCCGTTTCCGATGAATGTGGGCCTTCACCGGATTAGTGCTCCCGGGTACCGATGCGTGACGGCGGGCCGGCCGACCAGGCGCCGGGGACGCGCGGGATCACTTGCCTGAAATCTCACGCCACGCGCGAGCTGCCGGGTCGCTTTCGGCGTTGCTCAGTGGAACCGACTCTGCTCGATGTAGTGGCGTTTGTGGGGTGCGATCGGCGCCGCCGAGGTAGCTGATTCGCGGGACGGCGGCGTTCGTGGGGCAGGTCGCCGGCACCGCGCCGGGTCTGCGGGCGAATAAAATCCCGCGGATCTTTTGGCCGGCGAAGTTCAGGCGCCGGGCGGCTGCGTCACGAAGTCGATGAGCTCTTCGACGCGGCCGATGAGGGCCGGCTCCAAGTCGTTCCAATCGCGCACGCTCGAGCGAATTTTGCGCCAGGCACGCGCGATGTCCGCCTGGCCGGCGTGCGGCAGGCCCAGCGCCGCGCAGGCACCGTGCTTCCACTCCATATGCCGCGGGACGGCCGGCCAGGCCGCCAGTCCAAGCCGCTGCGGCTTGACCGCCTCCCAGATGTCGACGTAGGGATGGCCCACCACGAGCGTGTCGGGGCCGCCCGGCCCCCGTCGTACCGCCTCGGCGATTCGCGCCTCCTTCGAACCCGCGACGAGGTGGTCCACGAGCACCCCGAGCCGGCGGCCGGGTCCGGGCCGGAACTCCGCCACGATGCCCACCAGATCGTCTATCCCACCGAGGTGCTCGACGACCACTCCCTCGATGCGCAGATCCGCACCCCACACCTGGGCGATCAGTTCGGCGTCATGGCGGCCCTCGACGTAGATGCGGCTGGCCCGCGCGACGCGGGCCCGCGCCCCGGGCACCGCGACCGAACCGGACGCCGTCCTGCCCGTCGCGGCGGGCGCCGCGCGACGCGGCGCGGTGAGGATCACGGGGCGGCCCTCGAGCAAATACCCAGGGCCGAGCGGAAAGCCGCGGGTGCGGCCGTGGCGGTCCTCCAGCTCGACGCGACCGTACTCGACCCGCACCACCGCGCCGACATAGCCGGTCTCCACGTCCTCGACGACCAGGCCAAGCTCGGCCGGCTGCTCGGTCGAGCGGGGCTTGCGGCGCCCGGCGGCGAGGACATCAGTGCCATAGCGATCAACCACCCGGCAATACTAGGAAGCGTTGCGGCCAAACGCCCTTAGGGCGCGCCGGGCCAATAGTTGCCGGACCGCATTTGCGCCGCGGCGAGTTTCGCCTCATAAAAGCCGGCGCCGCAACGTGCGTGACGGCAATTCGAAATTGTTAAAGCACTAAGGATTCGGGCGCAAGCCTGAAAAATCCATAAATTAGTCGTAAGTAACTGCGTGGTCTTACCGGGCTGATGACGTCGCCACTGCTACGTTGCTAAGTGCCGTTAATGCACAGCGTGTGACGGTGAGCGAGGTGGACGAAATGGACCTGTCCCATTGGGTATCGAGCATTGTCGCCTTCGTGCGCGCCGGTTACCCCACCGGCATGCCGGTGACGGGGTACGTGCCGCTGGCGGCGTTGTCGCGTCGGCGCGTATCCAACGACGAGATCACCACCATCACAAGAGAACTGATCATGCGCCGGTGCCCGCCGATCAGCACCGCCGACGTCGGGGTGGCGATCACCCACGTCACCAACGCGATGCCCTCGCAGGATGACATCAATCGCGTGCAGCGCCGGCTGCAGGCGATCGGCTGCGCGCGCGGCTAGATTCCGGCGCCCAACGTCGACTTGTGGCGCGCAATCGCGCCGGTCTGGCGCCACGACTCCACGTTCGGCCGGCCTACGAAATTCGGCGACCGTCCGTCCCGAAGAAGTGCAAGTGCCCGGGCTCCGGATGCAGGCGCACCCGGCTGCCCTTTTCCGGCGGGTGACGCCCGTCGGCGCGCGCGACGACGGGCTGGCTGATCACCTTGCCGGATCCGGTGATCCGGCCGTAGAGGTAGGCGTCGGCCCCGAGCTCCTCGACCACGTCGACCTCCATCTCGACGCCGAGGCCCCCCAGCTCGAAGTGCTCGGGGCGGACCCCGACCACGACCTCGGTTGCGGTGGCAGCCATCTGGCGCGGCAGCGCGATCGGCCAGTCCCCCAGCGACACCGCGCCGTCCACGATCGGCAGCGTGAACAGGTTCATCGCCGGTGACCCGATGAACCCCGCGACGAACACGTTGTCCGGGTTGCGGTAGAGCTCGCGCGGCGTCGCGAACTGTTGCAGCACGCCGTCGCACAGCACCGCGACCCGGTCCCCCATGGTCATCGCCTCCACCTGGTCGTGGGTGACGTAAACCGTTGTGGTTCCGAGCCGGCGCTGCAGCGCCGCGATCTGGTTGCGGGTCTGCACCCGCAATTTGGCGTCGAGATTGGACAGCGGCTCGTCCATCAGGAACACCCGCGGCCGGCGCACGATCGCGCGGCCCATCGCCACCCGCTGGCGCTGCCCGCCGGAGAGGTCTTTGGGTTTGCGATCCAGGTAGGGCTGCAGGTCAAGCAGTTTCGCCGCGGCCAGCACCTGCTCGCGGATCTCGCCCTTCGGGGTCTTGGCGATCTTCAGCGCGAAACCCATGTTCTGCGCCACGGTCATGTGCGGGTACAGCGCGTAGTTCTGGAACACCATCGCGACGTCGCGATCCTTCGGATCGACGTTGGTGACGTCACGGTCCCCGATCCGGATGCGCCCGGAATCCAGCGTTTCGAGTCCGGCCACCATCCGCAGGGAGGTCGTCTTGCCGCAGCCGGACGGCCCGACCAGCACGACGAACTCGCCGTCCCCGACGTCGAGGTCGAGGCCGTCCAGGGCGGGGCGATCCGCGCCCGGGTAGCGGCGGGTCGCCTGCTCGAAACTCACCGAGGCCATGGCTATCCGTTCATTCCGGTGACGGCGATCCCGCGCACGAAGGAGCGCTGCGCGACAGCGTAGATGATCACCAGCGGCACCATGATCAGCATGGAGGTCGCCATGATCACCGGCCAGCGGGCGACGTATTCGCCCCGCAGCCGAACCAGGCCCAGCGTCAGGGTGGCGAGGCTGTCGCGCTGCAGCATCAGCAAGGGCCACAGGAAGTCGTTCCACACGTTGACCCAGGTGAGCACCGCGAGCACCAGCACCGCCGGCCTCGCGTGCGGCAACAGGATCCGCCAGTAGATCTGCCACGGCGAGCAGCCGTCCAGGATCGCCGCCTCCTCGAGATCGCTGGGCAGCGTTCGGAAGAACTGTCGCATCAGGTAAGTGCCGAACGCGCTGCCGAACAAACCCGGCACGATCATCGACCACGGCGTGTCCACCCAGCCCAGCGCGCGCATCAGGATGAATTGCGGGATCACCGTGACGGTCAGCGGCACCATGAGGGTGCCCAGGTACAACACGAAGAGCGTGTCGCGACCCCGAAACTGCAGCCGCGCGAACGCGTATCCGGCCAGGGAGCAGAAGAAGACCTGCCCGGCCGTGACGCACCCCGCGTACAGCACGGTGTTGAAGAACATGCGCCCGAACGGCATCAGCGAGAACACTTCGGTGTAGTTCGACCACTGGGGATGCGCCGGCAACAGCCTGGGCTCGGTCACCTCCCCTTCCCTCTTCAGCGAGCCGGACACCGCCCAAGCGATCGGGAACAGCCAGCACCACGCGATCGCCAGCAGGGCGGCATAGACCACCACGGCGCGAAAGACGTTGCGCGTGAACGTCCGCTCAGCCGAGGCCACCGGAAGCCTCCCACGAACGCTGCCGGGTGAGGCGCAGCTGCACGACGGTCAACACGAGCAAGATCGCGAACATCACCCAGGCCAGTGCCGAGGCGTAGCCGAATTCCAGGAAGGAGAAGGCGTGCTGGAACAGCATGATGCCCAGCACATAGGTCGCGCTCTCCGGTCCGCCGTTCGCGCCGTTGAGCACGTAGACCAGGTCGAACGCCTGGAACGCGTGGATGATCGAAATGACCACCACGAACGAGATGGCCCCCCGGATCAGCGGCACCGTGATGAACGCGAACTGCCGGACCTCGCCCGCACCGTCGATTTTGGCCGCCTCGTAGACACTTTCCGGCACCCCCTGCATCGCGGCCAACAAGATGACGGTGGCGAACGGCACGGCGCGCCAGACGCTGACGACGCAGAGCGACGCCATCGCCCAGTTGGGGTCCACCAGCCAGGGGATCGGGCCGATGCCGACCCAGCCGAGCATGATGTTGAGCAGCCCGTTGTCGGTGTTGAAGACGAACTGCCACACGACCGCCATCACCACCGACGAGATGGCAAGGGGCAGAAAGACGATGGTGCGAAAGACGCCGATGCCCCTGACCTTGCGGTTCAGCAGCGCGGCCACGACGAGGCTGATGACGACGGTCGGGACCACCGTGCCCACCGTGAAGATCACCGTGTTGCGGATGGCGATGAGAAACAGCGGGTCGGAGGTGAACAACTCCCTGAAGTTCTTCAGCCCCACGAACTTCGGCGGCCTGAACACATCCCAGCTCTGAAAGCTCATGTACAGCGAGAACACCAGCGGAAAGATCATGAACACCGCGACCGCCGTCAGGTTCGGCGCCACGAAAAGGCGGCCCGCCCGCGCGCGCCGCCGCAACGGACCGGATCCGTTGGCGCTCTTGCGGGTAGCGGTCGAGGTCATGGGTTGCGCAGCACCTCGTCGAGGGCGGGCGAGAGCCCGGTCAGCGACGTCGCCGGCCGCGATCCGCGCAGCACGGGTCCGAAGCTGCGGTCCATCAGGGCGACGATCTTCTCCCACGCCGGGGTGACCGGCATTCCGTCCGAATAGGCCGGGCCCTGGGTGAGCACGGCGAGGTTGCCGATCCGGTGGTGCGATGCGGCGAAGCCGGGCGAGTTGAGCGCGGAGCGCAGCACCGGCACGAAGAGGGTGGATTCACCGGTCAGCGCCTGACCGACGGGCCCGGTCGCGAATTTCACGAATTCCCATGCCTGTTGCTTGCGTTGGCTGCTCGCGGAGATCGCCAGCCCGGTGGAACCGATATTGGAGCGGGCGGGCTGTCCCTGCCGGCGCGGCCCGACCGGCAGCGGGGCGACGTCGAAATCGAGGTCCTCGGCGCGGATGAAGGTCTGGTAGCGCCAGTGGCCGCCCATCGCGATGCCCGCCTTACCCGACGCGAACAGATCGGGCGTGGACATCGACTGCACCTCGGATGCGTCGGGCGCCACCCGGTGTCTGGTGGACAGGTCGGCGTAGAACTGGACCGCCTCGATGAAGGCGTCATCGCCGAAATTGAAGTGGGTGGGGTTGGTGAGCGGGCTGGCCCACGGGACCCCGTTGTTCATGGCGAACAACCCGGCCGAGTAGTACGAGAACCACAGGTTGACGAAGCCCCACTGCGAGGCGCGGCCCGATCCGTCGCGCTTGGTCAGGGCTTTGGCGGTGTCCAGGAACTCGGCGAAGCTCCACGGCCGGTCCCACGTGCCGGGCGGCGGCGGCAGCCCGGCCTCGGCGAAGAGCCGCTTGTTGTAGAACAGGTAGTTGCCCGACCACTGCTCGGGAAGCGCGTACTGGCCCCCGTTGAACGCGAAGGTGTCGTACAGCGAGGGGATGCTGTCCGATCTCAGTTCCGCCGCGAAGGCGGGGTCGCGCGCGAGCATGGTGTTCAGGTCCAGCAACACCCCCCGGTCGGCCAGTTCGGCATAGGTCAATTCCCAGGCCATCAGCACGTCCGGGCACTTGCCGCCGGCGCAAAACGTCGAGAGCTGCTGCATCACGCCCGGCGCCGACAGCACCGGGCGAACCTTGATGTCGGGATGTCGGCGCTGGAATTCCTCGACGATGCGCAACCTGCGATCCCGCTCGTCGGGATTGGCGGCGAAAAAGAAGGTCAACGCGTCGTCATCGGGCGCGCAGCCGCCGGCCCACGGGGCCAGCGACGCCGCGGTGAGCGCGCCCGCACCGCGCAGCAGGCTTCGTCGGCCAAACGGCTTATCCAGCATGACGCTTCCGATCTTGCCCGGTGGCCGGGAGCGTGAAAACGGCCCGGCGCAGGCGGTCCGGATCGCCGGTGATGTCGATGGTGTGAATGCGGTCGTCGAGTCCCAGGCCGATCCGCAGCAGGATTTGGGCGCGCCCGCGCGGCGCGATGACGACGCCCGGGGCGCCGTCGATGAGCAGCACCACGCCGGCCCGCGCGCGCCGGGTGAAATGGCGAGTCTCCTCGGCGACCTCTCTCGCGCCGCGCAGCTCTGTCGGCACGCCCGCTCCGACCAGCGCCGGGTCGACCCGGCGCAAGACGTCGGGCGCCAGCAACTCGAGCAGGGCGGCGATGTCGCCGCCTTGGGACGCGGCCAGAAAGGCCTCCACGACCTCGAGATGCGCGGCCGCGCGAGCGGGTTCGACGGCCGGGCCGCCGTGCAGTCGGCCGCGCGCCCGGCTCGCGAGCTTCTTGGCGGCCGCCGGGGACCGGTCCAGCAGCCCGGCGATGGTCTCGAAGGGCATCGCGAAGACGTCGTGCAGCACGAAAGCGACGCGCTGGGCCGGCGACAGCCGATCGAGCACCACCAGCAGCGCGGTGCTGACCGAGTCGGCCAGCAGCGCGGCCTCGTCGGCGGGGGCCGCCACGGTTGCGGCGAGGCGGTCGAGTTCGTCGGGGTCGGCGAGCGGTTGCTCGGCGCGCCGCTTGCGCGCGCGGAGCTGGTCGAGCGCCTCATGGGCGGTGATCGTCGTGAACCAGCCGGTGAGGTTGGCCACCCCGTCAGCGCCGTCGATTCCGTGCCGGCTGGCCTTCAGCCACGCCGACTGCACCGCGTCGTCGGCGTCGGCCACCGAGCCGAGCAGCCCAAACGCGACCGACCTCAGGTGCCGCCGATCCGCGTCGAACCGTTGCGCGAGATCGACCATATTTTTCGGTGCGCTCATGGGTCACCTTTCCTGCGCCGGAGTCGTCAAGAAGATGAACGCATCCATCCAACTCTCTGTCGCAAAGGAGACCAGCACCATGACCCTACCGATTGTGCGCCGCAACGTGCCGCGCGGCCATCCGGCTCGCCGCTGTGGAAACAGCTGTAGGACAAGGGATTGAGTCAGATGCACACCGCCTACGTACTCGTCGCGCTGACAACCGCCGTCGTCACCGCCGGAATCGCCGTGGCCGACCTCATTCCCGCCGGGTTCGTCCTGGCGAATTCGGCCGAAGTCGGCGTGCCGCGCTCGTGGTTGCCGCCACTGGCGGCGGCGAAGCTGGCGGGGGCCGCCGGGCTGGTGGTGGGGCTCCTGGGCCTGCCGGCGCTGGGGATCGCGGCCGCCGCCGGGCTGGTCCTGTTCTTCGTGGGCGCGGTCATCACGCACCTGCGGGCCGGCGTCCTGTACAACATCGCGTTTCCCGGCGCCTACCTGTGCCTGTCCGCGGCAACGCTGGCCCTGTCGATCGCGCGCTGAGTTCGGCCGGCCTCAGGCGGGAAAGTACCGGATCCGGTTGATCGCGTTGCCCGGCCACGCCACCTCCACGAACACGATCCCGCGGCCGTGCGCCGAATTGACCGAAACCGCCACCGTGGCACCGGCGCCGATCACCTTGGTGCAGCCGGCCCCGCCGAGTTGCTCGACGAGCTCGCCGATGTCGAGCGGGTCGTCGTCACCCAAAGTTATTGGGGCACGGGCAGATAACGCACGGGCGGCCGCGGACTTGTCGTTGCGCGAGACGGCGCCGAGGAAAGCCAGCGCCAGCCTTTTGTGCCGCGAACCGACCCGCCGAAAGCCGGCCACGAAGCCGGCGGTCCCCCGCAGGCCCTGGTTGGCCAGCAGGCCGCGCGACAGCTGCAGGGCGGGCGACGCCGCGCCCGGCCCGGTTCGCAGGAACTGCAGCATCATCGCCGGCAACTCCCAGTAGGCGCGCAACCTGCCAATCTTCCAGCTGCCGTTGGCTTCTCGCAGGTCGTAGCGCAGCAGCGCGGGAATGTACATCGTCACGGCAGGGCCCATCGACACCTCGAGCTCGAGGTCGCGCAGGACGCTTGTGCCGAACACGATGTCGAGGTCGCGATGGAACTTGATGTCGCGCGGACCGATGAAGGTGTCGTAGAACCGGCCGATCTGGGCGTGCCCCCGGTGCGGCCGGGACCCCACCGGGTCTTCGATGCGGCCGTCGGCGGCGAACAGCCCGACCCACCCGGCACGGTCGTGCGCGGCGGCGGCCTGCGGTGAGCGCTCCACCGCGGCGAGCAGACGCTCCCGATCCAGCGGCACCACCATCAGTGCCCGCCGACCAGCTCGACGCCGACGGTTCTCATCTCCTCCAACGCTGCCGCGGCGGAGTCCGCTGCCACCGCCGCCGTCAGGTCGACCAGCACCCTCGTGGTCAGCCCGGCCCGGGCCGCGTCCTCGGCGGTCCGCCGGACGCAATGGTCCGTGGCGATGCCGACGACGTCGACCTCGTCGACCCCGTGACGCCGCAACCACTCGAGCAGCGGCGTGCCGTTTTCGTCGGCGCCCTCGAAGCCGCTGTAGGCCGCGGCCGAGGCACCCTTGCGGAAGACGGCCTCGACGGGACCGGTGTCGAGGGCGGGATGAAAATCCGCGCCGGGGCTGCCCGCGACGCAGTGCGGGGGCCAGGACGACGAGAAGTCGGGGTGGTCGGAGAAGTGATCGCCCGGGTCGACGTGGTAGTCCGCGGTCGCCACCACGTGGTCGTAGCCGGGCTCGCCGGCCACGTAGTCGTTGATGGCGGAGGCCACCCGCGCGCCGCCGTGAACCGGCACCGAGCCGCCCTCGCAGAAGTCGTTTTGGACGTCGACGATGACCAACGCTCGCACGGGTCCACCCTAGCCTCGGCGGGCCACTAGCTGGGCGTTCGACCGGACCTCGGGGGCGCACGGTTTGTTTGCCGGTCGGTCGGGTAACCCAGCTGCCATGTTGATCCGCAGAATCGCGAGGCCCCTGCTGTCGGCGGTGTTCATCGGCCAGGGAATCGACTCGTTCCTCAATCCCAAGCCCGCGGCCGAGGCCGCGGCGCCGGCGGTCGACGGTCTTCGGGCCCTGCCGGATCCCGTCGGCAGCAGCATCCCCAGCGACCCCCAGACGTTCGCTCAAATCAACGCCGCCGTTCAAATCGGCGGCGGTCTGTTGCTTGCCACCGGCAAGGCGCCGCGGATCGCCTCTGCGGCGCTTGCCTTCACGGTGCTTCCGGCCAACCTCGGCGCGCACATGTTCTGGAGCGAAAGCGATCCCACCCTCAAGGCCCAGAAGCGCAAGGACTTCCTGACCGACCTCAGCCTGTTGGGTGGGCTGATGATCGCCTCGGCCGATACGGCCGGCAAGCCGTCGTTGGGGTGGCGCGGACGCCAGGCGGCCGAGCGGCTCTCCGAGCGGGTGTCCTCGGCGCTGCCCGGATCCGACGACACGTTCGACGAACTCGGCGAGCGGATCGTGCACGGCCTGCAGGTCGGTGCGGAACGCGGGCGCGAATTGGCCAGCACCGCGGCCGAGCGCGGCGCCCCCTACGCCGAAGCCGCGCTCGAACGCGGCCGCGAACTGGCCAGCACCGCCGCCGAGCGCGGCGCCCCCTACGCCGAGGCCGCCCTGGAACGCGGCCGTGAACTGGCCAACACCGCCGCGGAGAAGGGCGCCCCGCTCGCCAAGAAGGCGCGCAAACGCGGCGAGGAGCTGGCGAGCACGGCGGCGGAAAAGGGCGCGCCGCTGGCCAAGAAGGCGCGCAAACGCGGCGAGGAGCTGGCCGATACGGCGCGCGACCGCGGGGTGGAGTTCGCCGAGATCGCGCGGTTGCGCGGCAGCGAGCTCGCCAACACGGCGGCCGCACGCGGCAGTCAACTGGCCGACGCCGCCCGCGAACGAGTCGGCGACCAGGTCCCCTCCCGTCGGCGCCGCCTTCCCTGGTAGCCGCCGGGGCCGGAGCGCGCTCATCTCGACCAGCGCGACCCCAGTTCCTCCGGCGTCCACACCGGCCAATCGGGATCCCCGACCGGCTCGCCCCCGCTGAATCGGGCGACGATGCGCGGCCCGCGCAGGCGGCTGTTGTCGTAGACGGTCGCGATATCGGAAGAAGCGATGGCGTCGGCGACCAGCGCCCACAACCGGCGGTGCCGCTGGCGGATCTTGGCCTCCGGCACGTGGTGGCCGCCGGCGAGCACGCGGTGCCGGACGCGCTCGACGGCAAGGTCTTCCGGGATCAGCAGCGCATGCAGGACAACGGTGAAGCCCTGTCCGCGCGCGCTGCGGATCAGGTCGAGCTTCGTCGGATGCGAAAACACCGTCTCGGCAACGAAATTGCGGCCCAGCTCGATCAGCTTCGCCCGGGTTTCGGCGGCGACTCGCGCCGAGTCATAGGCGTGCGACGCCGGGTCCTCCGGCCAGCGCTGCCGAGCAATCTCGTCGGCATTGACCACCAGACTTCCGGGCAGCAGCGGCGAGAGCGTGAAGGCGATGAACGTCGACTTGCCGGCGCCGTTGGGCCCGACCACCAGGTCGAGTCGCTTCATCGAGCCGCCGGGTCACGATCAGCGCTTGGCCGCAAGCGGCGCCTCCGTGCCGTCGGGTCGGTACTCGACGATGTCGCCGGCGTCGTTGAGAGCGACCGTGGCGATCCCCTGCCCGGCCAGCGCGGCCCCGTAGTCGGTGCGGGCCAGGCTTTCCTCGATGGCCGCCGAGATCTCGGCGTTGAACACGACGCCCTCCTCGACGGTGAGGTCGCCGGTCGCCAAGCGGCCCGCGAGGGCGGCCTCCACCCGTCGTCGAGAGGTGGTGTGCTGACTGGATACCGCGCGCCCGACCCGCGCCCAGTGGTCGAGTTGCTGCTTGGCCGAACGGCTCTGCCGGGCACCCTCCGATGCGGCGCTGTCCATCAGGTCGGCGGCCACCCGCGTGACGCGATCGAGAGCCTCGGCCATGACCTTCCTCCGTCCCTGCAACACTTCGTTACAAATCGTAGCATAATGCTACGGGGGTGGTCGCCAGGCGGTAAAGGCGTCGACGATGGCGTCGACGGCCTGGCCGGCGTCGGCGGTGACCCCGGCCTCGTCGGGACCGAGCGGTTCCAACGCGTCGAACTGCGACCGCAGCAGCGCCGCCGGCATGAAATGGCCGGGCCGAGCGGCCAGCCTGGCGCCGATGAGTTCCGGCGAACCGCGCAGGTGCAAAAACTCCACCGGCGGGCAGTGTGCCCGCAGCTGGTCGCGGTACTTGCGCTTGAGCGCCGAGCAACTCACCACCCCGCCGCCGCGATGGCCGGCCAGCCAAGCGCCGACCGTTTCCAGCCACGGATAGCGATCGTCGTCGGTCAGCGGTTCACCGGCGGTCATCTTGGCGATGTTGGCCGGCGGGTGCAGGGTGTCGGCGTCCACGAAGGGCACCTGCAGCCGTTGCGCCAACGCCGCGCCCACCGTGGACTTCCCCGATCCCGAGACCCCCATCACCACGACGGGTGGCCGGGCGGCTACTGCGGCAGGTTGCGGTTCCATTCCACCCAGCCCACACCGGCGCGGCCGTCCGCGGTGCTGACGCTGACCCAGGCGCGCGGGAACTGGCTCACCCGCCCGTCGGCGGCGACCAGTCGCACCGGCGCCTGGCCGCGCACCTCGATGTCCGCGGTGATGCCGCCGGGGCTGAGATCCAGCGTCGCGTCCAGCGGTAATCCGTTGTCGCCGAAGGCCTCCCGCGAGGCAATGGCATCCAGCTCGACGACGTTGCCGCCGGCGTCCTGGGTATAGCCGATGCTGAACGCGGGCGCGCCCGGGATGCGGATGTTCACGCCGTGCAGGTGGGTGCCGTCGTTCAGGTGCAGCGCGCTCCAGATCCAGTCCATGCTCCACCAGTCACGCACCCCCCAGGAGTGGTCGCGCTGCCCGGGCACCGCGTCGAGGCGGTAGCTCGTGCCGTCGATCGTGACGGTTCCCGTGACGGTGCAAGGGATTTCGTAGCGCGTCGTGAGCCGGTACTTGTACGGCGTGCCGTCGGTGGCCCACTCCAGATTCATCGCCATCTCGACCGGCGTTCCGGGCTCACCGCGCAGCAACGCCGACGGGTCGGGGTAGGCCTGGGCCCGCGCCCGCACGTCGACGCGGTAGGCCTGCAGCGGCACGCTGGCGGAGTGGCCGATCTCGAAGCCGTCGGCGCGCACCACCCGCGGGTCTTCCGGCAGCGGGACTTCGGCGTCGACGGCAACGGTCGGCAGGTCGGGTCCGCACAGCAGCGCGTGCACCAGGGCCTTGCCCTGGTTGGCTATCAGGCCGATGCGGAACCAGCCGCCCAATCCCTGTGCGGGATCGGCGAAGTCGGCGTACCAGCTCTCGCTCCACAGCGGTTCGGCGGTCGGGGTGTGGGCGAGCTCGTCCCCCTCGGTCGGCCGCAGCGGCTCGGCCGCCACCGGGTCGGGCAGCGTCGCCAACGCATCGGTGTCGAGCACGTGCTCGCAGTTGCGCTCCAGCATGGTCATGAACATCCGGTCGCCGCGGTCGGTGCGCTCCACCAGCATCGACGAGACGATCGCCATCATCACGCCGAAAAAGCTTTGGCGCCGAACCCCTTCGGCGACGTCGGCGAAGGTGATCGGCGCCGCCGGCCCCAGCGCCTCGTGGTAGGCGCGCAGCAATTCGTCGTACCGCTCCTTGCGGTCTTGCGTGCGCAGCGCGCAGCCGAGGAAGTACGCCAGGTCCGTCAGCGCCGGCCCCCAAGACACGGTCTGCCAATCGACGACGGTCAGCGGGCGGTCGGCCCCGGCGGTGCCGAACAACATGTTGTCCAGCCGGTAGTCGCCGTGCACCAGGCCACGGATCCGGTCCTCGGCCGACTCCTGGGCGAGGTAGCCGTCGAACGCGGCCACCAGGCGTTCGCATACGACGCGGTGCTCGGGCGCGATCTGCTCGCCGTACCGGTCGATGAAGCCGGCGTACAGCGGGGCGATCATCGCCTGGTTGAGCGGCGAATCGCGGTTGAGCCACGGCGCGTCGGCCAGCGCCGCGTCGCCGAGCAGGGGCCCGTGCAACCGCGCCAGCTCGACGACGCCGAGGCGGGCCTGTGCGGTTGTCGCACCGGCGATCTCGTCACCGACGATGGCAGGTCCCGCGTCGCCGAGCAGCAGGTCGAACGCGCCCGTCGCGGTGTCGACGGCGGCGTGATAGCAGGGCGCCACCGGCCCGCCCAGGCGCGGCGCGATGTCGCCGTAGAAGCGGACCTCACGCTCGTAGAGCCCCAGCGCCGAGCCCGTCTGCCGGCTCACCGGATCGGACGCCGCGACCTTCAGCACCACCGACTCGGGCCCCTCGGCATCGGCGTAGGTGAGCCGGACGCGGTAGCACTCACTCATCTGGCCGGTGCCGATGCGCTCCACGGCGAAGTCGGCAATGGGTCCGGTGCCGATCGCGGCGGCCAACCAGGCCGCCGTGAGATCACCGGGTCGTTCGATGACTTGCTCTGTGTCGGCATGCATGACGGACAGCGTGCCAGGTCACTGCGCCAGTGAGAAGCCGTCCCATGCCATCCGGCGATGGGGGTGCGGATCGAACTCGATCCGGCTCTTGCGGTCGAACACCATCACGGCGCGGTCGTCCGGGGTGTAGGGGGGCCAGTCGTCACCCGGCGAGCCGGTGCGGCTGAACGACCGCCACCGGCGCTGCACGTGATTGCTGACCCGCAGCGCCGCTCGTCGATCCGCGGCCGCGGTCAGCAGGGCACCGAATCGGGTGCGGTAGACGTCGAAAACCGCCAGCAACTCGGTCGCGTGCGTGGCGCCCAGGCCGGACCAGCGCAGCGTCCGCGGGGCGTAGTCGTATCGGTACAGGTACGTGGGCGCGTGGACGCCGTGCGCCTCGGCGATCTGCCAGGCCGCCGAGCTGAACGCGAAGTCGCCGCCGAGCTGGATGCAGGCCGACGGCGCCGGGTAGTCGGGGTAGGCGGCGGTGATGCGTTCGCGCGCAGCGGGTTCCGTGTCGGCGAGCAACTCCTCGATCATCGACTCGTTGGTCGGCAGCATGCGCAGGAACCGGGTGAACAGGCGGCCCTCTTCGGCGTTGGTGCCCACGATCAGCGGCACCCGATGCGCGCGGCCGGTCCGCATGGCCTCGACCGGATCCACGGGCAGGACGTCGTCGCCGAAAACCGGGCCGATCGGGAAAGCGCCGAGCCGGTTCTCCATGCCCTGGTCGATCAGCCGATGTTGGGTCTCCACAAACTGCGCCGCGGACGCCCGCCGCAGCGCGGTCGCCGCGTCCTGCGGGCGGGCGCCGAGCAGGCGGGCGAAGCGCGTCGCGAACTCGGCGGCCGTTTCCCGCGACCGCACCATACCGGAGGCCGGACTTTCCGAAATGGCCTGGGCGAACAGGCCTTCGGCGGCGGGCACCGCCAGCAGCGTGGCGGTGATGTGCGCGCCCGCGCTCTCCCCGAAGATGGTGACCTTGGCCGGGTCGCCGCCGAATTCGGCGATGTTGTCGCGGATCCACTGCAGCGCCAGCACCAGGTCGCGTAGGTAGAGGTTGCTGTCGATCGGCATTTCGGGGGTGGACAGCGACGACAGGTCCAGGCAGCCCAGGGCGCCCAGGCGGTAGTTGACCGATACGTACACACAGCCGCGGCGCGCCAGCGCCGCCCCGTCGTACAGCGGCGTGGCCGAGCTGCCCAGGATGTAGCCGCCGCCGTGGATGAAGACCATCACCGGTAACGGCTTGTCGGACGGGACTTCCGGCGTGACGACGTTGAGGGTGAGGCAGTCCTCGCTCATCGGCTGATAGCGCCCCACACCCAGCATCGTGTAGCGGCGCTGCTGGGGCGCGCAGTGGGCGAAGCCGTGGCAGTGCCGCACACCCGACCACGGCGGCGCGGGCTGCGGCGCCCGGAGCCGCAGCGGCCCCACGGGCGGGCGGGCGTAAGGGATGGATCGCCAGCGGTTTACGCCGTCGCGGGTGAAGCCTTCGACGGTGCCGGCGGTGGTGCGGGCGCGGATGGTGCGCTCATGCATACCAGTGACGGTAGCCGACACCACGGCCCCGAGGCGCGGCTAGCGGCCGAATCCCGGGGCGTGGCGGTTAGCCTGGCGGGATGCGGATCGCCGCCCTGGTCGCAGTCGCGTTGCTGGTCGCCGGATGCTCGCACCTCGGCGGCGACAACGCGGGACGGCCGCCAACCACGTCGCCGACCTCGGCCGGCACCGCCGCGACGACCACCCCGCCGTCGGGCAGCAAACCGCCGGCGCCGTCCGCCGCGCCGGCGTCCGGCGCCGCGATTTCCGATGTCATCGCCTGGATAGAAGCAGGTCATCCCGCCGATCCGGGGCGCTATCACAGCGCGACGCGGCAGGGCGCCACCACCCCGCTCGGCAACGACATCGCGCTGACCGCCCAAGCCGGCAAGGTTTCCTGCATGACCGATGCCAAGCGCACCGGCGGTGCGCTTTCGTGCCTGGTGAACCTGGCCAATCCGCCGCCGCGACCGGACACGGCCTACGGCGACTGGAAGGGCGGCTGGGTCGACTTCGACGGGACCAACCTGCAGGTCGGCTCGGCGCGGGCCGACCCCGGTCCGTTCCTCAACGGCAACGGACCCGAGCTGGCCGACGGGGACACGCTGTCATTCGGCGACTACCGCTGCCGCGCCGATCAATCGGGCCTGTACTGCGTGAACTACGCCCATCAGTCGGCGGTGCGGTTCGCGACCGCCGGCATCCAGCCGTTCGGTTGCCTGAAGTCGGTGCCGCCCCCGGACGGTGTCGGCACCGCGTTCAGCTGCTGAGCTTCGGCGCTTGGCGCGTGCCGAATTTTGCTGCACCCGCTGTTTGGGCGTGGGACCATTTGCCGATGGACGCCGACGACGCCGAAAAGCGCATCGCTGACCTGGAACGTCAGCTCGCCGAGCAGAAGCGCATCGCCGAGCTGGAACGTCAACTGGCCGAAGCCAAGGCGGCCGCCGGGCAGGATCCCGACGATCGCGCACGCCAGTATGCGCAGTCGTTGTGGGAGGGTTTGCGCACCGGCGGTCCGGCCGGCCCCGGTGGGCCGTCCGCGCCCGAGATGGCGCAGCATCGAGAGGCTTTCATGCAAGCCGCGGCCCAGGCGGGCCTGTCCCAGGAACAGATCGACAACATCTTCAAGCACGGCAAGGCGACGTTCAAGGTGGGGCATTCGGTCGTGTATTCGCAGCAGGGCGCGACACCGGGCTTCGGCGCGGTCGCCGGCATGGCGCAGCCGCCCGGCTTCCCGCAGCCACCCGGCTTCCCGCAGCAGGTCGGCTCGAGGCGCCAAGTCGCGCAGGGCCGCCGCCGGCCGTGGGGCATGCGCGGGTGGCCGGATCGGATCGGGGCGATCGTCGGGGCCCTCGGCCTGTGCATCGGCGCCGCCGCGTCGCTGACCGCAACGATGCCGGCGAGCGCGATGTGGACGAGCCCCTTCGTGTGCGACAGCGGCTACCAGCTGGCGTACGACACCACCAACTACAGCTACAAACCGGGCCAGTCGGGGACCAGTGTCAGCTTCGAATGCGTCGGCGCCACCGGCTCTTACGAGCCCAGCTGGATCGCGATCGACGCGCTGCAGACGATCCTGACCACCGTGGTGCTGGCCGCCGCGGTGGGCGTCGGGTTCCTGATCTGGCGCGCCTTCCGCAGGAAGAGCTGACCGTCAGCCGGGCGGGTTGGCGAGGGCGGCGAACAGCTCGGCCATCTCGTCGGCGGGCCCGCCCGGAACGGTGTAGCCGGCCTCGTCGCGAATCTCGGCGAGGTGGTCACGCACGTCCTCGACGGACAACCCGGGACGGTGGAAACCCCGTGTCCTGCCGATGAAAAACCGCGCGACGTGCCCGGCGCCGGCCGTGTAGATCTCCCCGGAGACCGGGCAGTCCCGGTGGGTCAGGAACGCCGCGACCGGCGCCACCAGCGCCGGGTCGAGCTGCCGAAGGTATTGGCCGACAAGGTCGTCCATGATCGCCCGCGCCGCCGCGTCATCCGGCCGCTGCGCACCGTCGATCGAGTGCGCGAGCATCCGCGTGTAGGCGATCGGGGCGATGGCGTTGGCCTTGATGCCATAAGCGGCCCCCTCGGCGGCCAGCACCCGGGTGAAGCCGATCAGCCCGGTCTTGGCCGCACCGTAGTTGCTCATGCGTTCGGCGCCAAGGATTCCCGCCGCCGAGCAGGTGTTCAGGATCCGGCCGTAGCGGCGCTCGCGCATCGACGCCCAGGCGGGCCGCGTCACGTAGAACGCGCCTCGTAGGTGCACATCGATGAGGGGCTCGAGCCGGTCGGCGGTCATGTCCTCGAACGGGGCGTCGTCGACGATTCCGGCGTTGTTGATCACGATGTCCACCCGCCCCCAGGTGCTCAAGGCGGTGTCGACGATCGCCTGTGCGCCGGCGAGAGTCGTCACGCTGTGCGTGTCGGCGACGGCCTGGCCGCCGGCGCGACGGATCTCGTCGACGACGCCGCCCGCCGCGTCACCGTCGGAGCCGGCTCCGGTCACCGAGCCCCCGATGTCGTTGACTACGACGCGCGCGCCCCGGCCCGCCAGCAGCAGCGCATACTGCCTGCCCAGTCCCCCGCCGGCGCCGGTGATCACGGCGACCTCGTCGTCGAACCGCAGCTCAGTGCTCACCAACTGACCGGCAGCTCTTTCATGCCGTAGATGTTGGCGTCTTTGAACTTGAGTTGCTCCGGCGGCACGGCCAACGTCAGCCCGGGTAGCCGGCGCGCGAGCGTTGCGAAGGCGACCTGCATTTCGACGCGGGCCAGGTTCGCCCCGATGCACTGATGCACGCCGTACCCGAAACCCAAGTGCCCGCGGGCGTTTCGGCCGACGTCGAAGGTTTCGGGATCGTCGACGAATGCGGGGTCCCAGTTCCCGGCGGGCAGGTTCATCATGACGAACTCGCCCGCGCGTATCAGCTGGCCGTCGATCAGCAGATCTTCGATGGCCACGCGATCGACCTGACTGTGCACGATGCTGAGGTAGCGCATCAGCTCTTCGACGATGTTCGCGACGACGGCGGCGTCGTCGGTCTGTCCGAGCCGCTCGAACACCGCGGGATGTTGCAGCAGCGCAACGGTTCCCAAGGAGATCATGTTGGCGGTGGTCTCGTGGCCGGCCTGCATCATGATCACGCTGTTCATGGCCGCGGTGGCGTGGTCGAGTTGGCCGGTCGCCACGTATTCGGTGACCAGGCGGCTGATCAAGTCGTCGCCGGGTTCGCGCGCCTTTCGCTCCACCAGCTCCTCGATGTAGGCGTACATGGCCCCGAAGGCCTGACCCTTTTCCGCGTCGCTGGACTTCTGGTCGAGCCCCTTCGTCGTGTTGCGCTGGAAGAGTTCGAGGTCTTCCGGCGGCACGCCCAGCAGCAGCGCGATCACCATTGACGGCACCGGCAAGGCGAATTCACGCACCAGATCGGCTGGCGCACCGGTATTGATCATCTGGCGGAGATAGCGGTCGACCATGGCCTGGATCTGGGGCCGCATCGATTCGCAACGCCTGAAGGTGAAGTTACTGGTCAGCATGCGCCGCAACCGATGATGCTCGGGATCGTCGGTCCGCGCGAACATCACCGGGACCTTGTTCTCGTCGTCCTTGGGCATGATGGAGTCCGGAATCGTCTTGGCGGACAAGCGCGGATCGACCAACGCCGCTTTGATGTCGTGGTAGCGGCTGATCACCCAGACCGGGTTGCCCTGAAACATCGCCCTTCGCAGCCCGGGTTGGTCCCGCCACTGGGCGAACTCGGTCGGGGGCGCGAGCGGGCAGTGCCCAGGTCGCGGGACGGGCAGCACCGGTAGGTCGGCAGCGGAGCAGGCATCGGCGGCGCCGAAGGAATTGGAAGTTGTTGTCATAAACCGCGTTTCCCAGTAAGTGTCAGACGACTGCCAGTTATAGAGCGTAAAGGCACGCTTGGTGGCAGTCAACTGTCGGTTAGGCTGTCCCCATGTCCGGGGTTGACGACCGGCCATTGCGGGCGGACGCGGCGCGCAATGTCGAGCGCATACTGCGCGCGGCGCGAGACGTCTATGCCGAGTACGGGCCCGACGCACCGGTCGAGGCCGTCGCGCGCCGCGCGGGCGTCGGTGAACGAACCCTCTACCGCAGGTTTCCGACGAAGGCCGACCTGGTCCGCGCCGCCCTCGATCAGAGCATCGCGGAGGATCTCACGCCGGTAATCGACAAGGCCCGGCGCGCCGAGGACCCGTTGCGCGGCCTCACCCAGCTGATCGAAGCCGCGATATCGCTGGGCGCCCGCGAACACAGTCTGCTGACCGCGGCGCGCCGGGCCGGTTCGCTCACGTCCGATATCTCGGTTTCGCTCAACCAGGCGCTTGACGAGCTGGCCCGCGAAGGCCAGCGCGTCGGCAGCATCCGAGCCGACCTGGTCACCGACGACCTGCCCCGCCTGATCGCGATGCTCTTCAGCGTGCTGGCCACCATGGATGCGGGCTCCGACGGCTGGCGACGCTATGTCGCCCTCGTCGTCGATGCGGTATCGGTCAACGAGCGACAGCCGTTGCCGCCGGCCGCGCCGCTGCGTTACGAGGTCGGGCCGGATAGCTGGCCACTGTGAACGATTTAGTTGATGGTGACCCCGGCGTCGACCTTGAACTGCAGGCCCGTCACATAACGAGACTCATCGGATAGCAGGAACAGCACCGCGTTGCTGACGTCGGCCGGCGCCACGGCCGGGGTGGGCATGGCGTTGACGAAGATGGGGATCAGGTCGGACCGCTGCTCACCCAGCAGAGGCCCGAACGACGGCGGAACCATCCCGGTGGGCACCCCGGTGGGAAGCACGGTGTTGACGCGCACGTTCTGCGCGGCCAACTCGTTCGCCAGCGCCAGCGTCAAACCGACGACGCCGTACTTAGCGGCGGTGTAGGGCGTCTGCAGCGGAAAGCCTTTGATGGCACCGGCAGAGCTGACATTGACCAGGCTGCCGCCACCCTGGTCGAGCAGGTGCGGTATGGCGGCCGCGCAGGTGTTCCACACGCCGATGAGGTTCACGTCGACCACCGTGCGCCACTGATCGGCGGTCGTCTTGTCCCAGGGCGCCACCGTGAGCACACCGGCGTTGGCGACCGCCCCGTCCAGGCCGCCCAACTCGCCGGCGCCCTCATCGACCGCGGAGCGCAATTGCGCCTCGTCGCGAACGTCGACGATGCGACTGCAACAGCGGCGGCCGAAATTCTCTACCAGCCTTACCGTTTCGGCCAGCTCCTCTTCGGTGGCCAAGGGGTACTCGATCTGCGGCAAGGATTGGCAGATGTCGACCAGGACGAGGTCCGCGCCCTCCTCGGCGAGTCGCAGCGCGTGGCTGCGCCCCATACCCCGGGCAGCGCCGGTGATCAGAATGCGTTTACCGGCAACGCGTCCCACCTACTGCTCGTTCCACATCAGGCCGCGCATGGTCGCGGAGAGCGGGATGTCTTCCACGCCGATCAGTCCCGGGGGCGCGCTGCAGACCCAGTCGATCGCATTGACGGCCCGGCCCGCGGTCGCGATGCAGCCGGCATCGGTGGCGTCGAAAACGGGGTGCGAAACATGGGTGTTGATCTCCACCCGCGGTTCGCCCTCCACGACGACGCGGTGGACGCCGGTGTGTCCCTCAGGCGGGAATTCCCAGTCGGGCGCCGCGGCTTGGGTGAGCCTGGTGACGTGCTCGAGGGTGATCACCGGCTTGCCGTCGCGAACGCCCTCGGTGGCGAACCGCACCGCGGCCATCTGTCCCGGCTCCACGGTCATCATGGTGCACTCGATCCGCTCGGGCGTGAACCAGCGTTCGATGCGCTGGCGCACGTCCTCGAGCTTGATGTCGAGATGGTCCGCCAGGCTGCGGACCTGGCCGCCCCACATCGCCACGATCACGCCAGGCAGGAACATCATCGGCGAGTCGTCATCCGGTGTCGTGCCGAATCCCATTGCCGCGCCGGTGAACTCGGCGTCGTCGTAGTTTCCGTAGTCGAAGATCTCCTGGACCGTGATCGAATCGACCCGCGTGGTCAGGCTGGCCGCCGAGTGCACCAATGTATCGCCGGAGAAACCGGGGTCGATGCCGTTGACGTAGAGGGAGGCGTTGCCGGCCGCGCAGGCGCGCTGCAGGGGCTCGCGCAACCAGTCGTCGGCGTGGTGAGGCGTGACCAGCCAGACCATCGACGTGCCGACGACGTTGCAGCCCGCCGCGAGGAACTTCGCCATCTGCTCGATCGCTTCCATCGGCCGGGTCTCCCCCTGCGAGGTGTACACCACGCAGTCGGCGCCGAGGGCCACCAGGGCGTCGATGTCGTCCGTGGCGAGGATGCCGGTCGGCTTGTCCAGCCCGCAGAGTTCGGCGGCGTCCCGGCCGATCTTCTCGGCGCTGGCCGCGTGCACGCCGATCAGTTCGAGGTCCGGCCTGCCGATGATGGCCCGCAACGAATGGCGTCCCACGTTTCCGGTGGAGAATTGAATGACTCTGCGCACGGTTGCCCTCGTCCTTCCAGCGGTGGGTGATGACCGATCATGTCAGTAATCGGGTATCGGCAGGGGCGAGTTGTTCGAGTCGATGCCGCCGTCGACGTGGAAGATCGCGTTGGTCGCGTAGCAATCGCGCGTGCAGAGATACACCGCGAGCCGTCCGAGATCCTCGACGTCGCCCAGCCGGTGCAGGGGTGTGGCCTCCTGCATCTTCTCCAGCGACCCGGGCATCAGGTCCAGGCTGCCCCGAAGGCCGTCGGTGGCGAACGAACCCAGGGCGATGGCGTTGACGCGAATCTTCGGGGCCAGTTCCTGTGCCATGGCGCGGGTGAGCGCTTCCAGGCCGCCCTTGGCGACGCAGTAGGCGGTCAGCGCACGGATGCCGAATCTCGCGGAGCCCGAGGAGATGTTGATGATGGAACCGCGCCCTGCGCTGAGCATGTGCGGCGCCGCGAGCTGACTCATGATGAAAGCCGACGTCACACACCAGTCGAAGGTGTGCCGGAAGTCTTCGTCGGTGATGTCCAAAAATCGCGCGTAGGTCGAACCGCCGACATTGTTGACGAGAATATCGATGCGGCCGAAGCGCTCCATGGCCGTGTTCACGACGCGTTCCCCGTCCGGACGGCTCATCGCGTCGGCGACGAGCGCCAGGCCCTTGCCGCCCGCGGCCTCGATACCCTCAATGGTGCCAACGATATCCGCCTCGGTGCGCGCGGTTCCCACAATCGTGGCCCCGGCCTCCCCCAAGACCCGCGCGATGCCTGCGCCCACACCTTTCCCGGCACCCGTGACGATCGCGACCTGTCCATCCAGGCGGAATTGCTCCAATGCCATGCCGGGCTCCTTCGACCGCGGGTGATGCGTGCGCGATTCACTCTAGGAACGCTTACTGACTAAAGTCAACGAATATAGGCGGTGAGAATTCGCTGTGGCGGCTACGATCCGACAATGATCAAGTTGTGCAAGCCTTTTTGGCCGGAACACGGCATAATGGCGGGGTTAGCCCACAACGTGTGGCATGAGTCAGGTCAATCGTGAGGAAAGAAATGGCTGTGGCGGATCGGCTGTCGGCTCGAGAAGCCAAGCGGCTGCAGACGAGGGAGCGTTTGATGGGCGCCGCCATCGCGGAGTTCGCCCGCGCCGGGATGGCCGAGGCAGACGTCGGTGCCATCGTGGCCGCCGCGGGAGTCGCCCACGGGACGTTCTTTTTCCACTTTCCCACCAAGGAGCACGTCCTGCTGGAGCTGGAGCACCGCGAAGAGGAACGCATAGCCAAGCAGTTCGCGCAATTCCTGAAGTCCAAGCATGACCTTGCCTCCGCATTGAATGAGGCGGTCCGCCTGGTGGTCGGTTTGGAGCGCCGGCTGGGCGATCTGCTCTTCAACGACTTTCTCGCGCTGCACTTCTCCCAGACCCGCCCCCAGACCGAAGATGGCAGGGATCACCCCCTGATCGTCTTGGTCGCCCAGGAAATTGCGCTTGCCCAAGAACGCGGCGAGGCGGATTCGCAGGCCGATCCGATGAACAGCGCGGTGTTCTTCCTGCTAGGTCTTTACGCCCTGTTGATCACCACCAACCACTGGCCGACCGGCCACGCCCTGCTGGAAGACTACGTCGCGCGGACGTTGCGCGGTCTGAAGCCCTGAGCCGCAACGCCTTACGCCGCTAGCGCACCACACCGCGCAGCGGCACCAACCCGAGTTCCTTGTGGGTCAGGAACCCCGGGGCGGCGTCGCACACGGCCGGGACCGTGTTCGCCGGGCCCATCGCGGTCCAGGTGTAGCCGGGCTTGGGGTAATTGCCCTGCGGATCCGCCGGCGCCTGCAAAATCAACTCGGTGGGCTCGTCGCCCTCGATCACGATGCGGTAGTGATAGTGGCCGCCCCAATCCGGCTGCGGCTCAATGGCATCGTATTCGTCCATCGTGTACATCTCGTGGAAGGTGATGAGGGGCTTGCCGTCGACCCACGTCGTCCATTGGTGATGCTGGGAGGCGACGGTGCCCTTCTTGATCGAGCCCTTGAAGCCCGGCATGTCGCTGGACGGGCCGCCCTCATAGGGGATGTCGCGGATCGCCGTTCCCAGTTCGACGTCCGTGGTGTACTTCTCGACCGTCTTCCCGAGGCCGTCGACCACCATGGCCATCGACTGGGCGAACAGTGGCCAGGCGTTGCCGAGCAGGTTCGGCCCCGCCAAAAACTCTTCGGGCGTGTTCCCCATCCCCATTTCGTGCAGGTACTTCAAGGTGTCCTTGCCGAAGTTCACCACCTCGTAGATGTGGATGGCGTCGATCCGGCTGACGATGCGGGCCAGCGTCAGGACGAGGAGATCTCCGGCAAAGCCGGGGTTGACCCCGCCCGCGTGGAAAGATGTTCCGCCCTCGTGGCACGCCGCATCGATCTTGTCGATGTCCGCCTTGCTGTGCTCGGTCCGAAACCACCACGCGCCACCCGATGCGACGACGTTCTTGCCCGAACGCAACAGACGGCAGACCTCGTCGGGATCCGACCACAGCGGCGCGTAGAACACGCAATCGGCATCGAGGGCTTCGATCTCCGCCTTGTCGGTCGTGGCGAGCACCCCGATCGGCGCGACGCCGACGAGTTCGCCGGCGTCCTTGCCCACCTTCTCCGGGCGGTTGCAGAGCACCCCGACCACCTCGAAGGCGGGGTTGTGCGCAAAATGACGGAGCGCCACCGTCCCGACATTGCCTACGCCCCATTGGATGACGCGATACTTCTTGTCGGTCGGCGATTTGAGCGCCATCGCTACTCCTTTGCATGCATCCACATGGCTGAGCGCCCGAGCGTAGGCACGTCCTTGAGATGATGTCAACGACAATCGTCCTGACTTCTGTCAGTCGATTCTCCCATCGCCGCCTCGCATGTGCGCTCGGCCGCGTTGGATATCGGTGCCACAAAGGCATACCGTCCACACCGCGCGCGATATGCCCCCAATGCTCGGCCCCTTATGCTGACTTAAGTCAGCCTGTTATAGTGCACGAGCCTGCCGATCAGCTTCGATGACGAGGAGGGTTCGTGAATCTGCCGAAGCTGCGCCAGCGCGAATCGGCGCCTATGGGGCTCACGCTTGACGAGCACATGGAGCAATCGCAGCGCGCACAGCGTCAGGCCGACAAGTGGCTCATTTCCGGCAGCCTCCTGATCGGCACCGCGGCGTTGGGCATCTTCGGGCTGCCGCTGTTCGGATGGGGTGTGCGGCTGCAGCGCCGGGCGCAACACGATGGCCTCTCCGTTCGGCCGATGCTGGTCACCTTGCTCGGTTACCTCGTCATCATCGACGCCGCGATCAATACCGTCGGATGGGCGCTCGACCTCGTCGCAAACCACACCCTGCTGGCCCGCGTTCTTTTGAACGGCTGGGGCAACATGTTCGATGCGGGCTACTTCTGGCACTACAACGAGCTATGGATAGGCGGCGCGGCGGGGCCCGGCGAAAAGGGCTGGGAAGTCGGCCTCATCCTGACGGTGTTCACGATGCGAATCGCCGCGGCCATCGGATTCCTGCAGATGAAGCGTTGGGGCCACCAGTGGATGGTGGTCACCTGCTGGATGGGGGTCGTCATCTGGATCGGCTACGTCTTCAACATGACCATGTTCGCCGACGTGCGTTTCGCCGGCGTCGTGCTGCCCGTCGTCGGGTGGTGGCTCTACGACATCTTCTACATCACCCCCTTTTTGGCGATCCCGTACCTGCACACCGTCAACCGCGAGCTCTTCTCCGACTGAGAGCCGCGAGCCGAAATTCACCACGTCCTTGAGGAGGTCACATCGTGGGCTATCTGTGGGAGATCCTTCGCTACGTCGCCGCCTGGGGCGGCACGGGCCTGATCATCTGGTTTTGGTATTGGCTGTTCTCCAACATCGGCACGTTCTGAGCGATGCCGGCGATGGCTGACGGCTCCGACGTACGGGCGATGGCGCTCGAACGGAGTTGCGCCGTGACCGCGGTCGCGCTGAGCGAGCGGCGCCGCGAGGGCGCCCGGCTCGTCACCGGTGCACGCCGCGCCTTCGGGTTGAACGCCAGCCTGATGTTCGTTCATGTTCCCCACCCGGCAGTGTCCGGCTGGACACGCAGGACCCTGACATGCGGTGTCGCCCTGCAATGTTCGCCATCCAAGGAGCGCATCACCGGATATCGGCTGCACGAGCTGTCCACCCGCGAGCTGCGCGCCCTCGCGATTGTCGAAGGCGGCGTCGCCCTCGGCTGGATGGCGTCACGCTGGCCGGGCCTGCTGACCGAGGCGCGGCGGGTGCTCCCGGAAGTCCAGACCGAAGCCGGTGACATGACTGCGGAGCAGATGCTCAACCGCGCGATCGCGCTGGCGGCCACGGGGCGGGCGCTGACGGTTCATCCACTGCTGGGCACGCTGCCGCTCGCCCACACCATGCCGCAGGGATGGGCCGACAGATTGCGCCGCAGCTTTGGCAGGATGCCGTGGACGACCACGCAGCAGCGTCTGCCGCGGCCATATTCGGTTCCCGTCGGCGGCGACGGGGGCGTCCGCAACCCAAACCTGCCGCCGCCCAGCCGGCCGCAGGACAACGACCTCGACGTCACCCCGGAACATCGGCCCGGGATCCCCTACCCCGAATGGAACGCGTGGACGCAGCGCTTCCTGCACGACCACGTCGCCGTCGTCGAGAGTGCGGACGTCCGGCGCGTCGACCCGGCCGCCCCCGTGAGCGTCGACGTGCGCAAGTGGTTCGAAGAGCACACTCACCGTGCGATGACGAGCCGCCTCGAAGACGGCGCCGACCTCGACGTGGACCAATACGTCAGCCACTACATCGATCTCACGACCGGCGAGGCCAAGGAGCCGAGGATATTCCGCGACCTGCTCCCCAGCGGCCGCGACGTCACCACCGCTCTGCTCCTCGACGGCAGTTCGTCGTTGGGGGTGCACGGCGGGCGGATCTTCCAGCTGGAGCTGGCCTGCGCCGACGCACTGTCCCGCGCCATGACGCTGGCGCGCGAGCGGCACGGTGTGTTCGTCTTCACCGGCAACACCCGCCATCGAGTCGAGGTGCGCTGCCTCAAGGACTTCGACGACCGCCGATTCGTGCCACCGAGCGGGCTGGGCCTGTCCACGCGCGGATACACCAGACTCGGTGCGCCGCTGCGCCATTTGACGAGCCGGCTGCTGGCGCAGCCCTCCGAGCGGCGCCTGCTGATCGTCATCGGCGACGGTCTGATCTCCGACGAGGGTTATGAGGGCCGGTATGCCTGGGCCGACTCCGCGCACGCCGTCGAGGAGGCCAACGACGCCGGCGTGTCGGTCTACTACGTCGGGGTGGGACCGACGAGAGTCGACCCCCTCCCGGAGGTGTTCGGATCTCGCCGCTCCCAACGGATCCGGCGAATCGAGGAGCTGCCGCGGGTACTGGCTCATGTCCATCGCGAATTGGTCACCGCATGAACGCCGGCCACAGGTATTTCGCGCACGGCAACGAGGTCGAGCTGTTCGAGCAGGCGTTCCGCCGGCGCATACCGGTGATGCTCACCGGTCCGACCGGGTGTGGCAAAACGCGATTCGTCGAGCATATGGGGGTGCTGCTCCGACGGCCCGTTGTCACCATCAGCTGCCACGACGATCTCACCAGCTCGGATCTCGTCGGCCGGTTCATGGTGACCGGCGGTGACGTGGTGTGGACCGACGGCCCGTTGACCCGGGCCGTCAAGGCCGGGGCGATCTGCTACCTCGACGAGGTCGTCGAGGCGCGCCACGACTCGCTGGCCATCCTGCATTCGCTGACCGATCACCGGCGCTCGCTGTACCTCGACCGCGCGAACGAGGTGGTCGAGGCGCCCGAGGAGTTCATGCTGGTGTGTTCGTACAACCCGGCATATCGCAGCTCGCTCAAGGAACTCAAACCGTCGTTCCGCCAACGGTTCGTCACGCTCGCGATGCGGTATCTGCCGCCCGACCGCGAGGCCGAAGTGATCGTCGCCGAGGCCGGAATTCCCATGGACACCGCGCGGCGGCTCGTCGGCTGCGCGCTGGCGATCCGCACGGCCGACGATGCCTTCCACTTCGAGCCCCCGTCGACGCGAGTCCTGGTCACGGCGGCGCAGCTGATCGCCGCCGGCGCAACCGAATTGGATGCGGCGGAGGCCTGCATACTCGCGCCGCTGAGTACCGACGGCGCCATCACCGACGGTCTACGTGAAGTCGCGGCGGCCAGCCTGGTCGCCACCGACGCCTCGAACACGCTGAGCTAGAAAGGAGCCGATTGGCATGGATCTCAAGGAGCAGAAACGCAAGCGGGCCCTCATCGTCTTCCAAATACTCATCTACGGCTACCTGGCGGCGATGTTCGGAATCCAGCTCTACATGTCGTTTGCCCGGGGGTGGTGGGATCTGTGAACCTTCCTCTGCTCAACCGGCTTTCAGCCAACAGACCCTCGGTCGGCCTCGAGGAGCACCACGACGAATCCCGGCAGGCTCAGCGCCGCGCCGATAAGTGGATGATCATCGGCGCGGCCCTGATGGGCATGTGGGCCCCGGGTCTGATCGGATTCCCCATCTTCATGCGGGGGGTGTGGCTGCAGCGCCAAGCGCTGCGCGCCGGCCTGTCCGTGCGGCCGATGATCGTGACGCTCATCGGCTATCTCGTCCTGATCGACGGGATGCTCAACAGCCTGGGCTGGGCCCTGGACCTGGTCGCCAACCACACGTTGATCAACCGCGTGCTCATGGTCGGGTGGGGCAACATGTTCGATGGCGGCTACTTCTGGCACTACAACGAGCTCTGGGTTGGCGGCGCGGCGGGGCCCGGCGAGAAGGCCTACGTGGCGGGGTTGATTTTCACGGTGTTCTCCATGCGCGTCGCCGCGGCGATCGGGTTCTTGCAGATGAAGCGGTGGGGCCACCAGTGGATGGTGATCACCTGCTGGATGGGCGTGGTGATCTGGTCCGCCTACGTGTTCAACATGACCATGTTCGCCGACGTGCGTTATGCCGGTGTGGTTTTCCCGGTCATCGGCTGGTGGCTCTACGACATCTTCTACATCACGCCGTTCCTCGCGATCCCGTACCTGCACACCGTCAACCGCGAAATCTTCACCGACTAGCTTCAAGGAGCATTGCGATGACCGCACCCTCAGCCGCCGAAAACCAAAGCCCCGCCGCCGATCTCGAACCGGGAACCACGCCCTACTACGCACGGATGCATCGGTGGATCAAACGCGCCGTCTTGGTCTGCCTGGTGGCTCTGGTGATCGAAGGCGCGTTCACCTTGCCTTTCATGGCGGTCTATTACGGCTACCCCACACTCAGCCTCACCGAGATCTGCAGCGAGCTGCTGAAGATCCGGTACTCCAACGACACCCTGGAGTGCAAGTATCCCTACCCGCCGTTCGGACCGCCGGAGGGCGCCGAGGGCAAGGCGACCGCGCAGGACGTCTGGGGCATCCAGCCGATCCCGAAATACCACCGGCTCGGATTCCGCGAACTCGTCAAGATTCACAACGAACGGCTGGCCCGGCAGGCCGCGGGGCATCAGCAACCGGCGCCGCATCCGTAATGCGGCATACTGCACGCGGAGTGCTAACAACCAGCTGAAGGACGTGCCATGACGGCGGACAACCAATCGTCGCTTCATCACGTCGTATTCGCGGTGGCGCCCGAGCGGCACGCCGCCGCCGCGCAACTGTTCACCGACCTGGGCTTCGTCTTCGAGAACTTCCAGCTGACCGAACTCGGCTTGGACATCCACCTCGACTGGAATCGCGGTATCGAGCTGATCAGCCCGATCGCCGAATCCCCCGGGCCGGTGGCCGCTTCGGTCAACGAGTTCCTCGGCGCGCACGGCGACGGCGTCTACAGCGTGGTGATCCGGGTGCCGGCGGCCTCGGCGGCCGAAGCCGTCGCCGAGCGCTACGGAGCCACGACGCGGTTCAAGCAGAGCTTCGCGGGCGAGGGCTCCCATCTCGACGAAATCGACCTGTCGGTGTTGGGCCTGCCGCTCACGTTCCTGGCGACCGACATTCCCTGATCGACGCGCGGCCGCCGGGATCAGACTTCCAGCACGCGGATCTCGCCCGTGGCGCCGTCGACCTCGACGAGCGCGCCCGGCGGCAGGGAGCGGGTGGCCCCCTGGACGTCCACCACGCAGGGGAATCCGAATTCGCGCGCCACCACCGCCGCGTGCGACATCGGGCCGCCCAGCTCGGTCACCACCGCCGCGGCGTAGCAGAACGCGGCGGTGTAGCCGACGTCGGTGACCTCGGCGACGAGGATCTCGCCCGGCTGCAGGTCGTCGATCGTCTCGGGTCGCACGATCCGCACCCGGCCCCGCACCCGACCCCCGCAGACGCCCACCCCGCGCAGGGAGTCGCCGCCGGCCAGCGCCGGCGCGGACGTCACGGTCGGCTGCCAGGTCCCGCTGAACACCGTCGGCGGGACGACGCCGGCCAGCCGGCGCTGCTCGGACCGCCGCTCGGCCACCAGCTTTCCGACGTCCGGCGGCAGCGCATCGAGTTCGTCGACCAGCAGATAGAACACGTCATCGGCGGTGCGGAAGATGCCGGCTTCGACCAGCCTGCGCCCGTACTCGCGCATCAGGTTGCGCAGCACCCAGTTGGCCCGCACCACTTTGTCGCGACGGACTTCGCGATCGCGAAGTTGGTGTCCCGCCAGACGCGCAATCGGCTTGGCCCGCAGCGGAATCCGGGCCGGTTCTGGCTCCGGTGCGGGAGGAGCGCTCATCGCTTTGGTCACCATCCGCACGAGCAGCTCGGGATCGTCGGCGTAGCTGGTCGACAGCATCTCGAGTTCGGCCGGGCCGCGGTGCCCGATCAGCGCCAGCTCGGCGAGCACCGCGGCGTGAAACTCCGGCGCCTCGACGGCCAGCTTGCCCAGCCGCTCACCCGGTTCGGCAAGCAGCGCCGCCACTTTCGGGTCGCGCTGCGCGGCGACCACCAACCGCTGCATGGCCTCGACCGATCGCGCGCTGACCAGTTCAGGTCCCGCGGGCGCGGCGGTGTCTCGCCCACACAAACCGCGCAACAACACGTTGAACGCGGCGCACAGCATGAACGATGCCGAGGCCAGCACCCAGCCGTGCACCACATCGTCGCGCGCCAACGCGATCAGGCTCAGCAGCCGGCGATCCTCCAGCCGGGTGAGGTCGTCGTCGGCCAGGCGCTCCAGGCGATCGACATCGGCGACGAACTCGTCGGTATCGGCGGCCGATCCGGCGGACAGGCCGATCAGGTTGACGCCGAATACCCCGATGTTGCGAACGGTCCGCAGTTGCCTTCGGAGGCGGCCGGTTTCGGAGCGCGGGCGCTCCGCTCCGAAGATCGGCAGCGACGCCATGCTCGGGCCGAAAAACCCGCTATTGCTGACGATCGTCGCGGGTTTGGCGAACGGCACCGTTTCGGCCATGAAGTGCGCCGAGGTGATCGCGCCATAGAGCCGATTGGCGAACACCGCGACGGTGCGCATCGCGATCTCGCGCTGGATGATGCCACCGGGCCGCAGCCGCTCGGCGATGGCCACGCCGCCCGCGCGCAGCCCGCGCACGGTCACCGACGCCGACGCCGGCGAGAACGGACCCGGCAGTGCCTCCGACAAATTGGTGGCCAGGAACGTGGGGAAGCGCGGGTCGATCGGGGTGTCGAACTCCCCGTTATCCCCGGCGGGGCCGGCCCAATTGGGTTTCACGCCGTCTTCGCTCGGCGCGTCCACGGCGGGCAGGTCCTGGATGCTGGTCATCCGCCAGGGCAGCGATACCACCCGCTTGCCAATCGTGACCCGGCCGCGCACCGCGAGGGCGAAATCCTCGACGCACTCAGCGGAGCTCCACGCCGGCCGGAATTCCCACTGCTCGCGCAACCGCGCGGTATCCATGAACGGGGCGTCCTGCACGAGTTGCAGCTCGGCCGGTCGCACGCCCAGCGGCACGATCGGGCGCCGGAGCGCCGCGGCGACCCGCCGGAACGTCAGTTCGCCGGGCGCCGCGAGATTGACCGGGCCGCTGCCGACTTCGGCGTCCACGATCGCCCGGTGGAGGAGGCGAAGCGCGTCGTCGAGGTGAACGACCTGCATGCGATGATCGGCCGTCCCGCCGGGAAAGGCCGGCAATGCCAACAGCCGGCGCACCCAGTTGTCGACGCCGCGGCCGAGAATCAGCGCGGAGCGGATGGCGATCCATTCCAGGCCCGAATCCTCCAGCATCTGTTCGACGCGGGCCTGGTGCCGACCGTCGGCGCTCAGCGGCATTCTCGCGTCATGCTCGGTCTTGGGCGCGTCTCCCCCGCCGTAGACGTGCGCCGACGACGGGAAAACGATGCGCCGGGTTCCGGTTCCGGCGACCGCGTCGAGAACGTTGCGCGTTCCCCCGATGTTGACCCGCTCGACGTTGCGGGCCCAGGCGCAGTGCGCGACGACCTCGGCACCGGCGAGGGCACGGCTGACCGCGGCAGCGTCCCTGATGTCCGTCTCGACGAAATCGGCGGCGCTGAGCCAGCTTTCGGGGCGATGCCGGGCGATGCCGACGACATCGTGGCCCTGGGCGAGCAACCGGGCGGCGAGGCCGCGGCCGAGCACGCCGCTGGCCCCGGTAATCGCGATTCTCATCGGCTACTCGTCGTCATCGTCGCGCAACGCCGCGTTGACCAGCGCGTCGAGGTCCATGCCCGCGATGTCCGTTTCGGTGGTCGCCGCGGGGGACGCGGGACCGCCGCTGTCGGCCTCATTCGCCAACGCCAGCAGCAGCTCGAGCACTCCCGCCTGGCGCAGCCGCTTGACCGGAATGGACCCCACCACACGCTGGATCTCGGCCTCTCCGGGCGCGGCGGCCGGCGCCTGCTGCTCCGAGCTGCCGACCAGCTCGCGGTACATGTAGCCGGCCAGTGCGGCGGAGTTCGGGTAGTCGAAGATCAGCGTCGGCGAAAGCGCCAGTCCCGTTGCGGATTTCAGCCGGTTGCGCATTTCGACCGCGGTCAGCGAGTCGAAGCCCAACTCCTGGAACGCCCGGTCGGGATGGATGGACTCGGGGCTGGAGTTGCCCAGCACGGTGGCGATGTTGGAGCGCACCAAGTCCAGCAGGACTTCCTGCTGCTCGTCTTCGGGCAGCCCCTCGAGGCGCTGCAGCAGAGCCGATTTCGACTTCGCCGCGGCCAGCGAGTCGTCAACCTGCCGTCGCGTCGGCGCGTTGATCAGGTCGACGAACATGGGCGGCAAGGTGCCGTTGTCGAACTTGACCCGCAGCGCCGCCAGGTCGATGTGGGCGGGCAGCATGAACGGCTCGTCGACGATGAGGGCGGTGTCCATCAAGTCCAGCGCCTCATCGGAGGACATCGCGACGATCCCGTCGCGGCCGAACCGGGCGCGGTCCGCGGCGCCCAGCGCCCCGGTCATGGCGCTGGCCTGATCCCACAGCCCCCACGCCAGCGATATCGCCGGCAACCCCTGTTTGCGCCGGTGCACGGCCAACCCGTCGAGGAAGGAATTGGCCGCCGCGTAGTTGGCCTGACCCGACGCGCCGGCCAGCCCGGCCATCGACGAGAACATCACGAACGCCGCCACATCGAGGTCGCGGGTGAGCTCGTGCAAGTTCCATGCCGCGTCGACCTTGGCGCGCAACACCGCGTCGACGCGTTCCGGCGTCAGCGACGAGATCACCGCGTCGTCGAGCACCCCGGCCGCGTGGATCACTCCGGACAGCGGCCGTTGCACCGGGATATCGGCCAGCACCTTGGCGACGGCCTCGCGGTCCGCCGCGTCGCAGGCGATCACCTGCACCTGGGCGCCGGCGGCGGTCAGCTCGGTCACCAGCTCCGCGGCGCCCGGCGCGTCCAGCCCGCGGCGACTGACCAGCACCAGGTTGCGCGCACCGTGCCGGTTCACGACGTGGCGCGCCAATGCCGAACCCGCCATGCCGGTGGCGCCGGTGATCAGGACGGTGCCGGACACCCAGGCGTCGGGCATGCTCATCACGACCTTGCCGACGTGGCGGGCCTGGCTCAGGTACCGCAACGCCGCGGGTGCGCGCCGCACGTCAAACCTGGTGGCCGGCAAGGGGTGCAGCACGTCCTCGCCGAACAGCGCGGCCAGCTCGTCGAGCAGCTGTGCGATGCGATCGGGGCCGGCCTCGAACAGATCGAAGGCGCGATAGCGCACGCCGGCGTGGTCGCGGGCGACGGTCTGCGGCTCGCGGATGTCCGTCTTGCCCATCTCCAGGAACACCCCGCCGGGGGCAACCAGCCGCAGCGAGGCGTCGACGAAATCGCCGGACAGCGAGTCGAGCACCAGGTCAACGCCTCGCCCACCGGTGACCGCGCGGAACTTGCCCTCGAACTCCAGGCTGCGGGAATCCGCGATGTGGTCGTCGTCAAAGCCCATGGCCCGCAACGTGTCCCACTTGCCGCGGCTGGCCGTCGCGAACACTTCCAGGCCGAGGTGGCGGGCCAGTTGCACGGCGGCCATCCCGACCCCGCCGGCGGCGGCGTGCACCAGCACCCGCTGGCCCGGCCTCGCGGCCGCCAGGTCGACCAGCGCGTAGCGCGCCGTCGCGAAGACGACCGAGGCCGTCGCGGCGGCGGTGTGGGACCATCCGGCCGGCACCTTGGCGAGCAACCGCTGGTCGGTGGTGGCGATCGTCCCGGTGCCGTCCGGGAAGAGGCCCATGACGCGGTCGCCGACCGCGAAACGCCCCGCGCCCGGACCGATTTCGACGACGACGCCGGATCCCTCGATACCCATGACCGCGTCGGGATCGGGATAGAGGCCCAGCGCGATCATGACGTCGCGGAAGTTGGCGGCGATGGCCGACAAGGCGACCCGCACCTGACCGGGGCCTAGCGGCGCCACGTGCTCGGAGGCATCGGGGATCCGCTCCAGCCGCAGGTTCTCGATGGTGCCGTAGCTGCTCATGCCCAGCCGCCATGGCCCGTCGTCGGGCGGCACCAGCAGGCCGCCGACGGCGCGGCTGCCGTGCACCCGCGCGGTGTAGACCGTGGCGTTGCGCAGCACAACCTGCGGCTCGGACGCCGCCAGCACCGCCGCGACCGCGTCGGCATCCAGCGGAGCGTCGGTGTCGACGAGCACGATTCGGCCCGGGTGCTCGGTCTGCGCCGAGCGCACCAGACCCCACACCGCGGCGCCCGCCAGATCGGTGACGTCCTCCCCCGGCAACGCCATTGCGCCCCGGGTCGACACCACCAGCGTCCCGGCCCCCTCGCGGGCCAGCCACGACTGCAGCACCGGCAGGACCGCCCGCGTGGCCGCGTACACCTCCGTCACCACGTCACCGGCGACCGGCGCCGATTCGAACAGCACCGCCGTCCGCTCCGCCTCGGCGCTGTCCGATTCCGCTGTCCCCCAGGCCGATACCGACACCGGCTGCACCGCGGACAGCGGCTGGGCCGACCAGATGACCTCGAAGAGCCGGTCCGGCCCCGAGCTCGACACCGCGGCCAGCAGCTGCTGATCGGTCACCGGCCGGGCGACCATCGACGCCACCGACAGCACCGGCAGCCCCAACCCGTCGGCCAGCTCGATCGACACGGCCGACTGCCCCACCGGCACGATCCGCGCGCGCACCGCCGCCGCGCCGGCGGCATGCAACGACACCTGCTGCCAGGAGAACGGCACCAGCATCGAGCCCGCCGCGAGCTCGCCGTCGTCGGACGCCAGGATCACCGCGTGCAGTGCCGCGTCGAGCATCGCGGGGTGCACCCCGAACCCGGTCACCGACACCCCGGCGTCCTCGGGCAGCGCGACCTCCGCGAATACTTCGTCGCCGCGGCGCCACATCGACGTCAGGCCGCGGAACGCGGGCCCGTAGCCGTAGCCGCGCTCGGCCAATTGCTCGTAGCCGTCGCCGATGTCGACCGGCACGGCGCCCACCGGCGGCCAGGCCGACAGGTCCGCGCTCGGCTGCACCGACCCCGCGCGCAGCACGCCCTCCGCGTGCAGCGACCAGCCGGACCCCGCCTCGGCGCGCGAGAACACCGACACCGCGCGGGCGCCCGACTCATCCGGGCCGCCGACCACGACCTGAACCGCGACCGAAGCACCGGTCGGCAACACCAGCGGCGCGGCCAAATTCAGCTCGTCGACGATCCCGCAGCCCACCTCGTCGCCGGCGCGGATCGCCAGCTCGACGAATCCCGCGCCGGGGAACAGCACGACGCCGCCGACGGCGTGATCGTTGAGCCAGCCCTGCGCGGCCGGCGACAGTCGACCGGTCAGCACCACGCCGCCGGAAGCCGGCAGCTCCACCACCGCGCCAAGCAAGGCGTGTTCGCCGGCGGCCAGCCCCAGCCCGGCGGCGTCCGCCGGGGCGCCGTCGCCGGACAGCCAAAAGCGCCGCCGCTCAAAGGCGTACGTGGGCAACTCGACGAAGCCGCCGGTCCCCAGGGCGGCGCGCCAGTCCACGTCCATCCCCGCGACGAATCCCCGCGCGACGGCATTGGTCAGTGTCGCCGGCTCCGGTCGGTCCTTGCGCAGCGCCGACATGGTGGTGACGGGGGCGTCCGGAAGCGACTCTTCGATCGCCGCCGTCAGCCCGCCGCTCGGGCCCAGCTCGAGGAAACGGTTGGCGCCGGCCGAATGCACGAAGCGCACGCTGTCGGCGAATCGCACCGCCTCCCGGACGTGCCGCTTCCAGTAGGCCGCCGTGCCGAAGTCGTCGCCCGCGAGCTGCCCGGTGAGGTTCGAGACGATCGGGATGGTGGGCTTGCCGACGGCCAGTCCCGCCGCGACGGTGCCGAATTCGTCGATCATCGGGTCCATCAACGGGGAGTGGAAGGCGTGGGACACGGCGAGTCGGTGCACGCGGCGCCCGTCGGCGCGCAGCCGATCGGCCACCGCGGCCGCCGCCTCCTGGTCGCCCGAAATCACCACCGAGGCGGGCCCGTTGACCGCCGCGATACCCACACCGGGGGTCAGCAGCGGCAGCACCTCCGCTTCGGTGGCCTGCACGGCGATCATCGCCCCGCCCGTCGGCAGCGCCTGCATGAACCGGCCGCGCGCGGCGACCAGGACCGCCGCGTTCTGTAGCGACAGCACTCCGGCGACGTGCGCGGCGGAGATCTCACCGATCGAGTGGCCCAGCACGAAGTCGGGCCGCACGCCCCACGATTCGAGCAGCCGGAACAGGGCGACCTCCACGGCGAACAACGCCGGCTGCGCGTATTCGGTGGTGTTCAGCAGGTTTTCGTCACTGCCCCACACGATGTCCCGCAGCGGCCGCAACAGGTGCTGGTCCAGTTCGCCCAGCACGGCGTCGAACGCCTCGGCGAACACCGGGTATGCGGCGTGCAATTCCCTTCCCATGCCGAGCAGCTGGGAGCCCTGCCCGGGGAAGACGAAGACGGTCTTGCCGGGCGTCGCCGTGCCCTGGACGGCGGAGACGGCCTGACCGGCGGCCAACTCGTCGAGGCCGGACAGCAGCTGTTCGCGGTCGGCACCGACGACGACGGCCCGGTGCTCGAAGTGTGAGCGGCCCGCCAGCGTCCACGCGACGTCGGCGACGTCGAGCTCGCCGTGCCGGCGTAGGTGTCCGGCCAGCCGGGCGGCTTGAGCGCTCAACGCCGGCAACGACTTTGCCGAGATGGGCCACGGCGCCACCGGTAGCTGCGGCCGTTGCGCGGTGGGCGCGGCCCCGACCGGGGCCGCCTCGATGATCACGTGGGCGTTGGTACCGCTGATGCCGAAGGACGACACGCCGGCGCGGCGCGCGCGGGTGGCCGGCCAGGGCTGGGCCTCGGTCAGCAACGACACCCTGCCCACCGACCAATCCACGTGCGGGCTGGGCTCGTCGACATGCAGTGTGGCGGGCAGCAATTCGTGGCGCATCGCCAGCACCATCTTGATCACCCCGGCGACGCCCGCGGCGGCCTGCGTGTGACCCATGTTCGACTTGATCGAACCCAGCCGGAGCGGCTCGCTGCGATCCTGACCGTAGGTCGCCAACAGCGCCTGGGCCTCGATGGGGTCGCCCAGCGTCGTTCCGGTGCCGTGGCCCTCGACGGCGTCGACCTCGGCCGCCGACAACCCGGCATTGGCCAGCGCCGCGCGCACCACCCGCTGCTGCGAGGGGCCGTTGGGGGCGGTCAACCCGTTGGAGGCGCCGTCCTGGTTGATCGCCGAACCGCGCACCAGCGCCAGCACGGGATGCCCGAGCCGCTGCGCGTCCGACAGCCGCTCCACCACGAGCATCCCGCCGCCCTCGGAGAATCCCGTGCCGTCCGCCGCGCCCGCGTAGGCCTTGCACCGGCCGTCGGCCGACAACCCGCGCATGCGGCTGAACTCCACGAAGATGTCCGGCGTGGCGTTGACCGTGACGCCGCCGGCCAGGGCCAGGTCGCATTCGCCCGAACGCAGCGACTGCGCCGCCATGTGCAGCGCCACCAACGACGACGAGCACGCCGTGTCCACCGAGACCGCGGGGCCCTCCAGGCCCAGCGCATACGAGATACGACCCGACGCCACGCTCGACGACTGCCCGGTCAGCCGGAAGCCCTCCGCGGCCGGCGCGGCGCCGATGCCGTAGCCCTGCGTGTAGACGCCGGCGAACACGCCGGTCGCGCTGCCGCGCAAGCCGCCGGGCTCGATCCCCGCGCGCTCCAAGGCTTCCCAGGACAACTCGAGGAACAGCCGTTGCTGCGGATCCATGGCCAGCGCCTCGCTGGGCGCGATGCCGAAGAAGGCCGGGTCGAAATCGGCGACACCGTCCACGAAGCCGCCGGTGCGGGTGTAGCAGGTGCCCGGAACGTCGGGGTCGGGGTTGTAGAGCCCGGCCAGATTCCAGCCGCGATCGGTGGGGAACTCGGTGAGCACGTCGCGGCCCTCGGTGAGCATGTCCCACAGGTCGTCGGGGCCATTCACCCCACCCGGGTAGCGGCACGACATGCCGACGATCGCGATGGGATCGTCGTCGGTGGCGCGCATGACCGGGGCCTGCTTGATTTCCTGCGGCACGCCGGCGAGTTCGGAGCGCATGTAGCCGGCCAGGCCGTTGGGCGTCGGGTAGTCGAAGATGAGCGTCGGCGAAAGGGCCAGCCCGGTCGCGGTTTTGAGCCGGTTGCGCATTTCGACCGCCGTCAGCGAGTCGAAGCCCAGCTCCTGGAACGCCTTGTCGGGGTCGATCGCCTCGGGGCTGGTGTTGCCCAGCACCGTGGCGATGTGCGAGCGCACCAGGTCCAGCAGCACGGCGTGCTGCTCGGCTTCGGGCAGCCCCTGCAGGCGATGCGCGAGAGCCGATTTCGACTTCGCGGCGGCCAGTGTGTCGTCGACCCGGCGCCGGGTGGGCGCGCTGAGCAGATCGGCGAACATCGGGGGCACGGCGACGGCGTGGGCGCGCAGCGCGCCGAGATCGATGCGGGCCGGCGCCAGGAACGGTTCGTCGACGATCAACGCGGTGTCGAACAATTCCATCGCCTCGGCCGAGGACAGCGCCAGGATCCCGTCGCGGCCCAGCCGGGCGAGGTCGGCGGCGTCCAGCCCACCGGTCATGGCGCTGGCTTGGTCCCACAGCCCCCACGCCAGCGAGATCGCGGGCAGCCCGTGCGCCCGCCGATGCGCGGCCAGCCCGTCGAGGAACGAGTTGGCCGCCGCGTAGTTGGCCTGGCCCGAGGAACCCACCAGCCCGGCCATCGACGAAAACATCACGAACGCAGACAGATCCAGGTCGCGGGTCAGTTCGTGCAGGTTCCACGCCGCGTCGACCTTGGCCCGCAGCACCTCGTCGACGCGCTGCGGCGTCAGCGAGGTGAGCATCGCGTCGTCGAGCACGCCGGCCGCATGGATGACGCCGGACAGCGGCAGCCCGGCGATGGCCCGCTCCAGCGCGTCCCGGTCGGCCGCATCGCACGCGAGCACCCGCACCCGGGCGCCGGCCGCCTCCAGCTCGGCGACCAGTTCGGCCGAACCCGGCGCGTCCGCGCCGCGGCGGCTGAGCAACGCCAGGTCCCGAACGCAGTGGTGCGCCACCAGATGACGGGCCAGCGTCGAACCCGCCATCCCGGTTCCGCCGGTGATCAGCACCGTCCCCGAGGCCAGCCCGGAAGGCATCGTCATGACGACCTTGCCGATGTGGCGGGCCTGGCTCAGGTAGCGCAACGCGCTGCGCGCGCGTCGCACGTCGAACGTGGTGACCGGCAACGGCTTGAGGATTCCGGCCTCGAACAGCCCGGCGAGCTCCAGCATCCACTGATGCATCCGGGGGCGGCCGGGCTCGAACAGGTCGAAGGCGCGGTAGCGCACACCCGGGTATTCCTGGGCGACGGCGCCGGGGTCGCGGATGTCGGTCTTGCCCATCTCCAGGAAAATGCCGCCGGGGGCGACCAGCCGCAGTGAGGCATCGACGAATTCGCCGGCCAGCGAGTCCAGCACGACGTCCATGCCGGCCCCGCCGGTGACGGCCCGGAACTTGTCCTCGAATTCCAGGCTGCGCGAGTCCGCGATGTGGTCGTCGTCAAAGCCCATGGCCCGCAAGGTGTCCCACTTGCCGCGGCTGGCGGTGGCGAACACCTCCAGGCCCAGATGCCGGGCCAGCTGGACCGCGGCCATCCCGACGCCACCGGCGGCGGCATGCACCAGCACCCGCTGGCCCGGCTGAACCTCGGCCAGGTGGATGAACGCCATGTACGCGGTGGTGAAAACGGCCGAGATGCCGGCGGCTTCGGCGTAGGTCCAGTCGGCCGGCATCGGCACCAGCAGGCGCACGTCGCCGGGCACCAGCGTGCCGCTGCCGTCGGGGAAGAACCCGTACACCGAGTCGCCGACGGAGAACTCGGTGACCCCGGGCCCCACCTCGACCACCACGCCGGCGCCTTCGCCGCCGAGCAGGGCGTCGTGGGTGAACATGCCCAGGGTGATCATGACGTCGCGGAAGTTGGTGGCGATGGCGCGCAGGGCCACCCGGACCTGGCCCGGCTCCAGCGGGGCGTCGGCGTTCGGAACCGGCTCCAGTTGCAGGTTTTCGAACGTGCCCGCGCTGCTGATGCCCAGCCGCCAGGGCACCTCCGCGGGCGGGGTCATGATGCCGTCGACCGCGCGGCTGCCCCGCACTCGCGCGAGATACGCCGCGCCGCCACGCAGCAGCACCTGGGGCTCGCCTGCCGCCAGCGCGGTGGCGATCGCGGCAGCGTCCAGCGGCGCATCGGAATCCACCAGCACGATGCGGCCGGGGTGCTCGGTCTGCGCCGACCGCACCAGCCCCCACACCGCCGCGCCGGCCAAGTCGGTGACGTCCTCACCCGGCAGACCCACCGCGCGCCGGGTGGCGACGAGCAGCACACCGGAGTCGCGCTCGGTCAGCCACGGCTGCAGGGCCGCCAGCGCCCGGTGCGTGCGCTCGTACACCGCGGCGACCGGATCACCTTCGGCCGCAACGGATTCGAATACTTCGTGCGCGGGCGCCTCGGCGTCGGTGACGGTTGTCGTCGCCGGCGTCCAGTGCACCTCGAACAACCGGTCCGGGCCCGCGCCGGACACCGCGGCCCGCAGCTGCTGCTCGCTCACCGGGCGGGCCACCATCGCGCCAACCGACAGCACCGGCAAGCCGAGTCCGTCGGCAAGCTCGATGGAAACCGCCTTCGAGACACCCGAAGCCCCAGCCGGCGCGATGCGCGCGCGTACCGCCGATGCCCCGGCGGCGTGCAACGAGACGCCCTGCCACGAGAACGGCAACACCACTTCGTCGGCCGCACCGGCGATTTGGTGGTTCATCACCAGCGCATGCATCGCCGCGTCGAGCAGCGCCGGGTGCACACCGAAGCCGTTGACGCCGCCGGCGGCATCGGGCAGCCGCACCTCGGCGAACACCTCGTCGCCGCGGACCCACGCCGCGGTCAACCCGCGGAACGCCGGGCCGTAGCCGTAGCCGCGCGCCGCCAACTGTTCGTAGCCGTCGGCGGGATCGGCCGCGACGGCGCCCGCGGGAGGCCACACCGACAGGTCCGCGCCGGGCTCGACCGCGCCGGCGCTCAGCACCCCCTCGGCGTGGCACACCCAGCCGGAGCCGGCGTCGGCGCGCGAGAAGATCGACACGCTGCGCCGGCCGTCTTCCTCGGCTCCCACCACGACTTGCACCGCAACCGAGCCGGACGCGGAATCCTTGCCCGGCAACATCAATGGCGCCTGCAGCGTCAGCTCGTCGACGGTCGAGCAACCGACCTCGTCGCCCGCGCGGATCGCCAGCTCCACAAACCCGGCCCCGGGGAACACGGCGACACCGGAGACGCCGTGGTCGGCCAGCCACCCCTGCAGGCTCGGCGCCAACCGCCCGGTCAGCGCCACCCCGCCCGAGGCCGGCAGCTCCACGACCGCGCTCAGCAGTGGGTGCTCGCTGGCCGCCAGCCCCAAGCCCGTGGCGTCGGCGGCGACACCTTCCCCGGACAGCCAAAACCGCCGGCGGTCAAAGGCATACGTCGGCAGCTCCACGAATCCCGCCCCGTCGAGGACGCCCCGCCAATCCACGCTCAGGCCCGCGACGAACGCGGTGGCCGCGGAGGACAGGAACCGCTCGAGCCCGCCGTCGTCGCGGCCCAAAGTCGGGACGACGATGGCCTCGGTGTCACCGGCGGCGCAATCGTTGGCGGTGTCTTCGATCCCGGCGATCAACGCGGGATGCGGGCTGGATTCGATGAAGGTTCGGTACCCGTGCTCGGAAGCACTGCGCACCGCCTGGTCGAACTGAACGGTCTGCCGGATGTTGCGATACCAGTATTCGGCGTCCAATCCCGCGGTGTCCAAACGGCTTCCGGTCACGGTCGAAAAGAATGCCGTGCGCGACGAGCTCGGCTCGATACCGGCCAGCGCCGCGGCGAGCTCACCGCGAATCGCCTCGACCTCGACCGAGTGCGACGCATAGTCGACGTCGATGCGGCGCGTGCGCAGCTCCAGGTCGGCGCAGAACGCGACGAGTTCGTCCAGGGCGGCCCCGTCACCGGACACCACGACGGCGGACCGGCCGTTGACCGCGGCGATGCTGACCCGATTGCCGTAGGGCGCCAACAATTCCCGCGCGCGCTCGGTGCTGCACGCGATGGACAGCATGCCGCCGGGGCCGGCCAGCGACCTCAACAACTGACTGCGCAGCGTGACCACCCGCGCGGCATCGCGCAACGACAGCGCGCCGGCGACGTACGCCGCGGCGATCTCGCCCTGCGAGTGACCGATCACCGCATCGGGGCTCACGCCGACCGACTTCCACAGTTCGGCCAGCGCCACCATCACCGCGAACAGCACCGGCTGCACGACATCCACCCGGTCCGTGCCGGGAGCGTCGGGCGCGCCACGCAGGACGTCGGTCAGCGACCAGTCGACGAATTCGGCGAAGGCCTGTTCGCACGCCTCGATCTGGCGCGCGAACACCGGTGCGGTGTCGAGCAATTCGACGCCCATGCCCAGCCACTGCGAGCCTTGCCCGGGGAAGACGAAGACGGTCTTGCCCGCGGGCGCGGCGGTGCCGCGAATGACCGACACGGGCTCGTCGGTGGCCAGCTCGTCCAGGCCCGCCAGCAACCGGTCCCGATCGGCGCCGATGACGACGGCCCGGTGCTCAAAGCTCGACCGGCCCGCCAGGGTCCACGCCACATCGGCGCTATCGAGCTCACCGTGGGCGCGCACGTGAGACGCCAGCCGGGCGGCCTGAGATCGCAACGCGGAGGCCGACTTTGCCGACACGACCCACGGCAGCACGGCGGGCGCGGGGCCGGATCGCCGCGGCTCGACCGCGGGCACCGCCTCCACGATCACGTGCGCGTTGGTCCCGCTGATCCCGAACGACGACACGCCCGCCCGGCGCAGCCGGCCCTCGGCCGGCCAGGGGCGCGCCTCGGTCAGCAGCGACACCGCCCCGGCCGACCAATCCACGTGCGGGCTGGGCTGATCCACGTGCAGCGTCGCGGGCAACGTCTCGTGGCGCATCGCCTGCACCATCTTGATCACGCCGGCCACGCCCGCGGCGGCCTGCGTGTGACCCATGTTCGATTTGATCGACCCCAGCCACAGCGGTTCGGTGCGGTCCTGGCCGTAGGTGGCCAGCAGCGCCTGGGCCTCGATCGGGTCGCCCAACGTCGTGCCGGTGCCGTGGCCCTCGACCACGTCCACGTCGGCGGTCGACAATCCCGCGTTCGCCAGCGCGGCGCGCACCACGCGCTGCTGCGACGGGCCGTTGGGCGCCGTCAACCCGTTGGACGCGCCGTCTTGGTTGACCGCGGAACCGCGCACCACCGCGAACACCGGATGACCCAACCGCTGCGCGTCCGACAACCGCTCGACGACCAGCATCGCGCCGCCCTCGGACCAGCCGACCCCGTCGGCGGCGCCGGCGTAGGCCTTGCAGCGGCCGTCCGGCGCCAGCCCGCGGTGCCGGCTGAATTCCACGAAGACGGTCGGCGTGGCGTTCACGGTCGCGCCGCCGGCCAGCGCGAGGTCGCACTCCCCCGACCGCAGCGACTGCACCGCCATGTGCAGCGCCACCAACGACGACGAGCACGCCGTGTCCACCGACACCGCCGGGCCCTCCAGGCCGAGCACGTAGGAGACCCGCCCCGAGGCGACGCTGGAGGTCATGCCCGTCAGCCGGTAGCCCTCGATCTCCTCGGCCAACATCCCGTAGCCCTGCACGATGAGCCCGGCGAACACGCCGGTGGCGCTGCCGCGCAGCCCGCTCGGATCGATCCCGGCCCGCTCCAGCGCCTCCCAGGACAGCTCCAGCAGCATCCGGTGCTGGGGATCCATCGCCAGCGCCTCGCTGGGCGCGATCCCGAAGAAAGCCGGGTCGAAGTCCGCGACACCGTCGACGAATCCCCCGGTGTGGGCGTAGGTCTTGTGGCGGGCGTCGGGATCCGGGTCGAACAGCCCCGCCACGTCCCAGCCGCGGTCGGTGGGGAACTCCGTGATCACGTCGCGGCCGTCGGCGACCATCCGCCACAGGTCTTCAGGGGTCTCTACCCCGCCGGGGAAGCGGCACGACATGCCGACGATGGCGATCGGCTCGCTCGAGCGCTCCAGCAGCGCACGGTTGGTGCGCTTCAGGCGTTCCACCTGGACCAGCGCTTTGCGCAGCGCCTCGGTCGCATGCTGGAGTTGGTCCACCATCTACTAACCTCGCCTAACCCTCACCCGGCGTGTGGCCGTCGCGTCGCCGCCAGGGGCGGCCTCGCCGAACGTCCCGGCCGCGCGTCCCGGCCGAGCCACGGAAGTTGCTGCGCGAATCGGTCTCGTGGATTTTTCGACCAGCCCCAACAAACTCCGCGCTGCTCTGGAACCCGAGAATGTCGCTCGTGAGTATGGCCAACTCCGGCACGATTTCAAAAACGTCCGACACTCCCGGCTGCTAGAGGAGGACCGGCTTCGCTTGTACGCCCGAGTACGGCTGGTCCGCCACCCATGGCGCGACTGTACTCGGCTACCCATTGGTCGTGGTCAAACCGGGTTAGACGGCCGCTCGGCGCCATCCGTCGGCGGCGTGGGCGGCGCGGATCAGCACGTTGCACAGGTCGCGCAGTTCCCTCGCCCCGGCGCCCTCGTCCAGCGCGGTGGCGACGTCCTCGGCCGCGCATCGCACCTGGTAGACGCGATCGGACAGGTCGGCCGCCTCGTCGGCCGACAGCACCACCGCGTCGGCGGGCAGGGCCGTGGCCCCTTCGGCATTCAAGCCCCGGGTCAGCGAGGCGCGTTGCTCGTAGGCGCGTTGCCGGCACGACTGCCGGCAGTACTGGCGGCGGCGGCCCATGCCGGCATCGGTCACGTCTCGACCACACCAGCGGCACGGTTGCGGGCGGGAGCGGCGGGTCACGCCTGCCGACTGTAGTCGGCCGCCTTTGCGATCCCCGGTATCATGGATGGTCGCGTCGCGTATGCCGCGTGTCGGCCTGGGAACTACGCCGACCGTCATATCGTTTGCTTAAGCGGAACAGAATTGCACCACAGCCCGCAGAACCTGAAGGAGTAGCACGCATGGCCGATCGCGTTCTGAGAGGCAGTCGCCTTGGAGCCGTGAGCTACGAGACCGACCGCAACCACGACCTCGCGCCGCGCCAGATCGCGCGGTACCGCACCGAGAACGGCGAGGAGTTCGAGGTCCCCTTCGCCGACGACGCCGACATCCCCGGCACCTGGCTGTGCCGCAACGGCATGGAGGGCACCCTCATCGAGGGCGACCTGCCCGAGCCGAAGAAGGTCAAGCCGCCGCGCACCCACTGGGACATGCTGCTGGAGCGCCGCTCGGTGGAGGAGCTCGAAGAGCTGCTCAAGGAGCGCCTCGACCTGATCAGGTCGAGGCGCCGCGGCTGACCCGCGGGCGCGCCGCTAGCTGCGGTCGTCGGCGCGGATCGCGCGGGGACGGTTCGTTCGCCCCTCGATGCCCCATCGGGTGACCTTGACCAGCGCCTCGCGGATGTTCGATCCGCTCATCTTGGATACACCGAGTTCCCGCTCGGTGAAGGTGATCGGCACCTCGGCGATGACGAATCCGCTGCACACGGTGCGCCAGGTCAGGTCGATCTGGAAGCAATAGCCCTTGGAGTCCACGCCGTCGAGGCCGATCGTCTCGAGGACCTCGCGGCGGTAGGCCCGATAGCCGGCGGTGATGTCGTGGACGCCGATGCCCAGCGCCAGCCGGGCGTAGGTGTTGGCCGTCCACGACAGCGCCCACCGCCGCCATGGCCAGTTCCGCACCGCGCCGCCCTCGACGTAGCGCGAGCCGATGGCCAGGTCCGCGCCGGCGTCGACCGCGTCCAGCAGCAGGTGCAGCTGTTCGGGCGCGTGGCTGCCGTCGGCGTCCATCTCGACGAGGACCGAGTAGTCCCGGCTCAAACCCCAGGCGAATCCCGCCAGGTAGGCGGCCCCCAGGCCGTCCTTCGCGGTGCGGTGCATCACGTGCACGCGGTCTGGATCGGCCGCCGCCAGCTCGTCGGCGAGCTGCCCGGTGCCGTCGGGGCTGTTGTCGTCGACGATCAGCAGGTGCACGCCCGGGCACGCGTCCGTGAGCCGCCGATAGATCACCGGCAGGTTCTCCCGCTCGTTGAACGTCGGGATGATCACCAGGACGCGCTCGCTGGGACGGTTGCCCGGGACCCGGGGCGCCGGCTGGCCGGTGGTCATGTAGCTCCTCTGTGTCGCCCGAAATCAGGTTGCCCGCCCTCGTCGGGCGGCGTGTCGTCACCGCCGCCCACCTCCGGCGCAGCGTCTTGCGCGGTCTGGGCGTCGCCCTCGTCGGGCGGGGGTTCGCCCGGGGGCGTACCGGCGTCTTCCGGTTCACCGCGGGGCCGCGACCTCAGGCGAACCGGACGCACGAACCATCCATTGTGCCGTATCCCTACCAGAATGGCCGCTCCGGCCGCCAGCACCAGAACCCACTGCAGGATCGGGGCCCAGCGGGTTGCCGGCGTCAGCTTGGTCTTGAGGCGCACCTGCATGTCCAGGTAGGCGGGCTCGAAGAAGTCGGTGCGCGCCAGCTCGGCGCCGTCGGGGGCGATGACCGCGCTGATCCCGGTGGTGCCGGCGACCACGACGTAGCGGTCGTGCTCCACGGCGCGGACCTTCGCGAACGCCAGCTGCTGCTCGCTCATCGTCTTGTTGAAGGTGGCGTTGTTGCTGGGCACCGCCAGCAGCTGGGCGCCGTTGCGGACCGCCTTGCGCGGCGCCCGGTCGAAGATGACCTCCCAGCAGGTGGACACCCCCACCGGCACCCCGGCGATGTGCACCACCCCGCTGCTTTTGCCGGGCACCATGTGGCCGGCCCGGTCGGCGTACCCGGACAGGTGCTTGAACAGCCACGGCATCGGCAGGTACTCGCCGAACGGCTGCACGATTTCCTTGTCGTGGCGGTCGGCCGGCCCGCTGACCGGGTTCCACACGATGACGGTGTTCGTGTAGGCGGAGCTCTCGGGCGTGCGGCCGGGCACGTCGAGCACCGTGCCGATCAGTATCGGCGCGCCGATCGCCGCGACGGCGCGCGCGACCTGCTCGGCGGCGTCGGCGTTGGTGAGCGGATCGATGTCCGAGGAGTCCTCCGGCCAGATCACGAACTGGGGCTGCGGCGCCGCGCCCGAACGCACGTCGTCGGCCAGCCGCAGGGTCTCGCGCACGTGGTTGTCCAGCACCGCGCGGCGCTGGGAGTTGAAATCCAGGCCCAACCGCGGCACGTTGCCCTGGACCGCCGCGACAGTGACCGAGGGGTCCCCGCCCGCCCCCGCGCCGGCGTGGCGCACCTGCGGCCAGACGAGCACGGCGGCGAACAACACCAGGCTGATGCAGACGCCGGGCAGCAGGACGGCGGGCGGCGGCCCCGGGGCCTCGGCGGCCCGGGGGGCGTGACCGGTCTTCCACCACTTGGCGATTTCCAGCGCGATCGCGGTGGCGCTGAATCCCACCAGCATGACCGCCGTCGACAGCAGCGCGACGCCGCCGAGCTGAACCAGCGGCAACAACGGACCTTGGGTTTGACCGAACGCCACCGCACCCCAGGGAAAACCGCCGAACGGGAAGACGGACTTCAGCCACTCCTGGGCGGCCCACACCAGCGCGAACCAGACCGGCCAGCCGGGCAGCCGCCGCACGATGACGGCGCACAACCCGAACAGACCGGGAAAGAGCGCGCACGTCGTCGCCAGCGCCAGCCAGGGCACGGCGCCCACCAGCAAGCTGATCCAGGGCAGCAGCGGGATGTAGAAGGCCAGCCCGAACAGGAACCCGTAGCCGAAGCCTCCCGCGGTCGTGGTCGCCGGCCGCGTCAGCACCCACCCCAGCAGCGCGGCGGCGACGACAGCGGCCCACCACCAATTCATGACGGGGAAGCTGGTGAACAGCAGTAGCCCGCCGGCGATGGCGAGCGCGAGGCGCGGCAGGCGCGGCACCAGCGCGGCGCGGGCCCCGGGCAGCCGCGCGGCCGCCGCCCCGGCCAGCCCCGCCAGCGCCCGGCGTGCGAGCGCGCCCAGCCGATCGGCTGGCCCGGGTCCGTCGGGTGCCGGCTCTTCCGGCGCGGGGTGCACCTCGAGGGGCTCGTCGTCGCGGTCGGATTCGGCCTCTTCGCTGATCGGGTCCTCGGAGACCGGGGCGGCCTCCGGGTCCTGGCCGGATCGCTCCTCGCGTCCGAACCACTCCCTAGCCATGAACGACGGCGCCTCGGTGGACGGTTCGACGGCAGCGCGGCAGCGCGTCGGAGGGCCCCAAGCGCGGCAACGCGGGCACCCGGGAGCGCGGGTCGGTCGACCAGCGCTGGACGGCGTCGCGGGGCGCGAGGACGTCCAGGGTCCCGGCGTCCCACACGGCGTACGAGGCCGGGGCGCCCGGCACCAACGTGCCCGTCTGTCCGTCGCGGACGCCGGCCGCCCGCCAGCCGCCGCGGGTGGCGGCGGCGAACGCGGCCCGCGCCGACACCGCGCTGCCGGGGGTGTGGTGATTGACGGCCGCGCGCACGCTCGCCCACGGGTCGAGGCCCGTCACCGGGGCGTCGGAACCGAGCGCGAGGGGCACGCCTTGGGATGCTAACAGCGCGAGCGGGTTGAGTAGCCTGCCTCGTTCGGGGCCGAGTCGCCGCGCGTACATGCCGTCGGCGCCGCCCCACAGCGCATCGAAAGTGGGCTGCACGCTGGCGATGACGCCCCACGCGCCGAGTTTGGCCGCCTGGTCGGCGTCGACCATCTCCACGTGCTCCAGGCGGTGCCCGCAGCGCGCGACCGCGGCGACCCCGAGGTCCGCGACGACCCGTTCCAGCGCGGCGACAGCGGCCGACACCGCGGCGTCGCCGATGACGTGGAAACCGGCCGTCACCTCCGCCTCGGTGCAGGCCCGCAGGTGGCCTTCGATGGCGTCGGGATCCAAGTAGCAGGTGCCGACGCGGTCCGGCGCGTCGGCGTAGGGCTCGTGCAGCCACGCGGTGTGCGACCCGAGCGCCCCGTCGACGAACAGGTCGCCGGCCAGCCCGCGCGCGCCGGTCTCGCTGCTCAGTTGCCGCGCCTCGGCGGCCGTGGTCACCGCCTGACCCCAGTAGCCGATCACCTCGACGCCGTGGTCGAGTTCACGCAGCCGCAGCCAGTCGCCGAGCCCGCCGATCTCCGGGCCCGCGCATTCGTGCACCGCGACGATGCCGGCCGCCGCGGCGGCCTGGAGGGCGGCCTTGCGGGCCTCGGCCAGCTGCCCCGGCGTCAGCAGGTCGCGGGCGACCTTCCGAACCAGGTGATGGGCGTCGCCGGTCAGCGGCCGCTCGGGGGTGAAACCGGCCGCCGCGGGCAAGTCCGCGACCAACCGCCGCAGCCCTGTCGAGGCCAGCGCGGAGTGGACGTCGACGCGGGCCAGGTAGGCGGGCCGGTCGCCGAGGACCGCGTCCAGTTCGGCGGTGGTCGGCGGGGTGTTGTCCGGCCACGACGATTCGTCCCAGCCGTGTCCCCACACCGGTTGGCCGGGGTGGGCGGCGGCGAAGTCGGCGACCAGCCGGAGGCACTGGGCGCGCGACGTGGCGCACCGCAGGTCCAGGCCGCTGAGCGTGAGGCCGGTGGCGGTCAGGTGGATGTGGCTATCCACGAATCCCGGGGCGACGAAGCCGCCGTCCAGGTCCTCCACCTCGGCACCGGGAAACTGGGCGCGCCCGACGTCGTCGCTGCCCAGCCAGGCGACGACGCCGCCGCGCACTGCCATCGCGGTCGCGTCGGGGTGGGTCGGGCTGTGCACCCGGCCGTTGACCAGCAGCGTGGTAGGGGTGCCGGGCGGAGGATCGGCGGACGTCACAGCCCAAAACTACGTGCGGCGACCGCCGGAGCGGCTAATCCCACCCGGGGTGGCCGGGGAATCCGCCGCGCATCTCGTTGGGCAGGGCGGGCGCCCGGTACTCCCGGACATCGACGACCTCGCCGTCGATGTAGTCAGCCGGGCCCTCGGCCGGGTAGCCCCGGCGGCCGTCGGCGCCGAACAGCCGCGCGTCGGTGATCAGCGGCATCCGCCGTCGCCAACCGCGCAATCCGAGCGCGGTCAAGCCGGGGCGGGCGACCGACCGTATGGGCGGAACCAGCAGCAACAGCCCCAACACCGTGGTCACCAGCCCCGGGACCAGGATCAGGACGGTGGCCAGCGTGACCATGGTGCCCTCGCTCACCGCGCCGGGATCGGAGCGCAACTGCCGGACCTGCCGGAGGAGTTGGGATCCCGCCATCGGCGCCAGCACACCCCACGCGAGCAGGAAGGTGGCCAGCAGCACCAGCAGCGTCCAGCCCCATCCGACCGTCGAGACCAGGGCGATGACCGCCGCCAGCTCGACGACGGCGTAAATCAACAGCAGCCGCGACAACATGTCAGGGAAACGTCCGCGGGCGGTCCGCGAGTTCCCCTGGTGGCGCGCGTCCAGGCTGCAGTTAGATGACGCTATGACAACGATTGAGATCGACACGCCCGACGGACCGATCGATGCGCTGCTGGACGTTCCGCAGGGACAGGGCCCGTGGCCGGGCGTGGTGGTGATCCACGACGCGTTCGGGTACGGCCGGGACAAGCAGGCGACCAACGCGCGGATCGCCCGGGGCGGGTACCTGGCGCTCACTCCGAACCTGTACGCCCGCGGTGGCCGCATCCGCTGCATCACGCGCGTCATGCGGGAGATGCAGGCGCAGCGGGGCCGCGCGCTTGACGACATCCTCGCGGCGCGCGATTACCTCAAGGCGATGCCCGAGTGCTCGGGGCAGGTCGGCATCGCGGGTTTCTGCATGGGCGGCCATTTCGCCCTCGTCATGTCGCCCAAGGGTTTTGGCGCCTCGGCGCCGTTCTACGGCACTCCCCTGCCGCGCAACCTCGACAAGACCCTGGACGGGGCATGCCCGATCGTCGCGAGCTTCGGCGCCCGCGACCCGCTGGGCCGGGGTGCGCCGGAGAAGTTCCGGGAGGTGACCGAGGCCAAGCAGATCACCACCGACACCAAGGTGTACCCCGGCGTCGGGCACAGCTTCGCCAACACCCTTCCCGCGCAACCGCTGCTTCGCATCACGGGTTTCGGCTACGACCAGGCGGCCACCGACGACGCGTGGAACCGCATCTTCGCGTTCTTCGGCGAACATCTGGCGGCCGGGGCGGCGACGTAGCGCCGCCGGCCTTAAGTTACGACGATGCGCGGGTTGGAGATTCGGCGGCGGGCCGTGTGGCTGGGCATCGGCGCGGGGTTGGTCGTGCTCGCGGTCGCGATCGGCGTCGGTTTCCTCGCCCTGTCCGAGCGCGACGCCCGCGCGCCCACCCGCGACGCCGCGAGAACGGTTGCCGCCCAGGCCGGTTCGGGGAAGAACTTCAGCCCCAACGAGCAACAGCTCGTCGGCCTGCTGCCCCCGGGCTACAACCCCGCCGCGTGCACCCGGGCCACCGATCCGTTCCCGACCGCGGTCGCCAGCCTGGACTGCACCCAAAGCGCCGACTCGGGCACCCCGACCTACGCGCGCTTCACCCTCTACGACGACCTGGACGCGCTGACCGGTGATTTCCAGACGACCGCCAGCGGCATGCTGGTCTCGGCGTGCCCGGCCGACAACACCTTTCCGCTGCCCGGCACCTGGTCCAACGGCAACCAGATCGGCGGCAAGGTGGTGTGCGGCAGCGTCGCGGACCGCGCCAACATCGCCTGGACCCGCGACGCCCAGCTGCTGTTGGCCACCGTTAACGGCGGGCCAAACCTCGACAGCCTCTACCAGTGGTGGCAGCGCTACGGGATCCTGACGCAGCACTGAAAACCGCAGCATCACTTCAGCTTCCGCGACACGGCGGCCGCGAAGGTGTGCGTGTCACCCGGCCAGCGCGCCGACACATAGTTGCCGTCGTCGACGACGAACGCCGGGCGCGGGTCGGCGGCGGTGTCCCGCACCATCCCCGATGACCTGAGCCACCGGTGCGGCGAGCCGCGTCCCACGTCGCAGAAGTCAGCCGGATCTTTCAGGGCGCGAGTGACTTCCGCCTGCACGGACATGTACCCGCCGGGCTGGCCGGGCTCCTCGGTGTAGGTGCGGTAGTAGTTGCGGTCCCAGAACCGGGTGAGGCGGGTGATGTTCCACGCGGTGCGCTCCATCGCCCAGGTGAGCGCGGTCGTCTTGCGCCCGTAGAGCACCGAACGCCCGGTGGCGGGGTCGACGCTGCGCGCGGCGAGCAGCACGCCGTGACAGATCGCGCCCACGACCAGGCCGCGGGCGAAGGCGTCCACGACCAGCCGCTGCAGGAGGTCGCTGTCGACGTAGCTGCGCATGCCGCGGGCGCGGTGGCCGCCGGGCAGCAGCAGCGCGTCGATGCCGTCGAGCCCGGCGCGCGACCAGCTGACCGGGTGCCGGTATTCGGCCGACGCCAGCATGTCCCGGTACGCGCCGCGGCCGTCCCTGTTGGCCCGCAGCGCCAGCCCGACGAGCGGCACGGCGCCCAGCACGGGCAGCGCGGACCAGACGTCCAGGCCGCGCCCTGTCACCATGATGTCGTCGGCGACGCCGGGGGCGCCGCTTTCGGTGGCGAAGACCACCCGGTGCCCGTCGCGGGTGAGCACGCGCCAGCTGACGGCGACCTCGGTCGGGTCGAAGTCGCGATCCGGGGTCGGGATCAGGACGGTGCCCATTTGTATTAGCTTGGGGCCACTTTCAGCTCGAGGCCGACGTTGTTCTCCATGCCGCCGCGCAGCTTGCTGAAGAAGTTGAAGACCTTGCCGACGATGCCGTAGCGCTTGCCGATCGCATCGTAGACGGCCGCCGTCTGCGACTTGTCGAGGATGGCCGCGGTGCCCTCGACGGCCTCGCTGGTCGGCTTGCCCTGCATGGTGCAGGTGGCGAGCGTGACCCGGGGCGTGTTGCGGATCCGCTTGACCTTCCACGATTTTTCCTGGGTGATGACGAGCAGCCGGTCGCCGTCGGCCGCGGCCCAGATCGGAACCGGCTTCGGCCTTCCGTCCTTGGTGAAGGTGGTCAGCAGGATGTACTGGGCCTTGGCGAGGTCGGCGAAGGTGGGCGTCACGGTGTCAACCTACGGCAAATTGGGCGGTGAGCACACGCCTCACCCGCCGCAGCGGGGTCGGCGATCGTTGCGCCACCGACATGATGACCGCGCCCTCCACGGCGGCAACCGCGGTGGTGGCCAGGTCGGCGGCCGCCGATCGTTCCATGCCGGCCTCGCGGAGGAGCCGGGCCAAGAGGCCCTCCCAGGTGCTGAACGCCGCCGCCGCGGCGTCGGCAGCGGCGGGCGCGTCCGCTCGGCCCAGCGTCGCCGCGACGATCGGGCAGCCCGCCGTGTAGTCGCTGTCGGCCAGCATCGCTTCCCACATCTGCAGGAAGGCGGCCACGGCTCGCCCGGGATCGGCGTCCTGCAGGCAGTCCTGAATCGCTTCCGTGAGCTCGGCGCTCGCGGCTTCCGTCGCCGCCTGGACGAGCTCCGGTTTGCCGCCCGGGAAGTTCAGATACAGCGTTCGGCGCGCCAGACCGGAGTGGTCAAGCAGCGCCGACACGCTCGCGCCGGCGACCCCGGCGGTACGAACGAGGGCAATTGCGCTGGAAATCAAGCGCTCCCGTGCGGACATGGACCTTCCTCGCCTTCGCCGTTCAGCATCCACTTGCGGTAGACCGATTATTCTACTAGCTTGACAACCAGATAGTAGACCGATCGATCTAGCGCCGGAGGGCTAACCATGTCGAGCGAAGCCATCGCGACCCGGCGGGCCGTCCGGAAATTCCGCCGCGAGCGCCTCATCGGGCGTTACCTCGCCAACCCGGCCGTGGCGCTGCTCGGCCGCCTCGGGATCCGGACGACGTTCGCGACCGAGCTCGAAACGACCGGACGAAAATCCGGGGCCCGCCGGCGCGTTCCGGTGTCCGCCAACTTCGACGATCAAGGCGCCTGGGTGATCTCCCAACACGGGCGGCGCAGCGGGTGGGCCCTCAACGTCGCGGCCGACCCGAAAGTGCGCATCCGGCAACGCAACCGGTGGCGCTCCGGCGTCGCCCGGTTCGAGCCCGACGACGACCCGGCAAAGCGGGCCGGCACGTTCGCGACCTCACGGCTGTGGTCGCCGGTCGTCGCCGCGACCTTCCGCGCCCTGCAGTCCGACCCGATCAGCGTCCGGATCGACTTCACGGACTGACACCCGCGAGCAGACGCAGAATCGCACGCGACTGGTGTTATTTATGCGATTCTGCGTCTGCTCGCGAACGTAAGGCGGGCTAGCCTTCCAGGTCGCCCTCGGTCTCGAGCAGCGCCTGACGCAGCCCGTCGAGCGTTTCCGGTTGCGGCTGCTCCCACATGCCGCGGCCCGCGGCCTCGAGCAGCCGCTCGGCCATGCCGTGCAGCGCCCACGGGTTGGATTCCGCCATGAACTTGCGGTTTTCGGCGTCCAGCACGTAGCGCTCGGTCAGTTGCTCATACATCCAGTCGGCCATCACACCCGCGGTGGCGTCGTAGCCGAACAGGTAGTCCACGGTGGCCGCCATCTCGAATGCGCCCTTGTAGCCGTGCCGGCGCATCGCCGCCATCCAGCGCGGGTTGACCACGCGGGCGCGGAACACCCGGGTCGTCTCCTCCGACAGCGTGCGGGTGCGAATCGCGTCGGGCCGGGTGTTGTCGCCGATGTAGGCGGCGGGGGCCTGGCCGGTCAGCGCGCGCACCGTCGCGACCATCCCGCCGTGGTACTGGAAGTAGTCATCGGAGTCGGCGATGTCGTGCTCGCGAGTGTCGGTGTTCTTGGCCGCCACCGCAATCCGGCGGTACTGGCGGTTCATGTCGTCGACGGCCTCACGCCCGTCCAGGTCCCGCCCGTAGGCGAAACCGCCCCAGGCGGTGTACACCTGCGCGAGGTCGGCGTCGTCGCGCCAGTTGCGGCTGTCGATCAGCTGCAGCAGCCCGGCGCCGTAGGTTCCCGGCTTCGACCCGAAGATCCGTGTGGTAGAGCGCCTTACGTCACCGTGCTGGGCCAGGTCGGCCCGGGCGTGCGCGCGCACGTAGTTGTCCTCGTCGGGCTCGTCGAGGTCGGCGACCAACCGGACCGCGTCGTCGAGCATGATGACGACGTGCGGGAAAGCGTCGCGGAAGAACCCCGAAATGCGCACGGTGACGTCGATGCGCGGGCGGCCCAGCTCGCCCAGCGGGATCGGCGTCAGGCCGACGACGCGCCGTGACGCGTCGTCCCAGACGGGCCGGACACCCAGCAGCGCAAGGACTTCGGCGATGTCGTCGCCGGCGGTGCGCATCGCCGAGGTGCCCCACACCGACAGCCCCACCGATTGCGGCCACTGCCCGTGGTCGGCGCGGTACCGGGTCAGCAGCGAATCGGCCAGCGCCACACCGGCTTCCCAGGCCAGCCGCGACGGCACCGCCTTGGGGTCCACGGAGTAGAAGTTGCGCCCGGTGGGCAGGACGTTGACCAGGCCGCGCAGCGGCGAGCCCGACGGGCCGGCGGCGATGAACCGGCCGTCCAGAGCCTTGAGCACCTGCTCGATTTCGCCCGCGGTGCCGGCCAGCCGGGGCACCACCTCGGTGGCAGCGAACCGCAGCACCGAGGCGACGTCGGCGTCGTCGGTGAGCCGGTCGGCGGCGTCGGGATCCCAGCCGGTGGCCTGCAGCGCCCCGACCAGTTCCCGGGCCGCGGCCTCGGCCCGGTCGACCGACGACCGTTCGTCGGTGCCGTCCTCGGCCAGGCCCAGGGCCTGCCGCAGCCCCGGGATGACGTGCTCGCCGCCGAACAGCTGGCGCGCCCGCAGGATCGCCAGCACGAGATCGAGTTCGGCCTCCCCCGTGGGCTTTTGGCCGAGGACGTGCAGCCCGTCGCGGATCTGCACGTCCTTGATCTCGCACAGCCACCCGTCGACGTGCAGGATCATGTCGTCGAAGGCGTCCTCGGCGGGCCGCTCGGTCAGCCCGAGGTCGTGGTCCATCTTGGCGGCGCGGATCAGCGTCCAGATCTGCTGGCGGATGGCGGGCAGCTTGCCCGGATCCAGCGCGGCCACGTTCGCGTGCTCGTCGAGCAGTTGCTCCAACCGCGCGATGTCGCCGTAGGTTTCGGCGCGCGCCATCGGCGGGATGAGGTGGTCGACGAGCACGGCGTGCGCGCGCCGTTTGGCCTGAGTGCCCTCGCCGGGGTCGTTGACCAGGAACGGGTAGATCAGCGGGAGGTTGCCCAGCGCGGCGTCGGGCCCGCAGGCCGCCGACATGCCCAGCGTCTTGCCGGGCAGCCATTCCAGGTTGCCGTGCTTGCCGAGATGGACGATCGCATCGGCGTGGAATCCGGCGTCCAGCCAGTGGTAGGCGGCGAGGTAGTGGTGGCTGGGCGGCAGGTCGGGGTCGTGGTAGATGGCGACCGGGTTTTCGCCGAACCCGCGGGGCGGTTGCACCATCAGGACCAGGTTGCCCGCTTGCAGTGCGGCGATGACGATTTCGCCGTCGGGGTCGCGGCTGCGGTCGACGAAGAGGTCACCTGGCGCCGGCCCCCAGTGCGCCTGCACGGCATCGGTGAATTCGCTTGGCAGCGTGGCGAACCAGGCCCGATAGTCCTTGGCGGAGACCCGGATCGGGTTGCCTTCCAGCTGTCCCGCGGTGAGCCAGTCGGGGTCTTGGCCGCCGCGTTCGATCAGCGCGTGGATCAGGGCGTCGCCGTCGCCGGCCTCGACGCCGGGCAGATCTCCCACCCGGTAGCCGCGCTCCCGCATCGCCCGCAGCAGCGCGACCGCGCTGGCCGGCGTGTCCAGCCCGACCGCGTTGCCGATGCGCGCGTGCTTGGTGGGATAGGCCGAAAAGACCAGTGCCACGCGCTTGTCGGCGGGGCCGACGTGCCGCAGCCGCGCGTGGCGGAGCGCCAGGCCCGCGACGCGCGCGCAGCGTTCCGGGTCGGCGACATAGGAGATCAGCCCGTCGTCGTCGATTTCCTTGAACGAGAACGGGACCGTGATGATGCGGCCGTCGAACTCGGGCACCGCGACCTGGCTGGCCACGTCGAGCGGGCTCAGGCCGTCGTCGTTGTCGCGCCATTGGTCGCGGGGGCTGGTCAGGCATAGCCCCTGCAGGATCGGGATGTCCAGGGCGGCAAGGTGTTCGACGTTCCAGCTGTCGTCCTGACCGCCGGCCGCCACGGTCGCGGGCCGCAGTCCCCCGGCGGCCAGCACGGTGACCACCATGGCGTCGGCGTCGCCGAGGCGGTGCAGCAGTTCGGGTTCGGCCGTGCGCAGCGAGGCGCAGTAGACGGGCAGCGCCCGTCCGCCGGCGTCTTCGATGGCCCGGCACAGCGATTCGATGTAGGCGGTGTTGCCGGCCAGCTGCTGGGCGCGGTAGTACAGCACCGCGATGGTGGGGCCATCGGCGTGCCTGGCATCCGGCCGGTCCAGCTCGCCCCACGTCGGGGTCACCACCGGCGGGGTGAAGCCGAAGCCGGTCATCAGGACCGTGTCGGAGAGGAAGGCGTGCAGCTGGCGCAGGTTGTCCACGCCGCCGTGGGCCAGGTAGATGTGCGCCTGGACCGCGATGCCGGCCGCCAGGGTCGATAGGCCGGTCAGCTCCGCGTCGGCGGCCTGTTCGCCGCTGACCAGCACCGTCGGGACGCCGCTAGCGATCACAGTGTCGATGCCGCTCTGCCAGGCACGGTATCCGCCGAGGATGCGGACGACGACGATCTCCGCGCCGGCGAGCAACTCCGGCAATTCCTCATCGGAGAGCCGCGACGGGTTGGCCCACCGATAGTTCTTGCCGCTGGAGCGGGCGCTGATCAGGTCCGTGTCGGACGTCGACAGCAGCAGGATGGTCGGCTCAGCCACCCATCATTCGTACCGCAGCGTCGCCGCGATGCGGGCGGCGACCTCGGCGGCGACCCGTTGCGCCTCCTCGCTCCTCCCCGGCTCGTAGCGATCCGCGACGGGGTCGTAGTCCGCGCCGGCGATCGACCCGTGATCGGCGGCCAGCTCCACCAACTCGACGGGCCAACCCACCGCCCGCAGCTCCGCGGCGAAGTCCCTGCTGGCCGCCACCGGCACGGCGTCGTCGGCGAGGCCGTGCAGCAGCGTGAACGGCGCACCGACGCGGTCGGCCGACAGCATGTCGCTCGGCGGGCGACCGGAGATCGGATCGGGGACCATGAAGGCGCCGGCCAGGCACACCGTATGGGCCAGGGCGAGGTCGAAGCGCGCCGCATCGAGTGTGAGGCCCGCGGCGGCACACCCGCCCAGCGACCACCCGACGAGGACAAGGGCGGCGTCCGCGGCCAGATCGCGGGCGAAGTCGAGCGAGCGCAACAGGTCGGCGCGCCCGCCGTCGTCGGCGTGCGAATTCCAATCGGGCGCCACCACCGCCGCGCCGCGGTCGGCGAGCATGCCGGCCAGCGGCCCGACGGCGGCGCGGGCGTCGGTCTGCATTCCATGCCACAGCAAGACCGTGGGTTGGGCTGAGTCGCCGAACACGTCGACCAAACGCCCCGGGGCGTACTCCTGCGTCCTCACGGGGACGAGTGTGCCCACGGTGATGCGGATTCAATCGCGCCGAACGTCTGGCCGGGGCGAAAGCTCCGCGCGAACCCGCAACTAGCCGGTCGCCACCCGCTTGCTGCCGAACACGCGTTCCTGCATGGCGGTATCGCCGAAGGAGTGGGCCTTGACGACCTTGCCGTCGCGGAACTCGAACACGTCGGCCTCGTCGGCGCTCTCGTCGCCGACGGTGACCCGGGTCAGGACGATGACGACGTCGCCGTCAGCGAGGTAGCGCTTCGTCTCGACCTTGGTCGCCTTCTCCGACAGCCGCATGAACAGTTCGGTGAGCTCGTTTTTGCCCCGATACGTTCCGCCAATCATGCTGTCGCCGTTGATGGTCCACTCGGCCGAGTCGCTGAAGACATCCAACGCCGCTTCCAGGTCGCCCGCGGTGAACGCCTCGTAGCCCTTCTTCGTGACCTCGATGTTGTCGTTCGACATCTGACTTCCCTTCTCTTCCTTGTGGTTAACTTCGAGCCTGTCGTCGACGGCTTGCACACCGGCCGGCCGACGGCTGCAGGCTCGAGCGACGCGGCGCAAGACCGACGGACGGAACAACCGGGCCGGCGGGTCGACCATCGCCGTGACCCGCATGAACTGCCCGGCGACGACGGGGTCGACCTCGACGGCGGTCAGGACGCGCTCCAGGAAGGCGTTGCTGATGCGCATCGGCATCGGCCGGCGCCCTTCGACTTCGGGGAGGGCCAAGTCGGAGCCGGCGGCGGTCTGCCAGGCCACCCGGACGGTTTTCGCCGACGCGCGGAAGAAGCGCCGCGCCAGGCCGCGATCCCCGCGAAGCAGGCAGTCCCGCAGCACCGTCGCCTCGATCGCGGCGACCGTCATGCCCTGCCCGTAGATGGGGTTGAAGCAGCACACCGCGTCGCCGACCACCAGCAGGCCTTCGGGAGTGCGCCGCATCTTGTCGTAGCGCCGCCAGCGGTTCGAGGGCACGCGATGGTGCACCACTTCGCCCAGCGGTTCGGCCGCACGCAACGCGTCCAGCACCTGCGCGGGCACGAAATCCTCTGCGTATTCGATCATTTCGGCGGTCGCGCCGGGCGGCTGCAGCCCGGCCATGGCTCCGACCCCGAACATCCAGGTGTCGTTTTCGTTTCTGATCAGGCCGAACATCTTGGGCCGCCCCGGTTCCGGGAAGAGGGCGATCATGTGTTGGCGGATCGCGCCGGGCTCCAGGCGCAGCAGCTGGCACGCGTAGGCGAGCTGGACCGTCACCTCGTCCTCCTGCGGACGGCCGTAGCCGAGTTCCTCCAAGAACACCGGCATGCGAGACCCCCGGCCGGTCGCGTCGACGACGAGGTCGGCGTGAAGCGCCTTCCCGCGCTGCTGGACCCGGTCCTCCACCCTGGCCCCGATCACGCGATCACGGGCCGGCGTGGTGATCAGGCCGACCACGTCGTGGCATTCGAGGAAGGTGATGTTCGGAAACGCCTTCACCCGTCGGCGCACGTTCCATTCCAGCAGCGGCCGGCTCGGGAAGAGGACCACGGGCGGGTTCGGCGCCCTGCCGGATCGCGGCGTGGTGTGCCCGCCAACCGATATCGACACCTTCGAGAAGTCGCCGTCGTCCCAGATGCCGGCGCCGTTGGCGGTGAGCTCGCCCACGAAGCCGGGGAACAGTTCGTCGAGGACCTGCGTGCCGCGTGCGGCCAGGGCGTGGATCAGCCTGCCCTGCGGAACGCCGCGCCGGTTGATGGGATGGAGGGGCAGGATGTCTCGTTCGACCACCGTGACCCGGTCGTAGAAGTCGGCGAGCACGCGGGCCGCCAACAGGCCGCCCATGCTTGCTCCCAACACCACCGCATGACCACCGCGCTGTTCCATGCATGCTCCTGACCTGGAAGGAATGGGGCAATCGCAGTGTCCGGCGCGGCGTTGCCGGGCGGCTAGCGTAGTCGGCTACTTAACTGCCGCGGCGGCGGTCGTACCGTGTGGTGATGGCCCGCGAACGCGACACCGACGCTTGCCCGGGTGCGCTGCAGGTGCATCAGGCGGCCGATGGCGCGCTGGTGCGGGTCCGACTGCCCGGGGGCAGCATCTCGGCCGCCCAGCTGGCGACGCTGGCCGGCGTCGCGACCGAGTTCGGGTCGGGCACGCTCGAGCTGACCGCACGCGGCAACGTGCAGGTGCGCGGCATCACCGACGTCACGGCGGTCGCCGCGGCCGTCGCGGGGGCCGGGCTGTTGCCGTCGCCGACGCACGAGCGGGTGCGCAACATCGTGGGCTCTCCCCTGTCCGGCCGGCTCGGCGGGGAAGCCGACGTGCGCGGATGGGTGAGCGAACTCGACGCGGCGATTTGCGCCGAATCCAGCCTCGCGGAGTTGGGCGGCCGGTTCTGGTTCGCCATCGATGACGGCCGCGGCGACGTCTCCGGGCTGGGTGCCGACGTCGGGGTGCATGCGCTGGGCGACGGCGTCGCGATGGTGGTGACGGGCCGGGACACCGGCGTGCGGCTGACCGTCGACGAGGTGGTGCCGGCGCTGGTCGCGCTGGCCGTGCGGTTCGTCGAGATCCGCGGAAAGGCTTGGCGCGTCAGCGAATTGGCCGATCCCGCGGAGCTGCTGCCCGATGCGGACATGAGCGCCGCGCCGTTCCCGCCCGTCACGAAGGGCCCGGTGGGGTGGATCGACCAGCAGGACGGCCGGGTGGCGCTGGGCGCGGCGGTGCCGCTGGGCGTGCTGCCCGCGCGGGTCGCGGAGTTCCTGGCCGCGATCGAGGCCCCGCTGGTGGTCACGCCGTGGCGGTCGGTGCTGGTGTGCGATCTCAGCGAGGAGGTGGCGGACACCGCGCTGCGGGTGCTGGCGCCGTTGGGGCTGGTGTTCGACGAGAACTCCCCCTGGCTGAACGTCAGCGCCTGCACCGGCAGCCCCGGGTGCGCGCACTCGGCGGCCGACGTGCGGGCGGACGCCGCGCTGTCGCTGCAGGCGCCGGACGCCGACGCCGCGGCACACCGTCATTTCGTCGGCTGCGAGCGGGCGTGCGGCAGCCCGCCGGCCGGTCAGGTGCTGGTCGCCACCGGACAGGGATACCGGCTGCTTCGCGACCAGCCCTTAAGGTGAGCGGGTGCTCGACTACATCCGCGACGCGGCCGAAATCTACCGGCAGTCGTTCGCGGCCATCCGCGCCGAAGCCGACCTGGCGAGATTTCCGGCCGACGTCGCGCGGGTGGTGGTCCGGCTGATCCACACGTGCGGGCAGGTCGACGTCGCCGACCACGTCGCCTACACCGACGACGTCGTCGCGCGGGCCGGCGCCGCGCTGCACGCCGGCGCCCCGGTGCTGTGCGATTCGTCGATGGTGGCCGCCGGGATCACCGCCGCCCGCCTGCCGGCCGGCAACCGGGTGGTGTCGCTGGTGGCCGACCCGGGCGCGGCCGACCTGGCCGCGCGGCGCCGCACCACCCGCTCGGCGGCCGGCGTGGAGCTGTGGGCCGAGAAGCTGCCGGGCGCGGTCCTGGCGATCGGCAACGCCCCCACCGCGCTGTTCCGGCTGCTCGAGCTGATCGACGAGGGCGTCTCCCCGCCGGCGGCGGTGCTCGGCGGCCCGGTCGGGTTCGTCGGGTCGGCGCAGTCCAAGCAGGAGCTGATCGACCGTCCGCGCGGGATGTCCTATCTGGTGGTGCGGGGCCGCCGCGGCGGCAGCGCGATGGCCGCGGCCGCCGTGAACGCGATCGCGAGCGACGCCGAATGAGCGCGCGGGGCACCCTGTGGGGCGTCGGGTTGGGACCCGGCGACCCGGAGCTGGTGACGGTCAAGGCCGCCCGGCTGATCGGCGAGGCCGACGTGGTGGCCTACCACAGCGCCCGGCACGGCCGCAGCATCGCCCGCGGGATCGCCGAACCGTACCTGCGGCCCGGCCAGATCGAGGAACACCTGGTCTATCCGGTGACCACCGAGGCGACCGACCATCCCGGCGGCTACGCGGGCGCGCTCGAAGACTTCTACGCCGAGGCGACGCGGCGCATCGCCGCGCACCTCGACGCCGGTCGCGACGTGGCGCTGCTGGCCGAGGGCGACCCCCTGTTCTACAGCTCCTACATGCACCTGCACACGCGGCTGACGGAGCGGTTCAACGCGGTCATCGTCCCGGGCGTCACGTCGGTGAGCGCCGCCTCGGCCGCCATCGCCACGCCGCTGGTGGCCGGCGACGAGGTGCTGTCGGTGCTGCCCGGCACCCTGCCGGTGGCCGAGCTGACCCGCCGGCTCGCCGACGCCGACGCTGCGGTGGTGCTCAAGCTGGGCCGCTCGTATCCGGCTGTGCGCGAAGCCCTTTCGGCGACGGGGCAGCTGGACGACGCGTTCTACGTGGAGCGGGCCAGCACGTCCGGGCAGCGGATCCTGCCGGCCGGGGAGGTCGACGAGACCGGCGTGCCGTACTTTTCGCTGGCCATGCTTCCCGGTGGCCGTCGGGGGCATCGCCGGCCGCCGCGGGCGGGCACCGTCGCCGTCGTCGGCCTGGGGCCCGGGCACAGCGACTGGATGACGCCGCAGAGCCGGCGGGAGCTGGCCGCCGCGACCGACCTGATCGGCTACAGGACTTACCTGGATCGCGTCCCGGTCCGCGAGGGGCAACGGCGCCACCCCAGCGACAACACCGACGAACCCGCGCGTGCGCGACTGGCCTGCGCGCTGGCCGAGGAGGGGTGCGCCGTCGCGGTGGTGTCGTCGGGTGACCCGGGGGTGTTCGCGATGGCGACCGCGGTGCTGGAGGAAGCCAAACAGTGGCCGGGGGTGCGGATCCGGGTGGTCCCGGCGATGACGGCCGCCCAGGCCGTCGCCAGCCGGGTCGGCGCGCCGCTGGGCCATGACTATGCGGTGATCTCGCTGTCCGACCGGCTCAAGCCGTGGGAGGTGATTTCTGCGCGGCTGGCCGCCGCGGCCGCCGCCGATCTGGTGCTGGCCATCTACAACCCGGCGTCCAAGGCCCGCACCTGGCAGGTCGGCGCGATGCGCGACGTGCTGATGGCCCACCGCGAGCCCGGCACGCCGGTGGTGATCGGCCGCGACGTGTCCGGCCCGGCGGAAGACGTCCGCGTGGTGCGGCTGGCCGATCTAGACCCCGCCGAGGTCGACATGCGCTGCCTGCTGATCGTCGGCTCGTCGCAAACCCAGTGGTACTCAGACGATTTCGGCGACCGGGTGTTCACCCCCCGGCGCTATCCGGGGTGACCTGTTACTCGTACGGCGGATAGGGGCTCTGCCGTAGCGCGGCCGCCAGGTGCACCGCATTGCGGGCCGCGGACTCGGTGGTGGTCGCGACCACTTCCGGCACCTCGTCGAGGTCGCTGAAGTCCCCGCCCTGCATTGCCTCGCCGTTCCAGTACGTGCAGCCCTGCGCCGGTATGGAGAATCCGATGTCGTTGAGGGCCTGGAAGAGGTCGGCGACGATCTTGTGCGCGCCGTCCTCGTTGCCCACCACGGCGGCCAGCGCGACCTTGCCCACCATCTTGGGCCGGCCGGCGTCGTCCTTGTCGGAGATCTCGGCGTCCAGTCGCTCCAGGACGCGCTGGGCGACGCTGGACATGTGACCTACCCACGTCGGGGTGGAGACCACGACGATGTCCGAGGCCCGGACCTTCTCGAGCAGCTGCGGCCACTCATCCCCCGGGCCCATGTCTGATTCCGTTCCGGGCAGCAGGTTCAAGTCGACGCAGCGGACCTTCTCGCCGTCGGCGCCGGCCTTGCGCAGCTGCTCGAGCACCTGGTCGGCCATCAGCTCGCTACTCGAGGTCGCGGGACTCTTCTTCAACGTGCAGATCAATGCGACGGCGCGCAGCCGTTGCTGTGTTGCCGTAGTCATGCTGGCCGAAGTACCCGCATGGGGCGCCGGCAAACGATGCCGACTCGCCTCTCAGCCGGTCCGCACCCCTGCCGCGGCCGGGGTGTTGAGCCTGGCGGTGTCGGCTTCCTCGCCCAGCAGGAGCGAGCGCACCAACCGGCGCGGCCCGAACGGCCGAAGCATGGAGCTGGCCGGGCGCGGCCGCACCCGTATCGGCCACCAGAACCAGCGCCCCAGCAGCGCGGCGATCGACGGCGTCATCAAGGACCGCACGACGAGGGTGTCGAACAGCAGGCCGAGCCCAATCGTGGTGCCGGCCTGCCCAATCGAGCGCAGGTCGCTGGCGGCCATCGACATCATGGTGAAGGCGAACACCAGTCCCGCCGCGGTGACGACGCCGCCGGTCCCGCCCATGGAGCGGATGATGCCGGTCTTCAGCCCCGCCCCGATCTCCTCCTGGAACCGCGACACCAGCAGCAGGTTGTAGTCGGATCCCACCGCCAGCAGGATGATCAGCCCGAACACCGGCGCGATCCAGTTCAACTCCAGGCCGAAGAGGTGCTGCCACACCAGCACCGACAGGCCGAACGCGGCGCCCAGCGACAGCAGCACCGTCCCGACGATCACCAGGGACGCGACGAGCGCTCGAGTGATGAGCACCATGACGGCGAAAATGAGGGTCAGGGCGGCGATCCCGACGATCAGTAGGTCGTATTGCGAGCCGGCCTGGATGTCACGGTAGATCGCCGCCGTTCCGGCGAGGTAGAACTTGGCGCCGGTGAGCGTCGTCCCCTTCACCGCTTGATGTGCGGCGTTCAGCGCGGGCTTGACCGCGGCGATGCCCGCTGGAGTCGCCGGGTCCGCGTCGTGGGTGATGATGAAGCGCGCGCCTTGCCGTCCGGTGAGAGGAAGAGTTTCAGGCCGCGCTGAAAGTCGGGATTCTGGAACGCTTCCGGGGGTAGGTAGAAGTAGTCACCGCTCCTGGAGGCGTCGAAGGCCTGACCCATAGCGCTCGCCGTATCGGTCATCTGCGCCATCTGTGTGACCAGGCTCGAGAAGCTGCTGTGCATGGTCAGCAATGTGCCCTGCATCGACTTCGCGACGGCGATCATCGGCGGGAACTGGGCCATCATCTGGGGAATGATCGCGTCGACGTTGTTCATGTCCTTGATCAGCGTGCTCATGTTCGCGCTGAACTTGTCCACACCGTCGATCGCCTCGAACACCGACCTCGAAGCCCAGCAGGCCGGGATGTTGAAACAGTGTGGTTCCCAATACAAGTAGCTGCGGAACGGTCTCGCGAAATCGTCGAAGTCCGCCAGGTGGTCTCGCATCTCATTCAAAGTGGATTGCATGTCGCCCATGTCGCCGACCATGCGATGAGTCGCGCCGCTCATCTGGCCCAGCAAGCCCTGCATCCGCTCCATCGAGCCGATCATGGCGCCCAGATCGTCGCTCATCTTGAGCATGTCGCCTGTGCGGTCCCTCATGAACTGGAGGTTCTGCTGGATGGGAATCGCTTGGGCACTGATCTGGAACGGTAACGATGTGTGCTCGATCGGGCCGCCCAGCGGCCGGGTGATGCTCTGCACCATCGCGATTCCCGGCGACCGAAAGACGTCTTTGGCGAGCCGGTCGAGAATGATCATGTCGGCGCTGTTGCGCATGTCGTGATCGCTCTCGATCATCAGGATGTCCGGATTCATTGTCGCCGCGCTGAAATGGCGCTCCGCGGCCGCGTACCCGACATTCGACGGCAGATGGGCAGGTATGTAGTAGCGGTCGTTATAGCTGACCTTCATGCTGGGCATGACGAGGATGCCGAGGATTGCGACAGCCAGCGAGGCCGCCAGGACCGGCCCAGGCCAGCGCACCGTGGCGGTGCCGATGCGGCGCCAACCGTGGACTTTGACAGCGCGTTTCGGGTCCAGCAGGCCGAAGCGACTTGCCACGGCGACCACGGCCGGAGCCGCGGTCGTGGCTCCCGCAACGACGACGAGCAGCCCCAGGGCGGACGGGATGCCGAGCGCCTTGAAGTACGACAGCCGCGCCAGGTGGAGGCAGAAGGTGGCTCCGGCGATGGTCAGCCCCGAGCCCAGGATGATGTGCGAGGTACCACGGAACATCGTGTACCAGGCGGTTTCTCGATCCTGGCCCGCCTGGCGGGCCTCCTGGTATCGGCCGATGAGAAAGATCGCGTAATCGGTTCCCGCCGCAATGGCCAGCGACGACAGCATGGCGACGACGAACGTGGAAAATCCCAACAATTCGTTGTTGCCGAGCAGCGCGACAAGCCCTCTGGCCGTGCCCATCTCGAAACCGACCATGACGAGCACCAGCAGCACCGTGCTGATCGAGCGGTAGGCGATGAACAGCATGATCATGATGACCACGCCCGTCACGCCCATCATCTTGAACATGCTCTTGTCGGCGGCTTCGTTCATGTCCGTCGTCAGCGGTGCCGGGCCCGTGACGTAGACCTTAAGCCCCTTGGGGGGCTGTGACTTGTCGACGATGTTCCGCACCGCGTCGACGGACTGGTTGCCCAGGGTGCTGCCCTGGTTGCCGGCCAGATTGAGTAGGACGTAAGCGGCTTTGCCGTCACGGCTTTGGACCCCCGCAGCCGTCAGCGGGTCCCCCCACACGTTCTGCACGTGCTGCACGTGCTTCGGGTCGGCCTGCAGCTTCTGGACCAAGCCGTCGTAGTAACGGTGCACCTCGTCGCCGAGTGGTTGATCGCTCTCGAGGACGATCATCGCGATGCTGTCGGAATCCGACTCGTGGAACGTCGCGCCGATGTGTTTCGCCGCGATCATCGCGGGCGCGTCCTGGGGCGACATGGTGACCGCGTGCTTGCGTGCGACCGACTCGATCGGCGGCACAAGCACATTCAGCGCCACCGTCAGCAGCAGCCATCCGATGATGATGGGCCACGCGAACGTGCGGACGAACCGCATGAACCTCGGGCGCGCGTTGTCGTCGGTGTTCATGCGGCCTTCACCAGACATGACGTTTGCGCGTGACGACCGGCGGTGGACCGTTCGTCCTTGAGCTCACCGTTGACCGTGATGCGGCACCCGATGCTGTCGCTGTTGCCCTGCGCCACCACGCTGGCGATCACCGCCGGCACCGTCGTCGTGATCGTGAAAGTCCAGGGCAGGCTGGTGAAGCTCGCCTGTTCCGGCTGGGCCTTCCTGTCCAGGTAGCTCACGGTTCCAGCCGTGTCGCTGGGCCCGTAAATCTCGTAGGTCACCTGCTTCACGTGCGACGGCTCGAGCGGTTCGGCGCTGCTGCCCGTCGCGGTAAAGATGGCATCGGAACCGAAGACGCCGCGGAGCCGGTCGACGGCGACGGCACCGAGAGCCACCGCCACCACCACCGCGAGGGGCACCCACGCCTTCTTGAGAAAGGTCAACACCGGTGTCTCCTTTCCTCTGGTGGCCACTCGTGGCCTGGTCGTTTTGGCTCAGTGTTAACACCAGACCGCGACGATGGGTAGGGCCGTCGGGCCCGTACAGGAAGTTCTGCGTTCAGGTATACCATACCCCAGGGGGTATTCTCCAGAGCCGCTAGAACCCGCGCGAAAACGCCGATTTCTGCACAGGCCGCAGCGAATCACCGGCGCTCGGGCGATATCCGGTGAATCAGGTTGTCGCGCAGCGCTATTCGGTGGCGCGGTCGTCCCAGCTGTTGGGCAGCAGCGGGGTGACCGGGGCGCCGTTGCATCCGTCGCCGGCCAGTGTCATCAGCCCGGCCGGACGGCCGGCGGCGCCCGACGCGGTGGCGCCGGCGAACCCGAGTCGCCCGCCCCCGTGGCCCGACGCCTCCGGATGCGGCCCCCCGTCGTCGTCGAGGTCCATGAACTCGTGGCGATGGGCGCGGTCCTCGATCGTCACCCTCCGACGACGGCGGCCCCGCGTTCGGTCGTTCGCCGTGGCCGCGGCGGCCGCCGGCTCGTCGGCGCCCTCCGGCGCCGGTTCCTCCGAGCGACGACGCCCGCGAGCGCTCGCGCTGCCGCGCGCCGACAACCCCGAGATGCCGACGGCGTAGAGGACGTCGGAAAGGCCCGCGCTGATACCCGTTGACGCCGACGGACCGAACCCCACCCCCGGCCCGGCACCGACGGGTCCCCCGCCGATGGTGTGAGTTGCGCTCGGCGCCGTGGGACCGGCGACGGTGGCGGCGCTGCTCGCACTGGTCGGCGCGGCGGCGGTCGCGGGCGCGGCCAGAGAACCGGCCGGAGCCGGCGCTGCCACGCCCGCCGGCACGGAAGTCGCCACCGACACCGGCACCGCAATGCCGGTTGCCACCGCGGCACCCACCGCCGCGCCCGCGGCTCCGGCGACGGGAACGGCGGCCAGGGCGGGGACGAGCGAGATGGCCAGCTGGATCGCCTGCTGCCCGAAGGGCCAGAAGATCATCAGCGTGTGGAAGGTCGCCCAGGCCAGCGCGCTGGCCAGCGCCGGCGACATGCCGGGGATCTGCATAAACGCCGAGGTGAGGCCGTTGGCGAACGGGACCGCGGGAATGGGCCACCCGGCCGGGTTGAGGTCCTTCGACACCGGCCACGCGAAATTCTTGGTGTATTGCTGCAACAGCGCCGCGAGCTGATCCTGCCAAGACACGCTGCTGCTCGGCGCCGCCGCGCTGCGGGCCTCCCCGCCCGTCGCGACGATCTGCGGCGCCGGCGCGGCCGTCGGGACCGCCGCCAGGGCCGAGTCGGCGACGGCTTGGTAGGTGGTCATGGTTTCGGCGGCCTGCAGCCACATGCGCACGTAGTCGGCTTCGTTGACCGCGATGGGAATGGTGTTGATGCCGAAGAAATTGGTCGCCACCAGCGCCGCGTGGGTGGCGTGGTTTGCGGCGAGTTCGGCGAGCGTCGGCATGGTCGCGAGCGCGGCGGCGTAGGCGGCCGCGGCCGTTCGGTGCGCTGACGCGGCGAGCGCGCTGGCCGACGCGCTCTCGAGCAACCAGTTCAGATACGGCGCGTGGGCGGCCACGTACCGTTCCGCGCTGGGACCATCCCACGCGCCCTGCACCGCACCCAGCACCCCGATGAGTTCGTCTGCCGCGGCGCCATATTCGGTGCCCATCGCCGACCACGCCTCCGCAGCGGTGAGCAGCGGCCCGGAACCCGGACCGCTGCTGAGCAAGGTGGAGTGCACCTCGGGCGGCAAGGCGAACCAGATGGGGGCGGTCATCGTCGGGGGCCTGCGGGCAGGAACACGAATACCTCTTCGGTGGACGTCGTCAGGAGCGGGCTTGTCTTCAGTGGTCGGTTTGCCGGACGGTTTGGTTCCCGTCCCTCGCTTTTCGACGCCTTTGCGCGCCGCCCGAGCATGCGCAACGATGCAGAGATGCGGTGTGACGTTGCGCGTGAGGCGCTTTCTGCGCGGCTGGACGGCGAGCGTCCGCAGGTACTCGCGCAACAGGTCGATGCCCACCTGGAATCCTGTAGGGGTTGCCGCACCTGGCTGATCGGTGCGGCGGTGCAGACGCGTCGGCTGTCGTCCATCGAGCCTGGCGAGGGACCGGACCTGGTCGGCAAGATCATGGCGAGCCTCGATCAGCAGTCCCCCGCGTATCACCGCTCGATGCGCTGGCTGCGGTCGCGCTACCGGCGTTGGGGCCTGATCGGCGTCGGCCTGTTCCAGGTCGCGATCGCAGCGGCCCAGATCGGCGGCATCGATTTCGGCATGGTGTCGAGCCACATGCACGGCGCCATGTCGGGCGAGCACCTGATGCACGAGTCGACCGCGTGGTTGCTGGCGTTGGGTCTGGCCATGATTGCTGCGGGCATTTGGCCTGCCACCGCGATTGGGGTGGCGGCGATTACCGGCGTGTATTCCGTCGCGCTGTTGAGTTACGTGGTCGTCGACGCCTTCGCCGGCGAAGTGACCGCGACACGCATCGCAAGCCACATGCCCCTGCTGTTGGGGCTGGTGTTCGCGTTGCTGGTGGCGCGCGAACATGTGCGGACCCGGCGGCCGCGCGCCTCCGGCGAGGACGCCGACTATCCCGGCGTGCCGTCGGAGGCGCCGAGCGGTCGGCGGCACCGGCATCTGTGGCCCATCAACCGCTCGGCTCCGCACCCCACCGCAGCGTCTACGACAACCGGTCGTAGACTGGCAGCGCCCGCACAACGAAGGTGGTTGGCCATGACCGCGTCAAGCGACGACGAGGCCGTTACCGAACTCGCGTTGGCCGCGGCGCGCGGCAACGAGCGGGCGCTCGAGGCCTTCATCAAAGCGACCCAGCAGGACGTGTGGCGGTTCGTCACCTATCTGTCCGACGCGGGAAGCGCCGACGACCTGACCCAGGAAACCTTCCTGCGGGCGATCGGCGCGATCGAGCGGTTCTCCGGACGGTCCAGCGCGCGAACGTGGTTGCTGGCCATCGCGCGCCGGGTGGTGGCCGACCATATCCGGCACGCCCAGTCGCGGCCGCGCACCGCCGCCGGCGCCGATCCCGATCACTTCCTCACCGGCGACCGCCACGCCCGCGGGTTCGAGGATCTGGTCGAGGTGACCGCGTTGATCGCCAACCTCACCACCGAGCAGCGCGAAGCGCTGCTGCTCACCCAGCTGCTCGGGCTGCCGTACGCCGACGCCGCCGCGGTCTGCGGCTGCCCGGTGGGCACCATCCGCTCTCGCGTCGCCCGCGCCCGCGATGCGCTGCTGGCCGACATGGAGCGCGAAGACCTGACCGGTTAGCCCAGTCGCGCAACCCAATCCGCGGCCTCGTCGACCGTGCCCACCGCCGCGACCCCTGCCGGAAGCGGCGGCCTGGCCACCATCACCACCGGAATGTCCAGCGCGGCGGCGGCATCCAGCTTGGCCCGGGTCATCGCGCCGCCGCTGTTCTTGGTGACCAGCGCGTCGATGCGGTGCTCGCGCAGCAGCGCCAGCTCGCCGTCGTAGTGATAGGGGCCGCGCGACAGCAGCACCTGGTTGCGGCGCGGGAGTGCGGCGAGGTCCGGCGCGGTGACCGCGCGGATCAGAAACCACGCGTCGCTGCCGGTGAAGGCATGGACCCCCGAGCGCCCGGTGGTGAGGAAGACCCGTGAGTACGCTTGTGCGGCAACCGTTTCCGCTGCTTCCACGTCCGATGCGACGACGATCGCGTCGCCGGGCGCCCAGGCCGGGCGCGCCAGCACCAGGTGCGGGATGTGAAGTTCGCTGCACGCTTCGGCGGCGTGGGCGGTCATCGTCGCCGCGAACGGATGGGTGGCGTCGACGACGGCGTCGATGCGTTCGTCTTGCAGCCAGCGCGTCAGTCCGTCGACGCCACCGAAGCCGCCGACGCGCACCGGGCCGACCGGCAGCGCGGGGTCGGGGACGCGACCGGCCAGCGAGCTGACGATGTCGACTTGCGGGTGCAGGTTTTTCGCCAGGGCGCGGGCCTCCGAGGTGCCGCCGAGCAACAGCACCCGCATCAGTGCCGGCTCCCCCGGGTCCGCCCGGCCGAATACAGGTAGCTGTCGGTGAATCCCTCGGCCGCCAGGACGTCGCCGACGATGATCACCGCGGTCTTGGTGATGTTGGCGTCGTGCATCTGGGCGGCGATGTCGGCCAGGGTGCCGCGCAGCACGGTCTGCTGTGGCCAGCTCGCGAAAGCCACCACGGCAACGGGTGTTTCGGCGCGATAGCTGTTGAGCAACTGCGGGACGATTGCATCGATCTGGGCGGCGGCCAGGTGCAGCACCAGGGTGGCCCCGGACAGGGCCAGGGTGGCCAGCTCTTCGCCCGACGGCATGGGCGTCGACACGGTGGCCACCCTTGTCAGTGTGACCGTCTGGGCCACCCCGGGGACGGTGAGCTCGCGTTTCAACGCGGCGGCCGCGGCGGCGAAAGCCGGTACACCGGGCACGATTTCGTAGTCGATGCCCAGCGCGCCGAGCCGGCGGCACTGCTCGGCCAGCGCGCTGTACAGCGACGGGTCGCCCGAGTGCAGCCGCGCCACGTCGTGGCCGGCGGCGTGCGCGTCGGCGATTTCCGTGACGATCTGCTCGAGCGTCAACGGGCCGGTGTCAACGACTTTCGCGTCGGGCGGGCACAGGGCCAGCAGGTCGTCGGGCATGATCGAACCGGCGTAGAGGCAGGTTGCACAGGTTTGCAGCAGCCGTTGCCCGCGGACCGTGATGAGGTCGGCCGCGCCGGGGCCCGCGCCGATGAAATAGACCGTCATTTCGTCACCGCCCACTGGGTGACCGGCATCTGCGGGCGCCACCCGGTGAAGCCGCCCAGCGGCTCGCCGTGGTAGTGCTGAAGACGCCGCAACTCACCGCCGAGCCGCGAATAGGACTGTGTGAGAAGCGATTCCGATTCAGCGGTGACGGCGTTGACTACCAGTCGTCCCCCTGGGGCCAAGTGGTCGAGGCAGGCGTCGAGGAGGCCAGGCTGGGTCAGGCCGCCGCCGATGAAGATCGCCGAGGGCGCCTCGGCGCCGTCGAACGCCTCCGGCGCTGCGCCGCGCACGTCGATGGCGACGCCGAAAGCCGCGGCGTTGGATTCGATGTTGAGGCGGCGCGCCTCGTCGCGCTCGAACGCCACCGCGTCGCAACCCCGCCAGCTCAGGCACCATTCGACGCTGATGCTGCCCGACCCCGCGCCGACGTCCCAGAGCCGCTCCCCCGGTCGCGGCGCCAGCGCGGCCAGGGTCACCGCCCGCATCCCGTGTTTGGTGATCTGCCCGTCGTGGGCGAACGCGTCGTCGGGATAGGACGACATGCGTTCGTCGGGCAGGTAGCGGACGGCGATGAGGTTGAGGTCGCCGACCTCCCGTTCGGCGTCGTCGGCCCACTGGCGCGCGGTGCCGTCGCGGCGGAGTTCGGTTGGGCCGCCGAGGTTTTCGAGCACGCAGAACTCGGAGTCCCCGCGGCCGTGTGCGGTGAGCAGCGCGGCCAGTTCCCTGGGCGTGGAAGCGGTTTTCGACAGCACGATCGCTTGGCCGCCGCGGCGCACCGCGGCGTGCGGTCGCGCGGTGACCAGGCTGATCACCTCGGTGTCGTGGGCGTTCCACCCCATCCGCGCACACGCCAGCGTCACCGAGGACACGTGCGGCAGCACCCTGACGTTGTGGGCGCCGTGGAGCCGGATCAGCGTGCCGCCGATGCCGTGCAGGAGCGGGTCGCCGCTGGCCACCACATGGATGTCTGCTCCGGAGTCGACGGGCAAGCTTTGCAGCGCGGGCAGCATCGGTGACGGCCACTCATGGCGGGGCGCGGGCAGCGTATCGTCGAGCAGGTCAAGCTGGCGCCTGGACCCGTAAATCACTGTGGCTCTGCGTAATTCGTCGCGCGATGTTTCCGCTAGTCCCGCCATGCCGTCGGCGCCGATGCCGACCACGACGATCATCGTGGCATCCTGCGCCAGATGAACTGCGGCAGCAGCCGCATGGCGAAGAACATCGGCCGCAGCGACCACGGAATCCACACGGTGCGCCGGCCCTTGTTCAGCGCGCGCGCGGTCGCCGCCGCCACTTGCTCCGGGGTACTGGCCAGCGGCGCGGGCCTCATGCCCTCGGTCATGCGACCGACGACGAATCCCGGTCGCGCGATGAGCAAGTGGACGCCGGTGCCGTGCAGCGCGTCGGCCAGCCCGCTGGCGAAGCCGTCCAGGCCGGCCTTCGCCGAGCCATAAACGTAATTGGCGCGGCGCACCCGGACCCCGGCGACCGAAGAGAACACGACCAGCGAGCCGCGCCCGGCGGCGCGCATGGCGGCGGCCAGGTGGGTGAGCATGCTGACTTGGTCGACGTAGTCGGTGCGCACGATGGACACCGCGTGCGCGGCGTCAGTCTCGGCGCGGGACTGGTCGCCGAGGATGCCGAAGGCCAGCACCGCGGTGCCGATCGGTCCGTGTTCGGCGACGATCGAGGCGACCAGCGGGCCGTGCGAGTCGAGGTCGTCGGCGTCGAATTCCCTGGTGTGCACCGCCGCGGCCCCGGCGGCCTTGACGGCGGCGACCTCGTCGTCGAGCTGGTCGGCTCGGCGCGCGGCCAGCACCACCGTCGCCCCGGGAGCCAGCCGGCGTGCGAGCTCGACGCCGATTTCGCTGCGGCCGCCCAGGATTAGTACCGGAGCCGCGCCCGTGTCGTCCACGGCTGCGATTATCACCTGCGCTAGCGTGGGCGGTGATGGCGAATACCACTACGCGGCTGACCGACGACGCGCTGGCCTTTCTGTCGGAACGTCACCTGGCCATGCTGACCACGCTGCGGGCGGACAATTCCCCGCATGTGGTGGCGGTGGGTTTCACCTTCGATCCCAAGACCCACATCGCGCGGGTGATCACCACCGGCGGCTCGCAGAAGGCCGTCAACGCCGACCGCGCCGGGGTGGCGGTGCTCAGCCAGGTCGACGGGGCCCGGTGGCTGTCGCTGGAGGGCCGGTCCAAGGTGAACAGCGACGCCGACGCCGTGCGTGACGCGGAGTTGCGCTATGCCCAGCGCTACCGGACGCCGCGCCCGAACCCGCGGCGGGTGGTCATCGAGGTGCAGGTCGAGCGGGTGCTCGGTTCGTCGGATCTGTTGGACCGGGGCGAATAGCTTCGGCCAGAAGGTCAACGGTTACTTTTCGCGCCGAGGGTCGTACTCAGTGCCTGAAATGTCATCCCAGAATTTTCGTGACACTTCTGTTGGTCGGTCTTCCTCGGGGACAGCCTCTACTTTCTTCTGGAACTCATCGAACATCTTCCGTGCCCGCGCAAGCTTTTCTTCCGACGGTGGAGGAACACCTGCCTCCTCCGCTGTCAAAAAGATCTTTCCCGCGATTTCCTTGCTCACTTCTAACTCCGTCCTGAGCTACAACTACTCACTCTTCTAGCATTTCGATGATGGTCCGACCCGTCAGCGGATCCACTGTTTTATCGACCACAAAGAATCTTGTGTGCGCCGGAAACAAGACCTCTTGCTCCGCGGGAAACATCGAGTGCGCCGAGATATCGCGGCCTGTGCAAGAAAAAATTCTAAACTCAACGTTGCCCGCGAATGCGGGTGCCTGCGCCACAGCCGGATTTGTTGTTGTGCTCATAAAACCTTTTTCGATGACATATTCGCCTGGCCGATATTCAGCAAGCACCTCGGGTGGCAGATTTGACCCGCGAACCACTGCTCCCTCATAGGGCGGAAGCTTGGAGAGCGCATTATTTAACGCTTCAACTCGGGCATGTTGAGACGCGTCCAAGATATCGCCCCTTAACGCGTCGTTCAGGTCTATGTAGCCAGATCCAGTGTAGTGGGTTAGGGCAGAGAGATCATCCGAAGTCAGTCCATCGCTGGGACTCAAATGGTTACCCCGATCAGCAGGTCCGTCATGGTCAGCCGGCCCGTCACCAATTCCGTGCGGCTTTCGGTCGTGGTCTGGCCAGTTGGACGGGTGACCGCCGTCCGGACCATGCGGTCCCCTGCCGTGCGGTGGACTTCCGCCGGGAGGGCCGCCGTCGCCATGCCCGTGCCAGCCGCCGGAGGGCGCGGGCAGTTCGGGCGGGTGACCTGCCGCGGGCAGCGAATGCGGCGCCGCAGAGGTGAAGGACGGCGCGGGCTGCGATCCGTGCCCAGCCGCGGGCGCAGGTTCGGCGGGGGCTCCGCTCGGCGCTAAAGGCTCTCGAACCGCCGAATGATCAACCAATTGCGACGCCGACGGGACACGTTCCGCCGCTGCTGCGGGTACGGGCGGCGGATGCGAAGCGGTCGCCGGTATCGGATCACGCGGACCACCCGCAGCCGATGCAGGCGGCTCGTGCACCGCGCGCCCCGGCGGCAGAGCCGCGTCGGGCGGGCGCGGTACCGACTCGACGGGCGCCTCCAACGGCTTGGGCACCGGCACACCCACCGGGCGGCCGCCAACCGGCGGCGGCTCGATCTTCGGCAGCGTCCCGGCAACGCCTTCGAGGTTCTTGGTCAGATCGCCACCGGCCCCGGCGATGTCCGCCAAGGCGCCGCGGGCACCCGCGAGGCCGCCGGCCGCCTCCGCACCTGCGCGTCCCGCCGCGCCGGCGGCCTCGGCGGCCTCGGCGCCCTGCAGGGCCGCGCCACCGGCTTCCGTCGCGGCGCCGGCTTCGCCGGCCCCAGGAATGAAGAACATCGCGACGTCGAAAGCGTTTTCGCCGAAACCCAACCCCGGTCGCGCCGTGCTCCAATCATCAAGGTGCAGCAGGGCTTTGAGCTGCTGCCAGTTCGCATCGACGAACTCCTTTGGGTTGACGACGCCGTTGACCAGGCTCCCCTTCCACAGCCCTTTCGCCATATCCGACCAGGTTGCGGCCGCGCCATGCGGATCGAGGAGGAACCACCGCGGGTCGAGATCGCCGATGGAGAGCGCCATCCCGACGGCACCCTTCAAGGCGCCCTCGTTTGCGTTGGCGAAAACGTCGAAAACCGTTGCGACCTGGTTGCCGACCGCATCACCCAAGAACTGCTTGAGCTCGCCGCGCACGTACTTTTCCAGTTTGACGACCAAGCCGTCGACGACCCCGAGCCCTGCCTTGACGCCCTGCTCGGCGGCCCGGGCCTCCCGCCCTAGATCGTGCAGCACGTCGTTGATGTCCTTGGCGATCTTCTTGATCTCATCGAGCGCGTCGCCCTTGATGATCAACATCACGTCGTGCCCGAGGTCGGTCAGTGATCCCAGCCGGTTCAGCAGATCCCGGATGTGGTGCTGGGCGCCGTCCACCTCGTTGGCGAAATCATCGAGCGCGCGGCCCACCGCCCCGGATGCCTCGCCGATTTTGCCCAGACAGTCGCCGATTTGCGTTAACGCGTCATCGATCTTTTCGCCTTCGGGGATCTGATGCGCGTCCAGCAACGCCTTGGCGGCGTTCAGGGCACTGCGCATCCCGCCCGTGGCCCCGGCGAAGCCACGCCATCGAGCCGCGGCCGCATGCAGACCGGCCACGTCCCCGTCGGGCCAGACGTCGTCGACGAACGACTGCACCACCGCCCACAGCAGCGGCGGCGGCGGCCCCTGGCCCCACGTGCCTGGCGGCCCGGGCGCCGAGACTTTGTCCTGCGCGGGCGGCGCCTGCAGCGCGCCGGCGCCCCCGCCCAGCGTGGAGGCCGTTTCGGCCTGCGAATAGTTGGCGGCACCCTGCTGTATCAGGGCCCCGCTTTGCCGGCACGCGTTGATGGCGGCCGCCGCCGCCTGCAGCACCTTCTCGCCCGCGTCCTGATACGCCAGGCCGAACACCGCGCCGGCCGCATCCAGGCCGGTATGGGCCGCGAACCCCGCCGTCAGCACCGTCAGGTTCGCGGCCAGGCCATCGCCGGCGGCAATGACGACGCTGCCCACTGCGAACAGCGCCTGAGGATCAACGACCAACGGGACCATCGCGCGAAATTGTCGCCGACGCCGTCGCGGGCCGCTATTCACCCACCAGCGCGCCAAGCTAGCCCGGCCGGGCTAGCCCCACAACTCACTCAGCCCGCAGCGTGACCCGGTGCCGTCCGGCCGGCACGTCCACGGTCGCACCGGCCGGCTGATCGTCAAGTTGCACCTCGACCCCGGCGGGCAGCCCGGCCAACGTGATTCGCGCCGCGACATCGGTGGCCACCGTGATCGTGGACGACGCCAGCGCGGCCAGCCCGGCGCGCGCGACGTCCACCGTGAGGCTGGCGACCCCGGTGAGCCGCAGCGTCAGATACGGCAGCGGGGCGACGGCCCGTCCCACTTGCCAGTCCAGCTCGCTGTACACGCCGGGCGACGGGTCGAGGTTCCAAACGACGCCGCGATGGTGCCGGATCGTGTGCGTCGGATCGGGCCGCGCGTACGACCGCGCGTCGACCTCGGCGACGGCCCCGCGCCGCGCGGTCACCGACGGATCGGCGGTCAGCTCCGAGAGCCACCACACCTGGTGCGGCCCGATGCCCAGATCGGCGCGCACCAATTGCGGATACCACGCGAACGTGATGTGTCCCGGATCGCCTTGGCGCAGAGCCGTTTCCATGTGCGCGATCGGATCCTCGAACTTGTCCTGCAGCACCCAGGCGATGTGATCCTCGAGCGGATAGGCGGTGAACCGGTGCCGGTAGCCCAGCCGGTCCAGCTCGAGCACCTGTTCGGCGGCCGACGGAAACGGCACCAGCTCATCGACCAACCCGTGCGCGATGACGTACGGCAGCCAGCGGGCGTTGACCAGCAGCTTCCAGGTGTCACCCTCGCGGGCGCACGGCGAGTCCAGGTCGAGGTCCGCCGGGATGTCCACGCCGGGCAGTAGCCGCACGCCGCACGCCGGCGGCCCGGCCAGCACCACCGCCTGCGAGAAGACCTGCGGGTAGCTCAACCCCAGCTTGTAGGCCGCGTACCCGCCCATCGAATAGCCGGCGATGACAGTGCGATTGGGGTCGGTGCCCAGCTGCTCGGCGACCCGCGCCCACACCTCCCACACGTCGAGTTCCCCGGTGTCGAAGTACCAGCTCGACGGGCCCCGGGCCAACGGGGTGACCACGACGGAATCGCGGCCCTCGCAGACCTCGTGCAACAGGCGCGGGTCGATCGCGGCGAACTGGCTTTGGCCCAGCGACAGCGAGTGCAGCAACAGCGTCAGCGGCAGCGCGCGCCCCGGCGCGTAGCTGGACGGCAGGCAGACGGAATAGGGCTGGACGCGACCGAGAAACTGCGGCTTGGTGCTCAGGATGTCGTAGGCGGCCAGCCCTCCTGCCACGCCCTGCCCGAGCTCGACCGAGGAGACGTACCAGCGGGTCGACGGGCCGGTGATGATCGGCTCGGGCTCGGTGTCGCGCGCGGCGAGCCGGGCCCACGGCACCTTCACGGCGAACGCGGACACGTCGCCGTGGCTGAGGGCCGCGGCCTGGGCCGCATCCGACCAGAAGTTCAGGTGCGGCGGCTCCTGCTCGTTGGTGCGAAACGCGACGTTGTAGACGTTGGGCTGGCCGGGCAGGGCCCCGCGCTCGGCGGGCACGTCGGCGAACCCGTCGCCGGCCGCGTTGGCCAGCCCGGCGGCGAGCCGGACCGTCCAGGTTCCGGTCGGCTCCACCACAGACCGCGGCACCTGCGCCATAAAGGACCGCGACGGCGCGTCGACGCTGTGCTCGACCGGTGTGGTGGCGCCGGTGGTCAGGTCGATCAACGTGGCCCGCTGCCCCGACACCAGCAGGGCCAGGTCGATGCCCTCCGAGCGCACGCCCGCCCCGGCCGGCCAGTCCGCGGCGGCGGTGCGGGCGGGGTCGGTGTCAAAGGTGAACAGCGCGATGGGCACCGAGGCGTCCACCAGCGTGTTCCAGTCGATGCGCCACCACGTGTGCGTCTCGGTGAGCCCGACGGCGACGCGGAAGATGTCGGCGCCATTCCCGGCGGCGGGCCCGTCGGGGTAGACGTAGGTGCCGCGCGGGGGCGCCTGAATCTTCAGATCCCCGACCGGGATGCCGGTCGCGCCGTGGTCGTCGTAGAGGAAATCGGTCCAGAACAGGGCGCCCCCGGCCAGGCGGCCGACGCCGCAGGTGCGCGGAAACTCCTCGCCGAAGGGCCAATTCGGTGGCACCGGCAGCCGCGGTTCGGGGCGCCGCGCCGCCGGCGGCACCCCCTCGGGCATCCCGTCGACGACGACGAGCTCGGCGGGCGGCGCCGGGGCGGGAGGGACGG
>NZ_LQPM01000009.1 GCF_002101815.1 Mycobacterium paraense | reverse complement strand
GCCGCCGTACCGCCCTACCCCGGGCCCCTCGGCGAACGCGCCGACTGGTGGTGGTACGACCCCTTCGAACCCCAACCACCACCCACCACCAATTAGCTGCTGAAAATGGTTGCGACACGGTCGCTTTCGGGCGTCGAGAACAGTGACGACCAGGCCCGCATGCCCAACTCTGAATCAGGTTGGAGCGACTTGCCCGGAGGTTGCGACCGCCGAGCGGTGTCTGTCGGAATAGGCCACAGCCGAGAATCTGCTCACGCCGGGATGACTCCGCGAGTGACGAGCATTGCGCGTATTTCCGCGTGCCTCGATTGAATTTCGTTGTACTCGTAGCCCTTGACGACGGCGACCCAGTCGTCGCCTTGACCGACCGCAAACTCGGCAGCCGCGGCCAGTGCCTCGAAGAACGCCTCGGCGGCCTCATCCGACCACATAATCCATACGCCGTGGTCGGTTTCGCACAGGGCGTCTATTGACGCGTAGAAGCTGTCAAGTGCACCGCTCGTTCGATCGGGATTCAAAAAGTACAAGAGATGTGGGATCTCGGAATACAGATCCTTGACGAATGCGGCAACCGCTGGATTCAGGTAGGGATGCGTCTCCGGTACCTCTGCGAAGCACAGGACAACCGAACCGCGCCAGTCTCGCGCCCGTGCCGGATCAGCGCCGGCGTCGGTCAGAACATCGCGTACCGCGGTGGTGTCTGGGCGGCGCCACTCACTCGCCGGGATATCGAGCCGCCGAAGGGTCACCGCGCGGCCCGCTACCCGTGTGCCCGCTCATGAGGCATTGACCGCGGAGCACTCTTCCGGGCGTGTTGGCCGAGTCCTTTCCGGTACACAGGGCCGATTGCGGGGTCCATAAGAGATGCGGCTGTCTCCATGTGGTCCCTCAACATCCGAGATCCGGTGGCTGGCAATTCGTGTTTTCAGGGCGTCCGCTTGATCCGGCCTTCTGAACGGCCGCGGATACACGGCATCCTCCCATGTTCTGCCGCCTTCGTCATTGGTGCGAACAGATGGCGATCCTCGACTCGTATGGTCGAAAGTGGGTAATCTGTTTGCTGAATCAGCAAAGCGAGTGCGTGGCAAGAGGCAACATGACGGGGAAAGTCGGAATCGTCGCCGCCTTCTCGATATCCGCTGTCTTCGTAACGGCGCTCTGCGCAATTGCTGGTTTCACCGCGCGCGCGGACGATTCGGGGCCCGCGGTGTACAGCGGGGTCAGCCGGGTTCGCCAGACGTGCGGGGCGCTCGCCGACGACCCTCGGTTGACCGCCGCGGCGCAACGGCACGCCAATGACATGCTGACGCACGGCCTGAGCGGCCATATCGGTTCGGACGGCTCGTCACCGCAGGCGCGCATCGCGGATGCGGGGTACCGGGCCAACTCCACGGGTGAGATCGTCTACTGGGGAACGGGATCCGCTGCTACGCCGGGCGTGGCGGTCGACCAGTGGATGCAAAGTCCTCCACACCGGGCCATCATCTTGAACTGCGCATTCACCGCGGCCGGCTTCGCCACCGCCTCGGACGGCAACAAGATGACCGCCGTCGGTGACTTCGCGGGTCCTTGACGACGCTTAACGCGCGCCTTCAGGCCCTCAGAACGTATTGACCTTCTCCACGCTGACGAACATGCCGTGGTGCGTGCGGTCGTTGGTGAAGCGGGTGCCTTGTTCGGTGGCGTTGATCGTCCAGCCCTGCGCCGCGTACGTCTTGTAGTCGATGGTCACCGTCGGGATGGCGCCGAGGTTGCCCAGCACCCACTGCACGTTGCCGCCGGAGCTGATGCTCACGCCGTTGGCGTGCTCGCCGTCCTGCAGCGGGGAATTGGTGAACGGCGCCTCGCAGCCGACGGTCTCCTTGTTGATCTGGCAGCGCGTGACGCCGGACTTGGTCTCGATGAAGACGTAGCCGTTGTGGTCCGGCGGCAGCGGGATGGCGCCCACCGGTGGGGTGGTCGGGGTCGCCGGCCCGGTCGTGCCCGGCGGCGGGGCCGCGGTCGCGCTGGGGGCCGGCGTGGCGATGCTCGGCCGCGGGGTGGGGAAGGTGGGTTCGACGGGCCCGGCTCCCGGCGCGGCGACCGGCTTGCCCTCGATGGTGGAGGTGCAGCCGTTGATCAACGCGGGACCGGCCAGCAGGGGGACGAGCAGCAGCGAGCCCCCGGCCAGACTCCGCCGCGCTTTCTGCGATAACTGCACCCGCCGCTCCCGAAAACTCTCAGATTCAGCGCTCAGAGTACGCAAAAAGCAGCGAAAGTTACTGTAAGGCGGGCCGTATCGATGCCGAGCCGATGGCGCAGGGTTATCGCTGCGTGACCGAGCCGAGCTCGGCGGCCCGATGGGCGGCGGCGACGATGCCCTGATACCCCGTGCAGCGGCAGAAGTTGCCGGACAGGCCCTCGCGGATCTGGTCGTCGGTGGGATTCGGGTTGTCACGCAGCAAGGCGGTCAGCGACGTGACGAAACCTGGCGTGCAGAAGCCGCATTGCAGCCCGTGGCATTCCCGCAGCGCCGCCTGCACGGGCGACAGGGTGCCGTCCGGCGACGCGATGCCCTCGACCGTCGTGACCTCCAGACCGTCGGCCTGGACCGCGAACATCAGGCAGGACCGGACGGCGTCGCCATCCACGAGGATGGTGCACGCGCCGCACGCCCCGTGCTCGCAGCCGAGGTGGGTACCGGTGAGCCCGCACTTGTCGCGCAGGAAGTCCGCCAGCGTCATGCGCGGCTCGACGCTGTCGGTGATGTCGGTCCCGTTCACCGACAACCGGATCGGTTGCTCATGCATTGGCTGCTCCCGCGAGTGCTTCGTCGATGGCTTGACCCCACGCGCGCGCGACCATGGTGGCGCCCACCTGGGTGCGGTACGGCGCCGATCCCTGCAGGTCGGTCGGGACGTCGTCGAGGTCCGTCATCGCCGCCCGGCCGATGTCCTCGGCCGCCAGCTCGCCGACCGGCTTGCCGACGACCGCGGCCTCGGCCGCCGTCGCGCGCCGGACGGTGGCACCGAGACCCAGCAGCCCGATCCCGCAGCGGGACACCCGGTCGGCGCCGTCGAGCTGGACGGCGACCGCCGCGCCGGCGATCGCGAAATCGCCGTGGCGGCGCGCGAATTCGTGCACCGAGAAACCCGACCGGCCGTTCCACACGGGGAATCGCACCCCGGTCAGCACCTCGTCGGAATCCATGGTGGTTTCCCACAGGCCGGCGAAGAAGTCCGCGGCGGCGATCTCCCGCCGGCCGCGCGGCGACAGCACCTCCATCACCGCGTCCAGCGCCAGCGCGACCGCCGGGTATTCGCCCGCGGCGTCGGCGTGGGCGATCGATCCGCCCAGGGTGCCGCGGTTGCGGATCTGGAAGTGCCCGACGAACGGGGTGGCCCGCGTCAGCAGCGGAACCGCTTGGCGCACTTGGTCGTCGGCGCCGACCGCGGCCTCGGTGGTGCCCGCGCCGATCCACAGCTCTTGGCGGTCAGAGCCGCGCCGCTCGATGCCCCGCAGCTCGGCCAGCCGGGAGATGTCGATGAGGTGGTCGAAGTAGGCGAGCCGCATCGCCAGCATGGGGACCAGGCTCTGGCCGCCGGCGATGATCTTCGCGTCATCGCCGAGCTCGGACAGCAGTGCCACGGCGTCGTCGATGGTGTCGGGGCGGTGATAGGTGAACGAGGCCGGTTTCATCGCGCGGCCTCGCTCAACAGCGCCGCGATCGAGGCCGGGCTGGCGGGCAGCCGGGTGATCGTCACGCCCAGCGGCGCCAGCGCGTCGTTGATGGCGTTGATCACCGCCGGCACCGACCCGATGGCCCCGCCCTCGCCGGCGCCCTTGTAGCCGCCCGGCCCGGGGCCGGGGATCTCGACGTGGCCGAACTCGATCGGCGGGACCTCGGTGGCCGTCGGCAGCAGGTAGTCGACGAAAGTCGTTGCCAGCGGGTTACCGTCGTCGTCGTAGGCGAGGTCCTCCATCAGCGCGCCGCCGATGCCCTGCACCGTACCGCCGGCGATCTGGCCCTCCACGATGGCCGGGTTGATCATCGGCCCGACGTCCTCGCTGACGATGTAGCGCAGCAGCGTGACCTTGCCGGTGGCCACGTCCACCTCGCAGGTGCAGGCATGGGTCGCGTTGGACCACAGGATGGGCGCCTTGGCGACGTAGCGGGCGCTGGCCTCCAGCTCGGGCGACATCCCCGGCGGCAGCGCCTGCGGCGAGTAATACGCGACGTAGGCCAGCTCTCCGAAGCTCACCTGCTTCGACGGGTCGTCGCGCACCGCCGCGGTCGAATGCGCCAGCACCACTTCGGTTTCGGCCACCTTGAGGTGGTGGGCCGCCAGCGCCACGATCTTGTCGCGCAGAATCGCGCCGGCCTCCTCGACGGCCCCGGCGGTCATCGGGCCGCTGCGGCTGCCCTGCGTGCCCGCCCCGTACGGCGTGATCGCGGTGTCGCCCTGGATGGTGGCGACGTCGTCGATGTCGGCGCCCAGGGCGTCGGCGGTCAGCTGAATCACGGTGGTTTCCAGGCTGTTTCCGCTCGAGCCGCCGTTGACGTAGACGTTGATCTTGCCGGTCGGCTCCATCCGCATGGTGCAACCCTCGGTGGCCAGGTGGCCCGTCGCCGCTCCGGTCGGCTCGATGTAGGCCGAGAATCCCAGGCCCAGGTAGCGGCCCTGCGCCAGCGCCTCGCGCTGCTCCTTGCGAAACCCTTCGTGGTCAAGGAGTTTCACCGCCTGCTCGAACGTCTCGCTGGGTGCGACGTGGTCGTACGGCATGCCGTTGGGGTTGAAGTACGGCATCTCGTCGCGGCGCAGCAGGTTGCGGCGGCGCAACTCGACCGGGTCGAGGTTCATCTTCCGCGCGGCGACGTCGAGCAGGATTTCGCGCGCCAGCGTCTCGTACTGCCACGGCCCGCGGTAGGCGGCCAGGCCGCTGGTGTTGGTGAACACCGTCTTGTAGTTGAAGCTGGCCTTGGGCACCCGGTAGGGGCCCGGGAAGAACATGCCGATGGCGGCGGTGGTCAGCACCGGGTAGGGCGTCGGGTAGGCGCCGACGTCCTGCACGAAGTCGATGTCGGCGGCCAGGATGTTGCCGGCGTCGTCGAACGCCATCCGGCCGGTGCCGTCGACGTGGCGGGCCTGGCCGGCCGACATCAGGTTCTCGCGCCGGTCCTCGATCCACTTGAGCGCCGCGGGCACCTTGCGGGCGGCCAGCATGATGCACATGTCCTCGCGCATCGGGACGACCTTCTGGCCGAAGCCGCCGCCGGTGTCTCGCATGATGACCCGGACCCGTTGCGCCGCAATGCCCAACAACCGGGCGCAAAAGGCCCGCAGCTCGTGCGGGGTCTGCGTGGAGGCCCACAGGGTGAGTTCTTCGGAGGCGGCGGACCATTCGACGACCAGCCCACGGGTCTCGATCGGCACCGGCGCGTAAATCTGTTGGTAGATACGCTCTTTCACGACGCAGGCCGCCGACGCGAACGTCTCCTCGTCGGGCGGCGCGCCGCCCATTCCGCCGGCGACGTTGTTCGCGTAGGCGTCGTGCACCAGCACGTCGGAGGACTGCGCCCGGGTGAGGTCGGTGATCGCGGGCAGCGGCTCGTAGTCGACGTCGACCAGCTCCAGCGCGTCCTCGGCGACGTAGCGGCTCTCGGCGACGATCAGGGCGAGCGGGTCGCCGACGAATTTCACCTCGCCCTCGGCCAGCGGCGGGCGCGGGGTGTCCGGGACATCCTTGCCCGCGACGGCGTGCCACGCCTCCTTGACGTCCGGGTTGAGGTCGGCGGCGGTGAACACCGCGCGCACGCCGGGCAGCGCCAGCGCCGCCGAGGCGTCGATGCCGTTGATCTTCGCGCGCGCGAACGGGCTGCGCACGAAGCAGGCGTGCAGCATGCCGGCGCGCGTGATGTCGTCGACGAAGCCGCCGCGGCCGGTCAGCAGCCGGCCGTCCTCCACCCGCTGGACGCGGGTGCCGGCGTACCGAGGGGCCGGGGTCGTGGTCGTCGCCCCCTGCACGTCCTGAGTCATCGCGCTCCATCCGGTTGTCGCCTGATGAGAACCACGATGCCATCATAGGAGAGTGGCGTTATCGCAGTCGATAGCCGTCGGAGTCTTGCTGGCCGCGGGGGCCGGACGGCGCTACGGCAAGCCGAAGGTGCTGGTCGAGGGCTGGCTGGACGCCGCGGTCCACGCGCTGCGGGACGGCGGCTGCGCCGACGTCGTGCTCGTCCTGGGCGCGGCCGAGGTCGCGGCACCGCCCGGGGTCACGCCCGTCGTCGCGGCCGACTGGAACGAGGGGCTGAGCGCGTCGGTGCGCGCCGGCCTGGCCGCGGCCGACCGCAGGCACGCCGACTACGCGGTGCTCCACGTCATCGACACCCCCGACGTCGGTCCGGCCGTGGTGGCGCGGGTCCTGGCGGGCGCGATGTCGTCTCGCAGCGGGCTGGCCCGCGCGTACTTCGGTGACCGGCCCGGCCACCCCGTCGTGCTGGCGCGCCGGCATTGGCCCGCGGTGCTGGCCCGGCTATCCGGGGATCGGGGCGCCGGCGACTACCTGCGCGGCAGGTCGGACGTGGAGAACGTCGAATGCGGCGACCTGGCCGGCGGTCAGGACATCGACGAACCGTGAGCGGGTGAGGCCGGGACGTCGTCTTGGGCCGCCGCGGTCACCCGATGGCGGACCAGGAACCAGCCGCCGACGAGCGCGGGGACGCCGACGATCGTCGCCCCGAGCAGGTACGGCCCCTGCACCTTGTCGAAGAACATCAGGACCACGACGCCGACCAGGAAGGCCAGCGTGAGATAGCCGCTGTACGGCGACAGCGGCATCCGGAACTTCGGCCGCTGCACCCTGCCGGCCTTTGCCAGCTGGTGGAACCGCAGCTGGCTGGCCACGATCGTCCCCCAGGCGAACACGATGCCCACCGCGGCGATGTGCAGCACGATTTCGAACGCCTGGCTCGGTTTGACCGCGTTGAGCACGATGCCCAACAAGCCCACCGCGCTGGTGAGCAGGATCCCGCGGTACGGCACGCCCCGCTTCGACATCGGCGCGGTGAACTTCGGGCCGCTGCCGTTGATCGCCATCGACCGCAGGATGCGGCCGGTGGAATACAGTCCCGCGTTCAGGCTCGACAGCGCCGCGGTGAGGACCACCACGTTCATCACGCTGCCCGCCCCGCTGACACCGGCCTTGGCGAAGAACGTCACGAACGGGCTGACGTTGGCCTTGTAGGCGGTGTAGGGCAGCAGCAGCCCCAGCAGGATGGTGGACCCGATGTAGAAGACCGCGATGCGGAACACCACCGAGTTGATCGCGCGCGGCATCACCTTCTCCGGGTTGGCCGTTTCCCCGGCCGCGATGCCGACGAGTTCGATGGCGGCGTAGGCGAACACCACCCCGGAGGTGACGAGCACGAGTGGCAGCAGGCCCGTCGGCACCAGCCCGCCGTGGGTGTCCCACAGGCCCGTGCCGGTGTCGTGACCGTCGATCTTGAAGCGCCCGACCAGAAAGACCGTGCCGACGACGAGGAACGTCACCAGCGCCAGCACCTTGATCAGCGAGGCCCAGAACTCCAGCTCGCCGAACGCCCGGACCGAGATCAGGTTCATCGACAGCACCAGCAGCAGCGCGAACAACGCGATGGTCCACTGCGGAATGTTGTGGAAGGCGTTCCAGTAATGGCAGTAGTGCGCGATCGCGGTGGTGTCCACGATTCCGGTCATCGACCAGTTGAGGACGTACATCCAGCCCGCGACGAAAGCCAGCTTCTCCCCGAAGAATTCGCGGGAGTAGGAGACGAACGATCCCGTCGACGGCCGGTGCAGCACCAGCTCGCCGAGCGCGCGCAGGATCAAAAAGACGAAGACGCCGCAGACGCCGTACACCAGAAACAACCCCGGCCCCGCCGAGGCGAGCCGCCCCCCGGCGCCGAGGAAAAGGCCGGTTCCGATGGCGCCGCCGAGGGCGATCATCTGGATCTGGCGGTTCTTGAGGCTCTTGTGGTAGCCCTCGTCTTCGCGCGCGAGCCGCGCGGCGGCGTTGTCTGGCTCTGGCATCGAGCTCCTGCCGTCGTGGCTGCGGGACAGCTCAGGCTATCCCATGGCCGCCGCGCCCGCTCGCCGGCAGCAAACATCTACAAGCGCAGCAACCGTTCGGCGTTGCCGTGGCTGACGAGCGCCCGATCGTCGTCGCTGAGCGGCAGGCCGTCGAGGAATGCGCGGGCGGCGAGCATCGACCCGAACGGGTAGTCGGCCGAAAAGCACACTCGCCCAAGGCCGACCTGCGCGACCAGGTTCGCGTAGGTCGCCTCGTCGTTGAAGTTGGCGAAGGTGTAGTTCACGTTGCGCCGCAGGTAGGTGCTGACCGGGTGCGCCAGGCCGGTCAGCTCGGGTTTCAGCGTCGCGTCGAACCGCGGCAACATGAACGGCAGCGCTTCCCCCATGTGCCCGATGATCAGCTGCAACTCGGGGTAGCGGTCGAACACGCCACCGAGGATCAGCCGCAGCACGTGCGTGCCGGTGTTGATGTGCCAGCCCCAGCCCACCGTGGCCAGGGCGAACGTGACCTCCGGCGAAAACCCCGCGTAGCTGGCTTCGATGACGGCCGGCGGCGGCATCGTCGGGTGCAAATAGATCGGGACGCGCAGTTCGGCCGCCCGCGACAGGACGGGATCGAAGAACCGGTCGTCCAGGTAGCGCCCCCGGCTGTGCCCGTTGATCGCGGTGCCGACGAAGCCGTGCTCGCGCACCACCCGCTCGAGCTCCTCGGCGGCCGCCTCCGGCGCGCTGACGGGCAACGCGGCGAAGCCGGCCAGCCGATCCGGGTAGCGCGCGCACGCCGCGGCGAGCTCGTCGTTGCATTCGCGGGCGAGCCGCACGGCCTCACGCCCGTCCAGCTGTTCGACGCCCGGCGCGGCCAGCGAGAGCACCGCCACGTCGACGCCGGCCTTGTCCATCGCCGCGATGCGGCCGTCGCCGAGGTCGCGGATCGGTTCGGCGATGCCCGTGCGCGCCGCCAGCCAGCGTCCCGGCCCGGCCAGGAATTCGGTTGTGGCGTAATGCTCTTCGAGCGCTACTATCTTCACGGTCCGCGTGGTCCGCTAGCCCGCCAGCACCCTGGCCGCGGCGCTCCAGTACGACAGCTCGTCGCGGTTGGCGGCCAGTCGAATCGTCTTGGTGTAGCCGTACTCGGACAGCGTCTCCTGGGCGTGCTCGCGCCCGAACCCGCTGTGGCCGACCCCGCCGAACCCGGTGCCGATCGCAATGCGGTGATAGTTGTTGACGAAGACGGCGCCGGCCCGGATCCGCCGGCTCACCCGCAGTGCCCGGTCGCCGTCCTGGGTGAACACCGCCGCGACCAGTCCGAACGGCGTGGCGTTGGCGATGCGCACCGCCTCGTCCTCGTCGGTGAACGGCATCAGGGTGACCACCGGGCCGAAGATCTCGTCGCGGGCCACCCGCATGGCGGGGGTCACGTCGGTCAGGACGGTCGGCGCAACGTAGAAGCCGTCGGCCAGGCGGGGATCGTCGGGCAGGGGCGCCTGGGCCGCGACGCGCGCGCCCTCGGCCACGCCGATCCGCAGGTAATCGAGGACCTGCTTTTGCTGTTTGCGGGTGACCAACGGCCCGACGTCGGTGGCGGGATCGGCGCCGTCGCCCACCCGCAGCCGGCTCACCGCGGCGCACAACTTCGCCTCGAACTCCTCATACACGCTCTGCTGCACCAGGATTCGCGACGCCGCCGTGCAGGCCTCGCCCTGGTTGAAAAAGCCGCCGTCGACGGCGGCCAGCAGCGCCTCGTGCTGGTCGGCGTCGTCGAAGACCACCAGCGGGTTCTTGCCGCCGAGTTCCATCAGCGCGGGGGTCAGGTTGCCCGCGGCGGTCCGCAGCACCGCGGCGCCCGTCCGCGGCGACCCCGTGAAGGAGACCTTGCCCACCATCCGGTGTCCGGCCAGCGCGGCGCCCACCTCGCCCTTGCCGGGCACCGCCTGCACAACGCGGTCCGGCAGGACCGACTGGATCAGTTCGACCATCCGCAACACCACCGAGGGCGTCTGCTCCGGCGGCTTGAGCACGACGGCGTTGCCGACGGCCAGCGCCGGCGCGACCTTGCCGGCGGTGTGGATGGGCGGCCAGTTGAACGGCACGATGCACGCGATCACCCCGTACGGCTCCAGCGTGGTCACGTCCAGCACCGGCCCGTAGTCGCGGGCCTGGCTCGGCAGCGCCTCCGCCAACCCGCCGAAGTACTCGAAGATCGCGATCGCGGCTTCCACATCGAAATTGCGCGCCTGGGTGATCGGCTTGCCCATCTCCAGCGTCTCCAGGGCGGCGATCTCGTCGGCGTGGGCGCGCAGGACCTCGGCGACCTGCCGCAGGTAGCGGCCGCGCTCGCGGGCCGGGCGCTGCTTCCAGCTCAGGTGCGCGGCGTGGGCGCGGCGGACGGCCTGGTCCACCTCCTCGGGCCCGGCTCCCTGGACGACGGCGACCGCCTGGCCGGTCGCCGGGTTCTCTACGACGAATTGGTCGTCGGTGGAGGCCGACGACCAACGGGTCCGAGTCCGTCTGAGACTGGGAGCTTGCAAATTCATAAAGCGCACCGTCCGGTTGAGGGGGTTTGGATCGACGCGAGCCAATTGCGAACGCTAAATTGGCCCAACCGTCAGACGCCAACGAAAATTTCTGATGGAACCCATCACCGCCGGTGATAATTGCTCGGTGGAGCTTCGCCAGTTGGACTATTTCCTGGCTGTCGCGGACACGCTCAGCTTCACCCGCGCCGCCAAGCGGCTGCACGTCGTCCAGTCCGGGGTGTCCGCGACCATCAAGGCGCTCGAACGCGAGCTCGGCGCGGCGCTGTTCGTCCGCGGCCCGGCCGGGGTGACGCTCACCGCCGCCGGGCGGGAGTTCGCGCCGCACGCCCGTACCACCATCGAGGCCGCGCGCGCGGCCAAGGAGGCGGTCGCCGCCATGGTCGGGGCCGTCCGCGGCACCGTGCGGCTGGGGACGTTGATGTCGATCAACAACATCGACCTGCCGACCCTGCTGGCCGACCTGCACGCCCGGCATCCGGAGGTGCTGGTCCAGGTCCGCTTCGCCCGGGCCGGCTCCGCGGGCCTGGCGCAGCAGCTGCGCGACGGCAGCCTCGACCTGGCCCTGGTGGTCTTGCCCGACGGGCCCCCGGCCGACCTGCACACCGAACTCGTCGCCGCGTTCGAGCTATTGCTGGTCGTCCCGGTGGGCCACCCGCTGGCCGGGCGGGAATCGGTGACCCTGGCCGAGCTGGCCGGGATGTCGTTCGTGGACGGGCCGCCGGGCTACGGCAACCGGGCCGTCGTCGACCGCGCCTTCGCCGCGGCGGGGGTGCAGCGCACGGTCGCCCTCGAGGTCGCCGACATCGGCACCACCGCGACCCACATCCGCAATGGCATCGGCATCGGATTTCTCAGCCGGTTCATCCTCGACGAGATCGGCGATTCGGGGCTGGCGACCGTCCGGATCTCCGATCAGGAGATCTGCTGGCGGCTGTACGTCGCGATGTCGGCGGTCCGGCCGGCCGGCGCGGCCACCCGCGCGGTGTTCTCGCTGATCGAGGAGATGATCCCGGAGCGCGGCGCGCCGAGTGTGCGCTGACGGCGTTTGAGTGTGAGCCCACGGCGCGCCTTCCCGGCGTGTCTTCGCCCTGGATGCACACGGATTCGGCGCCCCGGGAACAAGACGCTGCCGCCCGCCGTTAGGATGATCGACAAGTTGAGTGAATCCGGCTCAACCCTGGGTTGACACCGGGGAGCCCGAAAGGGGAGGCTTGAGCGGGGTTCACTCAGCATAGTGGCACCACAAATGCTCTACACACTCAGGAGGAATCACTATGGCTCGTGCGGTCGGCATCGACCTCGGGACCACCAACTCCGTCGTCGCAGTTCTCGAGGGCGGTGACCCCGTTGTCGTCGCCAACTCCGAGGGCTCGCGGACGACTCCGTCCATCGTCGCGTTCGCACGCAACGGTGAAGTGCTGGTAGGCCAGCCCGCCAAGAACCAGGCGGTGACCAACGTCGACCGCACGGTGCGGTCGGTCAAGCGGCACATGGGCACCGATTGGTCCATCGAGATCGACGGCAAGAAGTACACCGCGCAGGAGATCAGCGCCCGCGTGCTGATGAAGCTGAAGCGCGACGCCGAGGCGTACCTCGGTGAGGACATCACCGACGCGGTCATCACCGTGCCCGCCTACTTCAACGACGCCCAGCGCCAGGCGACCAAGGAAGCCGGCCAGATCGCCGGCCTCAACGTGCTGCGGATCGTCAACGAGCCGACCGCCGCGGCGTTGGCCTACGGCCTGGACAAGGGCGAGAAGGAACAGACCATCCTGGTCTTCGACCTGGGCGGCGGCACGTTCGACGTCTCGCTGCTCGAGATCGGCGAGGGCGTCGTCGAGGTCCGTGCCACCAGCGGTGACAACCACCTCGGTGGCGACGACTGGGACGACCGGGTCGTCGAGTGGCTGGTCGACAAGTTCAAGGGCACCAGCGGCATCGACCTGACCAAGGACAAGATGGCCATGCAGCGGCTGCGTGAGGCCGCCGAGAAGGCCAAAATCGAGCTCTCGAGTTCGCAGAGCACCTCGATCAACCTGCCCTACATCACCGTCGACGCGGACAAGAACCCGCTGTTCCTCGACGAGCAGCTGACCCGCGCCGAATTCCAGCGCATCACACAGGATCTGCTGGACCGCACCCGTCAGCCGTTCAAGTCGGTGATCTCCGACGCCGGCATCTCGGTGTCCGACATCGACCACGTCGTGCTGGTCGGCGGTTCCACCCGCATGCCCGCGGTGACCGAGCTGGTCAAGGAACTCACCGGCGGCAAGGAGCCCAACAAGGGCGTCAACCCCGACGAGGTCGTGGCCGTGGGCGCCGCGCTGCAGGCCGGTGTGCTCAAGGGTGAGGTGAAGGACGTTCTGCTGCTTGACGTTACGCCGCTGAGCCTCGGTATCGAGACCAAGGGTGGCGTGATGACCAAGCTCATCGAGCGCAACACCACGATCCCCACCAAGCGGTCGGAGACCTTCACGACCGCCGACGACAACCAGCCGTCGGTGCAGATCCAGGTCTACCAGGGTGAGCGCGAGATCGCCTCGCACAACAAGCTGCTCGGCTCCTTCGAGCTGACCGGCATCCCGCCGGCTCCTCGCGGCGTGCCCCAGATCGAGGTCACCTTCGACATCGACGCCAACGGCATCGTGCACGTCACGGCCAAGGACAAGGGCACCGGCAAAGAGAACACGATCAAGATCCAGGAGGGCTCCGGCCTGTCCAAGGAGGAGATCGACCGGATGATCAAGGACGCCGAGGCGCACGCCGAGGAGGACCGTCAGCGCCGCGAGGAGGCCGACATCCGCAACCAGGCCGAGACGCTGGTCTACCAGACGGAGAAGTTCGTCTCCGAACAGCGTGGCGCCGAGGGCGGTTCGAAGGTTCCCGAGGACACCCTGAACAAGGTGGACGCCGCGGTGGCCGAGGCCAAGACGGCGCTGGGCGGCACCGACATCTCCGCGATCAAGGCGGCGATGGAGAAGCTCGGCCAGGAGTCGCAGGCGCTGGGCCAGGCGATCTACGAGGCCACCCAGGCCGCGGGCGGCGGCCCTGGCGGTGCCGAGGCCGGCGGTCCGCAGGGCGGCTCTGCCGATGACGTCGTGGACGCGGAGGTGGTCGACGACGACCGGGAGGCCAAGTGAGCGAGGGCAACCCGGAACAGGTGACGGTCACCGACAAGCGGCGAATCGATCCCGAGACCGGCGAAGTACGGCACGTCTCTCCCGGCCCCGAACAAAGCGGGGCGCCGGGAGGGGCGGCGCCGGCCGGCAAGGGTGAGGGTGCCGACAAGATCGCCGAGCTGACGGCCGATCTGCAGCGCGTGCAGGCGGACTTCACCAACTACCGCAAGCGGGCGCTGCGCGACCAGCAGGCCGCCGCGGACCGGGCCAAGGCCGCCGTCGTCAGCCAATTGCTGGGCGTGCTCGACGATCTCGAGCGGGCGCGCAAGCACGGCGACCTGGAATCGGGCCCGCTGAAGTCGGTGGCGGACAAGCTGGACAGCGCGCTGACCGGCCTGGGCCTGACGGCGTTTGGCGCGGAAGGCGAGGACTTCGACCCGGTGCTGCACGAGGCCGTGCAGCACGAGGGCGACGGCGCCGACGGCTCCAAGCCGGTGATCGGCACGGTCATGCGCCAGGGCTACAAGCTGGGCGACCAGGTGCTGCGGCACGCTCTGGTCGGGGTCATAGACACCATCCCAGACACGGTCCCGGACGGGGGCGGGGAGGCGCCCGGTGCGGCTCCGGCCGAAACCGGTCAGCCCGACACGGGCGATAACGCCGACACCGCGGGTGACTAGGCATAAAAATCACTTACGACAAATGGATAGAGAAAGGTGAAAGGGGGTGACGCGGTATGGCCCAGCGTGAATGGGTCGAAAAGGACTTCTATAAGGAGCTGGGCGTCTCCTCTGACGCCAGCCCGGAAGAAATCAAGCGCGCCTACCGCAAGCTAGCGCGCGACCTGCATCCGGACGCGAATCCCGACAACCCGGCCGCCGGTGAGCGATTCAAGGCGGTGTCGGAGGCGCACAACGTCCTGTCGGATCCGGCCAAGCGCAAGGAGTACGACGAGACCCGCCGCCTGTTCGCCGGCGGCGGTTTCGGCGGGCGCCGGTTCGACGGTGGCAGCGGCTTCAGCTTCAACGTCGGTGGCGACGGCGCCGAGTTCAACCTCAGCGACCTGTTCGACGCCGCGGGCCGAAGCGGCGGCGCCAACATCGGTGACCTGTTCGGCGGATTGTTCGGCCGTGGCGCCGGTCCCCGGCCCAGCCGGCCGCGCCGCGGCAACGACCTGGAAACCGAGACCGAACTCGACTTCGTCGAGGCCGCCAAGGGCGTGGCGATGCCGCTGCGGCTGACCAGCCCGGCGCCGTGCACCAACTGCCACGGCAGCGGCGCGCGCCCGGGCACCAGCCCGAAGGTGTGCCCCAGCTGTAACGGCTCCGGGGTGATCAACCGCAACCAGGGCGCGTTCGGGTTCTCCGAACCGTGCACCGATTGCCGGGGCAGCGGCTCGATCATCGAGCACCCCTGCGACGAGTGCAAAGGCACCGGTGTAACCACCCGGACCCGCACGATCAACGTGCGGATCCCGCCCGGGGTCGAGGACGGGCAGCGGATCCGGCTGCCCGGGCAGGGCGAGGCCGGGCTGCGCGGGGCGCCCTCGGGCGACCTGTACGTGACGGTGCACGTGCGGCCGGACAAGGTGTTCGGCCGCGACGGCGACGACCTCACCGTGACCGTTCCGGTCAGCTTCACCGAATTGGCCTTGGGCTCAACGCTTTCGGTTCCCACGCTGGACGGCAGCGTCGGCGTCCGGGTGCCCAAGGGCACCGCCGACGGCCGCATCCTGCGGGTGCGCGGACGCGGCGTGCCCAAGCGTGGCGGCGGCAACGGCGACCTGCTCGTCACGGTGAAGGTGGCCGTGCCGCCGAACCTGGAGGGCGCCGCCCAGGAGGCGCTGGAGGCCTACGCGGCGGCCGAGCGGTCCAGTGGTTTCAATCCGCGCGCGGGGTGGGCGGGTAACCGCTGATGGCCAGGCGCTCAAGGGATTCCAAAGAGGAGGCCCGGACCTTCCTGATCTCGGTGGCGGCCGAACTCGCCGGCATGCACGCGCAGACGCTGCGCACCTACGACCGCCTCGGGCTGGTCAGCCCGAGGCGGACTTCCGGTGGGGGACGCCGTTATTCGGAGCACGACGTCGACCTGCTGCGCGAGGTGCAGCGGCTGTCGCAGGACGAGGGCGTCAACCTGGCCGGCATCAAGCGCATCATCGAGCTGACCAACCACGTGGAGGCGCTGCAGGCGCGCGTGAAGGAGCTGACCGAGGAGCTGGCGCAGGTGCGCGCCGGCCAGCGCCGCGACCTGGTCGTGGCGCCCAAGAGCACCGCCGTGGTGGTGTGGCAGCCGCGCAAGGGCGGCACCCGCGCCTGATCAGACGCGGATGGAGAACACCGCGACGGCCGGCTCGCCCGGGCGCGCGCACCGGTAGCCGCCGCGGCGCAGCGCGTCGGTAGTCGCGGTCATCGGCTCGAAGCACACCACCTCTTCGGCGGGCGGCGCGAAGATCTGCGCCGCCGGGTAGCCGCGGTGAAAATGCACCTCCAGGCGGCGCCCGCCGCCGGACACCGCGAACGCCGCGCCGTCGGCAACCTGGTCGTAGGCGTCGTCAAAATTCTTGTCGCCCAACGCTTCTTCGCGCTCCTCCCACGGTTCCGATTCGCCGGTGGGCAGCCCCTTGTCGTCGAGCAACACATGCCGCAGCGGCGGGGTCTCGATGATCCACTCGCCGCGGGGCACGCCGGGCAGGCGCAGGTAGGGGTGGAAACCGAAGCACAGCGGAACTGCCGTGTCGCCGGTCGCGGTGACCGTGGTGGCGACGGTCAGCTCCCGGTCGGCCAGCCGCACCGTCACCGCGAGCAGGTGCGGAAAGGGGAAGCTGGCCAACAACTTCGGGTCGGCTTCGAAATCGACCTCGGCGCTCACCTCGTTCTCGGATTGCGCCGTCACCCGCCACCCGGGGTAGGCGGCCAGGGTGCCGTGGATGGGCAGCCCGTTCGGGTCGGCGCGCACGCCGTTCTCGCCGGGCGTGAGCGTCACCGTCGCGCCCTGCGCGGTATAGGTGTTGTCGCCCAACCGATTCGCCCACGGATACAGGATCGGGATGCCCATCGTCTTGCCCGCCTCGACGTACGCCTGCAGGCCGCGACGCTGACCGAGCAACTCGGTTCCCGAGTCGGTCAGCGAGGTGCCGATCATGCCCGCCTCGGGCACGAACTGCGCGGCCACCGGCGAGGACGGGTCGGTCAGGGTGACGGTCTGCATGGCTTACCTCGGCTCACCTGGATAGCGGATCGTGCTGGATGCGTTCGGGCGGGGCCCCTTTGGCGATCAGGGCGGCCTTGGTGGCGCGGACCATGTCGGGTCCGCCGCAGATCAGGATCTGCCGGTCACCCCAGCCGCCGTACTTGGTCACCACGTCGGGCAGGCGGCCGGTCTGGTGCACGTGCAGCCCGCGCGGGGGCGTGGGGTCGGGGTAGTCGGCGGCCCACGAGGGGTCGCGGCCGTACTCCGAAACCGGCGTGACCGACAGCCACGGGTTGTGCTGCGCGACCTGCCACAGCGTGGGCAGGTCGTAGAGCTCGCAGCGGTAGCGGGCGCCGAAGAACAGGTGCACGCGCGGGTTCACCGCGTAGCGGGACAGGTCCATGATCAGCGCCCGCAGCGGCGCCAGGCCGGTGCTGCCGGCGACCATCAGCACGTCCCCGCCGTCGCGGTCGACCCGTAGGCCGCCGTGCGGGCTGGAGAGCCGCCACCGATCGCCGGGCCGCGTTTCGTTGACGATCGCGGTGCTGACCAGGCCGCCGGGCACCTGGCGGACGTGGAACTCGATGCCGCCGCCCGGCTCGGCCGGGATCGACGGGGACAGGTAGCGCCAGCGCCGCGGGCACTGCGGAACGTGGACGTCGACGTACTGGCCCGGGTAATAGTCGATCGGGCGGTCGACTTGCAGCCGAACGACGGCCAGGTCGCGCGAGACCCGCATGTGCTCGATGACCGTGCCGTCCCACCACGCCGGCCCCTCGTCGGCGTCGGCGGCCCCGCGCATCACCCCGGTGATCAGGTTGAGCGACTGCTCGGCGGCCTGGGCGACGGCGTCGGTCCACGCCTCGCCGAGGTGGTCTCGAAGCGTGGCGTACAGCGCGCGCCGCAGCGAGTCGTAGTGGCTCGGCAGCACCCCGAACTTGCGGTGGTCGCGGCCGAGCTGGGCCAGGAAGGCCACGGGCTCGGCGGCGCGCTGCTCGACCAGTTCCCCGTAGACCCAGTGCAACGCGTGCGCGAAGGCGGCTCGCTGCGCCTCCATTTCGGGCGGAAACAGGTCGCGCACGGAGACGTCGAGGGCGAACCAGTGGGTATAGAACCGGCGGACGAGCTCCTGATCGAACCCGTCGCGCAGCACCCGCAGCGAATCCGGGTCCTCGAGGCTCACGGGGCCCGATTCTAAGCTCGCAAGCGAAAAAGCTAGACTTGAGCGGAACAGACTCAACCTTGACGACGTTGAACAACGCGACAAGCATTTTCCCTACCCCCCTTTCTGGACTTCGAAGGGAGACAGTTCGTGGACTCTTTCAACCCGACTACCAAAACGCAGGCGGCTCTGACGTCGGCCCTGCAGGCGGCCTCGGCCGCGGGCAACCCCGAGATCAGGCCCGCCCACCTGCTGTTGGCGCTGCTGACGCAGAACGACGGCATCGCCGCGCCGCTGCTGGAGGCCGTCGGTGTCGAGCCCGCCACCATCCGCGCCGAAGCGGAACGCATTCTGAACCAGCTGCCCCAGGCCAGCGGCGCCAGCTCGCAACCGCAGCTGTCGCGCGAATCGCTGGCGGCCATCACCACCGCCCAGCACCTGGCCACCGAGATGGACGACGAGTTCGTCTCGACCGAGCACCTGATGGTCGGGCTGGCCACCGGCGACTCGGACGTCGCGAAGCTGCTGACCGGCCACGGCGCGTCCCCGCAGGCGCTGCGGGAGGCCTTCGTCAAGGTCCGCGGCAGCGCGCGGGTCACCAGCGCCGACCCGGAGGCCACCTACCAGGCGCTGGAAAAGTACTCCACCGACCTGACCGGCCGGGCCCGCGAGGGCAAACTCGACCCGGTCATCGGCCGCGATAACGAGATCCGCCGCGTCGTGCAGGTTTTGAGCCGTCGCACCAAGAACAACCCGGTGCTCATCGGTGAGCCCGGCGTCGGCAAGACCGCGATCGTGGAGGGCCTGGCGCAGCGCATCGTCGCCGGCGACGTGCCCGAGAGCCTGCGCAACAAGACCGTCATCAGCCTGGACCTGGGCTCGATGGTGGCCGGCGCGAAGTACCGCGGCGAGTTCGAGGAACGGCTCAAGGCCGTCCTCGACGACATCAAGAACTCGGCGGGGCAGATCATCACCTTCATCGACGAGCTGCACACGATCGTCGGGGCCGGCGCGACCGGCGAGGGCGCGATGGACGCCGGCAACATGATCAAGCCGATGCTGGCCCGCGGCGAGCTGCGGCTGGTCGGCGCCACCACGCTCGACGAGTACCGCAAGTACATCGAGAAGGACGCCGCGCTGGAGCGCCGCTTCCAGCAGGTGTTCGTCGGCGAGCCGTCGGTGGAGGACACCGTCGGCATCCTGCGCGGCCTGAAGGACCGCTACGAGGTGCACCACGGCGTGCGCATCACCGACTCGGCGCTGGTCGCCGCGGCCACCCTGTCCGACCGCTACATCACCGCCCGCTTCCTGCCGGACAAGGCCATCGACCTGGTCGACGAGGCCGCCAGCCGGCTGAAGATGGAGATCGACTCGCGGCCGGTCGAGATCGACGAGGTCGAGCGCCTGGTGCGCCGCCTCGAGATCGAGGAGATGGCGCTGGAGAAGGAAGAGGACGAGGCGTCCAAGGAGCGCCTGGACAAGCTGCGCGCCGAGCTGGCCGACCAGAAGGAGAAGCTGGCCGAGCTGACCACCCGGTGGCAGAACGAGAAGAGCGCGATCGACATCGTCCGCGAGCTCAAGGAACAGCTGGAGGCGTTGCGCGGGGAGTCCGAGCGCGCCGAGCGCGACGGCGACCTGGCCAAGGCCGCCGAGCTGCGGTACGGGCGCATCCCGGAGGTGGAGAAGAAGCTCGACGCCGCGCTGCCGCAGGCGGAGGCCCGCGAGAACGTGATGCTCAAGGAGGAGGTCGGTCCCGACGACATCGCCGACGTGGTGTCGGCGTGGACGGGCATCCCGGCCGGGCGGCTGCTGGAGGGCGAGACCGCCAAGCTGCTGCGGATGGAGGACGAGCTGGGCAAGCGCGTCGTCGGGCAGAAGAAGGCCGTGCAGGCCGTGTCCGACGCGGTTCGGCGCTCTCGCGCCGGGGTCGCCGACCCCAACCGTCCCACCGGTTCGTTCATGTTCCTGGGACCGACCGGCGTCGGCAAGACCGAGCTGGCCAAGGCGCTGGCCGACTTCCTGTTCGACGACGACCGGGCCATGGTTCGCATCGACATGAGCGAATACGGCGAGAAGCACTCGGTGGCCCGCCTGGTCGGCGCGCCCCCCGGCTACATCGGCTACGACCAGGGCGGTCAGCTGACCGAGGCGGTGCGCCGCCGGCCCTACACGGTGGTGCTGTTCGACGAGATCGAGAAGGCGCATCCGGACGTGTTCGACGTCCTGCTGCAGGTGCTCGACGAGGGCCGGCTCACCGACGGGCAGGGCCGCACGGTCGATTTCCGCAACACCATCCTCATCCTGACGTCCAACCTCGGGTCGGGCGGCAGCGAGGAGCAGGTGATGGCGGCGGTGCGCTCGGCGTTCAAGCCGGAGTTCATCAACCGCCTCGACGACGTGCTGATCTTCGAGGGGCTCAACCCCGAGGAGCTGGTGGAGATCGTCGACATCCAGCTCGCGCAGCTGGGCAAGCGGTTGGCGCAACGGCGGCTGCAGCTGGAGGTGTCGCTGCCGGCCAAGCGCTGGCTGGCGCAGCGCGGGTTCGACCCCGTGTACGGCGCGCGCCCGCTGCGTCGGCTCGTGCAGCAGGCGATCGGCGACCAGCTGGCCAAGATGCTGCTGGCCGGCGACGTGCACGACGGGGACGTGGTGCCCGTCAACGTCAGCCCGGACGGCGACTCGCTGGTCCTGGGCTGACGGTCCGCTCGAACGTCGACTTGTTGTCGGGATTTCATCCGAAATCGCCCAACAAGTCGACGTTCGGCGCGAGTGTCCCCCCAAGACACCGACGGTGGCGACCCGCTTCGGCAGGCTTCGCCGCCCTCGCGATCGCCACGACACCGACGGTGGCGACCCGCTTCGGCCGGCTTCGCCGCCCTCGCGATCGCCACGACCTGTAACTGGGTTGTGACCTGGTCGGATTCTGTGTTCCGGCCAAACAGCAGATACCCTGTGTGGGATGGTCCCCCTTTGGTTCACGCTGTCCGCACTGTGCTTTGTCGGTGCGGGCGTGCTGCTGTACGTCGACCTCGATCGACGCCGCGGCCGCAGCAGGCGCCGTAGGTCGTGGGCGCGCTCGCACGGCTTCGACTACGAGCGGGAATCCTCCGACATCCTCAAGCGGTGGAAGCGCGGCGTGATCTCCACGGTCGGCGACGTCCCCGCCCACAACGTCGTGCTGGGCCAGATCCGCGGCGAGGCGGTGTACATCTTCGACCTCGAGGAGGTCGCCACCGTGATCGCGCTGCACCGCAAGGTGGGCACCAACGTCGTGGTGGACCTGCGGCTCAAGGGGCTCAAAGAGCCACGGGAGAGCGACATTTGGCTGCTGGGCGCCATCGGCCCGCGGATGGTGTACTCCACCAACCTCGACGCCGCCCGTCGGGCGTGTGACCGCCGCATGGTCACCTTCGCGCACACCGCCCCGGACTGCGCCGAGATCATGTGGAACGAGCAGAACTGGACCCTGGTCGCGATGCCGATCGCCAGCACGCGCACCCAGTGGGACGAGGGGCTGCGCACGGTCCGCCAGTTCAATGACCTGCTGCGGGTGTTGCCGCCCGTGCCCCAGGAGGTCCCGGCCGAGGCGGGTTCGCCTGCGGGACTTCGCAATGCCGCGCCGAGCCGCCCCCTGGCGCCCGCCGCGCGGGCGGAGTTACCGTCGCGGCGCTCCGGGCAGGACGTGTCCGGGCTGCTCGGTGACGCGGCCCGCCGCGAGCCCGAGCCGCTGCGGCGCGACGACGCTCGCACGGAATCCCTTCGCCGCCCGCCGCCCACCGGCCGCAACGGCAACCAGGCCTCCAACTACCAGCGCTGACAGCGCGGGGGTGGGCCGGGGACGCGCCCATGATCGCTAGTTCCCCGTCATTACACTGTCGCTCATGCCTCGCCCCGTAGCCCTGATCACCGGGCCTACGTCCGGGATCGGCGCCGGCTACGCGCGACGCTACGCGCGCGACGGCTACGACCTGGTGCTGGTCGCCCGGGACGTGGACCGGCTGACCCGACTGGCGGGCGAGCTCGAGGGCGAGGCCGGCGGCATCGAGATCCTGCCCGCCGACCTGGCCGATCCCGCCGACCGCGCCAAGGTCTGCGACCGTCTTGCCGCCGGGGTCAGGGTGTTGGTGAACAACGCCGGCTTCGGCACCTCCGGTGACTTCTGGAGCACCGACCCGGCGCTGCTGCAGTCGCAGCTCGACGTCAACGTCACCGCGGTCATGCACCTCACCCGCGCCGCCCTGCCGGCCATGCTCGACGCCGGCGCCGGCACCGTCATCAACATCGCCAGCGTCGCCGGGCTGGTCCCGGGCCGCGGGTCGACCTATTCGGCGTCCAAGGCGTGGGTGATCTCGTTCAGCGAGGGCCTGGCCGTCGGCCTGCAGGGCACCGGGGTCGGGGTGCACGCCGTGTGCCCGGGATACGTGCGCACCGAATTCCACACCAGGGCCGGCATCGAGATGTCCAAGCTGCCGTCGTTCCTGTGGCTCGAGGTCGACGACGTCGTCGCCCGGAGCCTGGCCGACATCGCCGCCGGCAAGGTGATCAGCATTCCGGGCCGCCAGTACAAGGCGATCGTCACAGCCGGGCGGCTGATCCCGCGGCGGCTGGCCCGGGCGGCGACGCGGCGAGTAGGGGGCGGTCGTGGCCGAACCTGACCCGCGCGAGGAGCTGGCCGAGCTGGTACGACGGCTGTCGGTGGTGCACGGCCGGGTGACGCTGTCGTCGGGCAAGGAGGCCGACTACTACGTCGACCTGCGTCGCGCCACCCTGCAGCACCGGGCCTCCGCGCTGATCGGCGTGCTGATGCGCGACCTCACCGCCGACTGGGACTACGCGGTCGTCGGCGGCCTGACGCTGGGCGCCGACCCCGTCGCGACGGCGATCATGCACGCGCCCGGCCGCCCGATCGACGCGTTCGTCGTCCGCAAGTCGGCGAAAACCCATGGGCTGCAACGGCTGATCGAGGGCTCCGAGGTCGCCGGCCGGCGGGCTCTGGTGGTCGAGGACACCAGCACCACGGGCGGCTCGGCGCTGACGGCGGTGCGGGCGGTTCAGGAGGCGGGCGGCGACGTGATCGGCGTGGCCACCGTGGTGGACCGCGCCACCGGCGCGGCCGAGGCCATCGAGGCCGAGGGTGTTTCGTACCGCAGCCTGCTGGGCCTGGCCGATCTGGGGCTGGGCTAGGGCGTCGGTGAAAGCACTGCGCGGATCAACTGTCACAGGCGCCGCGACGATGCCGGGCGGCTCCGTTGTCGCTACGAGGCGGGCAAAACGTCGCGCGCCCTCGCGAGGGGCTGCTGCGCCCCCTGTGACCGCTGCGGCTCGCCGCGCCGCGTGCGGTCTCGTCGCACTGCTCGCCATCGCCGCAATCCTGGTCGGGTGTTCGGGCTCCAACCAGCCCGTGCGGCCCTACGGCGCCCAGGGCGCGCGGCTGGGCGAGGCGCTGGCGCTGCTCGGCTGGAACATGTCGGTGTCGAACCTGCGCTGGGACGGCGACTACGTGCTGGTCGACGTGGACGCCTCGCCGACGGATCCGAAGGCGGCGCACGCCAAACCCGAGGACATCCGCTTCGGGCTCTACGGTGCGCTGGCGCACCCGATCGAGGCGGCCGGCCTGGGCAGCTGCGACGACGCGATGAACAGCGTGCACGACATCCAGCACGCGCTCTCCGCGCCCGCCGGCCGGCTGACGGGCACGGTTTGCCTTGGGCCGCTGAAGGATCGGAGCCAGGTGCGGGGCGTGTACGGCTACTCCCCGCGCGACCGGATAGCCAACACCTCGGCGGCCTACCCCGCGGCGTTTCCGGTCGGGCTGCCGCCGACGAACGCCAACGACACCGGCCTGGTGGTCAAGACCGTCAGCCTGTCGGCATGGCGCGCCGACGGCGCCCCGGTGACCAAGGCTCAGCTCGGCGACCCGGCGGCGTTCAGCGGCAACGGCTTCATGCTGCTGGGATTGGAGGCCACCGCGGTGGCGGACCGGTATCGCGACGACTCCGCCAAGCGCGGCGGCCCGCTGATGCTGCTCGTCTCGCCGACGCTGCCCGGCCGGGGCCTGAACCCGGCCTGCGCGACGTACGGGTCGTCGGTGCTGATCCTGCCCGACGCGTCGCTGGATTCGGTGCGCGTCAACGCCTCGCTGTGCACCCAGGGCGAGATCAACGAGGCGCTGCTGTACGCGACGGTGGCGGTGGACGGCACCCACGCCGGGGTGTGGACGCAGCGATGAGCGGGCCCGGGCCCACCGAATGGGGAACGACGGCCGGCGGCGTCGGGCCCTGGCCGGGCGATCCCCCCGACGACCCGCGCTACGACCCGAACCTGTTGCGCGACGGCGACACTCGCAACGTCGTCGACGCCTACCGGTACTGGACCCGGGAAGCGGTCATCGCCGACATCGACCGGCGCCGCCACCGGTTGCACGTGGCGATCGAGAACTTCGGCCACGACGCCAACATCGGCTCGGTGGTGCGCACGGCCAACGCCTTCGCGGTCCACACCGTGCACATCGTCGGGCGACGGCGCTGGAATCGCCGCGGCGCCATGGTGACCGACCGCTATCAGCGGCTGTGCCACCACGACAGCACCGCCGAGTTGCTGGACTTCGCCGCCGGTGCCGCCCTGACCGTGGTCGCCGTGGACAACGTCCCCGGCGCGCAGCGGCTGGAACAGACTGCGCTGCCGCGGGATTGCCTGCTGGTGTTCGGTCAGGAGGGCCCCGGCATCACCGACGACCTGCGGGCCGGCGCGGCGCTGACGGTGTCGATCGCCCAATTCGGCTCCACGCGCAGCATCAACGCCGGGGTGGCCGCCGGGATCGCGATGCACGCCTGGATCCGCCAGCATGCGGACCTGTCGCGCGCGTGGTAGCCGGCCGCGAATGCCGCACGGCTACGCCAGCCGGTCGGCCTCGTCGGCCACCGCCTGCAACGCCGCCGCCAGCTCGCGGGCCTGCTCGGCCTGAAACTCTTCGTCATGGGTGGCCGACACGCTGATCCAGCGCTCGCAGCTGCCGTCGGCGAACTGCTGGCCCCGCACGCGGACGACGGCCGACCCGACCTGCCTTGTGCTGCAGTCGAATTCGCGCCACGTCCGCTCGCCGTGAGTCTGCCAGCCGTAGAGGCGCGTCGCGTCGGGCGGGGCGGCGATCTGACCGGACATGACGGCGGTGGCGTTCGCGGCCGCCAGCTCGTCGGCCATGGCCCGCATGGTGGCCGGGTCGTCGCCGGATCGTTCCTGGAGTTCGAACCCCGCGGCCTGCTCGGGGGTGAGCCGGTCGGCGACCTCGCGCCAGCCCGCGGTGTCGTCGGGGCGCGTCATGGCCGCCTCTCGCCGGGTCGAGTGTGAATCCCTGACCTTGAGTGTGAACCAGTGGCGCGGTCAGCCGGCGTGTCGTCGCCCAGGATGCACACGCAAAGCCGTGAGCACACCCTCAACTCCACAGCGTCACATGCACTTTCGGGCGGAAGCGCGTCACGCCGACGCCGGAGCCGCGGATCATCGCCTGGGTGCACCTCGGGGTGGTGATGAAGCGGACCAGCTCGGACACGGCGGGCTGGCGCACCGAGGGGGCTAGCGTCGCCGCGCCCCACTCGCCGGAGCGGTCCAGGCCGGGGCCGGACACGTGGGTCAACCGCCCGGCCGCCAGATCCTTCGCGACGGCGAAACCGATCGTCAGGCCGACCCCGCCGACCCGCTGCACCTCCTCGAGCGCGGCGGCGTCGCTCTGGAAGATGCGCTGCTGCGACTCGGGAATGGCCAAGCCGCGCAACATGTTTGCGATCTCGCCGTCGACGCTGCCCGCCGACGGGCCGAGCATCCACTGTTGCTGGCGCAGCAGCGCCGGCGCCGGAATCCCCGCCGCCACCGGGCTGTTCGGCGCCGCGACGGCGATGATCTGATATTTCAGGAACGGGCGGACGAAGATCGTGTCGTCGGGCGCGATCGAACCCTCGCTCACCGGCCCGATCGCGATGTCGACGGCGCGCGAGCAGATCAGGTCCCGGAACCGGCTCGTCGGGTGCACGCTCAACTCCACCGACAGGTCGTTGGCGCGCGACGAGAACAGCTCGATCAGGCCGGGCGCGGCGTGTTCGGCGAACGCGGTGGACGCCGCGATCCGCAGCAGCCGGCGCCCGTGCGCGGCCTCGGTGACCTCGATCGCCGTTTGTTGCTGCAGCCCGAGGATTTCGACCGCGCGGCTGGCCAGGCGCAGCCCGCCGGGCGTGAACGCCAGCCCCGCGCCGGTCCTGGTGAACAGGGGATCGTCGAGCTCCTTGCGCAGGGCGGTCACCAGCATCGAGATGCCGGCGTCGGAAACACCCAGCTCCGCCGCGGCGGCCCGCACCGAACCCAGGCGGACCACTGCCGAATAGGCCCGAAGTTGAGCCGGAGTCACGCCATGAGCCTACTTTGAGAGTGTGCGTGACGTGCTTGCCCAGCTGGTGTCGGTCTGGCGCGCCGGTGACACCGCGGGGCTCGGGACGGTGGTGCGGACCTTTCGGTCCGCGCCGCGGCCGGCCGGGGCCTCGATGGTGGTGGCGCCCGACGGCACCGTGGCCGGTTCGGTGTCGGGCGGCTGCGTGGAGGGCGCGGTGTACGACGTCGCGACCGAGGTGGCGAAGACCGGCACGCCGCGGCTGGAGCGCTACGGGGTCAGCGATGGCGACGCGTTCGCCGTCGGCCTGACGTGCGGCGGGATCATCGACGTCTTCGTCGAGCCGATTTCGCGGGCGACGTTCCCCGAGCTCGGCGCCGTCGCCGACGACATCGGCGAGAACCGTCCCGTCGCGGTCGCGACGGTCATCGGCCACCCGGACGCGCGGTGGGTGGGGCGGCGGATCGTGGTCCGGCCCGACCCCACAAGCCCCGTCGCGGGATCGCTGGGCTCGACGCGCGCCGACGCGGCGGTCGCCGACGACGCGCGCGGCCTGCTGGCGGTCGGCCGCAGCGAGGTCCTCAAGTACGGGCCCGACGGGCAGCGCCTCGGCGACGGCATGGAGGTGTTCGTCTCCAGCTTCGCGCCGCGCCCGCGGATGCTGGTCTTCGGCGCCATCGACTTCGCGGCGGCCCTCGCGCAGCAGGGCTCGTTCCTCGGCTACCGGGTGACCGTGTGCGACGCCCGCGCGGTCTTCGCCACGCCGGTGCGGTTCCCGACGGCCGACCACGTCGTCGTCGACTGGCCGCACCGCTACCTCGCGGCCCAGGCGCAGGCGGGCGCCGTCGACGAGAACACGGTGATCTGCGTGCTCACCCACGACCCGAAGTTCGACGTCCCCGTGCTGGAGGTGGCGCTCGGGCTGCCCCGCGTCGGATACATCGGCGCGATGGGATCGCGCCGCACCCACGACGACCGGATGAGCCGGCTGCGCGCCGCGGGGCTGACCGACGCCCAGCTGGCCCGGCTGTCCAGCCCCATCGGGCTGGACCTCGGCGCCCGCACGCCGGAGGAGACCGCGGTGTCGATCGCCGCCGACATCATCGCCAAGCGCTGGGGCGGCGGGGGCCGCCCGCTGACCGAAACGACCGGCCGCATCCACCACGACGCGCAGGTCGGCGACGAGTTAAACGATTACTTAACTCGCTATTGACGGCCCTGTCAGCGCGGCTGACACTGCTGCAATGCAAGTACCGGGACCCTTCGAATACGAACGCGCAACCAGCGTCGACCACGCCGTCGGGCTGCTGGATCGGCTGGGGGAGGGGGCGCGGGTGATCGCTGGCGGGCACAGCCTGCTGCCCATGATGAAGCTGCGCATCGCCAACCCGGAGTACCTCGTCGACATCAACGACCTGGCGCCCGAGCTCGGCTACGTGATCACCGACCCGACGCTGGTGCGCATCGGCGCCATGACCCGTCACCGCGAGATCCTGGAGTCCGACACCCTGGCCGCCGTGTGCCCGATCTTCCGCGACGCCGAACGGGTGATCGCCGACCCGGTTGTCCGCAATCGCGGCACCCTGGGCGGCTCGCTCTGCCAGGCCGATCCGGCCGAGGACCTGGTGACGGTCTGCACCGTGCTGGACGCGGTGTGCCTGGCCCGCGGGCCCGCGGGCGAACGCGAAATACCGATCGACGAGTTCGTCGCCGGGCCCTACGAAACCACCCTGGCCCACAACGAGATCCTGGTCGAGGCCCGAATCCCGGTGCGGCTCAACACGTCCAGCGCCTACGCCAAGGTGGAGCGGCGCGTGGGGGACTGGGCGGTGACGGCGGCCGGGTCGGCCGTCACGCTGGACGGCACCGACATCGTGGCCGCGCGGGTGGGCCTGACGGCGGTCAACCCCGACCCGGGCGCGCTGGCCGAGCTGGCGGCTGCCCTGGTCGGACGGCCGGCCACCGAGGAGACCTTCGCCGAGGCGGGCCGCCGCGCCGCCGCGGCCTGCGATCCGGTGACCGACGTGCGCGGCACGGCGGAGTACAAGCGGCACCTCGCCTCCGAACTGACCATCCGCACGCTGCGCACCGCCGCGGAACGCGTGCGCGCAGAAGGGAATTGATCATGCAGGTCACTATGACCGTCAACGGCGAGCAGGTCACCGCCGAGGTCGAGCCCCGGACGCTGCTGGTGCACTTCCTGCGGGATCAGTTGCGGCTCACCGGAACACACTGGGGCTGCGACACCAGCAACTGCGGGACGTGCGTGGTCGACGTGGACGGCGTGCCGGTGAAGTCGTGCACGATGCTGGCCGTGATGGCGTCGGGGCACAGCGTCCGGACCGTCGAAGGGCTCGCGGTCAACGGTCAGCTGGACCCCGTGCAGGAAGGGTTCATGCGCTGCCACGGGCTGCAGTGCGGCTTCTGCACACCGGGGATGATGATCACCGCCCGTGCCCTGCTCGACCGCGACCCCCATCCCGACGAGGACACCATCCGCGAGGCGATCTCCGGGCAGATCTGCCGGTGCACGGGATACACGACCATCGTGCGGTCCATCCAGTGGGCGGCGCAGCACAGCACGAGCGAGGTGACGTCATGACCACCATCGAGTCGCGCCCGCCCTCGCCCGAAGACACGGCCGACAACGACCAAAAGCCGTGCGGCCACGGCCGGATGCTCCGTAAGGAAGACCCGCGCTTCATCCGCGGCCGCGGCACCTACGTCGACGACGTGGCGCTGCCGGGCATGCTGCACCTGGCCATCCTGCGCTCGCCGTACGCGCACGCCCGCATCGCCGGCATCGAAGTGACTGCGGCCCTTGCGCATCCGAAGGTCAAGGCGGTGGTGACGGGCGCCGACCTGGCCGAGAAGGGCCTGGCGTGGATGCCGACGCTGTCCAACGACGTGCAGGCCGTGCTGGCCACCGACAAGGTGCGCTTCCAGGGCCAGGAGGTGGCGTTCGTCGTCGCCGAGGACCGGTATTCGGCCCGCGACGCGCTGGAGCTGATCGACGTCGACTACGACCCGCTGGATCCCGTCGTCGACGTGCGCAAGGCGCTCGAGCCGTCCGCGCCGGTGATCCGCACCGACCTGGACGGCAAGACCGACAACCACATCTTCGACTGGGAGACCGGCGACGCGGCCGCCACCGAGGCGGCGTTCGCGCGCGCCGACGTCGTCGTCAAGCAGGAGATCGTCTACCCCCGGGTGCACCCCGCGCCGATGGAAACCTGCGGCGCGGTGGCCGATTTGGACCCGGTGACCGGCAAGCTCACGCTGTGGACCACCTCGCAGGCGCCGCACGCCCACCGCACGCTGTACGCGTTGGTCGCCGGCCTGCCCGAGCACAAGATCCGGGTGATCTCGCCGGACATCGGCGGCGGCTTCGGCAACAAGGTGCCGATCTATCCCGGCTACGTGTGCGCGATCGTCGGCTCGCTGCTGCTGGGCAAGCCGGTGAAGTGGATGGAGGACCGCAGCGAGAACCTGACGTCCACCAGCTTCGCCCGCGACTACATCATGGTCGGCGAGATCGCCGCGACCAACGACGGCAAGATCCTGGCGATCCGGTCCAACGTGCTCGCCGACCACGGCGCGTTCAACGGCCAGGCGGCGCCGACGAAATATCCGGCCGGCTTCTTCGGCGTGTTCACCGGCAGCTACGACCTCGAAGCCGCCTACTGTCACATGACCGCCGTGTACACCAACAAGGCGCCCGGCGGGGTGGCCTACGCGTGCTCGTTCCGGATCACCGAGGCGGTGTACTTCGTCGAGCGGCTGGTCGACTGCCTGGCCTTCGAGCTCAAGATGGACCCGGCCGAGCTGCGGCTGCGAAACCTGTTGCGGCCGGAGCAGTTCCCGTACCAGAGCAAGACCGGCTGGACCTACGACTCGGGTGACTACGAGACCACCATGCGCAAGGCCATGGACATGATCGGCTACGACGCGCTGCGAGCCGAGCAGGCCGCGAAGCGCGAGCGGGGTGAGCTGATGGGCATCGGCATGGCCTTCTTCACCGAGGCCGTCGGCGCCGGCCCGCGCAAGGACATGGACATCCTGGGCCTCGGCATGGCCGACGGCTGCGAGCTGCGCGTGCACCCGACGGGCAAAGCCGTTGTGCGGCTGTCGGTTCAGAGCCAGGGTCAGGGGCATGAGACGACGTTCGCGCAGATCGTCGCCGAGGAGCTGGGCATCCCGCCCGACGACATCGAGGTGGTACACGGCGACACCGACCAGACGCCGTTCGGGCTGGGCACCTACGGGAGCCGGTCCACCCCCGTCTCGGGTGGGGCGGCGGCGCTGGTGGCGCGCAAGGTGCGCGACAAGGCGAAGATCATCGCCTCGGGCATGCTCGAGGCCTCGGTCGCCGACCTGGAGTGGGAGAAGGGCACCTTCCACGTCAAGGGCGACCCGTCGGCGTCGGTGACGATCCAGGACATCGCGATGCGCGCGCACGGGGCCGGCGACCTGCCCGAGGGCATCGAGGGCGGGCTGGACGCCGAGGTCTGCTACAACCCGTCGAACCTCACCTATCCCTACGGCGCGTATTTCTGTGTGGTGGACGTGGATCCGGGCACCGCGGTGGTCAAGGTCCGACGCTTCCTGGCCGTCGACGACTGCGGCACGCGGATCAACCCGATGATCATCGAGGGCCAGGTGCACGGCGGCATCGTCGACGGCATCGGGATGGCGTTGATGGAGATGATCGCGTTCGACTCCGACGGCAACTGCCTGGGCGGGTCGCTGATGGATTACCTGATCCCGACCGCGATGGAGGTGCCGCACCTGGAGACCGGTCACACGCTGACGCCGTCGCCGCATCACCCGATCGGCGCCAAGGGCATCGGCGAGTCGGCGACCGTGGGCTCACCTCCTGCGGTGGTGAACGCGGTGGTGGATGCGTTGGCGCCGTTCGGGGTTCGGCACGCCGACATGCCGCTGACGCCGTCGCGGGTCTGGGAGGCGATGCAGGGCAGAGCGAGGCCGCCGATCTAGATGAGGATCAGTGAGCGCGCACAGCAGCTGTTGGCGGCACGGACGCCCTTCGTGCACGCAACCGTGGTGCGCGCCCAGCCGCCGACCTCGTCCTACCCGGGCGACGAGGCAATCCTGTTGGCGGACGGCACCATCGAGGGCTTCGTCGGTGGCCAGTGCGCCCAGAACTCCGTCCGCAAGGCGGCGCTGGGCGCGCTGCAGGCGGGCGAGAGCGTGTTGCTGCGGGTGCTGCCCGACGGCGACGTGCATTTTCCCGAGGCGCCCGGCGCCTGCGTCGTCGTCAACCCGTGCCTGTCCGGCGGATCGCTGGAGATCTTCTTGACCCCGCAACTGCCGGCGCCGCTGATCGAGATCCACGGGGCCACCCCGATCGCCGAGGCGCTGGCCCAGCTGTGCGGAGTACTCGGCTACGACGTCCGCCGCGGCACCGACGTCGGCGCGGCCACCGCGGTGGTGATCGCCAGCCACGGCGGCCCGGAGGCCGAAATCATCCGCGCGGCACTGGATCACGGCGTCGGGTACGTCGGGCTGGTGGCCAGCAGGGTGCGCGGCGCCGCCGTCCTCGGCCAACTCGACCTCTCCGACGACGAGCAGGCCCGGGTGCACACCCCGGTCGGACTGGCCATTGGGGCCAAGACGCCGGCGGAGATCGCGGTCTCGATCGCGGCCGAGCTGGTCGCCGGCATCCGCGACGGCGGCCTGTGCCGCGCGGTCGCGACGCCGATCGAGACGTGCGGGGCGGTCGATCCGGTGTGCGGCATGACGGTGACGATCGGGCCCGACACCGAGCACCTGCGGGTGTCCGGCGCGGATTACTGGTTCTGCGGCCCCGGCTGCCGCGCGGCGTTCGCCGCCGGGAAAGCTGGCGCATGACCGTCACCGGTGTCGTGCTGGCGGCCGGCCGTTCGCGCCGGCTCGGAACCCCCAAACAGCTGCTGCCATACCGGGATACGACCCTGTTGGGCGCCACCCTCGGGGTGGCCCGCGGCGCAGGGTTCGACCAGCTCATCGTCACCCTCGGCGGCGCGGCCCAGCAGGTGCGCGCCGCGGTGTGCCTCGACGGGACCGACGTGGTGGGCGTCGAGGATCCGGCAACCGGGTGCGCGGCCTCGCTGCGGGCCGCGCTGGACGTGGTTGATCCGCGGGCCGACGGGATCGTGCTGATGCTCGGCGATCAGCCCGGCGTACAGACGGCCACGCTGCGGCGATTGCTCGACGAGGGGCCGGGCGCCGAGATCGCGGTGTGCCGCTACGCCGACGGCATCGGGCATCCGTTCTGGTTGGGCCGCAGCGTGTTCGGGGAACTCCGCGAGCTGCACGGCGACAAGGCGGTGTGGAAGATCGCGGAGTCGGGCCGGTGCCACGTCCGCGAGCTCGCCGTCGACGGCCGGATCCCGCTCGACGTCGACACCTGGGACGACTACCGCCGGCTGGTGAAGTCCTGATGTGCTCAGCCCCTTTCACCGATGTCGACGACGTCGTCGCCCGCTTCGACGCCCAGGACTACCTGCTCGACGCGGGAACCGCCGCGGCGATCTACCTGGCGGTCACGCTCGGTCGCCCGCTGCTGCTGGAAGGGGAGCCCGGCGTCGGCAAGACCACGGCCGCGAAAACCCTTGCGGCGGTGCTGGACACCGAGCTGGTGCGGCTGCAGTGCTACGAGGGGCTGACCGCCAGCGAGGCGCTCTACGACTGGAACTACCAGCGCCAGCTGTTGTCGATCAGGCTGGCCGAGGCCGGCGGCAGGGGCATCGAGGAGGCGGACCTCTACACCGAGCAATACCTCGTCGACCGGCCCATCCTGCGCTGCGTGCGGCACCGCGGCCCGGCCCCTCCGGTGCTGCTGATCGACGAAATCGACCGCGCCGACGACGAATTCGAGGCGCTGCTGCTGGAATTCCTCGGGGAATCCGCCGTGACCGTCCCCGAGCTGGGCACCTTCGTCGCCGAGCGCCCGCCGATCGCGGTGCTGACCTCCAATCGCAGCCGCGACCTGCACGACGCGCTGCGCCGCCGCTGCCTGTACCACTGGATCGATTATCCGGAGCCCGCACGGGCCGCCGCGATCGTCCGCCGGACCGTGCCCGGCGCGACGGCGCCGCTGATCGAGCACGCGACGCAGTTCATCGGCCGCGTCCGCGACCTCGACCTGGACAAGCCGCCCGGCGTCGCCGAGACGATCGACTGGGTCGCCGCGCTGGTATCGCTGGGCGTCGCCGATCTCGTCGACCAGAATGCCGTCACCAGCCTGGGGGCTCTGGCCAAGACTCCGGACGACCGTACTCTGATTCGCGACGCGTTCGCCGAATACAGCCGCACCTGAGAGGACCCGCCGCATGAAGATCGCCAACCAGTTCACCGTCAGCGCGCCCATCGATCAGGCCTGGGACGTGCTGTGCGACCTGGAGCAGGTGATCCCGCTGATGCCCGGAGCCCAGCTGACCGGCCACGAGGGCGACGACTACCTCGGCAAGGTCAAGGTCAAAGTGGGGCCGGTGACCAGCGAGTTCAGCGGCAAGGTGCACTTCGTCGAGCTGGACCGCGAGCAGTATCGCGCGGTCATCGACGGCAAGGGCAAGGAGTCGCGGGGCACCGGCAACGCGGCCGCCACGGTCACCGCCCAGCTGAAGTCGGACGGGGACCGCACCAGCGTCACCGTCGACACCGACCTGAAAATCGTCGGCAAGCTGGCCCAGTTCGGCAGCGGCATGCTGCAACAGGTTTCGGAGAAGCTGCTGGGCCAGTTCGTCGAATCGCTCGAGGCCGAGCTTGCGGCCAAGAACGCGCCGGCCGCGGCGAGCCCCGCCGGCCCGGCAACGACCGAATCCGCGCCGCGGCACGCGGCCCCGGAGCCCGAACCCATCGACCTGCTCGACCTGGCCGGCGGCGACCAGCTCAAGAAGTACGGCGCGGCGGCGGCCGCGGTGCTCGCCGTGCTGGTGCTGATCTGGGTGTTGCGCCGGAGGCGTTAGCCCCGTGAGCACCCCACTGCTGTTGCGGGGCGTCGACCTGGCGGCGTTCGCGGCCGCCCTGGTGGCGCGCCTGCGCGGCGCGGGGGTGCAGGTGTCCGCCGACGGCCAGGCCGGCTTCGTGCAGGCGCTGCGGCTGCTGGTGCCGGACACGACGTCGGCGCTGTATTGGGCGGCGCGGCTCACCCTGGTGAACAGGATGGACGACCTCGCCGCCTTCGACGCGGTTTTCGAGGCGGCGTTCGGCGCGGCCCCGGCCGACGCCGCCCGGGGCCCCGAACCGGTCCTTCCCGTGCCCGGCCCCACGACGCCGGCGGCCGGCACGGTGCGCCCCGCGGGAGCCCCGCCGAGCGCCGGCGCCCAACGACTGCCCTGGGCCACCCGCGCGTCCGCCGTCCGCGACGCGTCCGCGGAAACGAGCGTGCTGCTGCCCGACCTGCTGCCCGGCCGGATCGCCGCCCGCGCCGACGAGCCGTTCGACCGTTTCGACGCGCAAGACCTGCGCCTGCTCGGCTCCTGGCTGGAGGCCAGCGTCGCGCGCTGGCCGCGGCGCCGCAGCATGCGGTTCGAGCCCAGCGCGGGCGGCAAACGCATCGACCTGCGCGCCACGATGAACGCCTCGCGCGAAACCGGCTGGGAATCAGTGAAATTGGCGCGCACCCGGCCCCGCCGCCGGCCCCGCCGGGTGGTCCTGGCCTGCGACGTGAGCCGCTCGATGCAGCCGTACGCCGCGGTGTACCTGCATCTCATGCGTGCCGCCGCGCTGCGCCGGCACGGCCTGCGGCCGGAGGTCTTCGCGTTCTCGACGTCGCTGACCCGGCTCACGCCGGTGCTGTCGCACCGCTCGGCCGAGGTGGCGCTGCAGAAAGCCAACGCGAAGGTCACCGACCGCTACGGCGGCACGTTCATCGGCCGCAGCCTCGGCGCCCTGCTGGCCCCACCCAACGGCAACGCTCTTCGCGGCGCGGTGGTGATCATCGCCTCCGACGGCTGGGACGCCGACCCGCCCGACGTGCTCGCCCACGCGATGGCGAGGCTGCGGCGCCGCGCCGCGACGCTGGTGTGGCTCAATCCCCGTGCGGCGCAAGGCGATTTTCGGCCGCTGGCCGGTTCGATGGCCGCGGCCCTGCCCTATTGCGACCTGTTCCTGCCCGCGCACTCACTCAGCGGGTTGCGCGAATTGCTGCACGCATTGGCTAGTCCATCGTCGCGATGAGCTGCTCGGGCGTCAGCGGCAGCGAGCGCACCCGCACACCCAGCGCGTCGTACACGGCGTTGGCAATCGCGGCCGCCGTCGGGCCCTGGGCGCACTCGCCGATTCCCAGCGGGGGATTGCCTTGTCCGGCAACGAATTCGACGTCGACCGCGGGCACCTCGGAGAACCGCAGGATCGGATAGGTCTCCCAGGTGTCGCTGGTGACGTTGAAGCCGTCGAAGCGGACCCGCTCCTTGAGCGTCCAGCTGGTGGCCTGGATCGCGCCGCCCTCGATCTGGTTGGCCGCGCCGTCGGGGTTGATCACCAGCCCGGCGTCCACCGCGATCACCAGCCGGCGCACCCGCACCTGCTCGACGGCCTCCACGTCGGCGACTACCGCGCAGTAGGCGGCCGAATTCTTGTAGCGCGCATACCCGATGCCGTGCCCGACGGATTCCCGCCGCGCCCGCCCCGACCAGCCGGCCCGCTCCGCCGCCGCCCGCAGCACCGCGCGCCCGCGCTCGTCGCGCAGCTGCGCCAACCGGAACTCGAGCGGGTCGCGGCCCGCGGCCACCGCCAGCTCGTCGAGGAACGACTCCGCCGCAAAGACATTGATGAACGCCCCCAGCGAACGCAGCGCCGAGGTGCGCAGCGGCATCTCGTTCAGCAGATGGTTGATCACCCGATAGGACGGAAAGTCGTAGCCCGGAACCGAATTGCGGCCGGTGCCGCCGCCCCACTCGACCGGCGGCTCGCCGCCGGCGCGGAGCGGCTCGCCACCGGCGCGCTCGCTGGCCGCCAGGAACGCCGGCGTCGGCGTCGTGCCGGGCCGGCCCATGTAGCTGCCGCTCCAGATCTCGTGGCGCCAGTCGACGACGGCGCCGTCGTCGCCGCACTCGGCGGCGATCTCGACCACCGCGGCGGGACCGAAAGGCGCCCAAGCCAATTCGTCCGCGCGCGACCAGACCAGGTGCACCGGCCGCCCGGACACCGCCCGGGCCAGCACCGCGGCGTCCATGGCGGCGTCGTCGGCGCCGTTGTGCCCGTAGCAACCGGCCCCCTCGACGTGGCGCACCACCACCGCATCGACCGGCAGGCCCAGCGCCGCGGCCAGTTCGCGCCGCAGCACGTGCACGCCCTGGCTGTGCGACCAGACCTCCAGCCGACCGTCGGGATGCGCGAGCGCCGCCGCGGCCGACGGCCCGATCGAGGCGTGCGCCAGGTACGGCCGGTGGTAGCGGGCCGAATGCGACCGCGTCGAATGAACCGGCACCGCGGCCCCTTTGGACGCCAGCAGCGACGTCTCGGCCGCCGCCGACAGGAGAAACCCGGGCAGGTCGCCCTCGTCGGGCAGCGTCGGCCGCTCGTCCCAGGTCGCGTCGCCGCGCAGCCGCTCGGCCGCGCGCACCGCGACCTCCTCCCGTTCGGCGATCACGCCCAGGAACTCCCCGTCACGCACGACGGTGACCACCCCGGGCAGCGCCAGGGTCGCCTCGGTGTTGACCTCCCGCAGCCGGGCGCCGCGCGACGGCGGGCGCACCACGCGGCCGTACAGTTGCCCGTCCATTACGAGGTCGTGCAGGTAGCGCGGCCGCCCGGTCAGCTTGTCGGGCAGGTCCAGCCGCGCGACGTCGGTGCCGACGACGGCGTAGTCCGACTCGGGCTTCGGGGTCGCCTCCCCGGTGGCGGCCCGGTCCAACAGCGAATCGTCCGCGAGCTCCCAATAGCTGGTGGCCAGGCCGTGCGGGCCGCTGAACTCGCCGTCGGCGACGTCCAACTCGTCGGGGGCGACGGAGAGCTTGGCCGCCGCCGCGTCCAGGTAGATCGCCCGGGCCTCGGCGCACGCCTGGCGCAGCGCCGCCCCGGACTGCTGGATCGACCGGCTGCCGGCGGTGAAGCCCTCGTCGGGGCTGCGATCGGTCGACGCGGCGATCATCCGCACCCGCCCGACGCCCACGTCGAGCTCCTCGGCGGCGATCTGCGCCAGCGCCGTCAACACGCCCTGGCCCAGCTCGACCTTGCCCGAGCGCACCTCGATGACGCCGTCCGGGCCGATCCGAACCCATTCGCCCAGAATGGGATTGGCCGCAAGCGACTCCGGCAGGTCAGGCATTCGTGGACCCCCGCAGTTCGGCCCCGGCGCGCAGCACCGCCGCGACCACCCGATTGTGCGAGCCGCACCGGCACAGGTTGGCGTCCAGCGCGGCGCGCACCTCGTCCTCCGTCGGGTCGGGGTTGTCGGCCAGCAGCGCCGCGGCCGCCACCACGATCCCCGACATGCAGTAGCCGCATTGCGCCGCCTGCCCGGCGACGATGGCGCGCGCCACCGGGTGCGGTCGCCCGTCGTCGCCCAGGCCCTCCACGGTGCGGATCGACTTGCCGGCCACCGACCACAGCGGGGTGTCGCAGGAGTACACGGGGCGGCCGTCGGCGAGCACGAAACACGCGCCGCACAGCCCCACCCCGCAGCCGAACCGGGTGCCCTTCAAGCCCAGGTGATTGCGCAGCACGTACAGCAGCGGTGTGTCGTCCTCGGCATCGACCTCGTGCCGCCGCCCATTGACGGTCAAATCTCCCATGGACTCCAGCATGCTCCGGTGCCGAGTGTGCGCCTGCGGCGTCGTGTGTGCGGTGGCGGCGAGATTTCTGCGAATTTCTCACCCTGAGCGCACACACAACGCCCAGACCGCACACTCGACGGACACCGCGCTAGGGCAGGATCGACAGGTATGGATCAGCTATGGGCCAACCGGGCGGCCAGCTCGGAAGCCGCTGTCGCGCAGCGACACCTGAAGCGGCTGTGGGCGCTGCCGGGCACCCAGCTGGGCGTGGTGGCCTGGCCGCCGACCCGCAAAGACCGGCTGTTCGGCACCTGGCACTACTGGTGGCAGGCGCACCTGCTGGATTGCCTGGTCGACGCGCAGCTGCGCGACCCCCAACCGCACCGGCACGCGATGATCAACCGCCAGGTCCGCTCGCACCGGCTGCGCAACAACTTCCGCTGGACCAACAGCTATTACGACGACATGGCGTGGCTGGCCTTGGCGCTGGAACGCGCGGCCCGGCTGGCCGGCGTCGAGCGCCACCGCGCGCTGCCCAAGCTGGCCGACCAGTTCGTCGACGCGTGGGCGCCCGCGGACGGCGGCGGCATCCCGTGGCGCAAGCAGGACAAGTTCTTCAACGCCCCGGCCAACGGCCCCGCGGGCATCTTCCTCGCCCGCTACGGCGAACACCTGCAGCGGGCCGACCAGATGAGCGACTGGATCGACCGCACCCTGATCGACCCGGAGACGCACCTGGTGTTCGACGGCATCAAGGCCGGCTCGCTGGTGCGCGCGCAGTACACCTACTGCCAGGGCGTCGTGCTGGGGCTCGAGACCGAGCTCGCCGCGCGCACCGGCGCCGAGGCCAGGGCCCGGCATCAGGCCCGGGTGCATCGGCTGGTGGCGGCGGTCGGCGAGCAGATGGCGCCGTCGGGCGTGCTGCGCGGCGCCGGCGGCGGCGACGGCGGCCTGTTCGGCGGCATCACCGCCCGCTACCTCGCGCTGGTCGCCACCGGCTTGCCGGGCGACTCCGCCGACGACGCCGTGGCCCGCGACACCGCCCGCACCATCGTGCTGTCGTCGGCGAAGTCGGCCTGGGACTACCGGCAGACGGTGGACGGGCTGCCGCTGTTCGGCGCGTTCTGGGACCGCGACGCCGAGCTGCCCAAGGCGGGTGGCGAAGAGGCGCAGTTCGTCGGGGGCGCGGTCAATGCGTCGGAGATCGCCGAGCGGGATCTGTCGGTTCAGCTATCGGGGTGGATGCTGATGGAGGCCGCCTGTAACGTCACCGCGGTGAGCGAGACATGAGCGAACTGAGCGGCGGCTGGATCCCCGACGAGGCAACGCTTGCCGGCGCCAACCTCACCCGCTTCATGGCCTGGCTGGCCGAGACCGGCCGCGGCGAGTACCGCGACTACCAAAGCCTGTGGGCAAAGTCGGTGGACGACATCGACTGGTTCTGGGACGCCGTCTGGGCCTACTTCGACATCCGGGCGGACAGTCCGCCCCGCGCTGTGCTGGGCGCGCGGTCCATGCCCGGCGCCGAGTGGTTCCCCAGCGCCACGCTCAACTACGCCACCGAGATATTCCGGCACGCCACCGACGAGCGCCCCGCGATGATCGTCGTCGGTGAGGACGGATCCACCGAGTGGTCCTGGGCGAGGCTGCAGCGGGAGACGGCGGCGTTCGCGGCCTACCTGCGCGGCCTCGGCGTCAGGCCCGGCGACGCCGTCGTCGGGTACCTGCCCAACGTCGGCGAGGCCGTCGTCGCCGCCCTGGCCACGGCCGCCGTCGGCGCGATCTGGGGGGTGTGCAACCAGGACGTGTCGGTGGACGGCGTCATCGCGCGGCTCGGCCAGGTCGAGCCGGCCGTGCTGGTGGCCACCGACGGCTCGGTGTACGCCGGCAAGCGCATCGACCGGCGCGCCGAGCTGGCGACGATCCGGCAGGCGATGCCGACGCTGAAGGCCACCGTGGTGGTGCCGCGGCTCGGGCTCGACGTCGACGCCGACACCGTGCCGTGGGCCGCGGCGATCGAAAACGATGCCGCCCTGGACATCACGCCGGTCCCGTTCGCCCACCCGCTGTGGGTGATGTTCTCGTCGGGCACCACCGGCAAGCCCAAGGGCATCGTGCACGGTCACGGCGGCGTGGTGCTCGAGCACCTCAAGTACCTGAACCTGCAACTCGAGCTCAAGCCCGGCGACCGCTTCCTGTGGTACTCGTCGACCAGCTGGATGATGTGGAACTTCCTGGTGTCCGGCCTGCTGGCCGACGCCACCATCGTGCTCTACGACGGCAGCCCGACGCATCCGGGCACCGACGGGCTGTGGCGGGTCGCCGCCGACGCCGGCGTCACATTCCTCGGGGCCGGCGCCGGATACCTGTTGGCCTGCGCCAAAAAGGAATTGAGGCCGGGCGAGTCGTACCCGCTGGAGAACGTGCGCGCGGTGGGATCAACCGGGTCACCGCTGCCGGCGTCCGGATTCCGTTGGGTCCAGGAGGGACTTGGCCGGCCGGTCCCGGTGATCTCGATGAGCGGCGGCACCGACGTGTGCACCGCCTTCATCGGCGGCTGCTCGATCCTGCCGGTGGTGGCCGGCGAGCTGTCCTGCATCTGCCTGGGCGCGGCCATCGAGGCCTGGCAGGGCGAGGGGAACCCCGTCATCGGTGAAGAGGGCGAGCTGGTGCTGACCAAGCCGATGCCGTCGATGCCGGTGTTCTTCTGGAACGACGACGACGGCAGCCGCTACCGCGGCGCCTACTTCGACAAGTACCCGGGCGTGTGGTGCCACGGGGACTGGATCACCATCAGCGACCGGGGATCGGTTGTGGTGCACGGCCGTTCGGACGCCACCCTGAACCGGATGGGCGTGCGGATGGGCAGCGCGGAGATCTACACGGCCGTCGAACGGATGCCGGAGGTGACCGACTGCCTGGTCGTCGGCGTCGAGCAGGACGACGGCGGCTACTGGATGCCGCTCTTCGTGCACCTGGCGGACGGCGCGGAACTCGACGAGGCGCTGCGGTCCAAAATCGTCGGCGAGATCCGCCGGCATGCCTCGCCGCGCCACGTGCCCGACGACATCCTGGACGTTCCGGGCATCCCGCGGACGCTGACCGGCAAGCGGCTGGAGATCCCGATCAAGCGGATCCTGCTCGGGGCCGCGCCGGATCAGGCCGTGCAGCAGAGCTCGCTCGACAGGCCGGAGCTGCTAGACGCTTTCGTTGCGTACCGCAGAAGCCGAGTGTCCTGAGTCGGTCTCCTGGCCGGCCCCGCGGCGGCGCCCCCGGTAGGCGCGCCAGGCGGCGATGAACGCGGGGATCAGCGAGACGAACAGGATGCCCAGGATGATCTTTTCCAGGTTCTGGTGCACGAACGGGACCGTGCCCAGGAAGTAGCCCGCAAGCGTCACACCGCCGCCCCAGAGGATGCCGCCGACGATGTCGAACCCGAGGAACACCGGGTAGCGCATGTAGGACACCCCGGCCACCGGCGGGACGAACGTCCGCACGAACGGGGCGAACCGCGCGAGGATGATCGCCCAGGGCCCGTACTTCTCGAAGAACGCGTGTGACTCCGTGACGTAGTGCTTCTTGAAGAAGCGGGAGTCCTCCTTCTTGAACAGCGCCGGACCGATCCGCCGCCCGATGAAGTACCCGGTCTGGTCGCCCAGGATCGCGACCGCCGCGACGGACGGCGCCAGCACCCAGATGCTCGCGGGCGGGTTGGGGTGCGCGGCCAGCAGCCCGCCGGTGAACAGCAGCGATTCGCCGGGGAGCAGTGGAAACAGCAGCCCGGTCTCGATGAAGACGATGACCAGGATGCCGGGCAGCACCGCCGATCCGAAGACGCCATTGGCGCCCAGCCAGTACATCGGGTCGAGGATGTCCGGCAGGGCCGTCACGGTGGTGCTCACGATGCTTCAACATACCTTTGTTGCGATACTGGATGGGCCCAGCCGCCAGGAGGAGCCCATGCCCATCGCAACCCCCGAGATCTACGCCGAGATGCTGGGCCGGGCCAAGGAGAACTCCTACGCCTTCCCGGCCATCAACTGCACGTCCTCGGAAACCCTCAACGCGGCGATCAAAGGCTTCGCCGACGCCGGCAGCGACGGCATCATCCAATTCTCCACCGGCGGTGCGGAGTTCGCGTCCGGCCTCGGGGTCAAGGACATGGTGACCGGCGCCGTCGCGCTGGCGGAGTTCGCCCGCGTCGTCGCGGCCAAATACCCGATCAACGTCGCGCTGCACACCGACCACTGCCCCAAGGACAAGCTCGACAGCTACGTGCGCCCGCTGCTGGCGATCTCGGCGGCGCGCGTGAGCGCGGGCGGCGATCCGCTGTTCCAGTCCCACATGTGGGACGGCTCGGCGGTGCCGATCGAAGAGAACCTGGACATCGCGCAGGAGCTGCTCAAGCAGGCGGCGGCGGCGAAGATCGTCCTGGAGATCGAGATCGGCGTGGTGGGCGGCGAGGAGGACGGCGTCGCCAACGAGATCAACGACAAGCTCTACACCACGCCCGAGGACTTCGAGAAGACGATCGACGCGCTGGGCCACGGCGAGCACGGCAGGTACCTGCTGGCCGCGACGTTCGGCAACGTGCACGGCGTCTACAAGCCCGGCAACGTCAAGCTGCGCCCCGACATCCTCGCGCAGGGGCAGCGGGTGGCGTCGGCCAAGCTGGACCTGCCCGAGGGATCCAAGCCGTTCGACTTCGTGTTCCACGGCGGCTCGGGCTCGCTGAAGTCGGAGATCGAGGAGGCGCTGCGCTACGGCGTGGTCAAGATGAACGTCGACACCGACACCCAGTACGCGTTCACCCGCCCGATCGCCGGCCACATGTTCACCAACTACGACGGCGTGCTCAAGGTCGACGGCGAGGTGGGCGTCAAGAAGGCCTACGACCCGCGCACGTACCTCAAGATGGCCGAGGCCGGCATGAGCGAGCGCGTCCTGGAGGCCTGCAACGACCTGCACTGCGCCGGGAAGTCACTCGGCGCCCGCTAGCCGCTGGGGGACTGGCAGATCTTCCAGTGGTCGTCGCGGTATTGCAGGTCGAGGCTGCGCGTCGAGCGCAGCGACGGGTCGTAGGCCATGAACGTGGTGATGTTCGCCTCGGCGTGCTGGCCGTTGACGACGACCTGGTCGATGCTGGCGATCACCGGATACTGCTTGGCCGCCGACACCCGCTGGTAGGTCTCCTGCCAGGCGTGTTCGTCGTAGTCGACGTATCCGTCGCGGGCGTTCCCGCACGTCATGGTGCGCAGCGCGGTCAGGTCGCCGCGCTGCACCGCGACGTCGTACTGCTGGATGGTGTGCCGAACCTGGTCTTCCTCAGAGACTTTCGAGTGCTTGCCGCGGGTCAGCAGCACGGTGCCCAGGATCGCGATCGCCGCCAGCGCCAGCACCACCACAACCAGCGCCAGCACCCAGCCCCAGTTGAATTGCCGCGTCGTGCGCAGCTTTGCCCCAAGCCGGGGCGGGATGGATTGCGGCACAGCGGCTTTCGGGGGAACTCCCTGCTGCGCCGGCGCGGGTTGGCCCGCCGGCGGCGAGGCGAACACCTCCGTGGCGGGCTCGGCGGAAGTCGCGATGACCTGGGTCTCCTTCGCGTCGAATCCCGGTGCGGTGAAACGACGTTCGCGTTGCGCCCCGTCCGGATCCGCGTCGGGGTCGCCGCCCCGATCGGATTTGTTGATCACCACCGTCTCGGTCTCGGGATCGTCGGGCACCATCGGCTGGCCCTCGGCGCCCTCGCCGCCGGGCGCTTCGCCGCCCGGCCGCCTCGGCGCGCCGCCGCGGTCGGGTTCGGGTGGATTGGACATGCAAGGAGCTTAGCGACCCGCACCGGGGGGACGGCAAAATAGACACCATGACGTCGATGGGAGATCTTCTCGGACCCGATCCGATCCTGCTGCCCGGCGATAGCGACGCCGAGGCGGAGCTGCTGGCCAACGAAAGCCCGAGCTCCGTCGCCGCCGCGCACCCGTCGGCGTCGGTGGCCTGGGCGGCGCTGGCCGAGGAGGCGCTGGCGGAAGACAAGGCCGTCACCGCCTACGCCTACGCCCGCACCGGCTACCACCGCGGCCTGGACCAGCTGCGGCGCAACGGCTGGAAGGGCTTCGGGCCGGTGCCGTACGCGCACGAGCCCAACCGGGGCTTCCTGCGTTGCGTCGCGGCACTGGCGAAGGCGGCCGACACCATCGGCGAGACCGACGAATACCAGCGCTGCCTGGACCTGCTCGACGACTGCGACCCCTCGGCCCGCGCCGCGCTGGGGCTTCAGTAACTCTCGGAGCTTTCCGAGCACGAGTCGGCGCCGCCCGGGCACTCGATCTGCACGGTCGCGTGGTCCAGCCCGCGCGCCGACAGCACCGCGCGCGCGTCCTGCAGCACGCGGGCGGAGTCGGCGTCGCTGGTCAGGTGCGCGGTGCACATGTCCTTGCCGGGCGAGAGCGTCCACACGTGCAGGTCGTGCACCTCGGTGACGCCGTCGACGGCGCCGAGCGCGCTGCGCAACTCCTCGACGTCGATGTGGGCCGGCGAGGCCTCGGACAGGATGCGCAGCGCGTCGCGGGCCAGCGAGATGGCGCGGGGGGCCACCCACAGCGCGACCAGCACGGCGACCACCACGTCGGCGTACGGCCAGCGCGTCGTCACCGTGACCACGCCGGCGATCAGCACGCCGAGGCTGCCGACGCTGTCGGCCACCACCTCCATGTAGGCGCCCCTGACCGCCAGGCTGCCTTGCGCGTGCGACCGCAGCAGCAGCGCGACCACCAGGTTGGCCAGCAGGCCGAGCAGCGCGACGACGATCATCGGCACGCCGGGGATCGACGGGGTTTCCTTGAGCCGCTGGATCGCCTCCCACAGGATGAACAGGGCCACGCCGATCAGCAGCCCCGCGTTGGCGACCGCGGTGAACACCTCCGCCCGGTGCCACCCATACGTGCGCGCGGGCGACGAGCTGCCGCGGCGGGCCAGGGTCACCGCGGCCAGCCCCATGAACACCGCGACGACGTCGGTCAGCATGTGTCCCGCGTCGGCCAGCAGTGCGATCGAATTGATCAGCAGCGAGGTGGTCAACTCGATGACGAAGAACGCCGCCAGGATCGCCGCCGCGACGACCATGCGCGGAATCATCCGGGACAAGTCGCCCTCGGCGGGGGTGTGGTTGTGGCCGGCGCCCATAGCCCAGCAATATATGCGCAATGGCGCATATATGGCAAACGTCAGACCCAGCCGCTCCAGAAACGGGTCAGCTGGTTGCCGGCGGACACCAGCCAGTGCGGCACGCCGGAGAAATCGAACAGCCAGAGCACCACGCGGAAGAACCACGGGCTGGCCGCCAGCAGCAGGAAGATCAGGACGAAGAAGCCCCACTGCTTGGCCGGGGCCAGCGCGCGCTGCGTCTCCGGGCTCAGATGCGGTTCCAGCGCGTCGTAGCCGTCGAGGCCCGGAACGGGCAGCAGGTTAAGCAACACCGCGGTCAGCTGAAGGAAGCCCAGGAACGCCACGCCCGCCCACAGGACCGCGTGGGCCGGGTCGTAAAACAGGCGGGTCAGCGCCAGCAGCAGCACGGCCAGCACCAGGTTGGCCGCCGGGCCCGCCAGGCTGACCATGCTGCGGCGGGCCGGGGTCATGAACCAGGTCCGCACGTACACCGCGGCGCCCGGCAGGCCGATGCCGCCCAGCAGGATGACCACCATCGGCAGCACGAGCGACAGCGCGGGGTGGCTGTACCGCCGCGGATCCAGCGTCAGGTAGCCGCGGACGGCGACATCGTGGTCGCCGAAGCGCCAGGCGGTCACCGCGTGCCCGAACTCGTGCAGGCACAGCGACACCAGCCAGCCCGCGATCACGAAGGTGAAGACCCCGGCGTAGGACAGCGGCCGCACGCTCGATCCGGCCAGCCAGGCCAGCACGCCGCCGGCCGCCGTCAGCGCGACCAGGCCCAAGAAAATCGGGCTGGGCCGCACCGATTCGTGTTGCCGGCCGGGGAAGCTCACCGGTCGAAACTACCGGACGCGCGGGCCGCCGTCCGTTATCGAGACATTGGAGTACTCGACTACTCATGCGTGCAGGCGAGGGGGTGAGCGACGCTCAACGCCATGACATCGGTTAGGCAGGGCGCACCGCCGCTTCCCGCCCCAAAAGTCAACGGCCTGCCCGGTGACGGCCTTGGTCTCACCCGCCGCGCATCGTCAAGGCGGGAACGCGTCATTCGGGTGCTGATAACAGTTTTTTCCTGGCCGGGGTGGAAGTCGGTCGGGGCTGTCGCCACGTCCGTCGTGGCGATCGGTACGGCCGTCGTCGCCTATGGAACCTTCAAGGTCTCGAAGCAGACCGTGCAGCTCTCGGAGCAGACGCTGCAAGCCAACACGCGCCAGCAGGCGAGCGATCGCTACAGCAAGGCGATCGAGCACCTCGGATCGGACAACCTCGACGTACGACTCGGCGGGATTTACGCGTTGGACACGCTTGCGACGGACACGCCGACCGAACACCAGGACGTCTACAACGTCCTGACATCCTTTGTCCGCGGCCATGCGGCAGTCGGCACGGGTGCGTGTGCCGATTCGAATCCGCTTGCGGCGGTTGCCAATTCACCGACCCCGCTGGGGGCCCGGACCGCCCTGACCGCTGCCGCTACGACCGACCCCCGTCCCAGCGAGGACATTCAAACGGTGATCTACGTGGTGGGCCGGCGCGATCGGAGCCACGATGCGGCGAATGAATCGGTAGATTTTTCGCACACGTGCCTGCGGGGTGCCAGCTTTCTGGCCGAAACGGCGGCGGATTACTCCGACGTCAGCATGAATTCCTCCGACTTGCGCGGTGCCAACTTGGGCCTGGCGCGACTCGAGAACGTGTATTTGTACGGCGCGACACTGGATGACGCCCTGATCGTCGGCTCCAAACTCCGCGGCGCCCGGCTGTCCTATGCGCACTTGTGGCGTGCCGGACTGAGCGGAACGGACCTGCGCGGGGCGCATCTGGCGAATGCCGACCTCACCAAGGCGAACCTGTGCGACGCCAATCTCTCGGGCGCCGACCTCGGTGGCGCGAACCTGACCGACGTTCTCTACGGCGACGGCACCGTCTGGCCCAGCGGTTTCACGCCGCCGCCCAGCCGGCCGGGCGCCTGCTGACGCTGCCGCCCCGAGGTTGCTACCGGACCAGCAGCCAACCTTCGACGTTGCGGTAGAACGTCGACCGGCGCGCCGGGCGTGGCGCCGCGACGCCGTCGCGCACGACGGTGACGCCGGTGCTGCCCAGCTGGGCCGCGCGGCCGGCGACCCACCGGCGCCAGGGTCCGCCCGGCAGCGAGGCCCGCAGGCCCGGCAGGGCCAGCGTCGGCTCGACGCGCACGGCGGCGACCTCGCCGTCGAACAGGGTGGTGTCGTCGACGACCGCCTCGCCGCGCAGGAGCCGCCCGCCGTCCGCGGGCAGCCAGCCGGCCCGCCCGACGACCGCCGATCCGGTCTCGTCGCGGACCAGGGTCACCCGGTGCGCCGCGCCGCTCAGGGCGCGCCGCGCCGCGCGCCGTCCGGCCGGCAGGCGGTAGATCCGGGTGGCGCGGGTGCGGCGGGGCGGCACGTAGGCCACCTCGACGTCGAGCCGGTCGGCGCGCAGCAATCCGGTCAGCACCGCGGCCAGGTCCGCGTCGGCGCCGACGACCGCCAGGCGCCGGTACGGCCCGATCGCGGCGTCGATGTCGGCCGGGTGCACCGGCAGGCCGGTCAGCGGCCCGGGCAGCCGCCGGTCGCCGAACACCAACACCCCCACGGTTTCCATGCGTCAGTCGCAACCTCCTGAGACAGGGCTGGGATAGGGTGTGTCACCGGCTGGACCACAATAAGCAGGCGAGATCAGGTTGGAGCAACGTCATGCCGGCAATCGTCCTCATCGGCGCCCAATGGGGCGACGAGGGCAAAGGTAAGGCCACTGACCTGCTCGGCGGGCGCGTGCAGTGGGTGGTGCGCTATCAGGGTGGCAACAACGCCGGGCACACCGTCGTCCTGCCCAGCGGCGAGAATTTCGCGCTGCACCTGATCCCGTCCGGGGTGCTGACGCCCGGCGTCACCAACGTGATCGGCAACGGCGTGGTGGTGGACCCCGGGGTGCTGCTCGACGAGCTCAAGGGCCTCGAGGACCGGGGCGTGGACACCACCAAGCTGCTGATCTCCGCCGACGCGCACCTGCTGTTGCCCTACCACGTCGCCATCGACAAGGTCACCGAGCGCTACATGGGCAACAAGAAGATCGGCACCACGGGCCGCGGCATCGGCCCGTGCTACCAGGACAAGATCGCCCGGCAGGGGATCCGGGTCGCCGACGTGCTCGACCCCGAGCTGCTGACCCACAAGGTCGAGGCCGCGCTGGAACTGAAGAACCAGATCCTGGTCAAGATCTACAACCGCAAGGCGCTCGACCCGCACCAGATCGTCGAGGCCCTGCTGGAACAGGCCGACGGCTTCCGCCACCGCATCCGCGACACCCGCCGGCTGCTCAACGTCGCGCTGGAGGCCGGCGAGACGGTGCTGCTGGAGGGCTCCCAGGGCACGCTGCTGGACGTCGACCACGGCACCTACCCCTACGTGACGTCGTCGAATCCGACGGCGGGCGGCGCGTGCGTGGGGTCGGGGATCGGCCCGACCCGGATCACCGCCGTGCTGGGGATCCTCAAGGCCTACACCACCCGGGTGGGCTCCGGGCCGTTCCCCACCGAGCTGTTCGACGAGAACGGCGAATACCTGTCCAAGACCGGCGGCGAATTCGGCGTCACCACCGGGCGGCGCCGGCGCTGCGGCTGGTTCGACGCGGTCGTCGCCCGCTACGCCACCCGGGTCAACGGCATCACCGACTTCTTCCTGACCAAGCTCGACGTGCTCTCCAGCCTGGAAACGGTGCCGGTGTGCGTCGGCTACCGGATCGACGGGGAGCGCATCGGGGACATGCCGATGACCCAGAGCGACCTGCACCGCGCCGAACCCATCTACGAGGAGCTGCCCGGCTGGTGGGAGGACATCTCGGACGCCCGGGAGTTCGACGACCTGCCCGCCAAGGCACGGGATTACGTGTTGCGGCTGGAAGAGCTTGCCGGAGCCCACATTTCGTGCATCGGCGTCGGTCCCGGACGCGATCAGACGATCGTGCGCCGCGACGTCCTGGCGGCCCGCCCGTGACCGAGGCGGACCCTAAAGAGCTCGATCCCGAATACGAACACCACGGCGGCTTTCCCGAATACGGCCCGGCCAGCCCCGGCCCGGGTTTCGGCCGGTTCGTCGCGGCGATGCGGGCCCTGCAGGACTTGGCCGTGTCCGCGAACCCCTCCGACGACGTCTGGGACGACGCGGCCGACCGCGCCGCGGCCCTGGTGGAGGTCCTGCGCCCGTTCCGGGCCGAGGAGGGCCAGGCGCCGGCCGGGCGGACGCCCGACCTGCCCGGCATGGGCAGCCTGCTGCTGCCACCGTGGACGTTGACCCGGTACGCCCCCGACGGCGTCGAGATGACCGGATACTTCAGCCGGTTTCACGTCGGCGGCAATCACGCCGTGCACGGCGGCGTGCTGCCGCTGCTGTTCGACCACATGTTCGGCATGATTTCCCACGCCGCCGGGCGGCCGATCAGCCGCACGGCGTTCCTGCATGTCGACTACCGCAAGGTCACCCCGATCGACGCGCCGCTGGCGGTGCGCGGGCGGGTCACCACGGCCGAGGGCCGCAAGGCGTTCGTCGCCGCGGAGCTGGTCGACGCCGACGACACGGTCTTGGCCGAGGCCAACGGCCTGATGGTGCGGCTGCTTCCCGGCCAGCCCTAGCCTGCGGGGAACCGACCTATCCTTGAGCGGTGACTGACGGCTTGACCGAAGGACAGGACGACCAGACGACGGCCCTGGCCGTGCCCCCGGACGCCGCGCCGCCCGCCCCGGCCGACGCCCGGCCGGCGGTGCTGCTGCTCGGTTCCGGCGAGCTCACCCGGGAGCTGGCGATCGCGCTGCGGCACCTCGGCGCGCGGGTGGCCGCCGTCGAGGAGCGCCTGACCGACCCCGACGAGCTGTCGCGGGCGATTCGACAGCACCAACCGGAGTTCGTGGTGACGGCCACCGACGCGGTCGCCGCCGGGGCGCTGGCCGACGGCCACGACCACGAGCGCACCGAACTGGTGCCGAACGCCCGCACCGTGCGGCTCACCGCCGACCGCGAGGCCCTGCGCCGGCTGGCGGCCGACGAGTTGGGGCTGCCCACCGCGCCGTTCTGGTTCGTCGGATCGGTCGGCGAACTGCAGGCGGTGGCCGCGCACGCCGGGTATCCGTTGCTGGTGAAGCCGGTGTCCGGGCGGGGGCACTCGGTGGTCTCCGGGCCGCATGACATCGAGCCGGCGTGGCAGCGCGCGGTGGGCAGCACGGCGGGCCGGGTGATGGCCGAGACGGTCGTCGACGTCGACTTCGACGTCACCCTGCTCGCGGTCCGCAAGGACGGCCCGAGCGGCCCGGTGTTGGAGTTCTGCTCACCGATCGGCCATCGGGACGCCGACGGGGCCGTCCTGGAGGCGTGGCAACCCCAGCAGATGAGCGACGCCGCGGTGGACGCGGCCAAGTCGATCGCCGCGCGCATCATCAAGGCGCTGGGCGGGCGTGGCGTCTTCGGCGTCGAGCTGATGATCAAGGGCGACGAGGTGTACTTCTCCGACGTCACCGCGCACCCGCCCCCGAGCGTCTGGGTGACCGTGCGCAGCCAGCGGCTGTCGGCGTTCGAGCTGCACGCCCGGGCGATCCTGGGCCTGCCGGTCGACACCATGATGATGTCGCCGGCCGCCGCCCACCTGATCGACGCCGGCCACGACGGCGGGTCCCGGGGCGTCGACGCGCTCAACGCGGCGCTGCGGGTGCCGGAAAGCGATCTGCGCATCTTCGACCCGCAGCATCGCCCCGCCGCGCTCGGCGTGGCACTGGCCACCGCGCCGGACGTGGCGGCCGCGCGCGACCGCGCCCGGCAGGTGGCGAACGCGCTGAATATGCGAGACTCACGCGGATGAGCTACGCAGGAGACATCACGCCCCAGCAGGCGTGGAAGCTACTCAGCGACAACCCCAACGCCGTGTTGGTCGACGTGCGCACCGACGCCGAATGGCGCTTCGTCGGGGTGCCCGACCTGTCGACCCTGGGCCGCGACGTGGTCTACATCGAGTGGGTGACGGGCAACGGGATGCCCAATGCGAACTTCGCCGACGAGCTGAACCGACAGGTCCCGGCGGCCGAGACCGACGAAGAGCGGCCCGTGATCTTCTTGTGCCGCTCGGGCAATCGCTCCATCGGCGCGGCCCAGGTGGCCACGCAACTGGGCATCACCCCGGCCTACAACGTGCTGGACGGTTTCGAAGGTCAGCTCGGCGCCGACGGTCATCGCGGTGAAACCGGTTGGCGCGCGGTCGGATTGCCCTGGAAGCAGCAGTGACCGATTCGGTCCGCACGCCCAAGGCGTTGCCCGACGGCGTCAGCCAGGCCACCATCGGCGTGCGCGGCGGCCTGCTGCGGTCCGGTTTCGAGGAGACCGCCGAGGCGATGTTCCTGACGTCCGGCTACGTCTACGAGTCGGCGGCCGTCGCGGAGCAGTCGTTCACCGGCGAGCTGGACCATTTCGTCTACTCCCGCTACGGCAATCCGACCGTGACGATGTTCGAGGAACGGCTGCGCCTGATCGAGGGGGCGCCCGCGGCGTTCGCCACCGCCAGCGGCATGGCCGCGGTCTTCACCTCGCTGGGCGCGCTGCTGGCCGCCGGCGACCGGCTGGTCGCGGCGCGCAGCCTGTTCGGGTCGTGCTTCGTGGTGTGCAACGAGATCCTGCCGCGGTGGGGCGTGGAAACGGTTTTCGTCGACGGCGACGACCTCGCGCAGTGGGAGGAGGCGCTGTCGGTGCCCACGACGGCGGTGTTCTTCGAGACGCCGTCGAACCCGATGCAGTCACTGGTCGACATCGCCGCGGTGACCGAGCTCGCCCACGCCGCGGGCGCAAAGGTGGTGCTGGACAACGTCTTTGCCACGCCGCTGCTGCAGCAGGGCTTTCCGCTCGGGGTGGACGTCGTGGTGTACTCGGCCACCAAGCACATCGACGGCCAGGGCCGCGTGCTGGGCGGCGCCATCCTCGGCGACAAGGAGTACATCGACGGCCCCGTCCAGAAGCTGATGCGGCACACCGGCCCGGCGATGAGCGCGTTCAACGCCTGGGTGTTGCTGAAAGGCCTTGAGACGATGGCCGTTCGGGTCGAGCACGGCAACTCCTCGGCGCACCGCATCGCCGAATTCCTGGAAACCCACCCGGCGGTGAGCTGGGTGCGCTACCCGTATCTGCCGTCGCACCCGCAGTACGACCTGGCCAAGCGGCAGATGTCGGGCGGCGGGACGGTGATCACCTTCGCGCTCGACTGCGCCGAAAACACAGCAAAGCAACGGGCTTTCGAGGTGCTGGACAAGATGCGGCTGATCGACATCTCCAACAACCTGGGCGACGCCAAATCGCTGGTGACTCACCCGGCGACGACGACCCACCGCGCGATGGGGCCGGAGGGTCGCGCCGCAATCGGGCTGGGCGACAACGTGGTTCGCATCTCCGTCGGCCTCGAGGGCACCGACGACCTGATCGCCGATATCGATCAGGCCCTGAGCTAACCGGCCTTTTCGGCCGCTTCGATGCGTTCGGCCGCCGCGAGCGTCCCCTCTTGCGCCTGCCGCTCCACCCAGTCCACCACGGGCCGGGCGTACATCATCTGGCTGGTGATCGCCATCTGGCCGCGGGTGCGGCCCAGGAACGAGATGCCCCAGGAGAACATGGCGGCGATGCGGTTGCGGAAGCCGACCAGGTACAACAGGTGCAACAGCAACCACGCCAGCCAGGCGATGAAGCCGCCGAACTCCAGCTTGCCGACCTTCGCGACCGCGCTGTACCGCGAGATCAACGCCATGCTGCCCTTGTCGAAGTACTTGAACGGCTTGCGGTTGGCCGGGTCGTCCTGGCCCTTCACCGCCTGCTTGATCAGCCCGGTGGCGTAATGCGCGCCCTGGATCGCGCCCTGGGCCATCCCCGGCACGCCGGGCACCGACATCAGGTCGCCGATCACGAAGACGTACGGGTGGCCCTTGACGGTGAGGTCGGGCTCGACGATCACCCGCCCGGCGCGGTCGGTTTCGGTGCCGTCGGACTGCTCGGCGATCATCGCGCCCAGCGGGCTGGCCTGCACGCCCGCCGCCCAGACCTTGCAGGCGCATTCGATGCGGCGCTCGGTGCCGTCTTTGTCCCTGACCGTGATGCCCATGTAGTCGACCGTGGTCACCATGGCGTTGAGCTGGACGTCGACGTCCATCTTGCCCAGCCGCCGTTGGGCTTTCAGGCCGAGCTTCTCGCCCATGGGCGGCAGCACCGCCGGCGCCGCGTCGAGCAGGATGACCCGGCACTCGCTGGGCGTGATGGTCCGAAACGCCCCGGCGAGCGTCCGCTCGGCCAGCTGGACGATCTCGCCGGCCAGCTCGACGCCCGTCGGCCCCGCGCCGACGACCACGAAGGTGAGCCGGCGTTGGCGTTCGGCCGGGTCGGTGGCGACCTCGGCGGCCTCGAACGCGCCGAGGATGCGAGCCCGCAACTCCAGGGCGTCGTCGATGCTCTTCATGCCGGGCGCGAAGGCGGCGTACTCGTCGTGGCCGAAATACGACTGCTGGGCACCGGCGGCCACGATGAGACTGTCGTAGGGCGTCACCGTCTGCAACCCCATCAGGTGCGACGTGACCGTCTTGGCCTTCAGGTCGATCGTGCCGACCTCACCCCACAGCACGCGCACGTTCTTCTGCTTGCGCAGGATGAGGCGGGTGGTCGGGGCGACGTCGCCTTCGGACAAGATCCCGGTGGCCACCTGGTACAGCAACGGCTGGAACAGGTGCGTGGTGGTCTTCGAGATCAGGGTGACGTCGACATCCGCCCGCTTGAGCGACCGGGCCGCATTCAGACCCCCGAACCCGCTACCGATGATGACAACGCGATGGCGCGACATGCTCTCCAGCCTATGTTGTCAGGCGCAGCGTGATTCGGGCAGCGCGCGCCTCACCCTGCGGTCGGGCACATGTACTTGTCCGCGAACGTCGCACAGGTCTGCGGCAGCGGCTGATCCGGGCCGTAACCGCCGGCGCCCTTCGGGATGACCAACAACCACCCGCGGTCCTGGCACAACAGGACGGCGGCGCCCGGACCGGGCCGGACGGTGCCGTTGACGCACGGATCCGCGTGCGCCACCGTCGGGACGCTGAGCAACACCGACACGATCGCGGAGCAGACCGCGATAACGACCGCCCTCATAACAGATCCATGCTAGCCCCGGCGGGCGCCTCACGGTGACCTGGATCACAGGGCCGCGGAAGCGGTAGCGTCGTGGCGAGGCCCCAGCGGCGACGTCACGGGAGGCAACCATGAGGCGCAGCATCGTCGGAGGGTTGGCCGCCATGCTGGTGGCCTCGGGACTGATCGCCGCGGCGCCGCCTGCCGGTGCCGGCTGCCTCTACGGCGGGCCGGTGCTCAGCAAGTGCGATGGACCCGTCCAGCCCGACGGGACCTGGCAACGCTGCGTGGCGGCCCCCCAGTTGGTTCCGCACGGGGCCAGCTCCTACCTGGTGCCCGAACGGCGCTGCGACGTGATGGGCCCCGACCAGCGCCCCGGCGATCCGGGGTTGGCCGACCCGCCGACGCACATCGACGGCTGAGCCGAAGGGCGCCTGCGCGGCCGATCGAATGCCCCTTCACCAGGCGAAACGGGAGTAGAGTGTTGCCTCTCGATGGAGGAGGCTGCCGTGACGGAACAACCGCCTAGCTACCCACCCCCGCCACCGGGCGGTTACGGCTATCCGCCGCCTCCCGCAGGCGGTTACGGTTACCCGCCGCCGCCCGGGTACCCGCCGCCACAGATGGTCGGCACCAACGGTTTCGCCGTCGCGTCGTTGGTGTGCTCCCTGTTCGGCTGGGTCTGCATGTTCATCGGGGCCTTCCTGGGCATCATCTTCGGCTTTGTCGCGCTGTCCCAGATCAGGAGAACCGGCCAGAAGGGCCGCGGCATGGCGATCGCCGGCATCGTCATCGGCGCCGTCGTGCTCGTCGCCGGCATCGCGATATGGACCATTGCGGCCCTGCTGCCGCACTCACCGAGCACGGATTCGGGCGCCCCGGCGGTGGTGGTGAAAACCGCTCACGTGCAAGCGATTTAGAACGGCCAGGCTGCGGCGTTGGTCTTGTATTTGGCGTTGAGCGCGGTGCAGAAGTCGTCGGCCGTGCCGGCGAGGAAGATGTAATAGGCCTCGGCGTTGCTGCGGCGGCTGTCGAAGGAATTGGGCGTGGTCCAGCCGCTGTTGCACATCGCGGTGTCGCTGCCGAGGGTGGGCCTTCGCCAATTGGTCTTGGCGCACGCGGTCAGCGCGTCGACGTTCGGGGTGGCGCTCTTGGCGGCGACCAGCATCGCTCCTCCCCACTGCCCGTCGTTACGCCGGTAGGCGCGCGCCCCGAACCCCGCGTTGTTGGTCTGGCACGCCAATGCCCGCTTGAGCAATCCGAAGGGGGCCGCGAGCTGCGGGTTGCTCACCGCCGCCGCGGCGTTGATGAACTGGGCCGCGTCCGGGCCGTCGACCTCCTGGACGTTCGGATTGCCCAGGCCGGTCAGCTGCTGCGCGATCCCGGAGTTGTTGCCGCCGCCGACGATCGGCCCGCCGCCGCCCGAGGTCATCGGCGGCAGGGTGACCGGGTCGGCGACCGCCGCGGGCGCGCACAGGAGCCCGCACGCGGCGGCGAGGACACCGATCCGATAGGCCACGGATTTCATCATCGACTCCCCTCAGCGGAACGCGTCGCTGCCGGTGAACGCCTGGCCGAGCACGAGCTGGTGCATCTCCGGCGTGCCCTCGTAGGTCAGCACCGACTCCAGGTTGACCATGTGCCGGATGACGGGGTATTCCAGCGATATCCCGTTGCCGCCCAAGATGGTTCGGGCCGTCCGGCAGATCTTGATCGCCTCGCGGGTGTTGTTGAGCTTGCCGAAGCTGACCTGCTCGGGGCGCAGCCCGACGCCGTCCTTGAGGCGACCGAGGTGCAGCGACAGCAGCTGCCCCTTGTGCAGCTCGACGGCCATGTCGACGAGTTTGGCCTGCGTCAGCTGGAACCCGGCGATGGGCCGGCCGAACTGGGTGCGCTGCATGGCGTAGTCGAGCGCGGCCTGCCACGCCGAGCGCGCCGCCCCCATCGACCCCCAGATGATGCCGTAGCGCGCCTCCGACAGGCAGGACAGCGGACCCCGCAACCCCCGCGCCTCGGGCAGCATCGCGTCGGCGGGCACCCGCACGTCGTCGAGCACCAGCTCGCTGGTGATCGAGGCACGCAGCGACAGCTTGTGGTGAATGGTGTTCGCGGCGAAGCCGGGAGTCTTGGCCGGAACGATGAAGCCGCGGATCCCGTCGTCGGTGGCCGCCCACACGATCGCCACGTCGGCGACCGAACCGTTGGTGATCCACAACTTGCGGCCGTTGAGCACCCAATCCGAGCCGTCCTGTCGCGCCCGCGTTTTCATCGCGGCCGGGTCGCTCCCCACGTCGGGTTCGGTCAGCCCGAAGCAGCCCAGCAGTTCGCCGGCGGCCATGCCGGGCAGCCACTGCTGCTTCTGCTCCTCCGAGCCGAACTTCCAGATGGCGAACATCGCCAGCGACCCCTGCACGGACACCATCGACCGAATGCCGGAGTCGGCGGCCTCGAGCTCGGTGCAGGCCAGGCCGTAGTGCACCGCGGAGGCCCCGCCGCAGCCGTAGCCGTGCAGGTGCATGCCGAGCAGGCCGAGCTCGCCGAACTGCTTGGCGAGCTGGCGCACCGGGAGGTCGCCGATCTCGAACCATTCCCCGATGTACGGCAGGACGTGCTCGGCGCAGAACTTCCGCACGGTGTCGCGCACCGCGAGCTCGTCGCCGGACAGGGAAGCGTCCAGCCCCAGGGGATCGTCGCGGTCAAAGGCGGGGGGCGCATCGGTGCTCATAGGAGTCAGCCTGCCATCGTTAGGCCGCCGCTCACACTGATCACCTGTCCGGTGATGAACGACGCGGCGTCGGACGCGAAGAACAGCACCGGCGCGGCGACCTCCTCGGGCCGCGCCAGCCGGCGAAACGGGATCGCCTTGACCAGCGCTTCTTTCAGTTTTTCCGGTTGCGCGTGGAACAGCGGCGTGTCGGTGGGGCCCGGGCACACGCAGTTCACCGTGATCTGGTGGCGGGCCATTTCGCGGGCCAGCGACTTGGTCAGCGCGATGACGCCGCCCTTGGCGCCGGCGTAGACGGTCTCGCCCGCGCTGCCGACGCGGCCGGCGTCGCTGGCCAGGTTGACGACCCGGCCGCCCGCCTGCGCGTCGATCATGCCCGGCAGGAACGCGCTGCAGACGTGCACCGGGCCGAGGTAGTTGATGGCCACCACCTTGGCCGCGAATTCCGGTGTGGCATTGAGGAATTGGTCGGTGCGGTCCCACCCGGCGGCGTTGACCACGATGCTGGGCACGCCGACCTCGGCATGGGTCCTGTCGCGCAAGACCTCGACCCGGGCTGGGTCGGCGACGTCGACCGGCAGCGCGGTGATCAGCCCGGGCGCCGCGTCGGCGGTGGCCTGCGCGGCCGCCTCGTCGATGTCGGCGGCGACGACCCGGTCGCCCTGCGCCGCGAACGCCAGGGCCACCGCCCTGCCGATGCCCGACCCGGCGCCGGTCACGACCGCGAGCCTGCCCCGGGTATTCATCGGTGCCGAATTTAGGTTCACCGCGCCCGCGGGGTCAAGGATGCCCAGCTCGCCCGGTAGTCTCGCGGCATGCTTCGGCTCCGCGGGCTGGCCTGGCTCGCTGTGGACGTCATCGCGGTGCTGGTGTTCTGCGCCATCGGGCGCCGCAGCCACGACGAAGGGCTCAACCTCGGCGGCGTCGCGACGACGGCCTGGCCGTTCCTGTCCGGGACGGCCGTCGGGTGGCTGGTGTCGCGCGGCTGGCGGCGGCCCACCGCGGTGGCCCCCACCGGGGTGATCGTCTGGGTGTGCACCGTCGCGGTCGGCATGCTGTTGCGCAAGGCCAGCTCGGCGGGCGTGGCGGCGAGTTTCGTGGTGGTCGCCGCGTCGGTCACGGCGGTCCTGTTGCTCGGGTGGCGGGCGGTCGCCGAACTGGCCGTCCGGCGCCGCGCCGACCGCTGAGCAGTCCCGAGAAGACCATGCCAGGCGCCCGCTGGAATCCCGCCGCCGGCCAGGGTTTGGCCACCACTTTCGACGCGGTCGTCCGGGCCGTCGCCACCAACAAGGGGCTCCTCGACGACCCCTTCGCGGAGCGGTTGGTGCGCGCCGCGGGGGTGGACTATTTCACCCGGGTGATCGACGACGAGCGATATGCCGCGGACGGCGGGGGCAACCCGGTCGCGACCGGGCTCATCTACGTACAGGCGGCCTACGGCAAGTTCTCCGACGAATTTCTCGCCGACGCCGGCAGGGCGGGCATCCGCCAGGTGGTGATCCTGGGCTCGGGTCTGGACACTCGGCCCTACCGGCTGTGGTGGCCGCGGGGGACGACGGTGTACGAGATCGACCGGCCCGAGGTCCTCGACTTCAAAGCAGACGTGCTGCGGGGGCTCGACGCCAGCCCGACGGCGCATCGCCGCGCGGTCGGCGTCGACCTGCGCCAGGATTGGCCGGCCGCGCTGCGCCGGGCCGGCTTCGACGCCGCCGCGCCCACGGTGTGGATCGCCGAGCAGCTGCTCGTCGGCTACCTGCCACCCGACGCCCAGCACCGGCTGTTGCAAGACATCACCCGGGTGAGCGCGGCCGGCAGCCGCTTCACGGCGGACCACATGGCCGCCTGGACGCCGGCGCGGCAGGCGGCGCGGCAGGCGTTCGTCGACTCCTGGCGCCGGCACGGCCTGGACGTCGACCTGGCCAGCCTGATGTACCCGGGCGAATACCGTTACGTCCCCGAGTATCTGGCCGCGCACGGCTGGGACACCGCCGAGCGGAACGTCGTCGAATTGTTCACCGCCCTCGGTTTGGCCGATTTGTGGCGTGGCCGCCCGGAGGACGTGGAGCTGGTCCCGCGGTATGTCACGGCGTTTCGGCCCGGAATGCTTCCCGGCAACGAGCGTTAGACGTTAGGTGATGACGGAAATCGAGCTCGAATTCGTCGCGGCCACCCACGACGACCCGCTCGCGCAGCCGCTGCTCGCCGAGCTGGCCGTCGAGTACGCGCAGCGGTACGGCGGCACGCCGGACGCGCACCTGGCCTGGCTGCCGGTGCCGGCGGACGAGCTGGCGCCGCCCGACGGCGGCCTGCTCATCGGCGTGGTGGACGGCGTGGCGGTCACCGGCGGGGCGTTCCGGCGCTTCGACGCCCAGACCGCCGAGCTCAAGCGGGTCTGGACCGACAGCGCCCACCGCCGCCGCGGGTACGCGCGGGCGCTGCTGGCGGCGCTGGAGGCCGAGACCGCCGCGCGGGGTTACCGGCGGCTGTACCTGATCACCGGCAACCGCCAGCCCGAGGCCGAGGCGCTGTACGACGCGACGGGTTACGCCCGCATCGCCCCCGCCGAGCCGCTGCCGGACTGGGGGCCGTTCCGGCCGATCGCCTTCGAAAAGTGGCTGCCATGACCGGTCAGCTCCACCTGGGCGTCGCGCTCGACGGCTACGGCTGGCACCCGCACGCGTGGCGGCCGACCCTGGCGTCGCATCCCCACACGCCGTCGGTGCTCGACGGCCGCTACTGGGCGGAGCTGGCGGCCACCGCCGAGCGCGGGCTGCTGGACTTCCTCACCATCGACGACTCCTTGATGCCCCAGATCGGGCGGAGCTCCCGGATTCATCCTGACCGGCTGACCGGCCGCGCCGACGCCGTCCTGGTCGCGGCCCGCATCGCCCCCGCGACGCGACACATCGGGCTGATCCCGGTGGCCACGGTGACCCACACCGAGCCCTTTCACGTCTCCAAATCCATTGCGACCCTTGACTTCGTGTCGCACGGCCGGGCGGGCTGGCAGCCGCGGGTGAGCGCCACCTCGCACGAGGCGGCCCTGTTCGGCCGCCGCGACGTCTCCGGGGCTCCGCTGTTCGACGAGGCCGTCGAGTACGTCGACGTGGTGCGCCGGTTGTGGGACAGCTGGGAGGACGACGCGATCATCCGCGACGTGACCACCGGCCGGTACGTCGACGTCGACAAGCTGCACTACATCGACTTCGCCGGAAAGTTCTTCTCCGTCAAGGGGCCGTCGATCACGCCGCGACCGCCGCAGGGCCAGCCGGTGGTGGCCGCGCTGGCGCACGTCGGGCCCGCCTATGAGTTCGCCGCGGCCGGCGCCGACGTGGTGTTCATCACGCCCACCGACGACGCGTCGGTGCGAAGCATCCTCGACGAGGTGCGCGCCGCGGGCGGCGCCCACCTGAAAGTCCTTGCCGACGTGGTCGTTTCGTTCCGCGGCGAGGACGACTTCTCCTCCGATGCCCTCGTCTTCACCGGCAGCGCAGCGGAATTGGTGGACATGGTGGTGGGCTGGCAGCGGCTGGGCGTCGACGGGGTGCGGCTGCGGCCGGCCGTCAACGCCGCCGACCTGCCGGTGATCGTCGACGAGGTGGTGCCGCTACTGCAGCGAGCCGGCCGCTTCCGCACCGCCTACCGGCCGGGCGAAACCCTGCGCGCCCGCCTGGGCCTGCCCGTGGCGCCCAACCGCTACGCGGCGGTGCGCCGATGACCCCGGTGCCGCTGTCGATCCTGGACCTGGCGCCGATCAGCTCGGGCGGCGACGTGGCGACGGCGTTGCGCAACACCATCGAGCTCGCCCAGCACGCCGAGCGGTGGGGTTATCGCCGGTTCTGGATCGCCGAGCATCACTTCGTCGCGGTCGCCAGCGCGGCACCGGCCGTGCTGATCGGACAAATCGCGGCCGCCACCAACACGATTCGCGTGGGCTCGGCGGCCGTGCAGCTCAGTCACACCACGGCCGCCGCGGTGGTCGAAAGCTTCGGCATGCTCGACGCGTTCTATCCGGGCCGCATCGACCTCGGCCTGGGCCGCTCGGCGCAGCGGCGGATCACCAAGCCGCGATCCCCGCGACCCCCCAGACCCGAACCGTCGCGCGAGTGGCGCGAGGTGAACGGCGTGGTCATCCCGCCGCCGTTCGATCTGCGCAAGCTGCTGGGCAGCGGCCGCGTGCAGGCGACCCAGGCGATCCTGCAGCAACCCGAGGCCGTCGCGCCCGACTTCGAAGAGCAGCTCGGGGACATCATGGCGATGCTCGCCGGAACCTACGAGGTCGACGGCTTCGACGTGCATGCCGTGCCGGGGGAAGGCGCCGCGCTGACGCCGTGGATCTTCGGCAGCAGCAAGGGCCGCAGCGCCCAGGTCGCCGGCGCGCGGGGGCTGCCGTTCGTGGCCAGCTACCACCTCACCCCGGCGACGGCCCTGGACGCCATCGACGCCTACCGCGACGCGTTCGTCCCGTCGCCGGCGCTGCCGCGGCCGTACGTGGTGGTGTCCGCCGACGTCGTGGTCGCCGACGACTCCGCCACCGCGAAGCACCTGGCGTCCAGCTACGGGCATTGGGTGTATTCGATCCGGGCCGGCGGCGGCGCCGTTCCCTACCCCGACCCCGACGAGTGCGCCCCACTGACCGACGAGCAGCTGGAGGTCGTGATCGACCGGGTGGCAACGCAATTCGTCGGCAACCCCGACGAGGTCGCCGAGCGGTTGGAGAACCTGCAACGCGCGACGTGCGCCGACGAACTCGTCATCACCTCGGTCACTCACGGGCACGCTGACCGGTTGCGCTCGCACGAACTGATCGCCAAAAGGTGGGGGTTGACATCATGAGCCGCAAGCCGATTCACCTGGCCGCGCATTTCCCGGGGGTCAACAACACCACGGTCTGGACCGACCCGGCCGCGGGCAGCCAGATCGAGTTCGAGTCGTTCGTGCACCTGGCCCGCACCGCCGAACGGGGATTGTTCGACTTCTTCTTCCTGGCCGAGGGGCTGCGGCTGCGCGAGCACCGCGGCCGCATCTACGACCTCGACGTGGTGGGCCGCCCGGACACGTTCACCGTGCTGGCCGCGCTGGCGGGCGTCACCGACCGCATCGGACTGACCGGGACCATCAACACCACCTTCAACGAACCCTTCGAGGTGGCAAGGCAATTCGCGACGCTCGACCACCTGTCCGGCGGGCGTGCCGGCTGGAACATGGTGACCTCGTCCGACGCCTTCACCGGCGCCAACTTCCGTCGCGGCGGCTTTCTGGATCACGCCGACCGGTATTCGCGCGCCGAGGAGTTCCTCACCGTGGCCCGCCAGTTCTGGGACAGCTGGGCGGCCGACGCCGTGCTGGCCGATGTCGATGCCGGGATGTACGTCGACCCCGACCGCATCCGCGGCGTCGCGCACCGCGGTCCGCAGTTCGACGTGCGCGGGTTCGCGACGCTGCCCGCCGGCCCGCAGGGCCACCCGATATTGCTGCAGGCCGGCGACTCCGCCGACGGTCGCGCGTTCGGCGCCCGCAACGCCGACGCGCTGTTCACCCTGCACTCGTCGCTGGAGGACGGCCGGCGCTATTACGCCGACGTCAAGGGGCGCGCCGCGTCCTACGGCCGGGATCCCAACGATCTCAAGGTCTTTCCGGCGGCGACGTTCGTCATCGGCGACACCGACGCCGAGGCGCAGGACAGGGCACGCCACATCCGCTACCAGCAAGTCAGCGGTGCGACGGCGATCGCGATGCTCGAGCAGGTGTGGGGCCGCGACCTGTCGGCCTACGACCCGGACGGCCCGCTGCCCGACGTCGATCCGGTCGTCGACAGCGACATCACCCAGGGGCGCGTCCGGCATGGCGACCCCATGGCGGTCGCCCGCCGCTTCCGCGAGCGCGCCTCGGCCGAGAACCTGTCCATCCGCGAGGTGATCATCGCCGTTACCAGCCGCCAGCAGTTCGTCGGAACCCCGCAGCGCATCGCCGACGAGATCGACACGTACGTCCAGGCCGACGCCTGCGACGGGTTCATCCTGGTGCCGCACCTGACGCCGCACGGGCTGGACGAGTTCGTCGACCGGGTGGTGCCGCTGCTGCAGGAGCGCGGCGCGTTCCGCACCGAGTACGCCGGCGAGACGCTGCGGGATCACCTGGGGCTCAACGAGATTGCTCCGGCATCCCGGGGCCGCTAGGGGACGACGAGCCTGACGAGGCTTGCGACCGCCGCGCCGGTTCCACCGATGTAGGCCTTTGCCATGTCGCGGGCGGAGGCGCCGCTGCCGGCCGGCAACGACGCCAGCCACGCGGCCGCGTCATCGCGTTCGTCGTCCGCGAAGACCCGCACCGGGCAGGGCATCCACGCGCCGATGCTGCGGGACGGCGCCCGGATCCAGCCGCGGTCGCTGACGACTGCGCAGCCATCGAGCAGCCGCACGTAGCTCGCGCCGAGCCGGGTATCGGCCCACAGCGCGCCGGGGGTGATGCGCCGGAATCCCGGGCCGAACTGGTAAAGCAGCCGCATCCGGCCACCTGTTCGTCGCGCCCGATCGACCAGCGGCGCGAAGACGCGGTGGTAATCCGCGGCCGTCACGGTGCCAACGGCTTCCAGCGCCTGCACCCCTGCGGGCATGCCCGTAAGTTCTTCCAGCACAACGGCCCCCTTAACCCGGGCTCGCATTAATTTGCCTAGTGCAACTATTGCACTATGATATGGTTATCGCAATGCGCAGGAGAGGGGTATGCGCATGAAGGTCGCCATCGTCGGCGCCGGGATCGCCGGCCCCACGCTCGCGTACTGGCTTTGGCGCTGCGGCCACGAGCCGACCCTGATCGAGAAGGCGCCGCGGTTGCGCACGGGCGGCTATGCCGTGGATTTCTGGGGTGGCGGGTATGGCGTCGCCGAACGGATGGGGCTTACTCCCGAATTGCACGCCGCCGGTTACGCGGTGCAGGAGCTGCGGCTGGTGGACCGGAATTCGCGGAAGGTGGGCGGCTTTTCGGCGGAGTTGTTCCGGCGCAACCTCGATGGCCGCTTCGTCACCCTGCCGCGCGGCGATCTGGCGGCCATGATCCACCGCTCGCTCGAAGATCGCGTCGAAACCCTGTTCGGTGAAAGCGTTTCGGCCATCGCGCAAGAGGACGCGGGCGTGCTGGTCACGTTCGAGCGCGGCCAGTCACGCCAGTTCGACCTGGTCGTCGGCGCCGGTGGCATCCATTCGCCCGTGCGCGGCCTGGTGTTCGGCCCGGAATCGACATTCGAGGTGGACCTGGGCTACCGCGTGGCAGCCTTCGAAGCCGAGGGCTATCAGCCGCGCGACGAGCTCGTCTATCTCGCGTACTCGACACCCGGTCGCATGGTCTCGCGATTCGCGATGCGCGGCGAAAAAACCTTGTTTCTCTTCGTTTTCACCGCCGACCACATGAGCGGCCCCGATCCCCAAGACGCGTCCGGGGTCAAGACCACCCTGTCCCACGTTTTCGGCGACGCCGGGTGGGAATGCCCCGAAATCCTCCGCGAACTGGACCGCGCCCCCGAGGTGTACTTCGACCGCGTGAGCCAAATCGTCATGGACCGCTGGTCGCAGGGGCGGGTGGCGCTCGTCGGTGACGCCGCGGCCGCAGTCTCGCTGTTGGCGGGGGAGGGGACCGGTCTGGCCATGGTGGAGGCGTACGTGCTGGCCGGTGAACTCAGCCGCGCGGGCGCCGATCACCGCGAAGCGTTTCGCCGCTATGAACGCCGGCTGCGCCCGATCGTCGAGGCCAGGCAGCGGTCGGCGCGCGCGTTCGCCTCGATGTTCGCGCCGAAGACGTCGCTCGGCTTGTGGACCCGAAACCAGGCATCGAAGTTGCTGGACATCCCATGGGTGGCGGGCCGGATCGTCGGGCGCGAATTCCGCGACGACATCGGTCTGCCCGAGTACGTCGCTCAGCGCTAGCGGGAGGCGCGGATCCGCGTCATTGCGCCCGCTGGAGCGCCGCTTCCGTCGCCTCGCGGATCGGCCCGCGCCACACGTCGCCGTGACCGGGCAGCAGGACCTCGGTGTCCAGTACGGCCAGCGTGCCCAGGCTGCGCAGGCAATTCTGCTGGTCGTGGCTGAACACCGCCGGCAGCAGCTGCGGCCCGCCGCGACGCAGCAGCGGGTGCCCGGTGATCAGCGCGTCGCCGCTGGCCAGCACGCCGTCGACGACATACGAGCAATGCCCGCCGGTGTGCCCCGGAGTGGCGATCGCCGTCGGGTTGCCGGGTAGGCCCGCGGCCACCTCGGCGGTCAGCGGCCGTGTCGACGGGATGCCGTCGCGGATCAGCCCGCCGTTGCGCACCACGTGCGCGCCCCACACCGCCCACCGCGGCCGCCAAATGCGCAGCGCCACATCGAAAATGGACACCTGCTCCAGGTACTCCCGCTTGGCGTGGCCCACCTCGTCGGCGTGGCAATACACCGGGGTGCCGTGCTCGCGGGCGAACCAGATCGCCGAGCCCAGATGGTCAATGTGCGCGTGCGTCAGCAGGATGGCGCGCACGTCGCCCGCGCCGTAGCCCAGCTGGGCCAGCGACGCCAGCACGTCCTCGCGATCGCCGGGGTAACCGGCGTCGATCAGCATCACGCCGGTGCCGTCGACGACCAGCGTCCAGTTAACGGCGTGGCCCTGGGCGAGGTACACGGTGTCGGTGACCTGATCAAGAGTCGGTGCCGATCCCATGCCCGCGAGTGTAGGAGCGATCGCAAGCACGGCGATGCCGGGCGCGGCGGGTCGGGACCATCGATGGAGGAGTAGAAATAACGGGTGGCTGAACTGAAACTCGGATACAAAGCGTCCGCTGAACAATTCGCACCGCGCGAGCTCGTCGAACTAGCTGTCGCCGCCGAAGGTCACGGCATGGACAGCGCAACCGTCAGTGACCACTTCCAGCCGTGGCGGCACGAGGGCGGGCACGCCCCGTTCTCGCTGGCCTGGATGACCGCCGTCGGCGAACGCACCAAGCGCATCATTCTGGGCACCTCTGTGCTCACGCCGACCTTCCGCTACAACCCGGCCGTCATCGCGCAGGCCTTCGCCACCATGGCCTGCCTCTACCCGAACCGGATCTTCCTCGGCGTCGGCACCGGTGAGGCGCTGAACGAGATCGCCACCGGCTACGAGGGCGACTGGCCGGAGTTCAAGGAGCGGTTCGCCCGGCTGCGCGAGTCGGTGCGGTTGATGCGCGAGCTGTGGCGCGGCGACCGCGTCGACTTCGACGGCGACTACTACCGCCTCAAGGGCGCCTCCATCTACGACGTGCCCGAGGGCGGCGTGCCGATCTACGTCGCCGCCGGCGGCCCGGCGGTGGCCAAGTACGCCGGACGCGCCGGTGACGGGTTCATCTGCACCTCCGGCAAGGGCGAGGAGCTGTACAAGGACAAGCTCATCCCCGCCGTCAAGGAGGGGGCCGCGGCCGCCGATCGCAACGTCGACGACATCGACAAGATGATCGAGATCAAGATCTCCTACGACCCCGACCCCGAGCTGGCGCTGGAGAACACCCGGTTCTGGGCGCCGCTGTCGCTGACCGCCGAGCAGAAGCACAGCATCGACGACCCGATCGAGATGGAGAAGGCCGCCGACGCGCTGCCGATCGAGCAGGTCGCCAAGCGGTGGATCGTGGCGTCGGATCCCGACGAGGCGGTCGCCAAGGTCAAGGAGTACGTCGACTGGGGCCTTAACCACCTGGTGTTCCACGCGCCGGGCCACGACCAGCGCCGGTTCCTGGAGCTCTTCGAAAAGGACCTGGCGCCCAGGCTGCGGCGACTTGGCTGAACCACCCTCCGCGATCTACATTGCCGCTCCCGAGCCGGAGACCGGCAAGTCGACGATCGCGCTGGGTCTGCTGCACCGGCTGAGCGCCACGGTCGCCAGGGTCGGCGTGTTCCGCCCGATCACCCGGGCCCCCGACGGCAAGGGCCGCGACTACATCCTGGAACTGCTGCTGGAGCACACCACCGCGGGCATGTCCTACGAGCAGTGCGTGGGCGTGACCTACCAGCAGCTGCATGCCGACACCGACGCGGCGATCGCCGGCATCGTCGACTCGTATCACGCGATGGCGCAGGGCTGCGACGCGGTGGTGATCGTCGGCAGCGACTACACCGACGTCGCAAGGCCCGCCGAGCTGTCGGTCAACGCGCGCATCGCGGCCAACCTGGGCGCGCCGGTGCTGCTCACCGTGAGCGGCAAGGGCCGTACCGCCGCGGAGGTGGCCGGCGTCGTGGAGGTGTGCCTGGCGGAGCTGAACGCCCAGCACGCCCACACCGCGGCCGTGGTGGCCAACCGCTGCGATCCGGCGGAGCTGGCGGACGTGCAAAAAAAGGTGGGTGAGGCGTTGCGGCCGTCCTCGCTACGCAGCTACGTGCTGCCCGAGGAGCCGCTGCTGTCGGCGCCGACGGTCGCCGAGCTGGAGGCGGCCGTGGGCGGCACGCCGGTCAGCGGTGAGGCGTCGCTGCGGGAACGCGAGGTGATGGCCGTGCTGGTCGCCGGCATGACCGCCGACCACGTGCTGGAACGGCTGGGCGACGGCATGGCGGTCATCACCCCCGGCGACCGCTCCGACGTGGTGCTCGCCGTCGCCAGCGCCCATGCGGCGGAAGGGTTTCCGTCGCTGTCGTGCCTGGTGCTCAATGGCGGGTTCGAGTTGCATCCCTCGATCGCGGCCCTGGTGAGCGGCCTGCGGCTGCGCCTGCCCATCATCGCCACCACGTTGGGCACCTACGACACCGCCAGCGCGGCCGCCTCGGCGCGCGGCCGGGTCACCGCGATGTCGCAGCGCAAGATCGACACCGCGCTCGAGCTGATGGACCGCCACGTCGACATCGCGGATCTCCTGACGCAGCTTGCCATTTCGATCCCGGCCGTGGTCACCCCGCAGATGTTCACCTACCAGCTGCGGCTGCGCGCCCGCGCGGATCGCAGGCACATCGTTCTTCCCGAGGGCGACGACGACCGCATCCTCCGCTCGGCCGGCCGCCTGCTGCAGCGCGGTGTCGCCGACCTGACCATCCTGGGCGACGAGGCCCAGATCCGGCTCCGCTCGTCGGAGCTCGGCGTGAACCTGGACGGCGCGACGGTGATCGACCCGCTGAGCAGCGAGCTGCGGGAGAAGTTCGCCGAACAGTACGCCGAGCTGCGCAAGGCCAAGGGGATCACCGTCGAGCACGCCCGCGAGATCATGCGCGACGGCACGTATTTCGGCACCATGCTGGTCCACAACGGCGCCGTCGACGGCATGGTCTCGGGCGCCGCCCACACCACGGCGCACACCGTTCGGCCGGCCTTCGAGGTCATCAAGACCGTGCCCGACGTGTCCACCGTCTCCAGCGTGTTCTTCATGTGCCTGCCGGACCGGGTGCTGGTCTACGGCGACTGCGCGATCATCCCCAATCCGACGTCCGAGCAGCTCGCCGACATCGCGATCAGCTCCGCGCGCACCGCCGCGCACTTCGGCATCGAGCCGCGGGTGGCCATGCTGTCCTACTCGACCGGTGATTCCGGGGCCGGCGCCGACGTCGAAAAGGTCAGGACCGCAACGGAGTTGGTGCGGCGACGCGATCCGCAGCTACTGGTCGAGGGCCCCATTCAGTACGACGCCGCCATCGACCCGTCCGTCGCGGCCACCAAGCTGCGCGATTCGTCGGTGGCCGGGCGCGCCACGGTGCTGATCTTCCCCGACCTCAACACCGGCAACAACACCTACAAAGCGGTGCAGCGCAGCGCCGGGGCCATCGCGATCGGCCCGGTGCTGCAGGGGCTGCGCAAGCCGGTCAACGACCTGTCCCGCGGCGCGACGGTCGAGGACATCGTGAACACCGTGGCAATCACCGCGATCCAGGCGCAGGGCAGCCATGGCCGATAACCGCCTGGTGCTGGTGATCAACTCCGGCTCGTCGTCGCTGAAGTTCCAACTCGTCGAGCCGGATTCGGGCGAGGCGCGGGCGTCCGGGCACATCGAGCGGATCGGGGAGGACGCGTCGTCGGTGCCCGATCACGACGCGGCGCTGCACCGCGCGTTCGACGAATTGTCGCGCGACGGCATCGACCTGCGGAACTGTGGGCTCGTGGCGGTCGGGCACCGGGTGGTGCACGGCGGCAACGAGTTCTATCGCCCGACGGTGATGGACGACGCGCGGATCGCCGCCCTCGAGAAGCTGTCCGAGTTGGCGCCGCTGCACAATCCGCCCGCGCTCAAGGGCATCGAGGTGGCGCGCAAGCTGCTGCCCGACGTGCCCCACGTGGCGGTGTTCGACACGGCGTTCTTCCACGACATGCCGCCCGCAGCGGCGACCTACGCGATCGACCGTCAGATCGCCGAGCGCTGGCAGATCCGCCGCTACGGATTTCACGGCACGTCGCACCGTTACGTCAGCGAGCAGGCGGCGGCCTTCCTGGACCGGCCGGTCGGCGGCCTGAAACAGATTGTGCTGCACCTGGGTAACGGTTCCTCGGCGTCCGCGATCGCCGGCACCCGGCCGATCGACACCTCCATGGGCCTGACGCCGCTGGAGGGCCTGGTCATGGGCACCCGCAGCGGTGACATCGACCCCAGCATCGTCAGCTACCTGTGGCACCGGGCGGACATGGCCGTCGACGACGTCGAGGCCATGCTCAACGAACGGTCCGGGGTGCTGGGCCTGTCCGGCGAGCGCGATTTCCGAAGGCTGCGCGAGATGATCGAATCCGGCGACGGCGCAGCGCAACTGGCCTACAGCGTGTTCATTCACCGGCTGCGCAAGTACATCGGCGCCTACCTGGCGGTGCTGGGGCACACCGACGTCATCACCTTCACCGCCGGGATCGGCGAGAACGATCCGGCGGTGCGCCGCGACGCGGTCGCCGGCCTGGAGGAGCTGGGCATCGTGCTCGACCAGCGGCGCAACCTCAGCGGGGGCCGGGGCGCGCGGCAGATATCCGCCGACGGGTCGCCGATCGTGGTGCTGGTGATCCCGACCAACGAGGAGCTGGCCATCGCCCGCGACTGCGTCAGCGCGCTAAGCGGTTAGGAAGCCCAGCTCGTTTCGCCCCGGCCCGACCGACGGGGTCGGATCGGCGCCCACGGTTCGCGTCAGCACCTCGTGGTAGACATCGCGAAAGTCGGTGGTGTACTTCAGGTCTCCGTTGTCCAGGTCGGTGAGGCTGGGCTCCTCGCCGTAGAAGCCGCCCTTCACGTGCGTGCCCGCGACGAAGACGGGGCCGGCGGTGCCGTGGTCGGTGCCTTGCGAGGCGTTGGCGTGCACCCGGCGGCCGAACTCCGAGTACGCCATCACGACCACGTTCGAACCGGCCACCTGCCGCAGGAACGCGGTGACCGCCTGGTCGAACGTCTGGAGCAGGCGTTGCTGCGTATTGCGTTCGCCGGCGTGGGTGTCGAAACCGCCCAGTTGCACCGTGTAGACCCGCGTCGGCACCCGGGCCTTCACCGCCTCGGCCACCGCGCCCAGCTGCGTTGCCAGCGGATTATCCTGGCGGCCCGGCGGTTTCACCGAATCGAACGTCTTGCCGACGGTCTGCGCGGCTCGATAGGCCTTGCACACCGCGGCCATCGCCGGGGTGTCGTCGGGGTCGTCGGCGCCGAGCGCCCCCATGATCGCGTCGATGCCGTCCCCGGCCGCGGGCTGCGCGGGGGAAAGCGCCGCCGCGGTCTGTTTTTCGCCGACGGCCAGCGGCGGCAGGACGGGCCCGATGTTGACCGCGCGCAACGGGTCGTCGCCGGTGGCGTCGAGCCAGCGGCCGATCCAGCCGGTCGAGACGGGCTCGGCCGGCGACGCCGTCTGCCAGATGTCCATGGACCGGAAGTGGCTGTGGTCGGGCTTGGGATAGCCGACGCCGCGGACGATGGCGAGTTGGCGCTGGTTCCACAGGCCCGCCAGGCCCTTCATCGCGGGGTTGAGCCCCAGCCGCTCGTCGAGGTGGAGCACCTCACCCGGCGCGTAGGCGAGGTCGGGCCGAGCGTCGTGATAGGCGTTGTCGCCGTAGGGGATCAGCGTGTTGATGCCGTCGTTGCCGCCGTAGAGCGTGGCGAGCACCAGCACCCCCGCGCCGGCGGGCAGCGGGCGGTCGCGCGCCGCGCGCATCAGGTCGGGCCATTCGACCGCCACCGCCGACATCAGGCCGGCCGCGCCGAAGCCGGCGCTGGCGATCAGGAATCTGCGGCGGTTGATCTCGGGCATCGGCTATCCAGTCAGGAGGTCAGGTATTCGGGAGTGTTGACGGCGGCGGCGAGCAGCTGCGGCGGCCTGCGCACCAGGGGCTGTAGCGCGTCGGCGGTCCGGTCCGACCACGCCCCGACCCCGATCAGGTAGCCGACCGCGTCGATGCGGTCGTCCGGGGCGGCGCTCTCGACGCCGGACAGGTCGCCGGCCTGCGCCAGCCGCGTCGCGGCGCGAAGCCTGGTCTGCGCGCTCGCGGTGGACAGCCACACCTGGCCGCGCGGCCAGCCGCCGACGCTCGGCGGGTAGAACGGCCGTTGCCCCAGCCCGCGCAGCGTCGCGTCGACGAGCTTGCGGTGCGCCGGGTCGGCAGCCGGCACGCGCAGCGCGCGCAGCACGCCGACGAGCCATTCGACCGGGGTATTGACCCTGCTTGTCGGCCGGAGCCCGCCTCCATTGGTGAATTCGTCGTCGGTGAGGATCGCCCGGGTCAGCGCGCGCAGGTCGCGTCGCGGGCCGTACGCGGCGACCAGGCGGCCGAGCGCCGGCGCAGACGGCGGGTCGTCCGAGGCCAATTGCTGCCACAGGCGTCCCGCGACATACTCCGCGGACTTGGGCTGGCTCAGCACGGCGTCGCAGAAGCCGGCGGCGTCGAAGTTCTGAGCCCGGCCGAACAGCGTCTTGGCGCTCGGGTCATGGCGTTTCGGCGACATCGCCGTCTGGCCGCCTGCGCCGATCTCCCATCCCGTCAGGGCCCGCGCGCCGGCGCGCACGTCGTCCTCGGTGTAGCCGTTGCCGTGGCCGAGCGCGAACAGCTCCATGAACTCGCGCGCGAGGTTCTCGTTGGGCGCCTTGGCCGTATTGGTCTGACCGTCCAGCCAGCGCAACATCGCGGCGTCGGTCAGCATCGCGTAGGCCAGCGTGCGGAAGTCGCCCAGCGACCCGGCGCGCAGCTTCTGGTTCTGCGCGGCCATGTACGCCGCCACCTGCACCTTCTGCGCCGAGGTGGCGAAGTGGTTGTGCCACAACAGGGTCAACTTCTCGTGGATCGGCTGGCCGACGCTGACCATGCGGGTCAGCCACCAGTCGAACAGCACGCGCTGCTGCTCGGACAGCTGACCGTTGTATTGCTTGCGGGCCGCCGGTGTCGCGCCCTTGCCGGGTGCGCGCGGCACCTCCAGGGAGGGCATCGGGGTGGCGATCGCACCCGGGTCGGCGTCGGGGTTGGCGCCCAGCATGGCGTCGACGTGGCTCGGCCAGTCCCGGGCCAGGGCCGCGTCGACCTCGGGCCCGGTCACCCCGAACCCGGCGCGACGCAGCCCGCGGGCGGTGCTGATCCACCGCGTCGACTCCCCCGGCATGGGATAACTGTGCGGCACGAACCTATGTTTTGGCTATGCGTGCGCCTGTGGATGGATGTCCGCGCGGCCCGCGGCCGCTGTGCAACTCTGCGGCGCATGAGCGAACCGTTTATCGGCAGCGAGGCATTGGCCAGCGGCGCGCTGAGCCGGTATCACCTGCGCTCCGGCTACCGCGCGGTGTTTCCGAACGTCTACCTGGCCAGGGAGGTCGAGCTCTCGCTTGAGCAGCGCATCTTCTCGGCCTGGCTGTGGTCGCGACGGAAGGCGACGATCGTCGGCGCGGCCGCCGCGGCCTTACACGGCTCCAGGTGGATTCCCGACGACGTCCCGGTTGAACTCAATCACGCCAACACCCGCCCGCCGCGCGGCGTGCTTACGCGGCGTGACGCGCTGCTCGAGGGCGAGACACAGACCATGAACGGGCGCACCGTGACCACGCCCGAGCGCACGGCCTTCGACATCGGCCGGCGCGGCGCCATCCGCTCGGCGGTCGTGCGGCTCGACGCGCTCGCGCGGGCAACGGGTTTCAAGCCCGTCGACGTGCTGCGCATCGCGAAGTGCCACCCCCATTCGCCCGGGCTGCGGCGGCTGCAGGCCGCGCTGGACCTCGTCGACCCCGGGTCTCAGTCGCCGCGGGAGAGCTACCTGCGGCTGCTGCTGATCGACGGGGGCTTGCCCCGGCCCCAGACGCAGATCCCGGTGCTCGCCGACGACGGCATTCCCTTCGCTTACCTCGATATGGGCTGGGAGGAACAGTTGGTCGCGGTCGAATACGACGGCGATCACCATCGGACCGACCGACGCCAATTCGCCAAAGACATTCGGCGGCAGGAGGTGCTGGAGCGGATGGGCTGGATCGTCATCCGGGTCGTCGCGGAGGACCGCCCCGCCGGCATCCTGCACCGCGTCCGCGAAGCGCTCGCGGATCGAGTGTGAGCGTAGGGCTTTTCAGTGTGAGCCCATGGCGAGGTTTGTCGGCGTGTCGCCGCCTAGGATTCACACTCGCGGCGGGGGCGGCAGCGGCGAGGCCGCAGGGGCCGCCGCAGACCCTAGAAGGTGCTCGTCGGTCGCACCTTGTTCGCCATGTCCACCAGCGTGTAGCGGTGCCGCTGCGTGGGCGCGACGCGGGCCAGGCTGCGCAGCGACGCCTCGACGCCCAGCCGCAGGCCATGCTCAGTGAAGGGGAAACCGAGGATGTGGTTGGTGCTGGCCTCGTTGTCCTGCAGCCAGTCCATCGCGCCGCCGAGCACCAGGGCGCGGATCTGCAGCACGCGCGGTTCGGTCGGCGGCAGCGCCTCCACGCGTCGGGCCGCGTCGCGGATCTGCTCCTCGGTGATCTCGCTGGCCGACCGGCCGGACATCAGGGTCACCGCGCTGGTCAGCCGCGCGGTGGTGAAATGCCTTGAGGTGGGCGGCACTTCGTCCAGGGTGCTCACCGCGGCCTCCCGGTCGCCCTCGGCCGACAGCGACCTGGCGAGCCCGAAAGCCGCGGAGATCACGCCGTCGTTGGTCTTCCACACGGTTTGGTAGAACTTGTGGTCGTCGGTGTTGCCGGCGAGCTCGGCCGTGGCGGCCAGCGCGAGCTTGGGGCCGAGCTCGCCGGGGAAGGTGTCCAGCACCTCAGTGAAATGCTTTGTGGCGGAGTCGTAGTCGCCGGTCAGCAGCTCGGCCACGGCCCGGTACCAGACCAACCGCCACCGCCAGCCGACGCGCTCGGCCAGGTCGTCGAGCTTGCGGGTGGCCTTGGCCACGTCGCCGAGGTCCAGCAGCGCGCGGACCTCCATCAGCGGCAGCTCGATCGACTCGGCCACCTCGATGCCGTCGGCGTCCAGCGAGCCGTGCCGGGCCGCGCGCAGCGAGTCCAGCGTCTGCACCGGCTGGGACAGCACCGTCGCCTGCAGCACGGGCGCGGCGACGTCCGTCGGGTCGACCAGCGGCACCGGCAGCGCGGTCACGATCTCCCGGGCGGTCAGCTTCTCCGAGTGCACCTGCCCGTCCAGGTACACGTCGGTGTGCGCGACGAGCAGGTCCACCCCGAACGTCGAGCGGCTGGGCGAAAAGACCGTCGACAGGCCGGGTCTCGGTATCCCGGTGTCCTGGGCGACCACCTCGCGCAGCACGCCCATCAACTGGGCGGACATCTCGTCGGCGGTGGAGAACCGGCGCCGCGGGTCCGGGTCGGTGGCGCGCCGCAGCAGCCGGCCGAACGAGTCGTAGTTCTTCAGCACCGGATCGTCGTCCGGCAGGCCGTCCACGTAGCGGCCGTTGCGGGTGCGCAGGTTCAGCGTGAGCGCCGCCAGCGTGCGGCCCACCGTGTAGATGTCGGTGGCGATCGTCGGGCCGGTCCGCACGATCTCCGGCGCCTGGAAACCCGGTGTGCCATAAAGGTATCCGAACGAATTGATCCGCGACACCGCGCCCAGGTCGATGAGCTTGAGCTGCTCCTCGGTGAGCATGATGTTCTCCGGCTTCAGGTCGTTGTAGACCAGGCCGATGGAATGCAGATAGGTCAGCGCGGGCAGGATCTCCAGCAGGTAGGCGATCGCCTCGGCGACGGGCAGCTTCTCGGATTTGCTCTCCTTGAGCGCCCGCTTGAGCGACTGCCCGCCGATGTACTCCATGACGATGTAGCCGACGGGGGCGCCGTGGGCGTCCTTGTGCTCGACGAAGTTGAAGATCTGCACGATCTGCGGGTGGACCACCTCCGCGAGGAACTGGCGCTCGGCCATGGCGATGGCCTGCGCCTCCGCGTCGCCGGAATGCACCAGGCCCTTGAGCACCACCGGGCGTTCGTTGACGTTGTGGTCGAGCGCCAGATACACCCAGCCCAGTCCGCCGTGCGCGATGCAGCCCTTGACCTCGTACTGCCCGGCGACTACGTCCCCCGGATTCAATTGCGGCAGAAAGGAATACGGGCTGCCGCAGGACGGGCACCAGCCTTCCGACTCGCCCTTGCCCTCGTCGCCGGAGCGGCCGACCGGCTTGCCGCAGTTCCAGCAGAAGCGCTTGGACTCCGGCACCACCGGGTTGGTCATCAGGGCCTCGAGCGGATCGATGTCCCGCACCCGCGGTATCTCGACCAGGCCACCGCCCAGCTGCCGCGTCGGCGGCAGCACCCGGGTGGCCACCGTCATCCGTTCCGGCGCGTCGGTGTCGATCCCGGGGATGAGGAAGTCGTCGTCATCGTCGTCGAAGTCGGGCCGGAACAGCGCCTGGGTGGCCTGGATGCGCCCCGTCACCGGACCGCCCTGCGTGTCCGGGGATGCGGCGCCGTCGTCGGCGCCGGGCTGCTCGGTGTGATCCAGCTCGGCCATCAGTCGACGTACCTCGGCGTGGGCGGGGCGGGCGCGGGACCGAGCACCGTCAACCACTTGCGGTACAACGTGTTCCACGTGCCGTCCCGGCGGATGCGTTCCAGCGTGCCGTTGACGAACCGGACCAGCCCGGTGTTGTTCAGGTTGATGCCGATGCCGTAGGGCTGGGTGGCCATGTTCGGCCCCACGATGTGCAGGTAGGGGTCCTCCTCCACCAGCCCGGCCAGGATCGAGTCATCGGTGCTGACGGCGTCGATCTCCCGCTGCTGCATGGCCACCAGGCAGTCGGCCCAGTTCACCACCGACACGACCACCGGCGGCGGGTCGATCTGCTGGATCCGGTGCAGCGACGTGGTGCCCCGGGCCACGCAGACGCGCTTGCCGGACAGGTCGCCCACCTTGGCGATCGGCGAGTCCCGCGGCGCCAGGATGCGCTGGTTGGCGTCGAGGTACACGGTGGAGAAGTTGACCAGCTTGCGCCGGTCGCAGGTGATGGTCATGGTCTTGACCACGACGTCGACCTCCGAGCGCTGCAGCGCGGTGACGCGCTCGTCGGCCGACAGGATCCGGTACTCGACGTGCGAGGGGGCGCCGAAGATGTCGCGCGCGATCTCGCCGGCGATGTCGACGTCGAAGCCGGTGATCTCACCGGTGATCGGGTCGCGGAAGCTGAACAGGTTGCTGCCGATGTCGAGCCCGACGATCAGCCTGCCGCGGGCGCGGATGTCGGCGACGGCGGCGTCGGCCTCGGCCTTCGTGGGGAAGGGCCGCAGGCTGGCGGTCGCGTTGCAGCCCTGGCTGGGGTCGTCGGGTGGCACCGGCGGCTGTGGCGGCAGCTGCTCCATGCCGACCGGCGTGGGCGGCGGCAGCGTCGGCACGGTGGCCACGGTCAGCGTTTCGGTGTGGCCGCAGCCGGCCAGCACGACCGCGGCGGCCAGCGCGCCCAGGTAGCGCCTCATCACCGGTATTCCTTCAGCCGCGGCCACAGCCCCAGCGCGACGGCGATCGCGGCGCCGAGGGACAGCACGACGCCGCCCACCTGGGCGCCGGACAGCCCGCTGCGCGCGTTGAGCACGTCGTTGCGCAGGTGGGTGCGGCTCTGGTCCATGGCCTTGCCCAGCTCGTCCTCGAGCTTGTCGAACGCCGGGGTGGAGTCGTCCTCGCCGCTGCCCAGCGCGACCTGGGTGGCCGCCCGGTAGTTGCCCACCGAGATGTAGGAGTTGATCCGGTCGTTGGCCTGCCGCCAGCGCAGCAGCAGCTGGTCGGCGCCCTGCAGGTCGGGCTTGTCGACGGCGTCGCTGCGCGACAGGTACTGGTCGAGCTGGGAGTGCATGGAGTCGATGCGATCGTAGAACGACTGCTTGCGCATCTCTTCGTCACCGCGGCGGATCAGCGACAGCGTCTCGTCGGCCCGCGCCTGCTGCGCGGTGATGGCGACGTTGGTGACCGTCCGTAGCGACTCCGCGGCGGTGTCCTTGGCGCTACGACTCGCAGTCGTGGAGATGGTTAGCGCGGTCCCGACCCATACCACCATGACGAGGATACCGAGGGCGCCCACCACCAGCCCGGGGTTGATCCGGCGCCGGGTGCGCCGCGCCAGCCAGCGATGCGAGAACGCGCCGAACACCACCGTGCTGGCGACGACGAGGATCACCGGGGCCGGGAAGTGCGTGGACGCGGTGGTTTCGCTGTCCACCCGCTCCGACGTCGCCTGGTACAGCTGCGCGGCGTCCGGCAGGATCCTCGACTGCATCAGCCCGGAGGCCTCCGACAGGTACGACGACCCGACCGGGTTGCCCTCCCGGTTGTTGGTCCGCGCGATTTCGATCAGCCCCGTGTAGACCGCCAACTCGGCGTTGAGCCTGCCCAGCAACTGCACCAGCGGTTCGTCGGTCAGCCCGCTCGACGCCCGGGTCACGGCCACCGCGGCGTCCGTGATGGCCTGCTCGTAGCGCAGCCGGACCGGCCGCGGCTCGGCCTGCGCGATGAACGCCGTGGCCGCCGCCGCGTCGGCCACCGACAGCGTGGTGTACAGGCGTCCGGCCGCGAACGACAGCGGCTCGGTGTGGTTGAGCACCGTCGACAGCACCTGCTGGCGGTGGTTGATCGTGGTCGAGGTGGCGAAGGCGCTGGAGACGCCGAGGGCGGCGAGCACGATCCCGATGGTCAGGATCCGCCCCGGCGTGGTGGAGATGAACCACCACCGGGGGTGGGCCGGTTCGGCCGGCGACCGCGACCCCTTCGGCTCGGTCGACGGGTGCGCCAGCTCAACCGTCACGTCTGCTCAGCCCTCATCTTTCGGCCCCAAGTTTCGCCGCACGAACCCGAATAAGCGAATTCTAAGAGCATGTTCGTCCGGATGGGGGGAGGCGACCCGATTGACCGGGCGGATCGCCTGCATATCCTGATCTCGTGCACGGCGACGGTGACGGATGGGTGGTATCCGACAGCGGCGCTCATTACTGGGGCCGCTACGGCGCGGCCGGCCTCTTGTTGCGCGCCCCCGCGCCCGACGGCACGCCCGCGGTGCTGCTGCAGCACCGCGCGATCTGGAGCCACCAGGGCGGCACGTGGGGTTTGCCCGGCGGCGCCCGGGACAGCCACGAGACCCCGGAGCAAACCGCCGTCCGCGAGGCGCACGAGGAGGCCGGGCTGCTGGCCGACCTGGTCTGCGTCCGGGCGACGGTCGTCACCGCCGAGGTGTCGGGCCCCGGCGGCACCAGCTGGAGCTACACCACCGTCGTCGCCGACGCGGCCGAGTTGCTGCAGACCGTTCCCAACCGGGAAAGCGCCGAGATGCGCTGGGTCGCCGAGAGCGAGGTTGCCGACCTGCCGCTGCATCCCGGTTTCGCGGCGAGCTGGCAGCGGCTGCGGACCGCGCCGGCGCTGGTGCACCTGGACCACGACGACGAACGGCGCAAGTACCTGCCGCGCACGCTCGAGATCGAGGCCGGCGTGTTCGTGTGGTGCATGCCGGGCCCGCTACTTCAGGCCGACCAGGAGCCGTCGCAGCTGAGCCGGCGGATCAGCTCGCTGCTGCCAGCGCCGAACTGAGCCGTTCGGCGGCGGCCCGCGGGTCGGCGGCCGCGGTGATGGCCCGCACCACCACGACTCGCCGGGCGCCGGCGGCGAGCACGTCGGGCAGCCGCTCCGGGTCGATTCCGCCGATCGCGAACCACGGCTTGTCCGTGCCGAGCGCGGCGGCCACCCGCACCAATTCCAGGCCCGGCGCGCGGCGACCCGGTTTCGTCGGGGTGGGCCAGCACGGCCCGACGCAGAAGTAATCGGCCCCGGACACGGCCGCCGACGCGGCCTGGTCGGGGTCGTGGCTGGACAGGCCGATCACCGTGTCCGGCCCGACGATCTCGCGCGCCACGCCCAGCGGCAGGTCGCCCTGGCCCAGGTGCAGCACGTCGGCGCCGGCCGCGCGGGCGACGTCGGCGCGGTCGTTGACCGCGAACAGGGCGCCGTGCCGGCGGGCCGCGTCCGCGAGGATCTCGCAGGCGGCCAGCTCGTCGCGCGCCTCGAGCGGCCCGAACCGCTGTTCACCGGCCGACCCCTTGTCGCGCAGCTGCACGATGTCCACCCCGCCGGCCAGGGCGGCGTCGACGAACTCGGCGAGGTCGCCCAGCTCGCGGCGGGCGTCGGTACACAGGTACAGCCTCGCCGCGGCGAGACGGGAAGCCGGTTGGTGCACAGCGCGACGGTATCGCGCTAGCGTGGACTGCGAAGAGCACGGGAGTCCCAAGGATCGCGGACTGAGAGTGGGCGCGCCTGCCCTTACCGTCACACCTGATCCGGGTCATGCCGGCGAAGGGAGCAGCAGATGCCACAGTCACTCGCCGTGGTGGGCGGCGGGGTCATCGGGCTGTCGGTGGCGCGCCGCGCCGCGCAGGCCGGCTGGTCCGTGCGGGTGCATCGCACCGGCGACGCGGGCGCGTCCTGGGTCGCGGGCGGCATGCTCGCCCCGCACAGCGAGGGCTGGCCGGGCGAGGAGCGGCTCCTGCGGCTGGGCCTGGAATCGCTGCGGCTGTGGCGCGAGGGCGGCTATCTGGACGGGCTGCCGCCGGGGGTGGTCACCGCCCGCGAGTCGCTGGTGGTGGCCGTCGACCGCGCCGACGTCGCGGACCTGCGCACCGTCGCCGACTGGCTGTCCGAACAGGGGCACCCGGTGGTCTGGGAGTCGGCCGCGCGGGACGTGGAACCCCTGCTGGCCCAGGGCATCCGGCACGGCTTCCGGGCGCCGACCGAGCTGGCCGTGGACAACCGCGCGGTGCTCGACGCGCTGGGCGCGGCCTGCGAGCGCCTGGGGGTGCGCTGGGCGGGGCCGGTGGACGACCTCGCCGGGGTGGAGGCCGACGCGGTGGTGATCGCCAACGGCATCGACGCGCCCACGCTGTGGCCCGGCCTGCCGGTGCGGCCGGTGAAGGGCGAGGTGCTGCGGCTGCGCTGGCGCAAGGGGTGTATGCCGTTGCTGCAGAGGGTGATACGTGCCCGGGTGCACGGGCGCCAGGTGTACCTGGTGCCGCGCCCGGACGGGGTGGTCGTCGGCGCCACCCAGTACGAGCACGGGCGCGACACGGCGCCGGTGGTGTCCGGGGTGCGCGACCTGCTCGACGACGCGTGCGCGGTGCTGCCGGCGCTGGGGGAGTACGAGCTTGCCGAGTGCGCCGCCGGGCTGCGCCCGATGACACCCGACAACCTGCCCATCGTGCAGCGGCTGGACGCGCGAACCCTGGTCGCCGCCGGCCACGGCCGCTCCGGGTTTCTGCTGGCGCCGTGGACCGCCGAACAGATTGTCGCCGAACTGGTCCCGGTCGGAGCCCCCTCATGATCGTCACGGTCAACGAGCAGCAGGTCGAGGTCGACGAGCGGACCACCGTCGCGGCGCTGCTCGAGTCGCTGGGCTTCCCCGACCGGGGCATCGCGGTCGCGATGGATCTGGCGGTGCTGCCGCGTTCGCGGTGGGCGACAACACTATTCGACGGTGCCCGACTCGAGGTGGTGACGGCGGTGCAAGGTGGCTAGTCCCGATATGGAAGCCAAACTGACGATCGCCGATCGCAGCTTCGCCTCGCGGCTGATCATGGGCACCGGGGGAGCGACGAACCTGGCGGTGCTCGAGGAGGCGCTGATCGCGTCGGGCACGGAGCTGACGACCGTCGCGATCCGGCGGGTGGACGCCGAGGGCGGAACCGGGTTGCTGGACCTGCTCAACCGGCTGGGCATCACGCCGCTGCCCAACACGGCGGGGTGCCGCGGCGCCGCCGAGGCGGTGCTCACCGCGCAGCTGGCCCGCGAGGCGCTGAACACCAATTGGGTCAAGCTCGAGGTGATCGCCGACGAACGCACGCTGCTGCCCGACGCGGTCGAGTTGGTGCGGGCCGCAGAGCAATTGGTCGACGACGGGTTCGTCGTCCTGCCCTATACCAACGACGACCCGGCGCTGGCGCGTCGCCTGGAGGACGTCGGCTGCGCGGCGGTGATGCCGCTGGGCGCCCCGATCGGCACCGGCCTGGGCATCACCAACCCGCACAACATCGAGATGATCGTCGCCCGTGCCGGCGTCCCGGTGGTGCTCGACGCGGGCATCGGCACCGCCAGCGATGCGGCACTGGCGATGGAATTGGGTTGCGACGCGGTGCTTTTGGCGACCGCGGTCACCCGCGCCGCCGATCCGCCGGCCATGGCCGCGGCGATGGCCGCCGCCGTCACCGCCGGCCATCTGGCGCGGCGGGCCGGGCGGATCCCGAAGCGGTTCTGGGCGCAGGCCTCCAGCCCCGAACGATGAAGCGCTATGTCGCGCTGGGCAGTTCGATGGCCGCCGGCCCCGGCATCCGGCCCCGCGCCACGGGCGCGCCGCGGTGGTCGGGCCGATCCGCCCGAAATTACGCGCACCTGGTCGCCGAGCGGCTGAATCTCGATCTGGTCGACGTCACCTTTTCCGGCGCGACCACCGCGCACGTGCTCACCGAACGCCAGCACGGCCGGCCGCCGCAGGTCGCCGCGCTGGACGGCTCGGAGAGCCTGGTGACGGTGACCATCGGCGGCAACGACGTCGGCTACGTGCCGCTGTTGATGGCCGCCGCGCTGCCGCGCCCGGTCCGCGGGGTGCCGCTGCTGGGCGGGCTCATTTCCGAACTGCTGGACCGTGACACGCGCGATCGGGCGCTCGCCGACGTGTTCGATTCGTTGTGCGCGGTCGGCACGGCGCTGCGCCGGGGCGCCCCGCGCGCCCGGGTGTTGTTCGTCGATTACCTGACGATCCTGCCGCCCGCGGGTGCGCCCGCGCCGCCCCTGCCGCAAGCCGATGCCGACCTGGGCCGCCACGTCGCCGCGACGCTCGAACGCGCCACCGCCGACGCCGCCGCCGCGACCGGATGCGAGATCGTCCGCGCCGCCGACGCCAGCCGGCCGCACCACGCGTGGTCGCCCGAGCCGTGGACCACGACGCCCGCGCGATTCGGTGTGCCGCTACCGGGCCGGCCGGCCCCGCTGCACCCCAACGGCGCCGGGATGCGCGCGGTCGCGGATCTGGTTGCCGCGCAACTGTAGAGCGTCAGCCGTTGGCCTGCCACCATTTGTACAGCGCGCCGATGTCACCGTTGCGCCCGACGATCTGGCCCACCAGGTTCTTGCTGTCGGTGGTCCAGGTGACCACCGCGAGGTTCTGGCTGGTTTCGCACGCGAGCTTCCCGCCGGCCTGGCCGTTCTGGCTCCACGTCCCGGGCGATTGGGTCATGTCGCCCCCGCACCCGGTCATGGTTCCGCCCTTGACGGCGTTGGCGAACGTGGCGGCCGCGTCGCCGCTCGAGGAGAAGAGGCCGTATTGCCCGCTGGCGGGCCCGCTGGAGTCGGGGCTTTCCCCGCATTGCAGCTCGGCGATCTCACCCTTTTCGGTGATGGCTTGCGGTTTGCAATTGTTGAGGCCGTAGCCCTTCGACAGCGACGCGGCCAGGGTGTTGATATCGGCCGTGCTGCCGGTGCTCGGGTCCGCGGACGCGGTAGCGGCGCCCGCGACGGCGAAACTCGCGGTGAGCGCCGCGGCCGTCGCGGCGCGCAGGGCGGTGGTGAGGCGAGACATCATCCGACCCCCTAGCCGTTCGTCCGCCACCACTGATAGAGCGCGTTGACATCGGTGTTGGACGCCCGGATGTGGCTCAGCACGTTTTTGGCGTCGGTGGTCCAGGTGATGACCGCGGCGTTCTTGTAGGTGCCGCACGCCACCTGCCCCGCCGTCGCGCCCGAGCTGCCCTGGTGCCAGGTGCCGGGCGACTGGCCGTTGTCACCGCACGGGCTCAGCGACACACCGTTGATGCCGGAGGTGAACGCGGCGGCCAGATCGCTGCCGTTGCCGAACAGTTGGTAGACGCCGGCGGCCGGTCCGTTGGAGTCGGGGTTCTGCCCGCAATCGAGTTCGGCCAGAACGGGACCCGACAGTGGCGCCGTCTGACAAGTGTTGAGGCCGTAGCCCTTGGACAGCGCGCCGGCCAGGGTGTTGATGTCGGCCGAGCTACCGGTGCCGGGGTCCGCGGTCGCCGTGACCGCACCGACCAGGGCGGAAGCGCCCATGAGCGCCGAGGCCGTCGCGGCTCGCAGCGCGTTGGTGAGAGGGGACATTCTGAACTCCTTCATTGTGGGGGAAAATCAAGGAACCCGAGCGCCTTTCGGGCCGTGCAGATGAAATACGTTGCGGCCCAATGGTTGATGTCAGCCGTTCGCGCGCCACCACTGGTAGAGCGCGGCGACGTCGGAGTTGGACCCGCGGATGAGGCTGAGCACGTTTTTGGAATCCGTGGTCCAGATGACCTCGGCGGCATTCTGGTAGGTGCCGCACGCGACGGATCCCGAGTTGGCGTTGTTGCTGCCTTGGTGCCAGGTCGTGGGCGATTGGCCGGTGTCCCCGCAGGCGGTCAATACGTCGTCCTTGATGCTGGTCTTGAACGAGCCGTTCAGGCTGTCGGCGTTGTTGAGGAGCATGTACCTCGCCTGGACGGGGCCGCTGGGGTCGGGGTTTTGTCCGCAGGTGAGCACCGCCAGCTCGCCGGCGTCGATGTTTCCGGGAGTGCAGTTGTTGAGGCCGTAGCCCTTGGACAGCGATCCGGCCAGCGTGTTGATGTCCGCCGGGTTACCGGTGTTGGGGTCCGCGACCGCGACGGTGGCACCGGCCAACGCGAAACCGCCCGCGAGCGCTGCGGCCGCCGCGGCTCGCAGCGCCTTGCTCGGATGAGGCATCTTTGGCTCCTAATGGTTGCGTCGCTGCCCGGAAACAATGCTTCCGCTAAAGGGATCGTAGGGCTATGTCCTGTCTATGCAACACATTCCGCAGGAAATTATCTGTTTGGGAATCTATTTATCCGCGCCCGGTCGGCCCTCCGCGCGCGGCAAAGCGCTTCACGGCCAGCCTATTTCGCGGCTTCCCGCTACATTTCCGCCGTTCGGGCGACGTGCGCAAATAACGAATTTCGCCGAGAGGGTGCCGTCCCCGCGCCGCTCGGGTATGGTAAGCACCGCTTCACGCCGGTTAACTCCTCGCGACTGGAGAATCCATGACACAGCCACCACCGCCCCCGGGATACCCGCCGCAGCAGCCCGTTGGGCAAGCGCCGAATAACTACTTGGTGTGGGCGATTTTGGCGACGATATTCTGCTTTCCCATCACCGGGATCGTGGCGATCGTGAAAGCCGCCCAAGTCAACGGAATGTGGGCGCAGGGTTTGCACGCGGAGGCGCAGGCGGCCGCCGCCAGCGCACGCAAGTGGGTCATCTGGTCGGTCATCATCTGGGTCGTCTGGGTCGTCATCGCGATCATCTACACGGTGGCCGTCGGTATGAACGCGGACAACACCAGCGCGGCCATGATTTCCGCGATGTTCTAAGCGGGGACGCTCGTGGTAACGCGCCAACGGCCGGTGCGGTTCGCCCTGGGGGCGCCGCTCCTGGTGGCCGCGTCCACGACGTTGGTGTGCGCGGCCACCTGGGTGGGTGATCCCACCACGCCGGGTGGGCCGGTGCCGGTGTGTCCCACCAAGGCCCTGCTGGGCATCGACTGCCCGGGGTGCGGCAGCGCACGGATGTTGTATTCGCTGATGCACGGCGACGTGGCGGCGGCGGCCCGGTTCAACGCGCTGGGCCTGGTGGCGCTGGTGCTGCTGGTATGGGCGTATGGGGCGTGGACCTACGGTCGGGTGACGGGCCGGCGCGTCAAGGGGTGGCAGCACCAGCGCTGGGCGGCGATGGTGACGCTGCTGCTGGTGGCGGTTTGGTTTGTGGTGCGCAACATTCCTTTTGCGCCATTCACCGCGCTGTATGTCTAACCTTGGGCGCGATGGTAAAAAAATCGCGAACGATCCCGGCGGTGCTCGGCGCCGTCGCCCTGGCCGCATCCCTGGCCGGATGCTCGAACCGCTGCGCCGGCTCGGAGCAGCCTAGCGCCAACCCGGCCGCGGCCTCGTTCGCGACCGCACTGCACGACAAGGTCACGGCCGACGGGATGTTGGCGCACCTGTCGAAACTCCAGGACATCGCCAACGCCAACAACGGCACCCGCGCCGTGGGCACCCCCGGCTACGAAGCCAGCGTCGACTATGTGGTGAACACGTTGCGCAACAGCGGTTTCGACGTGCAGACCCCCGAGTTCTCGGCCCGGGTGTTCCACGGCGACAAGCCGGCGCTGACGGTCGGCGGCGCGGCGGTCGAGGCGCGCCCGCTGGAGTTCAGCCTCGGCACCCCGCCCGACGGGGTGAGCGGGCCACTGGTGCCGGTGCCGCAGGGAGACGACCCGGGCTGCAAGCCGTCGGACTTCGATGGGCTGCGGGTGCAGGGCGCGGTGGTGCTGGTGGACCGCGGCACCTGCCCGTTCGCCCAGAAGGAGAACGCCGCGGCGCAGCGCGGCGCCGTCGCGATGATCGTCGTCGACAACGTCGACGAGCAGCAGATGGGCGGCACCCTCGGGGCCGACACCGACGTGAAGATCCCGGTGCTGAGCGTCACCAAGTCCATCGGGATGCAGCTGCGCGCGCAGCCGGGACCGACCACGATCAAGCTCAACGCGAGCGTGCAAACCTTCAAGGCCCGCAACGTGATCGCGCAGACCAAGACCGGCTCGCCCACCGACGTCGTGATGGCCGGTGCCCACCTGGACAGCGTGCCCGAGGGCCCGGGCATCAACGACAACGGATCCGGCGTGGCCGCGGTCCTGGAAACCGCGGTGCAGCTGGGGAATTCGCCGCAGGTGCACAACGCGGTGCGGTTCGGCTTCTGGGGCGCCGAGGAACTCGGGCTGATCGGCTCGCGCAACTACGTGGAGTCGCTGAACCTCGACGCGCTCAAAGGCATTGCGCTGTATTTGAACTTCGACATGCTCGCGTCGCCCAACCCCGGTTACTTCACCTATGACGGGGACCAGTCGCTGCCGATGGACGCGCGCGGCCAGCCGGTGGTGCCGGAGGGCTCGGCCGGCATCGAGCGCACGCTGGTCGCCTACCTCAAATCGGCCGGCAAGACCGCGCAGGACACCTCGTTCGACGGCCGTTCGGACTACGACGGATTCACCCTCGCCGGCATCCCGGCGGGCGGGCTGTTCTCGGGCGCGGAGGTGAAGAAATCCGCCGAGCAGGCCAAGCTGTGGGGCGGGGAAGCCGACCAACCGTTCGACCCCAACTATCACCAGAAAACCGACACCCTCGATCACATCGACCGCACCTCGCTGGGCATCAACGGCGCCGGCGTGGCCTACGCGGTGGGCTTCTACGCGCAGGACCTCAGCGGCCGCAACGGGGTTCCGGTCCTGGCGGATCGCACGCGCCACGTGCTCGCCAAGCCATGATGCGCCCGCTGGCCTCGGCGCTGATCGTGCTCGCGCTCGTGGCGGGATGCTCGTCGCCGCGCCCCGCACCGCCGTCGGCCGCGCCGGATTTGGCCCGGGTACTGGCCCAGCGGGTCACCGCGGACCGGCTGGTCACCCACCTGCGCGCGCTGCAGAACGTCGCCAACGCCAACCGCGGAAACCGCGCGGACGGCACGCCGGGCTACGACGCCAGCGTCGAGTATGTGGCGAAGGCGTTGCGGGACAGGGGTTTCAACGTATCAACACCGCAGTTCGACCGGCTCTTCAACGTTTCGCCCGGTAAGCCCGCGCTCACGGTGGCCGGCCGCACCTATCAGGTCGACCAGGCGTCGCTGCTGGTTCGCACGCCCCCGGGCGGGCTCACCGGGCCGCCGGTGCACCCGGCGCGACCCTCGGGCTGCGCCGTCGGCGATTACCCGGCCGCGGTGCCCAAGGGGGCGATCGCCGTCGTCGACGACTCAGGTTGCTCGGTGGTCGACAAGCAGAACGCCGCGCTGGCCAAGGGCGCGGCGGCGTTGGTGGTGCTCAGCGCGCCCAGCGGCGGCCAGGGGGCTCCGCCCGGCCTCTTCGCGCCCGGTTATTTCAAGCAGCTGACCGTGCCGGTCGCCGTCGTTGGCGCTTACGGCGCCCCGGCGCTCGCGCGTGAGACCGCGCCGATACGCCTGGTGCTGGACGCCGAGAACATCAAGATCACCTCGCGAAACGTGCTGGCGCAGACCGAAACCGGCTCGCCGCACGAGGCGATCGTGGTCGGCGCGCATCTCGACGGCCCGCGCGACGGACCGGGCATCAACGACAACGCGACCGGCGTGGCCGCCGTGTTGGAGACGGCGCTGCAGCTGGGCCCTTTGGCCCCGGTGAACAACGCGGTGCGGTTCGTGTTCTGGGGAGCCGACGAGGACGGGCTCAACGGCGTCACCGACTACGTGTTCGGCATGGATGCCAACCAACTCAACGACATCGCGATGTACCTGGACTTCACCATGCTCGGATCGCCGAACGCCGGCTACTTCACCGACGACGGCGACCAGTCCGGTCCGCCCACGCCAGGAATCTCCTTCGGCGACGTGCCCGAGGGTTCCGCCGGCATCGAGCGCACGCTGGGCGGCTATCTGAACCTGGCCGGCAAGCGGCCCGCCGACATGCCGCTGGGCACCAGGACCGACTACCACCCCTTCATGATCGCGGGCGTGCCGGTCGGCGGCATGACTACCGGCGCCTCGCAGCCGAAAACCACCGTGCAAGCGCGACTGTGGGGCGGCCAGGCGGGCGTCCCGTTCGACCCCAACTTCCAAAGCCCCCGCGACACCGTCGATGCCGTCAACCGGGATGCTTTGGCGATCATGGGTTCTGGTGTCGGCTTCGCGGTGGGCACCTACGCGGAGTCGATCGGCGGTGTGAACGGCGTGCCGCCGCACGACAAGCGGCACCGCACGCGAATGCCCTAGCGGTGTCGGGGCTCTTTTTTCGGCGTTCGCGCAACGGTGGGACAGATCAATTCGAAGACGACCCGGCAGGGCGCCAGTCAGCGGCCGGGTCACCACTGGCAACGGCTGCCACGATCATCTGCCCCGGCCGCTTGAACAGAAATGTCAGTGGGGCGTGGCATACTCGAACGTATGTTCGATGAAGCCGCCCGTGCCGAGGCGATTGCCCGGCTTGACGAGATGATCGAGCGGCACTCCCCGTCCGTGACTCCGGAGTCGGCGGTGATGCTGGAGCGGATCGGCGCGGAGTCGCGGGCGGAGAACCGGGCGGCGGCCGCGCAGCTGGTCGCGATTCATGAGTTGTTTCGGTATCGGTTGTCGCGGTGTTCGGAAACCGAGGATTGGGCCATCGACACCATGGAGGCGGTGGCCGCCGAAATCGCCGCGGCGTTGCGGATCAGTCAGGGCCTGGCGGCCAGCCGGCTGCACTACGCGCGGGCGCTGCGGGAGCGTCTGCCTGGGGTGGGGGAGGTATTTCGAGCCGGCGACATCGATTTCAGGATGTTTGCGACGCTGGTGTTTCGCACCGATTTGATCGTCGACGACGCCGTGTTGGCGGGGGTCGATGCCACGCTGGCGGCCAACGTGGCGCGCTGGCCGTCGATGAGCCGGGGTCGGCTGGCCGCCCAGGTGGACAAGATCGTGGCCAAGGCCGATAAGGACGCGGTACGCCGGCGCCGCGAGGCTCAGGTCGGTCGGGAGGTGTGGATCGGGGATCGGGTCCAAGACGGCCTCGCCGAGATCCAAGGCACTTTGTTCGCCACCGATGCCCACGCGTTGGACCGGCGGCTGACTGCGTTGGCGGCCACGGTGTGCGCGCACGATCCGCGCACCCGCGAGCAGCGCCGCGCCGACGCGCTGGGTGCGTTGGCGGCCGGGGCGGACCGGCTGGGGTGTCGCTGCGGGCGCCCGGATTGTGCGGCCGGCAAGCGGCCCCCGGCCGGGCCAGTCGTCATCCATGTAATCGCCGAGCAGGCCACCCTGGATGGCACCGGCACGGCGGCGGGCTCCGAGCTGGGGGCCGACGGGCTCATCCCACCCGAACTGGTGGCCGAACTGGCCGCCTCTTCCAAGCTGGTGCCGCTGGTCCATCCCGGCGACGCCCCACCGGAAAACGGCTACGTGCCCTCCAAAGCGTTGGCCGATTTCGTGCGCTGCCGCGATCTGACGTGTCGTGCCCCGGGTTGTGATCGCCCGGCGATCGAATGCGACATCGACCACACCATCCCCTACGCCCAAGGTGGGCCCACCCATGCCTCAAACCTCAAGTGCTACTGCAGAACTCATCATTTGCTGAAGACGTTTTGGGGCTGGGTTGAAAAGCAGTTGCGCGACGGGACCCTGATCGTGACCATGCCTGGCGGGCAGACCTATGTCACGACCCCGGGCAGCGCACTGCTGTTCCCGAGTCTGTGCCGCTCCGTCGGGGGCTTTGCGGCCCCCGAAGCCGACCCGATCCCCGACTACGGCGCCGAACGCACCGCGATGATGCCCAAACGCCGCCGCACCAGAGCCCAGGACCGCGCCTACCGCATCGCCGCCGAACGCCGACGCAATCGGCAGGCCCGCGAAGCGCGCACGACCCGGCCCATGGACTACTGGACCTACGGCGGACCCGCCCCACCGCTCGACGACGACGATCCGCCGCCCTTTTAGGGCACCGGCAATTCGCGTATCGAATACCCTCCCGCCCGTTCGCGTTTCGCAATGGGTAACCCAAGTTGCATTTGGCCTGTCAGAGTTTGCCAGGGGATTTAGAATGAGGTCCCTTTGATGCTGCCCTGCAGCCCGGCCGGGATGAGGTCATTCATGAACAAGCGCGGGCCGAGTCGACGTCTGAAGGCGGCAATCGCCTGCGCCGGGGCGGTACTTGTGGTGGCCGGGTGCACCACCTTCGTCGACGGGCGCGCTCTGTCGATGCTCAACGACCCGTTCCGGGTGGGCGGCATCCCGGCGACCAACGGGCCCAGCGGAATCCGGCCGAACGCACCGAGTCCCACCGGCAAAGTGCTCAACACCGACAACGGCCCGATCGACAAGCTGTCGTTGCTGTCGATCAACGACATCGAGGAGTACTGGAAGTCGGTATACAGCCAATCGCTGAAAGGAACTTTCGTTCCGGTCGAAAAGATGGTGTCCTACGACTCGGAGAATCCGCGTAGCCCGATCGTTTGTTACAACGACACCTATAAGCTCGTCAACGCGTTCTTCACGGGGCGCTGCAACCTGATCGCCTGGGATCGCACGGTGTTCATGGCCGTCGCGCAGCGCTATTTCGGCGACATGTCCGTCAATGGTGTGTTGGCGCACGAATTCGGTCACGCCCTACAGCAGATGGCCAAACTCGTGACCCGCAAAGACCCGACGATCGTTCGCGAGCAGCAGGCCGACTGCTTCGCCGGCGTCTACCTGTTCTGGGTGGCCGACGGGAAATCACCCCGCTTCACGCTGAGCACCGCCGACGGGCTCGACCACGTGCTGGCCGGCATCATCACCACCCGAGATCCGGTGATGGACGCCGAAACCCAAAACGACGACGAGCACGGGTCGGCCCTGGATCGCATCAGCGCGTTCCAGATGGGTTTCATCGACGGAGCCTCGGCGTGCGCGACCATCAACAAGCAGGAGATCGAGCAGCGCCGCGGCGACCTGCCGACCACCCTGCGGCTCGACACCAGCGGTGACCCGGAGACCGGAGAGGTCCCCATCAACGAGGACACGCTGACGACGCTCATGGAGCTGCTGGGAAAGATCTTCCCCCTGAAGAATCCGCCGACGCTGTCCTACAAACCGGCCGATTGCCCGGACGCCAAGCCTAGCCCGCCGGCGTCCTACTGCCCGGCCACCAACACCATCGTGGTCGACCTACCCGGACTCGCGAAGGTGGGTCAGGTGGCCGCCGAGAGTGAACGCACGCTGCCGCAGGGCGACGACACCGCCCTGTCGATGGTGATGTCGAGGTACGCGCTGGCCGTGCAACACGACCGCGGGTTGCCCATGCAGAGCCCCTGGACCGCGCTGCGCACCGCCTGCCTGACCGGCGTCGTGCACCGCAAGATGGCCGAACCGATCGAACTGCCCTCCCAGAAGCAGCTTGTGCTGACGGCCGGCGACCTCGACGAGGCCGTCGCCGGACTGCTCACCAATCACTTGGTCGCCAGCGACGCCGACGGCATCAGCGTGCCGGCCGGATTCACCCGCATCGCCGCCTTCCGCGGCGGCGTGGGCGGCAACATGGACGCCTGCTACTCGCGGTATCCGGGATAGCTCAGGCGATTTCGGCGAGCTTGGGCACCAGCTCGTCACCGAGACGTCGGATGAATCCGACCGGGTCGGGGTTCCCGGGCAGCGGCCCGACGTTGATCATGTCGACGCCCAACTCGGCGTAGCGTTCAACGGTCCTCAGGTAACCGGCGGTGTCCTGGAAGGGATCCAGCAGGGCGACGCCACCCGACGTCTTGCGGATCTCGCCGGGGTCCCTGCCCACGGCGTCGCAGTGGCGGTGCAGCACGTCCACCTTGCGCTTGAACTCGTCGACGTCGCTGGACATGCTGTTCCAGACGTCGGCATACTGCGCCACCAACCGCAGCGTCTTCTTCTCGCCGTCGCCGCCGATCAGGACCGGCGGCCACCGAATAGGTTGCGGCGCACAGATCGTCTCGGCCAGCTGGTAGTGCTTGCCGTGGTACGGCCCGTCGTCGTCGCTCCACATCTGCCGGCAGATCTGCAGCGTCTCCTCCAGCCTTTCGAACCGTTCGCGCAGCGGCGGATACGGAACGCCGAGGGCGAGATGTTCGCGGTCGTACCATGCGGCGCCCAGGCCCAGCATCGATCGGCCCTGCGACAGCACGTCCAGCGTGGTGACTGTCTTGGCCAGCACGCCCGGATGGCGATAGGTGACCCCGGTGACCAGCAGCGCCAGGTCGATGGTCGCGGTCTGTCCGGCCAAGAAGCCCAACGACGTGTAGCCCTCCAGGAACGGATCCTCGGCTCGCCCAACGTTTTCCATCTGGAAGAAGTGGTCGGCCAGGGTGAACAGTGTGGCGCCGCCCTGCTCGGCGGCCTTGGCCGCGTCGGCCAGCGTCGGGCCTAGCTTTGCCGGATCCCCCGGCAGGAAGTCGATGAAGTGCACACCCAATTCCATTGCAGCGGTTCCCCTCTCATGACTCGGTCAGACGCTCGAGCAGCGCTAGCGCATCGAGGATGGTTCGGCGTTCCCGTTCGGAATACCGCTCCTGGATGGCGCGTGCCAGCCACTCTTCCCGCGCTTGACGATGGCTCTCGGCGCGCCGCCGGCCCGCCGACGTCAACGAAACGACTTGGCGGCGGCCGTCTTCGGGGTCGGGAGCGCGCGCGATGAGCCCGCGTTGCTCGAGCGCGGCCACGATGGTGGCCATCGACTGCGGACGCACCCCCTCGGCGCCGGCCAGCGTGCTGGCCGACGACGGTCCCTCTTTCCAGAGGCGGGTGAGCACCGCGGTCTGGGACGGCGTGAGGTCGTCGTCGACCCCGAGGCTCCTCAACCGGCGTCGCAACCGGCTGAACAGCACCCGCAGGTCGCGGGCCGCCATCACCGAGGAGTCGCCGACGCCGTCCATGAACCCCAGCCTAAATTAGACAGCTAAAACTGTCCAGTTTTAGCTGAGCAAATCGCTGCGCGCGGGCGGGGCGGCGCGCGCCCACACGATCAGGAAGACGGTGATCAGCAGCCAGCCGATGGCGGCCGACGGGATCGCCCAGGCGCGACGGGTGAGCAGCGCGCTCTCGCACTGGTCGGCCGCGCCGGCGCCGGCGCCCTGCCCGGCCGAGAGGTTGGAGCTGAAGCCGTTGCCGCATTGGATCGGGAAGCCGTAGGCGTCGTGCGCGTCGAGCTCGATCGGCAGCCACAGCGCCGCCAATCCGATCAGCGCCAGCGCCAGGCCGACAGCTCCCACCAGCATCGGACGATTCCGCATGCTCCTGCTTCCCCCGTGACTATGTAAACGGCCGATCCGTCAGGTCATGCAGACGTTGGCAAAGATCAGCACCGGCCACGACACGATCGAGCCGAGGAAGGACACCGCCAGGTCGATGCCGTGCATTTGGTGCAGGTGCTCGGTGTGTGTCGTGGACCAGATGGCGCCTACCAGGAGATAGGGCGTGCCGAGGATGATTCCGATCGCCATGAGCTGGGCGATGCTGAGCCGAAATTCGAGCACTCGGCGAAGCTTTTCCAACATGTGCGGTCCTTCTGGTCGCGTCATATGTTAATGGAGATTCCGCGGAGACGGTAGGGTAATCGGGTGTCCACCGCCAGCACCGCGGTCCGGCGGCGGCCCAAGGACCGCAAGGCGCAGATCGCCCGCGCCGCGGCCGAGGCGTTCAGCGCCAACGGCTATCACGCGGTGGGAATGGAGACCATCGCCGCGCGGGTGGGGATCTCGGCGGCCGCCCTCTACCGCCACTACGCCGGCAAGTACGCCCTCTTTCGCGGGGCGGTGCTGGCCCTGGGCCAGCAACTCGTCGATCGGACCGACGGCGCGGCGACGCTGGACGAGGTGATCGCCGCGCTCATCGACGTCACCCTGGACAACCGCGCCGCCGGAGGCCTGTACCGCTGGCAGGCCCGATACCTGCGGGCCGAGGACCAGGCCGTGCTGACCGGACAGCTGCGGCTGGTCAATCGCCGAATCCAGCGGCCGCTGAGCGCGATTCGACCGTCGCTGACATCCCGGCAGCGGTGGATGCTTTCGGCGGCGGCGCTCAGCGCCATCGGCAGCGTCGTCGACCACGGAGCGGGCCTGCCGGCCGACGAGATCCGCGCGCTGCTGACCGGGGCGGCGTCCGCGATCCTCGCGGCCGAGTTTCCGGAGCCGTCGGACGACTTCCCCCGCCCGGTGGCGTGGCGGATCTTCGCTTCCGACGCGGGCGCCTACGAAGCGTTGCTGCACGCGTCGATGGTGTTGTTCGAGGAGCGGGGGTACGCGGGGACCAGCATGGCGCAGATCGCCTCGGCCGCCGGCCTACCGGTTTCGGGGATCTACCGGTATTTCCCGGGCAAGCGCGAGATCCTCGCGACCGGGCTGCGCCGGGCGGCCGACCGGGTCTCCGCCCACCTGTCCCCGATCCTGGGCGCGTTCGCCGAACCCCGCCAGGCACTGACGGCGCTGATGGGCGCCTACGTGGCCACGTCATTCGCCAACCCGGAGCTGGCCGCCGTCTATTACACCGAGCGGTTCAACCTGGCGCCCGGCGACCAGGCGCTGCTGCGCAACGTGCAGCGGTCGACGGTCGACTCCTGGGTCCGGCTGCTGACCGCCGCGCGACCGTCCGTTCCCCCGATGCACGCGCGGTTCCTGGTGCACGCCGCGATGGCCCTGGTGATCGACCTCGGCCGGATGGCCGCGGCCGACGAGGACTCGTCCTACGCGCAGGCGTGCGTCCGGAAGCTGATGCGGCTCACGGTTTTTGGCGACGAATGAGCCGCAGCGCGGCGTCGACCGCCAGCGCCGGCACGTCGCGGGTCTTCGAGCGCAGATCGTGGCGCGCTCCGGTGATCTCGACGACCTCGGTCGGCGCGGCGATCAGCGCCGCGGCGTCGCGCAGCTCGCCCGGCGTGCCGAACGGATCCGACGTTCCGTGGGTGAACACGGTGGGCACCCGGATGTCGGGCAGGTGCTCGATGCGCGGCCGCTCCGGCTTGCCCGGCGGGTGGACCGGGTAGGAGAACAGGGTCAGCACGTCCACGCCGGCCTCGCCGGAGGCGACCACCATGGAGGTCTGCCGACCGCCGTAGGAATGCCCGCCGGCGATCAGCGGGCCGCCGGACAGGCCGCGGCACACCGTGATCGCCTCGACGATGCCCGCGCGGTCGGCGGCCGCCGCACCCGACGGGGGGCCCTTGGGCCGGCGCCGCCGATACGGCAGGTTGTAGCGCACCGCAAGCCAGCCGCGGCGCGCCCACTCGTCGCAAACCTGTTGCAGCAGTAGCGAATCCCGGTCCCCGCCCGCGCCGTGGGTCAGCACGACGACGCCCGCCGGTGACCCGTCGGGTTCGTGCGCCACGCCTGCGATCGCCTCAAGGTTCACGTGAGCCTGAACAAGGGAGACACCGGGCCGTGCCCATGACCCAGGGGATAGGCGGCGCGCAGGCATTCGGTGACCCAGCGCTTTCCGAAGCCGACCGCGTCCGGCATCGTGAGGCCGTGCGCCAGCGCGCACGCGACCGCGCTCGCGAGCGTGTCGCCGCCGCCGTGGTCGTTGCCGGTGGGCAGCCGCTCCGAGTCGAACTCGTGGAACTCGGCGCCGTCATAGAGCAGGTCGCAGCTGCGCTCCGAGGACCGCAGGTGCCCGCCCTTGACCAACACCCATCGCGGGCCCAGCGCGTGCAGCGCCTTGGCCGCCGAGCGCTGCGAGGTCGCGTCGACCACGTCGATGTCGACCAGCAACCGCACCTCGTCCAGGTTCGGTGTCACCAGCGCGGCCAGCGGAAACAGTTGGTCCCGAAGCGAATCCAGCGCCGAGGGCGCCAGCAGCGCGCCACCGTGCATGGACGCGCACACCGGGTCGACGACGAGCGGGGCCGGCAGACCCAGCCGTCGCCAGGTAGAGGCCACCGCCGCGATGATCGCCGACGACGCCAGCATCCCTGTCTTGGCGGCCTGGATGCCGATGTCGGTGACCACCGCCTCGATCTGGTCGGCGACGACGTCGGGGGGCACCTCGTGAAAGCGCTTGACCCCCACCGTGTTCTGCACGGTCACCGCCGACACCGCGACGCAGGCGTGCACGCCGAGCAGCGCCATGGTGCGCATGTCGGCCTGGATGCCCGCGCCGCCCCCCGAGTCCGACCCGGCGATGGTCAGCACGCGCAACGGCGTGGTGCCCGCCGGCGCGAGCGGCAGAAACGTCACTGGGTAATGGGCAGATACACCCGGTTGCCGTGCTCGGCGAACTCCCGCGACTTCTCGGCCATCCCCTCGCTCATCATGGCCTCGATGTCCTCTTCGGTCTCGAGCCCGTGCTTGGCGGCGAAGTCGCGCACATCCTGGGTGATTCGCATCGAGCAGAACTTCGGCCCGCACATCGAGCAGAAGTGCGCGGTCTTGGCCGGTTCGGCCGGCAGCGTCTCGTCGTGGAATTCCCGTGCGGTGTCGGGATCCAACGACAGCGCGAACTGGTCGTTCCACCGGAACTCGAAGCGGGCCGTCGACAGCGCGTCGTCGCGCTCCTGGGCGCGGGGGTGCCCCTTGGCCAGGTCGGCCGAATGCGCGGCGATCTTGTAGGCGATCACCCCGTCCTTGACGTCCTTGCGGTCCGGCAGCCCCAGGTGCTCCTTCGGGGTCACGTAGCACAGCATCGCGGTGCCGGCCTGGGCGATGATCGCCGCGCCGATCGCCGAGGTGATGTGGTCGTAGGCCGGCGCGATGTCGGTGGCCAGCGGCCCCAGCGTGTAGAACGGGGCCTCCTCGCACAGCTCCTCTTCCAGCCGCACGTTCTCGACGATCTTGTGCATCGGGATGTGCCCCGGGCCCTCGATCATCACCTGCGCGCCATGGGCTTTCGCGATCTTGGTCAGCTCGCCCAGCGTGCGCAGCTCGGAGAACTGCGCCGCGTCGTTGGCGTCGGCGATCGAGCCCGGCCGCAGCCCGTCACCCAGCGAGAAGGTGACGTCGTAGCGGGCGAAGATGTCGCAGAGCTCCTCGAAGTTGGTGTACAGGAACGACTCCCGGTGATGCGCCAGGCACCAGGCCGCCATGATCGACCCGCCGCGCGACACGATGCCGGTGACCCGCTTGGCGGTCAGCGGCACGTAGCGCAGCAGCACGCCCGCGTGCACGGTCATGTAGTCCACGCCCTGCTCGCACTGCTCGATCACGGTGTCGCGGTAGATCTCCCACGTCAGTTCCGTCGGGTCGCCCTTGACCTTCTCCAGCGCCTGGTAGATCGGCACCGTGCCGACCGGCACCGGGGAGTTGCGCAGGATCCACTCGCGGGTCTCGTGGATGTTCTTGCCGGTGGACAGGTCCATGATGGTGTCGGCGCCCCAACGGGTGGCCCACACCATCTTGTCGACCTCCTCGGCGATCGACGACGTCACCGCCGAGTTGCCGATGTTCGCGTTGACCTTGACCGCGAACGCCTTGCCGATGATCATCGGCTCGCTCTCGGGATGGTTGTGGTTGGCCGGGATCACCGCGCGGCCGCGGGCGACCTCGTCGCGCACCAGCTCGGCGGGCAACTCCTCGCGGGCGGCGATGTACGCCATCTCCGCGGTGATCTCGCCGGCGCGGGCGCGCTGCAGCTGGGTGCCGCGGTCGCGCACCACCCCGGGCCGCGGCGGCAGGCCGGCCGCCAGGTCGATCACCGCGTCGGGATCGGTGTAGGGCCCGGACGTGTCATAGAGGTCGAAGTGGTCCCCGGTCGACAGGTGGACCCGCCGGAACGGGACCCGCGCGCCGGGCACGCCGTCCAGCTCGCGGTAAGCCTTGCTGCTGCCCGCGATGGGGCCGGTGGTGACGGACGGCGCGGCTGTTGACAAGGTGTCGGTCATTTTTCATCTCCCTACGCCGGCATTACCCGGTCAGGTTCTTACGGTCGACGGCCCCAGCCGTCCTCTCAGCGCACTCGGCGTGCGCTCCCGCGTCTTGTGGATGGTCCGCACGCGACGTTACCCCCTCAGGCGGTAGCCCGGGATACCCACCGGATGGCAGGATGCAAACGTGCAACCCGCGGGCAACCACAAGGAGCCGACCAGCGCAATCGAGGCGGCCGCCCGGCATTTGAACGTCGGCGCCTTCCGGTTCTGGTTCGTCGGCCAACGCTGGGAATGGTCCGACGAGGTGGCCAGGATGCACGGGTACGAGCCCGGGTCCGTGGAACCGACGACGAATCTGCTGCTATCGCACAAGCATCCCGACGACCGCGCGCACGTCCAGGAGCTGCTCGACTACGCGTTGCAGTCGGCGGAGTCGTTTTCCAGCCGGCACCGGTTCCTCGACACCGCGGGCAACGTGCACGACGCCATCGTGGTGGCCGACCGGATGCTGGACGAGTCGGGAGCGGTGGTGGGCACCGCCGGCTATTACGTCGACCTGACCGACACGTTCGGCGAGGCCCGGCAAGAGGTGCTCGACGCCGCCCTGCCCGACCTCTTCGAGAATCGTGCGGCCATCGAGCAGGCCAAGGGCGTGCTGATGTACGTCTACCGGGTCAGCGCCGACCAAGCCTTCCGCGTGCTGCAATGGCGTTCGCAGGAGACCAACGTGAAGCTGCGCTCGTTGGCGAAGCAACTGCTCGACGAAGTGACGACGCTGATGGCCCCGGCGCCCGCCGCGCAAAGTCAGTTCGACCATTTGTTGCTGACGGTCCACGAAAGGATTCCCGACGAGCCGGCTGGGTAACCAGCGCTGTATGCGAACGCACGAAGTCGGGGAAGGGCATGGAAGTGTTGGCGGTCGGTCACGAGGCCAATGGGGATGCGGTAGTCGTGCGCGTCAAGGGTGATGTCGACTCCAGCAACGTCGGCGAGCTCGCCACCCACCTCACCGCCGCGCTCCAGGTGGCGGCGACGCACCCGGAGCGGTTGGTGGTCATCGACCTTGCGGCCGTGAGTTTCTTCGGCAGCGCGGCGTTGAACGCGGTGCTCGAGTGCCACGAGGAAGGGAAGGCGGCCGGCACCTCGGTGCGTGTGGTGGCCGATCACGACCAGGTGCTCCGGCCGATCCAGGTGACCGAGTTGGACCGCATCCTCGACATCGCACCGACGCTGGCCGATGCGTTGCAGCGCAACCGCCGGCAATGAACCCAGGCCTGCCGGCTGATCTGGCGGCCGCGGTCGACTTGGGCGGCGAAATGGGTCGCCGCTTCGCCGAGTTCGACTGGGCGAACCACCCCCTGGGGTCACCGGACCAGTGGTCCGCCGAGGCGCGGGCGGCCGTTGCGGTCACCCTGACGTCGCGGTTTCCCATCGTGCTGTGGCTGGGGCCGGCCGACCTGTTCCTGATGTACAACGACGCCTACGCGCAGATCCTGGGCAACAAGCACCCGGCGGCCCTGGGGCGCCCGGCGGAGCAGGTGTGGTGGGAGATCTGGGGACAGATTCACCCGATGCTCACCAGCGTCATCGACACCGGCATCGCGACGTGGTCCGACGACTTGATGTTGCCGCTGATGACCGGCGACCAGCCCGAGGAGCGGTACTTCACGTTCAGCTACAGCCCGCTGATCGGCAGCGGCGGAGACGTTTACGGAATCTTCTGCGCCGTCCGGGAGACCACCCACCGGGTATTGAGCGAGCGTCGCCTCCACCTGCTCAACGCGGTGGCCGGCGCCCTGATGGAGACGCACGGCATCGACGACGCCGTGCAGAGCGCCGTCGCCGCATGCGGCGCGCAGCCCTTGGACCTGCCGTTCATCGCGGTGTACCTCGACGGCGCGCTGCGCGGAGCGACGCCCTCGATCCGGGAGCTGCTGCCGGGCTCGCTGGCGGAGCTGACGGGCCCCGGGGCGGCGCCGCGCTCGCGGACGACCGCAGCCGTGATCGACGGGCTGGAGGACGTGATACCGGGCATCGCAGGCGTTCTCGGCGAGGACTGCCCGCGGCAGGCCCTGGTGTTGCCGCTGGGCGAAGGAGCCCACGGCGGGGCGCTGGTGATCGGGGCGAGCCCGCTGCGGCCGCTCGATTCGATGTACAGCGGCTTCTGCCAGCTGCTCGCCGACCAGCTGTCCTCCGCGCTGGCCTCCGCCGTCTCCTACGAGCAGCAGCGGCAGCGCGCGGACGCGCTGGCCGAGCTGGATCGGGCCAAGACGGCGTTTCTCACCAACGTCAGCCACGAATTCCGCACGCCCCTCACGCTTTTGCTCGGTCCGCTCGGTGACGCGCTGTCCGAGGCGCCGCCGGATAGCGTGCTAACGGATCGGCTGAGCGTCGCCGACCGCAATGCCCGGCGCCTGCTGCGCCTGGTCGACTCGCTGCTCGATTTCTCCCGCATCGAAGCGGGCCGGGCGAACGCGAAGCTGGTGTGCACCGACGTCGGCGCGCTCACCGAGCACATCGCCTCGTCGTTCACCGAGCTGTGCCAGCGCGCGGGGCTGGACCTGGTGCTGGACTGCGGTCCCGCGCTGGCCGACATCGACCCGGGCATGTGGGAAACGATCGTCCTCAACCTGCTTTCCAACGCCGTCAAATACACCCTGCACGGCTCGATTTCGGTCGAGGTGCGCGCCGACGCCGCCGAGTGCCGGATCACCATGCGCGACACGGGAGTTGGCATCGCGCCCGACGACCTGGACCGCCTGTTCGAACGCTTCTACCGGGCCGAGAACACGCGCGGGCGCAGCGTGGAGGGCACCGGGATCGGGCTGTCGCTGGTGCGCGGGCTCGTCGAACTGCAACGCGGAACCGTGGAGATCGACAGCGAACTGGATCGCGGAACGACGGTCACGATCCGGCTGCCGCGTTCCGCCGCCGACGTCGCGGTCGATCCGCCCCCCGCGGCGATGCCGGACGTGAGCAACCCGTATGTGGCCGAGGCGGGTCAGTGGCTGGCGGGCGCGCCGCGCCGGGCGGCCGGCGGTGCGCGGCAGTTGGTGCTGATCGCTGACGACAACGCCGACATGCGGGCGCACCTGGACCGGGTCCTTTCCGCCCGCTGGGAAACCGTGTTGGTCGCCGACGGCGAGTCGGCCCTGGCCGTCACCAGGGAACTGCACCCCGACGCGATCGTGACCGACGTCATGATGCCGGGCCTCAGCGGCTTCGACCTGGTTGCGGCGATCCGCGCGGACCCGGCCCTGGCCGCCACGCCGGTCCTGATGCTGTCGGCCCGGGCCGGTGCGGAGGCCGTCGACGAGGGCTTCGCGGGCGGGGCCGACGACTACCTGCCCAAGCCGTTCCGCTCGCAGGAGCTGGTCGACCGGGTGGCGTCGCGGTTGTCGGCGGTCGCCCGCGAACGCGACCGCCAGCGGCGCGAGGCGCAGCGCGACCTGGCGCGCCTCGACGCCGCCCTGCAGGCCACCGACTCGGTGGCCGGCATTCTGGACGCCCTGATCGGCCACCCGTCGGAGACGGGCGATCCCGCCGCGGTGACGATCGGGGTGCTCGACGGCGAGCGCCACGTGCGCTTCGAATACGCCGGCGACCTGCCCGTGGAGGTGCGCGACCGCTACCACGTGGCCGCGCTCGACTCGCCGCTGATCGGGGCCGACGTCATCAGCGGCGGCGAGCCGATGGTCGTCCCCGACACGTTCGACCTGCCCCCGCGCTACCAGCACGCCGTGCGCGACACCGCCGCCAGCGTGCGCGCCTGCGTCGCGCATCCCTTGCGGGACAACACCGGTCGCGTCGTCGGCGCGCTGCTGCTGCTGTGGCCCACGCCGCGGCAGTTCGACGCGACCGAGCTCGAGACGTTCCGCCGGATGGCCGAGCTGACCCAGTCGGCGCTGGACCGGGTCCGGACGATGGCGCGGGAACACCGGATCGCCGTCGACTTCCAGGAGCACCTGCTCGACCTGGATCGCAGCTCGACCGCCGCGGTCGTGGCGGCCGTCTACCAGCCGGCCGGCGAAGCGATGCGGGTCGGCGGCGACTGGTATTCGGTCACTCCGCTCGGCCGCGCCGGCCTGATCGGGATCTCCGTCGGCGACGTCGTCGGGCACGGCCTGGCCGCCGCGATCGTGATGAGCAGGCTGCGCGCCGCGGTGGCCGCCTCGGCGCTCACCGCCGCCGAACCGCTCGCGGTGCTGGCGGCGCTGGACAGGTACGCGGCCAGCGTCACCGGCGCCCGCTGCGCGACGGTGGCCTACGCGCTGATCGATAGCGGGACCGGCTCCGGCGGCGCCACCGTCAGCTACAGCTGCGCCGGGCATCCCTATCCGTTGCTCGTCCCGCCCGACGGCGATCCGGTCTTCCTCGAGTCGGGCCGCCGTCCACCGGTGGCGGTCGAGGACGCCCACCCGTCCGGCGCCACCGCGACGGCCGAGCTGACTCCGGGCGGCATGATCCTGCTGTACACCGACGGGCTCATCGAGCGGGCCGGCGAGACGCTCGACGAGGGCTTCGCCCGCCTGAAGGCCGCGGCCGCCGCGTGCGCCGAGCTGCCGGTCGAATCGGTCTGCACCGAGTTGCTGGCGCGGATGACACCGCCGGCGGGCTATCGCGACGACGTCGTGGTCCTCGCGTTGCGCCCGAGCCATGCGGCGGGGCGCAGCTTCGCCACCGTGCTGCCGGCCGTGCCGGCGCAGATCCCCGTCGCGCGCAGGCAGCTGCGGGGCTGGCTGGACAGCATCGCCGTCGAGCCGGGCCGCGAGGAGGACATCCTGCTGGCGACCGGGGAAGCGGTGACCAACGCGATCGAGCACGGCAGCCACAGCGAGCCGCGCAAAACCGTGACCGTCGAGGCCTTCCTGCGCGACGACACGGTCGCGGTGACCGTCAGCGACAGCGGGCGCTGGGTGGGGGACTCGTCGGCCAGCCTGCGCAACAAGCGACGCGGCCGCGGGCTGACGCTGATCGGCGGGCTGGCCGACGGCGTCGACACCGTACGAAGCTCCGGCGGCACCCGGGTCACCCTGCGGTTCGACCGCGCGGTCGCCAGCGCCTGAGCGACGGCGGAGCCTAAACCTCCTCGATCGCCTCGCCGAGCTCCTCGAGGAGCTTGTTGTGGTGGTTGCTCGCCAAGACGTGCCCGGCGGCGATCACCAGGGCGACCGGCCAGTCGATGAGCTCGAACGCGGCCAGCGCCGCCAGGCCGCCGTAATACGCCAGTTGCTCCGGGCGCGGAATCTCCACCTGCCCCACCACCGGCACGTTCACCACGAAGGTTTCGCCCTCGCGGATCTTCTGCACGGCGTCGCGCTGCGAGGTCCCCCTGCGCGTCTTCTTTTCGGCCATCATTTGCCTTCCGGTAACTGAGGGTTTGCCGCCCCGCCGGGTCGCGAGGCCACCGTCGGACCTATGTCGACGATGACCGACCTCGGGGGCGATCCGCTAGTTTCGTCGATTGCCTCGGTGCTGAAGGTCCCGCTGGTTGAACTCTATGCGCTGCTCTGGCGGGTCGGGGTCGTGGAGATTCGGCATTCCGATCGGACGGTTCCGCGTTCGTCGCGGGCGCGTCAGGTCCGGGTGGCAGTGTGTCCGGCTGGAGCCGCGTGCCCCAACCTTCCGCAACACGGTTCAGAACGGCTACCCCGACAGTCGCCCCGGCGGCGGCACCCAGGGCCTGTCCCCAGCCGACCGGACCCAGCGGTGTGCAGCCGAGCAACTGGCTGACCACCGGGATGCTGATCAGCGTCCCCATCGCCCCCAGCGAGCCCACCGCCGTGAGCACCACCAGCGGGGCCCGGGAATCCAGCAGCGTTTGACCCAATTCGGCGCCCACCAGCGCGACCAGCGCCACCGTGGACGCCCGCTGCGGGCGGCCGGTGACGCTCGCCATCGCCCACGCCGCGGTCGTCGCCGCGGCCGTGGTGACCCCGCGGATCGCCACCGCGCGCCACAGTGCGGGCTGGTCCGGGCCGCGTAGGCCGGAATCGACCGGGCCGCTGGGCTCGCTGACCGCCAGCGCGGCGGCCGGCAGCGCGTCGGTCATCATGTTCACCAGCAGCAGCTGCCGGGTGTTCAGCGGCGACGTGCCGGTGAGCGCGCTGCCGATGACGGCGAACAGCACCTCGCCGGCGTTGCCGCCGAGCAGCACCGACACGGCCGCCTGCACCCGCTGCCACAGCTGGCGGCCCTCCGCGATCGCCTCCACCAGCGCCTCGATGCGGGCGTCGACCAGCACGACGTCGGCCGCCATGTGGGCCGGGTCGCTGCCGCCCGCCACCACGCCGATGCCGACGGTGGCGGCCCGGATGGCGGCGGCGTCGTTGGAGCCGTCGCCGACCATCGCGCAGAGCACGCCGGCACCCTCCAGGGTCTGCACGACCTGCACCTTGTTCTCGGGCGTCATCCTGGCGAATATGACCCGCTCGGTCACGACGCGCGCCTGGTCCTTGCGCGACAGCGCGTCCCATTCCGCGCCGCTGATCACCTGCTCGTCGGTCACGGCCAGCCCCAGCTCCCGGGCGATGGCCAGGGCGGTGATCGGGTGGTCGCCGGTGATGAGCTTGACGCCCACGCCCTGGTCGCGCAGGTTGGCGAGCAGGCCGACGGCCTCGGCGCGCGGGGTGTCGGACAGGCCGAGGAACCCCGTCAGGGTCAGCCCGTCGCGGCAGAATTCCGCGATGTCGTCGGGGTCTTGCTGGATCGCCCGCGCCTGTTGCGCCGTCAGCCGGCGCCGCGCCACCGCGATCACCCGCAACCCGTTGGCGGCGAGTTCGGAGACCGTCTTCGCGGTCTTCTTGTCGACCCCGTCGCACGCGGCCAATACCACTTCCGGCGCGCCCTTGACGGTCAGCTCGGTGCCGGTGATGGAGGCGGAGAAGGACCGCCCGGAGCGGAACGGCAGGTGGGCGTCCGCCTCGGCGTCGGGGGTAGAGCCGTTGAGCGAACGCCTGGCGGCCTCGACGATCGCGACGTCGGTGGCGTGCACCTGCGGGTTGCCGTTGGCGGCCGGCGCGGCGTGCGCGGCGTCGTGCAGCACCTCCTCGGGCGAGCGCCCGGGCGCGGGGCGGACCTGCGCCACCCGCAGGCGGTTCTCGCTGAGGGTTCCGGTCTTGTCGAAGCAGACCACGTCGATGCGGCCGAGCGCCTCCACCGAGCGCGGCACGCGGACCAGGGCGCCGAACTTGGTCAGCCGCCGCGCCGACGCCGACTGCGCCAGCGTCGCCACCAGCGGCATGCCCTCGGGGACGGCCGCGACGGCGATGGCGATGCCGCTGGCCACCGCCTGGCGCAGGCCGGTACCGCGCAGCAGCCCCAGGCCGCCCACCAGCGCGCCGCCGGCCACGCTGACGGGGAAGGCCCGGTTGGTGAGCTGGCTGAGCTGGTGCTGCAGGCCGATGTCCGACGACAGGTCGCCGGACACCAGCTCGGCGGCGCGGCGTTCCTGGGTGTCGGCCCCGACCGCGGTCACCAGGGCGACCGCGGTGCCGGCGACCACCGTGGTCCCGGCGTAGAGCATGCAGCGACGCTCGGCGAGGTCGGCGCCGGGCGTGGCGTCGACCTGCTTCTCCACCGACAGCGACTCGCCGGTGAGCGTCGACTCGTCGACCTCGACGTCGACCTCCTCGACGATCCGGGCGTCGGCGGGCACCACCTCGTGCGTGCGGATCTCGATGACGTCGCCGGGGCGCAGTTGCGCCGCGATGACGTCGGTGTACACCCGCTCCCCGTCGGGACCGGTCCCGACCTTCCTGGCCGGCGGGATCTGCTGCTCGAGGAGGCGGTTCAAGCGGTTCTCGGCGCGCAGCCGCTGGCTGGCCGCCAGGATCGAGTTCCCGGTCAGCACCGAGAAGACCAGGACAGCGTCGACGGGCGAACCGAGCACCGCGCTGGCCGCCGACCCCAGCGCCAGCACCGGGGTGAGCGGGTCGGTCAGCTCGGCGCGGACGGCCTTGAGGAGCTGCCAGGCCGCGTTGGGGGGCGCGTCGGGCCGCCCCGCGGGCCGGGTGTCCGGCTCCGAGTCGGTGGCCGGCAACACCCGGCGCACCTGATCGACCGACATCGCGTGCCATTCGTGGGCGGACGCCGGGCGCGGCGGGTCCGCGGCCAGGGTCCCGCGCGCCAGCAGGTACCCGGACAGCGCGCCCGCGGCCGCGCCGGTCGTCACCGGCCCGGGGCCCAGGCCGCGGATGCCCGGGATCATCAGCAGCGAGCCCATGGCCGTCGCGCCGGCCGCGATCCCGGCGCCGCGCTGGGTGGCGGCCTTGGCCGCCGGAAGCGCGTGCAGCAGCCGCCACGCGGCGGCCAGATCCGGCAGCAGCAGGTCGGCGCACCAGGCCGGTGGACCCGCACCGGGCTGGGGCAGCACCCCGAGGGCCACGTCGGCGGCCGAAATCGCCTGCGCGCCAAGAGATGACAGCACCGCCACGGTGCGACCGGCCTGCTGCAGGTCCGCCACCGCGCCGGCCAGGGCGTCGTCGATGGAGCCCTTGCCCGGCACGGGCCTCAGGTCGTCGAACGCGGGACGCAATTCGCCCAGCGAGTCGACGTCGACCGAGACCAGCTCGGCGCCCGTGCGGTGCGCCTCGGCGACCACGGCCGACGCCAGGGGGTCGTGGCCGGGCCGGAACAGCGCCTCGACCGCCGAACCGGGTTCGCCGGGCACCCGGTGCCAGCCCGGCCGGTGCCCGTTGCGCTCCAGCGCCAGCTGGGCGCGGTCCCACGCCGCGGGCAGGTCGAACTCGTCGGCGCCGCGGATGCGCGCCACCCGCAAGCCGGGAGTGCACAACACGCGGGGGTCGATGACGATCGCGTCGACCCGGTCCAGGCGGCGCAGCGCGTCGGGCCGCAGCGACAGCACCGCGTGGTGGTCGGCCAGGCCGCGCCCGAGCGCCGCCGCGAAGGCTTCCGGGGTGGTGCGGCTGGCCTTGGGCGCGGTCACCAGCACCGCGGTGGCGGTCATGTTCAGGTTGCGGGTGGTGGCGCCGACCAGCCCGGCGGCGAGCGCCTGGACGAGCGCGAACCGCCCGGCGTTGCGTTCCACGGCCCGGGCGCGGGGCGGCCGCGGCGGGGCATCGCCGGGCGGTTGGTTCGCGTAGCGGGCCAGCTCGGGTTCGTGCCTGCGCCACGCCGCCGCCTCGGCGCGGCATTCGGCGGCCTTCAGCGACTGCATCAGCAGGCCGACCGACAGCGACGCCGGGGCCAGCGTGACGGTTTCCGCCGCCGCCATGGCCAGCGTCAGCACCGTGTCCGTCGCGGGCCCGCCGATGCGGTCCTCGAGCAGGCGCCGCAGCCACGGCTGGTAGTCGAGAGCCACGATGGGCGCCTGGACGCCGATCGGCAGTCGCGGCCAGCGCAGCGCGCGCCCGGCCAGCGCGACGCCCAGCCCGGCGGCGTTGGCGGCCAGCGTCACGGCCCTGGTCGCCGCGACCACGCCGTCGCCGGGCAGGGTGGTCGCCGACGCCTTGCTCGTTGCGCGGCAACGCCTTTCGGCGTCGTCGATGAGGTGACAGAGGTCGCGCAGCGAGGTGTGGCCGTCGCCGAGGGTGATGACGACCCGGGACAAGGGGTGGTTCAGGCTGACCGAGCTGACGCCGGGGTGGGCGCGGAGCGCGTCGAGCACGGCGGCGTCGAGGTCACCGGGGTTTGCGTCGTCCAGGCCGCGCACCTCGATCCAGGCGCGGTTCTCGCCCCGCCAGCAGCGCCGGCTCAGCGTTTCATGCGGCAAATCTCCAGTGAGCGCGCGGGCGCCTTCGCGCAGCGGAATCGCCGCGATGTCCAGAACTGTCGTGAGCGCCCGCAGCGGCGTCGATCGTTGTAACGACGTGACAATGCTCAAGGGCGGCTCAGACGGTTCCTAGTTGGTGCTGCGCAACTCGGCGGCACCGGCGCGCCGCCCGGCAGCCTTCTTGGCCGCCGGCTTGCCGGCCGCCTTCGCCGGCGTGACCTTCTTCGGCGCGGGCTCGGAGGGCACCGGCTTGAGGTTGGCCTTCGCCGGGGCCTGGCCGCCGGTTTTCTGCTGCATCCGGTGCAACAACAAAGCGCCTCCGCCGACGGCCAGCAACACCGGCCACTCGACCAGACCCGCGACGCCGATGGCGCCCAGGGCCAGCGCCGCGGCCGGCGTCGAATGGCTGCCGCTGCTGATTCCGCGCTTGATTCCCTCGGCGGCTCCCGTTACGCCGCCGACGATTCCATTGACCGCGGCGCCGCCGACAGCACCCGCTGCCGCGGTGGTCGCGTCCGCCGCGCGACCCACGGTTTTGCCCACGTTGCGGACTGCCCCGCCGACGACACCCATGATCACTCCCTGGTATCTAGTCGCTCTCGCTGGGAACCGCGCGGCTACCTGAGTACCCGTTGAACGCAAAGTTAACAGCAACAACGAATTCGTGCTCGATAGCGAAAGCCTGCCACGTTACATACCCGCGTACAACGAGGAACTTCTCAGAGCAGGCTCAAATGGTCCTCACATCGATCAGCACCGGCGCGTGATCGCTCGGCGCCTTGCCCTTGCGTTCCTCCCGCACGATCTGCGCGCCGGTGACCCGGCCCGCCAGCGCCGGCGACGCGAGGATGAAGTCGATCCGCATGCCGCGATTCTTCGGGAACCTCAGCTGGGTGTAATCCCAGTAGGTGTAGACCGCCGGGCCCGGGGCGAAAGGTCTTACCACGTCCGTGAATTGTGCGTCGACGACGGCTTCGAACGCCCGGCGCTCCGGCGGGGAGACGTGCGTGGCGCCCGTGTAGTACTCGGTGCTCCACACGTCTTCGTCCGTCGGGGCGATGTTCCAGTCGCCGACCAGCGCGATCGGGGCCGTGGGATCGTCGCGCAGCCAGCCGGCCGCCGTATCGCGCAGCGCGGCAAGCCAATTCAGCTTGTAGTAGTAATGCGGGTCGCCCACGGCGCGGCCGTTGGGCACGTACAGGCTCCACACCCGGACGCCGCCGCAGGTGGCGCCGAGCGCGCGCGCCTCGGCGGTGGCGGCCACCTCCGGCTTGCTGCTCCAGGTGGGCTGGCCCTCGAAGCCGACCTGCACGTCGTCGATGCCGACGCGGGAGGCGATGGCCACGCCGTTCCACTGGTTGAAGCCGACGTGCGCGACCTCGTAGCCGAGTTCGAAGAACGGCAGGGTGGGGAACTGGCTGTCCGAGCACTTGGTCTCCTGCATGGCCAGGACGTCGACGTCGGCGCGGCCCAGCCAGTCCAGGACGCGGTCCAGGCGGGTGCGGATCGAATTGACGTTCCAGGTGGCCAGCCGCAGCCGCGGGTCGCCGCCGTCAATCATGGCTCGACGCTATCGAGTCGTCGCGCCGGCACGTAGCGCCGCCGGTGGTGCAGCCGGAAGCCGAGGGACCGGGCCAGGGCGATCCGGTCGGCGTCGCCGTCGTCGAGCTCCACGAACGCGCGGGTCGCCCCGCGGCTCGCGGCCCGGGCCAACGCGTCCTCGTGCAGCGCCGCCGACAGCCCCACCCACCGGGTGCCGCCGGGCGCGAGGTCGCGCACCAGGATCTGCTCCGTGAGCTCGACCGTGGCCCCGGGCGGCAGCGACAGCAGGCGCTCGGGGATGGCCAGCCGCGGGGCCAGGCCGCGACGCTCATACCAGGCCACGATCTCGGGGATCGCGGTGATGCGGGCCGAAATGTCCAGCGGCATGGCCGAATTGGCGGCCGGACCGGCCCCTGGCCCGGCCCGCAGCAGCCAGCCGTCCAGCCAGGTGTGTTCATCGCCGGGGTAGGCGGCGGCGGCCGCGCGCTCGAGCGCCCGGATGTCCGAGGTGCGCACCGGCGCGTCGGTCAGCGCGCGCAACGCGACCACGTCGGCGGGCGCGAACTCGACCACCGCACCCGTTTTCGTCCGCACCCGCACCAGCGGATCGACCGCCAGCAGGACTCCGACGGCGTCGGTCAGCGGCGGGACCGACCCTTCCGCGCGCCGGTAGCGAACCGTCACCCGGGTTCCCGGGTCGGGCCACGAAACCATCAGTGACCGAACGGGTCCGGCCCCTCGCCCGGTAGCCACGACAGTCCCGGGACGCCCCAACCGTGCGACTTCACGGCCCGTTTCGCGCTGCGGGCGTACCGGCCGATGAGGCGGTCCAGGTAGAGGAAGCCGTCCAGGTGACCGGTTTCGTGCTGCAGCATCCGCGCGAACAGGCCGGTGCCCTCGATGGTGACCGGGTTGCCGTCGGCGTCGAGCCCGGTGACGCGGGCCCACTTCGCGCGGCCGGTGGGGAACGACTCGCCCGGCACCGACAGGCAGCCCTCCTCGTCGGCGCCCGGGTCGGGCATCGTCTCGGGTATGTCGGAGGTTTCCAGCACCGGGTTGATCACGACACCGCGTTGGCGGTCGGTCAGGCCGCGGTCTTCGGCGCAGTCGTAGACGAAGAGCCGCAGCCCGTATCCGATCTGGTTGGCGGCCAGGCCGACGCCGTGGGCGGCGTCCATGGTGTCGTACATGGTGGCGATCAACTCGGGCAGGTCGGCCGGCAGCGAACCGTCGGCGCCGACGGGCACCGGCGTCGTCGGGGTGTGCAGGACGGGATCTCCCACGATGCGGATGGGTACGACTGCCATGGTCGGCAAGCTTAGGCGCGGCGATGTCCCGCCTTCCCGGGTGCCGGGGGCAATCGCGGCCAATCGGCCGACTCGCGGGTCTGGATTACGGCTTGAGGGTTCGCGGCGTGGTTCAATATTCGCCGAAACACGCCCCTAAGTAAGAGTCATTCGAACACGTTGAGCATCGCCGGAAGGGTCCAGGGGAAGCGATATGGACAGCGCCATGGCGCGGGCAAATCGATCGGGGGACGACGCTGAAATCGCCGATGGCCTCACCCGCCGTGAACACGACATCCTGGCCTTCGAGCGCCAGTGGTGGAAGTACGCAGGGGTCAAGGAAGACGCCATCAAGGAGCTCTTCTCGATGTCGGCGACGCGTTATTACCAGGTGCTCAACGCGTTAGTCGATCGACCCGAGGCGCTGGCCGCCGACCCGATGCTGGTGAAGCGGCTGCGCCGGTTGCGCGCGAGCCGGCAGAAGGCGCGGGCCGCCCGCCGTCTCGGCTTCGAGGTGACCTAACTCGCTACAGTGGGCTCGATGAAAGAGCGCGTTCCCGATTCCACGGGACTTCCACTCCGGGCCATGGTGATGGTGCTGTTGTTCCTGGGCGTCATCTTCCTGCTGCTCGGTTGGCAGGCGCTGAGTTCCTCCGGAAAGTCCGACGACGACTCGGCGTCGGCCGTGTCCAGCGCGACCAGCAGCGCCAGCCCGTCGGCGACCACCAGCGCCGCCCCGGCGAACCAGGCCGAGGTCCGCATCTACAACATCTCCTCCAAGGAGGGTGTCGCCGCGCGCACCAAGGATCAGCTCACGTCCGCCGGTTTCAAGGTGACCGACGTCGGCAACCTGACGCTGCCCGACGTGACGGCCACCACGGTCTACTACACCGACGCCGACGGTGAGCACGCCACCGCCGACGCGGTCGGGAAAAACCTGGGAGCGCCGGTGCAGCCGCGGATTCCGGCGCTGAGTAGCCAGCCGCCGGGCGTCATCGTCCTGGTGACGGGCTGACGTTGGCGCTGCTCCAATTTCGGGGACCGTCGGGCTAGGCTTCCGCTATGCCTCAGCACCGCAACGCCGCCGCCGTCATCACGTCCGCGCTCGCGGCCGGATCCTGTGTCGCGCTGGTGGGTGCCTGCTCGTCACCCCAGCACGCCTCGAAGGTCCCGGGCACCACGCCGGCGATCTGGACGGGAGCGAGCGCGCCGTCACCCACCTCGGGCACCGACGGCGCCGAACAGCAACCGGCGGGCCAAAGCCTGACCACCCAACTGAAGACGCCCGACGGCATTCAGGTCGCGACCGCGAAGTTCGATTTCAGCAACGGCTACGCCACCATCACCATCGCGACGTCCGGCCCGGGGCACCTCACGCCCGGCTTCCACGGGGTGCACATCCACAAGGTGGGCAAGTGCGAGCCCAATTCGACGGCCCCGACCGGCGGCGCGCCCGGCGACTTCCTGTCCGCCGGCGGCCACTTCCAGGCGCCCGGGCATTCAGGCGAACCGGCCAGCGGCGACCTGACTTCGCTGCAGGTTCGCAAGGACGGCGTGGGCATGCTGGTGACCACCACGGACGCGTTCGCCATGGAGGACCTGACTTCCGGTGAGAAGACGGCGATCGTCATCCACGCCGGCGCCGACAACTTCGCCAACATCCCGCCGGAGCGCTACAACCAGACCAACGGCACGCCGGGTCCCGACCAGATGACGATGACGACCGGTGACGCCGGCAAGCGGGTGGCGTGCGGTGTCATCGGCGCCGGCTAGCAGGTCGCGAACCCGCATCGATTTCGCGCCCTCGCCGCGGCCGACCATCGGCGTGGAGTGGGAGTTCGCCCTCGTCGACGCCCAGACCCGCGACCTGAGCAACGAGGCCACCGCGGTCATCGCCGAGATCGGCGAAAACCCGCGCGTGCATAAGGAATTGCTGCGCAACACCGTCGAGGTGGTCAGCGGCATCTGTGAGTGCACCGCGCAGGCGATGGAAGACCTGGGCGAGACCCTGCGCCCGGCCCGCCGGGTCGTCCGGGACCGCGGCATGGAGCTGTTCTGCGCGGGCACCCATCCGTTCGCCCGGTGGTCCGCCCAGAAGCTGACCGACGCCCCGCGCTACGCCGAGCTGATCAAACGCACCCAGTGGTGGGGCCGCCAGATGATGATCTGGGGGGTGCACGTCCACGTCGGGATCTCGTCGGCCAACAAGGTGATGCCGATCATGACCTCGCTGCTGAAGTACTACCCGCACCTGCTGGCGCTGTCGGCGTCGTCGCCGTGGTGGGGCGGCGAGGACACCGGATACGCCAGCAACCGCGCCATGATGTTTCAGCAGTTGCCGACCGCCGGGTTGCCGTTCCACTTCCAGCGGTGGTCCGAGTTCGAGGGCTTCGTGCACGACCAGAAGAAGACCGGCATCATCGACCACATGGACGAAATCCGTTGGGACATCCGGCCTTCGCCGCACCTCGGCACCCTCGAGGTGCGGGTTTGCGACGGCGTGTCCAACCTTCGCGAGCTCGGCGCGCTGGTCGCCTTGACCCACTGCCTGATCGTCGACCTGGACCGCAGGCTCGACGCCGGCGAGACGCTGCCCACCATGCCGCCCTGGCACGTGCAGGAGAACAAGTGGCGCGCGGCCCGCTACGGCCTGGACGCGGTGATCATCCTGGACGCCGAGAGCAACGAGCGGTTGGTCACCGAGGACCTCGACGACGTGCTGAACATGCTGGAGCCGGTCGCCAAGTCGCTGCGGTGCGCCGACGAGCTGCGCGCGGTGGCCGACATCGTGACCCACGGCGCGTCGTATCAGCGTCAGCGGCGGGTGGCCGAGGAGCACGACGGCGACCTGCGTGCGGTGGTCGACGCGCTGGTGGCGGAGCTGGACATCTGATGGCCGACACCGAACCCGTTGAGCGGGCGATGTTCCCGCTCGAATCGGCGGTGCTGCCGGGCCAGGAGCTGCCGCTGCGCGTCTTCGAGCCCCGCTACGCCGCGCTGGTGCGGCGGTGCCTGCACGACGACGAACCGTTCGGCGTCGTGCTGATCGCGCGGGGCCGCGAGGTCGGCGGCGGCGATTCGCGGTGCGACGTCGGCGTGCTGTCGCGCATCGCCGAACACGCCGACCATGGCGGGGGCCGATACGCGTTGCGCTGCCGGACCGGCGAGCGGATCCGGGTGCGCGAGTGGCTGCCCGACGATCCCTACCCGCGCGCGACGGTGAGCGTGTGGCCCGACGAGCCGGGGGAGCCGGTGAGCGCCGCGCAGCTGCTCGAGATCGAGGACCGCGTGCTGGCGTTGTTCGAGCGGATCGCCGCGGCCCGCGATGCCCGGCTGCCGGAGCGCGACGAGCTCCTGGGTTGCGCTGACGGCGATCCCGGGCAGCGGCTGTTCGAACTGGCGTCGCGCATCCCGATCGGCACCGCCGACCGCTACAGCGTGCTGTCGGCGCCGTCGGCGGCCGAGCGATTCGTGGCGCTCGGCGACGCCGTCGACGCGCTTGCCGACATGGTGGAGTTCCAGCTGTCCGAATAGGGGGCAACGCGATGAGCGCCGACGTGACGGTCGACATCAACGAGGGCGTGGCGGTGCTGACGCTGAATCGCCCCGACCATCTCAACGCCTACACCGCCGAGATGGGCCGGCTGCTGAGCCGGGCCTACCGGGACTGCGACGCCGACGACGCCGTCCGCGCCCTCGTGGTGACGGGGGCGGGCCGCGCCTTCTGCGTGGGCGCCGACTTCTCGGGCAACATCTCGCCGTTCGACTCCCCGGCGGACGACAGCGGCTTTTCGGCCTCGCCGATCGACCCGGCCGCGTTTGAGCTGCGCAAGCCGGTGATCGCCGCGCTCAACGGCCACGCCATCGGCATCGGCCTGACGATCGCGCTGCAGGCCGACATCCGCATCGCCGCCGAGGACGCCAAATACGGTGTGGTGCAGGTGCGCCGGGGCGTGATCCCCGACTGCGCGTCGCACTGGACGCTGGCGCATCTGGCCACCCTCGGGGTGGCCGCCGAGCTGCTGCTCACCGGGCGCACCTTCACCGGCGCCGAGGCGGTGGCGCTCGGCGTCGCGAATCGGGCGCTGCCCGCCGAGCGGGTGCTCGACCACGCCCGCGAAATCGCCCGCGACATCGCGGCCCACGTGGCCCCGATGTCGGCGGCGTTGTGCAAGCGGCTGCTGTGGGACAGCGCGATCAACAACTACGGCCCGCGGCAGGTCGCGTCGCTGGAAACCCAGCTGCACCACCGCGTGATGGGCACCGCCGACGCCCGCGAGGGGGTCAGCGCGTTCCTGGATCGCCGGCCGCCGCGGTTCAGCTCGCGGCTGTCGGCCGACTGGCGGGAGTTGCCGGAGCCGTGAGTCGCTAGCGACCGCCGAGTGTGCGTTGGTGCACTTGACTGTGAACCCACGGAGAGAATTCGGTCAAAATACCGCCCCATGCGCACACTCGAATGCCTGGGTGCACATTCGATTCACGCTCTGTCGCAGAGCTTTTCGGAAATGCTCCACCAGTCCGCCGCGCGCCGCTCGTCGCACGCGTAGGGGGCGACCGCGTCGCTGACGTGGCAGTCTTCCAGGTACACCCCACCCGTGTCCGACAGCTCGGGACTGACCGCCGCCCACACCTGGGTGGCCGCGCCCTGCTCGGGGGTGGAGAGGTCGAGCGCGCCGCCGCGGGCGGCGGCAATCTCGCGCAGCCGGGCGAAGTCGGCGCGGGACATGTAGCGCGCCAGCGACGTTGCCACGGTGCCGGGGTGCACCGCGTACGCGCGGATTCCCGACCCCCGCAGCCGCCGGTCCGCCTCCTTCGCGTGCAGGATGTTCGCGGTCTTGGCCGCGCCGTAGGCGGCGAACTTGTCGTATTCCCTACTCTCCCAATTGGGGTCGGCGAAGTCGACGTCGCCCAGGGCGTGGCCCGCCGACGACAGCGCGACGATGCGCGCGCCGCCCGCTGCGGCCAGTTGCGGGACGAGCAGGCGGGTGAGCTCGAAGTGCCCGAAATGGTTTGTGCCGATTTGGATTTCGAACCCGTCGCGGGTCCGCCCGAACGGGGTGAACATGACGCCGGCGTTGTTCATCAGGACGTCGATCACCGGTGCGACCTCGCCGATCGCGCGCGCCGCCGCGCGAACGCCGGCCAACGCGGTCAGATCCAGCGGCACCGTCGAGATCCGCGCGCCGGGCGCCTCGCCCGCCACCCACCGGGCCGTCTGCGCCAGGGCGTCGGGGTTGCGTGCGGTCAGGACGACGTGCGCGCCGGCGACGGCCAGCGCCCGGGCGGACTCGCGGCCCAGACCGGAGGAGGCGCCCGTGATCACACAGGCCTTGCCCGACAGGTCGATTCCCTCGACGACCTGCAGGGCGGTGGGACGTTGCGTCATGCCCGATGACAGTAACGCTAGCGCGCGGGATGGAGCTCCAGCGTCATCGTGTCGGCGGCGGACCCGGCCGGGGCGGGCGCGTTTCTGATGCCGAGGGCACCGATCACGGCGCCCACGAAGAACAATGCCGCGCTGACCTCCAGCAGCCGGGTGAAGCTGGCGTCGGTCAGCCGGTTGGCGGTGATCAGCCCCACGCAGGCCACGGCGATCAGCGCGGAGGTGCGCCCCGTCGCGTTCTGGATGGCGGCGGCGATCCCGCTGTGCGCGGACTTGACGGCGGACAGGTTGACCGCGGTCAGCGGGGTGATGGCCAGCACCATGCCGACGGCCAGCAGCATCCTGCCGGGCAGCACGTCGGAGACGAGGTGGAACCCGTGCGCGGTGGGGCGGATCAGCAACAGGCCCATGCCCGCCAGCGCCGGGCCGACGATCAGGAACAGGCGGTGCCCGAGCCGGGCGGCCAATCCGCCGACGCCACGGGCGAACACGAACGACATGATCGGGCTCGGCAGCGTCGTCAGACCCGCGGCGGTGGCGGAGTAGCCGGCGACCTCCTGGAGGTACAGGCCCAGGGCCAACGAGCCCATCGTGATGCCGCCGTAGACGAACGCGGTGACCATGTTGGCCCCGGCGAAATTGCGGGTCGCGAACAGGCTGAGCGGCACCATCGGGTGCGGGGTGCGACGCTGCCACGCCACGAACGCCAGCAGGGCCGCGACGCCCGCCGCCAGCGCCGCCCGGACCAGGGGGTCGCCCCAGCCCCGGCGACCCTGTTCGATCAGCGCGTACACCGTGGCGGCCAGGCCGGTCGCCGACAGTGCCGCGCCCGCCACGTCGACGCGGGCGCGGCCGGCGGGCGCCGGCATGTCGGGCAGCGAGAACGTCAGCGCGAAACCGACGGCCATGGGGATCGCCGACAGGACGTAGATCCAGCGCCAGTTCAGGAAGTCGACGGCCAGCCCGCCCAGCAGCGGCCCCACCGCGAAGGCGGTGCTGGTCCAGGCGGTCCACGACCCGATCGCCGCGGGCCGGGCCGCGGGGCCGAACGACGAGTTGATCAGCGCCAGCGAGCCGGGCACCAGGAAGGCGCCGCCGAGCCCCTGGACCACGCGCCCGGCGATCAGCATGGCCGGGGTGGCGGCCGTGGCCGCCAGCACCGAGCCCGCACCGAAGGCCGCCAGGCCGAAGCGCAGCACCGGGATGCGGCCGAACAGGTCCGAGATGGCGCCGCCCGGCAGCACCATGGCCGCCACCGCGAGCAGGTAGCCGTCGACGACCCATTGCTGCGAGCACATGCCCCCGCCCAGCTCGCGCGCCGTGGCCGGCAGCGCCAGATTCACCACGGTGCCATCGAGGAAGACGACCGTCGACACCAGGATCGCCACCACCATGACGCGCGTCGTCGGCGCTGCCGTGATCATCGCTTCTCCATGCCGTTAAGTAGTCGAGGGGGTTACAGCTTCGTGGTCACGAGCGAGCGAGCCATCCGGTTCAAGCGTGTGCCGCAATGCGTTTCACCAGTTGCGGCGCCACGTCCCGATGGAGCGGTCCGATCACGGCCCAGACGGCTCGGGCGGCGATCTGGTGGGCGTACTGCACGCGGGTGGTGAGCGAGGCCCGCCCGTCCTGGCGGCGCAGCGTCAGCTCGCCGCGCATGAGCGGCCCGCCGGTGGTCAGGACGACCTCGTCGGGATCCGAACGCGCGATCGGCCAGCCGATGATGTGCTGGGGCGAGGAATACGGGCCCAGCCGAAATCGCAGGACGTGGCGGTGGATCCAGACCACCAGCCTGCCGCCCGAGCCCGGCCGGTCGCCCACCGCGTCGCGGAACGCCTGCTCGGCGGTGCGCGAATCGCCCTGCGCCAGCGCGGCTTCGAAGACGTCGGTGTAGTCGGCTCCGGTGGCCGCGGCCGCGATGCGGTTCAGCGTCCAACGCACCGCGACGCGGTGACCGCCCGTGCCGATGACGAGCGCGCGGTAGGCCTTGCCGTGGATGCCGGGGAAGTCGGCCCACGTCAGCGCGCGCACCCGGGTGCGGTGCGCCGGCTCGTCCGCCAACTCGAACACCCAGCGATAGACCGCGAACGGGTGGCGGCCCTTCAGCGCGAACCGCTCGGGCGCGCGCGCCTCGTCCAGCACGAACCCGGCCGGGACGGTCGACGGGTCGTGCGGGTCGCGGCACATCACCCGCAGCAGCGCCGACCACGTGTCTGCGCGATTCGCGTCGACGGTTATGGCATGCTCATCGATATAGGGTAATCGTTCCATATAGAAGGAATGTACTAGATCATGGCGCCACCGCGGAAGCACGAAACCGATGTGATCCTGGACGCAGCGCGGGCGCTCGTGCTCGACGGCGGGCCCCGCGCCGCCAGCGTCGCGGCGATATCCAAGGCGAGCGGCGCGCCCGCGGGCACGCTGTATCACCGGTTCGGCAATCGCGACGGCATCCTGACGGCGGCGTGGCTGCGGGCGCTGGAACGCTTTCAGGCGCGCGCGATGGCCGCGCGCGGCGCCACCCCCGTCGACACCGCGGTGGCGATGGCCGTGGCCGGCATCGGTTTCGCGCGCGAACTGCCCGAGGACGCCCGGCTGCTGCTGACCATCCGCCCGGGCGACCTGCTCGACGGCGAGCCGGACGCGGCGTTCCGGCAGACGCTCGCCGCCATGAACGCGCCGCTGACCGAGCGGCTCGCCGCCCTGGCGAGGCAACTGTATGGGCGCGGCGACCGGCGATCGGTCGACGCCGTCGCGCGCGCGGTCGCCGATCTGCCGTACGCGGTGGTGCGGCGCCATGCGCACGACGAGCCGATGCCGAAATGGCTGGAGGTCGACGTCGCGGCGTCGGCGCGCGCGGTGCTAGAGAGCTTTCGCGAACGCGCGTAGGGCGTCGACCTGCGCGCGATCCAGCGACGGGCGCACGGCCTTGCGGGCCGCCTCGAGGTCGGCGGCCGTCACGTCGGAGGCGTCGATCGATCGCCGCATGGCGCCCAGCGCGGCCTCCCGCAGCAGCGCCACGCAGTCGGCGGCGCTGTACCCGTCGAGCCCGGCGGCCACCTCGTCGAGGTCGACGTCGTCGCTCAGCGGAATGGATTTGCCCGCGGTGCGCAGGATTTCGCCACGGGCCGCGGCGTCGGGCGGCTCGACGAACACCAGCCGCTCCAGCCGTCCGGGCCGCAGCAGCGCGGGGTCGATCAGGTCGGGCCGGTTGGTGGCGCCCAGCACCACCACGTCGCGCAGCGGGTCGATCCCGTCCAGCTCGGTCAGCAGCGCGGCCACCACCCGGTCGGTCACGCCGGAGTCGAAGCTCTGGCCCCGCCGCGGCGCCAGCGCGTCCACCTCGTCGAGAAACACCAGCGACGGCGCCGAGTCGCGGGCCCGCCGAAACAGTTCGCGCACCGCCTTTTCCGAGCTGCCCACCCACTTGTCCATCAGCTCGGAGCCCTTGACCGCGTGCACCGACAGTTGGCCGGTGCTGGCCAGGGCGCGGACCACGAACGTCTTGCCGCACCCGGGCGGGCCGTACAGCAGCACGCCGCGCGGCGGGTCGACGCCCAGCCGGGCGAACGTGTCGGGATGCTGCAGCGGCCACAACACCGCCTCGGTCAGGGCCTGCCGGGCCTCGGCCATGTCGCCGACGTCGTCGAGCGTGACGTTCCCGACGGTCAATTCCGCGCTGGCCGAACGGGACAGCGGCCGGATGACGGTCAGCGCGCCGACCAGGTCGTCCTGGCTCAGCTCGGGCGGCCGGCCGTCTGCGCTGGCCCGCGACGCCGCCCGCAGCGCGGCCTCGCGCACCAGGGCGGCGAGGTCGGCAACAACGAAACCCGGTGTGCGCGAGGCGATCTCGTCCAGGCGCAGATCGCCGGTGGGCACCGGCTTGAGCAGCGCCTCCAGCAGCGCCTTGCGGGTGCCGCCGTCGGGCAGCGGCAGGCCCAGTTCGCGGTCGCACAGGTCGGGGGCGCGCAGCCGCGCGTCGAGCTGGTCGGGGTGGGCGGAGGTGGCGATCAACGCGACGCCGCCCGTGGCGACCGCGGCCCGCAGCTCGCCCAGGATCAGGGCGGCCACCGGCTCCGCCGTGGCAGGCAGCAGCGCGTCGACGTCGGCGATCAGCAGGACGCCGCCGCCGTCGCGGACCTTGCGCACCGCCGCGGCAACGGCTTTCAGCCGGTCGTCGGCGGCCAGCGCGCCCACCTCGGGCCCGTCGAGCTCGATCAGCCTGCGCCCGTCGCAGACCGCGCGCACCAGCGTCACCTTGCCCACGCCGGCCGGCCCCGACACCAGCACCCCGAGGTTGGTGCCGGCGCCCAGCGTCTTCAGCAGGTGTGGTTCGTCGAGCGAAAGCTTGAGCCATTCGGCGAGCTTGGCGGCCTGCGGCTGCGAGCCCTTCAGCTCCTCGACGAGGATCTCCGGGGTGCCGGTGGACAGCCGTTCGTGCGGCCTGCCCTCGACGGCCGGGACTCCGGTTCCCCAGCTGACCAACGAGTTCGGCTGCACGCTGACCGGTCCGTCGGGATCGACACCGGTGACGGTCAACAGCTCGGAGGTCCAGCTGATCCCGACCGAGGAAGCCAGGGCGCGGGCGGCCTCCGACGTCGAGAACGGCGGACCCAGGTCGCGCGGGAGCAGCGACACGGCGTCGCCGACGGTCATCACCTTGCCCAGCAACGCCTGGCGCAGGGTGACCGGCGTGATCGAAGTGGCGGCCATCGACGAGCCGGACAGCGTCACCGATCGCGCGCCGTAGACGGTGACCGCGCTGACGATCACCTCGGTGCCCTCCCGCAGCCCGGCGTTGGACAGCGTCACATCGTCGAGCAGCACGATGCCGACGGGGGTGTCCGGGCCGGCCAGGCCCGCGACCGCCGCCGTCGTCCGCGATCCGGTGAGCGACACCGCGTCCCATTCCCGGATGCCAAGGGCCGCAACGGCATTCGGATGCAGCCGGACCACGCCGCGGCGCGAGTCGACGGCGGAGGTGTTCAGCCTCGCGGTGAGGGTGAGCTGACGGGCCTCGCCGGAGGCCGGGATCATCGCAGGCGCCCGCTCGGCTTCCGCAGCCCCAACCGCGTCATCGACCGGCGGCTCGGCTGCGCCCGGCGGTTCGCGCGCCGCACGGCGCGCTGCTGCTTGGGCTGATCGCCCCACACCTCGGGATGCCGGTCCAGCCAGCGCTTGTTGCGGACGGCGAACGGGACGTGGCACAGGTAGGCGATGATGATCACCCAGATCGTGATGAAGGGCTGCAACACCGCGGCGGCGGCGAAGACCACCAGCACCAGCAGCACCGCGGTGGCGTAGTTCGGCGGCACCCGCACCGCGTGCATCTTTTTCATCGGGATCCCGCTGACCATGAGCATCGACGTCCCGGTCACCCAGATGCACAGGAACCACACCGAGGTCCACCAGCCGTCACCGAACTGAAGCTTGAGCCCCATCAGCCCGATCATCGAGACGGCGCCCGCGGGCGCGGGCATCCCGACGAAGAATTCGTGCGCGTAGGCGGGCTGGTTCCCGTCGTCGGCCAGCGCGTTGTAGCGGGCCAGCCGCAGCACCACGCACACCGCGTACAGCAGCACCACCACCCAGCCGATCGGCCAGCGCGACAGCATCGACACGTAGAGCACCAGCGCGGGCGTGACCCCGAAGTTCACCGCGTCGGCCAGCGAGTCGATTTCGGCGCCCATCCGCGACTGGGCGTCGAGCATGCGGGCCACCCGGCCGTCGAGCCCGTCCAGGATCGCGGCGGCGACGATCAGAGCCATCGCGGGCACCGGCTGGTGCAAGAGGGCAAACCGGATGGACGTCAGCCCCGCGCAGATGGACAGCACCGTCATCGCGCTGGGCAGGATCTGCAGGTTCACCGTCCGCCTGCCGCGGGGCTTGTCGCTCATGGCAGTTCGGCCAGCACGGTCTCGCCGCCGACCGCGCGCTGGCCGACCTTGACCAGCGGTTCCGTCCCGGGCGGAAGGTAGGTGTCCAGCCGGGAGCCGAACCGGATCAGGCCGTAGGTCTCGCCGATCGTCAGCTTGTCCCCGACGTGGGCGTCGCAGATGATGCGGCGCGCCAGCAGCCCCGCGATCTGCACCGCCACGACGTCGGCGCCGGAGTCGGTCCGGATCCGCAGGCTGGTGCGCTCGTTCTCGGTGCTCGCCGCGGCCAGGTCGGCGGATCCGAACCGGCCGGGCCGGTGCTGCACGGCGACCACCTCGCCGCTCACCGGGGCCCGTTGCACGTGGGCGTCCAGCAGTGACAGGAAGATGCTGACCCGCGGCAGCGGGGCGTCGCCCATGCTCAATTCGGCGGGCGGGGCCGCCGAGTCGATCACGCAGATCTCGCCGTCGGCGGGCGCCACCACGGCGCCGGGCCGGGTGGGCGGCACCCGCGTGGGGTGACGGAAGAACCCCGCGCAGGCGCCGGCGGCCAGCAGGCCCACCCGTCGCACCCAGCGGTGGTTGCGGCCGACGAGGGCGGTCGCGAGGCCGGCGGCGACGAAGGGCCTGCCGGCCGGGTGAACGGGCGGAACGGCGGAGCGCACCAACTCGAGGGCGTGCTGCGGGCTGAAGGCCGGGTCCTCGGCGGTGGGGCCCACGGTGCGGGGGCGTCTTGCCACGCGGCCATCTTAGAAGAGCCCGGTGGTTGGCAGCGGCGCGCACGGGGAACGATTGGTTGCAAATGCATTCAGATGACGGCTGGGCGACGCGGCTGCGCCGCGCGAAGATCGGGGTCACCGCCGCCTTCATCGCCCACTCGGTGCTGTTTTCGTCGTGGGCCGCCCACATACCGCGGGTCAAGGCCGAGCTGGGGTTGTCCGACGCCGCGCTGGGCACGGCGTTGTTCGGCGCCCCGGTGGGGTCGGTGGCCGCCACGCTGCTGAGCCACTGGGCGCTGCCGCGCTGGGGCAGCCCCCGGCTGGTTCGCGTCACGCTGGCCGGATACGCCGCCGCGGGCGCGACGGTCGGGCTGGCCCGGTCGGGGGCGTGGCTGTTCGCGGCGCTGGCGTTGTGGGGGTTCTTCCAGGGGGCGCTGGACGTCGCGATGAACACCCAGGCCGCCGCGGTCGAGCGGCTGGCCCGGGCGCCCATCATGTCCCGGTTCCACGGCATGTGGAGCGTCGGTGCGCTGGCCGGAGCCCTGATCGGCGCGGCGTGCGTCGGCGCGGGCGTCGGCCTGCTGCCGCAGCTGGCGGTCCTCGGCGTCGTGGTCGTGGTCGCGGTGGAGGCGCTGACCCGGCGCCTGATCGCCGACGAGGCGGCCGGGCCCGAGCCCGGCCTGCGCCGGCGGCCCTGGATGACGCCGGCCGTGGGAGTGCTTGCGGCCGTGGCGTTTTCGTCGTTCCTGTGCGAGGGTGCCGCCACCGACTGGTCGGCCACCTACCTGCGCGACGTGGTCGGCGCGGGGCCCGGCATCGCGGCGTGCAGCTATGCCGCCTACACGTGTGCGATGGTCGTCACGCGGTTCGGCGCGGTGCGGCTGCACGCCCGCGTTTCGGCCCGGGTGCTGCTGCCGGTGCTCGCGCTGTTCGCCGCGGTCGCCATGGCCGTCACGCTCGCGACCGCCAATCCGGTCGTCAGCGTCATCGGATTCGCCGCCCTGGGGGCGGGGGTGGCGCTGCTGGTGCCCACCGCGTTCAGCGCCGCCTACTCGGCGAGCGGCGCCGGCTCGGCGATCGCGCTCGTCGCCGCGACCGGGTGGGTGGGCTACCTGCTCGGCCCGCCGCTGATCGGCCATCTGGCCGGCCGGGTCGGGCTGGCCGGGGCGCTGGTCACCATCCCGGTGATGCTCGCCGCAGCCGGCGTCGCGATCCGCTGCAGCCGCGCCTTCGACCAGCCTCAGCTGAGGTCCCAGACCAGCAGCTCGGTCCCCTCGGACACCTCGACGACGTCCTCGGGGATGTCCAGCAGCGCGTTGGCCGACGCCAGCCACCGCAAGTGGTGGGACGCCGGCGGGCCGTAGCTGGTGACGCTGCCGGACTCGCGGTCGAGGATCGCGCGGCGAAACTGGCGCTTGCCGCGCGGCGAGGTCAGCGATTCGGCGAGCACCGCGGGGCGGTGCGGCCGGTCCGGATCCGGCAGGCCCATCGCGCGGCGCAGCGCGGGGCGGATGAACACCTCGAAGGACACCAGCGCGCTGACCGGGTTGCCGGGCAGGGTGACGATCGTCGCGCCGGCCACCCGCCCGATGCCCTGCGGCATGCCGGGCTGCATCGCCACCTTGACGAATTCCACCCCCTGGTCCCCTTGAATACCCTCGCGGCCGAACGCGTCCTTGACGACCTCGTACGCGCCGGCGCTGACGCCGCCGCTGGTGATGATCAGGTCGACTTGATTTTCAGGGGCGGCGTACCGGTCGAGGATCGAACTGAATTGCGCGACATCGTCTTCGGCGGTCGCGACCGCGATCACCTCGGCGCCGGCCTCGCGGACGGCGCCGGCCAGCATGATCGAGTTGGACTCGTAGATCTGCCCGGGCCGCAGCGCCTCGCCCGGCGACACCAGCTCCGAGCCGGTGGACATCACCAGCACCCGCTGGCGCGGAATCACCGGCAGCTCCGCCATGCCCAGCGCCGCCGCCAGCCCGAGCACCGCCGGCGTCACCACCTGGCCCCGGCGCAGCACCGTGGTGCCGGGCGCGACGTCCTCGCCCGCCCGGCGGATGTGCGCGCCGGCCGGGCGGGGCTGGTGGATCGCCACCGAGTCCACCCCGCCGTCGGTGTCCTCGACGGGCACGACGGCCGTCGTGCCGGCCGGCACCGGCGCGCCGGTCATGATCCGGTGCGCGGTCTTCGGCCGCAGGGTCAGCTCGTCGGTGCGCCCGGCCGGGATGTCCTCGGCGACTTCCAACACCACCGGGTGGTCGGGGGTGGCGTCCGCGACGTCCTCGGCGCGCACCGCGTAGCCGTCCATCGCGGAGTTGTCGAAGACCGGCAGCGCCAACCGGGCGACGACGTCGTCGGCCAGCGCCAGCCCCTGGGCCTGCGCCAGCGCGACCGCTACCGATGGGCGGGCGCGGATCATCTCCGCTACGACTCGCTGATGCTCTTCGACTGACCGCACCCGGCCATTATCGGCCCTCCCCGATCCGTGCCTCGCCGACGTAAGGTTGAGAACGTGATTACCGGGTTGGCCCACGCCGGGGTGTGCGTTCCCGATTGCGAGGCCGCGGTGGCGTTCTATCGCGACGTGTTGGGCCTGCGTGTGCTCTCGCCGCCCTATGTCATGAGCGGTAATGCCATTCGCGAGGACATGGGGGAGCTGGTGTCCGACCCGAGCATGAAGGCGGCCATCGTCGGCTTCGGCGACGACGGCGACCGGGTGCTGGAGGTGATCGAATACCTCAACGTCGACGGCGGCGACGGCGACCGGGCCCTGACCGATCACGGGCTGTCGCACGTCGGGCTGATCTGTGAGGACCTCGACGCCACCCGCGCGGAGCTTCAGAGCAGGGGAGTGCGGTTTCTGGTCAGCGGGGTCGCGGACGTCGCGCGGGTCCGCACCAGCTGGTTCGTCGACCCGTGGGGCGTGGTGTTCATCCTCGTGGAGAAGAGCCGCCCCGAGCGACCGTACTTCGCGCAATGGGGTTAAAGCCGCGCGTCGGGATCATCGGCGGCGGTGCCGGGGGCATCGCAATGGGCATCCAGCTGGCCCAGGGCGGCTACGACTTCACCATCTTCGACCGCGCGGACGGGTTCGGCGGGACCTGGCGGCACAACACCTTTCCGGGCGCGGCCTGCGACGTCCCGTCGCACCTGTACTCGTATTCCTTTGCGCCCAACCCGCGCTGGAGCAAGACCTACGCGAACCAGCCCGAGATCCTGGCGTATCTGGAAAAGGTCGCCGCCGATCACGGGCTGGGCCCGCACCTGCGGCCCCACACCGCGATCGCGACGGTGCGGTGGTCGGACGAGCGGCGGCGGTGGACGCTGACGACCGACGACGGCGCGGGGCACGACTTCGACGTCGTGGTCAGCGCCGTCGGGATGCTCGACGTGCCCCACGTTCCGGACATCCCCGGGGCGCGCCGGTTCCGCGGTCGCCAATTCCATTCGTCGCGTTGGGATCACAGCAGGCCGACGGAGGGGGAGCGGGTCGCGTCCATCGGCACCGGCGCCAGCGCCGTCCAGTACGTGCCCGCGATCGCACCAAAAACCGCGCACCTCACGGTGTTTCAGCGCACCCCGATCTGGATCGCCCCGCGCTTCGACTTCCCGTTCACCGCCGAGCAGCACGAGGAGTTCGAACGCCACCCCGAGATGGCGCGCAAACTGCGCGACGAGGCCTTCGATGCCTACGAATCGTCGAGCTTCGACGTCGACGCCGCGCAGACGCGCGAGGCGACCGAGCTCGCGCGCAGCTACCTGCGGCGCAAGGTGGCCGACCCCGAGCTGCGCGCGAAGCTGACGCCGGACTATCCCGCCGGCTGCAAGCGGCCGCTGATGTCGCGCGAGTGGTACCCCACGTTCGCGTTGCCCAACGTCACGCTGGAGACGACCGCGATCGCCGAGCTGACCGAGCGCGGGGTGCGCACCGCCGACGGCGTCGAGCACCGCGTCGACACCGTCATCTACGGCACCGGATTCAAGGCCGCCGACTACCTGTCGAGCATCGACGTCTACGGGACCGGGGGACGCCACCTACGCGACGACTGGAGCGGCGGCGCCGAGGCCCACCTCGGCACGCTGATCGCGGGCTATCCGAACTTCTTCACGCTGTACGGCCCGAACACCAACGGCGTCAACTCGATCCTGTACATCCACGAGGCCCAGACCACGTTCGTCCGCCACATCCTCGACGTGATGGGGGCCCGCGGCGCGCGCACGATCGAGGTCACCGCGGACGCGCAGCGCCGCTACAACGACGAGCTCCAGGCCGCGATGGCGGGCAAGGTGTGGCTCGCGTGCGACAACTACTTCCGGCATCCCAGCGGCAAGGTCGTCACGCAATTGCCGTACAGCGGGCGGACGTTCTACGAACGCACCCGCGAACTGGTCGACGGCGACTACCGCTTCGGCCGGTGACCGGTCAGGGGCCGCAGCCGCCGCCCGCGGACCCGGGCGGATGCGGTGGGCACCGGCCTGAGGCCGGGGCGCCTCGGCCGTTTGACCCGCTCGGCGGTCCGCACCGGGGCGCTGTACGCCGTCTCGACCTTCATCCGCAACCACGCCGCCGCGCGCTTCGACCTGACCTGCACGGCCAAACCCTACGTCGCGCCGGCGCCGAACATCGGTGCGCGGCACCGAAAGTTCGCCCAGCGTTAACCGACTACTGCACCCAGTAGTTGTCGTGGCGGATGAACCATTCCCGGCGTTCGTCGTCGGTCATGTCGGCCAGCGCCCCGAAGCCCTCGAAGTAGGCCTCCCGCGGCGCCCCGGGGGCGAACAGCATCAGGACCGATGCCGGTTCGTCGGCCTCGTTGCGGAAGCCGTGCACGCCGCCGGGCGGGACGTAGAGGAAATCGCCGGGGTGCCCGTCGACCCAGTCGTTGCCGTCGTAGAGCTTCATCGTCCCGGACAGGACGAAGAACGCCTCGGACATCGCCCGGTGGAAGTGGGCCGGGGGCCCGCCGCCGGCCGGGGCGATGTCGACGCGGTACAGGCCGTAGTCGCCGTCGGTGGCCTGCTGGTTGGCCAGGTAGTGGTACTCGGTCCCGAAGGTTTCGTAATCGGGCGGCGCGTCGGCGCGCTTGAGCCACGCGCTGACCTCCGGCTCGTCCTTGGTGTAGCGGGGCGGTGGGTAGGGCGGAACGGCGAGGGACATATGCCCAGCCTGCCAGTTACCATCGCCGGTGTGGGGGCCGCTGACGAACAGCTGCGCGCAGCACGGCTTCTCGAGGCCCAGGCCAAGGCCGCACAGCTGTTCGCGGAGATCGAACGGTCCGACATGATTCGCCCCGGCGTCCGCGAGCAGGAGTTGTCCGACGAGATCGCCCGCCTGGCCGCGGACATGTTCGGGGTGACCCGGCACTGGCATCGTCGGATCGTGCGGGCCGGCGAGAACACGCTGCGGCCCTTCAAGGATCACCCTCCCGACAGGGCGATTGCCGCCGACGACATCGCCTACCTCGACCTGGGGCCCATCTTCGAGGAATGGGAGGCCGACTTCGGGCGCACGTTCGTGCTGGGCGACGATCCGAACAAGGTGGCCCTGCGCGACGCGCTGCCGCGGGTGTGGGAGGCCGGGCGCGGCTATTTCAACGATCACCCCGACGTCACCGGCGCGCAGCTGTTCGAGTACGTCGTCGATGTGGCCCGCGCCGAGGGCTTCCAGTGGGGCAGCCACATCGCCGGCCATCTGGTGGGCGAGTTTCCGCACAAGAAGATCGCCGGCACCGGAGTCGAGTGGTACATCATGCCCGGCTCGGACAGGCCGATGCGGCGCAGCGACCCGACCGGTCGCAGCTGCCACTGGATCCTCGAAATCCACCTGGTCGACCGGGTCCGCGGCTTCGGCGGGTTCTACGAGCAACTGCTCGACCTGCCCTAGGCGGGCGTCAGTCGAAGGGGTAGACCACGCCGGTGAGCTCCTCGGAGACCGCCCACAGCCGGCGCTGCGTGGCGACGTCGTGCGACTTCTCGCTGGAGCCAACGAGTTTCGGGTAGCCGCGTTGCTCGGCGAACCCGTCCGGGCCGTAGTACTGGCCGCCCAGCACGCCGGGGTCCGTCGCGGCGCGCAGCGTCGGCAGGGCGCCCATGTCGGCGCCCTGGAACAACGGCTCGATCAGCGGGGTGATGCGCGCCACCAGCGGCGGCAGGTTGCGGGTCAGCTCGGTGCGCGAGCCGCCCGGGTGCGCGGCCGCGGCGATCGTCGTGCCGTGCGGCGCGAGCCGGCGCTGCAGTTCGTAGGTGAACAGCAGGTTGGCCAGCTTCGACTGCCCGTAGGCGCCCACGCGGCTGTAGCCGTGTTCCCACTGCAGGTCGTCGAAGTGGATGTCGGCACGGATGCGGTGGCCCAGGCTGCTGACGGTCACGACCCTCGAGCCGGCGACGGGCAGCAGCCGGTCCAGCAGCAGCCCGGTGAGGGCGAAGTGGCCCAGATGGTTGGTGCCGAATTGCAGCTCGAAGCCGTCCTTGGTGGTGGACTTCGGCGTCCACATCACGCCCGCGTTGTTGATCAGCAGGTCGATGCGGTCGTGCGCGGAGCGCAGCTGCTCGGCCGCCGCGCGGATGGAGTCCAGCGACGTCAGGTCGAGCTCCTGGAGCGCGACGTCCGCCTGCGGGCTCGCCGCGGTGATCCGGGCCGCCGCGTCCTTGCCCTTGTCGAGGTTGCGCACGGCCAGCACCACGTGGGCGCCGTGGTCGGCGAGCGCCAGCGCGGTCTCGTAGCCGAGGCCGGTGTTGGCTCCGGTGATGACGGCGACGCGACCGGTCTGATCGGGAATGTCCGCGGTGGTCCACTTGGCCATGACGGGCTCCTTGAACTTGTAGAGTAAACGGGGCGAGCGCTCCGGTTGATCGTCACTATACGGAACGCACGCCCCGCTTTGTCAACCGATAGGTGGTGAACAGATGGCGCACCCGGCCCGGCCGCTGCGCGCCGACGCGGCGCGCAACCGCGCGCGCGTCCTGGACGTCGCCTACGAGACCTTCGCGGCCGAGGGCCTGGCGGTGCCCATCGACGAGATCGCGCGGCGGGCCGGCGTCGGCGCGGGCACGGTCTACCGTCACTTCCCGACGAAGGAGGCGCTGTTTCAGGCCGTCATCGAGGACCGGATGGGCCACCTGGTCGACGACGGGCGCGCCCTGCTCGAATCGGCCGGGCCCGGCGAGGCGCTGTTCAGCTTCCTGCGCTCGATGGTGCTGCACTGGGGCGCGACGGACCGCGGCCTGGTCGACGCGCTGGCGGGGCTGGGGATCGACATCGCCTGCGCCGCGCCCGAGGCCGAGGACGCCTTCAAGGCCTTGCTCGGCGAGCTGCTGCGGGCCGCGCAGGAAGCGGGCACCGCGCGGCGCGACATCGACATGCGGGATCTCAAGACGATCCTGGTCGGCTGCCAGGCGATGGAGGCCTACGACTCGGCGCTGGCCGAGCGGGTGACCGACGTCGTCATCGACGGATTACGCGCTGCGCGATAACCCGCGATAAGGGGTGACCCGTTCTTGCACTCGGCATAGGCGAGTGCTAAGAATGACGTTGGCACTCGCGACTGGCGAGTGCTAGGTCGGGACGGTGAGACCAGCTAGGTCGTCCGTCGCGGGCACTGCACCCGGCCAGCGTAAGTAATGGGGTCGTCGCCACCCGGTGGCCCCAGTTTCATTCCCAATCCGGAGGAATCACTTCGCAATGGCCAAGACAATTGCGTACGACGAAGAGGCCCGTCGCGGCCTCGAGCGGGGCCTGAACGCCCTCGCCGACGCGGTAAAGGTGACGTTGGGTCCCAAGGGCCGCAACGTCGTACTGGAGAAGAAGTGGGGTGCCCCCACGATCACCAACGATGGTGTGTCCATCGCCAAGGAGATCGAGCTGGAGGACCCGTACGAGAAGATCGGCGCCGAGCTGGTCAAGGAAGTCGCCAAGAAGACCGACGACGTGGCCGGTGACGGCACGACGACGGCCACGGTGCTGGCCCAGGCGCTGGTGCGCGAGGGCCTGCGCAACGTCGCGGCCGGCGCCAACCCGCTCGGCCTGAAGCGCGGCATCGAGAAGGCCGTCGAGAAGGTCACCGAGACCCTGCTGAAGTCGGCCAAGGAGGTCGAGACCAAGGACCAGATCGCGGCCACCGCCGCGATTTCCGCGGGCGACCAGTCGATCGGCGACCTGATCGCCGAGGCGATGGACAAGGTCGGCAACGAGGGCGTCATCACCGTCGAGGAGTCCAACACCTTCGGCCTGCAGCTCGAGCTCACCGAGGGCATGCGGTTCGACAAGGGCTACATCTCGGGCTACTTCGTCACCGACGCCGAGCGTCAGGAAGCGGTCCTCGAGGACCCCTACATCCTGCTGGTCAGCTCCAAGGTGTCGACGGTCAAGGACCTGCTGCCGCTGCTGGAGAAGGTCATCCAGGCCGGCAAGCCGCTCCTGATCATCGCCGAGGACGTCGAGGGCGAGGCGCTGTCCACCCTGGTCGTCAACAAGATCCGCGGCACGTTCAAGTCGGTGGCGGTCAAGGCCCCCGGCTTCGGCGACCGCCGCAAGGCGATGCTGCAGGACATGGCGATCCTCACCGGCGGCCAGGTGATCAGCGAGGAGGTCGGCCTGTCGCTGGAGAGCGCCGACGTCGCGCTGCTCGGCAAGGCCCGCAAGGTCGTCGTCACCAAGGACGAGACCACCATCGTCGAGGGCGCCGGTGACTCCGACGCCATCGCCGGGCGCGTGGCCCAGATCCGCCAGGAGATCGAGAACAGCGACTCCGACTACGACCGCGAGAAGCTGCAGGAGCGCCTGGCCAAGCTGGCCGGCGGTGTTGCGGTGATCAAGGCCGGCGCGGCCACCGAGGTCGAGCTCAAGGAGCGCAAGCACCGCATCGAGGACGCCGTTCGCAACGCCAAGGCGGCGGTCGAGGAGGGCATCGTCGCCGGCGGTGGCGTGGCCCTGCTGCACGCCTCCCCGTCCCTGGACGAGCTGAAGCTCACCGGCGACGAGGCGACCGGTGCCAACATCGTGCGCGTCGCGCTGTCGGCCCCGCTGAAGCAGATCGCCTTCAACTCCGGGCTGGAGCCCGGCGTTGTCGCCGAGAAGGTCAGCAACTCGCCCGCCGGCACCGGCCTGAACGCCGCGACCGGTGAGTACGAGGACCTGCTCAAGGCCGGCGTTGCCGACCCGGTCAAGGTCACCCGCTCGGCGCTGCAGAACGCGGCGTCCATCGCCGGGCTGTTCCTGACGACCGAGGCCGTCGTCGCCGACAAGCCGGAGAAGGCGGCCGCTCCCGCGGGCGACCCGACCGGCGGCATGGGCGGCATGGACTTCTAGAAAGTCAACGAAAAGCCCGGTCCCTTTGGGGGCCGGGCTTTTTCGTATTCGCCGAGCGTGCCCTCAGGGCGGGATTTCGCCGAATTTTCCGCCCTGGTTGCACGTTCGGCGCGGGAAACTAATGCGAGAACACCACGCAGTCGTGCAGGCACCCCTTGGCGGCGCTGGGGGAGTCGGCCTCGCGGTGCAGCAGCGCGCGCTCCGGCACGACGCCCAGGCGGACGGTCTCGTCGGCCGACTCCGTCACCTCGGCCTTGCCGTCGACGATCAGCGAGTAGCCGCCGGGTTCGCGCGGGGGCCACAGCAGGGTGACGTCGCCGCGCCGGGCCAGGTTCTCCCGCGTGCGCCCGCCGATCAGGCCGACGTCGAGGGTGGCCTCGCGCAACCGGGGCTCGACGGTGACGGTGTGGGCGCGATAGTCGTCGCCGACCGTGATCAGGTATGCAAACGGAAAGTCCGGGAGGGCGGCGGCCAGCCGCTCGAGGTCCACCTTCTTTTTCGTGCGCATGGTCTAAGACTAGGCGGCTAGTCGGGTAGCACCGGCTCCCCGATGCCCGGCTCGGGCGCGCCGGGCGGGCGGTCGGCCTTGTTGAAGAAGTTCGAGTTGGGTATGCCGGACTCCCGGCCGGGCAGGTTCCGCATCCCCTCCTCGGCGCCGCTGGCCGCGAAGAAGCCGGCGGGTGCCGTGGTGGTCCGCAGCGCCGGCGGGGTGGGGGTGGGGCCGCTCGCCGCGCCCGCGACGGCGTTCGCGGCACCCGCTTGCATGCCGCCGGAAAGGACGCTCGTGTCGCCCGGGGCGGCGATGGCGGCGCTGGCCGGGTTGAGCATCGCCGCGTTGGACAGGCCCGCGTTGAGGCCGCCCGTGGTCGCGGCCGAGTTCAGCAGGCTGGAGCTGAGGTTGGCCGCCCCGACGCCGCCGGTCATGCCGGAGTTGAGCACGGCGTCCTGGGCGCTGTGGCTGGCCAGGTTGCCGTCCATGAAAAAGCCCGTGTTGGCGTTGCCGCTGTTGAAAAAGCCCGCGTTGACCGACCCCGAGTTCAAGAGGCCGGTGTTGGACACGCCCGAGTTTCCGATGCCGAAGTTTCCGGTGCCGGAGTTGAAGAAGCCGATGTTATTGCTGCCGGAGTTGAAGAAGCCGATGTTGCCGGTGCCGGAGTTGAAGCCGCCGAAGCCGATCTGGTTGTTGCCGGTCAGCCCGATACCGAAGTCGTTGTTACCGCTGTTGCCAAAGCCAAAGTTGTTATTACCGAGGTTTCCCAACCCCAAGTTGTTGTTCCCCGAATTTCCGGAGCCGACATTTAAGCTGCCGCTGTTTCCGTAACCGACGTTCGAATTGCCCATCGAAAGTGGACCGAAACCAATTTTGCCGTTGTTGAAGGTGAAACCGATTTTTTGCAGGACCTGCTGCCAGGGCGCCAACTGCGCGGCCGCCGCCGACGCGTCGGCGTGGTAACCGAACATCGCGGCCACGTCGGCCGCCCACATCGCCTCGTAGGCGGCCTCGGTGTCCATGATCGCCGGCAGGTTGAATCCGAACCAGTTCGTGGACGCCAGCGCCTTCACCAGGGCGCGGTTCGCGGCCACCACCGCGGGCTGCACGGTGGCCGCGACCGCCGACTCGAAGGCGGCCGCGATGGCCGCGGCCTGGCTCGATGCCGCCTCGGCCTGCGCCGCGGCCGCGCTCAGCCAGCCCACGTACTGGGTCGCGACGGCCATCATCGCCGCCGCCGACGCGCCCTGCCACGACCCGTTGGCCAGATCCGAGGTCACCGAGAAGAACGACGACGCAGACGTCGCCAGGTCCTCGGCCAACCCGTCCCAGGCTTCGGCCGCAGCAAGCAGCGGCGCCGCACCCGGCCCGGCAAAAATTAGTGCCGAGTTGATTTCAGGCGGCAACCACGCAAAATGCGGGCTCGTCACTGACCCAACTTAACCGGGAAGGGGGGCCCTTCGTGGCGTTATCGACCAGGTACAGGCAAAGGCTTTCGGCCGCGGACCAACTTGCCTGGACGCGCGTCGGTCGGAACGCCATTTTCAGCAATTATTTCCCCGGAAACGATCGTTGTCACATATCCGTCGGCGGTCTGGTCCAGGCGCCGCCCGCCGGCGGGCAGGTCGTGCCGGATCACCGGCTTGTGCAGCCGCAGGGCGCCGTGGTCGATGACGTTGAGGTCGGCCTTGTACCCGGGGGCGATGCGGCCGCGGTCGCCCAGCCCGGCCACCCGGGCCGGCACGGAGGTGAGCTCGCGGACGGCCTCGGCGACGGTGAACCTGCCGGACTTGCGATCGCGCGCCCAATGCGCCAGGAAGTACGTCGTGTAGCTGGCGTCGCAAATCATCCCGTAGTGGGCGCCGCCGTCGCCGAGCCCGAGCACCACGTCGTCGCGGTGCAGCAACTTCCCGACGGTGTCCAGCGAGTTGTTCTGCAGGTTGCTGGTCGCGACCAACAGCATGGCGCGGCCGTCGTCGTCGAGCAGCCGGTCGTAGGCCTCCTCCATCGGATCCACCCCGCGGGCCCGGGCGCGGGCGCCGATGCTGGTCGACGGGTCCGGCTCGTAGTTCGGCTCGTCGCCCAACGGGTAGATCCAGTCCCACATCTGCGCCACGTACAGGATCGGGTGCCCGACGCCGGGCTTGTCGGCCAGGATCCGGGCGCGGACCTCCGGCTTGCGCATCTCGGCCACGCGCTCGGCCAGCGGCAGGTGCGCGATCTCGCGGTAGCTGGGGTACAGCACGAACGGGTTGGCGCTCAGCTGCAGCCCGATGATCAGCCCGATCGGGCGCGGCAGCAGCTGCGCGGTAAATTGTGCCCCACCGGCCCCCGAATTTGCATTGGCCTTCTCGATCATCGTGATGGCGTCCTCCCACGTCGGGTCGCCGGAATTGGCGACGACGAGGGTGAAGGTGACGGGCAGGTCCAGGTCCTCGGCCACATCGAACACCGTCTGCAGGACGGGCTGGTAGCCGCCGGCGGGAATGTCCGGCACGAATTGCAGCAGCCCGCCGCCGGCGTCCACGACGCCCTTGGCGATCTCTTCGATCTCCTCGCGGGCGGCGTCGTAACTCGGTATCGGCGAACCGCTTTCGGTCTTGTGGATGGTCAGCCGCGACGACGCGAAGCCCAGCGCGCCGACCTCCATCGCCTCCTTGGCCAGCGCCCGCATCTTCGCGAGGTCCTCGGCGGTGGCCGGCTCGCGGTCGGCGCCGCGCTGACCCATCACGTACACCCGCAGCGGCGAGTGCGGCAGGTAGGCCGCCACGTCGATGTCGCGTTTGCCGGCATCCAGCGCGTCCATGTATTCGGGAAAGGTCTCCCAGTTCCACGGCAGGCCGTCGGTCATCACGACGCCGGGAATGTCCTCGACCCCGGCCATCACGTCGACGAGCACGTCGTGGTCGGACTGGCGGCACGGTGCGAAGCCGACGCCGCAGTTGCCCACCACCACCGTGGTCACCCCGTGCGCCGACGACGGGGTCAGCCGCTCCGACCAGATGGCCTGGCCGTCGTAGTGGGTGTGCAGGTCGACGAAGCCGGGCGTGACCAGCAGGCCGGTGGCGTCGATCTCGCGGCGGGCGCCGTCGCCGTTCACGGATCCGACCGCCTCGATCACGCCGTCTCGCACCGCGACGTCGCCGACGTACGGCTCACCGCCCAGCCCGTCGACGATGGTGCCATTGCGGATGATGAGGTCGTAGGTCATCTAAATAATCTACGACCGCGCCGGTGCGTCGTGCCAGGACCTCTTCCGTGATCGACCACATCGGAATCAATTGCGCCGACTATCCGAAATCGCAGAGTTTTTACGACAACGTGCTGGGGGTACTGGGGTTCTCGCGGCAAATGGATTTCGGCCGCGCCATCGGGTACGGCCGCGACGGCAAACCGTCGTTCTGGATCGCCGACGGGTCGGGCATGGGTGCCGCCCGCGAAACGCACCTCGCGTTCGAGGCCGCCGACGAGGGCGCGGTGCGCGCGTTCCACCAGACGGCCGTGCGGCTGGGCGCCGAATCGCTACACGAGCCGCGGCTCTGGCCCGAATATCACCCCGGCTACTTCGGGGCCTTCGTCCGCGATCCGGACGGCAACAACGTCGAAGCGGTCTTCCACGGCGGCCCGTAATGTCGGTGGCATGGCCAACGCTGACGCTGCAACTCAGGAACTGCTTCGCGACGCGTTCACCCGGTTGATCGAACACGTCGACGAGCTCGCCGACGGGCTGACCGACGAGGTGTCCAACTACCGCCCGGCCCCGAGCGCCAACAGCATCGCCTGGCTGATCTGGCACAGCGCCCGGGTGCAGGACATCCAGCTGGCCCACGTGGCCGGCGTGGAGCAGGTGTGGACCCGCGACGGCTGGGTGGACCGGTTCGGGTTGGACCTGCCGCGCAACGACACCGGCTACGGGCACGGCCCCGACGAGGTGGCGAAGGTGAAGGCCCCCGCCGAGCTGCTGAGCGGCTACTACCACGCGGTGCACAAGCTGACCCTCGAATACATCGCCAGCGTGACCGCCGATGAGCTGGGCCGCGTCGTCGACACCAACTGGGATCCGCCCGTCACGGCCGGCGCGCGGCTGGTGAGCATCATCGACGACTGCGCCCAGCACCTCGGCCAGGCCGCGTACGTGCGGGGGATTCAGTAGGTTCTAGGGCGTGCGATTCGCGGCAACCGTGGCGTTGTGGCTGGCCACCACGGTTGCGCTGGCCGTCACGGTTCCCGCGGGCTGGGCACAGCGCAACGTCGTCAGCGAGGACGGCTACGCCGCGCTCGCGCAGCGGGCCGCGGGCGACCGCGCCCTGCAGTCGGCCATGGCGGGCGAACTCACCACGCGGGCGATGGCGCTCATCGCCGAGCGCGGCGCGGCGCGGCACCCGGTGGACGGCGCGCAGGTGCACGACGTCGCCAGCGGCTTCACGGCGGGCCCCTCGTTCCCGCCGCTGTTCGCCCGGGCCAACCGGGCCGCCCACGCCTGGTTGTTCACCGACCCCCCGCCGGGCCACAGCGGCAACCAGTGGGTCATCGATGTGGCCCCGATGCTCAACGACGGCTCGTTCCGGCAGGTGTTGAGCAGCCACAACGTCACGGTGCCCGCGGACCTGACGATCCCGGTCGCGGTGTCGATGCCGCCGTCGCTGCGGGAGGGCAAGCTGAGCCGGCTGGCGGCCTGGGGCCCGTGGGTCAGCGCCGGCGCGGCGGCGCTGAGCGGCCTGTTCGCGCTGCTGACGCTGGCCGCCGCGCGCCGCCGCGGCAAGGCCCTGAGCAGCCTCGGGGTCTCGGCGCTGCTGGTCGGCGCGGCGGGATGGGCGGGCATCGAGGTGGGCCGCCGCTACGTCGACGACGCGCTCAACCGCACCACCGGCGACATCCGCCAGGTCGCCGAGGTGATGGTCGCCCACGCCGAGGCCGGCCTGCGCCATTGGCTGGACGTGACGCTGGTGGCCGGCGCCGCGCTGGTGGGGCTGGGCGTGCTCGTCGCGATCCTGGGCGGCCTCGCCAAGAAGGCCTAGCTCAGCGGCAGCTCGGCCAGGATCGGGGTGGTGGGCCGCGGCGACCCGCTGCCGGGTTCGACGGTGAACGCCAGCGCCGTCGAGGTTCCGATGTTGGTGAGCATGTCTTTCGTCGACGGCAACACGGCCGCGGCGCCCATGGTGCCCGCCGACGTGGGGCCGTTGCTCCCGATCAGCCACATCTGATACACGGTCCCCGGCGAGGGCGGCGGCACGTTGTTCATCACCAGCACGGCCGCGTTGCGGTCGCGGGAGAACATCACCGTGGCGGTGCCGTTGGCCAACGGCCGCGACACCGTCTGCACGTCCGGGGCGGCCAGGACCTGCTCGGCCATCGTCGGCTTGGCCGGCGGACGCATCAGCACCCCGACGCCGAACGCCGCGGCACCCACCACGACGGCCGCCGCCGTGGACGCCAAAACCGTTCTGCGCCAAGCCATCTGACGGACATTGTCGGGCCTCGCGGCGGCCAGTGTGGCCGCCCGCAGGCGTGCCGGTGGCTCGGCCGCCGTGGCCGCCGACACGACCGCCATCGTCTCGCGGACGGCGCGGACCTCGTCGCCGAAGGCCGCCGCCACCGGCGCCGGCGCGGCGGCCACCCGCCGCTCGACCTCGGCGCGTTCCGCGTCCGACAAGGCGTGCAGGGCGTACGGGGTGGCGAGCTCAAGCAGTTCGAAATCGGTCGGTTCGGTCATGGCACGTCCAGGCAGTTACGCAGGCCCCGCAGCGCGTCGCGGATGCGGGACTTGATCGTCGACAGGTTGGCGGCCAGCCGCTGCGACACCTCGCTGTAGGTCAGCCCCTGGTAGTAGGCCAGCTCGATGCACTGCCGCTGCGCATCGCTCAACGCGTCCAGGCAGTGCGCCACGCGGCGACGCTCGTCGCCGGCGATCGCCGAGTCGGCGACTGGATCTTGGGCTATCGTGCCGGCGGTTTCGGCGCTGGCCGCGCCGTAGCGGGCTTCCCGATTGCTGCCCGCCTGCTCGGCCCGCACCCGGTCCACGGCCCGCCGGTGCGCCATGGTCAGCAGCCAGGCCAGGGCCGACCCCCTGGCGGGGTCGTACTGCGCCGCGCTGCGCCACACCTCCAGGTAGACCTCCTGGGTGGTTTCCTCGCTGTAGCCCGGGTCGCGCACCACCCGCGTCACGAGTCCGTACACCCGGGCCTTGGTGAGGTCGTAGACCGTGGCGAAGGCGGCGCTGTCCCCGCGCGCCACCCGGCGCAGCAGGGCGTCGAGCTCGTTGCTCATCGAGCGGTAGCCTATCGCCCTTCATCGCGTCGAAGCCGGAGTCGGCCGTGGTCGAGGACATGGTCTGCTCAGCCGAACGTGAACGAAAACACTTGCAGGCCCTTGCCGACCTGCATGTCGAGCTGATCGCGGCGCGCGGTGTCCCCCGGGTCGGCGCCGGCGATCTGGTGCAGGGTCGGGGGGCCGCCGATGGGCGTCGCGGTCGTGCGGCCGCCCCTGGTCACGGTGATGGTGCCGGTGCCGCCGACGACGACGTAGACGTCCTTGCCGGTGTAGTTCAGCCGGATGGCGGCGTCGTCGCTGTCGGCCGTGGCGCCCTGGTCGTCCAGGGCCCACCGGCCGCGCAGGGCGAACCGGTCGTCGGGCAGCGTGGCCGGATAGGCGAACGTGGCTGTGCCGGGCTGGTATTCGCCGCCGCCGCCGTAGTTGACGGCCTTGCCGGCGCCCAAGTACGTCTCGGGGGTGAGCCGGGTGTGCGGGGTGGCGTCGACCGTGCCGCCGGCGCCGGGCAGCCTGACGTTCGGGTTGGCGTCGGTCAGCAATTGGCGGATCAGCCGTTCCGTGCCGTCGTAGTCGCCCTCGCCGAACTTGGTGTGGCGCACCGTCCCGTTGGCGTCGATGAGGTATTCGGCGGGCCAGTACAGGTTCTGGTAGCTGTTCCACGTCGCGTAGTCGTTGTCCAGCGCGACGGGATAGCCGATGTGCAGCGCGGCGGCGCCGCTGGCCACGTTGGCGGGGACCCGTTCGAACGCGTACTCCGGGGTGTGCACCCCGATGGCGACGAAGCCGTCGTCGCGATACCGGTGGTACCAATCGACCACGTGCGGGATCGCGCGCTGGCAGTTGATGCAGGAGTATGCCCAGAAGTCGACCAGGACCACCTTGCCGCGCAGCGAGGCCAGGTCGATCGGGGCGCCGCCCGGGGTGTTGAGCCAGCCGGTGATCCCGGTGATGGCGGGTGCCGGACCGCACTGCTGCAACGCCGCAGTCCCGCCAAGAGCATCGGTGCAGTCGGCCAGCTGCCCCCGGGAGGTGCCGCTGGCGTTCAGCTTCTGCCGAATGTTGTTGGCGCCGATGCCTTTCTGCATGGCCGCCGTGTAGTCGGGGACGGCGCGCTGCAGCACGGCGGGCAGGTTGAACACCAGCGCCACCGCCAGCAGGATCATCGCGATCCCGCCGGTGACCTGGATCGCGCGCTGCCGACGGCGGAAGGCCGCAACGCGCTCGGCGATGCGCCGCCCGGCCAGCGCGAAAACCAGCAGCGGCAGGGCGGCGCCGACCGCGAACGCCGCGGTCAGCACCAGGATCGGCGGGCCGATGCGCGCCGTCCCGCCGGCGACGACGATGGCGGCCAGCACCGGGCCCGCGCACGGCACGTACAGCGCGCCCAGCGTCAGGCCGAGCCCGAAACCCGTGCGGCCCGAACCCATTTCACGCTGCGGGAGGCGGGCGAACGGCCGCTCGATGAGATGTTGCAGGGGCGGGAAGATCAACCCGAGGCCGATGAGGGTCAACGTCACCAGGGCGGCCCAGCGGATGGCGTCCTGCGGCAGGTGCAGCGCCGACAGCAGGGCCGAACCGGCCAGGGTGACCACGCTGAAGCTGCAGACCAAACCGGCGATCACCAGGTACGGCCTTGCGGCGCGGGTGCTGTTCAAGCCGGAGAAGAACACCACCGGCAGCACCGGCAGGATGCACGGCGAGATGCCGGTGATGAGGCCGCCGAGGAAGCCGATGAGCGCGATCGTTGCCATAACAGCTATTCGGAGCCGATCGGCGGTCAGTCGGTGTAGGCGAGGGAACGCGGCTCGACGGGCCGCGACACCACCCTGGCCGGGCGGGAGCGCACCCGGATCGGCCACCAGAACCAGCGCCCCAGCAGCGCGGCGATGGACGGCGTCATGAACGCGCGCACGATTAGCGTGTCGAACAGCAGGCCCAGCCCGATGGTGGTGCCCACCTGGCCGACCATCCGCACGTCGCTGACGACCATGGACGCCATCGTGAACGCAAACACCAGGCCCGCGTTGGTGACCACCTTGCCGGTGCCGCCCATCGAGCGGATGATGCCGGTGTTCAGGCCGGCGTGAATCTCCTGCTTGAACCGGGAGACCAACAGCAGGTTGTAGTCGGAACCCACGGCCAACAGCACGATCACCGACATCGCGAGCACGATCCAGTGCAGTTGGATGCCCAGGATGTGCTGCCAGAAAAGGACGGACAGCCCGAAGGAAGCGCCCAGGGAAATCGCCACCGTACCCACGATGACGGCGGCGGCGACCAGGGCGCGGGTGAGGATCAGCATGATGATGAAGATCAGGCACAGCGAGGAAATCCCCGCGATCACCAGATCCCACTGGGCCCCTTCGGAGATGTCCTTGAAGACGGCGCCCGTTCCGGCCAGATAGAACTTCGAGTCCTCCAAAGGCGTTCCCTTGGTCGACTCCTCGGCCGCGGTGCGGATCTTGTCGATGCTCGCGATGCCCTCGGCCGACGCGGGGTCGCCGCGGTGCAGGATGATGAAGCGCGCCGCGTGCCCATCCGGCGACAGGAAGTTGTTCATCGCGCGCTTGAAGTCCTTGTTCTTGAACACCTCTGGCGGCAGGTAGAACGAGTCGTCGTTCTTGGCGGCGTCGAAGGCGTGGCCCATCGCCGTTGCGTTGTCGCTCATTTCGTCCATCTGGGCGAAGATCCCCGACATCGTGCTGTGCATGTCGAGCATCATCGTGCGCATGTTCTCCATGGTCTGGATCATCGGCGGGAACTGGGCGACCATCTGCGGCATCAGCCGATCGAGGTCCTTGATGTCACCGACGAGCGTGTTCAGTTTGTCGGTGATCTGATCCACGCCGTCCAGCGCGTCGAAGATCTGCCGGATCGACCAGCAGATCGGAATGTCGAAACAGTGCCTCTCCCAATAGAAGTAGCTGCGGATCGGTCGCCAGAAGTCGTCGAAGTCGGCGATGCGGTCGCGTAGCTCGTTGGTGATCTGCTGCATCTCGACGGTGTCGCCGACCATGCGGTGGGTGGTGGCGACCAGCTGGGTCATCAGGTCGTACATGCGTTGCATGTTGGCGATGGTCTTGGTCATCTCGTCGGCCTGCTTGAGCATGTTGTCCATCTGGTCGCGCTGGTATTTCATGCTCTGCATCTGACCGGCGCTCTGCATGCTCATCTGGAACGGGATGGACGTGTGGTCCATCGTCGTCCCGTCGGGCCGGGTGATCGCCTGGACGCGGGAGATGCCCGGGACGCGGAAGATGCCCTTGGCCAGCCTGTCGAGGACCAGAAAGTCGGCCGGATTGCGCATGTCGTGGTTCGACTCGATCATCAGGATTTCCGGCTTCATCCGGGCCTGGGAGAAGTGGCGATCCGCGGCCGTCAGGCCCTCGTTGGCGGGGATGGACTTCGGCAGATATTCGCGGTCGTTGTAGTTGGCCTTATAGCCGGGCAGCGTGAGCAGGCCGACGAGGGCGACGGCAAACGTGACGGCCAGGATCGGCAGCGGCCAGCGCACCACCGCGGTACCGATCCGTCGCCAGCCGCGCACCCCGATCTTGCGCTTGGGGTCGAACACGCCGAACCGGCTGCCCACCGTCAGCACCGCCGGGCCGAGCGTCAGCGCGATCGCCACCGCGGTCAACATCCCGACCGCACAAGGAATGCCGAGGGTTTGGAAGTACGGCATCCGGGCGAAGTGGAGGCAGAACGTCGCCCCGGCGATCGTCAGACCGGAGCCCAGGATGACGTGCGCCGTCCCCCGATACATGGTGTAGAACGCGGATTCCCTGTCTTCGCCGGCCTGGCGGGCCTCCTGGTAGCGACCGACGATGAAGATGCCGTAGTCCGTGCCGGCCGCGATCGCCAGCGAAGTAAGCAGTGACACCGCGAAGGTGGAGAGTCCCAGCAGTCCGAAGTGCCCCAGCAGCGCGACCGCTCCACGCGCTCCGGTCAATTCGAAGCCGACGGTGACCAGCAGGAGGATCACGGTGATGATCGAGCGGTAGACGAAGAGCAACATGATCAGGATCACCGCGACCGTCGTCATCGTGATCCGGAGCATGGATTTGTCGCCGCTGTGGTGCAGGTCCGCGGCGAGCGCCGCCACCCCGGTGACGTAGACCTTGACCCCCGGCGGCGGGGGCACGCTGTTCACGATCTTGCGGACGGCCTCGACGGATTCGTTGGCGAGCGGCTCGCCCTGGTTGCCGGCGAGGTTCACCTGGACCGTCGCGGCTTTGCCGTCGTTGCTCTGCGCGCCCGCGGCCGTGAGGGGATCGCCCCAGAAGTCCTGGACGCTCAGCACGTGCGTCCTGTCGTCGCGCAGCCTGCGGATCATCGCGTCGTAGAACTTGTGGGCGTCGTCGCCGAGGGGCTGGTTGCCCTCCAGCACGATCATCGCCGAGCTGTCGGTCTCGCCCTCGTTGAACGCACGGCCGATGTGTTTCATCGCCACGAATGACGGTGCGTCGCTGGGGCTCAGCGACACCGACCGCTCCTGGCCGACCACTTCCAGCGACGGGACGAACAGGCTGAGGGCGATGGCGATCCCGACCCAGAACAGGATGATCGGTACCGCGAAGGTGTGGATCGCTCTTGCGATGAACGGTCGTTCGGCGTGGGTGTTGGCGAACTGTTGCGTGGTCACGCGGACTTCACCACGCAGAAGGTGTAGGCGTGCACCTCGTTGGAGATTCGTTCGGCCTTGACCACGTCGTCCACCGTGATGCGGCAGCCGACGCTGTCGCCGCTGGCGCGCGCCATGAGGTTGCCCATCACGGCGGCCTTGTCGGTGGTGATGCGCAGCGACCACGGCAATGGCGCGCCGTCGACGCGTTGCGGGTCGCCGTTGACGTCGAAATAGCTGATGTCCGCGGTTGTTCCGGGCGGGCCGAACACCTCATAGGCGATTCGCTTCGGGTTGAACGGCTTTGGATTTTGCAGGTTGCTGTCGGCATAGGATTCGCGCTTTTCCGAACCGAAGTAGCCGTGCACGCGGTACACGATGAACCCACTGATCACCACCACCGCCAGGATGACCAGGGGGATCCACGTTCGGGACAGCACCTTGAAAATCTGGAATCCCTTTCAGCGGTTGGGCACTTCTGTTGGGCGGATCGCCGCGCAGCGCCCGTCCGCCCGGCGCACCGATCCCGGGGCACCAGCGCAGCCAAGGCTTACCTAAGTAAATCATGGCCGTTTCTTGCCTGGACGGGACCGTTGACTTCTTCCCCTCGCGCCCTGAAGTGTAACGCATATCACGTGCGTAACGTGGGGGAACTGTCGCGGGGCCAGCGCCCCGCACTACTGAAAAGAGGTCAGGCGTAGGTGCGCAGCTGCACCATCTTGCGCATGACGTCGCTGAGCTTGTGCACCGGCGCCCCGCAGGTCAGGCAGTAGCCGCCCGGGCAGCGGTTGATCCGGTCCACCTGCTGCAGCACCTGGGCCTTGAGCCGGCGCACGCAACCGATGCACAGGATCTCCACGACGTTGCCCGACGGGTCGAGGTTCGGCCGGTTGCATTGGTCCACGGCGTGCCGGTACACGATGTGCGTCGCCCTGTTCGTGCACCCGGCCTCGGATTGGCAGGTGATCTCGAGCCAGTCGAGGGCCGCGAGCGCGTCGGACTGGGGGTCTACGACGCTCATCGCGTCCTCGCTGGGGCGCAGCATCCCGGCATGGGCATGGTGTAAGTCCTGGTTGACTCTGGTCGCGCACGGACTGGCGTCTGCACGAGTGCGAATACCAGTCAAGAACTATTGATTTGTCCCCAAACTACGGGGAAAAAAGCGATTCCCGACAGTCGCAGAGTCTAAACTCGATGGCCAATAAAGACCAGGGTCGATCTAAGACCAGTTCCACACCGACATATCGCCGGGCGGATATTGGTTGCACACGTCGGTGGCCTTGGCGACAACGCCCTTGTTGTTGAAGAAGATCTTCATGTGATTGACCCAGGCGAAGGTCAGCGGGTCGCCATTGTAGAAGTTTTCGGAGTAGTTCCGGCGCTCCTCCGGCGACAGCGAGTAGAACCAGTGCGCCTTGTCGATCACTGCCTGTTGCAGGTTGGCGTGGTTGTTGAAGTCGATCATGTACCGCTGGTAGTACACCGGGCTGGTGTCCCTGACGGCCGCCAGATACTGCTCGGCGTCGCAGGTGGTGGCGATCTGCCGGCGGGGGACCGGGAAGTCTTCCGTGGAGTCGGCCGCCGCCGTCTTCGGGAAGGTCGTAGCCGCGATGCCCAGGGCTACCAGGAAAGCAAAAAAAGCGACGCCTGCACGCAGGCCGGAACTCAGCCGAGACATAGTCGTTACCGTAGCACTTTCAGCGCCCCGGTGGGGGCGCCGGGGGCACATTCGTAGGCCATCTCACTATCCGTCGCGATCAGGCACGATGATGTGGCTGGGGTCGGGCCGCAGCTCCGGCGGGGCCTGGCTGTAGTCGCCGAACGGGCCGTCGCGCCGCTCGACCGCCGCCCGCACGCCCCACGTCTGGGCGGTCTCGATGAAATCGAGCGCGTCAGGCGTGTTGCGCATCAGGCCGTCGAGGATGCCGCCCAGCGTCTGGGTGGACGCCAGGCCCATGTTCTCGTAGGCCTGGTTGACGATCAGCTTCTGCGCCCGCAGCTGCGACAACGGGATCCTGGCCAGCTCGGCGGCGACCTCGGCGACGCGGGCCTCGAGGCGCTCGAACGGCACCGCCTCGTTGATCAGCTCGACCTCGGCGGCCTGCACGCCGGTCAGCGGCCGGCCGGTCAGCGAGTGCCACTTCACCTTGGCCAGGCTCAGCCGGTAGAGCCACATGCCGGTCAGGTAGGCGCCCCACATCCGGCTGTAGGGGGTGCCGATCACCGCGTCCTCGCTGGCGATCACCAGGTCGGCGCACAGCGCGTAATCGCTGGCCCCGCCGACACACCAGCCGTGCACCTGCGCGATCACCGGTTTGGATGCGCGCCAGATGGCCATGAATTTCTGGGTCGGGCCGGTCTCGCGGGCGGTGACCATCGCGAAGTCCTTGCCCGGGTCCCAGCGCCCGTCGGTGTTCATCGCCTCGCCCCACTGCTGGAAGCCGCCGCCGAAGTCGTAGCCGCCGGAGAAGGCGCGGCCCGCGCCGCGCAGCACGATCACCTTGATGTCGTCGTCGCGCTCGGCCAGCCCGACGGCGGCCTCGATCTCGTCCGGCATGGGCGGGACGATGGTGTTGAGCTGCTCGGGGCGGTTCAGCGTGATCGTGGCGACCGGGCCGGACGTCGTATAGAGCAGGGTCTGGAAATCAGCGGTCGGCATTGTTTCCTCAGGGATCGGGCTGACGATTTTCCGGCGACGACGCATAGATTCGTCCGCCGATTTTGAGATAGGGCGTCGTCAGATACGCCGAGAAGGCGACGACCGCCGAAAAGATGACCGCGACGGCGACGGCGTTGGGCCAGATTTTGCCCACCCCCGCCGCGAAACTGACGATGCCGATGATCGAGGTGGCCCAGTAGAACCGCCGACCCGGCCGGCGCTCCTTGATGAAGCGGAAACGGGCCTGCGCCGCCCCGGCCACGATGAAGATCAGACCGGTCGCCAGCAGGGTGAGTTCGATGCGTTCGGTCGCTGACACGTCGACGATCCTAGGGCCGATCGCGGGCCGGCAAGGAAAGTCGGGGGTCCCGTCAGGTCGCTAGCATGTACAACCAAGGGGGTGTGGGAAGGTCTGCCAGTGAACGGGGTGCGCGTTATCGCGACGGCGGCCGCCGCGCTCGCGATCGCCCCGTTCTCGATGGTCGGCGCCGCACCCGGTGTGGCACAGGCGGCCCCGTGCGCCGGCGCCGGGGCAAACCCGGTGTCCTGCCAGAACTGTCTGGTCTACGTGGAGGCGTACCACACGTCGAACGTGTGCTACAACCCCGCGCCGCCCCGCCCCCGGGAACCGGGTACTTCACCCAGACGGTGGGCGGCGGGTCGGCG
>NZ_LQPM01000008.1 GCF_002101815.1 Mycobacterium paraense | reverse complement strand
GGTTGTGCACTCGGCGGCGCGGGGATCGGCGTGGGGGGCGGCGGTGGCGGGCTGGGCACCAGCGAGCTGACCGGGGGCAGGGGCAGCGGGGCGACGGTCGGCGCCGGCGGGGTTTGGCGGTTTTCGATGCCCGTCAGGGTGTAGGCCACGCCGCCGATCGCGGTCATCGCGACCGCGGCGCACATCCCGACGATCAACTGCGAGAGCCGCAGCCGCCGCCACGGACTCGGCTTGGGCGGCTCCATCACGTTCAGGCGCATCGACCAGCCGGCCGGGCCATCCTCGTCAAAGGCGGCGGGGCTGTAGGGCACCCGCACGTCGGCACCGAATTCGGTTTGCGACCAGGCCAATTCGCGGTCGGTGAGCGCGTCGTGGTCGATCACCAGCACATCGCCGGCCGGCAGGTCGACAACATCGTTGGCGGCCGACGCGGTGAGCAGGCCGATCGACGTGCGCGTGCGCAGGTCGAGTTCCTCGCCGCGCGACGCCAGCTGCAACGCGCCGAGGGCGGCGGCCAGGGCTGGCTGTGACGGGCTCACCACCGGCCGGCGACCGTGCACCGAAAGACGTTCGGTGACAAGGGGAATGCTGGCCCCGCCGCCGACGGTGACCACGGCCGACAGGTCCGCCCAGCCCCGCTTGTGGCGGGCGAGCATGTCGTCGAACGCATAGATGAAGCCCGACAGCCGGTCCTGGATGAGGTCGCCGAGCTCGTCCCGGGTGAGCTTCATGGTGCACCGGCGCCCGCCGAGCTCGGCGGCGAATTCGACCACGGTTTCCGTCGACAGCCGCTCCTTGGCCTCCCGGCACTGCTCGCGGAGCAGGCCGAGCTGGCCGACCCCGGCGGTGCTGGCCGGGTCGATGCCGCTGCCGTGGCCGAGCTCCTCGAAGACCTTGAGCAGCACCGCCTGGTCGATCTCGTCGCCGGAGAAGGCCGCGTAACGCATTGTGGGGCTGACCAGTTCGAAATCACCGGCGAGGCTGACCAGCGTGGCGGAGGTGCCGCCGCCGCCGAAGTCGAGCAGGCCGACGACGCCCGTCGCCGCGAGGCACAGCTCCGCGTTGGCCGCCGTCAGCGCCGCGATCGCGTCCGAGACCAGCCGCGGGGCCATGCCGCTGCGCACGAAGCCCAAATGTGTCCGCAAACCGTTGCGCAGCGCCTGCACGTTGGCCGGTTTCCAGTACGCCGGAACGGCGATGGAGATCTCCGACGCGGCGGAGTCCGCGCCGGCGGCCACCATCATGGCGTCCAGGGCCTCCACCATGAGCAGGTCGGGGTCGTGGGCGGAGCCGTCGGGGGACACCAACGCGACCGAATCCCCGATGCGCTCCACGAAGCCGCGCATCAGCACGCCCGGCTCGTTGAGGGGCGGAGTGTCCGTGTTGTGCGGCGGCAGACCGATTTTCGGCGCGCAGTGCGGATACAGGGTCAGCACGGCGCGGCGTGATACCGGTGGACTTCCGTTACACGCGGCGACCAGGTTCGTGGTCCCGATCGACAACCCGACTGGGTCGTACATAGAGCGAATACTTTCGTCTATAGGGGTCGGTGGCCAGCGTTAACCATAGTCGCGGACACGCGGAAAGCCGATGGCTTGCAATGCCATTGGTATCCGCTCGATGTGAGAGCGTCACCGAATCGGAATCGGGAACCTATTGACAAACCGGCCGAGTCACGCCAAAGTGGCGCGGCTTCACACCACGGTCAGCGGCAGCGAACGCCTCGGCTGGAACTGGAAGGACGATCCGCCGCTGAATTTGGCCACCGAGACCTCGGGCAGTTCGGCTGCGGGGGCATCGGTTTCGAACAGCTCCGCGGTCCAGTCGGTGTCCGTGCCGCTGACCCGAACCCCGAGGCGCGGATCGATGGCGGTGGCGATCGCCTGCAGCGGCTGCACGGATTCCGGCGAGCACAAGGAGATCCAGGCTCCGTCCTCGTGCGCCGGCGAGCGGTGCACGCTCAGCCGGTTGTCCGCGGTCTCCGCGACGACGTAGCCCGCCGGGTTGAGCAGCGGGTGCAGCTCGAGCACCTGTAGCGCACCTTCGATGCCGGCGGGGAATTCGAGCGCGCGGTGGATCCGCTCGGCGCCCAGCCCCGCCAGCCCGATCAGGCCGCGGGTGCCGACCGAGACCGCCTGGGCGGCGTCGGCGGCGCGCGCCCGCACCGCGAGGGCGAACGACAGGTACAGCAGGTGCATCTGCAGGCAGACCTCGTCGGCCATGCGGACCAGCGCCGAGTGCGAGAAGGCACCGAAGTCGAAATCGGACAGCAACGGCCCCGAGTAGTCCGCCTGCCCTTCGTCGGACCGGTCGACGGGTTCCAATTCCCAACCGGCCGCGCGGGTTTGGCGCACGACGTCCAGCGCGGGAATGCTCTGCGCCTCCGGGTGAGAGTCGTCGATGATGACGGTCCAGGCGCAGTGCGGCTGCCGGTCGGCGGGCACCCGCGGCGGCCGATGGATCGGACGCATCTGCGCGCGCGGGTTCGTCGCGACCGCGGTGGCATCGAACGTCGGGTCCTCGATGGTGTGGCACATGCCGAAGACGTATTCGTCGCCCATCGGCTCCACGTCGAGCAGCGCGCCGCAGTGGTCGAGCTGGAATTCGCCGTGCCAGCGGTCGTGAACGGTGTAGCGGAAATCCATGAATTGCGGCGGGGCGCCGATGTCGAGTTGCAGGCCCTTGAAGATGGTGGGCACGTCGACGCCCTCGTAGTTCAGCGCCCGCTGCATGCGCTTGGTGTAGATCGGGCTGGCGCCGGCCCACTCCTCGATGGCGATCTGCACCATCTCCTCGCGGCCGAACTCCGTGATGCACCACGCCATGCTGGAGCGGTCGATCATGTGACCGATCAGCAGCAGTTCGGGGACCAGGACGGACAGCTCCTGACGGGACAACCGCGCATAACGGGATCGGCTCACGGCCCAAAAATAGTCGGCTTTATGTTATAAAGTCAACAATGCCGCCTTCCAGGTCCATTGCGCCTACCCGGCGAACCAGCGCGCCGCGCAAGCGCGGCGACGACACGCGCACCAAGATCATCGACGAGACGGTGCGCTGCATCGTGGAGGAAGGGTTCGCCGCCGCGACCGCCAAGCACGTGGCCGAACGGGCGGGCGTGACGTGGGGGGTCATCCAGTACCACTTCGGCGACCGCAACGGCATGCTCATGGCCGTCGTCGACGACGGCGTGGCCCGGCTGGTCGACAGCCTGTCGTCGGCCAACGTCAGCGAGCTCCCGCTGCGGGAGCGCATCGAGGTCGTCGTCGACACCGCCTGGAGCTGCTACAGCAGCCCGACGTCGATGGCGGCCTTCGAGATTTTGCGCGCCACCCGCGGCGGCCCGGGCGCATCGGCGCGGCGGCACCTGCTGGAAATGAACGACGCGATCGGCCAGTTGGGTCGGCTGATCACCGACGATCCAGCCAATGCCGGTGTCGCCGAGGTGATTTGGGCCGCCCTGCGGGGTGTGGTACTGGCCCAGATGCTCACCGGCGCCGAGGTCGATTGGAGCCTGGAACGACGCGCCCTGATCGACATGGTGACCCGTGTGCTGCAATGACCCGATGACCCCTCAAGACTTAGCCGACATCGAAGCCATCAAACAGCTGAAATACCGCTACCTGCGCGCGCTGGACACCAAGCACTGGGACGACTTCGCCGACACGCTGGCCGAGGACATCAAGGCCGACTACGGCCCGTCGATCGGCAACGAGTTGCACTTCACCAACCGCGCCGACCTGGTGGAGTACATGCGCACCTCGCTGCCCGCGAACGTCATCACCGAGCACCGGGTGACCCACCCGGACATCACGGTGACCGGCGACACCGCCACGGGCAACTGGTATCTGCAGGATCGGGTCATCGTCGCCGACTTGAACTTCATGCTGATCGGCGCGGCCTTCTACCGCGACTCCTACCGGCGCACCGACGCCGGCTGGAAGATCAGCGGAACCGGCTACGACCGGACCTACGACGCGACAATGTCGTTGGCGGGCATGGACTTCAAGGTCAAGCCCGGCCGCGCGTTGGCGTAGGCCGAGGCGCGGGCCACCCTCACCGAGCGTGAAGCCAGCGCGAAAAAATCCCGAAAAAGTCGCCGTGGCTTCACGTTCGGCGAACCCGGCCCGGTCTAGTACTTGCCGAAGACCATGGCGACGTTGTGGCCGCCGAAGCCGAACGAGTTGTTGATCGCGTAGTTGTATTCGCCCGGCCGCGGTTTGCCCGCCACCACGTCCAAATCGATTTCCGGATCGAGGTTTTCCAGGTTCAGCGTCGGCGGAATCACCTGGTCCCGCAGCGCCAGCACGGTCAGGATCGACTCCACCGCGCCGACCGCACCCACCGAGTGCCCCAGCGCGGCCTTGGGCGCGTACACCGCGGCGTTTCCGCCGTGCGGCCCCAGCGCTTTGTTGATGGCCTTGCCCTCGGCCAGGTCGCCCACCGAGGTGCCGGTCGCGTGCGCGTTGACGTGGTCGATGTCGCCCGGCGTCAGGCCCGCAAGCTGAATCGCCCTCGACATCGCGTGCCCGGCGCGCTCGCCGTTGGGGTCCGGCGCGACCATGTGGTAGCCGTCGGAGGTGATGCTGGCCCCCATCAGCCGCGCCAGGATCGGGGCGCCGCGCGCCTTGGCGTGCTCCTCGGTCTCGATCACCATCAGCGCGCCCGCCTCACCGAACACGAAGCCGGTGCGGTCCCGGTCGAACGGGCGGCACGCGCCCACCGGGTCGTCGTTCTTGGTGGACATCACGATGCGCATCTGGGCGAACGCGGCGATCGCCACCGCCTCGATCTTGACCTCGACCCCGCCACAGATCGCGATGTCGGCCTCGCCGAACACGATGCTGCGCCACGCCTGGGCAATCCCCTCCGAACCCGACGCACACGCCGACACCGGGGTGATCACCCCGGCCCTGGCGTGCCGTTCCAGCCCGACCGCCGCGGCGGCGCCGTTGGGCATGTACTTCTGCACCGCGAGCGGCGACACGGCCTTGAGCCCGCGGGCGCGCATGTCGTCGTAGCTGAATACGATCTGCTCGGCGGAGCCCAGGCCGGTGCCGATGGATACCAGCAGCCGGTCTGGGTCGGGCTCGGGCGAGCCGGCGTTCTGCCACACCCGCCGGCTCAGCTGGGTGGACATCCGCTGCAGGTAGCCCATCCGGTGGCGCTCGGCGCGGGTCAATCCGTCGTCGAACTCCTCCAGCAGGTGCCCGCCGATGCGCACCGGCAGGTCATAGTGCTCGACAAACGAGTCATCGAGGGTTCGGATGCCGCTTTGGCGGTCCAGCAGCAGCTTCCAGGTGTTTTCGGCGTCGGTCGCCAGCGCGGTGGTCATGGCGATGCCGGTGACGACGACATTCGGCAGCGTTTTCCCGGTAACCAGCTCTGTCATCGCAAGGCGCCTTCCGTGTTCGACTAACTCCACGCAAGCGTCGTCCACGTCACCGAATCATGCAAACACCGCAGGCCCGGGTGCGTCGCGGGGCTATTTCGTGATCGCGATGACCGCGCCGGGCCGCAGCCAGCGGATGATCGACACCAGCGTCGGGTCGTCGATCGCCACGCAGCCCTCGGTGGGGGCGCCGTCGGTGGTGTGGAAGAAGAACGCCGAACCGCCGCCGGGGACCTTGTTCTTGTTGACGCCCATGACGACCGCGTGCTTGTACTGCGGGATCTGCAGGTTCTCGCTGGCGGCCGTGCTGAACGGGCACTGCGCCTTCTGGCAGACCTGCATGCTGTTGAAGGTGGGGCTATGGTCGTCGCCGCTCCACCAGTGGTTCGGCCCGACCTGCGTATAAGGCAGTCCCCCGCCGGGATTCGGCGCGGTGCCGAAGGCGGAGTCGAGGGTGTACACGCCCATCGGCGTGGCCGGAACCCCGCTGCGGGCCTGCGGCGCCATGCCCGCGGAACCGACGTGGGTGGGGATGCCCGTCTTGAGCGCCTGCCACCCGGCGGCGGTGCGCTGGTAGATGTCCATGGTCGCGTTGGAACCGCCGGTGCTGACGACCGAGACCACCTGCGTGGCGTTGCCGACGGAGTTCGCGAACCAGGGGGCGGCCGCGTTGCCCGCCGGTGCCAGCAGGACCGACGCGGCGAGCAGGCACGCCCCGGCGCACAGCGAAGCGAGCAGTCGGCGCATGGATCCAATCGTCGTTCGGCGCAAACGCCCTGGTCAAGTAAAGGTTTAGACCCGGTTGCGTAACTGCGCCGTGATCGTCGGCCCGGGGTCGGCCGGCGCGCCCGGAAAGGGGCGGAACACCCACAGGCAGAACAGGAAGTAGAGGTATCCCAGCGACCACCCGGCCAGCACATCGGTCGGGTAGTGCACATTCAGCGCCACCCGGGCGATCCCCACCAGCAGCAGGCAGAGCGCCGTCACCGCGATCGCGACGCGGCCCCGCGCGCGGCTCAGCATCGGCAGCAGGAACACCAGCAGGGCCAGCAACGCGGACGTCGCCTCCAGCGCGTGCCCCGAGGGAAACGACGACGAGGGCACCGCCACCAGCATGGTCGACGGCCGCGGGCGATCCACCAGGCCCTTGGCCGCCCAGGTGACCAGCCCGTTCAGCGGCGCGCAGGCGAACAGGACGAGCGCCGCCCGCACGTCGCGTCGCACCAGCGCGGCCAGCGTCGCCGCAATCCCCAGCAGCCGCAACGTCACCGGCCCCAGCGCGAACGACACCCCGTCCCAGAAGCTCACCCACGCCGGGTGTTTGACGCCGACGTCGTGCGCGGGGGTCAACAACCACCAGTCGAGGCGCTGCGGCCAGCTCCAGTGCTGGGAGTAACCCACCCACATGACCGCGTAGACGAGCGCGGCGGCCAGGGCGACGCCCACGGCCCAGCCGGTCCGGGGGCGGGTCATGAGTCAACGGATACCAGGCCGGTCATACTGGCGTCATGGCGGTCTTCGTCCGCAGGTTGTTCGGCATCGGCAAGCTTCCCGCCGACCTGCACGCCCAGGTCGAGGCGGAGGGCCTGATCTACCTCGCCGACTATGTCGCGGTGACCCGGCGCTTCAGCGGCACCATCCCCGGGGTGCGGTTGCCGCACAGCGTCGCCAGCTACGCCGGCTCGCTGGTGTTCACCGCGGAGCGGGTGCTGGCGACGCTGTCCATGCTGCCCAAGCTGGCCGGGCCCACCGTCGACGCGCGCTGGGACGCGCCGCAGACCGGTGCGGCCAAGGTCGAGATCTCGCCGACCGGTGTGCAGGTCGACGTCGACGTCGCCGAGGTCGACCCCAAGTTCAGCGGGGAGCTGTCGCTGCACTACAAAGAGGCGGTCCCGGACGACGTGCTCGCCGCGCTGCCGCGGCGGTCGCTGTCCTTCGACATGCCGCCCGAATACGTGTTCCGCGCGGTCGGCGTCACCTATTCGCCGTGAGCACCGCGGCGCCGAGCGCTTTCCTACGATGGCTGGTGTGACCGATCCGGCCTTCAGCCCCGAGGAGCGGCGGGCCGTCTATCGGGTGATCTCGGAACGGCGCGACATGCGCCGGTTCTCGCCCGGCGGGGTGGTGGCCGAGGACGTGCTGGCGCGGCTGTTGCAGGCCGCGCACGCCGCGCCCAGCGTCGGCCTGATGCAGCCCTGGCGCTTCATCCGGATCACCGACGACGCGCTGCGTCGGCGCATTCACGCGCTGGTCGACGAGGAACGCCCGCTCACGGCCGCGGCGCTGGGAGAGCGGGCCGAGGAATTCTTGGCGCTCAAGGTCGAGGGGATCCTCGAGTGCGCCGAATTGTTCGTGGTGGCGCTGTGCGACAACCGGGACGCCCACGTGTTCGGGCGGCGGACGCTGCCGCAGATGGATCTGGCGTCGGTGTCGTGCGCCATCCAGAACCTGTGGCTGGCGGCGCGCTCGGAAGGCCTTGGCATGGGCTGGGTTTCCCTGTTCGACCCGCGACGGTTGGCGGCCTTGCTGGGGATGCCCGGCGACGCCGAGCCGGTGGCCATCCTGTGTCTGGGCCCGGTGCCCGAGTTTCCCGACCGGCCGGCGCTGGAGCTCGACGGCTGGGCCCTCGGGCGGCCGCTGCCGGAGTTCGTCTCCGAGAACGAGTGGGGATCGCGCCGAGCGTAACGCCCCGTGGACCCGCACACCCTGCTGTATCGTCGCCGGTCGAGGTGACGGTATGACGGCTCAACACGCCAAAGACAACCTGCTGCTCGTGCACTGGCACGACCTGGGGCGATATCTCGGCGTCTACGGTCACCCGGACGTGGCCAGCCCGCGGCTGGACCGGCTTGCCGCCGAGGGCATCCTGTTCACCAGGGCGCATGCCACCGCGCCGCTGTGCTCGCCGTCGCGCGGATCGCTGTTCACCGGGCGCTACCCGCAGAGCAACGGGCTGGTCGGCCTGGCGCACCACGGGTGGGAATATCGCAGCGGCGTTCGGACCCTGCCGCAGATGTTGTCCGAATCGGGTTACTACTCAGCACTTTTCGGGATGCAGCACGAGACGTCCTACCCCAAACGGCTCGGCTTCGACGAGTTCGACGTGTCCAACTCCTACTGCGACTACGTGGTGGACCGGACGGAGGAATGGCTGCGCGACAGCACCGAGAACCTTGGGGGCCAGCCGTTTCTGTTGACCGCGGGCTTCTTCGAGACGCACCGGCCATACCCGCGCGACCGCTACGAGCCGGCCGACGCCGCGGAGGTCGATCCTCCGGGTTACCTGCCGGACACCCCCGAGGTTCGCGGCGACCTCGCCGACTTCTACGGCGCGATCGCCGCGGCCGACGCCGCCGTGGGCCGGCTGCTGGACGTGCTGGCCGACACGGGGCTCGACGCCAACACGTGGGTGGTGTTCTTCACCGATCACGGGCCGGCGTTTCCGCGCGCGAAATCCACGCTGTACGACGCCGGAACCGGCATCGGCATGATCGTCCGCCCTCCTACCAAACGCGCGGTGGCGCCGCACGTTTACGACGAGCTGTTCAGCGGCGTCGATCTGGTGCCGACGCTGCTCGGGCTGCTGGGCGTGCACGTGCCGGCCGACGTGGAAGGAATGTCGCACGCCGACGCGCTGCTGGCGCCGGCCGCGGCAGCCGAACCGGTCCGGCAGCAGGTGTACACGATGAAGACCTACCACGACTCGTTCGACCCCATTCGCGCGATTCGCACCAAGGACTACAGCTACATCGAGAACTACGCGGCCCGTCCGCTGCTCGACCTGCCGTTGGACATCCAGGAAAGCCCGTCGGGGCACGCGGTCGAGCCGTTCATCGGCGGCCCACGCCCCGAGCGCGAACTCTACGACCTGCGCACCGATCCCAGCGAAACCACCAACCTGCTGACGGGCGCAGACGGCGACGTCGCGGACATCGAGGCGATCGCCGCCGATCTTGCTGTGCGCCTGCATGATTGGCGCCAGCGCACCGGCGACGTCATCCCGTCGGAGTTCGCAGGCCACCGCATCGCCCTGCGCTACACCGAGACGTATCTGGAGATTCACCGCAGGAAGCCGAGCAGCCGCTCGGCGATCGCCGTCGACCGCGGCATCGAGGAATAGCCCGGCTCATCCGGAGCGCTGAGCACCCCCCACCTCGGCGACGATGAACACCCGCCGGAACGGGAAGATCGTCGTGCCGTCGGCGCGGGGCGGGTACGCGTCGTCGAGCAGCGGGATGAGCTCGCGGCGAAACTGCTCCCAGCCCTCGTCGTCGAGCCGCTCGCGCACCGGCACCAGCGCCGTGCCGGTGATCCACTCCAGCACCGGATTCTCACCGGTCAGCTGGTGCAGGTAGGTGCTCTCCCACACATCGATCTTGCATCCGGCGTCCAGCAGCAGGTTGGCGTAGTTCATCGGCGGTTGCACCACCGCGCCCACCCGAAACGGTATGTCCCGCATAAGTTTTGCGTACGGCTCGCGGCGGGCCAGCGTCCGCACGGTGGCGTGCGACGGCGTTTCGAAGTTGCCCGGAATCTGCACGCCGATCCACGAGCCGGGCGCCAGCTCGCCGGCCCACCGCACCAGCAGATCGGCGTGCTCGGGCACCCAATGCAGGGCGGCGTTGCAGATCACCACGTCGGTGTCGGGCTTGGGCTTCCAGTCCCGCAGGTCGCCGATGACGGCGTCGATGCCGCGCTCCTTGGCGGCGGCGACCATCTCCGGCGAGCTGTCCACCGCCTCGATCGTCGCCTCCGGCCAGCGCCGGGCCAGGTACTTGGTCAGGTGGCCCGGGCCGCAGCCCAGGTCGACCACCCGGCGCGCCTGCTTGGCACCCACCCGCGACACCAGGTCGTAGAACGGGCGGCTGCGGTGGTCAGCAAAGGCCAGGTAGACGTCGGGATCCCACATGTCGGTCCTCCTGATCAACACCAGCACGGGTCGGGCTGATAGGTAAACCGTATTACCGCATGCGGCCCCGGCAACGACCGAGTGGGCGATAGCATCGCGTTTGTGACACCGCCCGACCCGGATCCGGTCAGTACCCCGGTTCCCGTCCCGGATGTTCCCGGCGCCGACGTGCCCGCCGGCGCCGCGGGATTGCCACCGCGCTCCGCGCTGTCGCCGCGCCAGCGAATGATCGTCGAGGCGGCCGCCATCTCCGACCTCGCGCTGCGCACCGCGGTCGCGTCGGTGCTGACCACCACGGTCACCCCGGCCGTGCTCGCCACGTCGGTGCGTTCCGGCAGCGAACGCGACAGCCTGCGCTTCTACGCCGAGCTCGGCGCCGAACGCGACCCGGCGAAGTCGTTTCCGGCGCCCCTTGACGCGCCGACCGTCTCGTCGCGGCCGGCGAACCGGCTGGCGGAGTGGATCGCCCACGGCACCGTCGAGAACATCTCGTTCCCGAGCAGCTTCCGGGCGGTCAACCCCGCGATGCGCACGCGCTGGGGCGCGTTGTCCGCCAACAACATCGTGCACGCGCAGCACTGGCGCCACGGCGACGGCCCGCACCCCACGCTGTGCGTCATCCACGGCTTCATGGGGTCGTCATATTTGGCCAACGGGCGGTTCTTCACGCTGCCGTGGTATTACCGGTCCGGCTATGACGTCCTGATGTACACGCTGCCGTTCCACGGGCCACGGGCCGAAAAGTATTCGCCGTTCAGCGGTTTCGGGTATTTCGCCGGCGGGCTGTGCGGTTTCGCCGAGGCGATGGCCCAGGCCGTGCACGACTTCCGGTCCATCATCGACTACCTGCGCCACACCGGCGTCGAGCGCATCGCGCTGACCGGCATCTCGCTGGGCGGCTACACCTCCGCGCTGGTGGCTTCGGTCGACGATCGGCTCGAGGCCGTCATCCCCAACTGCCCGGTCGTGACGCCGTCGACGATGTTCGACGAATGGTTCCCGGCCAACAAGCTAATGGGGCTGGGTCTGCGGATGTCCAAGATCACCCGCGACGAACTCGCCGCCGGGTTGGCCTATCACTCGCCGCTGAACTACCCGCCGCTGATCGCCAAGGACCGCCGGATGATCATCACCGGCCTCGGCGATCGGATGGCGCCGCCCGGTCAGGCCGTCACGCTGTGGGAACACTGGAATCGCTGTGCGCTGCACTGGTTTCCGGGCAGCCACGTGTTGCACGTGAGCCAGCTGGACTATCTGCGCCGGATGACCCAGTTTCTGCGCGGGGTTATGTTCTAAAGCGACTCACGACGCCAACGGCGCCCGGTGTGCGCCGGCCTCCGGGGTCGGCCAGGCCAGTCCGGCCAGGACGCCGGCCGGCTCGTCGGCGTGCCCGTCGAGGCGTTGCACCGACAGCAGGTCCAGCGCCGCCAGCGCGGGCCGGTGATTTCCGCGCTGCGGGATCAGCCCGGCCAGCGGCGCCGCGCCCGCGGGGGGCGAATCGGTCAGGAACGCACAGGCCGCCGCGACGGTGCGGTGGTTGCGGTCGCCGGCGATCTCCAGCGCCGTGCACGTCTCGCGCACCGGGTGCGACCGGATCGCGTCCAGCGTTTCGGCCAGTCCGGCGTCGACGCGAACCTGGTAGGCCGCAACGTAATCCGAGTCGCCGCGCTGCACGCCCCGCCAGGTTTCGCGGGCGTTGGGCGCCACCAGACGCGGGACGTCGTCCGGTGCGACGGTGCCGGCGTCCCAGCCCATCTCGCGAAGGTGGTCGGCCAGCCGGCGGGCGGCCACCTGGGTGGTCTCGGCCAACGGGATCCGCGCCGAGCGCGCCTGCAGCGCCGCCAGGTTGTCGGTCGCCGAGACCGTGAGCCCGATCCAGGTCTGGCGCCTCGAGGCGTCGGAGGCGTTGTCGCGGCTGGTGATTCGGATCTTGTCGGCCCGGATGCCGTAGCGGTCCAGGTAGTCCGCGATGAGCGGCAACGGAAGCACGTCCGAGTCGCCGAGCGGCGGTCCGAGGCGCAGCAGCGCGGTCGCGCTTGTGGCCGAACCCGATTCGGGCACGAACCCCCGGGCGCGGCGCGCCATCGCCGCGCGCCGGCGCACGATCGTGGTGAGGTGCAGGCCCCGCCACCAGGCGAACAGCACGATCACCACCGCGGCCGCGATGCCGAGCACCCAGTAGTCGCGCGGGGATCGCCAGGGGTATGCCATCACCGCGGGCACCACGGCCAGCAGCGCCAGCGTGATTCGGCCGGTGCCTGGAACGGGTATCGAGCGGCTCACGGGGTGGTCTCCTTCTTTCTCACGATCGCGACGACGGCGGCGACGGCCGCGACGACGACGGCCAGCGCGGCGGTGCCGGCGAACGCGACGGTCCGCGGGGTGGTGTCCTGGGGCGCTGGTGCCGGCGGGGCGGCGACCGGCCTGGCCCCCGCCGCGGGTGGGCTGCCGGCGGGCAGCTCCCACGTCAGCGCCGCCACGGGGTCGACCGCACCGGCGCCGACGACGTTGGAGGGCGCCCGGGCGCCGTTGTGGGCGGTGGCGGTGACGCGGTGCACCACCTGCGTCGCGGTCAGTTGGGGATACTTGCTGCGCACCAGCGCCGCCACGCCCGAGACGTAGCCGGCCGCGTAGCTGGTGCCGCTCAACGCGACCAGCTGCTGGTGGTCGTCGGGTAGGCCGTTGGCAAGACCGCCGCCGTCGCGATTGCTGACCGACACGATGTTCTCGCCGGGCGCCGCGATGCCCACCCACGGCCCGGCCATGGTGAATTTCGACGGCTCCGCTTCGGGCGTGAGCGAGGCCGTCGACAGCACGTAGGGCTGCCACCACGACGGGATGGAGACCGACGTGACACCGGCCCAGTTGCGCGGGTCGTCGGGGCGGCTGAGGTCGGTCAGCGGGTTGGAGTCGCAGGACGTTCCACCGGCGACCGATCCGGTGGGGCCGTTGTTGCCCGCGGCGGCCACGATCACCGCGTCCTTGTCCACCGCCGCGTAGCGGATCGCCGCACCCAGCGCGGCCTGGTCGACCGTCCGGTCGGCGGGCAGGCAGGTGATCGCGGAGATGTTGATCACCCGGGCGCCGAGGTCGGCGGCGTGCACGATGGCCCGCGCCAGCGTCGCGACGTCCTGGGATGCCCTGGCCAGCAACGGATCCCCGCCCGGCGTGCGCGGCGAGAATTTCGCGGACGCCATCCGGATCGAGAGCACCCGCGCGGCCGGCGCCACCCCCGAGAACCCGTCGTCGCCGGGCTGGCCGGCGATGATGCCGGCCACCAGGGTGCCGTGGCCGTCGCAGTCGGTCAGGCCGTCGGTGGTCTCGACGAAGTCGCCGCCGGGATCGACGTTGGGCAGCCGCGGGCCGGGGCGCACCCCGGTGTCGAGGACCGCCACCAGCTGGCCCTCGCCGCGCGAAAACCGCCACGCCGCGGGAAGGTTCAGCATCGACTGGCTCGGCGTCGCCACGGCCGGATCGCTGCCGGGGATGACGCCGGAGGCGGTGCAGGGGCCGCGCTGCTCCATCGGCTGCCCGGGTCCCGGCGTGCCGCTCGGCGGTGGCACCGCGGGGTCCACCTTCGGCTGGTCGATGGCCAAGGCCGACGGAGCGGTCCACATCATGGCCGCCAAAGCGGCCGTGACGCAGGCCAATCCGGCGTGGGCCCGCATCATCGATTGAGCACCCAGGCGAACAGACCGACCAGGTAGGCCATCACGGGGATCAGCGAGGCGTCCAGGCCTGCCGCGACGAAGCCCACCAGCCGCCGCAGCGGCAGCGAGTAGCTTTCCGGCGCGGCGATGCGCGGATTGAGCGCCACCACCACCCACACCAGCGCCAGCGCGGCGAGCACCACTCCCGCGCCGAGGGCGGCGGCGTACCGCCCCGTAGCGGTGTAGATCACCAACAGCACGCCGGCGACCAGGTACGGCTGGGCGAGCAGCCAGGCCTTGCAGGCGGCCGAGTCCCATACCCGGGCGCGCAGCACGGACGTCGCCGCGGTCGCGCCGACCACGTACCAGCCGAAGCCGCCCAACGACTCCGGGCGCAGCGCGATCGCCACCGAGCCCAGCGCGCTGAGCAGCACCGCGGCGGCGATGAACCCGCTCTGATGCGCGTCGCCGATCCGCACCCGCCGCGGCAGGTCCTCGAGCACGCGCAACGACGGCGCCGACGGGGTGGGGTCGCCGGGCGCCGGGATGACGGGCAGCGGGAAGCGCGCCCACATCGCCGACAGCGGGGCGGCCTCGACGGTGACCAGCAGGGCCGCCACGATGAGCCCGCAGCCGATGGTCAGTACCGGGAAGTGCCAGAGCAATTCGGCGCCCGCCGCCAGCGCCACCCCGGCGCCGACGGTCGCGGTCGTGGTGAAGAAGCCGACGACCCGCTCGCGTTGCGGGCCGGGGACCATCAGGGCGATCAGCGACCACGCGGTGACGCCGGCCGCTGCCAGCATGAGCTGCGCCGGCCCGAACCCGCCGGGCACCGCCAACACCAGCGCGGCGCCGATGGGCACGAGGGCCGCGGTCGACAGCGCCATTCCGGCGCGCGGGGAACGCCCGGTGATCAGCAGGCCGACCACCCCGGTCAGCGCCGCGATGACGGCGACCGCGACCAGCCCGGCCAGCGCGCCGGTGGCCACCCGATAGGTGACGCCCAGGCCGCTCGCCAGGACGACCACGGCGATCGCGGCGGCCAGCGCCGCGCGCTGGATATGCGCTGTGCCCCAGGGCCGCAACCGGGAGGTCGAGAAGATCATGGCGGCGTCGGCGATGTCCTCGACGATGCCCGGCGCGGCCGGCCCGGCGGGCACCGGCTGCAGCGCCAGTAGATCGCCGTCGACGACGCCGACGGTGTCCAGGCTGGCGTCCAGGCTGAACGGCGCGCCGCCGATCGGCGCCAGGCTCAGGTGGGTGGCCGCAAGGCCATCCAGGGTGTCCTCGGTGTCACCGGTGGTGGCCGCCGGCGCCGCCAAACGCTTGACCGCCGGCAGGATTTCGCGCAGCGGCAGCTCGGCCGGCAGGGCCATCTCCGTCAGCCTGCTGTCCGCGAGGATGGCGACGCGCACGATCGGCATCACGGCGCCGGACGTCACTGACATGGTTCTCTCTTCTCTATTTCGTTGCTGTATCTGAACGTTGGTGGTTATGAAGTCTGTGCGGAAAAGTCGCGGGACAGCCGACGGCCGGGGAACCACTGGCCCTCGGGCAGCAGGGCGGTCAGCTGTTCGACCGCGACGGCGATGGCGAACGGCGTGCCCGGGGCGAACGTGGAGACCCACTCGCCGTCGAAGGCGCGCGACGGGCTGACCAGCACCCGGCCCGCGGCGGTGTCGACGATGCTCATCCCGACCTCGGTGGTGGACTGCTGCCCGTCGCGGCGGGCGCCAGCGACGATCTCGACGTAGCTGCGCGGCCCGGAGAACACCGACTCCACCACGGGCCGCGCCGACGCCGGAATGCCCAGGTAGTCAACGACTTCCGACAGCGACGCGCCGGCCCGCAGCCGCTCGTCGGCGCGGGCGCCCACCCGCATCGGCATGCTGAACTCGTCGAACCGGGCCGGCGGCCGCTGCGCCAGCCCGACGCCGAGGACCGGGACCAGCCCCCGGGCGTCGTCGATGTCCATGGCGGTGAAGGTGACGAGCTGGGCGCTGCGCAGCGCCACGACGGTGTTCGGCGCCGCGCCGCTCCCACCGGTGCGGCGCTGCGCGACCACGCCGCGCAGCAGCTCACCGGAGCCGGTGGCCGCGCCGGGTCCCACGTAGCGCAGGTCGAGCCACCGGTCCGGGAAGCACACCGTTTTGATCCAGCCGGCGACCGCCGGGTTGACCAGACCGTCCGGCGACAGCAGACCCATCCGGGTCAGCTCGGCGCGCTGACGCTCGAAGAACTCGGCGCGCTCCCCGGCGTCACGGTAGGGCGTGGTGATCGCCAGGACCCACGGGAAACTGCCCGCCCCAATGGTTTCGGCGATGAACCATGCGTGGTCAACCGTCAGCTCGACGGCGTTTGGTGCAGCGTTCATCGGGCCGGGGTTAACCGCCCCACTTGGCGGCCTCGGCCTGGTCGCGGGCGAGCATCGCGGTGGTGTTGGCGTCGTGGGTGCTGGCCATCGACTGATAGGCCCGCACCAGGCTGTCCATCGCCTGGTTCCACTGCGCCTGCCACACCTGGTACGTCATGCCGGTGTCACCCTGCCAAGCGTTGGACAGGGTGGCCTGCTCGCTGGCGATGTCCGAGCCGAGCGCCTGCAACGTGCCGGCGTAGCCCGACATGTCCGCGGCGTGGCCCAGCATCGCGGGGTAGTTGTACATGATTTGCGACATCGCAAGTCCTTTCGCGGTGAGGGGTCTGATCAGAACGCGGTGTAGCCGGAAGCGGCCGCGGCGTCGGCGGCCACGTAGGTGCCGGCGGCGTCCCCGAGGTTGGCCTGGGCGATGTCGAGCAGGGTGTTGATCCGCGCCGCGACCTCCACGAAGCGGGCGTGCGCGGCCTGAAACGCCGCCGAGGCCTCGCCCTGGTGGAACGCCTGCGCCGACACCGCTTCCTGCTCGGCCTGGCTGATCGTGCTGCGCATCAGCGCCGCCTTGGCGGAAAACGCAGACTGCGCGGCCACCAACTGCGGAATATGAGCGTCCAGCATGCTCATGGTGATTGGTTTCCTTTCGCTCTCTTCGGATTTCGGTTGGGCACTGCCACGTTAGTTGCCGTCGTCTCCCCCTCTCTCCGGCTCGTGATCCCACGTCCCCGGGACCATCGGCACCCGCGGACCGCCGCCGAACTCGTCGCCGGCGAGCTTGGTCAAGCCGGCCGCGCCCACGGCGGTGTCTTTGTGCGCGGTCCCTGCGAACCCCAGGCTCCCGGCCCCGTTTCCGGAGGCCACCGCCGACACCAACTCCTCGGCGTCGTAGTCGGGTGGAACGCCGATGTCGGAATCCATGTCCAGGAACTCGTCGCCGTACTCGCGCATCGCCGCCCGCCGGCGCCGCCGCGCCCGGGCCTCCGCCCGGCTGGGGGCCGCCACGCCCGCCGCCGGGATGGTCGCCGCCGGCGCCTTGGCGCCGCCGCGGCCGCCCACCGTCGGGCCGGATTCGGTTCCGGGGCCGCCGCCGAAACCCACCATGTACGCGAAGGTTCCGGCGGCTGTCGCCGGGGCCGGCGCGGCGGGTGCGCCGGCGCCCGCGGTGCCCACCGACGCCGGTGCCGCCGCGGGGGCCGCGGCCGTCGGGGCCACACCGGCGACCGGCCACACCGTGGAAACGGGCACGGCGGTCGCGGCGATGCCGCCCGCCACCGGCGCCGCCAGCGCGGGAGCCGCCGCGGCCGCGAGCGACAGCGCCGGTTGCAGGGCCACCGGGAGGATGAGCCCGAGGAAAGGGCTGAGCAGCAGCGACGGGTAGGTGATCGACGCACCGACCCAGGAGAAGGCCTGGTAGGCGATCGCGAAGAGCAGGGGGCCGTAAAGCACCAGCGCCTCAGACGGATTCGTCATGAAGGCCTGGATGATCTTCACCGAGTTCCCGACGGGATCCTGGAAGAACGTGGCCAGCTCCTGGAACATGTTCCCGTAGAAATTGGTGTACTGCGACAGCAGCTGGCTCAGCAGGTCGGACGGATTGAGCGACGCACCCGACTGGGCGGCCGGGGTGGCCGCGCCGCTCTGATTCTCGATGGCGGGAGCCGGGGCGGTGCGCGGCGCGGAGGCCAGCGCCCCGCCCGAGGCCGCCTGATAGGCGCCCATCACCGTGGCGGCCTGGACCCACATGCGCACGTAGTCGGCCTCGTTCAGCGCGATCGGGATCGTGTTGATGCCAAAGAAATTCGTTGCCAGCAGGACGCCGTGGATGACGTGGTTGGCGGCCAGCTCGACCAGGGTGGGCATCGCGGCCAGGGCGCCGGTGTACGCCGTCGCGGCGACCTCGTGCTGGGCGGCCACGCCGGCGCTGTCGGCGCTGGCCTGCTGCAGCCAGGCCAGGTACGGCAGGTGAGCCGCCGCGTATTGCTCGGCGCTCGGGCCCTGCCACGCCCCCGCCTGCACCGCCGCCAGGATCCCGCTGAGTTCGGCCGCCGCCGAGGCGTATTCGGCGCTGAGCGAGGACCAGGCGCCGGCGGCCGCGAGCAGCGACCCCGGCCCCGGCCCGGCGCTCAGCAACGCCGAGTGCACCTCCGGCGGCGACGCCATCCAAACGGGGGCCGTCATTGTCAGCCGGCCGCCATCCCGTAGGTCGCGGCCGCGGCCGTGTCGCCGGCGAGGTAGCTCGCGCCGGACTCCCCGACACCGACGCCGGCGCGGCCCAGCTCCTCGACGCCCTGCGCGGCGACGGCGGCATGCTCCTGGCCCTGCGCGCTGAACCCCGCGGCGGTCTGCAGCGACACGGGATCCGCCGCCGGCGGCACCACCGCGGTAATCGCCGGGGCCGCCGCCGCGTGCGCGGCCGCCAGCCGCGCCGTCAGCGCCTCCACCGCCGCGCTGGTCGCGGCCAACCCCTCGGGAACCACTCGCAACGTCATGACTAACTCCCCTTCTGTTGCGTTTCACCGGACATCACGGCCTCCCCGGCGAGCGGGTTGACCAACTGCACGTACGTCGGAATGTCGCTGTCGCCCAGCAGGATTGCCCGGCCGGCGGGCAGCCGGCCGAACCGCTGGCCGCGGATCTTGCCGCTGTCCTGCGGATTGCCCGACAGCATTAACGTGGTCGCCTGCAGGTCGTTGAAGCGGCGCAGCAACGGGCTGGTCATCAACGCGTGGGCGGATCCGGTGGCGCGCGCCGTGACGATCACCCGCAGCCCCAGATCACCGGCCTGCGCCAGCTGCGCGATCAGCGGCGTCCACGGCCGCTGCCCGACGTACGGACCGCTCATCGCCGGCGAATCCGGGATCTGGTCGACGTCGTCGATGATCAGGTAGTGGGTGTGGCCCTGGTAGCGCCAGCGCGACAGCTCCGCCGGCGACAAGCCCGCCGGTGGCCGCCGGGACTCGATCAGGTTGGCCAGCCCCAGCATCGCGGGGGTGACCCGGTCGATGTTGGCGGTGTATTCGTTGTCGGGGAACAGCGGCTCGTCGACGAGGTGCAGCCGCCGGTCCAGCACGGTGAACGCCACCTGGTCGGCGGTGGAGTGCTCGCGGACGGTGCGGATGATGTGGCGCAGCAGCGTGGTCTTCCCGGACCTGCTGTCGCCGAACACCATCAGCAATGGGTTCTGGGCGAAATCGACGGCGACGGGCGCGAGGTCCTCTTCGCGCTGACCGATGACCACCGACTCCGCACCGCGGTAGAGCGGCCCCAGCGCGTCGGGCGCGAGGTCGGTGGGCAGCAACCGCACCGGCGGCGCGGAGACCCCGGGGTAGCGGGCGTTGATCGCGGCGATCTGGTCGAGCTCGGGAGCCGCGAACAGGAAATGCTCTGCGGCCATGGTCAATCCGCGGCCCGGCTGGTCGTGCGGGACGCCGTCGGCCGGGCGGCGCAACGCGCCGACCACCCGCACGTTGCTGTCCCGCGCGTCGTGCAACTTGAGCTCGAGCCGCAGCCCGAGGCCGTCGCGCATGGCCAGCGGCACCTCCAGCCAGCTGGGGGTGGTGACGACCACGTGGATGCCGTAGGCCAGGCCGATGTTGACCAGCTCGGTCACCTTGGCCAGCAAGGGATTACGGGTGTTGAACTGGTCGGTGTTGTCCCGGCCGAACGCATACAGGTTGTCGATGACCAGGAACACCTCGCCGTAGCCGTCGTCCGGGGCGGACCCGTGCTTTTCCCGGAAGGCCTCGCGCTGCTGCCGGGACAGCAGCAGCTGCTCCAGCTCACCGAAGGTGCGGCGGATGCGTTCGGGCTCCAGCGCCGAGGCGACGCTGCCCACGTGGGCCAGGTCTTCCAGCGCCCGCAGCTGACCGCCGCCGTAGTCCAGGCAGTAGAACGTCACCTCGCGCGGCGAATGCAGGCTGGCCGCCGACATGATGAACGTCTGCAGCGCAGTCGATTTCCCGGACTTGGGCCCGCCGTGGACCACCATGTTCCCGGCCGACGACGAGGCGTCGAACACCAGCGGGTCGCGCCGCATCTCGAAGGGTTTGTCGATCTCGCCGAGCGGCCAGCGCCACTGCCCCTGCGCCACACCGGCGCGCGCCAGCACCGCGGTCAGCGGGATCGGCTCGTCCAGCGGCGGCAGCCACAGCTGCGGCGCGCGCGGCCCGTAGCCCGCCAGTTGCTCGCCGATGGTCGCAATCAGCTTGCGCGGCGGTCCGGCGACGTCCTCGTCCTCGCCGGTGGAGATGACGGTGCCGTGATCGGGCTCGACCATCCCGGCCGTGAACAGCTTGGGTTCCGGGTTCGAATGCACCACAAGGGCTTTGGCCGCCCGCGGTGGCTCGTAGATGCCGTCGACGTAGGTGCTGCGGAACTTGATCGGGGTCGCGCCGGGCGCGGGCACCAAGAAGCCGACGCCCTTGTGCTCCTTGCCCGATTCGATGTGATAGGCGTCCTCGACGCCGATGATCTGGCGGGACACGCTGGGGCTGGCCACCTTCAAACCGATGCGGTAGGAGGTGTTCTTGTCGATGTCCTTGATCTTGCCCACGTCCAGCGTCTGGGACGCGAACAGGATGTGGATGCGGAACGACCGCCCCTTGCGGGCCACGTAGTCGAACAGCTCCGCGTATTCCGGATGGTCGGCCAGCATCAGGGTGAACTCGTCGGCGACCACGAACAGCGTGGGGATCGGCGGGAGGTCGTGCCCGGCCGCGACCGCGTTCTCGTATTCGGTCACCGAGTTGAACGCGCTGCCCTGCACCCGGCGGCCGGCCTCCCGCAGCAGCGTCTCGCGGCTGGCCACCTCGCCGCGCAGCGTGTCGGCGAAGCGGTCGGCCAGCGACTTCTTCTCGGCCATGTTGGAGATGACCGCGACGACCTGGGGGAAGTTCCGGAAGCTGTCGGCGCCGGCCTCGCCCTTGAAGTCGGCGTAGATGACGATCAGCCGGTCCGCCGAGTGGGTTGTCAACAGCGACAACAGGATCGACATCAGGGTCTGCGACTTGCCGGACCCCGTCATGCCGATCATCAGGCCGTGCGGGCCCATCCCGCCCTCGGCCTCGTCCTTGAGGTCGAACATCAGCGGCTCGCCGGTCGCGGTGACGCCGATCGGAACGCGCAACTCGTCGTCGCGGCGGCGCGGCGCCCACAGCGTCGGCACGTCAAGCTGCGATGCGTCGCCGATGCCCAGCAGCGTGGTGAACGTCGCGCCGCGGGTGGCGGCGGTGCGCAGCCCGGCGTGGGTGGGGTTGGAGTCCCACCGGGACAGCTGGCGGGCCAGGTGTGCGGCGTCGTCCGCGCCGAGCCGGTCCGCGCTGTCGATGTAGGGCTGCCAGCCGCCGGTCTGCCAGCGTTCGATGGCACCGACTCGGCTGCCCCCGCCGTCCCCCCCGCTGACCCGCAGGATCGGCTTCTCCGGATCCGAATACTGCTCGCGGTGCGGGGGTGTGGCGGAGCAGTGCACGACGGTGACTCCCGCCCGGCCCACCGCCAGCGCCGAGGCGTTGACGTCGTAGTCGGGGTCGTCGACGACGATCAGCAAGTGCCGCAACGCATCCGCGGGGTCGCCGGTGAACGCGGGGCGGTCGACGAGCGCCGGTCCCAGCATCGCGGCCAGCTCGTCGGCGTCGGTCGACAGGAAGCGGGCCGGGCCCACGCCGTCGAGCTCGCCCGGAATGTCGGCGTGCGGCAACCACTTCAGCCAGGACCAGTCCGGGTGCTCCAGGTCCCGGGAGGCCAGCGCCACGCCGAGGACCGTGGGGTCGTGCCACGTCACCGCCTGAGCGATCCAGGCGCGCAACGCCCCCCGCACCTCATCCTCGTCGCCGAGCACGGTGATCCGGGAGACCTTGGCCAGGTCGATTCCGGTCGGGACGTCGCGGACCGTGCGCTGGGTGTCCAGCAGGCTGCGTAATGCGCTGTGCGACACCGGTTCCAGGTCGATCTCGTCGGCGGTGTCGTTCACCCGCAGCGCGGTGGCCAGCGGCGCCTCGTGACGGCCGGCCCGCAGCACCAGGAAGTCGGGGTCGTGCGGGTCGCGCTCCCACTGGCGCCGCGACCCGGGCACCGCCGCGAGCGCCGCCGGGTCCGGGTGTGACCACTCCGCGGCCGCCCGCTGCTGGGCGGCCTGGGTGCGGATGTTGTCCCGCACCACCGACAGGTAACGCAGGTAGTCGGCGCGTTCGGCGTCGACCTCCTCGGTGCGGGTCTTGTTGTCGTTGCCGCGGTACAGGGCCGTCGCCGCCAGCAGCAACACGAACGGGAAGAACAGCGTCTGCGGCGAGATGACCCGCATGCCGGTGGCCACCAGCGCCACCACCATGCCGACGATCAGGATCACCAGCACGTAGGGCATGGCGCGCCGCAAAAACGACGGGGGAACCACCCGGGGCAGCTCCGGCGGCGCCTCGATGGTGATGGTGCCCTTGCGGGTCGCCGGCGGCGCGAGCCGGCGGCGGGCCTCGAAGATCAGTCGGCTCATCGTCCCTCCCCCTGCGCCGCGACCGGGCGGCCCGGCCGGGCGTCGGGCGCCAGGCCGTCGTGGGCCAGCAGCGCGTCGGCGCGCGACAGCGTCGGGCCGGGCGCAAACAGCGACAGCACCGACCACGGCACCGGCACCGCGGGCGCGTTCAGGCCCAGCGCCTCAACCGTTTTCCCGTGCCCGACGGCCCCCGGCCCGCTCTCGGCCTCGTTGTCGATGCCGTAGCGCACCCCGGTGTCGGACACCCAGAACAACGAGCCGGCGGCCGGCGCCGCCGACCCGCCGCCCACCGTCTGGGTGAAGTACCCGGTTCCCGGCGCCAGGGCGACGCGGGTGGCGGTGCCCTGGGAGCCGGCCGCGACCAGGTCCACCGTCCGCACCGCGTCCGGCACCGGCAACACCGACCCGGAGAGCAGGCTCAGCGAGCTGGTGGCCGCGCCGGCGGGCTTGCTCCAGTGCGCGCAGGCGACGGGGCTCTTCGCCGCGTCGATCAGGGCGACCTGCTGCTCGGGGTAGCGGCTGGTGTCCAGCATCCGCGACACCGGCAGCCTGGCCACGTCGTCGGCGCCGAGCCGCGGCGGCTGGTCCAGCCCATAGGAATTGGAGTTGCGCAGGATCGCGGCGAGCACCGGCGAAATGGACTGCAGCCCGTCGGGCAACACCGCGTAGTAGTGCAGGGTGCCGGACGAGTTCTGCTCCAGGCCGTAGGAGACGACGACCGCGCCGATCGGTGCCGGCACCGAAAAGCCCGCGGGCCCACCGGCATTCGGGATCAACGGCGCCGTCAGCGGCGGGGACTCGGGTACCGCGTTGAACAACCCCTGCGCGATCGGGCGCGGCGCGGGCACGTCGGAATTGCCGGCGCCGAGGCCGAGCGCGTTGGTGACGGCGTGGTTGGCCAGGTCGATCTGGCTGCGCTTGCCGTCCCACAGCAGCCAGGTGGCCGCGCCGTTGTCCACCAGGATGCCCTGGTTGGCGTGGATCGCGGTCGCCCGCGCACCGCTGCCGTCGGGCGGGCCGGCGATCACCGTGACGCCCGTGCTGTGGGCGCCCCGCGAGGTCCCGCTGACGGCGTCGCACACCGTCCAGTTGGCGTCGCGGGAGGCGTTCTGCACCATGCGCTCCGGCGCACCGGGTATGCCGATCAGGTTGCCCCGCGGAAACCGGTCCAGCTCACTGCTTTTCACCGTCGTGGGGGTGACCGGCTTGCCGACGATCAGCCGGGCCGAGGTCAGGTTGAGCACCGGGTGCAGGTCGTCGCCGACCCGCACGTACAGCGCGGCGGTCGAGCGGTCGGCGAGCACCGCGTTGTTGCCCGCCGTCCCGCTGGGCCGAATCAGCGAGAACACGAAGCAGCCGGCCAGGCCGGTGATCAGGATGAGCGCGCCCATCAGCACCGCGCGCGACTGGGTGCGCAGCGGGTCGACCAGCATCCGGGTGTCGTGCAGGGCGATGCCGGAGGCGATGCGGCGCATCACGAAGCGCCAGCCGCTCACCTGATGGCGGGTGACGAAGCCGCGGCGGTATTCCACCTTGTCGGGATTGTCGTTGACCGGGGTCCGCGAGACGAACGAGCGCCGGTCCCCTTCGGGCTCATGGTTATTGGCGCTCATGCCGGCACCGACAGCCCGAGGCCGCGCAGCAGCGGCTCCACCGACTTCTCGACGTCCTGGTCGGTGATCGTCATCAGCTCCTCGTCACTGAATTCCCCGGTTCCGGCGTGTTCCGAATGGTCGAGGCGGAATTCGCGTTCTTCCTCGGAGCGCTCGACGATGTTGCGGACGAAGCGGCCGTTGCCCGCGATGTCGAGGTTGCGCCGCGAGATCCCGTTGGCGTCGGGCGTCGACTCGGTGGCCAGCTTGGAGAACAGGGCTTCCATGTGGTCCAGCGCGGCGGGCTCGAAGACGCTGTCGCGCTGCTCGGCCATCTTGTGCGCGATCTCCACCAGCTCCGCCGGTGTGTAGGAAGGGAAGTCGATGTTGCGGGTGAACCGGGACCGCAGGCCCTCGTTGGTGTCGAGGAACTTGTCCAGGTCCGCCCGGTACCCGGCGATGATGACCACCAGCCGGTCGCGGTCGTTTTCCATGCGGGCCAGCAGGGTGTCGATGGCGACCAGCCCGAAGTCGTTCTTGGCCCCGGTGGCCACCAGGGCGTAGGCCTCGTCGAGGAACAGCACCCCGTCCAGCGCGCTGTCGATGATCGCGTTCGTCTTGGCCTCGGTCTCGCCGATGTGCTGGCCGATCAGGTCGGCGCGGTGCACCTCGCGGATGTTCTCCCGCTTCAAAAGGCCAAGGCCGCAATAGATCTTGGCGACCACGCGCGCGATGGTGGTCTTACCGGTCCCGGGCGGACCGGCGAACACCAGATGGTGGGTCCGCTGCGCCACCGTGAGCCCACGTTGCTTGCGCACCAGTTCCATGGCCACCGAGCTCTTCAGCCGCGACACCTGGTTCTTGACCTCGTCCAGACCGATGAACTCGGCGAGCTGGCGTTCGGCCTCGTGCAGCAGCGCGGCCTTGCGCTCGTGGGCCGCGGGGTCGACGAAGTCCTCGGCGGTGGGTTCGGTGGCGGGGTCCCAGGGGTCGGTGCGGGCGTCGATGCGGGCGCCCGTGGTCGTCACGATCCCAAAGCTGGTGTCCGACAAAGCCTGTTCGACCTGTTCGTTGCCGGGATGGGACGCGTACAGGTCCTGCAGCACTTCGCTCGCCGACTCCTCGTCGACGTGCGCGCGCAGCACCAGCCCCTTGGCCAGCGCGCCGTCCACCGCGGCCACCGCGACCGGCCCCTCGGGCTCCTCGAGGTAGGACAGCGCGGGCGCGAACATGCCCAGCCGGGCCAGCGCGATGCCCAGGGTCACCTTTGCCGCGTGGGAAAACGTCTCGTCGAGATCGGTGTCGTTGACGATCGGGGTCAGCAGCTTGACGACGTCCGACCAACGCTCGGCGCGGTAGTTGATGACGACGGCGACCCAGCGGGCCTCGCGCCAGCCGGGGCGGCGTTCGATGAGGCCGGCGACGATCTCGTGCGCCTCGGCGAACCGCCCGGCCGAAGCCAGCGCCGCGGCGTGGGCGAGGTGGAAATCGTCGGGTGCGGCGGCGCGGAACTCGAGGTACAGGCCGGTGTCGTAGCGGAAGCCCAAGGCCCCGGGCGCCAGCTCCACCTGGCGCTGCAACCTGCCCGCCGTGCCCGCGGTGCGCGCCACGGCCTCCAGCACGCGCAGCGAGGCGTCGCCGGCGGCGGCCAGCCCGGTCCAGGCGTCGCATTGGTCGTGCGCGATGCGCGTCAGCGCGGTGAAGCCCGAGCGCGCCGCGGTCAGGTCGGCAGGACGCTGCCGGTCGTAGACCTTGACGCCGAGGGCGCGGCAGCAGGTGGCGAACCGGCTGATGACGTCGCCGTCCACCCTGCCGTCCGAGCGGGAATTGACGGGCCGAGCTGCGAGCACGCCGCTGTCACCACGTTCCACGGCCGCTTCTTCCCATCTATGTAGCCTCCCCTAACCTAACCCGCCTGAAGTTAGCATTGCATAAGCTAAGTGTCGAGGTCCCCGGGCCCGCTCGCCTCACGAATCCAAGCCCCGTTCGGCCGTGCTGACCTGCGCGTTCACTGGCCGGCGGCCGGGGCCCGGTGACCAGCGAAGCTTACTGAAAATCATTTTCATTATCAACCCGGCCGTGCTCCCAGGTGCCCGGGACCATCGGCATCGTGGGTCCGCCGCCGAACTCGTCACCGGCAAGCGTGGCCAGGCCCGCCGCCGCTGCGGCCTCCCGGCGCGCCGTACCGGCGAAACCCAGGGCGCCCGCGCCGCGGCCGGACGCCACCGGCTGCGCCGCGTCGATGCTCGGCTCGTCGCCCCACTCCGGGTCGACGAATTCGTAGCGATAACCGCGGTGGTTGTCGTGCAGCGCCGCCCGCCGGCGCCGGCGCGCCCGTTCCTCCTGCCGCGCCGAGGCCGCCGCCGCCGGGGCCGCGGCGCTGTCCGGCTCCGGCGCCTTGCGGCGGGCGCTGCCGCTCATGCCGGTGTCGGACCCGACGGTCGGGCCGCCCACCATATAGGGGAAGGCGCCCCCCGCGACGGGCGACGGCGGCGGGGGCGGCGTTCCGGCCGACGCCGACACGGGAGCCGGCGCGGGGGCCGGCGCCGAGGCCGGACCCGGGGCCGAGGCGGTGGAGGCAACGGTCACCGCCGGGGCGCCGGCGGACGCGGGCATGGCGGGCGCGTCGGGCGCGGGTGCGGCCGCCATGGCGGGCGCCGCCGCGCCGGGCTGAATCCCCGACAGCCCGCTCAGGCCCGCGAACCCGGCCAGGAAACCGCCGCCGAGCGGCGTGGTGACCGCCAGCGGGATGATCGCCTGCAGCTGTGGGAAGGTGTCGAGGACCTCCCCGACGTGGGTGAACTCGTCCGCGACCAGCAGCGGGACGTCGTTTTCGACCTGCGCTATGGACTCGGCGGGGTTTTCGGGGAATTCCTCGAGGTCGCGGCCCAGCGTCTGAAACACCTCGAGGAAGCGGTTCTCCCACCAGCTCAGCTGCGTCGGGTCGCCGCCGTCGTTGTCGATGATGTCGCCGCTGTCGCCGGTGTCGGTGCCGTCGCTGTTGTCGTCGGCGTGCAGGATCTGCGGGGCCGGATCGGTCTGCGGTGCAGAAGCGACCGCCGCGCCGGCGACCGCCTGGTAGGTCGCCATCGTGGTGGCCGCCTGGACCCACATCCGGACGTAGTCGGCCTCGTTCAGTGCGATCGGAATGGTGTTGATGCCGAAGAAGTTGGTCGCCAGCAGCACAGCGTGGATCGCGTGGTTGGCGGCGAGCTCCAGCAGCGTCGGCATGCCGGCCAAGGCCGCGGTGTAGGCCGTCGCGGCGGTCTCGTGCTGGGCGGCCGCCGCGGCGCTGTTGGCGCTGGCCCGCGTCAGCCACGCCAGATACGGCGCGTGCGCCGCCACGTACTGCTCGGCGGTCGGCCCCTGCCACGCCCCGGCCTGCGCGGCGGCCAGGATCGAGGTCAGTTCGTCGGCCACCGACGCGTAGGTGGCGCTCAGCGAACTCCACCCCGCGGCGGCGGCCAGCAGGCCGCCCGGGCCGGGACCGCTGCTCAGCTGGGCCGAATGGATCTCCGGCGGCAACGCCATCCACACCGGCGCTGTCATAGCAACGACTCCTTACCGATCGGGCTGGATCAGACGGCCGCCTGGGCTGTTGGCGGCGTCGCGAGCCCGCAGGTAGTAGTCGGTGGCAGGTGGCGAAAAGTTCCCGTCAGTCCTTGACGGCGCTCACCAGGGTGTTGCGCGCGATCATCGGGCCCGCCTCGGTGTCGGGACCGGGCACCGGCCGGCCGACCTGCCGGAGGTAATCGGCGAGCGGAGTCCCCACGGCGGTCCAGCCGCGCTGGCCGAACCACTCGGTGGCCGGCGCGTGCCGCTCGTTGTAGACCAGCCGAAAGAACAGGCGCTGGTCGCCCTCGGCGGCGGCCGCGCGTTCCTCCTCGACCGCGGCCTCGAACTCGTCCGGCTCCAGGGGCGCGCCGTCTTCGATCGCGACGTGGCTGCCGTGACCGGCCAGGCCGTCGATCCCGGTGAACAGCTGCTCCTGGGCGGCGGCGGGCAGATAGATCAGCAGGCCCTCGGCGATCCAGGCGGACGGCTTGGCGGGATCAAAGCCGTTGTCGCGCAGGGCTTGCGGCCAGTCCTCGCGCAGGTCGACGGCGATCTCGCGGCGCTCGGCGCGCGGTTGGGCGCCGTGGCCGGCGAGCACCTCGCGCTTGAAGTCCAGGACCTGCGGACGGTCCAGCTCGAAGACGACGGTCCCGGCCGGCCAGTCCAGCCGGTAGGCGCGCGAGTCCAGGCCGGCCGCCAGGATGACCACCTGCCGCACGCCCGCGTCGGCCGCCCGGCGGAAGTATTCGTCGAAGTATCGGGTGCGGGCGCCCTGGAAGTTGACGAAGTGCTCGCCGAAGTCGGCGGTCTTCAGCGGGTGGTCGGGTTCCTTGCCGTCCAGGACGTCGGCCGCGCGGCCGCCGACGGCGCGGCAGAACAGCTCCGCATACGGGTCGACGGCCAGCGGATCGGGCTTCTGCGCCTCCAACGCTCGCGCGGTGGCCACGAACAGCGCGGTCGAACCGACACTCGTTGTGATGTCCCAGGTATCACCTTCGCTACGCACCGAACCGACATTACGCCGGCGGGCCGACGTGCCTTTTTCACCAAGGATGCGACTTGGCTCTCGCCTGCCTTAATGAAAACGGTTATCGTTAACCCGTGGTTGTCCCGCACGCCCGCGTAAACCGCGCAGCCGTCGCTGTCGTGATCGCGATGGCCCTCTCTCTGTCGGCGTGTTCGACAGCTCATACCGGAAGCGCTGCGGGCTCCGGCCCCGCCACCCCTCCGGCAGCAAGCGGCAGCGCCGCGGCGGCGTCGTGCCCGACCAGTCCGGTCGCCGTTGTGGTCAGCGTCGATCAGTGGGGCGACATCGTGTCCGAACTCGGCGGCTCATGCGCGACCGTTCGAACCGTGTTGGCCAGCTCGTCGGTCGACCCGCACGAATACGAGCCCTCACCAGCGGACGCGGCGACCTTCGCGGGCGCCAAACTTGTTGTCGTCAACGGCGCCAACTACGACTCGTGGGCCGACAAGCTGGCCGCCGGTTCGGCCGGCGGCGCCCGCATCGTGAGCGCCGCCGCAGTCACAAAAACACCCGTCGGCGCCAATCCGCACTTGTGGTATCTGCCGTCGGCGGTCACCGCTGTCGCCGACGCCGTGACCGCCGAGTTGAGCAGGATCGAGCCGCAAGCCAGCACCTACTTCAGTCAGCGCCGATCCGAATTCACGGCGGCAATCGGGCCCTACACCGGCCTGATCGACAAGATCAAGGCCGGTGCGGCGGGCAAGTCCTACGCGGCTACGGAGACGGTGTTCGACTACCAAGCCCAGTCATTGGGTCTTGTCAACAAGACACCCGCGGGCTATCAGCGGGCGTCGGCCAATGAAACCGACCCGTCGCCGGCGGACATCGACGCGTTCCGCGGCGAGTTGGCCGGCCGGCGCGTGGACGTCCTGATCTACAACACACAGACCGAGGGATCCATCCCCGCGGAGATCCGTTCAGCTGCTGAGCAATCCGGGGTGCCCGTCGTCAACGTCACCGAAACCGTTCCTCCGGGACAGAACTCGTTCGAGGGCTGGCAATACGCCCAGCTGTCCGCATTGGGGAAGGCCCTCGGTGTCGCAGCCTGAGCTCGCATCGACAACACCCGCGCTGGAATGCACTGATGTCAGCGCGGTCCGTGGCGGACGGCTCATCTGGTCACATGGCACCTTCGCGGTGCCCGCGGGCGGTGTCGTTGCCGTCATCGGACCCAACGGGAGCGGCAAGACCACCCTCTTGCAGATGGTCCTCGGGCTGGTCCCCGTCGCCACCGGCGAACTCGAGGTGTTCGGCCGCCGCCCCGGCCAGGCCAATGACCGCATCGGTTACGTGCCGCAGCACTATGCCGAGAGCTCGGGGGAAGCGGTCCGCGCCGCCGACGTGGTGCTGCTCGGGCTCACCGGCCGCAAGTGGGCGTTCGGCCGCAGCACCGTGGCCGAGCGAAGCCGAGTCGACGAGGCGCTGGACGCCGTCGAGGCGACCGAGATCGCGGGCCGGCGCCTGTCGATGCTGTCCGGCGGCCAACGCCAACGCATCGCGATCGCGGCGGCACTCGTGTCCCACCCCCAGTTGCTCATCCTCGACGAACCGCTTGCGTCATTGGATCTGCACAGCCAGCGTGACATTGTCGCGCTTTTGGCCCGGCTGCGCGCCGAACTCGCCGTCACGATCCTGGTTGTCTCCCATGACCTCAATCCGCTGCTACCCGTACTCGACAGCGCGATCTACCTCCTCGACGGGCACCCGCACTACGCACCCATCGACGAGGTAGTCGACGATTCGTTGCTCACCCACCTCTACGGCATTCCAATCCAGGTCGCCCACACCCCGCACGGCGAGCTGTACATGCGGAGCGCGCTGTGACCGCACATCTCACAGCCTTTGGCTACCAACCGAATTGGTGGCCGATTCTGACGTCGGCGTTCATGGGCAATGCCCTGATCGGCGGCACCATCGTCGCCCTCGCCGCCGGGTTGATCGGGTACTTCGTTGTGGTGCGGCGGACCGCCTTCGCCGCCCATGCCCTGGCGCACATCGGATTTCCCGGCGCGACAGGGGCGGTCCTGCTGGGCGTTCCCGTCGTCGTCGGGCTCGGTGTCTTCTGCGTCGGCGGGGCTCTGGTGATCGGCGCGCTGGGCAAACGCGCCGCCGATCGAGAAGTGGTCACCGGCACGGTCCTGGCGGGCGCAACCGGTTTGGGCCTGTTCTTCAATTCGCTCGCCACCAAGAGCTCCAGCACCGTCACCAACGTGTTGTTCGGCAACCTGCTCGCCATCTCTGACTCCCAGTTGGTCAGTTTCGGAATTCTGCTGCTGGTGCTGGGGCTCAGCGTGGGCGTCGTCTACCGACCGCTGTTGTTCGCCTCGGTCAACGCCCTCGTCGCCGAGGCGAAGGGCGTGCCCGTGCGTGCCCTATCCATGCTCTTCATGGCCCTGCTCGGGGTCACCGTTTCCATGGCCGTGCAGGCCGTCGGCACGCTGCTGTTGTTCGCCCTCGTCGTCACTCCCGCCGCGACGGCAATAATGCTCACCCCCCGTCCGGCGCGGGCCATGGCCGCCTCGACGGCGATCAGCCTGAGCGCGGTGTGGCTCGGGCTGGGCGCGTCGGCCATGTTCAACCTGCCACCGAGCTTCCCGGTGGTCACCATCGCCTGTGCAATCTGGGCGACGGTGTGGGTAAGCGATCGCACCCGACGCGTCGCAGCACAGGCCATTGACGAACTCAGGCGTGCCCCAACCACATTGACCGCATCGACGGGCCCTACTTCCACCACGTCCGGGTTTTGACAACGTCGCAAACGCCGAAAGGAGCGTTCCTGTGCCTGCGCCTGCCGAGCCGCCACGGCGGCGCTCCACGGCAAAGCAGCGCGCCGTCTTGGAGGTGCTGCGCGAACACGAGAACTTCCGCAGCGCCCAACAGATCTATCTGGACATCCGCCATCATCGGCAGCTGCGGATCGGCTTGACCAGCGTCTACCGCATCCTGCGCACGATGGCCACCGATCGGATCGCCGAGACCCAGCGGGCCGAGGACGGTGAGGTCCTATACCGCCTGCGGACCGGCCAAGACCATCGTCACTATCTGGTCTGCCGGCAGTGCGGCAGGGCCGAGGGCTTCACCCCGGTCGACATCGAAGAGGACACCCGACGCCTCAGCCGTCAACACCGTTACACCGACGTCACCCACTACGTCGATCTCTATGGCATCTGTCCGCGCTGCCAAACCGCCCCTTCGATCGAAACCCAAGGGACCACAAGGGTTCCGCATCAAATCGGTCCTGACCGCTACCCGGATGGCCTCCGGCCGTAGCGGCGGTGGAATTTCTCGACTTGCCCCGCAGTGTCGACGACGCGGCGACCGCCCGTCCAAAACGGGTGTGAATCCGAGGTGACGTCGACGACGACAAGCGGGTAGGTGCGCACGCCGTCCGCCGTCCGCCATTCGACGGTGCGCCGGCTGGTGAGCGTCGATCGGGTCAAAAACATCGCGCCGGTGGTGGCGTCTTGGAAGACCACGGGATGGTAATCGGGGTGAATGCCGGGTTTCATCGGCGGTCCTCGTCCCTGACGTGGTGGGCAGACACGTCAGCGGCTTCCAGCGCCGCACAAGGGTCTTCGTGCCAGTCGCCGAATGGATCGTCGTAATGAATCCAGTCCTGCGGGAAGCGGCACTCGTCGTCGGTCAGCAACGCGCCAGTGAGACCCTCCAGGATGTCGGCGGCATGCGCGCCGCACACCAGCACGGTCATCGCCGTGTGTCGATCGGCATGCCGGTCGTCCCACCTCAGGTCGGCCAAGGCGCGCCGTTCCGCGTCGACGCCGGCCAGCTCGGCCGCCGTCTGGGCGGCCAGCCACTTGCCGGCCGAGGTCACCCGCAACCCGGCGCCGGCGGACTCCAGCCACATCGCGTGCTCGGGGCGGCTGGCCAGCCAGAGCCGACCCCGGGTTCGAATCACGCCGTCGAGCAACAGATCCAGGCAATCGTGCAGACGCTGGGGATGGAACGGGCGCCGGGCATAGAACTCGATCAGGCCGATGGGCCCGCGCGAGTCCAGGGGTGGCTGTCCGGCCAGCAGCGGACCGTGGGGATCGTCGCTTCGCCCCCGCCGGGCGCCTGGCACCAGATTGACGAGGGCACGCTCGATTCCGTCGGCCCCCACCCGGATCCGCGCTCGTGGTGACAGCCGGCGCAGCACGCTGGCCACGTGTGGGTCTGGGCGGTTGAGCACCACGACATCGGCGAACTCTGCCTGGCCTACGACGACCTGCGCCTCGGTGCGCCCGTCGGTGAGTTCGGTGTCACCGAGCGCCTGGCTCAGCCACAGCGACGAGTCGACACAGGTCACCACCGCGGCGATCGAGACATCGACGGCCGCGGGGCCGTCGACATACCCGGGCGCTACCCGGATTCGGACATGGTCGATGGCGATGCAGATCGGTTCGGGTTCCAGCCAGGGCGCCAGATGAACCACGATGCGGTCGACGTCCTCGCGGCGGTGCAGCTGCCGCAAGAGCACCAGCAGGTCATTGCGGATGGTGCACGACGCGCAGCCGTGCGCAAGTTCGAGCGCCGACTCCGCCGTTGTCAACACGCCGTGCTGAAGAGCCACCATCGTCCGGCGCACGACATCACCGTCGAAACGGTGCTCAACGACCAGCGTTCCGGGCCTGCGAAGGAGTGTCCCCACGATCGGGTCGGTGTCGGTCTGCCCGGCGACCAGGATGACGGGAGTCCGCATCAGTCCCCCTTTATCGATAATCATTTTCATTAACGCTGTCTGTACGGTACCGTCTCCGGCAGGGCTTGTCGAAAATGATTTTCAATAAGGCTGCGATCATGCCCGCGGAGGGAACAATGTCTGCTCACTGCCAGGTGACCGGCCGTGGACCGGGTTTCGGTAACGCGGTATCGCATTCGCACCGGCGAACCCGCCGACGATGGTCACCCAACGTTCAGCTCAAGACCTATTACCTGCCATCGGAGGGCCGCCGGATTCGGCTGCGGGTCAGCGCGAAGGGCATCAAGGTCATCGACCGTGACGGCATCGAGGCGGTGGTGGCGAGGCTGCGTCGCGAAGGGCAGCGGACCTGATGGCCCGCAACGAGATCCGTCCGCTGGTCAAGCTGCGCTCGACGGCTGGGACCGGCTACACGTACGTGACACGCAAGAACCGGCGCAATGATCCGGACCGTTTGGTGCTGCGCAAGTACGACCCGGTAGTCCGCCGCCATGTCGATTTCCGAGAAGAGCGCTAGGAATGGCCAAGAAATCCAAGATCGTCAGGAACGAGCACCGGCGGGCGGTCGTGGCGCGCTACGCGCAACGCCGCGCCGAACTGAAAGAGGTCATTCGCTCACCATCGAGCACCGGTGACCAACGGGCGTCCGCGCAGCGCGAGTTGGCCCGTCAGCCCCGCGACGCCAGCGCGGTCCGGTTGCGCAATCGCGACTCCGTCGACGGGCGCCCCCGCGGACACCTGCGCAAATTCGGTCTGTCGCGGGTCAGGGTCCGCCAGTTGGCCCATGACGGTCAGCTGCCCGGGGTGCGCAAGGCAAGCTGGTGACGGGCAAGAAACCTCAGCGAGCTCGTCGCCTCGCAAAGGCTAGCGGCGGCTCCTCCGCCAAGAAGAATCTCCTTGCCAGCCTTGGGCTCAGCGCGGTCGACTACAAGGACACCGCGGTATTGCGCGTGTTCATCTCCGAACGCGGCAAGATCCGCTCCCGCCAGGTCACCGGTCTTACCGTCCAACAACAAAGGCAGGTCGCGCCGCGATCAAGAATGCGCGCGAGATGGCGCTGCTGCCCTACCCGGGCACGAGCCGGGGGCAGTGATTGACCACGCCACGCCGCGGCACCGACCGCCCGTTCACCGTCGTCGTATGCACCGCGTGCACGGGCCCCGATGACTTGTCCGTCGTCGACCAGCTACGTCCCACCATCCGACGCTGCCCCCGCGCCATGCTTGTCTCCGCCGCCTGCATGCTCGGACCACTCACCTGCGCTTCCCGCCCGTCCGGGCGCGGCGTCATGGCTCTTGTCCAGCCCTGCACTAACGACCGGGCAGCCTGCGGGCCACCCCATTGGATCGGCCCCATCAGCGACAACAGTCAGACGGCGGCCCTGCGCGATTGGCTGGAGCTCGGCCAATGGGAAAACACGCCCGTTCCAACGCATCTCAACAGGCATCAACTCTGGATGGGCAACACCGGTCGGAGCAATTGAGGTCCCGACAACTCGTCAATGCGGGTAGTCATACGGGTTGGCCGGGGCATCGATGCGAGTGACCACGGTCGCCTGCAACGTCGGAATCTTGGCTGAATTCGGTTGCCGCGGTGGGACTTCTCCCTCGACCCGAAGCCACGTGTTGTCGGGCAATCGCGCAGCCTGAGCGGCGGCCGGGCCGCCCAGATGGATTCGCGCCAGTTGGGCGTCGGCCGCGCAACAGATGATGACGACGCGACCAAGGTCGACGCCCTGCGCCTCGTTCAGCACGAAGCCGGTCACTGTGATCGGCCGATCTTTCAGCGAGCCGCTGGTGTCCTGAGCCTCGCGCATAAGCACCTCGGGCAGCGACAGCTCGGGCGCCCTGCCAGGGGGCAGCGGTGGGAATGCGCGATTCAGAACATCATTGGACACCGATGCCACGGACGGCGCGGCGGCCGAGGGCCGAAGCGCCGGTGGCGTCACGAAACACAGGGCCACGATCGGAACGACGAGCAGCCACACGATGCCGCGCCGATGGGAGTGCTCGTGGCCGTGATCGTCACCCTGGTCGCTGATCGGCGGACCACCGCGGCGGATGTCGCGAAGCATCGCCAAGAGCGCCAGGCCGATGAGGAGCACCGCCGAGGCGACCAGCCATGGCAGCAGTCCCGGCTTGACGTAGCGGGTGAACTCACCCGTGATGGTGATCATGACGATGCTGATGCCCACCACCAGCAGCACGGTGTTCTCGGTTTCGCGGGTCATTACCTGCCGCCGCCCAGAACCAAAAGCCCCACGCCACAGGCGCATCCGATCGCGACAAGGAACGTGCAGGGGGCGAAGCGGGCCGCAAAAGCCCGGCCGAACATCCCCGCCTGCATCGCGAACAGCTTTACGTCGACCGCCGGGCCCACAACCAGAAACACCAGCCGGGGCAGCAGCGGCACCATGATCATGCTGGCGGCCACGAACGCGTCGGCCTCCGAGCACAACGCCAGCACTACCGCCAGGGCGGCCATCACCACGACACCCAGGACCAGGTTCGCGGCCAGATGCGTGAACACCCAACGCGGCACCACCACGTGAAGCGCCGCCGCCGCGGCGGCGCCCAGTACCAGATACGACGCGGCCTGAAGGAAGTCGTGCCTTGCCGCCTCGGTGAACACTTCCCACCGCGACTCGGTCCCGGTTCGCAAAGCGGGCGAACGGCGCGTGACCCACTCGGCGCGGCCCCAACGTGACCATATCCAGCCCATGATCACCGCGGTCAGCAGCGACGCCCCCATCCGCGCGACGACCATCTTGGGCGCACCGGGAAACGCAACCGCGGTGGCCACGAGCACTACCGGGTTGATCGCCGGCGCGGCAAGCATGAACGTCAAAGCCGCGGCCCCGGTGGCCCCGCCTTCGCCGAACAACCGCCGTGCCACCGGGACCGAACCGCATTCGCAGCCGGGCAGCGCGGCACCGCCGGCTCCGGCGGCCAACACCGCGATGGCGGGACGACGCGGCAGCCAGCGCGCCAACCGTTCCGGCGACACGAACACGGCGATCAATCCGCTAACCACGACGCCGAGCGCCAGGAACGGAACCGCCTGCACAAACACCCCGCAGAACACCGTCCCGGCGGTCGATAACGCCGGATTGAGGGCGACTACGTTCCGCAGCCTCGTCGCCGCGAAAGCGCCGACGAGCAAAATGCCCACCAGCACTTCCATCGACCCAACGCGCAACCGGGGCCGCGCCCTCAGCGTGGCCATCGCCTCAGTATGTCAGCGCGCCGGCGGCACGTCGGGACCTGCGGACAATGTCGGCCGGATTCCAGAGGACGCAACGCTAACCGTCGCGTGGTTCGCGGTCGTGGACCCCTTCGGCGCGCTGGGGCGCACTGTCCGGACCCCACGTGCCCGGCAACATTGGCGCCCTTGGGCCCCCGCCGAACTCGTCATCGGCCAGGGTGGTCAAACCCGCCGCCTCGGCGACCGCTTGTTTGCGCGCCGTGCCGGCGAACCCCAGCGTTCCGGCGCCCCGATCGGAGGCTTCACTCTCGGCGGCGGGCGCTCCAACCCAGTCCGGGTCGACGTCGACATTCATGTCCATGTACTCGTCGCCGTACCCAGCCTGCCGCTGCCGTTGGCGCCGACGCGCCCGTGCCGCCGCGCGAGCAGACGCCGCGGCAGCCACTGCGGCCGCATCCGGCTCCGGCGCTTTCCGTTTCGCGCTCGAGCTTGCACTGGCGCCCATTCCGGAGCCGAAGCCGATGCCGGGAGGCCCCACAGCATAGGGCGGGAAGAACCCCGGCGAACCCGCGGCCGCGGGCGGCGTCGGGGCCGGACTCGGAGGGGCCGGGGGGCTGGAAGGAGTGGGCGCGGGCGCAGACGCCGACACCGGGGCGGTGGCCGGCGCGGCGAAAGTCGGGCCCATCGCGACCGGCAACAGGGGTGACGCGGCGGGCACGGGTGCCGGCGCCGGTGCGACAGGGGGTGGGGGCACGGCGGCCAGGCCGGCCAGTCCGCCCAACCCGCCGAGCGCGCCCAAGGGGGCGAGGGCTGGCGCCGCGAGGACCACCGCGGCCGGCTGCGTGACCCCGAATGAGGCAATTTCCGCTATGTGAAGCGGCCAGTCGAACAGCTCGAGGCTAATCAGGTACTGAACGGCCAGCACCGGATTTTGCGTAAGATACACGCCGAACTGTTCAAGGTCCTCGAGGACTTCCAGGGATCGGACTACATAGAAGATCGCTTGGCTCGGGTCCGCATAATCGTCGTATTCGAGTCCGTTGACGGTGCCCCCGGCGGGATTCCACGTCACTCCGAAGTTCTGCAGGATCTGCGCGATGAGTTGATTCAGCGGGTTGTCGACCAGCGGGTCGTGTGCGAGTTGGAGGTTTCCGATACCCAAGTCGTTTTGGAGAAAATCCACGAGCCACTGCGGGAGGCCCAGCGGGTTGTCGGACTGCGATATCGCTTCGAGGTTCTGCGAGATCTGCTGCGGAAGCCCCAGCAGATTTTGCACCAACTGCTCGATCTGCTGCTGCAGCCCCTGCAACGGGTTGGCGGTCGCCGACGACTGGGCCGGGGCTTGCGCATCGGATTTCAAGATTTGGGGGGCCGGGGTGGTTTGCGGGCTGGCCGCCACAGCCGCGCCGGAGACCCCTTGATAGGTGGCCATCGTCGTGGCGGCCTGGATCCACATCCGCACGTAGTCAGCCTCGTTGAGCGCGATCGGAATCGTGTTGATCCCAAAGAAATTGGTCGCCACCAACGCCCCATGGATGACGTGGTTGGCGGCCAATTCGGGCAGCGTCGGCATCGCAGCCAGCGCCGCGGTGTACGCGGTGGCCGCCGTCTCGTGCTGAGCGGCCGTCGCCGCGCTATTCGCGCTGGCCTGCATAAGCCACACCAGATATGGCGCATGCGCGACCACGTACGACCCTGCGCTGGGCCCCTCCCAGGCACCGGCCTGCACCGACGCCAACAAGGCGGTGAGTTCGTCTGCAGCCGAAGCATATTCAGAACTCAAGGAGTTCCAGGCGGCCGCGGCCGCCAGCACCGATCCGGGCCCCGGGCCGCTGCTCAGCAGCGCCGAGTGCACCTCCGGCGGGGAGGCCATCCAAATCGGCGCGGTCATAGCGGCATTCCTCGGGCTGGAAGTGTTACCAGCCAAGAAGCCTAATGAAAATGATTGTCGTTATCAAGCCGCCGCGGTGGGCGCCGGTGCCGCAGCTACACCAGCGGACGTCCCGTCCTGATCCGGCGGTCCAGGTCCCAGAGCATCCAGTTGAACGGGAACTCTCGGACGCGCCGCGGCAACAGGTTGTTCACCGCCCCCACGACCCTCATCAAGCGATCGAAGCGGCGTTGCTTGGCGGCGTCCCACGGCAACCGCATCTCGTCGCGAAACCGTTGCGGCAAGAACCCAGTGGTGATCAGCAGGTTGAAATCCTCCGACCGCCGCTGCAGCCAACGCGGCAACGAGAATCCGCGAATCCTGGACACGGCGATCGGGTAGAGGAACTCGCGGACGGTGTCGTCGATATGAACTTTCTCCAGCGACTCCTGCCAATACCGGTCGAAGGCCGCCCGGTCCGGTGGCCACATCTCCGGCGGCACCTGCAAGGTGGTGCCCAGCGTCATGCCGTCGCGGTAAAAGCGATCGGCTTCCTCGTCGTCCATCTCACCCACGAAGGTGCGATAGATGTCGATGCCGCCCTTGTAGATGCAGGCCGCCACCCACAACTGCAGTTCGGGGTCGAACGCGTTGTACGACACCGGACTATCGGAAGTTGAGTAGACCTGCGCGTGCGAGCGGTTGACGGCGCGGCGATACGCCGCCTTCTGGGCCTCGGTTCCCGCATTCGCCACCGCGATGTAGGTGAAGGTGGTGCGCGCGCGCTTGATCGGGTGGCGGTCGATTCGGCCGCTCTCGACCCGACTTTCCACGACGCCGTGGCCGACGCCGGGCCGCGACAACTCCATGATCACGTTGGCCGGACCCGCCAGCAGCGCGACGCCCATCATGCCGTAATCGGCGGCCGCCCGCCGGCGCCGGATCGAATGCGGACGCGGCGGATCGGATATCGGGCGCTCCACATGGGGAATCGACTCGTGGACCGTCTGCTGAATCGCCATCGTTGAACTCCCCGCTAAATGTGCGAACGTCTGTTTCCTGATGTTGTCGTGTCCGCGGGCCGGTGTCAAGATGGTGGCTATGGGTGAGGGTTCCAGCGCGCGGCCCTACCGCGGCGTCGAGGCGGCCGAGCGGCTCGCCGGCCGCCGGCGTCGGCTGCTGACCGCGGGCCTGGAGCTGCTGGGCGCCGAACAACGGGACATCTCCGACCTGACCGTTCGCGGCATCTGCGGCCAAGCCGGCCTGGCGGCGCGCTACTTCTACGAGAGCTTCACCGACAAGGACCAGTTCGTCGGGCGGGTGTTCGACTGGGTGGTCGCCGAGCTGGCGGCCACCACCCAGGCCGCGGTGGCCGCGGTGCCGCCGCAGGAGAAGACCCGCGCCGGGATGGCCAACATCGTGCGCACCATCGCCGATGACCCCCGGATCGGGCGGTTGCTGTTCAGCACCCAGCTGGCCAACTCGGTCATCGTGCGCAAGCGCGCCGAATCCAGCGCCCTGTTCGCCATGCTGTCCGGCCGGCACGCCGTCGAGGCGCTGCGGGCGCCGGCGAACGAGCGCGTCACGGCGGCGGCGCACTTCGCGGTCGGCGGCGTCGGGCAGACCATCAGCGCCTGGCTGGCCGGCGACGTCCAGCTCGCGCCCGACCAGCTCGTCGATCACCTGGCGGCGCTGCTCGAGGAACTCACCAACCCGGAGCTGTACCGCGTCAAGGAAACAGCGGCAGGTGCCACAGCCGCATCCCAGGATTGATCAACCACAACCGCGTCAGCGTGAGTCGCAGCAGCCGCTGCGCACTGAAGATCATGAAGACCGCCACCGGCACCTCGATCAGCAACGCCGTGGTCACCGACAGCCAGACGTCCTTGGGCCCCGCGGTCATCAGGTCGAACCAGGCGTCGCAGATCAGCAACACCCCGGTGGTGAACGCGGCCGGGACCAGCAGCTGGCGGCGCAGGTAGCCGAGCACCGCGGTGGCCATCATGAACCCGACCAGCAGGACGTCGAAGCCGATCCACGTGAGGGTCCAATTGTGGGCGACGTAGTTCTGCGGCAACGTCATCGCCAGATACCCGAGCCAGGGGACCATCGCGATCGAGCCGCCCGTCATCAGGCCCAACCGGATGCGGCGTATCCGGCCCAGCAGCGCCGGGTCGATCACGTCGCTCAGCGGTTTCTCCAGGCGGCTGATCAGCTCGCGCCGCTGTTCGGGCGTCAACGCCGCGATCTGGGCGTCGGACAGAATGCCGTCGGTCATCTCCGCTTCAGCGTACGGCCTCCACGGGCGGCGTGCGGTCGGCGGCGGTCTTGGGGACGGCCTTGGTGTCGTTCGCGCCGAATTCCCTGACCCAGCAGGCGAATTCCAGCGTGATGCCGTCGGGATCCTGGAAGTAGAACGAGCGCACGTACACGCCGGGATGGACCGTCGCGGAAACCTGGCGCTCGCTCTCGTCATGGTTGAGCACCGGCCCGACCCGCACACCTTTGTCCTTGAGCCGCTGCCGGTAGTCGTCGAACTTCTCGGCCGGCACGTGGAATGCCAGATGGTTCATGGTGCTCACCGCGCTTGTGATGTCCCCGATGCCGGGGATCGCACCCGGCGACGAGAGGCCGGGCACGCGGTCGGGGGCGTCGGCGAACCAGAAGAACGCCACGCAATCGCCGTTGCCGGCGTCGAAGAAGAAGTGCTGCCCCGCGCTGTCGGGCAGGTCGAGCGACTTGATCAACGGCATCCCGAGGATGTTGGAGTAGAAGTCCACAGTGCGCGCCATGTCCGAACACACCAGCGCGACATGGTTGATGCCGCCGAGCTCGAATTCCGTGTTGGCGTTGTGCGGCTTGATCATCGTGCGGCTCCCGTCCGCGGGTCATGGCCAAGATGCGAATCTGAATCTAACATCAGGTTCAGTTCTGCTCTAGGGAGGTGCGCCCGGGTGTCGACCACAGCGGAACCTCGCGGCTCAGCCGACCCCGCCCGGGCGTTTCCGACGCGGCGCGGCAGGCGCACGCAGGCCGCGATCGACGCGGCCGCCCGGACCGTCATCGCGCGCAAGGGCATTCTGGCGACGACGATCGCCGACATCGCCGACGAAGCGGGCCGCTCCTCGGCCTCGTTCTACAACTACTACGACTCCAAAGAGGCGATGGTCCGCGAATGGGCCCTGCGGTTCCGCGAGGAGATCAGCGAGCGGGCGCGGGCCGTGACCGCACACGGCCTGTCCGATCGGGAGCGCGCACACGAGGCCGCCGCCGCGCAGTGGCACACCTACCGCAACCGGCTCGCCGAGGTCGTCAGCATCTACCAGCTGGCCATGATCAACGACGACTTCGCGCGGTACTGGGCCGAAATCTGCGCGACGCCAATCGCTTTCATCAGCGAATCGGTGCGGCGCGCCCAGGCTCGGGGCCACTGCCCCGACGACGATCCGCAGCTGATCGCCGAGGCGATCCTGGCCATGTTCTACCAATTCTGTTACATGCAGCTCGCCGGCCCGGGCGAACCCGACGACGCGGCCTGCATCCGCACGCTGGGCAACATCTACTACCGCGCCATCTACACCGACGGAGGTGAGCCGAATTGACCCGTCGTAACGCCGCCGCCGGGGTGCTCCGCGAGTTCGTCGGGCTACCGTCGCCCACCGCCGGGCGCGCCGGCGCCGGCGGGCATCCCTGCCAGGGGCTCTACCACCGTGCGGTGGGACGCAAGCCGAAGGTGGCGATCCTCGCCGCGCACTACCAGATCGACTTCTCCGAGCATTACCTCGCGGACTACATGGCCACCCGCGGCGTCGGCTTCCTGGGCTGGAACACCAGGTTCCGCGGCTTCGAAAGCAGCTTCCTGCTCGACCATGCGCTGGTCGACATCGGGGTGGGGGTGCGTTGGCTGCGGGAGGCCCAGGGCATCGACAGCGTTGTGCTGCTGGGCAATTCGGGCGGCGGATCGTTGATGGCCGCCTATCAGTCACAGGCGGTCGAACCCAACGTAACCCCGCTGGAGGGCATGCGCCCCGCGGCCGGGCTGACCGAGTTGATTCCCGCCGACGGCTACGTGGCCACCGCCGCCCACCCCGGGCGCCCCGACGTGCTGACGGCCTGGATGGACGCCGCCGTCGTCGACGAGAACGACCCCGTCGCCACCGCCGCCGACCTCGACCTGTTCAACGAGGACAACGGCCCCCCGTACTCGGCGGAGTTCATCGCCCGCTACCGGGACGCACAGACCGCGCGCAACCACGCCATCACCGACTGGGCCGAGACGGAGCTCAAACGGGTTCGCGCCGCGGGGTTTTCGGACCGGCCGTTCACCGTGATGCGCACGTGGGCCGATCCCCGCATGGTCGACCCCAGCATCGAACCCACCAAGCGCCAGCCGAACCTGTGCTACGCGGGCGTACCGGCCAAGGCGAACCGGTCGGCGCACGGCATCGCTGCGGCCTGCACCCTGCGCAACTGGCTGGGCATGTGGAGCCTGCGGGTGGCGCAGACCCGAGCGGAGCCGCACCTGTCCCGCATCGCCTGCCCGGCGCTGGTGATCAGCGCGGAGGCCGACACGGGGGTGTTCCCGTCCGACGCCCGGCGCATCTACGACGCGCTCGCCAGCACGGACAAGGCGCAGGTCTCGATCGACACCGACCACTACTTCACCACCCCGGGCGCACGCAGCGAGCAGGCCGATACCATCGCCAGGTGGATCACCAAGCGGTGGCGCTGAGGGTTCTCGCCCACTTCGTTCCAGGGGATAAAGTTCTCGACTTCGTTGCGCCAGAATCGGATTGGCTCGACATCCGATGGTGCGCCGAGGACGACGACGCGGGCTTTTACCGGGAGCTGCCGGAGGCGGAGGTCATCTGGCATGTGCTCCGGCCGCTGTCGGGCGACGATTTGCGGCTCGGGGGCCGGCTGCGCCTGGTGCACAAGCTGGGGGCCGGGGTGAACACGATCGACGTGCAGACCGCCACCGAACGCGGCATCGCGGTCGCCAACATGCCGGGCGCCAACGCCCCGTCGGTGGCCGAGGGCACGGTGCTGCTGATGCTGGCCGCGCTGCGCCGGCTACCGGCCCTGGACCGCGCGATCCGCCAGGGGCGGGGCTGGCCGTCGGACCCCGGGCTGGGCGAGACGGTGCGCGACATCGGCGGCTGCACCGTCGGCCTGGTGGGCTACGGCAACATCGCCAAGCGGGTGAGTGAGATCGTCGGGGCGATGGGGGCCACGGTGCTGCACACCAGCACCGGCGACGACGGCCGGCCCGGCTGGCGGCCGCTGCCCGAATTGCTGGCCGCCAGCGACATCGTCTCGCTGCACCTGCCCCTGACCGCGCAGACCCAGCATCTGCTCGGCCGCGACGCGCTGGCCCGGATGAAACCGAATGCGGTGCTGGTCAACACGTCCCGTGGCGCCGTCGTCGACGAGGCGGCCCTCGTCGACGCGCTGCGCGCGGGCCGGCTCGCCGCGGCCGGGCTGGACGTCTTCGAGGCCGAGCCGGTGGCGCCGGACAACCCGCTGCTCGGGCTGGACAACGTGGTGCTGACGCCGCACGTCACCTGGTACACCGCGGACACCATGCGCCGGTATCTGACCGAGGCGGTGGCCAACTGCCGCCGACTGCGCGACGGTCGGCCGCTGGCCCATGTAGTCAACCAACCGACTGGTTGTTAGCTTGGAAGGCGCTGGGCCCAAACGCGAGCCATCGGAAGGCGACCAATGCCGATCGCAATAACTCCTGAGCACCAAGACCTGGCCGACTCGGTGCGGTCCCTGGTGGCGCGCGTCGCGCCGTCCGAGGTGCTGCACCAGGCCTTGGAGACACCGATCGAGAACCCCCCGCCCTACTGGCGGGCCGCGGCCGAACAGGGCCTGCAGGGCGTGCATTTGGCGGAATCGGTCGGCGGACAGGGCTTCGGCACCCTCGAATTGGCCATCGTCCTGGCCGAATTCGGCTACGGGGCGATGCCCGGCCCGTTCGTGCCGTCGGCCATCGCGAGCGCGCTGATCTCCGCGCACGACCCGGACGCCAAGGTCCTCTCCGAGCTGGCATCCGGCGCGGCGATCGGCGCCTACGCGCTGGACTGCTGCGCGCTGACGGCCACCCGTCAGGGTGACGCGCTGGTGATCCGCGGCGAGGTCCGCGCGGTCCCGGCCGCCGCTCAGGCGTCGCTGCTGGTCCTCCCCGTCGCAATCGACAGCGGCGAGGAATGGGTGGTGCTGCGCGCCGACCAGCTCGAGATCGTGCCGGTGAAAAGCATTGACCCGCTGCGGCCCATCGCGCACGTCCGGGCCAACGCCGTCGAGGTCGGCGACGACGCCGTGTTGGGAAACCTGACCATGGCGACCGCGCACGCGCTGATGACGACGCTGCTGTCGGCCGAGGCCATCGGCGTGGCGCGCTGGGCGACCGACACGGCGTCGCAATACGCGAAGATCCGCGAGCAGTTCGGCCGGCCGATCGGCCAGTTCCAGGCCATCAAGCACAAGTGCGCGGAGATGATCGCCGACACCGAGCGGGCCACCGCGGCCGTCTGGGACGCGGCCCGCGCGATCGACGAGGCCGCCCAAAGCGATTGGGACATCGCCGCTTCCGGGGTCGAGTTCGCCGCGGCCGTGGCGGCGACCCTGGCCCCGGCGGCCGCCCAGCGCTGCGCGCAGGACTGCATTCAGGTGCACGGCGGCATCGGGTTCACCTGGGAACACGACACCAACGTCTACTACCGCCGGGCGCTGATGCTGGCCGCCTCCTTCGGCCGCGGTTCGGAATACCCGCAGAAGGTGGTGGACACCGCGACCACCACGGGCATGCGCGCGGTCAACATCGACCTGGATCCCGACACCGAGAAGCTCAGGGGCGAGATCCGCGCGGAGGTCGACGCGCTCAAGGCGATGGAGCGCGACGCCCGCAGGGTCGCGATCGCCGAGGGCGGCTGGGTCCTGCCCTACCTGCCCAGGCCATGGGGCCGGGCGGCCAGCCCGGTGGAGCAGATCATCATCGCCCAGGAGTTCAGCTCGGGGCGGGTGAAGCGACCGCAGGTCGGCATCGCGGCGTGGATCATCCCGTCGATCGTCGCGTTCGGGACCGAGGAGCAAAAGCAACGGTTCCTGCCGCCGACGTTCCGCGGCGAGATGATCTGGTGCCAACTGTTCTCGGAGCCGGGCGCCGGGTCGGACCTGGCCGGCCTGACCACCAAGGCGACCCGGGCCGAGGGCGGCTGGCGCATCACCGGGCAGAAGATCTGGACCACCGCGGCGCAGTTCTCGCAGTGGGGCGCGCTGCTGGCCCGCACGGACCCGTCGGCGCCCAAACACAATGGCATCACGTACTTCCTGCTGGACATGAAGAGCGAGGGCGTCACCGTCAAGCCGCTGCGCGAGCTGACGGGCCAGGAGTTCTTCAACACCGTCTACATCGACGACGTTTTCGTGCCCGACGAGTGCGTGCTGGGCGAGGTCAACCGGGGCTGGGAGGTCAGCCGCAACACGCTGACGGCGGAGCGCGTCTCGATCGGCGGCAGCGACGCGAATTTCCTTGCGACGCTTCCCGAGTTCGTCGAGTTCGTCCGCGACGGGCAGTTCGATCAGGTCGCGCAGCACCGGGCCGGGCAGCTGATCGCCGAGGGGCACGCCGCCAAGGTGCTGAACCTGCGCTCGACGCTGTTGACGCTGGCCGGCGGCGACGCCATGCCGTCGGCGGCGATCTCCAAGCTGTTGTCGATGCGGACCGGCCAGGGCTACGCGGAGTTCGCGGTGTCGTCCTTCGGCACCGACGCCGCGATCGGCGACACCGCCGAGCTGCCCGGCAAGTGGGGCGAGTACCTGCTGGCCAGCCGGGCCACCACCATCTACGGGGGCACCTCGGAGGTGCAGCTCAACATCATCGCCGAACGGCTGCTGGGTCTGCCCCGCGACCCGTAATGGCCCCAAAAAAGGGACATGCCGACCCGTCGCACGTCTGTCGGGTCGGCATGGCCCGGTCTTTGGCCGCTAAGCGGGCGGCGCTAGCTCACCACCACCAGTCCCACCACGGCCGGTAGCCCAGCCCGGGGGGACCCCAACCACCGTTGCCCCAACCGGGGTGGCCCCAACCGGGGTGACCGCCCCAGCCGCCCCAGCCGCCGTGGCCCCAGTGACCGCCGGGTCCGCCCCAGCCGCCGCGGCCGCCCCAGCCGCTCCAGTGGCCGCCGGGTCCGCCCCAGTGGCCGCCGCCGGGTCCGCCCCAGTGACCGCCGGGTCCGCCCCAGCCGCCGTGGCCACCGCCACCGCCACCGCCGTGGCCGCCACCGCCGCCCCCGCCGGGTCGCAGCGGAATGTCCGGGGCCCCGTGCGGACCGGACAGGTCGAAGCTGTTGCCGGGTGCCGTCGGCGGAGCGGCGTGCGCGGCGGGGCTACCCGCAAACAGCAGCGCTCCCAGCAGCAAGCCGGCCGCGGCCGCGGCGACCGCGGCCCTACGTAGCGAATGCAATGAGATCAACATTTTTTGCGACTCCTTGCGAACGTGTGGAGGGGATCGTCACCGGAACAATACCCATATTTCGAGAATCTACACAAAACCAGCAACGCTCGTAAAAATGGCGCTGCGCGCCGTGGCTTTCGGCTGCGTAAAATGCGCCGTGGCGGCCCCGTCTTCCGCTAGTACTGATTTCAGGCCCATATAGCTCGGGATCTGCGCAGCTAACGTGCCATCTACTGAGATACGCGACTAAGTAACTTCGTAAATACTAATTCGATCAAATACGTAATGGTGCTTCTGCGAGTCGTTTCGCTCGGCATCGCCATGGCAAACTCGGATGGGGCACTTATCCGGGGCTTTTGCGCTACGCGGCTTCCGCGCGCCGCGGCCCGGCGCGGCGCAGCCGGCGCGCGGCGAGCGTCCGGGATGCGCATACTGAAGAGCGGATCTACTGACGTGCAACCCCTCCCAGAAAGTCGCGCGATGACGATCAACTCAGGTCCCAACCGGTTCTCCCGGTACACCGCCAAGCCGCCCTTGCCCGGGCAGACGGGGCCGACGCAGCGCCTCAGCGCGCTCGGCGAGGCACCCGCCCGCGCATCACGGGATCGGCGGACACGTCGGACCGTCGACCTACCGCTGGCCACCCACCGGGCGCTCGACGTCTGGCAGCGCGACGCCGCCGACCGGATCGGCGTCGCCCGGGTGACCGGGCAGGAGGTCCTCAGCGCGCTCGTCGATCAGCTGCTGGTCGATCCGAAGCTGTCCTCGCAGATCACCCGTGCCATCCAGGCCCGCAGGTGACGCGGGGCGCCGCCGGCCGCCGACCGGCTTAGGTCAGTCGACCTCCATCTCGCGCAGCTCGCGCTTGAGGATCTTCCCGGTCGGGTTGCGCGGCAGCTCGTCCAGGAAGACCACTTCCCGCGGCACCTTGTAGCGCGCCAGGTGGTCGCGGACGTAGTGCTTGACGGTGTCCTCGTCGAGGTCGGCGTCCTCCTTCTTGACGACGAACGCGCGCAACCGGTGGCCCCACTCCTTGTCCTCGACGCCGATCGCGGTGGCCTCGACGACGTCCGGATGCCCGGTGATGAGGTCCTCGACCTCGGCCGGGAAGACGTTCTCGCCGCCGGAGACGATCATCTCGTCGTCCCGCCCGCTGATGTAGAGGAGGCCGTTCTCGTCGAAGTAGCCGACGTCGCCCGACGACAACAGCCCGTCGATGATCTGCTTCTTGCCGCCGCCGGTGTACCCCTCGAACGGGAAGGCGTTGCCGACGAAGATCCGCCCGACCTCGCCCTGCGGCAACTCCTTTCCGTTGTCGTCGAAGATCTTGACCTTGACGCCCTTGACGACCGGGCCGACGGTCGAGGCATTGAATTCCAGGTGCTTGGGCTCGGCGATGGTGGCGAAGGCGATTTCCGTCGAGCCGTACATGTTGTAGATCACCGGGCCCAGGTCCTTGAGCGCCCGTTCGGCCAGTTCCGACCCGAGGGCCGAGCCGGACACGAAGACGATCTTCAGCGAGGACAGGTCCGGTTTCTTGTCCATCTTCTCGACCGCGTCGAGGATGCGGGACAGCATCACCGGGACGACGACCATCGCGGTCACCTTGTGCTTCTCGATGTCCTCCAGCACCAGCGGCGGCTTGAACTTCCGGCGCAGCACCAGCGTCGAGCCCAAGAACATCGCGATGGTGCCGTGCAGGAAGCCCAGGGCGTGGAACATGGGCGCGGGCAGCGAGGTCACCTCGCCGGCCTTGAACGGCACGTGCGACAGGATGCCCCCGATCGGCGCCAGCGTGGGTGGGGTGCTGCGGTTCGCGCCCTTGGGCGTGCCGGTGGTGCCGCTGGTCAGGATGATGATCGACGAGTGCTTGCTTGCCTTCGGGGCGGGCGAGGAGTCGCTGCGCTCGATCAGGTCGGCCAGCGTCTCGTCCTCGCTGCCCGACGGCTCGTCCGCATCGGGGTTGGACCCCAGCGCCCGCAGCTTGCCCAGCTCCGGCTGCGCTTTGCTGACGGCCTTGGTGTACTCGTCGTCGTAGATGATCACCTTGGCGCCCTCGCGCTCCGACACCTCACAGATCTGGGGCCCGGAGAACTCGCTGTTGAGCAGGATGATGCGGGCGCCGACCCGGGCGGCGCCGAAGTAGGCGATCAAAAACCAGCGGGTGTTGCGGGCGAGGATGGCGACGCCGTCGCCGCCCTTGACCCCCTTCTCCAGCAGCCCGTTGGCCACCGCGTGCGCGGCCTCGTCGAGCTCGCGGTAGGTGAATTTGCCCTCCTCATCGATGCAGGCCGCCTTGTCGGGATGGCGCCTCGCGTTGAGCGACGGCAGCATGCCGAACTCGCCCCACTTGTAGATGTCGGCGGCCATCGCGGCGTAGTTCTGCGGCGGCTCGATCCGGAACGCACCCGCTTCGAAGATCTTGCGCACGTAGTGCAATTCGGCCGCGCCGCGGTCGAGGTACTGCTGAACTTTGGCGACAGCCTGCCCCGGCAGGCCGATGAGGTTTGGCATGCGTTCCACCCTATGTGACGTCCGTCTCAGTGCCACTAGTTAATACCCCCCGACTTACGATGATGAACATGACCGGTCCGGCGTCACTGGAGGTGGCCGGGCACCGGGTCACGGTCACCCATCCCGACAAAGTGGTCTTCGAACGCCACGGTGACGCGGGCCCGTACACCAAGCTGGACCTAATCCGCTATTACCTGTCCGTCGCCGACGGGGCGCTGCGCGGCGTCGCCGGGCGGCCGATGATCCTCAAGCGCTTCGTCAAGGGCATCGGGCAGGAGGCCGTCTTCCAGAAGCGGGCGCCAGCAAACCGGCCGGACTATGTCGACGTTGCCGAACTGCGCTATGCGCGCGGCACGTCGGCCGCCGAGGCGGTCATCCACGACGCCGCCGGGCTGGCGTGGGTGATCAACCTCGGCTGCGTCGACCTCAACCCGCACCCGGTGCTCGCGGGCGACCTCGATCACCCCGACGAACTGCGCGTCGACCTGGACCCGATGCCCGGGGTCGCGTGGCCGCGCATCGTCGAGGTCGCGATGGTGGCGCGCGAGGTGCTGGAGGACTACGGCCTGGTCGCGTGGCCGAAGACGTCGGGGTCTCGCGGGTTTCACATCTACGCCCGGATCGCCCCGCGGTGGGGGTTCCGCCAGGTGCGACTGGCGGCCCAGACCGTCGCCCGCGAGGTCGAGCGGCGGGCGCCCGAGGCCGCGACCAGCCGCTGGTGGAAGGAGGAGCGCGAGGGCGTCTTCGTCGACTTCAACCAGAACGCCAAGGACCGCACCGTCGCGTCGGCCTACTCGGTGCGGGCGACCCCGGACGCACGGGTCTCGACGCCGCTGCGCTGGGACGAGGTCGCAGACTGCCGGCCCGAGGCGTTCACCATCGAAACGGTGCCCGACCGGTTCGCCTCGATCGGCGACCCGTGGGAGGGCATGGACGACGCCGTCGGCGACCTCGACCGGCTGCTGATGCTTGCCGAGGAGATGGGACCGCCGGAGCGAGCGCCGAAGGGTTCCGGCACCCGCACCGAGGGCGGGCGCGTCTCGTCGAAGCCGCTCATCGAGATCGCCCGCACCAAGACCAGGGACGAGGCGATGGCCGCGCTGGACACCTGGCGGGGCCGCTACCCCGCCGCGGCCGCTTTCCTGCAGCCGGCCGACGTGCTGGTCGACGGGATGCGCGGCCCCAGTTCCATCTGGTATCGGATCCGGATCAACCTGCAGCACGTGCCGGAGGACCAGCGCCCGCCGCAGGAGGACCTGATCGCGGACTACAGCCCCTGGGCCCGCTACCAGCAGAACGGCTAGACGCCCAGCCGGCCCATCCGGGTCTTGGGCCGCAGGTACGCCAACCAGGTGACGGCCAGCAGCGCGACGAAGAACGCGATGTAGAAGCGCAGCGCGGGCTCGATGCTGCCGAACTGCGACTTGGACCAGGCGTAGGCCAGCGGCACCACGAACCCGCCGAAGGCGCCGATCGACGAGATGACGCCCAGCGCCCCCGCGGCCTGGCGGCGCATGTGCACCATCGTGTCCGGGTCGCCGCCGGCGAGCTCGCCCTTGATCACGAAGATCCGCGAGATCATCCGGTAGGTCGAACCGTTGCCGATGCCGGTGGCGACGAACAGGAACATGAAGCTGGCGAAGAACACCGGCAGGTTCTTGGCGTTGACCGACCACAGCGCGGCCGCGGCGCCGACGGCGAGCATCACGAAGCTCATCGCGGTGATGCGCGCCCCGCCGATCCGGTCGGCCAGCTTGCCGCCCAGGGGCCGGATGACGGAACCGATGCCGGCGCCCAGGAACGCCCAGGTCAGCGCGATGTCCCCGCGCCCGAACACCGTCTTGAGCAGGGTCGGGAAGGCCGCCGAGTAGCCGATGAAGGACCCGAACGTGCCGATGTACAGCAGCGACATGATCCAGGTGTCGGCATGCCGCAGCGACTGCAGCACCGGCTTCACGTCGGCCTTCGCCTCCGACAGGTTGTCCATGAACAGAAACGCGCAGACCGCGGCCACGACGGCCAGCGGCACGTAGAACAGCCCGGCGCGCGCCAGCGCCACACCGCCGCCGGCGATCACGATCGGCGGGATGATCTTCTGCACGACGGCCACACCGAGGTTGCCGCCGGCCGCGTTGAGGCCCAGCGCCCAGCCCTTGTCCTTCTCCGGGTAGAAGAACGAGATGTTGGCCATCGAGGAGGCGAAGTTGCCGCCACCGAAGCCGGCGGTCGCGGCGATCGCGACCAGCGCCGCGAACGGGGTGTGGGGATGGCTCACCGCCCAGGCCAGCAGCAGGCACGGGATCAGCAACAGCGACGCCGACACGATCGTCCAGTTGCGTCCGCCGAAGATCGGGACGGCAAAGGTGTACGGCAGCCTCAGGAAGGCGCCGACGCCGCTGGGCACGGCGACCAGGCACAACGCCTGGCTGGCGGAAAGCGCCCAGCCGGACGGGCCGGGATGCCCGTGCGGGCCGGCCATCATCTGGACGACCACGATGCTCCATAGCATCCACACGCTGAACCCGATGTGCTCGGCGAAGATGGAGAAGATCAGGTTGCGCCGGGCGATCGGCTTGCCGGTCGTCTGCCAGAACGCGGGGTCTTCGGGCCGCCAGTCGTCGATCCAGTGCCGTCCGTGGTGATGCCCGCGCGCCGGGGCGGGGGCGAGGAGTCCAGTGCCGGTCTCGGGAGTGGTCATGGTCACGGACCCGACGCTAGGGACGGACTGTTACCGGTCGTGGTGTGCGCAGTTACGTCGGAGATACGTGGATCTCGCAACGGCCGATGGCGGACTGTCAGAACTTTTTGAGGCCCGCGGGCGGGAGGCCGCCCACGGCGACGCCGCGACCGCCACAGACACCGTTAGGCCCTCGGCGACGGAATCGCCCGTCCCGCAGGCGGTTTCGCGGCCCGTGTGTTCGTCGGCGCGATGGTGGGCCCGATGATAGCCGCCGCCGACGGCGCGCCGCAGGCGGCCGTGCCGGCGCATCGGGCCCGGGACTTTGCCGACGCCGGCATGCCGCTCAGCGGGCCGGGGCCTGCAACGCGCTAATCTCACGCGATGAGCGGTTGGAATCGACGGGGATTCTTGCAGCTCGCGGGGGCCGTGGGGGTGGCCGCGATCGCCGGCGCGCAGGCCGCGTGCTCGCCGCGCAAACAGGCCCCGGGCGGCGCGCCCAGCGGGTCGGTGACGATCAACCACCTGTTCGGCCAGACCGTCCTCAAGGAACCACCCAAGCGCGTCGTCAGTGCCGGCTACACCGAGCAGGACGACCTGCTGGCGCTCGGCGTGGTGCCCGTCGCGGTGACCAACTGGTTCGGCGACCAGCCGTTCGCGGTGTGGCCATGGGCCCAGCCCAAGCTCGGCGCGGCCCAACCGGTGGTGTTGAACCTGGACAACGGGATCCCGGTCGACCAGATCGGCGGGCTCAAACCCGACCTGATCGTGGCCGTCAACGCCGGGCTGGACGCCGACACCTATCAGAAGCTGTCGGCGATCGCCCCGACCGTCGCACAATCCGACGGCGACGCCTTCTTCGAGCCGTGGAAGGAACAGGCCACCACCGTCGGCCAGGCGGTGTTTCAGCCCGACCAGATGAAGTCACTGATCGACGCCGTCGACAAGCAGTTCACCGATGTCGCCCAGAAGAATCCGCAGTGGAAGGGCAAGAAGGCGTTGCTGATGCAGGGCACGTTCTTTCAGGGCACGGTGGTCGCGACCCTGGCGGGCTGGCGCACCGACTTCCTCAACCAGATGGGCCTCGTCATCTCCGACGGCATCAAGCCCTTCGGCAGCGATCACCGCGCCGTCATCCCGCGCGATCAGATCAAATCGGTGCTCGATTCGGCCGACGTGGTGATCTGGACGACCGAAAGCCCCGACGATCAAAAGGCGCTCCAGGCCGACCCGGAGGTGGCGGGCACGCTGGCGACCGCCCAGAACCGCCACATCTTCACCACCAAGGAGCAGGCCGGTGCGATCGCGTTCGCGTCGCCGCTCAGCTACCCGGTCGTCGCCGAGCAACTGCCGCCGCAGCTCGCCAAAATCCTGGGTTAGAGCCCGGCCTGTTTGAGCGTTCGCTAAGGCACCTCTGGCAGTGCTCGAAAATCCGTCCGCATCCCCTCCCGCCTGCCCCGATCCCGGAGTTACCGTCGAGTAATGAGCGTGACGGACATGAGCGGCGGTGTCCCCACGGAGCTGTCGACCGAGCTGGTCGGCAACACCGTCTACGACTACGGCGACAAAGCGCTGATGCTCCAATGTGGCAGCACCGCTGAGGTATTGGCGTGGGTGGACGCCTTGCGCGCGGCGGCACTGCCCGGCGTGCTCGACATCGTCCCCGCCGCCCGCACCGTGCTGGTCAAACTCGACGACCCGCGCACGCAGGGGGTGACCCGGCAGCGGCTTCGCAGGATGCGGGTCACCGCCTCCGCGGACGCCGCGCGGGGCCGCGACCCCGACGTGGTGATCGACGTCGTCTACGACGGCCCGGACCTGCGCGAGGTCGCCGAGGTCACCGGGCTGACCGTGGCGCAGGTGATCGATGCCCACACGTCCACCCCCTGGCGGGTCGGATTCAGTGGATTCGCACCGGGTTTCGCCTACTTGGTCGACGGCGACGCGCGGCTGCGGGTGCCGCGCCGCGCGGAGCCCCGGACCTCGGTGCCGGCCGGCTCCGTCGCCCTCGCCGGAGAATTCAGCGCGATCTATCCGCGGCAGTCGCCCGGCGGCTGGCAACTCATCGGACGCACCGGCGCCGTCCTGTGGGATCTCGAGCGTCCCAGCCCCGCGTTGCTGACGCAGGGCATGCGGGTTCAGTTCCGGGCGGTCTGAGGAGGCAGCCATGGTGACCCTGGAAATCCTGCGCACCGGCCCGTTCGCCGTCGTCGAGGACCTCGGCCGTCCGGGGCTGGCCCACCTCGGCGTCAGCCGTTCGGGGGCCGCCGACCGCAGCGCCCACCGGCTGGCCAACCGGCTGGTCGCCAACCCCGACGACCGCGCGACGGTCGAGGTGACGTTCGGCGGCCTGTGCGCCCGGGTCTGCGGGGGCGACGTCGACATCGCGGTGACGGGCGCCGACACGGACCCCACCGTGGACGGAATCGAGTTCGGCACCAACAGCATTCACCATGTCCGCGACGGACAGGTGATCACCCTGGGCACCCCGCGCGCCGGCCTGCGGACGTACCTGGCGGTGCGCGGCGGCATCTGCGCCGAGCCGGTCCTGGGATCGCGCAGCTACGACGTGATGTCGGCGATCGGCCCGCCGCCGCTGCGGGCCGGCGACCGGCTGGCGGTCGGCGCGCACACGGACGACTACCCCGAACTGGATCAGGCCCCGGTGGCCGGCATCGCCGGGCATCTGGTGGAGCTGCGGGCGGTGCCGGGGCCGCGCGACGACTGGCTGGTGGATCCCGACGCGCTCGTGCACACCATCTGGATGGCATCCGACCGCAGCGACCGGGTCGGGATGCGGCTGGAGGGCCGGCCGCTGCAGCACCGGTACCCCGACCGCCAGCTGCCGAGCGAGGGAACCACCCGCGGCGCGATCCAGGTGCCGCCCAACGGTTTACCGGTGATCCTGGGACCGGACCACCCGGTGACCGGCGGCTACCCGGTGGTGGGCGTGGTCACCGACGAGGACATCGACAAGGTCGCCCAGGTGCGGCCCGGCCAGTATGTGCGGCTGCACTGGGCCAGGCCCCGCGCGGCGGGTCGGCCCGCCTCGAGCGACGCGGGGTGGCCGTTCTCCTAGCGCGGGCCGCTGGACGGGGCTGGTAGACAAGGAGTGTGCAAGCCCAGGTCCACACCGCACGCCTGGTCCACACCGCCGACCTGGACGGCGAGACCCGGCAGCGCGTCTGCCAGATGGTGACCACCGCGTTCGCCGGAGATTTCACCGACGACGACTGGGAGCACACGCTGGGCGGCATGCATGCCCTGATCTGGCAGCACGGCGCGATCATCGCGCACGCCGCGGTGATCCAGCGGCGATTGTTCTACGGCGACGACGCGCTGCGGTGCGGTTACGTCGAAGGGGTCGCGGTGCGGGAGGACTGCCGGGGGCAGGGCCTGGTGCACGCCCTGTTCGACGGCGTGGAGCAGGTGATCCGCGGCGCCTACCAAGTGGGTGCGGCCAGCTCGTCCGACGCCGCCCGCCGGGTATACGCGGCGCGCGGGTGGCTGCCCTGGCGCGGGCCGACGTCGGTGCTGGCCCCGACCGGCCCGGTCCGCACACCCGACGACGACGGCGGCGTGTACGTGCTGCCCGTCGGCATCAGACTGGACACCTCGGCGCCTCTGGCGTGTGACTGGCGCGCGGGCGACGTCTGGTAACAAGGCGAATTTCGCCGTCACGTCACAACGGGGAATTACGTTTTAAACGAAATGTATTCCAGCTCACACTAAATCCAGCGGCCGCGCCAAATCACTTGAGGCCGCGGCCATTACCGTTGCCGAATTGTTGCTCAGCTATTTACCAGATAACTGGGATTCAACTTACAGGCGATATCGGCCGGATCGAGTTGACGCAGTTCCGTCTTTAATGTGAGCATCGAAACATACGGCGGGGCAAGTCTCTTCGTTCGCGCGGCCTTGCGCGAGCCAATTGGCGCGCCCGCGGTTGGCAGCAGTCAGTCATCAACGCGCCCAGGCGATTTCGCCGGTACGAGCGCGCGATATCCCGGCGACATCGTCGTCGCCGCCCGGGACGAACCCGCTCGAAGAGTTTGACAGAAAGGTGCACACCGCATGGGCCGCAGCCACCGCATCACGGATTGGAATCCGGAAGACACGGCGGCTTGGGATGCCGGCAACAAGAGGATCGCGCGCCGCAACCTGCTCTGCACCGTAGCCGGCGACCATGTCGCCTTTTCCATCTGGACACTGTGGCCCGTCATGGCCCTGTTCATGCCCGCGTCGGTCTACGGCTTCTCGGCCGGCGACAAGTTGCTGCTGGGCGCCGTCGCCACCCTGGCCGGTGGCTGCGCGCGCATACCGTACACGCTGGGAATCGCCGCCTTCGGCGGCCGCAACTGGACGGCGTTCTCGGCGTTCGTGCTGCTGATCCCGACCGCCGGCACCATCGGGTTGCTGGCCAACCCCGGGCTCCCGCTGTGGCCCTACGTCATTTGTGCCGCGCTGACCGGCCTGGGCGGCGGCAACTACGCGGCCTCGCTGGCCAACGTCAACGCCTTCTACCCGCAGCGCCTCAAGGGTGCGGCGCTGGCGATCAACGCGGGCGTGGGCAACCTCGGGGTCGCGGTCATCCAGCTGGTCGGACTGCTGGTGCTCGCCACCGCGGGGCACCAGGCGCCGTACTGGGTGTGCGCGGTCTACCTGGTGTTGCTGGCCCTCGCCGGCATCGCGGCCGTGCTGTTCATGGACAACGTGCATCACGGCACCGAGGTGGCCACGATGCGCTCGATCCTGTTCGAGCGCGACACCCTGGTGATCTCCCTGCTCTACATCTGCACCTTCGGCTCCTGGATCGGTTTTTCCTTCGCCTTCGGCCAGGTGATGCAGGTCAACTTCGTGGACAACGGGGAAACCGCCAGGCACGCCGCGCTGCACGCCGCCCAGATCGCCTTCCTGGGGCCACTATTGGGGTCGCTGGCGCGGATCTATGGCGGCAGGCTGGCCGACCGCCGCGGCGGAAGCCGCGTCACCCTGGGCGTCCTGTGCGGCATGATCCTGGGCGCCGGGCTGCTGGTCACCCTCAGCACCCTGGACGACCACCACGCCGCCGGCCGTCCGGTCAGCATGGTCGGCTCGGTCGTCGGCTTCATGGTGCTGTTCGTCCTGTCCGGGATGGGCAACGGGTCGGTGTTCAAGATGATCCCCTCGATCTACGAGGCGCGCGGGCGCGGGCTGGACCTCACCGAGGCCGAACGCCGCCGGTGGGCGCGCGCGAAATCGGGCGCGCTGATCGGCATCTGCTCCGCGGTCGGCGCGCTGGGCGGCGTCGGAATCAACATGGCGCTGCGCCAGTCCTACCTCAGCAGCGGCACCGAGACGTCGGCGTATTGGATCTTTTTGGCCTCCTACTTCGTCGCCGCGGTCATGACCTGGATGCTGTACGTGCGCCGGCCGGCCCCCGCCGCGAGCAGGACGGGAGCGGTCCTGGAAGCCGAGGCCGTCCGCGTGTGATGGTGGTCGCAACAGGGGCAATCCGTCAGCAATTGCGCGGTAACGCATCGGAAATGTCACAGGCATACACAGGTCATATGGCCCAACCAAAATCCGCGCCGCTCACCGGCTACCGGGTTGCGGTCACGTCCGCCCGCCGCGCCGAGGAGCTGTGCGCGCTCTTGAGCCGGCAGGGCGCGGAGGTTTGCAGCGCCCCGGCGATCAACATGATCGCGCTGCCCGACGATGACGAATTGCACCGTCACACAGAGGCTTTGATCGCCGACCCGCCCGACATCCTGGTGGTGCACACCGGCATCGGATTTCGCGGCTGGCTCGCCGCCGCCGAGGGGTGGGGCCTGGCCAACCAGCTCGTCGCGTCGCTGTCGTCGGCGCGGATCGTGTCCCGCGGGCCGAAGGGGACCGGGGCGGTGCGCGCCGCCGGCCTGCACGAGGAGTGGTCCCCTGAGTCCGAATCCTCACACGAGGTGCTCGAGTATCTGCTCGAGTCGGGAGTGTCCGGGCTGCGGGTCGCCATCCAGCTGCACGGCGCCGCCGACGCCTGGGACCCGTTCCCGGAGTTCCTCGGCGGGCTGCGCTTCGCGGGGGCCGAAGTGATCCCCATCCGGGTCTACCGCTGGAAGCCAACACCATTGGGCGGCGATTTCGACCAGCTGGTCACCGGGATCGCGCGCCGGCAATTCGATGCGGTCACGTTCACCTCGGCGCCCGCCGCCGCCGCGGTGCTGGAACGCAGCCGCGAGCTCAGCATCGAGGACCAGGTGCTGGGGGCATTGCGCAGCGACGTGCACGCCATGTGCGTCGGCCCGGTGACGTCCAAACCGCTGATCCGCAAAGGCGTACCGACATCGGCGCCCGAGCGAATGAGGTTAGGGGCGTTGGCCCGGCACATCGCCGAGGAGTTACCGCTGCTCGGCTCGTGCACCGTCAAGGTGGCCGGGCACACGCTCGACATCCGCGGCACCTGCGTGCTGGTGGACGGCGCGATCAAACTGCTGTCGCCGTCGGGGATGTCGGTGCTGCGCGCGCTGGCGCAACGGCCGGGCGACGTCGTCGCGCGCACCGAACTGTTGCGGGTGCTGCCGGGCAACAGCAACGATCCGCATGCGGTCGACACGGCCGTGCTCCGGCTGCGAACTGCGTTGGGCGACAAGAACATGGTCGCCACCGTGGTCAAGCGCGGCTACCGGCTCGCCGTCGACGATCCCATGGGCGACCCGTGGACCTGATCCTCGCCGCACACGGCACCCGCCGCCCGGGCGGTGTCGCGATGATCGGCGACCTCGCGGCGCGGGTGAGCGCAATGCTCGACCGCCGGGTGCAGGTCGCGTTCGTCGACGTGTTGGGTCCCAGCCCCAGCGAGGTGCTGTCGCGGGCGGCGGCCGGCGGCCGCCCGGCGGTCGTGGTGCCGGCGTTCTTGTCGCGGGGCTATCACGTGCGCACCGACCTGCCCGCCCATCTCGCGGCCAGCGGCCACCCGCACGTCACGCTCGCCCCCGCCCTGGGGCCGAGCGGCGAGATCGCGCGGATACTCGCCGACCAGCTGGTGAAATCCGGCTGGCGGCTGGGTGATTCGGTGGTCCTCGCGGCGGCGGGCACCACGGATCCGCGGGCGCGCGCGGACCTGCACGTCACCGCGACGACGTTGTCGGCGATCGTCGGGGCGCGGGTGCGGCTGGGATTCGCGGCCAGCGGGGGTCCGTCGGTGGACGACGCGGTGGCCGCCGCCCGGCGCGGCGGCGCACGGCGCGTGGTGGTCGCCTCCTACCTCCTGGCCGACGGCCTGTTTCAACAACGCCTGCTGGCCAGCGGCGCCGACGTGGTGAGCCAACCGCTGGGCACCCACCCCGGGTTGGCCCGGCTCGTCGCGAACCGGTTCCGCCGGGCCGCGCCCGGACTCGTCCCCGTCGCGGCGCGGCACGCGTCGCGCCGGCCCAGCCTCCTGATGGCCCAAGGGCCCCACCCGAAGAGGCGCGCCGCGGCGCGCGACGCTTGATCTTTGCTCACATACCGGCGATTCTGGCTTCATGCCTCGCCGCGAAGAGCCCTCGCGCGGGCTCCTTGACCCGGTGGCGAAGATGCTGCGGTTGCCCTTCGGCACACCGGAGTTCATCGATCGGATCGTCACCGGCGGGGTGAACCAGGTGGGCCGGCGAACCTTGCACATGCTGATCACCACCTGGGACGCGGCCGGCGGCGGCCCCTTCGCGGCCAGTGCGGTCGCCTCCACCGGCATGGCCAAGACCGCCGAAATCGTCGAGGCCATGTTCATCGGCCCGGTTTTCGGCCCGATCCTGAAGATGCTGGGCGCCGACAAGGTGGCCGTGCGGGCGTCGTTGTGCGCCTCCCAGCTGGTCGGCCTCGGCATCATGCGCTACGGCATCCGCTCCGAGCCGCTGCACTCGATGCCGGTCGACACGCTGGTCGACGCCATCGGCCCGACGATGCAGCGCTACCTGGTCGGCGACATCACCCGCTGAGCGCTCAGGCGGCGATCTGGACCTCGCCCTCGGGCGTCACCCGCACCTGATACACCGGCACCGAGACCCGCGGGTCGTCCAGGCAGGAACCGTCCTCGAGCGCGAAAGCCTGCTTGAGCAACGGGGATTGGACGGTGACACGGCCGCCGCGGTCCCCCACGATACCGCGCGAGAGCACCGCCGCCCCGGAAAAGGGGTCGATGTTGCTGACCGCGTGCACCGACCCGTCGTCGAGCCGGAACAGCGCCGCCTGCGTGCCGTCGTCGAGGAGCACCCCGACGCCGCGACCCGGGATCAGCCGGTCGTAGGCGCAGGCGGTGGTCCATACCTGAATGTCGTTGAGAACTGTCATGATTCCTCTCCCACACGGACCCTCGGCATGCCGATGGGCACGGGTACTTTGCGTCCGGAACGCTCGGTGAAGGTCACCGTCGAGTCGACGGCGTCCGGGGCGTTGACGAAGGAGACGAACCGCGACAACTTGTCCGGGTCCTCCAGCACGCCCTTCCATTCGCACTTGTAGTTCTGCACATGCCGCTCCATTGCGGCCTCGAATTCGCCGGCCAGGCCCAGGGAGTCGGCACACACGACCTCGCGGACGTGATCCAGGCCGCCGTCCAGCGACTCGACCCACGGCGCGGTGCGCTGCAACCGGTCGGCGGTCCGGATGTAGTACATCAGGAACCGGTCGACGTAGCGGACCAGCGTCTCGGTGTCCAGGTCGCTGGCCAGCAGCTGAGCGTGCCTGGGCGTCATGCCGCCGTTGCCGCCGACGTAGAGGTTCCACCCCTTCTCCGTGGCGATCACGCCGACGTCCTTGCTGCGCGCCTCGGCGCACTCCCGCGCGCAACCCGAGACGCCGAGCTTGATCTTGTGCGGGGCGCGCAGGCCGCGGTAGCGCAGCTCCAGGTCGATGGCCAGCTGCACCGAATCCTGTTGGCCGTAGCGGCACCAGTCGCTGCCCACGCAACTCTTCACCGTGCGCAGCGCCTTGCCGTAGGCGTGGCCGGATTCCATGCCGCCGTCGACGAGCCGCTGCCAAATCTGCGGCAACTGGTCGACGCGCGCGCCGAACAGGTCGATCCGCTGACCGCCGGTGATCTTGGTGTAAAGCCCGAAGTCCTGCGCGATCTGGCCGATCAGGATGAGGTGCTCCGGCTTGATGTCACCGCCGGGCACCCGCGGGACCACCGAGTAGCTGCCGTTCTTTTGGATGTTGGCCAGGAAGTGGTCGTTGGAGTCCTGCAGCGAGGCCTGCTCGCCGTCGAGGATGTGGTCGGAACCGGTGGACGCCAAAATGGAGGCGACCACGGGTTTGCAGATATCGCAACCCCGTCCGCTGCCGAAGCGCTCCAGCAGCCCGGAGAACGTGCGGATCTCGGTGGCGGAGATGATCTCGAAGAGCTCGGCCCGCGACTGGCTGAAGTGCTCGCACAGCGCCTTGGACTGCTCCACGCCCTCGGCTTCCAGGAGCTGCTTGAGCAACGGCACGCACGACCCGCACGACGTGCCCGCCGCGGTGCACGACTTCAGCGCGGGAACGTCGGCGCAGCCGCTGGCGATCGCGCCCTTCAGGTCGCCCTTGGTGACGTTGTTGCAGGAGCAGATCTGCGCCGAATCCGGCAGCGCCCCAACGCCCAAGGCCGCCCCGCCGTCCGACGAGACCGGCGCGATCAGCGCGAGCGGATCGCCCGGCAACTCGCTGCCGACCATGGGCCGCAGCACCCCGTATGACGAGGCGTCGCCCACCAGCACCCCGCCGAGCAGGGTTTTGGCGTCGTCGGACAGCACCAGTTTGGCGTACGTCCGGTTCACCGCGTCGTTGATGGCGACCTCGAGGCAGTTCTCGGTCGAGCCCATGGCGTCACCGAAGCTGGCGACGTCGACGCCCAGCAGTTTGAGCTTCGTCGACAGGTCCGCTTCTGGGAATTCCGCGGCGCCGTCCAGCAGCCGGTCGGCCACCACCTCGGCGGAGGTATAGCCCGGCCCGACCAGGCCATAGCAGCGCCCCTCGATCGCGGCGACCTCCCCGATCGCGTAGATGTCGGGATCGCTGGTCTGGCAGGACAAGTCGGTGAGCACGCCGCCCCGCTCGGCCCGCGTCAGCCCGGCGGCGGCCGCCAGCTCGTCGCGCGGCCGGACCCCGGCCGCGAAGATCACCACGCCGGCGTCGATGACGTCGCCGTCGGTCAGGCGCACCCGCACCGACGTCGAGCCGTCGGCGTGGTCGACGGATTCGATGGACTCGGTGCCCGTGCCGACGTGCACCTCGATGCCGAGCTCGGTGATCATCCTGGCCAGCAGCGCACCGCCGGCCTCGTCGATCTGCTGGGCCATCAGCCGCGGCATCATCTCGACGACGTGCGTCTGCAAACCGAACTGGCGCAGCGCATTAGCGGCTTCCAGCCCCAGCAGGCCGCCGCCGATGACCACCCCCGAAGCGCGGCCGGCCCGCAGGGTGCGCTGGGCGTCGGACCGGATGGCGTCGAGGTCGTCGAGCGTGCGGTAGACGTGGCACAGCGGCAGGTCATGGCCGGGAACGGGCGGGACGAACGCATACGACCCGGTGGCCAGCACCAGGGCGTCGTAGCTGTGCCGTTGACCGTCGGCGGTCACCACCGACTTTGTCGCCCGGTCGATTTCGGTGACGCGCGCGTTCAGCAGCAGCCGGACCCGATCGTCGCCGGCGTAGTCGTTGCCGGGCAGCGCCAGCAGCGACCGGTCCCAGCTTTCGGTGTAGGAGGTCAGGCCGACGCGGTCGTACGCCGCGTCGGCCTCCTCCGCCAAAACCGTGATACGCCAATACCCCTCGGTGTCGCGGGCACGGAGCGCCTCGACCATGCGGTGGCCAACCATGCCGTGCCCGACCACAATGACGTGACGCGCGGCACAGTGCTCACGCGCGGTTTCGGATTGGGCCATGCCATGAGGGTAGGGGCCCCAAATTAAGGAAAAATCGCGGAATGTGACACCCACATGACGGCGCCCTCACACCTCACAACGGCCGCTGTGAAGGTGTTCGCTGCCGGCGAACGCCCGAGTGGAACTTAAGCGGGGCAGACTCAAGTTTCTAGAAATAGCCGTCCGGCAGCGCGCCGGTCACAGCAAACTCACAAGGAAGCACAAGGAAGCAAAAGGAGAACCCCATGAGCAACCTCGCATTGTGGTCGCGACCGGCCTGGGACACCGACCGGTGGCTGCGCGACTTTTTCGGCCCCGCGGCAGCGACCGACTGGTTCAAGCCGGTCACCAGCGGATTCACCCCGGCCGCCGAGGTCGTCAGGGATGGCGATGACGCCGTCGTGCGCCTCGAACTGCCCGGCGTGGACGTAGACAAGGACGTCAACGTCGAGGTGGAGAACGGCCGCCTGGTGATCCACGGCGAACACCGCGACGAGCACGCGGAAGAGCAGAACGGCCGGACGCTGCGGGAGATTCGTTACGGCTCGTTCCGCCGGACGTTCCAGCTGCCCGCGCACGTCACCAGCGAGGCCATCGCGGCGTCCTACGACGCCGGCGTGCTGACGGTCCGGGTCGCCGGGGCGTACGCCGGGGCCCAGCCGCAGCGCATCGCGATCACCAAGTAATTCGCGGTCAACCGCGACGAATCCGGCGGGGCATCTGACTCCGCCGGATTCGGCGCGTCTAGCACCCGAAGGCGGCGGCGGCGTCGATTCCGATGACCCGCAACAGGTTTGCCACCTTGCGGTCGAGCTGCTCGCCCACCGCGGTCACCGCGGCGATGCCCAGGCTGCCGAACGCCGCGCTGGGCTGGTCCATCGAGAACACGGCATTGCCGTCGGCGTCGGCGTAGACGAGCACGCGCAGGGGCGCATACAACAGCGCCCTCGCGTCGTGCCGAAACATGGTCTCGGCGATCGTGTGGTTGCCGAGCAGGTACTCCACCGCCTTCGTCGTGTGGCCCGCGAGGCCTAGCAGGGGCAGGGCGTCGATGGTGGCGTAGACCATCAGGCCGTGCGGGGCGTTGCGCGCCGCGGCCGCGAGGACGTCGTCCCAGCTGCCCCCGCGCGCGACGATCTCTTGCACCGAGTTCCGGTCGAACGGCGGCGCGGCCTTCTCGAAAGCGGTTCGGAATTCGTCGAATTCCACGCCGGTGGCCACGTCGATGCGATTCATCGAGTGCGGCACCACGGTGCATTCGGCCGGTTGAACGCTGGTCGTCATCGTCTTCCTCTTCGCTTCGCAGGCCGCACATTGGTTCGGTGAATGAACTCCTTCCCGTCGAGTATATGGTTCGGTGAACGAACCCACAAGGCGTAGCATCGACGCCGTGGCCCTTCCCCGCGAATATCCCGCCGAGAGCTGCCCCATCGCGCGGTCCCTGGAGATCGTCGGCGAACGGTGGACACTGCTGATCCTGCGCGACGCCTTCTACGGGGCGCGGCGCTTCAGCGACCTGCAGCGCCATCTCGGGATCCCGAAAGCGGTGCTGTCCGAAAGGCTGGGCTTCCTGGTCGAACAACGCGTGCTGACCAAGGATTCGGGTGACTACCGGGTGACCGCCAAGGGCAGGCAGCTATGGCCGCTGATCTGGTCGATGATCACCTGGGGCAACGAGAACTACGTCGACAAGCCCAACAGGAGGACCTACCGCCATGCCGACTGCGGGGGCGTCATCGGTGCGGACCGCGTGTGCCACCGATGCGCGCAGGTTCCCGACGTCGCCGACCTCGTCGCGCACCCGCCGCCGAAACCGCGCAATCCGAGCCGCGACGATCCGGTCAGCCGCGCGCTTCGGCGGCCGCACCGGATGCTGGAACCGATCTGAAGGCCGGTCCCGGTCAGGCCCAGCGGGCCAGCAGCTCCTTGGCGCGTCCGGCGAGCGCGGCCTGCAAATAGGGGCCGAAGCTGATCCGGCCGACGCCCAGGGGGCCGAACGATGCCGGGTCGTCTCGGTCGGGCAGCGCGATCGCGTTGATCGGCAGCGGCAACTCGGTGGCCAAGCGCCGCAACGTGTCCGGGTCGTGTCGGCCCACCGGGTACAGGACGTCCGCGCCCGCCTGAGCCGCCTCGGTCAACCGCGCTATCGCCCGTTCGACCCGGTCGGCATCGTCGCCGTCCTTGCGCAGGAAAAGATCGGTGCGGGCGTTGATCACGACGTGCACCCCGGCCGCGTCGGCGGCCGACCGCAGCGCCGCGACCAGTTCGGCGTGCTCGCCGGCCGACCGCAGCCGCTTGCCCTCGGCATGCACAGTGTCCTCGACGTTCAGGCCCACCGCGCCCGCGCCCAGCAGGCCCTCGATCAGCCGCGCCGGCGCCTGCCCGTACCCGGATTCGATGTCGACCGACACCGGCACCTCGACGGCCGCCGTGATTTGCGCGACGCGCGCGAGCACGTCCTCGAACGACATGCCCTCGCCGTCGGGCTTGCCGACGGAATCCGCCAGCGGATGGCTGCCGACGGTCAGGGCGGCGAATCTGGCGTCGGTGGCGACACGGGCGGACCACGCGTCCCACACCGTCGGCAGGATCACCGGGTTGCCCGGCTGGTGCAGCTCGAGCAGCGCCGTCGCCCGCGCGGCGATCGTTGGGCCTGTCATGGTCTCCGACATTAGGCCGCCGCGGTGGCTAGTATCGAGGGCGTACTGTGATCCGTGACACCGTCAAGCGCGGGGAGATCCGAGGAGAACCGTTGACGAGCCCAACTGGCACTGCTGAACTCGCCGAACTGCACGACCTCATCGGCGGCTTGCGACGGTGCGTGCACTCGCTGCGGGCGCGGTACGGCGACAGCCCGGCGATGCGCCGCATCGTCATCGACGCCGACCGGATCCTTTCCGACGTCGAGTTGCTCGATTCCGATATCTCCGAATTGGATCTGGCCCGCGCAACGGTGCAGCACTCCGGCGAGAAAATCGCCATTCCCGACACCCAATACGACAGCGATTTTTGGCGCGATGTCGACGACGAGGGTGTCGGGGGTCACAACAGGTCCTGACAACCCAAGCCCCCCGCAAATCAGGGGGTGCTCTCTGTGTACCCTTCGACCAACAGCCCGTTCGAAGAGGAACACTAGATGAGCGCACCCACGGCGAACCGTCCTGCGTCAGGTGTCTTTTCACCGACGCGCGCCAACATCCCGCAACGGACCCTACGCACCGACCGGTGGTGGATGTCGCCGCTGCGGATCGACCTGGGTTTCGCCGCATTCGTCATCTACGCGACGGCGCGTGCGTTCCAGCAGAATTACTTCTTCGTTCCGAAGTACCACTACCTGACGCCGTTCTACTCGCCGTGCCTCAGCAAGGCCTGCGGGGAGGCCGGCGACATCTGGCCGCAATTCCTGCCGGACGTCTGGTGGTTGCCGTATGCGGCGCTCTCGCTGCCGTTCCTGCTGCTGTTCCGGCTCACCTGCTATTACTACCGCGGCGCCTACTACCGCACGGTGTGGCAGTCGCCCACCGCCTGCGCGGTGGCAGAGCCCCGCGCGCACTACACCGGCGAGACCCGCTTCCCGCTGATCATTCAGAACAGCCACCGGTACTTCTTCTACATCGCCTGCATCATCTCGGTGATCAACAGCTACGACGCGATCGTCGCGTTCCACTCCGACAGCGGGCCGGGCGGATTCGGTTTCGGGCTGGGCAACCTGATCCTGGTCGGCAACGTCGTCATGCTGTGGATCTACACGCTGTCCTGCCACTCCTGCCGGCACGTCACCGGTGGGCGGCTCAAGCACTTCTCCAAGCATCCTGTGCGCTACTGGATTTGGACGCAGGTCAGCCGCATCAACACCCGGCACAAGCTGTACGCCTGGATCACGCTGGGCACGCTGATGATCACCGATTTCTACATCGCGCTGGTGGCCAGCGGCACCATTCCTGACCTGAGATTTGTTGGCTGACAAGCCATTTGAAATAGAATCGGAACTTAGCGAGGGTTTCATGGTTGAGGTCGAACGGCACTCCTACGACGTAGTCGTCATCGGTGCCGGCGGCGCGGGGCTCCGCGCGGTCATCGAGGCGCGGGAACGCGGCCTCAAGGTCGCGGTGGTGTGCAAGTCCCTCTTCGGCAAGGCCCACACGGTCATGGCCGAGGGCGGCTGCGCCGCGTCGATGGGGAACACCAACCCGAAAGACAACTGGAAGACCCACTTCGGCGACACCATGCGCGGCGGGAAGTTCCTCAACAACTGGCGGATGGCCGAGCTGCACGCCAAGGAGGCCCCCGACCGGGTCTGGGAGCTGGAGACCTATGGCGCGCTGTTCGACCGCCTCAAGGACGGCAAGATCAGCCAGCGCAACTTCGGCGGGCACACCTACCCCCGGCTGGCGCACGTCGGTGACCGCACCGGCCTGGAGCTGATCCGCACCATGCAGCAGAAGATCGTCTCGCTGCAGCAGGAGGACTTCGCCGAGCTCGGCGACTACGAGGCGCGGATCAGGGTCTTCGCCGAATGCACGATCACCGAACTGCTCAAGGACGGTGACGCGATCGCCGGGGCCTTCGGTTACTGGCGCGAAAGCGGCAACTTCGTCCTGTTCGAGGCCCCCGCGGTGGTGCTGGCGACCGGCGGCATCGGCAAGTCGTTCAAGGTGACGTCGAACTCCTGGGAGTACACCGGCGACGGGCACGCGCTGGCCCTGCGGGCGGGCGCGTCGCTGATCAACATGGAGTTCGTCCAGTTCCACCCGACGGGCATGGTGTGGCCGCCCAGCGTGAAGGGGATCCTCGTCACCGAGGGCGTCCGCGGCGACGGCGGCGTGCTGAAGAACTCCGATGACAAGCGGTTCATGTTCGACTACATCCCGCCGGTGTTCAAAGGCCAGTACGCCGAGACCGCGCAAGAGGCCGACCAGTGGCTCAAGGACAACGACTCGGCCCGCCGCACCCCGGACCTGCTGCCGCGCGACGAGGTCGCGCGCGCGATCAACTCCGAGGTCAAGGCCGGCCGGGGCACCCCGCACGGCGGGGTGTACCTCGACATCGCGTCCCGGCTGACGCCCGAGGAGATCAAGCGGCGCCTGCCGTCGATGTACCACCAGTTCAAGGAGCTGGCGGGCGTCGACATCACCAAGGAGCCAATGGAAGTCGGGCCGACCTGCCACTACGTGATGGGCGGCGTCGAGGTCGACGCCGACACCGGCGCGGCCACGGTGCCCGGGCTGTTCGCGGCGGGTGAGTGCTCCGGCGGCATGCACGGCTCGAACCGGTTGGGCGGCAACTCGCTGTCCGACCTGCTGGTGTTCGGCCGGCGGGCCGGCCTGGGCGCCGCCGACTACGTGCGCGCGCTGAGCAGCCGCCCGGCCGTCGCCCAGGACGCCGTCGACGCGGCGGCCCGGCGGGCGCTGGCCCCCTTCGAGGGACCCGCCGACGGCGCCGGCGAGAACCCCTACACCCTGCAGCTGGAGCTGCAACAGTCGATGAACGATCTGGTGGGCATCATCCGCAAGTCGGAGGAGATCTCCGAGGCCCTCGGCCGGCTCGACAAGCTGCGCGAGCGGTTCAAGAACATCCATGTGGAGGGCGGCCGCCAGTACAACCCCGGCTGGAACCTGGCCATCGACCTGCGCAACATGCTGCTGGTCAGCGAGTGCGTGGCCAAGGCCGCGCTGGAACGCACCGAAAGCCGCGGTGGCCACACCCGCGACGACCACCCGTCGATGGATTCGTCGTGGCGCAAGGTGCTGCTGGTGTGCCGCGCGGCGGGCGGTGACGACGTCATCCCCGACGTCACCATCACGCGCGAGGACCAGACGCCGATGCGGTCCGATCTGCTGGAGCTCTTCGAGATCTCCGAGCTGGAGAAGTACTACACCGACGAAGAGCTGGCCGACCACCCAGGACGGAGAGGCTAATGAGCTACAACGCCACCATGCGGGTGTGGCGCGGCGACGACGCCAGCGGCGCGCTGCAGGACTTCACGGTCGAGGTCAACGAGGGCGAGGTGGTGCTCGACATCATCCATCGCCTGCAGCAGACCCAGACCCCCGACCTCGCGGTCCGATGGAACTGCAAGGCCGGTAAATGCGGATCGTGCTCGGCGGAGATCAACGGCTACCCCCGGTTGCTGTGCATGACCCGGATGTCGACGTTCGCCGAGGACGAGGTGGTGACCGTCACGCCGCTGCGGACGTTCCCGGTGATCCGCGACCTGGTCACCGACGTCTCGTTCAACTACGAAAAGGCCCGGGAGATCCCGTCTTTCGCGCCGCCGAAGGATCTGCAGCCCGGGGAATACCGGATGGCCCAGGCGGACGTGCAGCGCTCGCAGGAGTTCCGCAAGTGCATCGAGTGCTTCCTGTGCCAGAACGTCTGCCACGTGGTCCGCGACCACGAGGAGAACAAGAAGGCGTTCGCCGGCCCGCGCTTCTTGATGCGCATCGCCGAGCTGGAGATGCACCCGCTGGACACGCTGGACCGGCGCAACCAGGCGCAGGAATCCCACGGCCTCGGCTACTGCAACATCACCAAGTGCTGCACCGAGGTGTGCCCGGAAAACATCAAGATCACCGACAACGCGCTGATCCCGATGAAAGAGCGGGTCGCGGATCGGAAATACGACCCCGTCGTGTGGCTGGGTAACAAGCTGTTCCGCCGTTAAGGCCCCGTCCGCATCGGGTACCCGCACCCCATGCGAGGAACCACCAGCGTCAACGAGATCCGCACCGCGATCCGCGAGCTGTCGGTCCGCGCCGAACTCGCGCGCAAAGAGGGCCGGCAGGATGACGCGGCCGAGATCGAGCGGCGCATCGACAGCTATCGGGAAGAACTCGGCCACCGCCCCTAGGGCGCGTCCGCGTCGAGCCGGCTAGACGCCGAGCCGGCGCAATTCGCTGCGGTGAAAGACGATCGGCGCCACTTCGGCGTCCACCGTGACCTGGCTGACCCGCAGCACCACGATGGTGTGATCCCCGGCCGGGATGAGTTGCTCGATCGCGCTCTCCAGCCATAGCGCCGTGCCCTTGATGAAGACGGCGCCCGTTTCACTGGAGACCGTTTCCAGGCCGGCGAACCTGTCACCGGTCTTGGCGGCCAGCGTCCGCACGGCCACGTCATGGGCCTCGCCCAGCACGCTGATGCCCAGGGTCGGCACGCCTTTGAGCTTCGGCCACGTGGTCGAGGTGTTCTGCACGCAGAACGACACCAGCGGCGGTTCCAGCGAGACCGGGACGAAGGTGCTGGCCGCCAAGCCTTCCCGCACGCCGTCGACCTGGGCAGCGATGGCCACCACCCCGGTCGGGAAGTGGCCGAAGGCTTCACGCAGCGACGACGGCGTGAGATTGCTGTTCGAATTCACCGGACTTCATCGCTCCTTTGAGCCGAGAACGGAATTCTCGCTGTCGACCCTACCTGCCGAGTATCCGTGCGCGGCCGCCACATCCGGATGCGCCCGCAGCCTGCTCTTCCAGGCATTGCGGCCGTACACCGAGAAGATCGGGTCGGCCGGGTCGTGCCGTGCGGCGGCCAGCGCCGCGAATTCCTGCGACAGCGACAGCACCGGCAGCTGCGCGTCCAGCCGCGGGTTGAAGAAGTACGGCACCGAAATCCGCTCCGCCGCTGGACCGTCCAGGTTCACCCGGTGTTCGGTGGCCCTCAGGTAGCCGCCGGTCGCCACCTCGAGCAGCTCGCCGATGTTGACGATGAAGGCCCCGGGCACGGGCGGCACGTCGATCCAGCCGTCGGAGCCGCCCCTCCGCCGCCGCACCTGCAGCCCGCGGCTGCCCGGCTCGGCCAACAAGAGCGTCAGCGCGCCGGCGTCGCGGTGGGCGCCCACCCCCTGCGAGCTGGCCGCGCGGGCGGGGTAGCGGATGACCTTGATCAGCGTGGCGGGCGCGTCGGCGAAGGCGGCGTCGAAGACGTCGGGAGCGCTGCCCAGCGACGCCGCCCAATGCCCGAGCAGGGTTCGCGCCACCGCGGACAGCGCGGCGTCCCACTCGGCGATGATCCCGGGCAACTCGGGCAGGGCCGGCGGCCACTGATTCGGGCCCTGCAGCCACAGGTAGTCCGGCTTGCCGGGCCCGCCGATCGCGGGCCGTTCGGGCCCGAGGTCGATCTGCTCGCGCCAGTCCACCCGGCCCTGGGTCAGCTCGCCGCCCAGCCGCGTGTAGCCGCGGAAGTGCGGGCTGCGCACCATCGCGATGGCGTCCTTGTCGGCGTCGGGCAGCGCGAACAGCCGCCGGGCCGCGGCGAGCACCCTGCCGGCCAGCGCCTCGGGTACGCCGTGGCCGATCAGGTAGCAGAATCCGACCTCGTGAGCGGCCTCCCGGAGGCTCTCCCGCAGCGGCGCCGGGGCGGCCCGCAGGTCCACCACGGGCAACGCAGTGACGCGACTCACGTCCGTCCCCGGCGAGCGTCCCCGCAGGTCAATGGGCTAGTACCGGGCTGCCCAACCGGTTGGTTAGTTAGCTGCTGCAATGTAGCTCACACTCGCTTGCGCTGACGCAAATAACGGATATATTTTAGGGCAGTTACTGGTGGGTAACTTAGACCTAGTACCCAACCACAAGTGGCATTCTCAACGAGGAGGAACGTAGTGAGCCACTACAAGAGCAACGTCCGTGACCAGGTGTTCAACCTGTTCGAAGTTTTCGGCGTTGACAAGGCTTTAGGCCAGGGCGAGTACAGCGACCTGGATGTCGACACAGCCCAGGAGATGCTGACCGAGATCAGCCGGCTGGCCGAGGGGCCGGTCGCGGAGTCGTTCGTCGAGGGTGACCGCAACCCGCCGGTCTTCGACCCCGAGACCCACTCGGTGACGCTGCCGGAGAACTTCAAGAAGTCGGTGCGCGCGGTCCAGGAGGCCGGCTGGGACAAGGCCGGCATCGACGAGGCGCTGGGCGGCATGCCGATGCCCAAGGCGCTGGTATGGGCGCTGCACGAACACATCTTGGGCGCCAACCCCGCCGTGTGGATGTATGGCGGCGGTGCCGGCTTCGCCAACGTCATCTACCACCTCGGCACCGAGGAGCAGAAGAAGTGGGCGGTGCTCTGCGCCGAGCGCGGCTGGGGCGCGACCATGGTGCTCACCGAGCCGGACGCCGGTTCGGACGTGGGCGCGGGCCGCACCAAGGCCGTCCAGCAGGAGGACGGCTCCTGGCACATCGACGGCGTGAAGCGGTTCATCACGTCCGCCGACTCCGACGACCTGTTCGAGAACATCGTTCACCTGGTGCTGGCCCGCCCCGAGGGCGCCGGGCCAGGCACCAAGGGGCTGTCGCTGTTCATCGTGCCCAAGTTCCTGTTCGACTTCGAGACCGGCGAGCCGGGCGAGCGCAACGGCGTCTTCGTGACGAACGTCGAGCACAAGATGGGCCTCAAGGTCTCCGCCACCTGCGAACTGTCCTTCGGCCAGCACGGCGTGCCTGCCAAGGGCTGGCTGGTCGGCGAGGTGCACAACGGCATCGCGCAGATGTTCGACGTCATCGAGATGGCGCGCATGATGGTCGGCACCAAGGCCATCGCCACCCTGTCGACCGGCTACCTGAATGCGCTGGAATACGCCAAGGAGCGCGTGCAGGGCGCCGACATGACCCAGATGACCGACAAGACCGCCCCGCGGGTGACCATCACGCATCACCCCGACGTGCGCCGGTCGCTGATGACCCAGAAGGCCTACGCCGAGGGTCTGCGCGCGCTGTACCTGTACACCGCGACCTACCAGGACGCGGCGGTGGCCGAGGCGCTGCACGGGGTGGACGCCGAGCTGGCGGTCAAGGTCAACGACCTGATGCTGCCGGTGGTCAAGGGTGTGGGCTCCGAGCAGGCCTACGCCAAGCTGACCGAGAGCCTCCAGACGCTCGGCGGGTCCGGCTTCCTGCAGGACTACCCGATCGAGCAGTACATCCGTGACTCGAAGATCGACTCGCTCTACGAGGGCACCACGGCCATCCAGGCGCAGGACTTCTTCTTCCGCAAGATCGTCCGCGACAAGGGTGTGGCGCTGGCCCACGTGTCGGACCAGATCCAGAAGTTCGTCGACAGCGAGTCCGGCAACGGGCGGCTGAAGACGGAGCGTGAGCAGCTGGGTAAGGCGCTGGCCGACGTCCAGGCCATGGCGGCGACCCTGACCGGCTACCTGATGGCTGCGCAGGAGGATGTCACCAGCCTGTACAAGGTGGGCCTGGGTTCCGTGCGCTTCCTGATGAGCGTCGGCGACCTGGTCATCGGCTGGTTGCTGCAGCGTCAGGCGGCGGTGGCCGTTGCGGCGCTGGACGCCGGCGCCAGCGGTGCCGAGCGGTCCTTCTACGAGGGCAAGGTCGCGGTGGCGTCGTTCTTCGCGAAGAACTTCCTCCCGCTGCTGGCCGCGACCCGCGAGGTCATCGAGACGCTGGACAACGACATCATGGAGCTCGACGAGGCCGCGTTCTGACGGTCCTCAACGAAAACCCCGCTTCCACCTGGAAGCGGGGTTTTTGTATTGGGCGGGCATGCGAAAAGGACCGCCGCTGGATCCCCTCACTCCAGCGGCGGCCCGTTTCACACGCCCATCCGCGCTGACGGGCGGCAACCTAAAGGGATGCCCCGTATTGCCGTCGGGGTCGGGGGGTCAGACCACAACACGGGGCTATCCGGACGAGGGGGTACCCCGCCCCGGGCATTAGTAACCCGGTGTGACCGAAATCATCGGCGGCCGGTCAGGCCTCGAGGATCGCGGCCACGCCCTGGCCGCCGGCGGCGCAGATCGAAATCAGCGCCCGGACGGTCCCGCCGCCCTTCTGCCCGGCCTTCTTCTCGGCCAGCTGCTTGGCGGCCTGCGCGAGGATCCGCCCGCCGGTGGCGGCGAAGGGGTGGCCGGCCGCCAGCGACGACCCATTCACGTTGAGCTTGGACCGGTCGATCGAGCCGAGCGCGGCGTCGAGGCCCAGCCGCTCCTTGCAGTACTCCTCGGATTCCCACGCCTGCAGGTGCGCCAGCACCACCGACGCGAACGCCTCGTGGATCTCGTAGAAGTCGAAGTCCTGCAGGCTCAGCCCGTTGCGGGCCAGCAGCCGGGGCACCGCGTAGGTGGGGGCCATCAGCAGCCCGTCGCGGCCGTTGACGTAGTCGACCGCGGCGGTCTCCGCGTCCACCAGGAAGGCCAGCGGCTCCAGCGAGTGGGCGGCCGCCCAGTCCTCGCTGGCCAGCAACGCCACCGAGGCGCCGTCGGTCAGCGGGGTCGAGTTGCCGGCCGTCATCGTCGCGTCGCCGTTCTTCACGCCGAAGACCGGGCGCAGCGTCGCCAGCTTCTCGGTGCCCGCGTTGGGCCGCAGGTTGTCATCCCGGTACAGCCCCAAGAACGGCGTGACCAGGTCGTCGAAGAAGCCGCGGTCGTAGGCGGCGGACATGTTGCGGTGGCTGGCCACGGCCAGCTCGTCCTGGTCGACGCGCTTGATGCCCATCTGCTTGGTGGTGATGGCGGCGTGCTCGCCCATCGACAGCCCGGTGCGCGGCTCGCTGTTGGCGGGGATCTCGAGCCCGAGGGTGGCCGGCAGCGTGCCGACCAGCCGGAGCCGCTCCAGGTTGGACTTGGACCGGCGCAGCTTGAGCAGCTGGCGACGCAGGTTGTCGCCCAGGCCGATCGGCGGGTCGGAGGTGGTGTCCACCCCGCCGGCGGCGGCGACCTCGTAGCGGCCGGACGCCACCCCGTCGGCCGCGGCGATCGCGGCCTGCAGGCCGGTCCCGCACGCCTGCTGGATGTCGAACGCCGGCGTGTACGACGACAGCGCGGAGCCGAGCACGCATTCGCGGGTCAGGTTGAAGTCGCGGCTGTGCTTGAGCACCGCGCCGCCGACGACCGCGCCCAGCCGCTCGCCGGCCAGACCGAACCTGTCCACCAGCCCGTCCAGGGCCGCGGTGAACATGTCCTGGTTGGACGCCTCCGCGTAGGCGCCGTCGGACCGCGCGAATGGAATGCGATTGCCGCCCAATACCGCGACGGGTCGCCTGCTCTTGCTCTCAGGGGCCACTTTTCTCTCCGTGCATCTCCGGGTACACCAGTCTTGAACCGGCCGTCACAGGCCATACTACCCACTGTTCTTACTCTGAAGTAAGTTCGTCCCCGATACGGTTGGCCGATAACGGGCACCCCACCACCCGAACGAACCCGAACGAAATGGAAGGCAGCTCAGTGGCTCCCAAGCGCTCGTCCGATCTGTTCTCGCAGGTCGTCAACTCCGGGCCCGGATCGTTTCTGGCAAAGCAACTTGGCGTCCCGCAGCCCGAGAACCTGCGCCGCTACCGGCCGGGCGACCCGCCGCTGGCCGGATCCCTGCTGATCGGCGGCGACGGCAGGGTGGTCGAGCCGCTGCGCGCGGCGCTGGCCAAGGACTACGACGTGGTGGGCGCCAACCTCGGCGGCCGCTGGGCCGACCAGTTCGCCGGCCTGGTGTTCGACGCCACCGGGATCACCACCCCGGCGGGGCTGAAGGCCCTGCACGAGTTCTTCACCCCGGTGCTGCGCAATCTGGGCCACAGCGCCCGCGTGGTCGTGGTCGGCACCACGCCCGACGCCGCGGCCAGCACCGACGAGCGGATCGCGCAGCGCGCGCTGGAGGGCTTCACCCGCTCGCTGGGCAAGGAGCTGCGCAACGGCGCCACCGTGCAGCTGGTGTACCTCTCGCCGGCCGCCAAACCGGCGGCCACCGGCCTGGAATCGACGATGCGGTTCATCCTGTCGGGCAAGTCGGCGTACGTCGACGGCCAGGTCTTCTACGTCGGGGAGGCCGATTCCACGCCGCCGGCCGACTGGGACCGGCCGCTGGACGGCAAGGTCGCGATCGTCACCGGCGCCGCCCGCGGCATCGGGGCCTGCATCGCCGAGGTGTTCGCCCGCGACGGGGCCCGCGTGGTCGCGATCGACGTGGAGTCGGCCGCCGAGACGCTGGCCGAAACCGCCAGCCGGGTCGGGGGCACCGCGCTGTGGCTGGACGTCACCGCCGACGACGCCGTCGACAAGATCGCCGAGCACCTGCGCGACCACTACGCCGGGCACGCCGACGTCCTGGTCAACAACGCCGGCATCACCCGCGACAAGCTGCTGGTCAACATGGACGACGCCCGCTGGGATTCGGTTCTGGCCGTCAATCTCCTTGCCCCGCAACGGCTTACCGAAGGCCTGATCGGCAACGGCAGCATCGGGGAAGGGGGCCGGGTGATCGGCCTGTCGTCGATGGCCGGCATCGCGGGCAACCGCGGGCAGACCAACTACGCCACCACCAAGGCCGGCATGATCGGCCTCACCCAGGCGCTGGCGCCGGAGCTGTATGAGAAGGGCATCACGATCAACGCCGTCGCGCCGGGATTCATCGAAACCCAGATGACGGCCGCCATCCCGCTGGCCACGCGCGAGGTGGGCCGCCGGATGAACTCGCTGCTGCAGGGCGGGCAGCCCGTCGACGTCGCCGAGGCGATCGCCTACTTCGCCAGCCCGGCCTCGAACGCGGTGACCGGCAACGTCATTCGCGTCTGCGGCCAGGCGATGCTGGGGGCATGATGAGCCAGCCAAGCGGCCTGAGAAACATGCTGCGCGCGGCGGCCGGGGCCCTGCCGTTGGTGCCCCGCTCGGACCAGCTGCCGACCCGCACGGTCACCGTCGACGAGTTGCCCATCGACCACACGAACGTGGCCGAGTACGCGGGGGTGACGGGTCTGCGCTACGGCAATCACGTGCCGCTGACCTACCCGTTCGCGTTGACCTTTCCCACGATGATGTCGCTGGTGACCGGCTTCGACTTTCCTTTCGCGGCAATGGGATCCGTGCACACCGAGAACCACATCACGCAGTACCGGCCGATCGCGGTGACCGATACGGTCGGCGTGCGCGTGCACGCCGAGAACCTGCGCGAGCACCGCAAGGGCCTGCTGGTGGACCTGGTGACGGACGTCAGCGTCGGCAACGAGGACGCGTGGCACCAGGTGACCACCTTCCTTCATCAGCAGCGCACCAGCCTGTCCGACGAGCCCAAGCCGCCGCCGCAGAAGCAGCCGAAGCTGCCGCCGCCCAGCACCGTGCTGCGGGTCAGCCCCGGGCAGATCCGCCGCTACGCGGTGGTCGGCGGCGACCACAACCCGATCCACACCAACCCGATCGCCGCCAAGCTGTTCGGATTCCCGACGGTCATCGCGCACGGGATGTTCAGCGCCGCAGCGGTATTGGCTAACATCGAGGCCCGGCTCCCCGACCAGGTGCAGTATTCGGTGCGGTTCGGTAAGCCGCTGGTGCTGCCCGGCACCGCGGGGTTGTACATCGACCAGGGTGACGACGGGGGCTGGGACCTCTCGCTGCGCAACGTCGCCAAGGGATACCCCTATCTGACCGGAACCGTCCGGGCCCTCTAGCCCTTGCGCGCCGGCGCGGCGGGCCGGCGACCGAGCGCCAACACCTTCAATCCGTATGCGGCGCAGGCGGTCAGCAGGAACAGCAGGAACAGCCAGAGCGGCGGGTGGGCGAGCTCCCAGACGAAGATCGCGGCCCAGATCGGTGAGCCCTGCGTGACCGCGAGCACCCCGGCGGCCCCGGCCAGCGACACCGCCGGCGTGTGCAGGTGCGTCCCGGCGGCCCAGTTGATCGCCAGCACCAGCGCCGACCCCGCGGCCGCCCCGGTGGCCAACGACGGCGTGAGCATCCCGCCCGCCCCGCCGGCCCGCAGGAACAGCGCCGTCAGCAGCGGCTTCAGCACCAGGATGATGAGGGCCGCCGACAGCGTCATGCGGCTGGCCAGGCTGACGGTCAGGATGCTGCGGCCGTTGCCGGGCAGCTCCGGCCACCAATGCGAGCACACGCCCATCACCAGGCCCGCCCCGGCCAGCGCCGGGATCAGCACCCACGTCCGCATCACCCGCGCCGGGCGGGCCGCTGCCATGAGGCGGTTGAACGCCAGGCCCACCACGAGGGTCAGCGGCGCCAGCATCAGCCCGTGGGCGGTCAGCACGTACGACGATTCGGCGCTGGGCCAGTTCAGGGTCGGCTGGTCGTGCGTCGCGGCCGAACAGATCGCGACGGCCAGGCTCGAGGTCAGACACGCCGCGCCCAGCGCACGCGGATGCCAGGTGTTGAGCATGATCCGCACCGCGAACAGCGCGCCGGCCAGCGGAACGGCGTACACCGCGCCGAGCCCGGCCCCGGCCGCGCACGCCAACAACACCTGCCGGTCGTGCGCGGACAGCCGCTTCAACCACGCGGTGCCGAAATCGCCCAGGGCGGCGGCGAATTGGCGCGGTGCGCCCTCCCGGCCCAGCGACGCCCCGGACCCGACCAGCAGCACCTGCAACACGGCGTCGACGCTCCACGCCACCCGCGGGATCCGCTCCCGGTTGGCGACGGTCCGCGCGAGCGGCGGCACCTCGGCGCGGCGGCGCAGGATCCACCAGCCGAACCCCGCCAGCGCGGCACCGGCCATGGGCCCCACCACGCGGCGGACCGGGCTGGTGCCCGCGACCCCGGCCAGCAACGTGCCGAAGCTGTAGTGGTACGTGGCGTGCTCGACGAAGCGCAGCACCGCCGTCGTCGCCAGCCCGGCGAGCCCGGCCAGCAGTCCGACGATCACCACCGCGCAGAAGAAATCGAGGTTGCGGCGGGACGCCGAGGAGGCCACCCCACGAATGTAGGGGTCCGGTTCGATGGTGGCGACCCGCAGCGCCCGGCTGGGACGTTGCTGCCGCGTCCGCGGCAGCGCCGCTAGCCGGCCGCGGCGGCTTCCCGGTCCTCCGGCGTGCCCCGCAGGCCGTGCCAGAACAGGTCGATCATCAGCTCGGCCGCCTCGTCGACGCCGATGTCCCCGGTGGACAGCCGGTTGGCCATCGCCTCGCCCGCGCCCACCAGCGCCACCGCCATCATCTGGTACTCGGCGTCCGACCGAGGGGTGCGGCTGCCGGCCCGCATCAGCTCGGCGACCAGGTCGATGATCTGCTCGCGCCCCTCGCGCACGGTGTGCGCAAACGCCTGCGAGCTGATGGCCTGGGTGTACATCACGATCCAGGACGCGCGGTTCGAGTCGATGTAGCGCATGAACGACCCGATCGCGTTGCCCAGCAAGTCCTTCGGGCTCTGGGCGAAGTTGATGTCGGCGCGCACCGCATCGACGAACCGCCCCAGCTCGCGATCCAGGCAGGCGCCGAACAGGTCCTCCTTGGAGCCGTAGTACAGATACAGCATCGGCTTGGAGATCTCCGCCGCGGCGGCGATGGCGTCCATCGAGGTCTCGTGGTAGCCGTTGACGGAGAACATCTGCACGGCGGCGTCGAGCATCTGCTGTTCGCGGACAGCACGGGGTAACCGCTTGGTACCACCCGCCATCACGCTGCCCTTTCACGCTCTGCAGGCCCTGCCTGTCTGGCTACAGGGTAACGAGGATGCGTCGCGTTAGTGGCCACATGTTCGATTGGCGCCCTTCATGGTTGCCACCCGCACCAGCGAGTCGTTGACCGCCGGCATCGCCAGCTCGCCCGAATCGACGGCCTTCTGCAGGCGGTCGAGGACCGCGGGCACCTCGTCGGTGGTGACCCACAGCGCGACGTCGGTGCCGGCCTGCAGGGTGCGCAGCACCGCCTCCGGCACGCCGTAGCGATCGGAGATCGCAGCCATGCTGGACACGTCGTCGCTGAACACCGGCCCGTTGAAGGGCGGCGCCTGGTAGCCGGTGCCGGTGCGCAGCAGCTGGACGGCGGCGCGGCTCAGGCTGGCCGGGTCGTTGCCGGTCAGCCCGGGAACCTGCAGGTGACCGACCATGACCGCGACCGGTGTCGCCGTCACCAGCGTGCGGTAGGGCACCAGGTCGACGTTTTGCAGGTCGCTCAGCGGTGGGGTGACCACGCCGCCGGTGTGCGAGTCGCCGGAGCCGTGCCCGTGGCCGGGGAAATGCTTGAGCACCGGCAGCAGGCCCGCGTCGCGCAGGCCCTGCGCGTAGGCCCCGGCGTAGGCGGTGACGGTTGCCGGGTCGGCGCTGAACGAGCGGTCCCCGATCACGGCGTCGTCGGGCTCGTCGCTGACGTCGGCGTCGGGGGCGAAGTCGATGGTGATGCCCAGGTCGCGCATCTTCTTGCCGCGGTCGGCCGCCAGGTCGTGGACCTGCTGCGGCGTTTGCGTCCGGGCGAGCACCCGGGCCGACGGGGCCGTCCCGATCAGCGACTTCAGCCGCGACACCCGTCCGCCCTCCTCGTCGACGCCGACCGCCAGCGGCAGCGGTCCCGCGTTGTGCGCGATGTCGGCCAGCGGGCCCTTGAAGATCGACAGGTCCGTCCAGCCGCCGATGAAGATGCCGCCGACGTGGTAGCCGTTGACCACGGCCCGGGCGTCGTCGGCGTCCTTCACGCCCACCATCAGCAGCTGCGCCAGCTTGTCGCGGGTCGACAACGCGGCCGGGACGGCCGTCGGGTCCGCGCACACCGGCGGCGCGGGCGGCGCCGCCGTCGGCTTGCCGGTCGCGGCGCCCGGGGGCCGCGCGCCGTGGTGGCCGCAGCCGGCAACCAGCGCTGCTGCGACGACGAGCACGGCCAGGATCCGGGGGAATGCCATCGGGCCATGTTGTCACGCTTGGCGTTTCGTCCCGGGCCCCAGGGGGCATCAGCGGTAGGTTGGCCAGAGCCCATGTGACTGGCAGGGAGGAGCCAGCGATGGCGGGGTTTTCGTTGGCGGCCGTGGCAAGCATCGCGGCGGGGCTGATGATCGGTGCCGCGGCGACCGTCGGCGTCACGCTGGCCGAGGACCACACCGGGGTGCCCGCGCGAACCGCCCCGGCCACGCGGAGCCCGACCGGGCCCTACCTGGTGGACTACGGCTCGCGCTGCTGGCACGGCCATTGCGTGCCGTGGCCGTGATTTGCCGGACCGGCCGCCGGCGGCCGTTCTGCTAGGTTGGGCCCTAGATCGGAAGCCACCCCAAAGGAGCCACGTTGAACCGGATCATTGCGCCCGCCGCCGCGAGCGTGGTGGTTGGTCTGTTGCTGGGCGCGGCCGCGATCTTCGGGATCACCTTGATGGTCCAGCAGGACACGAAGCCGCCACTTCCCGGGGGCGATCCGCAGTCGTCAGTGCTCAACCGGGTCGAGTACGGCAACCGTAGCTAGCCGGTCGGCAGGGGCAAGGCGGGCCGCGCCCGCGCCGGATGCCCCGGCCGCGCCGTTGTCCCGCCGGTGGTTGTTGTTGGTCGGCGCCGTCTCGCTGGCGCTGACGTTCGCGCAGTCGCCCGGCCAGATCTCCCCCGACACCAAGCTCGACCTCACCGCCAACCCGCTGCGTTTTCTGGCCCGCGCGACGAACCTGTGGAACAGCGAACTGCCCTTCGGCCAGTCGCAGAACCAGGCCTACGGCTACCTGTTTCCCCACGGCACCTTCTTTCTGGTCGGCCATCTGCTGGGGATACCGGGATGGATGACCCAGCGGCTGTGGTGGGCGCTGCTGCTCACCGTCGGGTTCTGGGGGCTGCTGCGGGTGGCCGAGACGCTCGGGATCGGCAGCCCGACGTCGCGGGTGCTCGGCGCGGCGGCGTTCGCGCTGGCGCCGCGGGTGCTGACCACGCTCGGATCGATCTCGTCGGAGACCCTGCCGATGATGCTGGCGCCGTGGGTGTTGTTGCCGACGATCCTGGCCCTGCGGGCTTCGACCGATAAATCGGTGCGGGCCCTGGCCGCGCAGGCCGGGGTGGCCGTCGCGCTGATGGGCGCGGTCAACGCGATTGCCACGCTGACCGGGTGCCTGCCCGCGGTGATCTGGTGGGCCTGCCACCGGCCGAACAAGCGGTGGTGGCGCTACACCGCGTGGTGGGCGCTGGCCCTGTGCCTGGCCATGCTGTGGTGGGTCGTCGCGCTGGTGTGTCTGCGCCACGTCAGCCCGCCGTTCTTGGACTTCATCGAATCCTCCGGCGTGACGACGCAATGGTCGTCGCTGACGGAGATCCTGCGCGGCACCGACAGCTGGACCCCGTACGTGGCGCCCACCGCCACCGCCGGCGCGCCGCTGGTCACCGGGTCGGCCGCCGTGCTGGGCACCTGCCTGGTCGCGGCCGCGGGGCTGGCCGGGCTGGCCAGCCCCGGGATGCCGGCGCGGGGCCGGCTGGTGACGATGCTGCTGGTCGGGGTGGTGTTGATGGCCGTCGGCTACAGCGGCGGGCTGGGCTCGCCGCTGGCCGCCGAGATCCAGACGTTCCTGGATGCCGCCGGCGCGCCGCTGCGCAACGTGCACAAGCTGGGGTCGGTGGTCCGGATTCCGCTGGTGCTGGGCATCGCGCAGCTGCTGAGCCGGGTCGCGCTGCCCGGCAGCGCGCCGAGGCCGGTGTGGCTGGCAGCGTTCGCCCACCCCGAGCGCGACAAGCGCGTCGCGGTGACGCTGGTAGTCCTCACGGCGCTGGCGGTCAGCACCTCGCTGGCGTGGACCGGCCGGCTCACCCCGCCGGGCGCGTTCCGCGCGATACCACCGTACTGGCACGAGGCCGCCGACTGGCTCACCGAGCACAACACGGGCTCCCCCGCCCCCGGGCGCGTGCTGGTGGTGCCCGGCGCGCCGTTCGCCACCCAGGTCTGGGGCACCAGCCACGACGAGCCGCTGCAGGTGCTCGGCAGCAGCCCGTGGGGGGTGCGCGACTCCATCCCGCTGACGCCGCCGCAGACCATCCGGGCGCTGGATTCGGTGCAGCGCCTGTTCGCCGCCGGGCAGCCCTCGGCCGGGCTGGCCGATACCCTTGCCAGGCAAGGCATTTCGTATGTGGTGCTGCGCAACGACCTGGATCCCGAGACGTCGCGTTCGGCGCGGCCGATCCTGGTGCACCGCGCCGTCGAGGGCTCGCCGCGACTGCAGAAGGTGGCGCAGTTCGGCGATCCGGTGGGGCCGGGCACGCTGGCGGGCTTCGTCGCCGACGGCGGCCTGCGTCCGCGCTACCCCGCGGTGGAGATCTACCGCGTCGAGGTTGCCGACGACCCGGGAGCGCCGTACTTCGTCGACACCGACCGGATGGCCCGGGTCGCCGGGGGGCCGGAGGTGCTGCTGCGCCTCGACGAGCGGCGACGGCTACTGGGCCAACCGCCGCTGGGTCCGGTGCTGATGACGGCCGACGCGCGCGGCGCCGGGCTGGCGGCGCCGCTGGTCACCGTGACCGACACCCCGGTGGACCGCGAGACCGACTACGGCCGCGTCGACCACCATTCGTCGGCGATCCGGGCGCCCGGCGACGCCCGGCACACCTTCAACCGCGTCCCCGACTACCCCGTCCCGGGCGCCGAGTTGGTATCCGGCGCCTGGAACGGGGGCCGGATCACCGTGTCGAGCTCGTCGTCGGACTCCACCGCGATGCCCGACGTCGCACCGGCGACCTCCCCGGCCGCCGCGATCGACGGCGACTCGGCAACCGCGTGGGTGTCCAACGCGCTGCAGTCCGCCGTCGGGCAGTGGCTGCAGGTGGACTTTGACCACCCGATCAGCAACGGCGCCATCACCATCACCCCCAGCGCGACCGCCGTCGGCGCCCAGGTCCGCCGCATCCTGATCGAGACCGCCAACGGCAGCACCACCCTGCGGTTCGACGAGCCCGGCAAGCCGCTCGCGGCCGCGCTGCCCTACGGCGAGACGCCGTGGGTGCGCGTCACCGCCACCGGCACCGACGACGGCTCCCCCGGCGTGCAGTTCGGCATCACCGACCTCTCGGTCACCCAGTACGACGCCTCCGGCTTCGCGCATCCGGTCAATCTGCGGCACACCGTGGCCGTGCCGGGGCCGCCGCCGGGCTCGGCGATCGCCGGCTGGGACCTGGGCTCGGAGCTGCCGGGCCGGCCCGGCTGCGCCCAAGCGCCCGACGGCGTGCGCTGCGCGGCCTCGATGGCGCTGGCGCCGGAGGAACCGGTCAACTTCAGCCGCACCCTGACCGTGCCGGCCCCGGTGTCGGTGACGCCCGCGGTGTGGGTGCGGCCGCGGCAGGGGCCCAAGCTGGCCGACCTGGTGGCCGAGCCGAATACCGCTCGCGCACAAGGTGATTCCGACGTGGTGGACATCCTCGGCTCGGCCTACGCGGCCACCGACGGCGACCCGGCCACCGCGTGGACCGCGCCGCAGCGGGTGGTGCAGCACAAGTCGCCGCCGACGCTGACCGTCACGCTGCCGCGGCCCACCGAGGTCGCCGGGCTGCGCGTGGCGCCCAGCCGGTCGGCGGTGCCGGCCCACCCGACGCTGCTGGCCGTCAACCTGGGTGACGGCCCGCAGGTCCGCGAGCTCAAGGCGGGTGAGCCGCAGACCCTGTCGTTCGCCCCCCGGGTCACCGACACCGTCAGCATCAGCCTGCTCGGCTGGGAAGACATCATCGACCGCAACGCCCTGGGCTTCGATCAGCTCAAGCCGCCGGGGCTGGCCGAGGTGGCGGTCCTCGGCGCCGACGGCAGGCCGATCGCGCCCGCCGACGCCTCCCGCAACCGGTCGCGGGAGGTCACCGTCGGCTGCGACCGCGGCCCGGTGATCGCCGTCGCGGGCCGGTTCGTGCACACCTCGATCCACACCACGGTGGGTGCGCTGCTGGACGGCGCACCGGTGGCCGCGCTGCCCTGCGAGCCCGACCCGATCGCGCTGCCGGCGGGCCGGCAGGAGCTGCTGATCAGCCCGGGCGCCCAGTTCGTCGTGGACGGGGCCCGGCTGTCGACCCCGGCGGCCGGCGACCTGGCCACCGCCCCGCCGGCCGGCGCCCCGACCGGGGCGTGGGGCCCGGCCCGGCGCGAGGTGCGGGCCCCGGCGTCGCCCACCTCCCGGGTGCTGGTGATCCCCGAAAGCATCAACCCCGGCTGGGTGGCGCGCACCAGCACCGGCGCCCGGCTGACGCCCGTCGCCGTCAACGGCTGGCAGCAGGGCTGGGTGGTGCCCGCGGGCGACCCGGGCACCATCACGCTGACGTTCGCGTCGAACTCGCCGTACCGGGCCGGCCTGGCGATCGGGCTGGCGTTGCTGCCGCTGTTGGCCGCGCTCGCGTGGTGGCGCACCCGGCGGGGCCGCGCCGACGAGGAGCCCGCGCGGCCCTGGCCGTCGGGACGCTGGGCGGCGGTCGCCGGCCTGGGGGCCGGCGCGCTCGTCGCGGGCGCGGTCGGGGCCATCGCGGTCGGCGCCGCCCTGGGCCTGCGATACGCGCTGCGCCGCCGGCAGCGCTGGCGCGACGACGTCACCGTCGCGCTCAGCGCCGGCGGGCTCATTGCGGCCGGGGCGGCGCTGTCCCGGCATCCCTGGCGCTCGGTCGACGGTTACGCCGGCCACTCGGCGAGCGTGCAACTGCTGGCGCTGATTTCGCTTGCCGTGCTTGCCGCTTCGGTCGTGACGGTGCCGGGCGGCGGGGCCCGGCCGCGCGACGAATGACGTCCGAGGTGTTGGCTAGCGGTTTTTCTGCTGCTTGACTGGTAATACGTGACGAGCATGGATTGGTTTTCGGCACCCGAGTACTGGCTGGGCCGGATGGTCCTGCAGCGCGGCGTCGCGGCCATCTACCTGATCGCGTTCGTCGCCGCCGCACTCCAGTTCCGGGCGCTCATCGGCGAACACGGAATACTGCCGGTACCAAGGTTTTTGGCCAGGCAGTCGTTTTGGCGGGCGCCGAGCCTTTTCCACCTGCGCTACTCCGATCGGCTGTTTGCGGGTGTGTCCTGGCTGGGTGCGGCGCTGGCGACGGCCGTCGTCGCCGGCGCGGCCGATCTCGCGCCGCTGTGGGCCGCGATGCTGGCGTGGCTGGCGCTGTGGGTGCTCTACCTGTCGATCGTCAACGTCGGCCAGACCTGGTACGGCTTCGGCTGGGAATCGTTGCTGCTGGAGGCCGGGTTCCTGATGATCTTCCTCGGCAACGACCGGGTCGCGCCGCCGGTGCTGACGCTGTGGCTGGCGCGGCTGCTGCTGTTCCGGGTCGAGTTCGGCGCCGGGCTGATCAAGATGCGCGGCGACCCGTGCTGGCGCGACCTGACCTGCCTGTACTACCACCACGAGACGCAGCCCATGCCGGGCCCGCTGAGCTGGTTCTTCCATCACCTGCCCAGGCCGCTGCACCGGGTCGAGGTGGCGGGCAACCACTTCGCCCAGCTCGTCGTGCCGTTCGGGTTGTTCGCGCCGCAGCCGATCGCCAGCGTGGCCGCCGCGATCGTCGTGATCACCCAGCTGTGGCTGGTGGCGTCGGGCAATTTCGCCTGGCTCAATTGGGTGACGATCTTCCTGGCGTTCAGCGCCATCGACGACCCGTCGCTGGGGAGGCTGTTTCCCGTGCCGGCGCACGCCGGCTGGACGGCCCCACCGCTGTGGTTCGCCGCCCTGGTGATCGCGTTCGCCGGCGCCGTGCTGTTCCTGACGTACTGGCCGGTGCGCAACATGCTGTCTTCGCGTCAGCGAATGAACATGTCCTTCAACCCCTTTCACCTGGTGAACACCTACGGGGCGTTCGGCAGCATCGGGCGCGTCCGGCGCGAGGTGGTGATCGAGGGCACCGACGACGAGCGGGTCACACAGCACACCGCGTGGCAGGAATACGAATTCAAGGGGAAGCCCGGCGCCGTGAACCGGCTACCGAGGCAATGGGCGCCCTACCACCTGCGCCTGGACTGGTTGATGTGGTTCGCCGCGATCTCGCCCGGCTATGCGGGGCCGTGGCTCAAGCCGTTCATGGAGCGGCTGCTGCGCAACGACCGGCCGACGCTGCGGCTGTTGCGGCGCAATCCTTTCCCCGATTCGCCGCCGCGGTACGTGCGGGCGCAGCTCTACGAGTACCGCTTCACCACGTTCGCCGAGCTGCGTCGCGATCGGGCGTGGTGGCACCGCACGCTCATCGGCGGATACGTGCGGCCGCTGGCGCTCGACACAGCGACGAACCTGCAAAGCCGCTGACGCTACAACGTCTCGTCCAGCTCCCCGAGCCGGTCGGTCAGCCGCAGGTTCTCCGAATAGTCGACCGGGCAGCAGATCAGCGACACCCCGTCGTCGTCGAGGGCCGCGCGCAGCGTGGGCAACAGCTCGTCGGCGCTGTTGATCCGATACCCCTTGGCGCCGAAGCTTTCCGCGTAGGTCACGATGTCGGGGTTGCCGAACTTGACGTAGTAGTGCGCCCCGAGTTCGAGGTCCATCTTCCATTCGATGAGCCCGTAACCGTTGTCCTCCCAGATCAGCACCACCAGGGGTATCCGCTCCCGCACGGCGGTCTCGATTTCCTGGGAGTTCATCAGGAACGCGCCGTCGCCGGCGACGGCCAGCACCTTGGCCTCGGGGCGGGCCAGCTTGACGCCCAGGGCCCCGGGTAGCGCAAAACTCATGGTGGACAACCCGTTTGAGATCAGGCAGGTGTTCCGCTCGTAGGTCGGATACAGCCGCGCCATCCACATCTTGGTGGCGCCGGTGTCGACCAGGACCACGTCGCTGCGGCCCAGCGCCTCGCGGGTGTCGGCGACCACCCGGGCCGGCGCCAGCGGGTAGCGCGAATCCTGTTGTCCCCGAGCGAATTCGTCGGCGAGCAGGCCCGACCCGGGCACATCGTCGGCGTGCGCGAAGCTGTGGCCGGCCAGCGCGTCGGTCAGCGCGTTCAGCGAATCGCTGATGTCGCCGATGATCCCGACGTCGACCGAGTAGTGCGCGTCGACCTCGGCGGGGAACCGGTGTACGTGGATGATCCGCTTGTCGGCCTGCGGATTGATCCGGACGGGGTCGAACTCCTGCAGCTCGTAGCCGACGGCGATGACGGCGTCGGCGTTGTCGAACCCGAAGTTCACGTAGTCGTGCCGCATGAACCCCACCGTCCCGGCGCTGTTGGGGTGGTCGTCGGGCATCACGCCCTTGCCGTGGAAGGTGTTGGCCACCTGGATGCCGAACTCCTCGGAGAAGCGGACCAGCGCCTTGGTGGCGTCGGCGCGCGCGGCGCCGTGCCCGGCCAGCACCACCGGCCGCTTCGCGTGGCGCAGGATCTCGGCGGCCCGTTCGACCTGGCGGGGCGCCGGCGCGTCGGGGCGAACGACGTTGCGGGGCAACGGCGTCAGGTCGTAGTCGGTCTCGTCGGCATCGATGTGCTCGGGCACGGCCAGGTAGACCGCGGCCGGGCGCTCGGCCTCGGCGAGCTTGAACGCCTTGCGGACCATCTCGGGTATGGCGCGCGGGGTCGGGATGCCCGCGGCCCACCGCGTGATCGGGGCGAACATCGACACCAGGTCGACGTACTGGTGCGACTCCTTGTACTCCCGGTCCTGGCCCACCTGCGCGGAGATCGCCACCATCGGGGTGCTGTTGGTGGTGGCGTCGGCGACACCGAGCTGCATGTTGATGGCGCCGGGGCCCAGGGTCGACGACACCACCGCCGCCCGGCCGGTGACGCGGCCGTACATCTCCGCCATGAACGACGCCGCCTGCTCGTGCCGGGTGAGCACGTACCGGATGCTCGAGGAGGCCAGCGCCTGCACGAAGCGGATGTTCTCCTCGCCGGGCACCCCGAAGACGACCGCGACTCCCTCGTTCTCCAGGCACTTCACGATCAGCTGAGCAGCTTTACTCATCCGGCACCTCCCTTGGGGGAACGATAGTGGCAGGCTGGGTGTTGGACCTCTTACCAACCCCGAAGCGAAGGATCCCAGCGTGCCCATCGCCACGATCAACCCGGCCACCGGCGAGACAGTAAAAACCTTCACCCCGGCGACCGACGAGGAAGTCGACGCCGCCATCGCGCGCGCGTACGCCCGGTTCCAGGATTACCGCCACAACACCACCTTTGCCCAGCGCGCCGAGTGGGCAAACGCCACCGCGGACCTCTTGGAGAAAGAGGCCGACGACGTCGCCGCGATGATGACCCTGGAGATGGGCAAGACCCTGAAGTCGGCGAAGGCGGAAACGCTGAAATGCGCCAAGGGATTTCGTTACTACGCCGAGAACGCCGAGCGGCTGCTGGCCGACGAGCCTGCCGACGCGGCCAAGGTGGGCGCCAAGAAGGCGTACACCCGCTACCAGCCGCTCGGGGTGGTGCTCGCCATCATGCCGTGGAACTTCCCGCTGTGGCAGGCCGTCCGCTTCGCGGCGCCGGCGCTGATGGCCGGCAACGTCGGCATCCTCAAACACGCCTCCAACGTGCCGCAGAGCGCGCTGTACCTCGCCGACGTCATCGCGCGCGGCGGCTTCCCGGACGGCTGCTTCCAGACGCTGCTCGTCTCGTCCAGCGCGGTCGAGCGCATCCTGCGCGACCCGCGCGTCGCGGCGGCCACCCTGACCGGCAGCGAACCGGCGGGGCAGTCGGTCGCCGCCATCGCCGGCGACGAGATCAAGCCCACGGTGCTCGAGCTGGGCGGCAGCGACCCGTTCATCGTGATGCCGTCGGCGGACCTCGACGAGGCCGTCAAGACCGCGGTCACCGCCCGGGTGCAGAACAACGGCCAGTCCTGCATCGCCGCCAAGCGGTTCATCGTGCACGCCGACATCTATGACGCGTTCGTCGACAAGTACGTCGACCGGATGGAGGCGCTCAAGGTCGGCGATCCGACCGACCCGGACACCGACGTCGGCCCGCTGGCCACGGAGTCGGGCCGCGACGAGATCGCCAAGCAGGTCGACGACGCCGTCGCCGCGGGCGCCACGCTGCGCACCGGCGGCAAGCCGATCGACCGGCCGGGCTGGTTCTACCCGCCGACCGTGGTCACCGACATCACCAAGGACATGGCGCTCTACACCGAGGAGGTGTTCGGCCCGGTCGCGTCGATGTACCGCGCCAAGGACATCGACGAGGCCATCGAGATCGCCAACGCCACCACGTTCGGGCTGGGGTCCAACGCCTGGACCAACGACGAGGCCGAGCAGCAGCGCTTCATCGACGACATCGAGGCGGGCCAGGTGTTCATCAACGGGATGACGGTGTCCTACCCCGAGCTGGGCTTCGGCGGCGTCAAGCGGTCCGGCTACGGCCGGGAGCTGGCCGGCCATGGCATCCGGGAGTTCTGCAACGCCAAGACCGTCTGGGTCGGCGAGTCGGAAAGCGGCTCCGCGGCCGGCGACAGCAAGGTCGAGTAGCCGCGGCTCAGGAGACGGCCGCCAGCGCCTTCTCGTCCTCGTCGGCGAAGGTGTCCTCGAGTTGCAGCGGCGAGTAGTCGAGGTCGATCTCGCCGACCGGGCGCCCGCGGGCGCTGCTGATGGTGCCGAACCGCCGCATGCCCTTGTCGGCGGCGTAGGCCATGAACTCGTCCGTCGAAATGCCGAACGGCATCGGGTCGTACAGGGCGAAGCCCTCTTCGATAAGGCGCAGGCCGAGCGGCATGAGCTCGTTCATCCGCGTTTCGAAGACGCCCCAGTTCGCGTCGTCGGCGGCGACGTGGCGCCGGCAGGTGAAGGTGCCCCACGCCATGTGGCGGCGCTCGTCGTCGCCGATGCGCCGGACCAGCTCCTGCATGCCGGGCAGGATCCCGCGCTCCACGCAAATCTTGTGCCAGGCGAAGTAGCCGGTAAGCGCCAACATGCCTTCGACCATGTGGTTGTAGGTCACCGCCGCCCGCACCTGGGCGGCCGGTGACGGGTCGGACGACAACGCGTTCAGGCTGGCCGGCAGCTCCTCGTAGAAGATCGTCCGGTAGGTCGGGATGTCGTCGAGGTATTCGTGCAGGTCACCGGTGATGCCGACGGCGTCGAGCCACATGCGGAACACCTGGACGTGCTTGGCCTCCTCGAACGCGAACTGCGTCAGGTACATCTCGTCACCGAGCCGGCCCTCGGCGCGCATCGCGGCCATGAACGGCTGGATGTCCTCGGTCACCGCCTCCTCACCGGCGATGAACTCGGCGCACAGCCGGGTGGCGTAGTGGCGTTCGTCGTCCGTCAGCGCCTCCCAGTCCGCGCGGTCGCGGGAGAAGTCGATGTCGGCGGGATTCCAGAATTTCGCGTTGCCGCCGGCGAACAACCGCAAGGGCAGGCTGTCCCAGTTGAGTCCGCCCGCGACCATCGAGGCCGAATGTGTGCGTGTCATGTGACCTCCTCGGGGAGTTTCGGTTCTTGGCCGGCAACGGAATTCGCCGGGTGTGCGGAGAAGGCCGCGGCCAGCACGGCGACGAGCCGGCGCACGGCCAGCGCCGGCTGCTCGGGCGTCGGCTCGTCGAGCCCCAGCACCGGGTCCAGGCCGCGCATGTAGGGCGCCAGCGCCAGGTGCGGAAAGATCATCAGCAGCAACGACAGCAGTGCGTCGGTGTCGGCATCGGGGCGCAGGTCGCCGCGCTGCTGCGCGGCGCGCACCAGCGGCCGCAGCACCTCCAGGTAGTGGCGATTGCTGACGCTGCGCACGCTGATGCGTGCCTCGGTGTCGACCTCCAGGCTCACCGCGGCGTGCAGGGCGCGCTCGTGGGGATGCTCGGCGTAGTAGGCCACCCAGCCGTCGAGCAGGTCGGTGAGGTGGTCGAAGAACGGCCGGCTCGGGTCGAGGTCGCGGATCAGCTCCTCCATGTAGGCGCGCACCCGCTGGCTGGCGACGTCCGTGACGTACGCGTACAGGTCGCGCTTGTCCGCGAAGTACTGGAACAGGCTGCCCTTGGCAACGCCGGCGCGGCGGGCGATGACGTTGAGGCTGCCCCGGGAGAACCCGTGCGCCCCGAACTCGTCTTCCGCTGCTTCTATCACCGCCGCGCGGCGGGCGGGATCGACTCGAGCCCATGTCACCGTGGGCAAAGCGGCCTCCTAGCGTCGATGACCACTGGTCATTCTACGGTGAGCCACGTCACACCTCAAGGCTTCTCGATACCAGTGTGCGCCCGGTTACGGGCGCATCTGATAGGCGCCGTTGATCGGCAGGACGTGTTCCTTCCAGACCTGGTCGTAGCGCGCGGGGTCGTGGACCGGGCGGCGGATCATCCGCATCGCCAGCCGCGCCTGTTCGTCCGTCGTCGCGGGCTTGTCGCCGAGCTCGACGGCGTAGCCGTTGAAGTCGCGCACCAACACCGCGAAGATCTCGTCGATCAGCGCGTCCTCCACGCCGGACAGCGCGGCCTCTTCGAGGATGAGCTGCGCGTAGGGCACCGTCGCGAACAGCTGGCCCACCGCGAACGCGAAGTCAATGTCCTTCTGCTGCAAGGCATCCGGGGTGGCGCTGGCCAGCATCTCGGTGAGCACGTCGACCTGTTCGCGCAGCAGCGCGACGTTGGGAAGGTGGGCGAAGCTGTCGAACGGCGCGCGCCAGTCGGAGAACCGCACCTTGCCCAGGCCGCCGGTGGGCCCCTGGGCGAACAGGAACGCGTCGTCGGCCGCGTCGTCGCGGCGCCCGATCACGGGCAATTCGGCGCTCGGGGCGAACAGGAAGTTCGGCATGAACTTGCCGAGCAGCCCGATGTTGATGTGGACGGTGCCCTCCAGCCGGGGCAGCAGGCCGATCTCGCGGGTGACGGCCTCGAAGAAGGTGTCCTTCTCGACGCCCTTGGCGGCGATGACATCCCACAGCGCGGCGATCACCCGCTCGCCCTCGCTGGTGATCTTGGCCTTGGTCAGCGGGCTGTAGAGCAGGTAGCGGCGGTCGGCCGCCGACGCGCTGCGCATGTAGTCGCAGGCGCGGGTGGCGACCAGTTTCATGGCGATCAGCCGCACGTAGGCGTCGGTGAGCAGCCGCCGCACGTGGGAGAAGTCGGTGACCACGGTGCCGTACAGGTAGCGGTTGGCCGCGTGGGTGACCGCCTCGTACATGGCGTGGGTGCACATGCCGATGGCGCCCCAGCCCAGGTTGTACTTGCAGACGTTGACGGTGTTGAGGGCGGCGTGGAAGGCGTCGGGGCCGCGGTGCAACATGTCGGCCTCGGTGACCGGGTAGTCGCGCAGCGCGTAGTTGGCGACGAAGTTCTGCGAGTTGACCACGTTCTTGATCAGCTCGTAGCGGTCGTGCTGGGAGTCGGCGGCGAAGAAGACGTACTGTTGCTCTTTTTCCGAGGTGGCGGCGATCTTGCCGAACGTGGAGACCATCCGCGCCACGTTGGCGTTGCCGATGTAGTACTTCTCGCCGTTGGCCGTCCACCCGTGCTCGCCCGGCGTCAGGATCATGTCGGTCTGGTAGACGTCCGCGCCGTGGGTCCGCTCCGACAGCCCGAAGGCGAACACCTCGCCCTGTTCGAGCTGGGCGGCGGCCTTGCGCTTGGCGTCCTCGTTGTCGCTCATCCAGATCGGGCCCAGGCCCAGCGCGGTGACCTGGAACGGGTACCAGTAGCTCAGCCCGTAGAAGCCGACGATCTCGGCGAACTCGCTGATCCGGTAGGTGTCCCACCGACAGTCGTCGGCGCCGTATTCCGCCGGGGTCAGCAGGGACGCGAAGATCCGCTCGCGGCCGATGTGGTCGAGGAAGTCGGAGTACCAGACCCGGTTGTGGTCGTCGGACTTCAGCCGCGCCTTGCCCCGGGACTCGAAGAAGTCCACCGTCGCGGCCATGATCTCCCCCGAGCGGGCATCGGGGTAGCGGCGTTGCAGATGGTTGGGATTGAGCAACATGGCGTGGACGGTACTGCACCGGCGTCGCCGCGGGAACGCACCGGACAAAACTGTCGGGCCCTGTTGTTCCGGCGCCGAATCGACCTAGCATCAGTCCCGTGTCAGAACTCAATACCGCCCGCGGCGCGATCGATACCGCCGACCTCGGCGTGACCCTCATGCACGAGCACGTCTTCATCATGACCACCGAGATCGCCCTGAACTACCCCGAAGCCTGGGGCGACGAGGAACAGCGGGTGGCCGACGCCATCGACCGGCTCAACGAACTCAAGGCCCGCGGGGTCGACACCATCGTCGACCTCACCGTCATCGGGCTGGGCCGCTACATTCCGCGCATCGCGCGCGTCGCGGCGGCCACCGAGCTGAATATCGTTGTGGCGACCGGCATTTACACCTACAACGACGTGCCGTTCCGGTTCCACTACCTGGGCCCGGGCACGCCGATGGACGGCCCGGAGATCATGACCGACATGTTCGTCCGCGACATCGAGGAGGGTATCGCCGACACCGGCGTCAAGGCCGGCATCCTCAAATGCGCCACCGACGAGCCCGGCGTCACCCCGGGCGTCGAGCGGGTGCTGCGGGCGGTCGCGCAGGCGCACAAGCGCACCGGGGTGCCGATCTCCACGCACACCCACGCCGGGCTGCGGCGCGGGCTCGAGCAACAACGCATCTTCGAGGAGGAGGGCGTCGACCTGAGCCGCGTGGTCATCGGCCATTCCGGCGACACCACCGACCTCGGCTACCTCGAGGAGCTCATCGCGGCCGGCTCCTACATCGGGATGGACCGCTTCGGCATCGACGTGTACCTGCCGTTCGAGGACCGGGTGAACACCGTGGCGCAGATGTGCGAGCGCGGGCACGCCGACAAGATGGTGCTCTCGCACGACGCGAACTGCTACTTCGACGCGCTGCCCGAGGACCTGCTGTCGGTGGCCGCGCCGAACTGGCACTACCTGCACATCCACAACGACGTGATCCCCGCCCTCAAGGAGCGCGGCGTCACCGACGAGCAGTTGCACACCATGCTGGTCGACAACCCGCGGCGCATCTTCGAGCGGCAGGGCGCTTATGAGTGAGCCGGTTGCACCGATCGGTTCACAGATCTCCGCACTGGCCGCCCTGGCTCCCGACGAGCCCGCGGTCACCTGCGACGGGCTGACCCTCACCCGCGCCGAGCTCGACCGCTCGACCAACCGACTGGCCCGCGCGTACGCCGAGCGCGGCGTCGGCGTCGGCGACTACGTCACGATGGTGCTGCCCAACTCCGTCGAGTGGATCCAGGCGGCGGTGGCGTGCTGGAAGCTCGGGGCGGTACCCCAGCCGCTGTCGGCGCGGTTGCCGGACGCCGAGCTGCAGGGCTTGCTGGCACTGCGGCCGCCCGCGCTGTTGGTGGGCCGCGACAGCGCCGAAATACCCAGCGTGCCAGCGGGATTCACGCCGGATCCGGCATTGTCCGACGCCGCGTTGCCCGAAGCGGTGTCGCCGGTGTGGAAGGCGATGGGGTCGGGCGGCAGCACGGGCCGGCCCAAGCTCATCGAATCCGGCGGGGACAGCCGGATACCGGCGGCCATCGGCTATCCGCTGGGCGCGCAGGAGGGCGACACCACCCTGGTCCCGATCCCGTTGTCGCACAACACCGGTTTCACCACCGCCACGATCGCGTTGCTGATGCGCCACCACCTGGTGCTGATGAGCCGGTTCGACCCGCACGGGTTCCTGCGGCTGATCGCCGACCACCGCGTCACGTTCCTGACCACGGTCCCGACGATCATGCAGCGGGCGCTGCCGGTCTACCACGCCGATCCGGGCGCCTACGATCTGTCGTCGCTTAGGCGGTTCTGGCACATGGGCGCCCCCTGCCCGCCGGCCATCAAGGCGGCGTGGATCAAGCTGCTGGGCCCCGAGGTCGTCTGGGAACTCTACGGCGGCACCGAATTACAGGCCTTGACATTCATCTCCGGCGACCAGTGGCTGACCCATCGCGGCTCGGTCGGCGTGGTGGTCGCCGGGGAGATGAAGGTGCTCGACGACGACGGCAACACCTGCCCGCCCGGGGTGGTCGGCGAGATCTACATGCGCCCCGCCCCCGGCAGCGCGCCGACGTACCGCTACGTCGGCGTCCAGGCCAAGAGCCGCGACGGCTGGGACTCGCTGGGTGACCTCGGCTATTTCGACGCCGACGGGTTCTTGTACCTGTCGGATCGCCGGGTCGACATGTTCACCGTCGGCGGCCGCAACGTCTACCCCGCCGAGATCGAGAACGCGCTGTCGGCGCATCCGGACGTGCTGTCCTGCCTGGTCGTCGGCGTGCCGGATCCGAACGCCGGGGACCTGGGCCAGGTGCCCTACGCCCTGGTGCACACGGCCGACGGGTCCACGCTGGACCCCGAAGGCGTGAAAGAGTTTCTGCGCGAACGCATCTCGTCGTACAAGGTGCCGCACACCGTCGAGTTCGTCGACACCCCGTTGCGCGACGACGCGGGTAAGGCGCGGCGGTCGGCCGTGCGCGACGAGGTCATGGCGCGATTGCGTCCGCCTCAGCGTCTGTGACTTGGGGCGTTGGCTGCTGGCGCTTCTCCCAGCGCCGCAGCGCCTCCCGGCACGGCGACTCGACCAGGCCGTAGCTGACCGCGGCGATCGCCCAGCCGAAGATCAGCGTCAACACCAGCACCGAGGGCATGCGGCCGGTGAAGGCGAACGTGCCGAGGACGGGGAACACCATGTCCAGCGCGGCCAGGTGCCAGATGAACAGGCCGTAGGACCAGCGCCCCAGCGTCACCATGGCCGTGCTGCCCAGCAGCCGGTGCGGGGTGTCGGGGCGGTCCAGCACCAGGGGGGCGACCAGCGCGAAGGCGACGACGGCGCCCATCGCGGTCTTCACCGCGAATTGGGCGGGGCTGCCGACGGCCAGGCCCGCCGGGCCGGCCAGCGGGGACGCCGCCACCAGGTAGGCCGCCACCGCGATCACGGCCATCGGCACCCGCCGGCGCGCCAGGCGGTGCGGGAAGCCGACCCCGCTGTGCACCCATTCGGCCAGCAACATGCCCGCCGCGAACCAGGAGAAGAACGCCGGGGGCCAATCCAGCGGGTTGTTCCAGGTTCTGCTGTCCAACAGAAAGACGGGCACCCAGGCCCAGGCGAAGCTGAGCACCGCCAGCGACGCGATCGCCGGCACCCGCGCCGCCGTCGGGAGCCGACGGGCCAGCAACGCCAGAACGGGCAGGGCCAGGTAGAAGCCGACCTCGACCGACAGGCTCCACATCTGGGTCAGGCCGCCGGTCAGGGTGAGCGGCACATAGATCTGGGTGAGCGTCAGGTTGGCCAGCCACACCGTCGGGCTGGCGTGATTCGAGTCGGGCAGCAGCGTGAGGATCACGACGACGGCCACCACGTAGGCCGGCATGATGCGGATCGCCCTGGACCGCAGGTAGTGGCCGGTGCGCGGCCGCGGCGCCAAACCCCGTGCCGCCGCGGCGTGCCCGCGCCACAACAGGAACCCCGACAACGCGAAGAACACCGCGACGGCAAGGTCGAAGCGGCCGAAGAGGCGGCCGTCGAAGCCGCTGGAGTGCCCCGTCTGGAAGGCGACGTGCGTGACGACGACGCCCATCGCCGCGCACGCTCGCATCCCCTCCACGGCGGGCAGGAAGCTGCGGGTCCCTCCCGTCTGCTGGCCTTCGGTCACGACCACAAGTGTGCCCGTCGTGTGGCAGCGGGCGAATCGGGTATTCGGCGCGAGGCTGAATGGGTTGGTAAGCCGGGGCCTTAAATTCTGCTGTTAGGGTCGAACGGGTTTGCCACGTGGGGATCCATTAGGAGGGCACAGCAACGTGAACCGCGCCGGCGACGATGCAGAGAGAAGCGATGAGGAGGAGCGGCGCGCATGAACCGAGCAGTCATGCTGCGTTACGCCGCATGCGCGATCATCGGACTCGGGGCCGCCCTGCTGATCGCCGCGCTGCTGCTGTCGACCTACACCAGCAGCCGGATCACCAAGATCCCGCTGGACATCAACGCCACGTTGGTCGCCGACGGCAACGGAACCGCGCTCGACTCCGCGTCGCTGGCGAGCGACCACCTCGTCGTCAACCAGAACGTGCCGCTGGTGTCCCAGCAGCAGGTCAGCGTCGAATCGCCGGCCAACGCCGACGTCGTCACGCTGCAGGTCGGCACCTCGGTGCGCCGGACGGACAAGCAGAAGGACAGCGGGCTGTTGCTGGCGATGGTCGACACCGTCACGCTCAACCGCAAGACCGCGATGGCCGTCTCCGACGACACCCACCCCGGCGGCTCCGTGCAGAAGCCGCGCACCGTCAACGACGAGAGCCCGCCCACCGCGATGCCGCTGCGCCACGACGGGTTGTCCTACCGGTTCCCGTTCCGCACCGAGAAGAAGACGTACCCCTTCTTCGACCCGATCGCGCAGAAGCCGTTCGACGTCAACTACGAAACGCAGGAAGACGTCAACGGCCTGACCACCTACAAGTTCACCCAGAACGTCGGCTACAACCCCGACGGCAAGCTGGTGGCCCCGGTGGCGTACCCGACGCTGTACGCCGACCAGACGACGGACTCCAAGTTCACCGCCTCGGCGGCGATGTGGGGCGTCCAGGGCGGCGATCCCAACGAACAGATCACCATGACCCGCTACTACGCGGCGCAGCGGACCTTCTGGGTGGACCCGGTGTCGGGGACCATCGTCAAGGAGACCGAGCACGCCAACCACTACTTCGCCCGCGATCCGCTCAAGCCGGAGCTGACGCTGGTCGACTACAAGGTCACCTCCAACGAGGACACGATCGAGTCCCAGGTCAACGCGGCGCGCGATGAGCGCGACCGGCTGGCGCTGTGGTCGCGGGTGCTGCCGATCACGTTCACCGCGGTGGGTCTGATCGCGCTGATCGGCGGCGGCGTGCTCGCCGCCTTCAGCCTGCGCACCGAGAGCGCGGTGACCGACCCCGGCCTGGACCGCTCCGATCAGGAATTCTTCGGCCGCACGGGGCTCGAGGAACGGGTGCCCGGCGCCGAGGCCGAGACCGAGAAGCTGCCCACGCAGCGCCCGGCCGCCGATCCCGATCCGCCCGCTTCCGACCCGCCGACCCTGGAGTCCGACGAGCCGGCCGAGCCGCGGCCGCACGACGCCGGGCCACCCGAAGCCCCCGGCCCGCCCGAACGGGCCTAGCTTCCGCGGATGCGCTGGGCCCGGCCGGGGTACGCGCTGCTGCTGGCGCTCCTGGTGCTCGGGCCGCTCCTGGCGCCCGGTTACCTGCTCCTACGCGACGCGGTGTCGACGCCGCGGTCGTACCTGTCCGACACGGCCCTGGGGCTGACGGCGGCGCCGCGCGCGACGCCCCAAGATTTCGCGGTGGCGCTGGCCTCGCAGGTCGTCGACGGCGGCGTCGTGGTCAAGGCGCTGCTGGTGGCGGGGTTGTGGCTGGCCGGATGGGGGGCGGCCCGGCTGGTCGCCGCGGCGGTGCCCGACGCGGGCATGCCCGGCGAATTCGTCGCCACCACGCTGGCGATCTGGAATCCCTATGTCGCCGAACGGCTGCTGCAGGGCCACTGGAGCCTGCTGGTCGGCTACGGCTGCCTGCCCTGGGTCGCGGCGGCGATGCTCCGGCTGCGGTCTACCGGGTCGGGCTGGCCGGGGTTGGCGTTCTGGATCGCGCTGGCCGGGCTCACCCCGACCGGCCTGTTGCTGGCGGCGACGATGGCGCTGGTCTGCGTCGCCGTTCCGGGTGCGAGGCGGCCGCGCTGGCTCTGCGCCGCCGTGGCCTCGGGAGCCGCGGCGGTGGCTGCGGCGCCCTGGCTGACCGCCGCGGCGTTGGGCTCCTCGATGAGGTCACAAGCCGCGCTGGGTGTGGACGCGTTCGCCCCGCGTGCCGAGCCCGGCCTGGGCACGCTGGGCAGCCTCGCCGGCCTCGGCGGCATCTGGAACGGCGAGGCCGTACCGGCTTCGCGGACAACGCTTTTCGCGGTGTCCTCGGCCGTGGTGCTGCTGGCCGTGATGGCGGCCGGGGTGCCGGTGGTGGCGCGCCGTCGCGCGGCGGTGCCGCTGTTGGCGTTGGCGGCGGTGGCCGTGTTGGTGCCGGCCGCTTTGGCGACGGGCCCGGGCCTGCACGCACTGCGGGCGCTGGTCGACGCCGCGCCGGGCGTCGGCGTGCTGCGCGACGGGCAGAAGTGGGTGGCGCTGGCGCTGCCGGGGTACGCGCTGGCCGGCGCCGGCGCCGTGGTGACGTTGCGGCGGTGGTTGCGGCCGCCGGTGGCCGCGCTGGTCTGCTGCCTGGCGCTGATCCTGGCGCTGCCGGACCTGGCGTGGGGCGCATGGGGCAACGTGTCCCCGGTGCGCTACCCGCGCGGATGGGCCGCGGTGGCGGGCGCGATCAACTCCGATCCGCGCACGGTCGCGGTGCTGCCTGCCGGCACCATGCGGCGGTTCTCCTGGTCGGGCCCGGCGCCAGTGCTGGACCCGCTGCCCCGCTGGCTGCGCGCCGACGTGCTGAGCACCGGCGACCTGGCCATCTCGGGGGTCGTCGTGGCCGGGGAGGGCGATCGCGCCCGCGCCGTGCAGGACCTGCTGCTGAGCGGTCCCGATCCGGCCGCGCTGGCCCGGGCCGGCGTCGGGTGGCTGGTCGTCGAATCGGACAGCGCCGGCGACATGGGCGCCGCCGCGCGCACCCTCGCCGCGCTGACGCCGGCCTACCGCGACAACGAGTTGGCCCTCTACCGGATCGGCGGCGACACCGCCGGTGTCCCGCCGGCCCGGCGCACCGCGACGCTGATCGCGCACGTGGCGTGGTTGGCGACGCTGCTCGGGGCCGCCGCCGGGTCGGTGCTGGGTTGGGTCAGACGACGCCGCTGACGAACTCGCCGGCCCGGACGGCCTCGAGTACGTCGCGCATCGCGTCGGCGCTTTGCGTCCAGGAGAACTCGCCGCTGCGCGCCTGGGCCTTGGCGCCGAGTTGGTCGCGCAGCACCGGGTCGAACAGCAGCCGCTCGAGTCGATCCACCAGCTCGGCCTGGCTGTCCACCAGCATCCCGGTCACCCCGTCGACGATCGAGTCGGACAGGCCGCCCGAGGAGCGGTAGCCGATGGTGGGCACTGCGTGCTGGGCCGCCTCCACCACCGCCAGACCCCAGCCCTCCTTGCGCGACGGCAGCACGTGCACCCACGAGCTTTGCAGCACATGGTGTTTGGTGAGGTCGTCGACGTGGCCGTGGAAGGTCACCGCGCCGGACAGGCCGAGCCGCTGCGCGTGGTCGACGAGCCGCTGCCGCCACCAGCCGCCGCCGACGATGTCGAGGTGCAGATTCGGCAGCCGCGGCCGCAGCGCCGCAACGGCTTCCAGCGCGTCTTCGATCTGCTTGTGCGGCACCAGCCGCGACAGCACCACCACCCTGGGCGCCGCCGAGCGCGGGCCGGTCAACGTCTGCGCCGGCGCCTCGTCGAGGCCGTTGCGCACCACCGCGATCTGCCGGTTGGCGACGCCGAGCGCGACCAGGTCGCGGGCCGACGGGAGCGACACCGTCACGTACTGGTTGCGGCGGTTCAGCCGCGGCGACAACCGGGACTCGACGAACCAGCCGATCCGGCCGAGCACCGGCCCGGCCACCGGCCACTGCTCGCGGTGGCAGTGGTGCACCAGCACCAGCACCCGGCGGCCGTACACCAGCCGGGCCAAAAACGGCAGGCCGTTCTGGGTGTCGACGACCACGTCGGGCCGCGCCCGCCGCAGCGGTCCCAGCCCGATGCGCGCGGCGGCCATCGCCAGCAGCGCCCAGACGTAGACCGAGTACCGGCCACCGGCGCGGTCGATGCGCACCCCGTCGACCACTTCGCGCCGCGGCGCGCCCGGATAGCGGGCGGTGCGCAGCGTGACGGTGATTCCGGAGGCGGCCAGCTGCGCGCCGACGCGCTGCAAGTAGGCCTCGCTGCCGCCGCCCTGTGGGTGCCCGGTGTCGCGCCAGCACAGCAGCAGGACGGAGCGGAGAGCAGACATTACTGGCCAGCGTAGCCGGGTGGCGACGCGGCCCGTCCTACCTTGCCCCATCCGTCACACCCGCCCCTGGCTGGAAGGATGTTCCTCGTGCCCACCTCACAGCGACAACTGACGGCTGGGGCCCGTTGTCGCCGGGAGCCGGGCATACGGTCTGACCGGGTCGACGGGCTTGCGGGGAGCGGCACGTGGGCGTGACCGACGTATTCGCACGACGGGCGACGCTGCGCCGGTCGGTGCGGCTGCTGGCGGAATTCCGCCACGAACGGTCCGACCCGGGCCGCTTCTACGGCGCGCTGGCGGCCGATACCGCGGCGATGGTCGCCGACCTGTGGCGCGGGACCCACGGCGAAGATCCGGCCGGCCGCACGCTGCTCGACGTCGGCGGCGGCCCGGGGTATTTCGCGGCCGCCTTCGCCGAGGCCGGCGTCCGCTACATCGGTGTGGAGCCCGACCCGAGCGAGATGCACGCCGCCGGACCGGTTTTGGCGCGCGAGCCGGGCCGCTTCGTCCGGGCCTCGGGCCTGGCGCTCCCGTTCGCCGACGACTCCGTCGACATCTGCCTGTCCTCCAACGTGGCGGAACACGTGCCGCGGCCGTGGCAGCTCGGCGCCGAGATGCTGCGGGTGACCAGGCCGGGTGGGCTGGCCGTGCTGTCCTACACCGTCTGGCTCGGCCCGTTCGGCGGCCACGAGATGGGCCTGACGCACTACCTCGGCGGTGCCCGCGCCGCGGCGCGGTACGCCCGCAAGCACGGCCATCCGGCCAAAAACAACTACGGGTCGTCGTTGTTTGCGGTGTCGGCCGCCGACGGCCTGAGCTGGGCCGCGAACACCGGCGCCGCGGTGGCCGCATTTCCCCGCTACCACCCCCGATGGGCGTGGTGGCTGACGTCGGTGCCGGCGCTGCGCGAGTTGCTGGTCAGCAATCTCGTGCTGGTGCTCGCACCCCGAGAATGAAACATGTTCTCGTTTTGCGTCCGCTTGGGTAGGGTGGCGCCATGCGCGCCGGCGACGATGCAGCGCGGAGCAATGAGGAGGAGCGGCGCATATGACGAGCGCTAAGACCGAATACGACAAACTTTTCATCGGCGGCAAGTGGGCGGAGCCGTCGACCTCGGAAGTCATCGAAGTGCACTGCCCGGCGACCGGCGAGTACGTCGGCAAGACGCCGCTGGCCGCGGCGGCCGACGTCGACGCCGCCGTCGCCGCCGCGCGTGCCGCCTTCGACAACGGCCCCTGGCCCACAACGCCGCCCAAGGAGCGCGCGGCCGTGATCGCCAACGCGCTCAAGTTGATGGAGGAGCGCAAGGACCAGTTCACTGCGGTCCTCGCCGGCGAAACGGGTCAGCCGCCGACCGGCATCGAAACGATGCACTGGATGAGCTCGATCGGTGCGCTGAACTTCTTCGCCGGCCCGGCCGTCGACCAGGTCAAGTGGAAAGAGATCCGCAACGGCGGCTACGGCCAGAGCGTCGTGTATCGCGAGCCGGTCGGCGTGGTGGGCGCGATCGTGGCGTGGAACGTGCCCCTGTTTTTGGCGGTCAACAAGCTGGGGCCGGCGCTGCTGGCCGGGTGCACCGTGGTACTCAAGCCCGCCGCCGAAACGCCTTTGAGCGCAAACCTTTTGGCGGAGGCATTCGCCGAGGCGGGCCTGCCCGGGGGCGTGCTGTCGGTGGTGCCCGGCGGGATCGAGACCGGCCAGGCGCTGACGTCCAATCCCGACGTCGACCTGTTCTCCTTCACCGGCAGCTCGGCCGTCGGCAAGGAGATCGGCCGCCGCGCCGCGGAGATGCTCAAGCCGTGCACGCTGGAGCTCGGCGGGAAGTCGGCGGCCATCGTCCTCGACGACGTCGACCTGGCCGCGTCCATCCCGATGTTGGTGTTCTCCGGGATCATGAACACCGGTCAGGCTTGCGTGGCCCAGACGCGCATCCTGGCGCCACGCTCGCGCTACGACGAAATCGTCGAGGCCGTCAGCGGTTTCATGCAGGCGCTGCCTGTCGGCCCGCCGTCGGACGCGGCGGCCCAGATCGGGTCGCTGATCTCGGAGAAGCAGCGCGCCCGCGTCGAGGGCTACATCGCCAAGGGCGTCGAGGAGGGCGCTCGGCTGGTGTGCGGCGGCGGCCGTCCCGAGGGCCTGGACAACGGGTTCTTCGTGCAGCCAACCGTTTTCGCCGACGTCGACAACAAGATGACGATCGCCCAGGAGGAGATCTTCGGGCCCGTGCTGAGCATCATCCCCTACGACAGCGAGGAGGACGCGATCAAGATCGCCAACGACTCGGCGTACGGGCTGGCCGGCAGCGTGTGGACGGCCAATGTGCCGCGCGGCATCGAGATCGCGGAGAAGATCCGCACCGGGACGTATGCGATCAACTGGTACGCGTTCGATCCCTGCTGTCCGTTCGGCGGTTACAAGAACTCGGGCATCGGCCGGGAGAACGGCCCCGAGGGCGTCGAGCACTTCACGCAGCAGAAGAGCTTGCTGATGCCGATGGGCTACACCCTGGACAGCTGATCCTCAGCAAAAGCGCGCCTGGCGGCGCGCGATGAACGACGGCACGCCCTCCCACCGCTCGATGGCGGCCGCCTCCCACTGAGTGCGGGCCAGCTGCGCTTTTGCGTGCGCAAGCAGCCGTCGGCGCCGTCAACCGCGGGCGTAGGGATTATGTAATAGAGCATAAAACCGGGCCCATGTACCGCATGTCGTAAGGGCGGTGTGACGGGGCCCACTCCGCGTTTACCGAGCTGTCAGAGTTAGTTAGGGAATAAAACTTGCTTACTCGACCGATGTCTTATATGCTTCTCAGCATAATCATGGGCCGCACTCAGGCCGGGAGAAAACAATGTGGATCATCGAACTCAACATCGCCGGCTACCAGTTCACGCGCGAGATGCCCGACCTGAAGCGCCGCCCCTTCCGATTCAGCCCGCGTAACATGCACTGGCCGGTACCACGGCATTCACACGCTGCATGACGCTCGCTCCGGGAGGTACGACAGTGCCGACTAGCACCGACGCCAAGGCGGAATCCACGCCGACCAAGCGCTGCGACACGCGCAAGAAAATGCTGCTGAGCGCCGCCGAAGTGATGCGCGAGCGCGGGGCCGCCGGGGTCACCATCGACGAGGTGCTCGCCCGCAGCGGCGCGCCGCGCGGCTCGGTGTACTACCACTTCCCCGAGGGCCGCAATCAGATCCTCGCCGAGGCGCTGCGCTATTCCGGCGACTCCATCACCGCCATGATCGACGACGCCGCCGGCTGGGGCGCCCGAGCCCTGCTGCGCGAGTTCGTCGAATTTTGGGAGCGCCTCCTGGCCGAGAGCGATTTCGCCGCCGGCTGCGCCGTGGTCGCCGCGGCGATCGGCTCCGACGACGCCGAGCCCAAGCTGTCCGCCGAGGCCGGCGCCATCCTGGGCCGGTGGTGTCACGCGTTGACACGGGCGTTTGCCAACGACGGCTTCGACGACGCCGACGCGGAGTCGCTGGCGGTGATGTCGATCGCCGCCCTGGAAGGCGCCGTCGTGCTGTCGCGCTCCAAGCGCTGCACCGACCCGCTGCGCCAGGTCGGCGAGCAACTCGAATTCCTGATCAAAGCAAGGGAATTCGTCATCCGCAACGGGCTCCCCGGCTAGCACGGCCGCCATCCGCCGGGCGCCCGGGCCGGTGCCAGTGGGCGCCAGGCCAACCCGCGGACATTTGCTGAGAATTCCGGCCTCCGCTCGGTGAGGCCACGTTACGATTTGCTCCTCAACCCAGGCTCGACGACGCCCCGATCCGGCGACGCCGAGCCGCATTGTGTCGGAGGTGCGGGATGTCTTTCGTGATGGCGCAGCCCGAGCTGGTGGCGTCGGCCGCCACGGATTTGGCGGGCATGGGTGCCACGCTCGGCCAGGCCAACTCGGTTGCGGCGGCCCAGACCACCGAGGTCGTCGCGGCGGCCCAGGACGAGGTGTCGGCGGCGATCGCCGCGCTCTTTGCCGACCACGGTCGGGCCTATCAGGCGGTCAGCGCGCAGGTGGCGGCGTTCCACGACCAATTCGTCCGCGCCCTCGACGCCGGCGCGAGCGCCTACGCCGGCACCGAGGCGGCCAACGCCGCGGCGGCGGCGAACCCGTGGCAGGCGCTGCAGCAGGACGTGCTCAACGCGGTCAATGCGCCCACCCAAGCGCTGCTGGGCCGCCCGCTGATCGGCAACGGCGCCAACGGAGCACCGGGTACCGGGCAGAGCGGCGGGGCCGGCGGGTTGTTGTGGGGCAACGGCGGCAACGGCGGATCGGGCAAGCCCGCAACGAATTCCGGCCCCGGCGGCCCGGGCGGCAACGGCGGACCCGCCGGGCTGTGGGGCAACGGCGGCGCAGGCGGCGCCGGCGGGCCCGCCGTCGGCTTCCAGTCCGCCGGCCCCGGCGGCGCCGGCGGCACCGGGGGCCTGCTGGTGGGCAACGGCGGACCCGGCGGCACCGGCGGGTTCGCCCTCGCCTCGACCACGGGCGGCGCCGGCGGCCGCGGCGGCGACGCCGTCGGATTGTTCGGCAGCGGAGGCGCCGGCGGCGACGGCGGTTCCGGTCAGGTCAACGATGCGGCGAACTGCATTGCCGGTGCGGGCGGCCAGGGCGGCCACGGGGGGCTGCTGAACGGTAACGGCGGCCACGGCGGCGACGCTGGAGTGGCCACCCGCGGCAACAGCGGTGGCAACGGCGGGGCGGGCGGGATGTTCAGCGGCAACGGGGGCGCCGGCGGGAACGGGACGGAAGGCAATCCGTCGTTGGGCGGGGCTTCCTACGCCGGCGGCAACGGCGGCTCGGCGGGCCTGATCGGCAACGGCGGCGCCGGGGGCACCGGCGGTTCCGCCACCCTGACGAGCCTGTTCGCGAACGGCGGGAACGGCGGCAACGGCGGCGCCGGCGGCAGCCTGTTCGGCCATGGCGGCCACGGCGGCGCGGGCGGCCAGTCCGCCTACGGCAATGGCGGCGAAGGCGGCGCCGGCGGCAATGCCCTCGGGCTGTACGGCAACGGCGGGCAAGGCGGGGACGGCGGCCAGGGCCTGGGCAAGGGCGGCGACGGCGGCCGCGGCGGCAACGCGGGCCTCACCGGGGGCGGCGGTCGGGGTGGCGACGCCGGGTTCGGCACCACCTTGACCGGGGCGGTCGGGGGCAACGGCGGCAACGCCCAGTTGATCGGCAATGGTGGCGACGGCGGCGGCGGGCAGCTTGCCGTCAACGGCGGAATCGGCGGCGCGGGGGGCCTGCTGCTGGGCGTGCCCGGGACCGACGGGTGATTGCATAACCGCAGCGAAGACGTTGTCGATAACCGTACGGGCGCGGGTGCACGCGCCTATCATCTGACGTCTAGCTTGCGGACCGGGGCGATCGCCTAAACCCGGACGACCGCCCGCCGTGGTGTTGGCGGGAGGTAAGAAATGTCATTTTTGATCGCGATTCCAGACGAAATTTCCACGGCCGCCACGGATTTGGCCGGGATCGGTTCGGCGGTGAGCGAGGCCAACTCGGCCGCTGCCGCCGGAACCACGGACCTGCTGGTTGCCGGCGCCGACGAAGTGTCGGCGGCGGTGGCCGCGTTCTTCAGCGCGAACGCCCAGCAGTACCAGGCCCTGAGCGCCCGCGCGGCGACGTTCCATCAGCAATTCGTTCAGGCCCTGGGCGCGGGTGCGGCCGCCTACGCCGGCACGGAGGCGGCCAGCGTGTCGCCATTGCAGACCGCCGTCCAGGATGCGCTCAACGTGATCAACACACCCACCGAGATCCTGTTGCAGCGGCCCCTGATCGGCAACGGCACCGACGGTGCGGCCGGGACCGGGGCAAACGGCGGGGGCGGCGGGATCCTGTGGGGCAACGGCGGCAACGGCGGGTCCGGTGGGCCGGGCCAAAACGGCGGCAACGGCGGACCCGCCGGGCTGTTGGGCAACGGCGGGGCCGGCGGCACCGGCGGCAGGGCCAACGCCGGTGGCGGCACCGCGCCCAGCGGCGGCGCGGGCGGCGCCGGTGGGCTGATCTTCGGCAACGGTGGCGCCGGCGGCGCGGGAGGGGTCAACGACTTCGTCGGTGCCAGCAATGGGGGCACCGGCGGCGCAGGCGGCAACGCGATAGGGCTGTTCGGCAGCGGCGGCGCCGGCGGTAACGGCGGCTTCAGCAACCAGGCCACCACCGGCGCCGGCGGGGCGGGCGGCGCCGGCGGCAGCGGCGGCCTGCTGTGGGGCCTTGGGGGCGACGGCGGCAACGCCGGGGACGGCCATACGGGCGGCGTGGGCGGTTCCGGCGGCGCGGGCGGTCTGGTGTTCGGCGACGGCGGCGACGGCGGCGATGGGACCCAGGCCGCGGACGGCGGCGCCGGCGGTAGCGCCCACCTCATCGGAAACGGCGGTGCCGGCGGAACCGGCGGCGGCGGGTTCATCGCCGCGCAGGCCGGTAACGGCGGCGCGGGCGGCAACGGAGGCGCGCTGCTCGGCAGCGGCGGCCACGGCGGCACCGGCGGGCAGTCGGTCAACACGTTGGCGGGCGCGGGCGGACCCGGCGGCAACGCGGTGGGCCTGTTCGGCAACGGCGGCGACGGCGGCGAAGGCGGCGCCGCCGCAATCGGAGCCACCGGCGGTCCCGGTGGCTCCGGCGGCAACGGCGGGCTCGTGCTGGGCGCGGCCGGGGCCGACGGGCCGCAAGGGCCGTAACGCAGCAAACCGCACCTGCGCCTCCGGCGACCGCGCTACGATCTTGCCCAGTCGGCGGGGGGCAGAGCCGGAGGAGCGGAAATGTCTTTCGTCATCGCACAACCCGACCTGGTGGCGGTGGCCGCCACGGATCTGGCGGGTGTCGGTTCCACACTGAGCCAAGCCAACTCGGCCGCGGCCGCCCAGACCACGCAACTGGTGGCGGCCGGCGCCGACGAGGTGTCGGCCGCGGTGGCCGCGTTCTTCGCCGCACACGCGCAGGACTATCAGGCCGTGGGCGCCCAGGCGGCGGCGTTTCATCAGCAATTCGTCCAGGCGCTGAACGCCGGCGCCGGCGCCTACGCCGGGGCGGAGGCGGCCAACGCCGCGGCGACCGCCAACCCCTGGCAGGTCGTGCAGCAGGACATCCTCAACGCCATCAACACCCCCACCGAACTGTTGTTGCAGCGCCCGCTGATCGGCAACGGCACCAACGGGCTCCCGGGCACCGGCCAGAACGGTGGGGCCGGCGGGCTGCTGTGGGGCAACGGTGGCGACGGCGGTTCGGGCGCGGCGAACTCACCCGGCGGCAACGGCGGTCCGGCGGGGCTGTTCGGCAACGGGGGCGCCGGCGGGCCGGGCGGCCTGAGCGTCACCAACTCGGTCAACGGCGGCAAAGGCGGCGCCGGCGGTGCCGGCGGGCTGTTATGGGGCAACGGCGGCCCGGGCGGTGCGGGTGGCGCCTACAACGGCACCACCGTCGGTGGGGCAGGTTCCGGGGGTGCGGGCGGCGATGCCGTCGGGTTGTTCGGCAACGGTGGCGTCGGCGGCGCCGGCGGCCTGGCCCCGGGCGGCTTGGTTGGCGGCGCCGGTTCCGGCGGTCACGGCGGTCACGGCGGGTTGTTGAACGGCAACGGCGGCGCCGGCGGCGCCGCGGGCACGCAGGGGTCGTTCCCCGGCACCGGCGGTGACGGCGGAGCCGGCGGGATGCTCAGCGGTGATGGCGGCGCCGGCGGCGCGGGCTACGCCGGAAAAGCCGGACACGGCGGCAATGCCGGCCTGATCGGCAACGGCGGCGCCGGCGGCGGCAACGACGCCGGCGGGAACGGCGGTATCGGCGGGAACGGCGGCACGCTGTTGGGCAACGGCGGCCGCGGCGGCAACGGCGGGCAAAACCTGTTGGCGTTCGGCGGCGCAGGTGGCGCCGGCGGCAACGCCATCGGGTTGTTCGGCCATGGCGGTGACGGCGGCAACGGCGGCCAGAGCGCTGCCGCCGCATTCAACGGCGGCCACGGCGGCAACGGTGGCAACGGCGGCATCTTCGGCAACGGCGGCAACGGCGGCAACGCCGGCGCCGGCAGCTCGGTCACGAACAAGGCCAACGGCGGCGACGGCGGCAACGCCCAGTTCGTCGGCAATGGCGGCGCGGGCGGCAACAGCACCGGGGTCGCCGCCACACCGGGGGTGGGCGGCAGCGGCGGGTTGCTGCTCGGAATCCCCGGGCCCAACGGGCACGCGGGTCCGTAGGCCGCTAGTCGCTGGCGGGCAGCGGCTTGACCTCTTTGAGCTGCAGGGCGGTCGCGCCGACGCTCAGGCTGCCGGCGCCCGGCTTGGTCACCAGCACCTCGGCGCCGGTCTCGTCGACGTAGCGCTTGCCCATCACGGTGCCGTCGGCGAATGCCGGGTCGAGCTCGCCGGACCGTTCGCCCCCGATCGGCACCATCGGCGCGCCGCCGCAGCGCAGGTCGTCGAGGCTGTCGGCGCTGCGGACCACGATGACCTGGGTGTCGCACACCTGGCTGGCGAGGCGGGTTCCGTTCTTGACCATGTCTTCATCCTTCTACTGCTGGGCGGGTGTCGTCGCTGTGCTGACGTCGCGATCCGCTGCGCCCGGCTTCGCCGCGCTTGCGATCGCTCCAAGTTTCTCGACGATCTCGCGCCGCAGGACCTTGCCCGTCGGGGTCGTCGGCAGTTCGTCGGCGAACACCACCCGGTCCGGCGTGCGCGAACCGCGCAAGCTCTTGCGCACGTGCTCGCGGAGTTCCTCCGGGTCGGGGTCGATGCCCGCGGCAGGCACCACCACGGCGACGATCGCCTGGCCCCACTGCGGGTCGTCGACGCCGACGACGGCGACGTCGCGGACTCCGGAGTGCTCGATGAGCACCTCCTCGAGTTCGGCGGGCGCGATGTTCTCCCCGCCGCGGATGATCGTGTCGTCGCTGCGGCCGCCGATGAACAGGTAGCCGTCCTCGTCGAGCAGCGCGATGTCGCGGGTCGGGAACCAGCCGTCCTCGTCGAGCACCGAGCCGATCCCGGTGTAACGGCCGGACACCTGCTCGCCGCGCACGAACAGCTCCCCGGTCTCGCCCGGCCCCAGCACCTTGCCGTCCTCGTCGCGGATCTGCACCTCGATGCCGGGCACCGGCCGCCCGACCGATCCCAACCGCTTGGCCGCGTCGGGGGCGGTCGCGGCGTGCGCCTCGCGATGGTCGTCCGGCCCGAGCACCGCGATCGTCGAGCTGGTCTCGGTCAGGCCGTAGGCGTTGACGAAGCCGACGTGCGGCAGCAGCTCGAGCGCGCGGCGCACCAACGGCAGGCCCACCTTCGAGCCGCCGTAGGCCAGGTTGCGCAGCGACGGCAGCTCGTGACCGCCGGCCTCCAGCGCGGTGACGATGCGGTCCAGCATGGTCGGCACCACCGTCGCCGTGGTCACCCGCTCGTCGTTGATCAGCCGCACCCATTCGTCGGCGTCAAAGTTGGTCAGGTAGACCATCTTTCGGCCGGCGTACAGGTTCGACAGCGCCGCGCCGACCCCGGCGATGTGATAGGGCGGCACGCAGATCAGCGCCGCGTCGGTGGGCGCGGCCGACTCGAACTCGACCGTCCCGGTGACGTAACTGGTCAGGTTGTTGTGCGACAGCTCGACGGCCTTGGGCTGCGACGTGGTCCCCGACGTGAACAGCACGACCGCCACCGACTCCGGGTCGGGGAATTCGGCGGCGGCCTCGGCCTCGCGCGCGGCCGCCAGGAAATCGTCGGACGACATCACCCGGCCGGACGCGTCCCCGACCATGTCGCGGTAGCGGGCGTCGACGACGACGAGGGGTTCGGGCAACCGCTCTATCAGCGCCTGGATCCCGTCGGCAGAGAGCCGGTAGTTGAGCGGGGTGCAGGCCAGCCCGGCGCGCGCGCTCGCGAAAATCAGGAGCGGCAGCATGGCGCCGCCGACGCCGACGTAGGCCACGTGCTTGGCCCCGGACGCCGCGATGACGCCGGCGCCGCCGTCGGCGAGATCGCTGAGCTGCTGCGTCGTGAGCCGCAGGTCCCCGTCGACGAGCGCCGTGCGCTCGGGGTTGCTCGACGCGGCCATCTCCAGCAGCAGCGAAATGCTCATCCTCGGTCTTTCCGGATCCCCACGCCTTTACAAAACTTGGTCACAGTGTAACCCGTCGGGCCGTCCGTCACGTGCCCGTCCAGCGCGCAGGGCGCTTTTCGGCGAAGGCGATCGCGCCTTCTTTGGCGTCGTTGGACACGAACACCGGGGCCAGGATTTTGTTCTGCTCGGCCCACATCGTCTCCGGGGTCCAGCCGCGGGACTCGACGATGATCCGCTTGGTGGCGGCGACCGCGAGCGGGCCGTTCGCGGCGATCTTCTCGGCCAGCGCGATGGCGGCCTCGAGCGCCTGACCCGGCTCGGCCAGCACGTTGACCATCCCCAGCTCGTGCGCGCGCTCGGCGGAGAGGTTCTCACCGGTGAGCGCCAGTTCCATCGCGATGGCCGACGGGATGCGCTCGGGCAGCCGCAGCAAGCCGCCACCGCCGGCCACCAGGCCGCGCTTGACCTCCGGGATTCCGAAGGCCGCGTCCGTGGAGGCCACGATCAGGTCGGTGGCGAGGGCCAGCTCGGTGCCGCCGGCCAACGCGAATCCCTCCACCGCCGCGATGAGCGGCTTGACCGGCGGGCGTTCGGTGAAGCCCATGCCGCGGCCCTCGACGATGGGCACCTCGCCGCGGGCGAACGCCTTGAGATCCATGCCCGCGCAGAACGAGCCGCCGGCCCCGGTGATGATGCCGACGGACAGGCCGGTGTCGCCGTCGAGCCGATCCATGGCGTCGGCCAGGGCCCTGCTGACCGCGGCGTTGACCGCGTTCTTGGCCTTCGGCCGGTTGATGGTGACGATCAGGATCCGGTCCCGCTGTTCGACCAGGACTTCGGGTTCGGTGTTGGTGGCCTCTTCGTTCCCAGTGCTCACGGTGCCGCACAGCTCCTTCGGGTATGGGTGGCTGCCTATCCGACCGATGGTATCGGTCGACGGAAATGGCATTGGCACCAGTCGAGAGTCCCGTTTCCACCGGCGGCCCTCAGGCCGGCGCCATCGCCGCCTCGACGACCGTCAGCTCTTCGGAAAGCCCGGCGGCCCTGCGTATCTCGATGAAGTCGGCGACCATGGCCTCGGTCACCTCGTGCGGGTCCTTCAGCGTGGCGCCGTCGGTCAGCACCGAGATGTTGAGCTGGTCGACGTAGCTCCACACGGTGATGTTCAGGCCGCTGCCGGCCGTCAGCGGGCCCACCGAATAGATCTCGGTGACCAGCGCGCCGCCGACCCGGCCGCGCTGGCGCGGGCCCGGAACGTTGGAGATGTTCAGGTTCAAGATCTTGTTGTGCCCGTCGCGGCCGGACGCCCAGCGGAAGAAGGCCTGGGTGGGGGCGGGCGGCATGTAGGCCGCCCACCTGCTGACCAGCTCCGGACCCATCAGCTGGTTGCTTTCCTTGGCGGCGATGGCGTTCTCGTGGCTGCACTGCACCCGCTCCAGCGGATCGTCGGAATCGGTCGGCAGGCCCACCAGCACGCCGGTGAAACGGTTGCCGGAGATCCGCTCGGGCGAGAAGTCGAAGCTCATCGGCACCGACGCCAGCAGCGGGTCGGCCTTGCCGTCGTAGCGCAGTTGCAGCGTGCGCAGCGCGCCGGTCGACATGGCGAGCACCATGTCGTTGATCGTGGCGCCCAGCCGCTTGCCGGTTTCCTTGACGTCGGCCAGCGCCAGGGTGGCGGTGGCGAACCGGCGCTCCGCGGTGATCTTGTGGTTGATGAAGGTCGGCGGCGGCTCGAACGGCCGGGTCAATTCGGGCGACAGCTTGCGCGAACTGCGGCGGACCCGGCCCAGCCCCTGCGCCGTGTAGCGGATCGTCGCGGGAATCCGCCCGACGTGGCGCAGGTGATCCGCGAACGCCGAAGCCATCAGCTGCCGCGTGCTGGGTGCCGGGTCGCAGTGATAGGGAGCGTCCGCGGGCCCGGGCTGCAGGTCCATGCCCCGGGCCATCAGGTTCGCCGACGCCACACCGTCCGCGAGCGCGTGGTGGATCTTGCCGACCACCGCGATGCGGTGATTGGCCAGCCCCTCGATGAAGTACATCTCCCACAGCGGGCGGTCGCGTTTCAGCGGGGTGCTGGCGATCTGCCCGATCGCCTCGTCCAACTCCCGGCGGCCGCCGGGCGCGGGCAGCCGCCACGGGCGGATGTGGTACTCGAGGTCCACGTCGCAGTGCTCCCGCCACATCGGATGGTGCAGCTGGTAGGGGATCTCGACGAGCTGGTAGCAGAACGGCTCGAGCTTGTTCAGCCGGCCCCCGATCACCTGGCGGAAGGCGTCGATGTCGAAGTCGCGCCGGTCGGGCGCCAGCTCGATCACCGCGGCTTTGATCGTGTGCATGTGCACGTTCGGCGTCTCGCTGTACAGCAGTACCGCGTCCCAGCCGCTGAGCCTTTTCACCGCTGCCCCTTACCCATAGGGGGACATTACCCAGCGGCGGGAGCTCAGATAACCTCTTTCGCGCCGATCTGCACTTTGGTGCGGTAGACCTGGTTGAGGAACAGCGACGCGGCGTGCGCCGCCGCGCCGGCGCGCTCCGCGTCGATGAGGTCGTAGCCGTGCCCCGCGCCGGGCAGCTCCAGGTAGCCCACCATCGAATGCGAGACGTCGCGCAGCCGCTCGACGAAGCTGCGGGCCTGCTCGACCGGGATCACGCTGTCCTTGCTGCCGTGAATCACCAAGAACGGCGGCGCATTCCGGTGCACGCGCGCGATCGGGGACGCGTCGCGGAACAGCTCGGGGTGCCGGGCGATCGACTTCCTGACCACCACCCGCTCCAGAAAGTCGACGAACCGGTCCCGCTCGGGGGTGGAGCGGTCCTCCCAGTCGTAGCGGCCGTAGATCCCGACCACCGCGTCCACCGAACTGTCGGCGCCCTCGGGCAGCTCGTCCCGGTACGCGGGGTCGTCGGGGGTCAGGCCGGCCAGCGCGGACAGGTGCCCGCCGGCCGAACAGCCCGCCACCGCAACGAAATTGCGGTCGCCGCCGAACTTGTCGACGTTGGCGCGCGCCCAGGCGATGGCGGTCTTGACGTCGGTGATGTGACGCGGCCAGCGGTGGTGCGGCGCGACGCGGTAGTCGATCGCGAGGCACACCCAGCCCTGCTCGGCCAGCCGCGACATCAGCGCCGACCCCTGCCCCATGCAGCGGCCGTGCACCCAGGCACCGCCGGGAACGAAGATCAGCACGGGCGCGGGTTGGGTGGGCAGGTCCTTACGCCGCCAGACGTCGAGCACCTGCGCCGGGCTGTTGCCGTAGTGGACCGCCCGGCGGTACAGGTAGCGGCGCTGGCGCATCGCGTCCCAGATCGGGGGCGTGCGCTCCGCGGCGGGCCACTCGGCGTCGAGGTCCGCGGCCGACACCACGCCCCGCAGCGCGGCGAGGGACACCTCCTGGGTGCTCTCCCTGTCCCGGCGCCGGTCGTCGTTGGTGGCGGGCTTCAACAAGTCTTTCGTCATCGCGGACAGGGCTTGCGGCGCGTGCCGGGCGCCCCACACGCTCATGGCGGTCAGCGCACCCAGCGGTTCCAGCCGTTTGCCGACGACCGGCAGCGAAGCGCCGGCCACGCTCAGGGCCAGCATGTAGTCGGCGGGACCAGCCCGCAGCAACCACTTCACGCAGGGTGTTATGCGGGGTCCCCTCGCAGTCATGTACGGACTGTACCCCCGCGGGGATGGGCGAAACTGACCATTCCGTAAAGGTCGTCCAGCGGATCTGGCGACCCGTCCCCGAGCAGTTAGCTGTGCAAGACGTAAGCAACGCTCAGTCGGGCTGTACCGATTCGCTCCGCGGGCGGTTTCCGGCTCGAAAATGCGCCCCGGCGAGTCGCGCGGCGTAGCACAGCGCGCTCACCGCGAACATCGCCGCCGTGAGCAGCAGCCACCGGCCCAGAAACGGCTGCTGCGTCTGCCCGGTGGCCGCCTGGTAGGTGGGCGCGCCCTGCGCGATGATGCCGGGCAGAAAGATCAGCAGCGTGAGCCCGGCGCCCAGGGCGGGCACCCGAATGTGGTTGCGGGCGCTGACTTTTGGCCGCCCCGGCCGGTCGATGCGCGCCGGCAGTAGCCGGTCGGCCAGCGCGTAGAGCGGAAACAGCACCAGGTCGTGGGCGATCACCGCGGCGGCCAGCCAGACGATGATGGACTGCCACCAGACCCCGGGGTTCCACAGCGTCGCCGGTTTGAAGGTGGCCAGCACGTAGCCCAACAGCGCGAAGCCGGACAGCATCGTCAGCAGGTGCAGCGGGCGGGACCCGTAGACGGCCGCGAAACGCGTTGCGATTTGAGGCATGTCAGCTCGGCTCGAAATCGATGGCGGTCACCCATTTGGTGTTGTGCACCCCGGGCAGCGCGGGAACGATGACCCGGGCCGGGTAGCCGTGATCCAGCGACAGGTCGGCGCCGTTGACCCGCAGCGCCAGCAGGGCATCCGGATCGCCAATTTGGTTGGCCTGCAACGTCGCCGCGCCGAACGCGCCGCCGCGCTGCAGCGAGTTCACGCGGGCGACGCGGGGCGCCGGGACCCCGGCCAGCCGGGCCAACTCGGCCAGCCGGACCCCGCTCCAGGTCTGCACGGTCGACCATCCCTCGACGCACGCGATCGGCAGTCGCGCGGAGTGTTGCGGCATGCCGGCGAGCGCGGCGCGGTCCAGCACCACCTCGGTGGGGCCGCCGCGCAGCACCAATCGCCAACTCGCGCCGGCGCTTTCGGGCGTGATCCCGGCGGCGGCGGCGGTCTTGTTGACCGGGAAGTCGCCGCGCCCCCGTCCGCGCGGCAGCAGCAGGGCGGCGCCGCGGGACGCGCCGCCGAGCGTCTGCCCCGCGGTCAGCACGGCGATCAGCAGCGCGCCGGAGCCGACCAGCGCGAGGGCGCCGCGCCGGCTCATCGTCGGTTCGGCCGGATCGGCCGCGACCAGGCCGTCGGGGTCGGGCGGTTCGGGGAGGGTGTCACTTCGATCGGTGCGCAACACTTCTCGCAGCGACATCGATCGCAACCCGGTGACCATCCGCGGGATCTTGAGCGTGATGTGCATGAGGAAACCGGTGATCATGACCCACGCGCCGAAGTAGTGCGCGTCGTAGAAGCTGAACCCGAAGATGTAGTCGTACTGGATGTTCAGCACCCCGGTGACGATTTCGAACAGCACCCCGCCGACCAGCATCAGCAACGACAATCGCTCCAGCAGCTGCGCGATGGAGCGGGCCGGCGGCCACACGAACAGCTTCGGGATCACCGACCACAGCTTGGCCAGCACCACCGGGATGATCACCAGGCCCAGCCCGACGTGCAGGCCCTGGGTCAGCCGGTACAGCCAGGACGGGCGGGTCGGCCAGTCGAAGGCCGGCAGGCGCAGCCAACCCACGTCGGCCGGGATGGCCTGACCGAGCTGCGGCGCGTAGGCGACGTAGGACAAGAGCCCGGTGAGGATGACGATCGGCAGCGCGATCAGCAGCACCAGCCCGAACACCGACGTCAGCCAGGGCCCGCGCAGCGGGCTGCGGAAGCGGTTCAGCCGCCGCGCGCCCGGCGGTGGGTGCCGATCGAGCGCGCGCCACAGCTGGGCGGGAAACCCGTAGTCGCTCACAGGGCGGTCAGGCCCGCGACGACCCGGCCGCCGATCAGCCGCACGCTGGTCAGCGTCAGACCCACCTGCGCGGCCAGGGTCGCGGCGCTGTCCACGCCGACCGATGCCCAACGGAACCACGGCCCGACGTCGCAGGCCGTCTCGAGGCGCACCCAGCGCGGACGGATGCCGATCGCCTCGGTCTCGAACTCGGCGACACAACGCCCGCCGCGGCCGAGCAGCTCGGCGGCGCGGGCCAGGATCCGCGGCGGGTCCCCGCCGAGGCCGACGTTGCCGTCGACCAGCAGGACCGTCTGCCAACAACCCATGCCGGGCAGCGGCTCGAACACGTCACCCAATATCGCCGGCGCGCCGCCGCGGCCGGCCAGGCGGATCGCCGCCGCCGAGCGATCGATGCCCAGCGCGGGCACGCCGCGGCGGATCAGCTTGGCGACCAATCGTCCCGGGCCACAGCCCAGCTCGATCGTCGGGCCGATGCACATCTGCGTGACGGCCTCGTCGAACACCTCGTCGGAGGCGTCGCGCGGCGCGCCGTCGGGACATCGCTCGCCCAGCCAGCGGTGCGCCGGCAGGGGACGAACCTCGCCGTCGTCGTGCCGGACCCAACACCTCTCGCCACCGAGCGCCCGATCGTAGAGATGCCCCAGCATGTCACGCCTCTCGCATCGTGCACGGCCGGGCCGCCCGGACGCGTCTCTGCCCCGGTGGGGGGTGGTTATGCGAACCCGCATCGCCGGCACGCTGATACACACGGGGTGCGCCGGCGTTTCGATCAACCCGATTTTTACCCCGATCTCCGATCGGCTAACCCAGCGGTTCACGGCAGTGATTCGGTGCCGGGGCGTGCCCGGATGGATACTGACCCGATGCCGAACAACGACGTTCACCCCGACCTGCGCAGAATCGCCCGCATCGCCCCGCGGCACATCATCGGTCCCCGCAGCCTGCCGATCATGCGGTCCCTGAGCGCGGTGACGGGACGCCGGCGCAAGCCCGCTCCCTCCGAGGTCGAGGTGATCACCCTGGGTTCCGGGGCCGGCGTCCGGCTGTTCCGTCCCGCCGGCGCGACCGCACCGGGCCCGGCGCTGCTGTGGATTCACGGCGGCGGCTACGTGATCGGCACCGCCCAACAGGACGACGCGCAGTGCCGCCGGCTCAGCTCGAGCCTGGGCGCGACCGTCGCGTCGGTGGACTACCGGCTGGCGCCCGAGCACCCGTATCCCGCGCCGCTTGAGGACTGCTATTCGGCGCTGGTCTGGCTGGCCGACCTGCCGGCGGTGGACCGCAACCGGGTGGCGATCGCCGGCGCCAGCGCCGGCGGGGGACTGGCGGCGGCGCTGGCGCTGCTGGCCCGCGACCGCGACGAGGTGCACCCCGCCTTCCAGCTGCTGGTGTATCCGATGCTCGACGACCGCAGTTCGGCTACCGCCGCCAGCCCGCACCACCGGCTGTGGAGCACGCGCAGCAACCGCTTCGGCTGGGCGGCCTACCTGGGCGACGCCGACCCGCGGGTCGCGGTGCCGGCGCGCCGCGACGACCTGGCCGGGCTGCCGCCCGCGTGGATCGGGGTGGGCACGCACGACCTGTTCCACGACGAGGACCTGGCCTACGCGAGGCGCCTGATCGAAGCGGGGGTGCCGTGCCACGTCGAGGTGGTGCCGGGCGCCTTCCACGGCTTCGACGCGGTGGCCTGGAAAGCCCCGGTGGCGCGGCGGTTCTTCGAGAGCCAGTGCGAAAGCCTGCGCGTCGCGCTCGCGCCGGCCTCCTGAGCGCGGGTCACATGGCGAAGTAGACGAGCTCGCCGCCGATGACGGTGGCCGCCACCATGCCGGCGTCCAGCTCGGCCAGCGCCGTCGCCGGTGGCTCGGTCAGCACGCAAAGGTCCCCCGGCTGCCCGGCCTCGACGGTCCGCGGCCGGCCCGGCTGATCCGGGCGGCCCAGAAACATCGTCAAAGCCGTTAGCGCAGAGACACATTCGCCCGCGTTGAGGATGGCCCCGCTGGGGGTGGTGCGGTACACCGCGGCGCGAATCGCCGTCCACGGGTCGCCGTGGCCGAACGGCATGTCGGTCGACAGCGCCACCGGCACCGCCGCGTCGAGCAGCGAGGCGACGCGCCAGAGGTGGCCGTGGTCGTCGGCGGGCACGTCGGCCAGGTAGTGGTCGCCGCGCTCGGCGATGAAGTTGGGCTGCGTCACCACCGTCACGCCGAGGTCGCTCAGGTCGGCCAGGTTGTCGTCGGGCACCACGGCGGCGTGCTCGATGCGATCCAGCGGATGGCCGCCGGCCGCGCGCAGGGCCGCGATGGTGACCACCAGCTGGGCGGCGGTCACGCAGTGCACGGCGACCGGCCGGCCGTCGGCGTGCTGCCCGGCGATCCAGTCCGTCAGGGAGTCCAGGTCGAGGCGGTCGTCCTGCAGGATCTTCTTGCCCGGCGACAGGAAGCTCGGCCGCGGCCGGAACTCGCCGCGCCGGTGCGCAACCAGCAGCGCGACCATGTCGTCGGCGGCGAGGTCCGGGGTGGCGTCGGTGACGCCGGTGACACCGGTCGCGGTGATGCGGCGGCTGAGTTCCGCGAGGTCGGTTTCGCGCTGCTGCAGCGCGTCCGACCAGCCGCGGTCGGCGCTGCGCAGCCGCCCGTCGGGGTGGTCGGGCAGGCCGACGCGGCCCAGCGCCTCGGAGTTGAGGATCCACAGCGCGCCGCTGCGGTGCTGGATGCGCACCGGGGCGTCGCGCACGAGGGCATCGAGGGCCGCCCGGTCCAGCTCGCCGGCGACCGATTCGTGATAGCCGACGGCGCGGATCCACCCGTCGGGGCCGGGGGTGGCGTTCGAGAGCAATTGCGACAGCTGCTCTTTGGTGGTGACCCCGGGCGGCCCGACAAAAAAGGAGTCCAGCGCCGACGCCGCCGAACGCACGTGCACGTGATGGTCGTGCAAGCCCGGCAGGACGGTCCCGCCGCCGGCGTAGAGCACGCCCTCGCCTTGACGCGCCTGCAGGCCCTCACCCACCTCGTCGATCTGCGCGCCGACCCGGATGTCGACCGTTCTGCCGTCCAACAATGTCGCCCCGTGAATCAGCATGACAGACAACGCCTTTCGGAGACCAGCCTGCGCACGGCGTCGTTGTCGGCGCCGAGCCCGGCCGCCGGGGGCGACGGCGGTGGCGCCTGCGGCGGCGGGGCCGGGTACGGTCCGACCGACGCTTCGGTCGGCAACGCCGCATAGGTCGCGGCGACCGCGGCCATGGAAACTCCGATCAACTCACCCCCGCCCCGGCCCAGCGATTCGAGCACCGCCAGGGCCGCCTCCAGCCCGGTCAGCGGGTCGGCGATGGCGTCGCCGCAGAACACCGGGCCGTCGGCGGCGGCGCCGACCAGGCCGCCGGCCACCGCGGCGTCGTCCCCGAACGCCGGCCTCAGGTCGTCATACCCGCTGATGCGCAACCAGATTCGGCCCGTTCGCGGCGCGATGGCCTCCGGTGAGAGCCCTCGCCGCTCCAGCGCAGCGGGCCGCGAGCCCTCGATCACGACGTCGGCGACGGCCAGCAAGTCGCGCAGCTCGTCGATGCCGGCGTCGAAATCCACGCAGTATGACAGCTTTTCGCCGTTCATCCAGTCGTAGAAGGCGCGGTTGCCCGCCCGGGTGCCATCCGGGCGGCGCGGGCTCTCCACCTTGACGACCGTCGCCCCGCCGCGCGCCAACAGCTGCCCGCACAGCGGGCCGGCCCACATCGAGGACAGATCGGCCACCAGCAGGCCCGCCAACCCGCGGGGGTGCGCCCGGAAACCCAGGTGCCGCACCCGCGGCGACCCGGCGGCGACCTCGCCCAGCGCGGCGGCGGGAACGTCGAGGAGGGCCGCCCGTTCGGTGACCGCGGATGCCGGACGCGTTGCGGCCCAGCGCGTCAACGCCGGCCACGGATCGGCGGTCGCCTCGTCGGCCTCCAGCAGCGCGGGAACGGCCGCGACGTCGTCGGGGCGCGACAGCGTGATGGCGCACCAGCCATCGGCGGTCGGCAGCAACCGGGTGGCGCCGCCCGCCGACACCCGGCCGCGGCGCGTCAACCCGAGCAGCCCGGCCCGCCCGGCCAGCAGGCCGGCCGCGTCGACAGCGATGCCAAGCCGCCGGGCGGTGGCCCCGGCCACCTCCTCGGCGCGGGCCAGCACGTGCGCGCGGGAAAAATCGGGCGGCCCGTCGGGCAGGCCGGTCAGGTAGGCCAGCCCGCTGCTGCCCCAGCTGGATGCCGTCGTCACCACCCCATTGTGCGCGTGGGGCGAGCTAAAAATGCAGGGCGCTGAACCGCCAGTCCAGCACCGGTCGGTCGGGCTCGCCCACCGCGAAGACCAGCGACCGCAGACCCAGCACCGCGCCGCGCCCGGTCGCTCTGGCGGTCTCGACGTGCAGCTCGCTGTAGAGGGTGTCGCCCTCGTGCACGGGGCCGGTGTGATCGCAGGACTCCCAGCCCAGCACCGTCACCAGGTTGGGCAGCAGCCTGGCGGCCTGCGCGAGCGCCAGCCCGATGGTGTGTCCGCCGTACACCAGCCGGCGCCCGCCGACGCGCGAATCGTGGTGTGTGGCGGCGACGTTCAGCGTGAGCCGGGCGAGCTCGGGGGCGCCGCTGACCACGTCGCCGGTGCTGCGCAGCACCGTCCCCGCCAGGCCGGCTCCCAAGTCACCGAAATGCGGGCCGGGCACCCTGGTGCGGAACTCCTCGGCGTCCCAGTGCTCGGTCGGATCGTGCGCCGGGCCGGGCACGTCGGCGCCGACGGCCGACAGATCGTCGCCGCGCGCCCGGTCGGGATCGAAGTCCGGGCTCACCGGCAGCATGGCGCACCGGTAGAAGTCGAGGACCAGCCGGTCGGCCTGGTCGATGGTGATCATCCGCAGCGCCGCCATCCCCGTCGGCTCGCGGCCAGGCTTGGGCGAATTCGCCCGCAGCCCAACGACTTCGGTGCGGGTGTAGATGGTGTCGCCGACGACGGGAAAGCGGTGGAACACCAGGCCCCGATAGAACAGGTTGGCCTTCACGCGCTGGGTGGCCAGGGTCGACTGCCCGATCGCCACGTCGCAGACCAGCCCCGGGTGGGCCAGCGGCCCCGGCACCCCGGTCACGGCGGTGCACAGCACGGCGTCCAGCGCCAGGCGCAGCCGGTCCCCCAGGATGGCCTGGTGGGCGGCGGCCAAACCGGGCGACAACGTCATCGCCGGGGCCCAGTCGAACACCTGGCCCACCGACAGATCATCGAAGTAGGGGCCGCCCTCCCGTACGTGCGCATGAGTCACGGGGCCAATATGGCACACGTGAGCAGTGAGCTGAACGAAGAAGAGGACATGCTGGTCGCCACGGTGCGCGCGTTCATCGACCGCGACGTCAAGCCGAGCGTCCGCGAGCTCGAACACGCCAACACCTACCCCGAGGCGTGGATCGAGCAGATGAAGCGGATCGGCATCTACGGCCTGGCCATTCCCGAACAGTACGGCGGATCGCCGGTGTCGATGCCGTGTTATGTGCGGGTCACGGAGGAGCTGGCCCGCGGCTGGATGAGCCTGGCCGGCGCCATGGGCGGCCACACCGTGGTGGCCAAGCTGCTGACGCTGTTCGGCACCGAGGAGCAGAAGCGCGCGTACCTGCCGCCGATGGCCGGCGGCGAGCTGCGGGCCACCATGGCCCTGACCGAGCCGGGCGGCGGCTCGGACCTGCAGAACATGACGACGACCGCTGTGCCCGACGGGTCCGGCCAATTGCGGATCACCGGTGCCAAGACGTGGATCAGCAACGCGCGCCGGGCCGGCCTGATCGCGCTGCTGTGCAAGACCGATCCCAACGCGACGCCGCGGCACAAGGGCATCTCGATCGTGCTGGTCGAGCACGGGCCGGGCCTGACGGTGTCGCGGGACCTGCCCAAGCTGGGCTACAAGGGTGTGGAGTCCTGTGAGCTGTCCTTCGACGATTTCACCGCCCCCGAGTCCGCGGTGCTGGGCGGGCGGATGGGCGAAGGCTTTTCGCAAATGATGAAGGGGCTGGAGACCGGCCGCATCCAGGTGGCGGCCCGGGCGCTGGGCGTGGCGGCCGCGGCGCTCGAGGACGCGCTGGCCTACGCGCAGCAGCGGGAGAGCTTCGGGCGGCCGATCTGGAAGCATCAGGCGATCGGAAATTACCTGGCCGACATGGCGACCAAGCTCACCGCCGCCCGCCAGCTGACCCGCTACGCCGCCGAGCGCTACGACAGCGGCGAACGCTGCGACATGGAGGCGGGGATGGCCAAGCTGTTCGCCTCGGAGGCCGCGATGGAGATCGCGCTGAACGCCGTTCGCATCCACGGCGGCTACGGCTATTCCACCGAGTACGACGTCGAACGCTACTTCCGCGACGCGCCGCTGATGATCGTCGGGGAGGGCACCAACGAGATCCAGCGCAACGTGATCGCGGCGCAACTGGTCGCCCGCGGCGGGATCTGAGCAAATCTCCCGGATTGCGGTCGGCGCCTGCTGTATATTTGCGGGACTTCTCACCCCGGCAAGGCCAGAGAGAGGCAGCTGCCATGAGTTATCCCCCTGGGCCGTACGAAGGTCCCCCGGAATGGCAGGGCCAACCGCAGCCGTCCTGGCAGGGCCAGCCGCCGCCCGGTTACCCTGCCCCGCACCCGGGTTGGCCGGCGCAACGCGAGCCGGACAACTACCTCGTCTGGGGAATCCTGGTCACGGTCTTTTGTTGCCTCCCGTTGGGCATCGTCTCGATCGTGTACTCCACCAAGGTCTCCGGGCTGTGGGCGCAGGGGCGGTTCGCCGAGGCGCAGGCCTCGGCCGACAACGCCAAGAAGTGGGCCATCATCGGCGCGGTGGTGGGCGTGGCCGTCACCGTGATCGGCGTCATCCTGTGGTTCGCGATGTTCGCCGCGATCGTTTCGTCCATCCCGTCGACGACCAGCACCACCTACTCCGGCTTCTGAGTTAGGTGACCCCTTGGGCGCCAACGTAAGTGGCGTCCACCAGCCCCCACTCCCGCGCGGTATGGGCATCGATCGCGCGCCCGGACAGCACCAGATACGCCGCGCGCCAGCGCCCGACGCGGCGGGTGACGCTCACGGTTCCGCCGGCGCCGGGGATCAGGCCGAGGCCCAGCTCGGGTAGCCCGAACACCGAATCGTCGCGCGCCCGCACCCATCCGCAAAACGCCGCCATCTCCAGGCCGCTGCCCAGCACCCGGCCGTGCACCTCGGCGCGGCACGCCCGGCCGAGCCGGGCGGTCAGCGCGTCGAGCGCCAGCGCGGGGCTGTGCCGGGTGCGGGCCAGGTGCGCGCTCGCCGGGTCGGCCAAAGTGCCGAATTCCGCGAGGTCTCCGCCGCTGCAGAACGACGGGCCGTTGCCGCTCAACACGATCCCGGTCACCGAGGGGTCCAGCTGCGCGACGGTCAGCGCCTCGAGCAGCGCGGCCCGCGCGTCGGTGGAGAACGCGTTGTGCCGTTGCGGCCGGTTGAACGCGATGCGCAGCGTGTCGCCGTCGCGGCGCGCCAGCACCGGTTCGGCGAGCTCGGGCGCGGCGGCCGGGCCACGTTCGGCGAGCCAGCGGGCGAACTCCGGGCCGGCCTGCAGCGTCGAGTAGGCCAGCGACTCGGTGAGCACCCCGGGCAGCGCCGGGCCGGCGGGATCAACGGAGCGCAGCACGTCGTCGCACACGGCGCTGGCCTGTGGCCACCGCTCGCAGCGCTCCGTCAGCTCGGCCAGCGCGTCGGCCACCGAGCCGACGGTGACGACCCGGCGATCCGCACACGGGTCCTCGGTCAGCGTGAAAGTCGCTGCCTCCGGCCAGTATCCGGCCGCCGCGATGTCCTCGGCGGTGCCGACGGCGACGATCACCCCGGGCGGTGCGCCGCCGCCCGCGTCGCCCTCGCTACCGACGTCGACGACCCGCATGGGTCACACCGAGTACTTCTCGATCAGCCCGTTCTTGTAGAGCTTGCCGGTGTCGGTGCGCGGCAGCTGCGCCTCGAAGGCGATCGATCGCGGACATTTGTAGTGCGCCAGGCGGTCTCGCAGCCACGCGGTCAGCTCCTCGGCGAACCCGTCGGTGGCGTCGGCCGGGTCGACGGTCTGCACGGCCGCCACCACCCGCTGGCCCATCTCGTCGTCGGGAACGCCGAACACCGCCGCGTCCAACACCTTCGGGTGGGTGACCAGAAGGTTCTCGGTTTCCTGCGGATAGATGTTGACGCCGCCGGAGATGATCATGTGGTGGCGCCGGTCCGTCAGGTACAGGTAGCCCTCCTCGTCGAGGTAACCGATGTCGCCGACGGTGGCCCAGCCGTGCCGGTCGCGCGACGCTGCGGTCTTCGTCGGGTCGTTGAGGTACTCGAAGGAGTAGCCGCCCTCGAAGTAGATCTCGCCGGGCTGACCGGGCGGCAGCTCGTTGCCGTCCTCGTCGAGGATGTGGATCTGGCACGCCATCGGCTTGCCCACAGAACCCGGGTGCGCCAGCCAGTCCTCGGCGCTGATCAGCGTCGACCCGATCGCCTCCGAGGACGCGTAGTACTCGTCGATGATCGGCCCCCACCAGTCGATCATCTGCTTCTTGATCTCGACCGGGCACGGCGCGGCGGCGTGCATCACCCGCTGCAGGCTGGACAGGTCGTACGAATCACGAACCGCGGCAGGCAGTTTCAGCATACGGGTGAACATGGCCGGCACGAACTGTCCATGGGTGACGCGGTGCCGCTGGATGGCGTCCAGCGTGCCCTCGGGGTCGAACTTCTCCAGCACGACCGTCGTGATGCCGCCGGCCTGCGCGCTCATCGACCACACCGACGGCGCGGTGTGGTACAGCGGGGCCGGGCTGAGGTAGACCGAGTCAGGGGTCATCCAGAACTCGACCAGGGCCGACATCATGCCGGGCGCCTCGGCGGGCGGGACATGCGGCAGTTCGCGTTTGATGCCCTTGGGCCGGCCGGTGGTGCCCGACGAGTACTGCAGCAGGTCCCCCTCGATTTCATCGTCGATGGGGTTATCCGGTTGGCGGGCAACGCATTCCGGGTAGCGCTCCCAGCCGGGCAGGTCGCCGTCGGCGATCATCAGCAGCTCCGGCATCCCGTTCGGCAGGTGGTCGCGCAGCTGCGCGAGCGTGTCGCGCAGCGCCGCCGATCCGATGATCGCCCGGGCGTTGCTGTTGTCGACGATGTAGGCGGCCTCGGCCGCGGTCAGGTGGGTGTTGATCGGCACGTAGTACAAACCGCTGCGGCGCGCCGCCCACATCACCGCGTGGATGTGCTCGTTGTTCTCCATCAGGATCGCGACGGTGTCGCCCTCCCGCAGCCCGGCCTGACGGAACCGGTGCGCCAGCCGGTTGGCGCGGGCTTCCAGGTCGTCGAAGGTGACGACGGTGCCGGACGGGTACAGGATGACGGCGGGTTTGCCGGCGCCGACGTGGGGGCGAATCTGCATGGGAGGACTGTACCGCCGCGAAAGTTGACGGGTGTTAAGTGCCCGGTGGTACCAAGTCACACTGGTCACAGAAAATCCGGGACAGTCCAATGTGCCCGCCTCGCAGCGACTCCGCGAAACAGTTGTCGCTGTGAGGCGGGCACAAAGCCACACGCTCGCTTTTTTGTTACGGAAGTGATCAGGGCAGCAGCAGCGCGCTGTCGCCGAATTCGTGCCACAGGTACCCCTGGGCGGCGGCCTCCCGGTACGCGAGCGCGACGAGGTCGGCGCCCGCGACGGCCTCCAGCAGCAACAGGTGCGAGGCGCCGGCGTCGTGCCACCCGGTGATCAGGCCGTCGACCACCCGTGCCGGGCGCTGCGGGCCGAGCACCAGCTCGGTCCAGCCGACCGCGTGGCGCACCACGCCGGCGGCGTCGGCGGCCGATTCCAGCGCCCGGGTCGCAGTGGTGCCGACCGCGATCACCCTGCCGCCGGCCGCGCGCGTCGAGTTGACCATCCGCGCGGTGGCCGCCGGCACCTCGAACAGCTCGGGCGCCGGCGGCTCGCCGGCCTCGGCCGACGACACCCCGGTATGCAGCGTGAGCGGCGCGATCGCGATGCCGGACGACACCAGAGCGGTCACCAGCTCGGCGCTGAAGGGCCTTGCCGCGCTGGGCATTTCGGCGCTGCCCGGGTGGCGAGCGAACACGGTCTGGTAGTAGCGCAGCGGCCACTGCCGCGGCACGTACGCGTAGCGGATCGGCCGGCCGTGCCGGGCGAGGTACGAGCCCACCTCCCCCTCCAGCACCACCCGCGCCGTCCACAACCGCGCGCCGTCGACCTCGGGCTCCGGGTAGGACGAGCCGATGACCAGCGCGGCGCCGCCGGGCAGCTCGATGCGTTCACCGGGCCGGACGTCGGTGAGGTGTCCGACCGCGTCGCCCGCGGGCCGCAGCTCCACCACCCACGCCTTCTCGGCGCGCGCCGTCGAGAAGTGCACCGCGATCGGCCGCCCGGCGCGGCGGCCGTCGACCGCGGCGGGCAGGGTGGCCGAGTTGTTCACCACGAGCAGGTCGCCCGGCCGCAGGTGATCGCCGAGGTCGGCGAAGCGCGCGTGGGCGACCCGCCCCGGCCGGGCGACCAGCAGCTTGACCGCGTCGCGGGCCAGGCCGCGCGCCTCCGGCGGCTCGATGGCGGCGGTCATGAGCGCGTCCCGGACAGCGCCGAATCCGCGGCGCGGTAGCGGCCCGCGGGCGGCCGGGTGTCCACCAGGCGCAGCAGCGCCGGGACTTTCGCTTCCGGCTCGGCCCGATCGGAGATGTCCTCCCCGGGGAAGGCGGCCTGGTGCATCTCGGTCCGCATGTCGCCCGGATCGAAGGCGTACACCGCCACCGGCGCGGCCTCCGCGGCCAGGATGGCCGACAGCTGGTCCAGCGCGGCCTTCGACGAGCCGTACCCACCCCAGCCCGGGTACGGCTCGACGGCGGCGTCGGAGGTGACGTTGACGATCATCCCCGCGTTGGTGGTGAGCGCGGGCAGCGCCGCCTGGATCAGGGCCAGCGGGGCGAACACGTTGGCCTCATACACGGCCCGCAGCTCGCCGGCCGGGTAGTCGGCGAGCGCGGGTTGCGGGCTGGGCCCCAGCCTGCTGGCGTTGTTCACCAGCAGCCGAAGCGGCCCGGCGCCGGCCGCGGCGGCGACCAGCGCGTCGCGATGCGGCGCGTCGGTGACGTCGCCGGGCAACGCGATCAATCGATCCGAATCCAGTTCGGCGGCAGTGTCTTTGAGGTCGTCGGCGCGGCGGGCGTCGGTGACGACGGTCCACCCCCGGCCGAGCAGCGCGGCGGTCACCGCCTTGCCGAACCCGCGGGAGGCGCCGGTGACGATGGCGACATGAGATTGAGTCATACGGCCATACTGATAGTTGAAGTAAACTTTAAGTCAAGTGCTCGATCCGAATTCCCCGGAAGGCCAGATGGACAAGCGGGATCTGTTCACCGTCAGCGAGATCGCAAGGCGCAGCGGCTTCGCCGCCTCGGCGATCCGGTTCTACGAGGGCCAGGGTCTGATCACGGCGACTCGCACGTCCGGCGGTCAGCGCCGGTTCGAACGCCAGATGCTGCGGCGCCTGGCCTTCATCAAGGCCGCCCGAAACGTCGGACTGAGCCTCGACGAGATCGCCGGCGCGCTCGCCGAACTCCCCGACGGCCGCACCCCCACCCGGGCCGACTGGTCCCGGCTGTCCCGCTCCTGGCGCGCGCGCCTCGACGACCAGATCGCCGGGCTTATCGCGCTGCGCGACAACCTCGACTCGTGCATCGGCTGCGGCTGCCTGTCACTGAAGCGCTGCGCCATCTCCAACCCGGGCGACGCGGCGGCGGGCGCCGGGGCGGGCGCGGTGTACCTGCCGAAGTCGTTGCGACGGCAGGGGTTCGGCGGCTAGCCGGACTCGGAGAGCCGCTGCTTGAGCGCCTCGAACTCGTCCTTGACGCCGGTGGGCAGCTTGTCGCCGACGAACTCGAACCACTCCTCGATTAGCGGGAGCTCCTGGCGCCACTCGTCGGCGTTGACCTCCAGGGCGCGCTCGACGTCGGCGCTGTCGACCTCGAGGCCGTCGAGGTCCAGGTCCGTGGCGGTGGGCACGATGCCGATCGGCGTCTCCTGGCCGCCGGCCCGGTGCTCGATGCGGTCGACAATCCACTTCAGCACCCGGCTGTTCTCGCCGAAGCCCGGCCACAGGAACTGACCCTCGTCGCCGCGGCGGAACCAGTTGACGAAGAACACCTTCGGCAGCTTGGACTCATCGGAGTTCTTGCCCAGGTCCAGCCAGTGCTGGAAGTAGTCGCCGACGTGGTAGCCCAGGAACGGCAGCATGGCCATCGGGTCGCGGCGCACGGTGCCGACCTTGCCCTCGGCGGCGGCGGTCTGCTCGCTGCCCATGGTGGCCCCCATGAACACGCCGTGCTGCCAGTCGCGGGCCTCGGTCACCAGCGGCACCGTCGTCTTGCGGCGGGCGCCGAACAGGATGCCCGAGATCGGCACGCCCTGCGGGTCGTCCCACTCCGGCGCCAGGATCGGGCATTGCGACATCGGCGTGCAGTAGCGCGAGTTCGGGTGCGCCGCTTTGGTTTCCGTGTCGCGGATGTACCAGTCGTTGCCCTTCCAGTCGATCAGGTGATCGGGCTCGCCCTCCAGGCCTTCCCACCACACCTCGTCGTCGTCGGTCAGCGCGACGTTGGTGAACACGGTGTTGCCCCCGGCGATGGTGCGCATGGCGTTGGGGTTGGACTTCCAGTTGGTGCCCGGCGCCACCCCGAAGAAGCCGAACTCGGGGTTGACGGCGTACAGGCGGCCGTCCTTGCCGAACCGCATCCAGGCGATGTCGTCACCCAGCGTCTCGGCGCGCCAGCCCGGAATGGTCGGCTGCAGCATGGCGAGGTTGGTCTTGCCGCACGCCGACGGGAACGCGGCGGCGAAGTAGTAGGCCTTGTTCTCCGGGGAGATCAGCTTGAGGATCAGCATGTGCTCGGCGAGCCAGCCCTCGTCGTGGGCCATCGCCGAGGCGATGCGCAGCGAGTAGCACTTCTTGCCCAGCAGCGCGTTGCCGCCGTAGCCCGAGCCGTAGCTCATGATTTCGCGGGTCTCCGGGAAGTGGGTGATGTATTTGGTGTCGTTGCAGGGCCACGGCACGTCCTTCTGGCCCGGCTCGAGCGGCGCGCCCACCGAGTGCAGCGCCTTGACGAAGAAGCCGTCGTCGCCGATCTTGTCCAGCGCGGCCTTGCCCATCCGGGTCATCACCTTCATGGAGACGACGACGTACTCGGAGTCGGTGATCTCCACGCCGAGCTTGGGGTCGTCGGCGCCGAGCGGGCCCATGCAGAACGGCACCACATACATGGTGCGGCCGCGCATGCAGCCGCGGTACAGGTCGGTCAGGGTCGACCGCATCTCGGCGGGGTCCATCCAGTTGTTGGTCGGCCCGGCGTCGATCTCCCGCTCGGAGCAGATGAAGGTCCGGGACTCGACGCGCGCCACGTCGGAGGGGTCCGACAGCGCCAGGAACGAGTTCGGGTACTCCTTGGGGTTGAGGCGCTTGAACGTGCCGGCCTCGACGAGCTGGTCCGTCAGCCGCTTCCACTCCTCGTCGGAGCCGTCAGCGAACACCACCCGGTCGGGCTGGGTGAGCTCGGCAACCTCCTCTACCCACGCCAGCAGGCCGGGATGATTGGTAGGTGCGCTGTCCAGACCGGGAATGGTCGCTGAAGTCATCGAACTCTCCTGAATTCTTCTGCCTGCTAACCGAGCGTGTCTCGCTTGCGTATGCGTTCGCCCACACAACTGTTTACATGGTGGCGTTAACTACAGGTTATCGTGATCCACTTGTCGGGGAGGTCTCGGGCGGGTATAAGCCTTCTCACAACAACGATTCAGAAACAGGGCCAAACGTCACCCGTGACCGCCATTTTCGCTCCTTGAAGCTGGTTCGTCGTTTTCGCCCTCGACTTGAGGTGTACCCGGTTCGCCCAGTTCTGCACGCACGGCGTCCAGCGCCGCCTGCACGGTGGGCATCTCCCGGTCCCGCGCCGCCGCGGCCCGTGCCGCCGCGATGGCGTGCTCGCGGAGCTCGCTGTCGATGGCGCTGACCTGCTCGGCCACGTGCGCGTTCTCCGCCTCGTCCCGCGCGACCAGCGCGGTGCTCAGCAGCGACTCGGCGACCAGCACGCGGGTGGCGACCAGCTCCTCGACCGCCGATTGCAGCGAGGACGTCACCTCCCCCGCCCAGCGGTCCAGCAACGACCGGTCCCGCAGCAGGCCGCGGATGTGGATCACCACGAACGCCACCGCCACGCCGATGGCGACGCACCCCGCCGCGCCCGCGGCGGCCAGGGCCGGGCTCAGCCGGGCGGTCAATCCGCCCACCAGCCGGCTCAGCGTGAGCGCCACGCCGAGGCCGAACGCGGCGCCCAGCAGCATCAGCAGCCACGTCTCCTGCCGCCGGGATTTCAACGGCGGCGGCGGGACCTCGATCGTCGGCAGCTTCTCCTCGGCGTCGTGGAAGGCGGGCAGCGCCGCCGGCACTCCCAGCACCTGCGCGACGTCGGCCAGGTGGGTGGCGGTTCCCTCGCTCACCTCGGCCACCACCTCGTCGACCCGCCCGCGTGCGTACGCCTCGAAGTCGGCCATCTTCCGCCGGGACAACCCCGCCGCGTCCTCCTGCAGCTCACCGCGCACCGACGAACAGCGGTTGCGCGCGAAGTAGGACAGCTGCACCCGGGCCTGCTGAATCTGGCCGCGCAGCGTGATGGTGCGCTCGGTTTTGGACTGCCGGCGCTGCCGCAGGGCGGCGCTGCGCTCTTCGCGCAGCCCGTCCACGCGGGCGCGCCGCCCGGCGCCCTCGGCGTCGCGGTCGAACCGCCGGACGACCGTCTGCAGCCGGGATTCCCAGGCGCGCAACCTGTTTCGTCGCGCAATGTCGGCCTCGGCGAGTTGCGCCGCGACGGTCTGCGCCAGGTCGTCGACGATCGGCTCGCCGACGTCGGGCCGGGCGGCCGCACCCACCCACGGCACCCGGCCGTAGCGCGGTGCGTGCGAGGCCAGGATGTCGCGGTTGGCGGACACCACCTCGCGCCAGTTGCGGTGGACGTCGATCTTGGACACCACGCCGACGACCACGTCGGTGTGCTCGGCGGCGGCGTCGAGCAGGGCGCAGTCGGACGCGGTCAGCTGCGCGGCCGCGGAGACCACGAAGATCACCGCGGTCGGCGCGTCGCCGGGTCCCAGGTCCGTCGACTCGACGAACTTGTGTTGCGACAGCCGTTCGCGCAGCGCCCCGACCACCGCGGTGACGCCGGCCAGCCAGGGCCCCGAGACCAGCACCACGTCGCGGCGGTTGATGGCGGGTGGATCGAGCCGGGGGCCGATCGCCGCGACCAGCGCGTCGACCTGGGCGGCCGCGTCCTCGGCGCTCAATCGGACTCCCCGGGCAGTGAGCCGCCGGCGCGCGACCACAGCCGCAGCGATCCGCGGGCGATGTCCGCGCCGCACGCGCGGTGCAGCGCGCTGACCGGGCCCCGGCCATAGCGCTGCCAGCGCACCGCGCGCGCCAGGTGCGCGGCCGGATCGGCGCCGGGGTCCGGCCCGCCGGCCGCGGCCGCGTCGACGGCGGCCGCCATGCGCGCGAGCACCGCGTCGTCGCAGCAGAGGAAGCGGTGGATGCCTTCGTCGCCCACCGCGAGGGCCTCCAACTCGGCGACGGCCCGCAGTACCCGCTGGTAGCGCACCGCGGCGCCCAGCACCGGCAGCCTCGCCAGGACGGCGTCGACGCCGCTGACGCGGCGCAACAGCGCGCGGACCTGCGCGGGCGTCGCGCCCCGCCGGGCGGCGGCGATCCCGAGGGCGGTGCCGAGCAGGTCCAGGGTGTCCAGCAGCCGCAGCCGCAGCGCCGGCGGCACCGGAAGGTCCGCGGCCAGGAAACCGGCGAACGAGCCGTCGAGGCAGGTGGCGCCGCCGGGATCGGCGGCCAGCGCCCGCAGCGCCGCCCACAGCTCGCCGTTCAGGCCGTCCGCGGCGGCCACCGCCAGCAACCCGCTCATCGGCTCCATCGGCGCCGCCACGAGTGCGGACAGCTCGGCGCAGCGCGAACCGGCCAGGTCGGCCTTGTTCAGCACCGCCAGGACGGGGCGCGCGGCGGCGGCGATCGCCTGGGTGTCCTCGGGTTTGACCACCTCGGCGGTCACGTACACGTCGAGGTCCGCGGTGCCGGTTGCCCCCGTCGTCACCGAGATGCCGTGCGCGGGCCCGGCGAGGTCAAGGGCGCGCGCCACCGTGCGGCGACCGACCCCGCGGCGCCCGCCGACGGCCACGCGCAGCGGCGCGGCGCAGCGCTCGGCGACCGCCGTCACGCGCGGGTCGGCATGGCCGGCGGCGAAGCGCCGCAGCTCGTCGACGAAAATTCGGTGGCCTTGTCTCGTCATGTCCCGTCCGATTCAACCTCACCGAATGGTGGCACCTGCGTCACCCAGATGCGAGCCACCGGGCTGTTACCAGTCGAAGGCAACTGTTGGGTATCAATCTGGATCAGGGGCGGCTACATCGGGCGTTCATGGGCCACCATGGACAAATGCATGCGCAACCCGGGGTCGGGACGTGTCCCGGCGCGCCGGTGGGAGTGGAGGCTGTCCTGCAGACAGGAGGGGAAGCGGTCCCGGAACCGTCCGGCGCGGACCGCTCCGACCAGCGCCACCTTCCCGCCACGAGCTTTCGCTCGCGGCGTTCCGCGCTATCGGAGGCCCAGCGCCAGACGTGGGAGCGGCTGTGGCCGAAATTGGGCGTCTCGGTCGGCGCCGACGCGACGGGGGCGCCCCAGCCCGCCGAGCCGCTGGACACCCTCGGGTGGTTCGGCCGTGAGGCGCCGCTGGTGCTCGAAATCGGTTGTGGCAGTGGCATATCCACCCTGGCGATGGCCAAGGACGAGCCCCACATCGACGTGATCGCGGTGGAGATCTACCGGCGGGGGCTGGCCCAGCTGCTGTCCGCGATCGACCGCGAGCGGGTGGACAACATCAGGTTGGTCCGGGGCAACGCGATCGACGTGCTGGACCGCCTGATCGCGCCGGGCTCGCTGACCGGGGTGCGCGTCTTCTTTCCCGATCCGTGGCCCAAGGCGCGGCACCACAAGCGCCGGTTTCTGCAGCCGGCCACGATTGGCCTGATCGCCGACCGGTTACTCCCCGGTGGTGTCCTGCATGCCGCGACGGACCACCCGGGCTACGCCGAGCAGATCGCCGAGGTCGGTGATGCCGAGCCCCGGCTGCACCGGGTCGGTCCGGGCGATCGGTTGCCGATCTCGGTCGTGCGTCCCACCACAAAGTACGAGAACAAGGCCCAAGAAGCGGGCAGCGTCGTGAACGAATTCATCTGGACGAAGGCTGAACAGACATGAGCCTGACAGAAGAGACCACAGCAGCAGAGCAAGCGCCCCTGGACGCTCCGGCGGTGTTGTCCGCCGAGGGCCTGAGCAGCTTTCAACCCCCGGCGGGACGGGTTCTCCTGGTCTGGGACGCGCCCAACCTCGACATGGGCCTGGGCTCCATCCTGGGCCGCCGCCCGACGGCCCTGGAACGCCCCCGTTTCGACGCCCTCGGCCGCTGGCTGCTGGCGCGCACCGCGGAGGTCAGCGCCGGGCGCCCCGGCGTCGTGATCGAACCCGAGGCCACCGTTTTCACCAACATCGCGCCGGGCAGCGCCGACGTCGTCCGGCCGTGGGTGGACGCGCTGCGCAACGTGGGCTTCGCCGTCTTCGCCAAACCGAAGATCGACGAGGACAGCGACGTCGACCGCGACATGCTCGCCCACATCGCCCAGCGGCACCAGGAGGGGCTGGCGGCGCTGGTGGTGGCCTCGGCCGACGGCCAGGCTTTCCGGCAACCGCTGGAAGAAATTTCGCGGACCGGGGTACCCGTCCAAGTGATCGGATTTCGCGAACACGCGAGTTGGGCGTTAGCGTCGGATACCTTGGACTTCGTTGACCTGGAAGACATCGCAGGTGTGTTCCGGGAACCGTTGCCACGGATCGGTCTAGATTCGCTGCCTGATCAGGGGGCTTGGCTGCAGCCGTTCCGGCCGCTGTCCGCCCTGTTGACCACGCGTGTGTGAGACTGGCGTCAAAAAACCGAAAGAGACACAGCGCGGGTCGCTAGCGATCCAGTAAGGAGCTTACGTGTTCGCCTGGTGGGGTCGAACCGTGTACCGCTACCGGTACATCGTGATCGGGGTCATGGTGGCCCTGTGCCTCGGCGGCGGCGTCTTCGGCATGAGCCTGGGCAAGCACGTCACGCAGAGCGGTTTCTACGACGACGGCAGCCAGTCCGTCAAGGCGTCGGTCCTGGGTGACCAGACCTACGGCCGCGACCGCACGAGCCACATCGTCGCCACCTTCACCGCCCCCGACGGCAAGACCGTCGACGACCCGGCGTGGCGCCAGAAGATCGTCGACGAGCTGAACAAGTTCAAGAACGACCACCCGAACCAGGTCGTCGGGTGGGCGGGCTGGCTGGCGGTGGCCAATCCCGCCGACGCGCCCCCGCTGATCAAGGGGATGGCCACCGAGGACAAGAAGCACACCTTCGTGTCCATCCCGCTCAAGGGCGACGACGACGACACCATCCTCAACAACTACAAGACGATCGCGCCCGACCTGCAAAAGCTCGACGGCGGCACCGTGCAGCTCGCCGGCCTGGAGCCGATCGCCAACGCGCTGACCGGCACGATTGCCACCGACCAACGCCGCATGGAGGTGCTGGCGCTGCCGGCAGTGACGGTGGTGCTGTTCCTGGTGTTCGGCGGCGCGATCGCCGCCGGCCTGCCCGTGATGGTCGGCGGGCTCAGCATCGCCGGCGCGCTGGGCATCCTGCGGCTGGTCGCGGTGTTCGGGCCGGTGCACTATTTCGCCCAACCCGTGGTGTCGCTGATCGGCCTCGGTATCGCCATCGACTACGGGCTGTTCGTGGTGAGCCGGTTCCGGGAGGAGATCGCCGAGGGCTACGACACCGAGGCCGCGGTGCGAAGAACGGTGATGACGGCCGGCCGCACCGTGACGTTCTCGGCGGTCCTGATCATCGCCTCGAGCGCCAGCCTGCTCGCGTTGCCGCAGGGGTTCGTGCACTCGCTGACCTACGCGATCTTCGCGGCGGTCGGGCTGGCCGCGCTGCTGTCGATCACGCTGCTGCCGGCCTGCCTGGGCATCCTCGGCCGCCACGTCGACGCGCTGGGCGTGCGGACCGCGTTCCGGGTGCCCTTCCTGCGGAACTGGAAGGTGTCGCGCGCCTATCTCAACTGGCTGGCGGACCGGCTGCAGAAGACCAAGACCCGCGAGGAGGTCGAGGCCGGGTTCTGGGGCAAGCTGGTCAACTTCGTGATGAAGCGCCCGCTGGCGTTCGCCATCCCCATCGCCGTCGGCATGATCCTGCTGGTCATCCCGCTGGGCAACCTGTCGTTCGGCGGCATGAGCGAGAAGTACCTGCCGCCGAACAACTCCGTGCGCCTGGCGCAGGAGCACTTCGACAAGCTGTTCCCCGGGTACCGGACCGAGCAGCTGACGGTGGTGATCAAGAGCGACAACGGCAGCAAGGTCACCGACCAGCAGGTCGCGGACATCCGGAACAGGCTCTCGCCGATCACCGGGTTCACCGACAAGACCTGGCAGGAGCGGCCGTGCCCGACCATCGCCGGCAACCCCTGCGTCACCGGACCGAATGGGACGTCGCAGCCCAAGGACGACTCGGTGCGGGTCATCCAGAACGGTCTGTCCAACCGCAATGACGCCGCCAAGAAGATCAACGAGCTGCGCGCGATCAACCCGCCCAAAGGCCTGAGCCTGTTGGTGGGCGGCACGCCGGCGCTGGAGCAGGACAGTATCCACAGCCTGTTCGACAAGGCCCCGCTGATGCTGGTCCTGCTGCTGGGCGCCACCACGATCCTGATGTTCCTGGCGTTCGGCTCGTTCGTGTTGCCGATCAAGGCCGTGGTGATGAGCGCGCTGACGCTGGGATCCACCCTGGGGATCCTGACGTGGATCTTCGTCGACGGGCACTTCGCGTCCTTGCTCAATTTCACGCCGACGCCGCTGATGGTGGTGCTCATCGCGCTGGTCGTCGCGGTCGGTTTCGGCCTGGCCACCGACTACGAGGTGTTCCTGGTTTCCCGAATGGTCGAGGCCCGCGAGCGCGGCATGTCCACCGCCGAGGCGATCCGGATCGGCACCGCGACCACCGGGCGCCTGATCACGGCGGCCGCACTCGTTCTCGCCGTGGTCGCCGCGTCGTTCGTGTTCTCCGACCTGGTGCTGATGAAGTACCTGGCCTTCGGCCTGATGGCGGCGCTGTTGCTGGACGCGACGGTGGTCCGCATGTTCCTGGTGCCGTCGGTGATGAAGCTGCTCGGCGACGACTGCTGGTGGGCCCCGCGCTGGGCGCGGCGCCTGCAGAACCGGCTCGGGCTGGGCGAGATCGACCTGCCCGACGAGCGCAAGCGGCCCACCCTCAACGGGCGCCCCGCCCGGCCCCCGGTCGCCGCGGCCAGCCTGGTCGCCGCGACGCCGCGCGCGCCGCACGACCCGACGCACCCCGGCGCGCTGGAGCCCTCGCGGGCGACTCCCCCGGGCCCGGCCGGCCCGCCGGAGCCCCGGCCCGCGCAGGAACCGCCGGCCGGCGCGCCGTCGCGCGCCACCACCACCCGCATGCCGGCCAGGCCTGGCCAGCCGACCGACGCCAAGACGGCGCGCCTGTCGACACCCACCAACGCGGCCCCGGGCCCGTCAGCCGCCCCGCCGCGGCCGGCCGCACCCGCGGCGCACCCGCCGGCGACCCCGTCCAGCGGTCAGACGCGGGCCATCCCGGTCCCGACCAACCACTCCGGGGAGACCAACGGCGACCCGGCCGATCCGACCGCCGCCCTGCCCGTGATGCGGTCGGACGCCAACGACTCCGATGCGGCCACCGAGAAGCTCAACGCTCGGGGCAAAAACGAGCCCGGCGACAACGGCGACGACGCCCGTCCGCGCCGCCGCGGCGGCGGGGGCGGCGCGGGCGTCAGCGCCCAGGATCTGCTGCGCCGCGAGGGACGCCTGTAGGGGCCGGGCGGCTCAGCCGGGTTTATCCCCGGGTTCGTCCGGCGCGGCCTGGACGAGTTCCGCGTCGTCGGCTTCCTCGACCTGCTTTTCGGCCTCGGCGGACGGGTCGGGGGCGAGCAACACCTGTATTGCGTTGTTGAGGAACGCGACCGTCGGCACGGCCAGCAGGGCGCCGACGATCCCGGCGAGCACCCCGCCGGTGGAGATGGCCAGCACCACCGCCAGCGGGTGGATCGACACCGCCCGACCCATCACCAGCGGCTGCAGCAAATGCGCCTCGAGCTGGTTCACCGCGATCAGCAAACCGAGCGTGATCAGCGCGTAGGCCAGGCCCTTGGCCAGCAGGGCGACCACCACCGCAAGCAAACCCGAAATCAGCGCACCGATCAGGGGGATGAACGCGCCGAGAAACACGATGGAGGCCAGCGGCAGCGCCAGCGGGATCCCCATGATCGCCAAACCCGTGCCGACGCCCGCGGCATCGGTCAGGGCGACCAGGAAGGTGGCCCGCACGTAGCCGATCAGCGACCCGTAGCCGGCGTTGCCCGCCTCGCGCACCCTGTTGCGGACGCCGACGGGAAAGATCTTGGTGACGTATGCCCAGATGTTGCGGCCGCCGTAGAGGAAGAAGATCAGCGTGAACAGCGCCAGCACGGCGGCGGTGACCAGCTCGGTGATCGTCGCGGCGGTCGAAAGCGCGCCGCTGGTGAGCTTGGACTGATTGTTGTGCAGCGCCTGGATCGCGGCGTTGCCGGCGTTGGAGATCTGTTCGCCGCGCAGATGCAGCGGCCCCTCGATCAGCCACCTGCGGCTGGAGTCGATGCTGCGGCTCACCTGCTCGGTCAGGTCGGGCAGGCCGTAGACGAACTGGATGATGACGAACGCCAGGATGCCGCCGAACACAGCGAATCCGCCCAACATGACCAGCGTGACGGCCGCGCCGCGCGCCAGGCCCCGTTTGTCGATCCAGTCGACCGCCGGCACCAGCAAAGCGCTGACCATCAACGCCAGCAACACGGGAACGACGATGACCTCGAGCTTCTTGACCACCCAGAGCAGCGCGACCACCGCGGCCAGGATGACGAGCAGGCGCCAGGACCACGCCGCGGCCTTACGGACAAGGGGTTCGACTGACCCAGCCTCCAGGGCGTGATCGGGGTTTGCCGGCATCCGGCCAGCCTATCTGGCGCCGACCCGCCCGCACGGCCGCTTGGCGTTGGCCGAACCCACCCGCCCGGCACGATCCGGTTACGACCCCGACACAGTCGGAGCCGCGCCGCGCTGGCCGCGCCACCTGCGCGGTTACCCTAAAGCACGTGTCGCCCGACGCCCCCGCCCGCAAGCTGGACTTGACGCGTGAAGCAACGCCGCGCGGCAAGTACTGGTGGGTGCGCTGGGTCATCCTGGCCATCGTCGCGGTCGTGCTTGCTGTCGAGATTTCGCTCGGCTGGAACCAGCTGGCCAAGGCCTGGATGAGCCTGTACGAGGCCAACTGGTGGTGGCTGATCGCGTCGGTGCTGGCGGCGGCGGCGTCGATGCACAGCTTCGCCCAGATCCAGCGCACCCTGCTGGGATCGGCCGGCGTGCACGTCAGGCAATTGCGGTCGGAGGCCGCGTTCTACGCGGCCAACTCGCTGAGCACCACGCTGCCCGGCGGACCGGTGCTGTCGGCGACGTTTTTGCTGCGTCAGCAGCGGATCTGGGGCGCCTCGACCGTGGTGGCGTCGTGGCAGCTGGTGATGTCCGGCGTGCTGCAGGCCGTGGGGCTGGCGCTGCTCGGCCTGGGCGGGGCGTTGTTCCTGGGCGCCAAGAACAACCCGTTCACGCTGCTGTTCACGCTGGGTGGCTTCGTCGCGCTGTTGCTGCTGGCCCAGGCGGTGGCGTCGCGGCCGGAGCTGATCGAGGGGATCGGCAGCCGGGTGTTGTCGTGGTTCAACTCCGTCCGCGGCAAGCCGGCCGACGCCGGCCTGGACCGGTGGCGCGAGACGCTCACGCAGCTCGAATCGGTGAGCCTGGGCCGCCGCGACCTGGGCGTCGCGTTCAGCTGGTCGATGTTCAACTGGATCGCCGACGTGGCCTGCCTGGGGTTCGCCGCGTACGCCGCCGGCGACCACGCGTCGGTGGCCGGGCTGACGGTCGCCTACGCGGCCGCCCGCGCCGTCGGCACGATACCGCTGATGCCGGGCGGGCTGCTGGTCGTGGAGGCCGTGCTGGTGCCCGGCCTGGTCTCCAGCGGGATGTCGTTGCCGAACGCCATTTCGGCCATGCTGATCTACCGGCTGATCAGCTGGCTACTCATCTCCGCCGTCGGCTGGGTGGTGTTCTTCTTCGTGTTCCGCACCGAGAACACCGCCGTCGCCGACGGCGACGACCCGATCACCGGTCCGCTGCCGGTGCTGCGCCTCGAACCGGCCGCCGATCCGACCGAGACCGCGCTGCAGGGACCGCTGCCGCCGCCGGAGCGGCAGCCGGAACGCGGCGCTGAGCCGGCTTTCTAGCGGCCATCGCGAGCGCGGCGGAGCGGGGCGACGCGGGTCGCCGCCATCGGGTCTAGCCGACGGTGTTCGGTCGCGGCCCGCCGATCGTGACGCCGGGCAGCGTGCCGCCCGGGGCGCCGGCGGCGGGCGGGGCGCCCGCGGGGTTGCCGGGCAGCGCGGGCAGACCGCCCGGAAGGCCGCCGGCCGCGCCCTGCGCCTGCTGCATCATGCCCATCGCCTGCGGGATGGTGATCGGCAGCTTGCACTGCATCGAGATGTTGGTCAGCGGCTGCGCGATCGACGTCATATCGCCGGCGACCTTGGGGTTGGCCTCGAAGTAGGACTTCAGCCCGGTGAACGATTGCGGCCCGGCCTGCTGCTGCAGGATCGTCGTCATCGCCTGGTTGGTCTCGGGATGCGAGTCCAGGTAGTCGCCCATCGACTTCGAGACCGAACCGATCGTCCGGGCGACCTCGCTGGCCGCGCACGGGTCGTTGGCGCCGGTGGCGGGCGGCCCGGCGAGGACGGCGAGGGCGGCGCCGGGCGCCGCGGCGGCGATCAGCCCGGCGAGAAGTCGGCGGCGCCTGGACGCGGTGCCTGTCGTCATGGTGAATCCCTTCGGCGTTTGCCAGGTGCGCGCGGGTCCCAAACACCTTGCAAACGGCTGCAATAGACGGGGCCTCATCGGCGGATTTCCCCATACCCCGCACGGCCATCCGACATCCTGCCATCGCCCCTATCACCGCTGCTAGCGCGTGTGACGGAAATCCCGGTTGGTCACCGGTTCACAACGACTGGGTGGCGTCTTCGCAACATCCGTGTCTTTGCAGCTCAGGAACCAGATAAGCCGACATAATCCACAGCCGGCTGCGGTATTCTCGCCTGCACGCATTGCGTGAGAGCCCGGGGAGTGAAGAAATCCAGCAGTTCATGATGCGCATCAGCCGCAGCCTGCGTAAGTACCGCTGGTTGGTCTTCACAGGCTGGTTGCTGGCATTGGTGCCGGCGGTGTACCTCGCGATGTCGCAGTCGGGGAACCTCACCGGTGGCGGGTTCGAGGTCGCCGGTTCGCAGTCCCTGGCGGTGCACGACCAGCTCGAGGACCTCTATCACGACCAGGGCGCGTCCTCGTTGGCGCTGGTGGCGGCCCCCCGCCCGGACGCCAGCTATCAAGACATCAACGACGCCGTCGCGATGCTGCGGCAGGTCGCCGGCGAGTTCCCGGGCGTCACCGAGGTGCCCAACCCCACCCAGCGGCCGCCGCAGCCCGACCGTCCCTACGTGGTGTCGCTGCGGCTGGACGCGCGCAACGCCGGCACCAGCGACCTCGCCAAGCAGCTCCAGCAGAAGGTCGGCGTCAAGGGTGACCAGGCGGGCCAGACCGCCAACGGCCGGGTTCGGCTCTACGTCATCGGGCAGGGCGCGCTGTCGGCCGCCGCGGCGGCGAACACCAAGCACGACATCGCCGCCGCCGAGAAGTGGAACCTGCCGATCATCCTGATCGTGCTGCTGGCGGTGTTCGGTTCGCTGGCCGCCGCGACGATCCCGCTCGCCCTCGGCGCCTGCACCGTCGTCGTCACGATGGGCCTGGTCTACCTGCTGTCCGCGTACACCACCATGTCGGTGTTCGTGACCTCGACGGTGTCGATGTTCGGCATCGCGCTGGCCGTCGACTATTCGTTGTTCATCCTGATGCGTTTCCGCGAGGAACTGCGCGCCGGGCGCCAGCCCAACGAGGCCGTCGACGCCGCCATGGCCACCTCCGGGCTGGCGGTCGTGCTGTCGGGGATGACCGTCGTCGCCTCCCTGACCGGCATCTACATCATCAACACCCCGGCGCTGAAGTCGATGGCCACCGGGGCGATCATGGCCGTCGCGGTCGCGATGCTGGCGGCGGCCACCCTGACGCCGGCGGTGCTGGCGACATTCGGGCGGGCGGCCGCCAAGCGCTCGCGCCTCTTTCACTGGTCGCGTCAGCCCGAGGGCACGCAGTCCCGGTTCTGGAATCGGTGGATCAGCTGGGTGATGCGCCGGCCGTGGGCGTCGGCGATCGCGGCGTCGCTGGTGCTGCTGATCATGGCCGTGCCGGCGGGGTCGATGGTGCTGGGCAACAGCCTGCTGCGCCAGTTCGACTCGTCGCACGAGGTCCGCGCAGGCGTCGGCGCGGCGGCCCAGGCGCTCGGGCCGGGCGCGCTGGGTCCGATCCGGGTGCTGGTCACCTTTCCCGACGGCGGCGCGTCCTCACCCGAGCACAGCCAGACGGTGGCCGCGATCCGCCAGAAGATGACGCAGGCGCCCAACATCGTCTCGGTGACGCCGCCGCAATTCGCCGAGGACAACGGCAGTGCCCTGGTGTCCGCGGTGTTGTCGGTGGACCCCGAGGACATGAAGGCCCGCGACACCGTCGGCTGGATGCGCGCGCAGCTGCCCAAGATCCCCGACCCGGGGACCGCGCGGGTCGACGTGGGCGGCCCGACCGCCTTGATCAAGGACTTCGACGACCGGGTGTCGCAGACCGAGCCCATCGTGCTGCTGTTCGTGGCGGCGATCGCGTTCGTGATGCTGCTGATCTCCATCCACTCGGTGTTCCTGGCGTTCAAGGGCGTCCTGATGACGTTGCTGTCGGTCGCCGCCGCGTACGGAAGCCTGGTGATGGTCTTCCAATGGGGCTGGTTGGAGGGCCTGGGCTTCACCCAGATCAGCTCGATCGACAGCACCGTTCCCCCGCTGGTGCTGGCGATGACGTTCGGGCTGTCGATGGACTACGAGATCTTCCTGCTCACCCGCATCCGGGAACGGTTCCTGCACTCCGGGAACACCCGCGACGCCGTCGCCTACGGCGTGAGCACCAGCGCGCGCACCATCACCAGCGCCGCCCTGATCATGATCGCGGTGTTCATCGGGTTCGCGTTCGCCGGCATGCCGCTGGTCGCCGAGATCGGCGTCGCGTGCGCCGTCGCCATCGCCGTGGACGCCACGGTGGTGCGCCTGGTCCTGGTCCCGGCGCTGATGGCGATGTTCACCCAGTGGAACTGGTGGCTGCCCGGGTGGCTGCGCCGCGTGTTGCCGTCGGTCGACTTCGACCGGCCGCTGCCCGAGGTCGACCTCGGTGACGTCGTGGTCATCCCCGACGACATCTCGGCGCTCACGGCGCCCAGCGCCGACCTGCGCATGGTGCTGAAGTCGGCCGCGAAGCTCAAACACCTTGCGCCCGATGCCATTTGCGTCGCCGACCCGCTGGCCTTCACCGGTTGCGGGCGCAACGGCAAGGCACCTCACGCCGAGCCCGCGGGCAGCCGCGGGCTGGGCCCCGGGCAGATCCCCCACCAGGTCAGCATCGACGACGAAGCCGGCAACGGGGCAAGCCCGGCCGCCGCCAAGAACGGCACCAACGGCCACTCGGCCGCCAAGAAGCGGGTCGGCGGCCTGGCGTCGCGCAACGGCATCGCCCGCGCGATCTCGGGGGACCGACCGGTTCACCCCGTCACGCTGTGGCGGGGGCGGCTGTCGGTGGCGATCGACGCGCTGGAGACGGGCGTCGAGGACTGCGAGCCGCCGAGGTACGAGCGGCGCAGCCCGGTGGAGACCACCAACGTGCAGCTGCCCACCGGCGACCGCCTGCTGGTCCCGACCGGCGCGGAGGCGCTGCGGCTCAAGGGCTACTTGATCATGTGCCGTAACAGCAGCCGCGATTACGCCGACTTTGCAGACATGGTGGACACCGTCGAGCCCGAGACCGCCGCGGTGGTGCTGGCGGGCATGGACAGCTATTACTGTTGTCAAACGCCCAGGCGGGAATGGATGGCAACGCAGCTAGTCCGCCGGCTCGCGGATCCACACCCTTCCGATTTCGGCGACGACCGGTGGTCGGAACCCGACGCCAAGGCAGACTGGGAAGATGTCAAGCAGCGCTGCCTGTCGGTGGCCGTAGCGATGCTGGAGGAGGCGAGGTGACGTTGGCATCCGAGCGACGCCCGGCGCCGCCACCCCAGCGGCCCGCCGGCGACCAGCGCAGATCCAACGGCGGGCCCGTCGGGCCGCTTCCGGACCCCGACCAGCCGGTGGAGTTCTGGCCGACGGCCGCCATCCGGTCGGCCCTGCAGAGTGGTGACATCGCCACCTGGAAGCGCATCGCCGCCGCCCTGAAGCGCGACCCGTACGGGCGGACCGCCCGCCAGGTCGAGGAGGTCCTCGAGGGGACGCGGCCGTCGGGCATCTCCAAGGCCCTGTGGGAGGTGCTGGAGCGCGCCCGCACCCACCTGGAGGCCAACGAGCGCGCCGAGGTCGCCCGCCACGTGCGGCTATTGATCGACCGGTCGGGCCTGGGCGAACAGGAATTCGCGTCGCGCATCGGGGTGTCGGCGGAGGAGCTGGGCACCTACCTCGACGGCAGCATCAGCCCGACGTCCGCGCTGATGATCCGGATGCGCCGGCTGTCGGATCGGTTCGTCAAGGTGAAGTCCGCGCGGCCGACCGAATCCGACTGATCACCGCGAATTGATCGGCCGCACGTCGGCCACCAGCCAGGTGCCGCCCTTCTTGGCCAGGGTCACCCGCAGCGCCGGGGCGACCTGACTCGGAGGCTGGCCGGGCGCGTTCTGCGTCACGCGCAGGATCACGGCCACGCTGGCCGCCGACGGCCCGAGGGCCTCGACGCCGGCCGCCAGCGTGGCGGCCTGCGCCGTGACGTTGTGCTGGGCCAGATCGGCGCTCGACTTCTTGTACTGCTCGCGGAACGCGTCGGCCTGCTCGGGCATCATCATCGCCGCGGCCCGGTCGATGGAGCTGGTCGGGGCGCTGGGCGTGAACGACGCCATCGCCTCGGCCATCCCCGTGGCGACCTGAACCACCTCCCGGGAGTCCTTCCTGAAGTCGCGGTCGGGACGCGTCCAGTGCGTGTAGCCGGTCAGCACCGCCGCGCACAGCGCGGCCGCGCACAGCACCACCACGGCCAGCCGCAGCCCGGGCGCGTCGTCGTCGGTGCCGACGCTGACCGAATCGCGGCGCAGCAGCCAGAAGTTCACGGCCACGCCCTCGGCGATCAGCACCAACAGCGCCGTGCATCCCGACACCCACCACAGCGGCCAGCCGAGGACCATCCCGATCGCCAGCAGGGCTGCGATGGCGGCCAGGGGCGCCACGATGTCGAAGGCCAGCAGTCGCCAGATGTTCCTCATCGGATGGATCCCAGCCCGGAGATCATCAGCTTGCCGTCGACGTTGGAGACGTCGAGCCGCAGGTTCCAGTGCACCACCTGCGGCTTGGCCCCGACGTTCTCGCTGACCGACGTCGCGATCAGCATCACCGAGTCCGTGCGGGTGGCAAACGGCGGCAGCTTGGTGGTCACCACCGGCCTCGACACTCCGGGCTGGGTGTCCAGGTCGCGGTGCACCGTCTCGATCGCCACCGCCTCGATCCGGCCGGCGCTCTGCGACTGCAGCTTCTGCACCACCTGCCGGTAGGGCTGCACGGCCGCGTCGAAGTCGGTGTTGAGCTCGCCGACCGTGCCGTCGTGCAGCTTCTGCAGGCTGGCGTCGATGTTGCCGCTGTTCATGTTGATCAGCACGCCGGTCCACTCCGCGGCGGTCTGCATGACGCGGGTCAGGTAGCTGCGCTCGGCGAGCTCGTCGCGGTGCGCGGACCAGATGAAGTAGCCGAACACCACGGCGGCCACCGCCAGCACGGCCAGGACGGCGGACGCGACGCCGTACGGGGAGAAGATCCGGGGGGCCGCCGGCTCGGGCTCGGGGGCGTCCTCGTCCTCGGATTCGGCGTCGTCCTCGACATCGACGTCGTCTTCGGAATCGACCTCGGCGGCGGGTTCGGCGTCGTCTTCGCGGTCTGACATGGGCCGATCGTTGCATCCAAAAGAAGATGGAAGGATGGCGGGGTGACTGTAGAGGCCATCCGATCGGGCGTCGACCTGAGCTTTGTCGACGCGAACGCCCGCCCCCAAGACGACCTGTTCGGCCATGTCAACGGCCGCTGGCTGGCCGACTACGAGATCCCCCCGGACCGGGCGACCGACGGCGCCTTCCGCGCGCTTTACGACCGCGCCGAGGAGCAGGTCCGCGACCTGATCGAGGAGGCCAGCCGGCAGGAACCCACCGCGGGCACCGCGGAAACTGATGCGCAACGCATCGGCGACCTCTACGGCAGCTTCCTCGACGAGCAGGCCGTCGAGCGCCGCGGCCTGGCCCCGCTGCTCGACGAGCTGGCGCTGATCGACGACTGCGCGGATCGCGACGCGCTGGCCGCCGTGATCGGCGCCCTGCAGCGCACCGGGGTCGGCGGCGGCGTGGCCTTCTATGTGGACACCGACGCCAAGAACTCCGCCCGCTACCTGGTGCACTTCTCCCAGTCCGGCATCGGCCTGCCCGACGAGTCGTACTTCCGCGAGGAGCAGCACGCCGCCGTGCTGGCCGCCTACCCGGAGCACATCGCGCGGATGTTCGGCCTCGTCTTCGGCGGCGATCACGCCGACACCGCGGCCCGGATCGTGGCGCTGGAGAGCAAACTCGCGGCCGCGCACTGGGACGTGGTCAAGCGCCGCGACGCCGACCTCACCTACAACCTGCGCGCCTTCGCCGGGCTGGCGGACGAGGCGGCGGGCTTCGACTGGAACGGGTGGGCGCTCGCCCTGGGCGGCTCCCCCGATGCCCTCGCGGAAGTGGTTGTGCGCCAACCTGATTACCTGACCGCCTTCGCGGCCCTGTGGGCCAGCGAAGACATCGAGGACTGGAAGCGCTGGGCGCGCTGGCGGGTGATCCGCGCCCGCGCGGCCTGGCTGACCGACGACCTCGTCGCCGCGGACTTCGATTTCTACGGTCGCCTGCTGACCGGCGCCGAGCAGATCCGCGAGCGCTGGAAGCGGGCGGTGTCGCTGGTGGAGGGCCTGCTGGGCGACGCCGTCGGAAAGCTTTACGTGCAGCGGCATTTCCCACCGGGCGCCAAGGCCCGCATCGACGCCCTGGTGGACAACCTGAAGGCGGCGTACCGCCTGTCCATCAGCGAGCTGGACTGGATGACGCCGCAGACCCGCGAGCGCGCGCTGACCAAGCTGGAGAAGTTCACCGCCAAGGTCGGCTACCCGGCCAAGTGGCGGGACTACTCGGCGCTGGTGATCGACCGCAACGACCTGTACGGCAACTACCAGCGCGGGTACGCGGTCAACCACGACCGCGAGCTGGCCAAGCTCGGCGGCCCGGTGGACCGCGACGAGTGGTTCATGACGCCGCAGACTGTCAACGCCTACTACAACCCGGGGATGAACGAAATCGTCTTCCCCGCAGCCATTCTGCAGCCGCCGTTCTTCGACGCCGAGGCCGACGACGCCGCCAACTACGGCGGGATCGGGTCGGTGATCGGCCACGAGATCGGGCACGGCTTCGACGACCAGGGCGCCAAGTACGACGGCGACGGCAACCTGGTCGACTGGTGGACCGATGACGACCGCACCGAGTTCGCCGCCCGCACCAAGGCCCTGATCGAGCAGTACGACGGGTACACGCCCAGGGCGCTCGACGCCAAGTACCACGTCAACGGCGCGTTCACCGTCGGCGAGAACATCGGCGATCTCGGCGGGCTGTCCATCGCGCTGCTGGCCTACCAGCTGTCACTGAACGGCGAACCCGCCCCGGTGATCGACGGGCTCACCGGCGTGCAGCGCGTCTTCTACGGCTGGGCGCAGGTGTGGCGCACCAAATCCCGTGATGCCGAGGCCATCCGGCGGTTGGCGGTGGACCCGCATTCGCCACCGGAGTTCCGGTGCAACGGCGTCGTCCGCAACATGGACGCGTTCTACGACGCCTTCGACGTGACCGAGGGCGACGCGCTGTACCTCGAGCCGCAGCGCCGGGTCAGGATCTGGAACTAGGGCCCCGCTCTACCGCGAGCATGCTTCGATCCGGGCGGGCACGTGCTTGTGCCACGGCGTGCCGGCGTAGGGGTCGCGCCATTCCGTCGAGGTGAGCGCGTTCGGGGCGACGCCCGGGACGACGGTGTTGCCGTCCTCGTCGACGTAGTCGAGGCCAAAACCGTTGGGCAGCGCGGCATGCCCGGCCAGCATGGTCTCGGTGATCTCGACGGCCACCTCGGCGCTGCCCGCCGCGGTGCTGACCCGGGCCCGTTGCCCGTCGGTGAGCCCCAGGGCCTGGGCGTCCTCCACGCTGACCCGCAACGCCCCGTCGGCGTCGCGTTTGCGCCAGGACGGGTCGCGGAAGATGTCGTTGGCGGTGTAGGCGCGCCGCTCGCCGACGGACAGCACGATCGGGAACTCCGCGGTGGTCAGCCGCGGCGGCGCCGCCGCCAAAGCCCTTAGTTCGTCCAGCATTTCGGGGATCTCCAGGGCGATCTTGCGGTCGGCGTGGCCGATGAGCGCGAAGTCGTCCTCGTATTCGTGCCGGGTGAAGGTGACGCCCGACGGGCTGGACAGGATCGCGTCGAACAGCGCGTTGCCGTCGGCGTGGCCGGCTCGCCGGACGGCCTCGGGGTAGGCCATGGCGGTCTTCTGGGCCAGCCCCCACGCGGCGGCGGCGCCGGCCAACCCGTCGGGCAGCGTGGGCCCCAGCGTCTCGTAGAGCACGTACGGAACCAGTTTGGCCACAGTGGGATTGGAGGCCACGGCGGTGAGGAACGCCTCGGCGTAGGCCTGACGGCCGCGCCGCGCGGCGTCGTGCAGCGGCCGCAGCTCGGCGTCGTCGAGCACGCCGAGGGCGCGCACCAGGCGCGCCCAGATCTCCGGTTCGGGCAGCGTACCCGGCAGCGGCGGCAGCAGCGGCCGGCGCAACTGAAAGGTGTTGGCGGGAAACTCGAAGTTGAAGAAGGTGGCCTCGGGCTTCTCGAACTGCGACGCCGCCGGCAGCACGTAATGGGCGAGCCGCGCGGTCTCGGTCATCGCGACGTCCACGACCACCATCAGTTCCAGCGCGCCGAAGGCCTCGCGGCACGCGGCCGAGTTGGCCAGCGAGTGCGCGGGATTGCTGCTCTCGACGATCATGGCCCGGAAGCGGTCCGGGTGGTCGGTCAGGATCTCCTCGGGCACCACGTTGCTCGGTATCAGCCCGGCGATGACGGGCGCACCGGTGACCGGCGTGCGCCCGGTGACCTGGCTGAACAGCGGGGCGAACGACGAATGCAGGTGCTGGCCACCCTTTTTCGCGAAGTTGCCGGTGAGGATCCACAGCAGCTTGTTCAGATACGAGCACAGGGTGCTGTTGGGCGCCTGCTGCACCCCGAGGTCCTCGAACACCGCGACGCTGGCGGCGGCGCCGATGCGCCGCGCGGCCGCGCGCAGCAGTTCCTCGTCGACGCCGCAGCGCTGCGCGTAGTCGGCGACCGGGACCTCGCGCAGCGCCGCGCGGACGGCGTCGGCGCCGCGCACGTGCTCGGCGAGAAACGCTTCGTCGCAAAGGTTTTCCTGGACGAGGATCCCGGCCAGGGCCGCCAGGCACCAGGCGTCGGTTCCGGGCCGCACCCGCAGGTGGAAGTCGGACATCTTCGCGGTGTCGGTGACGACCGGATCGATGACGATCATCGAGCGGGCCGGGTCCTTGGCGATCTCGTTGAGCACCACGCGGGCCCGCGGAAAGCTCTGCGACATCCACGGGTTCTTCCCCACGAACACCGACACCTCGGCGTGCTCGAACTCGCCCCGCGTGTGACCGCCGTACAGGTGCGCGTCGACCCAGGCCTCGCCGGTCTTCTCCTGCGCCAACGCATTCGAGCGGTAGCGCGCACCGAGGGCCTTCAGGAACGCGCCGCTGTAGGCGCCGCCCAGGTGGTTGCCCTGCCCGCCGCCGCCGTAATAGAAGATCTTGTCCCCGCCGTAGGCATCGCGGATGTGCTTGAACCCCTCGGCGATCTCGACGATCGCAGTGTCCCAGTCGATCTCCTCGAAGGTCCCGTCGGCGCGGCGCCGCATCGGCGCCCTCAGGCGGGCGCGGTTGTTCTGGTAGTGGTCCAGCCGCAGCGCCTTGTTGCAGGTGTACCCCTGCGACCCGGGGTGCTCCTTGTCGCCCCGGATGCGCGCCAGCCGGCCGTCCTCGACCTGCACGATGATCCCGCAGTTGCATTCGCACAGGATGCAGGCGGTCGGCTGCCAGTCGGTGGTGGTCATCGCGAATTCCCTTCGGAGAGCTCGGCTTCGAGCAGTCGGTGCAGCTGGCGGCGGACGACGTCGAGCGGGGTGAGGTCGCGCCGCACCCGGGCCAGCACGATCGCGCCCTCCAGCGCCGAGGTCGCCAGCACCGCGAATTCGCGGGCGCGGTCGGCCGCGACGCCGTCGGCGATGAAGCGCTGGGCGATCAGGTCGGACCAGCGGTCGAACACCGCCGCGGCGCGCTCGACGACCGGGGCCATGCGTTCGCGATCGGACCCGTCGCCCGCTTCGACGGAGACCGCGACGACCGGGCAGCCGGCGCGGAAGTCGGTCTCCAGGAGCTGCCGGCGGTACTTGTCGATCAGCGTGTCCAGCAGCTCGGGGCCGCCCTCGCTGTCGGCGATGATCGCGGCGACGTGGTCGCCCGCGTAGTCGACGGCTTCGCAGAGCAGTTGAGTCCGCCCGCCCGGGAAGTAGTGATAGGCCGACCCGCGCGGCGCGCCGCTGTGCTCGAGCACGTCCGAGATGGCGGTGGCGTGCGCGCCGCGCTCCCTGATCAGCAGCGCGGCGGACACCACCATCCGCTCGCGGGGGCTGCGCATATGTATGATGCTATACATAACCGGCGGGCCACGGAAGAGGCCACCACAAGCAAAAGCCCCCACCTTCGCGTCGAATGTGGGGGCCTTTACGTCGGCGTTGGAGCGATCAGTTCATCCAGTCGGCCGAGCCGTCGTTCTTCTTGTAGTCGCCGCCGGAGGAGTTCTTCACGATGATCGGATCCCCCGGCCCGAAGTTGTCGAAGAACCACCTCGCGTTGGACGGGCTGATGTTGATGCAGCCGTGGCTGACGTCCCGCTTGCCCTGGTCGTCCACCGACCACGGGGCGCTGTGCACGAAGTCCCCGACGTTGTCGAACCGGACGGCCAGCTCGACGGTGACCTTGTAGCCGTAGGTCGAGTTGACCGGGACCCCGTAGGTCGAGGAGTCCATCACCACCGAGGGCATTTTCTCCTGGACGTAGTAGGTGCCGTTGGGCGTCTGGTGGTTGCCGGACGTCATGCCCATCGACATGGGGATCGTCTTCTCCACGGTGCCGTTGCGCGTCACGGTCAGCTGGTGGGTGGAGTCGTCGGCGGTGGCGATCAGGGTGTCCCCGGTGTGGAAGCTGGACACGGTGCCGCCCGCGTCGACGGTCACGTCGGTGTGAGCGGGCCAGAAGCTCAGCGGCCGCCAGCGCAGCTGCGTCGGGGTCATCCAGTAGAACTTGCCCGGCACCGGCGGGGTCGACATCACGTGCACGGCGTCGATCGCGGCGCCGGCGTCGTCGACCCGCCCGGGGAAGTTGATGATGATCGGCTGGCCGACGCCCACCGTCGAACCGTTCTTCGGCACGATCGCCGGCGGCCCGAAGGGCGGGGTGCCGGTGAACGCCGTCGGGTTCTGCCCGGCGGCGGGACCCGCCGCCGCGGGCGCCGCACCCGGGAAGGGCAACGGCGGCGGCGCGAACGGGGGCGGCGGCGCGGCCAGCGGGTCGGGTGCCGCAGGCGGCGCGGGCGGTCCGGGCGGTGCGACGACCCCGGGGTCGCCGGGGGCGGGATCCGGGTCCGCCAGCGCGGGGCCGGCGCTGAGCACCAGCACACCGAACATTGACGCCACTCCGGCTGCCTTCAGCGCCGCGAAGAGGCCCTTCGACATATGCATCCCTCCAGTCGCTATCTGGGAAATAGTGTGGCATAGCGCGCAGGCCGGCTACCTCTTCGGCGAGCGACGACCGGACCGGGTACGGCCCGATTGGTGGCGCTGACCTGCGCAGCTATGAATTGCGTGAGCTTGCCGGGGCAACGTCCAGCGTCTGCCGGTTGGCCGCCATGGCGACCAGGGCGGCGGCCATCAAGCCCGCCGAGGCGCTCAGCATCAGCGCGACGCTGCGCTCATAGATCAGGCCGCCCGCCAGCGAGCCGGCCATGATCCCGACCTGGAACGCCGTCACGTACAGGCCCGACGCGCCGTCGGGGTCGTCGGCGCCGTTCCGCATCGCGGCGGCTTGCAGCATCGGCGACACGGCGGTGGCCATGGCACCCCACAACACGATCGCGGCGGTCCCGACGAGGGCCGTTGCCGCGGCGGGTGCGAAGCCGAAGGCGAGCGCGGTGAGCACCGTGAACGCGGCGGTCAGGCCCGCCATGCACAGGATGACGGCGCTCTTGGGCCGGCGGTCCAGGGACCGCGCCACCAAGCCGACGGCGATCACCCCGGCCGCGCCGTAGGCGGCCAGCACCCAGGCGAGGTTCGGTCCGCGCACGCCGACCACGTCGCGGATGACCACCACGATGTAGGTGTAGGACACGAAATGGCCGGTCACCCCGACCATGGTGATGAGGCTGACGACGATCAGCCGGGGATTGCGGTGGTGCCGGGCGCGCGGACCGACGCACTTGAGCTGGTCGTCGGTGAGCACCAGCTGGGGCAGCAACAGCCAGGCGGCCAGGGTGACGACGGCCGCGGCGACGGTGACGCAGGCCGCGGCCAGCCGCCAGCCCCACATCAGGCTCAAGGCGGCGGTGAGCGGGCTCCCGATCACCAGCGCCAGGCTGGTGCCGACGTAGATCGACATGGTGGCGCGGCCGGCGTGGCTCGGCGGGACCAGCCGCGTGGCGAGCGGGGCGATGATCGACCACAGCAGGCCGTGGGTGACCGCGCACAGCACCCGCCCGACGGCGAGCACCGCGAAGTTGGGCGCCAGCGCCGAGATCAGCTGCGACACCGTCAGGCAGACCAGGCTGAAAACCAGCGCGCGCCGGCGCGGCCAGTGGGCCGTCCAGCGCACCAGCGGGAACGTCGACAGCGCCGCCACCAGCGCGTACCAGGACAGCAGGGTGCCGACCAGGACCACGCTGACGTGCAGGTTGCGCGCGATCGCCGACAGGGCACCGACCGGCAGGATTTCCGCGGTGACGTAGGTGAACGCCGCGGCGGCCAGCACAGCCAGCTGCGCGGCGATCCGTGGCGTCCACGTTCGCCCTGCAGTGGGGGTGGCGGCAGTCATGGCAGTCATCGGTTAGGGCACGCAATCGGCCGGGCAAGGCTGCTGGCGAGATCACGCTGCACCTACCGTACGCACCGCAACAATAGGTTCCCGCAAGTTAGCGGTTCAACACGCCTACCAACCGGCGATCAGGAACGCACCAGCCGCGCGATGGCGGCCGAGGCCTCGGCCAGCTTGTCGTCAGCGTCGCTGCCGCCCTCGGCCACCGCGCGGGTGACACAGTGACTCAGGTGCTCGTCGAGCAGGTTGAGCGCCACCGAACGCAGGGCGCTGTTGACCGCGCTGATCTGGGTGAGGACGTCGATGCAGTACTTGTCTTCCTCGATCATGCGCGCGATGCCGCGCACCTGGCCCTCGATGCGCCGCAGCCGCTTGGCGTAGTTGTCCTTCTGCTGCGAATATCCGTGTGCACTCGTCACCGCTCGAGTCTACCCCATACCCCGACGGGGTATGACCCGCGCGTTTGCGGACGCGATGCGCCCGGCATACTTGCACGATGAGTCCCGGGCAGGCCACACCCACCGATTCGGCGCCGGTCGCCGACATCAAACCGCGTAGTCGTGACGTCACCGACGGCCTGGAGAAGGCCGCCGCCCGTGGCATGCTGCGCGCGGTAGGCATGGGCGACGAGGACTTCGCCAAGCCGCAGATCGGTGTGGCCTCGTCCTGGAACGAGATCACGCCGTGCAACCTCTCGCTGGACCGGCTCGCCACCGCGGTCAAGGAGGGCGTGTTCGCGGCCGGCGGCTACCCCCTCGAGTTCGGCACCATCTCGGTGTCCGACGGCATCTCGATGGGCCACGAGGGGATGCATTTCTCCCTGGTGTCGCGCGAGGTGATCGCCGACAGCGTGGAAACGGTGATGCAGGCCGAGCGCCTCGACGGCTCGGTGCTGCTGGCCGGCTGCGACAAGTCGCTGCCCGGAATGCTGATGGCCGCCGCGCGGCTGGACCTGGCGTCGGTGTTCCTCTACGCCGGCTCCATTTTGCCGGGGGTGGCCAAGCTGTCCGACGGCAGCGAACGCGAGGTCACGATCATCGACGCCTTCGAGGCGGTGGGGGCGTGCGCGCGCGGCTTGATGCCCCGCGAGGACGTCGACGCCATCGAGCGCGCGATCTGCCCCGGCGAGGGCGCCTGCGGCGGCATGTACACCGCCAACACCATGGCCAGCGCGGCCGAGGCGCTCGGCATGTCGTTGCCGGGCAGCGCGGCGCCGCCCGCGACCGACCGCCGCCGCGACGGGTTCGCGCGCCGCAGCGGCGAGGCCGTCGTGGAACTGCTGCGGCGCGGCATCACCGCCCGCGACATCCTCACCAAGGAGGCCTTCGAGAACGCGATCGCGGTGGTGATGGCGTTCGGCGGCTCGACCAACGCGGTGCTGCACCTGTTGGCCATCGCCCACGAGGCCGACGTCGCGCTCACCCTCGACGACTTCAGCCGGATCGGTTCGAAGGTGCCGCACCTGGCCGACGTCAAGCCGTTCGGCCGGCACGTCATGTCCCACGTCGACCACATCGGCGGCGTGCCGGTGATCATGAAGGCACTGCTGGACGCGGGCCTGCTGCGCGGCGACTGCCTGACGGTGACCGGCCGGACCGTCGCCGAGAACCTGGCCGCCATCGACCCACCCGACCCGGACGGCAAGGTGCTGCGGGCCCTGGACAACCCGATCCACCCGACGGGCGGCATCACCATCCTGCACGGATCGCTCGCTCCCGAGGGCGCGGTGGTCAAGACGGCCGGTTTCGACTCCGACGTGTTCGAGGGCACCGCAAGGGTTTTCGACGGCGAGCGCGCCGCGCTGGACGCCCTCGAGGACGGCACCATCACCCAGGGCGACGCGGTGGTGATCCGGTACGAGGGGCCCAAGGGCGGCCCCGGGATGCGCGAGATGCTCGCCATCACCGGCGCGATCAAGGGCGCCGGCCTCGGCAAGGACGTGCTGCTGCTGACCGATGGCCGGTTCTCCGGCGGCACGACCGGCCTGTGCGTGGGGCATGTCGCGCCGGAGGCGGTCGACGGCGGACCGATCGCCCTGCTGCGCGACGGCGACCGGATCCGACTCGACGTGGCCGCCCGCACCCTCGACGTGCTGACCGACCCCGCCGAATTCGAGGCGCGGCGAAGGGATTTCGCGCCTCCCCCGCCCCGCTACAAGACCGGGGTGTTGGCCAAGTACGTCAAGTTGGTCAGCTCGGCCGCAATCGGCGCGGTCTGCGGCTAGCCGCTCCCCGACCGGTAGGGGCCGGCCGGGGAGGGCGAATCTGGTTGCGTTCTAACCGATTTCGCTGCTACGCGTGGGTGGCCACCTCGCGCGTGCGCATGCCGAAGTAGGTCGCGTTGAGGCCCAGGAAGGCCAGCAGCCCACCCGCCACGACGTTCGACCAGATCATGCCGGCGCTCGGCGTGAAGCCCGGCAGGACCCAGAGCGCGACGATGACCCACACGCCGAGTACCGGCAGTGTCCAGGTCATGCCGTGCGCGCGGTCCAGTGTCGTCGCGAACCCGTACGCCAAGAAGGCCGCCGCGATCCCGGCGATCAGGTCGTTCGTGGCAAGCGACGCCGTCCCGCTGAATCCGACAATCCACGGCGACGCGGCGATGTACAGGGCCGTCAGCAGCGCCATCCCGAAGGTGACGTGCGCGCTCATCGACTCGGCGACCCGCTCGTAGCGGGCACGCAGAGCTAACAAATCCGGATGATGATCGATCGATGAATGGACTGTACTCATTTTGCAACCTTTCTGTTACACAGCAGGCTAATTGGGCTCATTGGTTAACCCACCCATCTATCCCAAGATTACGCTCGCTCGCCGCACACCAGCAACGAAAATCCGCCCGGTGGAGCAACGCCCGATCAGCCGACCGCGTAGCGTCGGGAGGCATGGACATCGCCGACCGACTGCGGCTCGATGTCCCGGTGGCGCAGGCCGGAATGGGCGGGGGCCTGGCGGGCGCGCCGCTGGCGGCCGCGGTCGCCAACGCGGGCGGCCTGGGAACCCTGGGCATCGCCACCCCGCGCCAGCTCCGGGCGTCGATCGACCAGGTGCGCGACCGGGCGCCGGGGCGCGCCGTCGCGGTAAACCTGTTGATGCCCTTCGTTCATCGCCGCCACGTCGAGGTCTGCGTCGACGCCCGCGTGGACGCCGCGGTGGTGGCCTTCGGCGAAAAGCGGGGGCTCGTCGAGCATCTGCGCCAGGCTGGAGTCTTCGTGTTCGTGATGGTCGGGACCGAGGCGCAGGCGCGCGCCGCGGTCAGCTGGGGAGCGGACGGTTTGATCGCGCAGGGACGGCAGGCCGGCGGGCACCTGGTGGGAACCATGCCGGCCCTGGACTTCCTCCCCCAAGCCCTCGGGGTGGCCGGCGAGCGCCCGGTCTTTCTGGCCGGCGGCATCGCCACCGCCGCCGACACCCGAGCCGCCCTGGACGCCGGCGCCGGCGGCGTCGTCGCCGGCACGCGATTCCTGTTGACCCACGAGGCCAACGCGAGCCGGGAGTATCAGCGGCGAATCCTGCGGGCGGACAGGACGATCGAGACCAACCTCTTCGGGCTGAGCTGGCCGCTGCGCCACCGCGTCATCCCCAACGCGGCGACCCGCCGCTGGTGCGGCGACGACGGGAAGGCCAAGGCCCTGCCCGCCGCGCTCAACGCCGCCAGCCGCCCGCTGTCGGTGCTGGGCTATTTCGACGCGGGGGCGCTGATGCGCCTGCAGTCGCCGGCCCGCCCGTTCTTCACCCCGCTGGCGCCGGTGGCCGGGGTGCCCGACGCCTGGTTGGACAGCGCCGCGCTGTATGCCGGCGAAACCGCTTTGCGGATCAGCGAACTCACCTCCGCCGAGCAGGCGGTCAAGGACCTCACCCCGCGCTGACGGCCTCAGCGCACCACCGCGAGCGCAAAACCGTCCCACTGCTTGGCCCCGACGGTCTGGAGCACGGCCGTGTCCAGCCGCGGGTTCTCGCCCATCGCCTGCAACGTCTGGCGCGTCGCCCGCACCTTGGCATCGGCGGACTGGGTCTCGAGGATCCGGCCTTCACGAATGACGTTGTCCACCACGATGACTGAGCCGGGACGGGCCAGCCGAACCGCCCACTCGAGATAGGCCGCGTTGTTCTCCTTGTCGGCGTCGATGAACACCAGGTCGAAGGGGCCGCCGTTCAGCGTCGGCAAGGTGTCCAGCGCCGCGCCGACGATCACCTCGACGCGGTCGGCCACGCCGGCGCGCTCCAGGTTGGACCGCGCGACGTCGGCGTGTTTCGGCTCGTATTCGAGCGTCACCACCCGACCTTCGGGTCCTGCGCCGCGCGCCAGCCAAATGGTGCTGAAGCCGCCCAACGTGCCGATCTCGAGGATGCGCCGCGCCCCGATCGCACCGGCCAGCAGCGACAGGAACTTGCCCTGCTGCGCCGAGACCGCGATCTGCGGCAGCCCGGCCGCGTCGCTGGCCTGCAGCGCCGCGGTCAGGGCCGGGTCGTCGCCCACCACCGTGCTGTCCAAGAATGCGTCGACGTCCTGCGGGGTCGGGTCTGCCGTCATGGCGCCCACGCTACCCGGGCGCCGGGCGCCAACCCACCTATTTACTGGATACCCCCATGGGGTATATAGTGGCCCTGCGAGTCCACGACGAGAGAGAAGGGTGATTGACATGGCAACCTATGAGGCTGGAACCCTGCTGAGCTGTGGCCACGAGGGCTGCGGATGCCGCGTTCGCATCGAGGTCCCCTGCCACTGCTCGGGCGCGGGCGAGCCGTACCGCTGCACCTGCGGCGACGAGCTGACGCCGGTCGAGTAGCTGCCGGGCCGGTCGTGCGTCCGGGCCTCGCGGACCACCACGAGTCAGCGCCCGAACGCGCGACCGGCCAGCTCCACCCCGCCCGCCAACCCGAGCGCGCCGGCCGACGCGCCCACCGCCACGGTGTATCCGCCCGGCGCGATGCGCCAGGCCCGCGCGCCGCCGTCGTAATGGGCGAGCAGGCGCGCGTCGGCCTCGATGCTCACCCGCCGGGTGGCGCCGGCCTCGAGCTCCACCCGCTCGAATCCCAGCAGCCGCAAGCACCGTTCGCCGGGGGCCGCGGTCAGGTACAGCTGCGGGACGTCGGCCCCGGCGCGGTCGCCGACGTTGGCGACGGTAAAGCTCGCGGACACGGTCTCACCGCCGCTCACCACCAGGTCGCGATACTCAAACCTGGTGTAGGACAAGCCATGACCGAACGCGAACATCGGCGTCAGCCCACGCTTGGCGAACCAGCGGTAGCCGACATCGGCCCCTTCGAAATAGTCGATGGTGGTCGGCGTGCCCCACGGAGCGCCGGGATCGGGCAGCTCCGGGCGCGGCGTCTGGCCGAGGTCGGCCGGGAACGTGATCGGCAACCGACCGGACGGATTCACCTCGCCGACAATAACTTCCGCGATCGCGCGGCCGCCGTCCTGGCCCGGGTACCAGGCCTGCACGATGGCGTTCACCGAGTCGCGCCAGGGCATCGTCACCGGGTTGCCGGTCTCGAGCACCACGACCGTGTTCGGGTTGGCCGCCGACACCGCGGCGATCACCGCGTCCTGGCCCCACGGCAGCGACAGGTCGGCGCCGTCGAAGCCCTCGCCTTCGGCGCGGACGGCGAACACGATCGCGACGTCGGCCCGCCGCGCCGCCCGCGCCGCCTCCGCGGGGCCGAGGCCGGGGTCAAACTCGATCTGCGCCTGGGGAAGTCGTTGACGCAGCTCGCTCAGCGGGCTCGACGGCAGCAGGTACAGGTTGCGCAGGCCGGCCTCCAGGCCCGGGCCGCCGATCGGGACCACCGCGGCGTACCCGCCGGGCGGGACGACGGCGGCCGAGCCGTAGCCGGCCGCGACACCCACGTGCGCGTACCCGCCGATGACGGCGATGCGTGCGCTCGACTCCGCCGCCAGCGGCAGCGCCCCGCGGTTGGCCAGGAGCACGATCCCCGCGCGGGCGACCCGCAGCGCAATCTCGTTGTGCGCGGCCATGTCCGGTGCGGGTGCGGCGTCGGAACGATCGACTCCGACCGCGAACATCGACCGCAGGATCCGGCGCACCATGTCCGACAGGCGCCCGGCGGGCAGCCTGCCCTCGGCGTGCGCGGCGCGCAGCGGAGCCCCGAACGCCTCCGACTGCCACAGCAGCGCGTCGATCTGCGCGCCGCACTCCTGGTCGAGGCCCGCCAGCGCGCATTCCCAGCTCGGCGTCGCGCCCCAGTCGGACATGACCCAGCCGCGATACCCCCAGGCGCCCTTGAGCACGCCATTGATCAGGACGTCGTTGGCGGCGGCGTAGTCGCCGTTGATCTTGTTGTAGGCGGCCATCACGGCGCCCGGCTCTGAACGTTCGATGGCCATCTCGAAGGCCAGCAGGTCGGATTCGCGGTGCGCGTCGGGTTCGATGACCGCGTCCAGAAAGTGCCGGTTGGTCTCGTTGGCGTTCAAACAGTAGTGCTTGACCGTCGAGATGACGCCCTCGCCCTGGATGCCCTTGACCGATTCGGCGGCGATGGTCGCCGTCAAAAGCGGGTCCTCGGAGACGTATTCGAAGTTGCGGCCGTTGCGCGGGTCGCGGGCGAGGTTCATGGCCCCGGCGAGCTGCACGTTGAACCCACGGCTGCGGGCCTCCCGGCCGATCAGGCCGCCGGCGGCGCGCGCCAGCGCGGGATCGAAACTGGCGGCCAGCGCCAGCCCGGCGGGCAGGGCGGTGGCCGTGTCGCCCGGGCGGTAGCCGGGGTTGGTGACGCCGAGCCCGGCGTCGCTCATGGACAGCGCCGGGACGCCGAGCCGCGGGATCCCCGGCACGTACCCCGCGCTCATCGGGACACCCGGCGGGATGCGTTCGTCGCGCAGCGGCCACAGCTCCCCGGCGCCCATGACCCCGACCAACAACGAGAACCGCTCGTCGTCGGTCATCTGGGCCTCGACCTCGCGGGCCCGGGCGTCGGGATCGTCGAGACCGCTCATCGCACACCCTCTTTGGCGTACACGACGCGCAGCACGTGCCCAAGTTCCGGCCCCATCACCAGCTCGGCTAATTCGCAGATCGTCGCGACGAACTCCGGCCCGTGCGGCGGCTCGGCCCGGCACAGATGGTGCGCCACCTCGTGCAGCATCACCAGCTCGCGCAGCGCCCAGTCGGCGGTGTCGCGGTCGGGAACCGCGATAGTGCCTGCGCCGTCGCGGTTTTCGTAGTGCGCCGCGGTGGCGGCGCGGCGCGGCCGCACCCGCAGCGGCGCGACGTCCGGCCAGCGTCGCCGCACCGACGGCAGCGCGAGCACGTCGTCGACGTAGCGCTGGGCGGCGGCCACCGACCCGAAGCGCCCCTCCGGCGGCAGCGTCAACTGGGTGCCGAAGAACTCGACGGCGGGCGACCCGTGCTCGGCGGCGCGGTCGAAAAGGCTGCGGACGAAGTCCTCGGCCGCATAGACCCTGGCGCGCTGCGAATCGCGGGCCGCTGTCACCGGCGCAGCGCGCTCCGCGCTCCGGGCAGTTCGGGGCTGTTCCCGAGCCGCGCCCGCCGGCCGGCCCGGTCCCCCGCGCGCCGCGCCGCCGACGAGTACCCCGCCGTCGCGCGACTGACCTGGTAGGTGCCGCGCGCCTTCGACGCGCCACGGTAGAAGTCGCGCAGCTCAAGTTCCTTGTCCCGCAAGGCGATAGCGGTGCCGGGCGGTCGGCGGCGATCCTTGGTCGCCTCGCGGGTGGCCTGCTCCCGGGCCTCGGCCAGCCGCTGACCGACCCGGGCCCCGAACGCGAGCTGAAAGTTCAGGCGCGCGGTGATCGTCGGCGTGGGCCGATGCGCGCCGGAGGCGAGGTAGGCGTCCGACGCCCGCACCATCTGGACGACCAGGCTGGCGTAGAGGGCGTGCGTCGCGTCGATGTCCTCGGCGAACCCGTACGCGTAGACGAACGTCGAGTTCGACGCCACGTCGCAGCGCACATCGTTGGCGGCGGCGATCACCACGAAGAGCTGCACGTACGTCCGCAGCCCCCGGGTGCCGGCCGCGCCGATGGTGATGGTCCGCTGCGTCGGGGCCTGCACCGGCGAGCGCTTGGCCGCGTGCGACCGCGCCACCGCCAGGTCGATGGAGGCCGCCGTCGCCAGCCGCTGCGCGGCGCTCATGAAGGCGTCCGCCTCGTGCGAGTTGTCGGTGCCCTCGGCCTGACGCAACAGCGCGGCGATGCGAGCCAGCATTTTGTCGTCAGTCATGTGCGCCAAACTAACGCAACGAGACGACAGTCCGCCGACGGCCGCTCAGAGCCGGGCGGTGATCCACGAGACGACGTCGCCGAGCACCTGCCGCTGCTCCGGCTCGTTGAAGACCTCGTGGTACAGCCCGGGGTACACCTTCAGCTCGACGTCGGTCGACCCCACGCATTCGACCAGCCGGCGGCTCCCGTCGACGGGGATGAGCCGGTCGTCGGAGCCGTGCACCACCAGCAGCGGCGCGGTCAACGCCGGCGCCCGCTGCGGCATGGTCTCGCCGACCTGCAGCAGCGCGCGCCCCACGCCGGCGGGAACTTTGCCGTGATACACCAGGGGATCGGCGTTGTAGGCCGCCACCACCGCCGGGTCCCGGGAGATGGCGTCGACGTCGAGGTCCTGCACCGGAAGGCCGGGCACGACGACGCCGAGCACCTTGGCCGCGAGCACCATCAGCGGCGACACCAGCTCCTGGGCCGCCACCGCCGGCGCCGAGAGCACCATCAGGTCGTAGTTGTCCGGGCGTTCGACCCCGTAGGCGAAGACGATCCCCCCGCCCATGCTGTGCCCGAGCACGATGCATTTGAGGCCGTGGTGCTCGCGGGTGGCGATGCGGACAAGGGTGTCGAAATCCGTCGTGTACTCGGAGATGTCCCGCACCAGCATGCGCTTGCCGCCGGAGCGGCCGTGCCCGCGGTGGTCCAGCGCGTAGGTGACCAGCCCCGCGTCGCCGAAACACTGCGCGACGTGGTCGTAGCGGCGGGCGTATTCGCCGAGGCCGTGCGACAGCACGACCACCGCCCGCGGCGCGGTGTCGGGCGTCCAGACGTCGTAGACGATGCGCACGCCGCCGACGCCGTCGAAGGTCCGTTCAGTGCGCGTAGTCATCATGGGCAGCGTAGTGGCTCGGGGGGTGGGGCTAAATAAAGACTCTGTCGGAGACACTGCGTAGGCTCATCCGGGTGAGGCTGCTCACCGAAAAATCCGGAAACGTCGACGCCGACCCGGCGGTCGGCGGGGACTTCTCGGCCGACGCCGAGCCGTACCGGCGCGAGTTGCTCGCGCACTGCTACCGGATGACCGGGTCGCTGCACGACGCCGAGGACCTGGTGCAGGAGACGCTGCTGCGGGCCTGGAAGGCCTACGACCGGTTCGAGGGCAGGTCCTCGATGCGGACGTGGTTGCACCGCATCGCGACCAACACCTGCCTGACGGCGCTGGAGGGCCGCGAGCGGCGCCCGTTGCCCACCGGCTTGGGGGCGCCCAGCTCGGACCCGACGGCGGAGCTGGTCGAGCGCCGTGAGGTGCCCTGGCTGGAGCCGCTGCCGGAGCTGTCGGACGACCCGGCGGACCCGTCGGTCATCGTCGGGTCTCGGGAGTCGGTGCGGTTGGCCTTTGTCGCGGCGCTGCAACACCTTTCGCCCCGGCAGCGGGCGGTGCTGCTGCTGCGCGACGTGCTGCAGTGGAAGGCCGCCGAGGTGGCCGCGGCGATCGGCACCACCACCACCGCCGTCAACAGCCTGCTGCAGCGGGCCCGCACCCAGCTCGAGGCCGTCCAGCCCAGCTCCGGCGACCGGCTGACGCCGCCGGATTCGCCCGAGGCGCAGGACCTGCTGGACCGCTACATCGCCGCCTTGGAGGCCTATGACATCGACCGGCTGGTGGAGCTGTTCACCGCGGAGGCGGTCTGGGAGATGCCGCCCTACGCCGGCTGGTACCAGGGGCCGCGGGACATCGTCACGCTCATTCACCAGCAGTGCCCCGCCGAGCACCCCGGGGACATGCGCCTGCTCCCGCTGGTGGCCAACGGCCAGCTCGGCGCGGCCATGTACATGCGCGCCGGCGACGTGCACGTGCCGTTCCAGCTGCACGTGCTCGACGTGCGGGACGGTCGGGTGTCGCACGTGGTGGCGTTCCTCGACGACGCCCTGTTCGAAAAGTTCGGGCTCCCGAGTTCGCTGTGACGACGCCGCATCGCCCGCTCGTCGCGCCCGCGCCCGGCACACCGTTGCTGTTGCTGGGCGCCTTCGACATCGCCGCCGCCGGCTACGTCGCCGAGGAATTCTTCGTCTCCGGCACGGCCTCGTCCTACGCGCCCGCCGCCGAGTTGGGCGCCGACGGCCGGTGGGACGTAACGCCCAGCGGCACCGCCGAATACACGACGCGGATCGTGGCGCTGACCCCCGCGCGGCGCTCCGATTTCAACGGCACCGTGCTCGTCGAATGGCTCAATGTCAGCGGCGGCATCGACGCCCCGGCGGTGTGGATGATGGCCCACCGCGAGATCCTGCGCGCGGGCTACGCCTACGTCGCGGTCTCGGCCCAGCGGGTGGGAGTGGAGGGCGGCGGCGCCAGCATGCTCGGCTTCGACATGTCGCTGAAGAGCCAGGACCCGGGCCGGTATGCGGCGCTGCACCACCCCGGCGACGAGTTCTCCTACGACATCTTTTCCCAGATCGGCGAGCTGGTCCGCCACGGCGCGCTGGGCGACCTGAGCGTGCGCCACGTGATCGCCGTGGGCGAGTCGCAATCCGCGATGTTTCTGACCACCTACGTCAACGCCGTCGCTCCGCTCACCCGAAGCTACGACGGCTATTTGGTGCATTCCCGGTTCGCCTCGGCGGCGCCGCTGGACGGCGCTTCCATCTTCGACGAATCGCAGGCCGCCTCGCCCGACGCGGTCGCGTTCCGCACCGACCTGGGCGTCCCGTTGGTCACGATCATCACCGAGACCGACCTGCTCGGCGGGCCCCGGCACGGCTACTACCTCGCCAGGCAGCCCGACGACCAATGGCTGCGGGTCTGGGAGATCGCGGGCGCCGCGCACGCCGACAACTACACGATCCAGGTGGCGCCGATCGACGACGGCTCGGCGCCGCTCGATGCCGTCGTGGCGGCCTACGCGCCGACCAAGACGCTCATGGGCCAGCAGCTGGGCCACTACATCAACTTCGCGCCGCAGCACCACTACGTGGTGCAGGCGGCGATCGCCGCGCTGCACACCTGGGTGCGGACCGGCGAGCCGGCGCCGGCAGCGCCGCCGATCGAGGTGCGTGACGGCGACCCGCCGCGGGCCGTCCTGGACCCCAACGGCGTCGCGTGCGGCGGCGTCCGGACGCCGTGGGTGGACGTTCCGATCGCCCGGACCTCCGGCCTGCCCAGCTCGGGGGCCGGCGAGGAGAGCCTGATGGCCGCGATCTTCGGCTCGGGCGAGCCGTTCGACGCCGCCACGTTGGACCGGCTCTATCCGGGCGGGGCCGAGCAATACCTCGAGGGCTTCACCGCGGCGTTGGACGGGGCGATCGGCTCGGGATTCATCCTGCCGGCCGATCGCCCCGAAATCCTCGAACTCGCCGCCGCGACGTATCCCCGCGCCGACGCTCACGCGTAGTGCGGCCGAAGGTTGAGCCGCAGCATCCGGTCGAGCAGCCGGTCTGAGGTCAGGCGGGCCACCCGCACCAGGACGGCGGCGTCACGCCCGATGGTGTAACGGGTGCGGGGCCGAGATGCCGTGGCCGCCTTGGCGATCACCCGCGCGGCGCGCTCGGCCGTCACGCCCGCCGCGGTGAACGATCGGGCCTGCGCCTTGGCGGCCTCGGCCAGATCGCCATAGCGGTCCCATTGGTCGGCGGTCATTGCGGCGCTGAGCCGATCGGCGGTGGCGATTCCACGCTCGGTGATCTCCGTCTTCACCCCGCCGGGTTCGACGACGACGACCTTGACGCCGAACTGGGCGACCTCGCGCCGCAAGGCGTCGCTGACGGCCTCCAGCGCGAACTTCGAACCCGCGTAGGCGCCGTACGTCGACAGCGCCACCCGCCCGCCGACCGAGCTGATGTTGACGACGGTGCCGCAGCTGCGCAGCAGGGCGGGCAACAGCGCCTGCGTCATCGCGATGTGACCGAAGAGATTCACCTCGAATTGCCGGCGCCATTCGTCCAGCGGCAGCGTCTCCACCGGCGCGTTGACGGCGATCCCGGCGTTGTTGACCAGCGCGCGCAAAGGCCGGCGCATCGGATCGCGGGCGACCCGGTCGGCGATCGCCGCCACGTCGGATTCCTCGGTGATGTCGAGGAGGTGGGGCTCAATCCCCTCGGCCCGCAACGCATCCGCGTCGACCTCACGACGGACGCCGGCCAGCACGTGGAAGCCGCGGCGCGCCAATTCCCGCGCGGTGGCCGCGCCCATGCCGGCCGAGGCGCCGGTGACGACGACGAGCTCGCGCCGTTCGGGGTCGTTCGCAGCAGTCATAACCATCTCCATCGTGAGGTCGAGACGTTGAGTTGACAACGTCAACAGAAATCTAGCAGCTTTGTTGACGGTGTCAACTCAAACGGCGGGCGCCTATGCTTCTGCGGATGGCGACACGATCAGAGGCCGCCGCGGCGACTCGCCGGTCGCTCCTTGACGCCGCTGAGGTGCTGCTGGACCTCGGCGGACCCGAAGCGGTCACGCTGCGCGAAGTGGGCGCGCGCACCGGCGTTTCGCGCTCGGCGCCCTACCGCCACTTCGCCGACAAGGACGCCCTGCTCACCGCCCTCGCCACGAAGGCGTGGAGCGAACTGGGTGACGCGCTCGAAGTCCTGGTCGGTGGCGACGACCCGCCCGAGCAGTCGCTGCGCGCCGCCTTGCTCGCGTTTGTCGCCGTCGGCCGGACCCGGCCGCACCTGTACCGCCTGATGTTCACCACGCCCGCGGGAGATCCCACCGCGGTGGCCCGCGCGGCCGAGCGGGCGCAGGATCTGTTCCTGGATCTGGTGGGCCGCATCGTCGGCGCCAAGCGGGCGCGCCGCTACGGGGCGTTGCTGCTGACCGGTGCCCACGGCATCACGGGCCTGGAGTTGAGCGGCCACCTGGTCTGGGACAAATGGCACACCGACGCCGAGCAACTCATCGACACGCTCATCGCCCTGCTGCCGGCCGCGCGGTAACTAGCCGGAGAACAACCGGCTGTCGGGTGGGGGCCCCTGCACCGGACGGACCAGACCGGCCCCGGTGATCAGCGGCAGATCCAGCGCCGACAGCAGGCCGGGCGGCGCAGCGCACACCGCGGGGACGGCGTTGACCATCCGCGATGCGCCGGCGATGCGCGCGCCGAGGTCGTGGTCGTGGTCCTCGGCCATCTCGAATTCGCAACGCATGCTCGGGGAGCCCTCGATCTCGACCCGATACAGGCCGCGCCCCGACGCCGCGCCGTAGCCGAGATCCTTTGGAGGGATACAGATGTGGGGTTGGGGCCAGTCCGGGGCGATGTCGTCGCGCATTCGCGTCACGTGATCGAGAACGAAAGTCGGCTTCCCCCCGACGTGCCCGGTCAGGGTGGAGCGCATGGCCGCGATCGTTCCCGCCCCGATGTGGCCCGTGGGCGTGTCGAAGGACTCGGCGGCGGGGAGGCGTTCGTTGCTCTCCTCGATGTTGTCGATCTTGACGCCCAACCCGGCGGCCAGCTGATGCAGCACGGGGCCCCAGCCGAAGGTGAAGATCCCCGGCTGGGCCGCGAAGGCCTGGTATTCCGGCGGCTTGCCGAAGCCGAGGATCTCGTAGACCGCGGCGCGGTCCGGGTAGGTGGCGTAGTTGAACATCTCGGTCACCCGCACCGACTCGATGACGCGGGACACACCCGAGAGCACCAGCGGCAGCACGTCATTGGCGAACCCGGAGTCGATGCCGGTGGTGAAGAACGACACCCCGCCGTCCAGCGCGGCCCGCCGCAGGGGATCGGTGAACGCCCCGTCGAGGGCATCGGGAAACACCAGCGGCACCACCGAACACGACACCACGTTCTTGCCGGACCGCAGGATGGACGCCATGTCCTCGATGGCATCGAGCGGCCGCAGGTTGGCACCGGCGGCGTACACCACCGCGTCGGCATCACCGGCGAGCATCGGCGCCGGGTCCTGCGTGGCAACGACACCCACCGGCGCGGTCCCGCACAGCTCGCCGGCGTCGCGGCCCGCTTTGGCGTCGCTGTGCACGACGAGGTCAACCAGCTCCAGCTCCGGGTGGTCGATGACGCCGCGCAGGGCGATGACCCCCATGGAACCCGGCCCCCAAACTCCCACCTTCAACACCATGTTCTCCTAATATTAGGACTACTATCCTGGGATTTTGGACGGATCGTAAGGAGCGGCGCGTGGGTGAGTCAACCGCCAAGTCACCGCCCACCGCCCGCGTGATGGATGTGCTTGCGGCACTGGCGGATTCACCGCACGGGCTCACCTCGGCGGAGCTGGCGAAGTCCTGCCGGATCAGCACCTCGACCTGCGCCCTGCTGCTGGCCGAACTGGAGCGGCGCGCCTGGGTGGCGCGCCGGGAGGACCGCCGCTACGTGCTGGGCAGCGGCTTGTTCGGCCTGGTGCACGGGCTGCGCGCGCAGTTCCCGCTGCTGGACCGGGGGCGCGACGCGCTGCGCTTCCTCCACGACGCGCTGGGCGCCGGCTGCTCGATGTCGAGGATCACCGACCGCCACCTGACCACCGTCGACACGGTCGGTCACGGCACCGACGGCGAACACGCCGTCGGTCAGCGCTTCCCGATCGACCCGCCGTTCGGCCTGGTCGCCATGGCGTGGCGCGACGACGACTTCGTCGAGGGCTGGCTGCACCGCGTCCGGCCGCGGCTGACGCGCGCCGAAATCGCCCAGCAGCTGCGGGTGCTCGCCGACATCCGGGCCCGCGGCTACGGGGCGTGGCGGTTCGACGACACCCACTCCTCGCTGCACCACCGCCTGGCCGACGTGCTGGCGTCGCTGGAGCCGACCGCCCGGGTGACCCGCCAGCTCACCACCCTGATGACCATGGTGACGCTGCAGTCCGTCACCGGCACGCTCGAAACCGAGCTGGCGACAACGGAATTCGTCGTGCTGCCGATCTTCGGCCAGGACGGCCAGCCGGAATACCAGATCGAGATCCACCTGGGTCACTCGAGCGGGCTGACGCTGGCCGCGCTGGATGCCGCGCTGCGGCGAGCGCAGGCGATGTTGGCCTAGGCTGGATCCCATGCCCGCAACAGTCGAGATCCGGCGTGCGGCCGATCGGACCGTGACCACGACGTCCTGGCTGAAGTCGCGGCATTCGTTCTCGTTCGGCGACCACTACGACCCCGACAACACCCACCACGGGCTGCTCCTGGTCAACAACGACGACATCGTCGCGCCCGGAACGGGATTCGGCACGCACCCGCACCGCGACATGGAGATCGTGACCTGGGTGCTGCGCGGCGAGCTGACCCACCGGGACTCCACCGGCAACCACGGGGTCATCTATCCCGGGCTGGCCCAACGCATGTCGGCGGGCAGCGGCATCCTGCACTCGGAGAAGAACGACTCCCCCACGGAGCCAGTCCATTTCGTGCAGATGTGGGTGGTCCCCGACGAGACGGCCATCACACCGAGCTACCAGCAGCACGAGATCGGTGGCGAGGAGCTGTCGGGCGGGCTTGTGACCATCGCCTCAGGCATTCCCGGCGTCGAGGCGGCCATCACGCTGCACAACCGCGCCGCCGCCCTGCACGGTACGCGGCTACGGCCCGGCGACTCGGTGGACCTGCCGCGGGCGCCCTACCTGCACGTATTCGTCGCGCGGGGCCGGGTCGGCGCGGACGAAATCGGCGACCTTGACGAGGGCGATGCCGTCCGGTGCACCGACACCGACGGGACGCGCGTCACAGCGACGGAGCCGGCGGAGCTGGTGATCTGGGAGATGCATGCACGGTTGGGCGGCTGAGACCACATAGAGTGGGCACGACAGACAGGAGCCCGCATGTCTCAATCGCAGCCGCGGCACGCGGCGCCCAACCCCAAGCGGAATATCAAGGCAGTTCGGACCGTCCGGTTCTGGGCACTGCCCATCGTCGTGACGCTGGCGCTGATGTCGGCGCTGTGCGCGCTGTACCTCGGCGGCATCCTCAACCCGATGACCAACCTGCGGCACTTTCCCGTCGCCGTGGTCAACGAGGACGCCGGGCCGTTCGGGGCGCAGATCGCCGACGGCATGGTCGCCGGGCTCGACAAGGACAAGTTCGACGTCCGGGTGGTGTCCCACGACGCCGCCCAGCGGCTGCTGGACACCGCCCAGGTCTACGGGGAGCTGGTCATTCCGCCGACCTTCTCGTCCAACCTGCACGAATACGGGGCCGGCGCCGTCACGCCCGGCCGCGTCACCCGGCCGTCGGTGACGATCTCGACGAACCCGCGCGCCGGCACGCTCGGATCCAGCATCGCGGGACAAACCCTCACCCAGGCGATGGCCGTGGCCAATGGCAAAGTGGGGCAACGACTTACGGCCGATGTCGCGGCGCAGACCGGCGGCGCGCCGCTGACCGGCGCGTCGGCGCTGGGGCTGGCCAATCCGATCGAGGTCAAGGCGAACGTGTACAACCCGCTGCCCAACGGCACCGGTAATGGGTTGTCGGCCTTCTATTTCGCGCTGCTGCTGCTGCTCGCGGGTTTCACCGGCAGCGTCGTGGTCAGCACGCTGGTGGACGCGCTGCTCGGCTATGTGCCCGCGGAATGGGGCCCGGTGTACCGATTCGCCGAACAGGTCCGGATCTCGAGATTCCAGACGCTGCTGCTCAAATGGGCCATCATGGTGGCGCTGGCGCTGCTGACCTCGGCGGTCTACCTCGCCATCGCGCACGGGCTCGGCATGCCCATTCCGCTCGGCTGGCAACTGTGGGCGTTCGGGGTGTTCGCCATCATCGCGGTGGGCATCACGTCGAGCTCCATATTGTCGGTGCTGGGCTCGATGGGCCTGCTCGTCAGCATGCTGATCTTCGTGATCCTCGGGCTGCCGTCCGCGGGCGCCACCGTCCCCCTAGAGGCCACGCCGCAGTTCTTCCGCTGGCTGGCCGAATTCGAGCCGATGCACCAGGTCTTCCTGGGCGTGCGGTCGCTGGTCTACCTCGATGGCCGGGCCGATTCCGGCCTGTCCCAAGCACTCTGGTTGACGGCGATCGGCCTGGTGATCGGGCTGTTGCTGGGCGGCATCGTCACGAAGCTCTACGACCGCCAGGGCTTCCACCGCATCCCGGGGGCGGTCGAACTGGCGATCGCCGCGCAACACCAGGCGGAGCACCAGGCCCGCGTCAGCAAGCGGGAGAACGCCGCGGAGAGCCAGGCCGACGCCGAGAGCGAAAGTTCAAGCGAGCAAACGTAATTCGAGCGCGGCCCAAGCGTCACGCGTTCGTTATCTAAGTTGACAGTGTGACTGTTGTGACTGATGGTATTAATGTTGCATAGCCATCAGTGCCGAAAGGTCCACCGTGCTGACGCCCCTTGCCAGCCTGCGCCGGCTGGCGGCCTGCTGCGCCGCGGTGGCCGCGTGCGCCGTGCTGGCGTGCACCACCGGCCAACCCGTCGCCCGCGCCGCCGACGGGCGCGACCTGCTGGCCAATGCCATCGAGACCACCAGGGGCTCCTACCTCGTCTATAACTTCGGCCCCGGCCACCCGACGCCGATGCTCAACGCCGGTGGCAGCTGGTATGAGATGAACAACGGCGGCCACCTGATGGTCATCAAGAACGCGGCGGGACGGCTCGCGCCGCACCTGCTGGTGGATACCCACCAGGGCGACCAGGCCCGCTGCGAAAACAATCCCGGCGCCCGCACCGGCGAGGGGCTGTGGCAGGCGTCCGAGGTCTACACGCCGCTGCAGGCCTGGCAGCGGCTGGGGCAGCCGACGATCGCGATCAACGCGAACTTCTTCGACATCCGGCCGCAGAAGGCCGGCTCCTGGCGCCAGACCGGCTGCAGTTCCCCGCTGGGCGCCTTCGTCGACAACACCCACGGCCAGGGCCGGGCGAACCAGGCGGTCACCGGCACCGTCGCGTATCCGGGCAAGCAGGGCCTCTCCGGCGGGGGCGAGAGCTGGAGCGCCCTGTCGACAATGATCCTGCCGGCCGGTGGCGCGCCGTATATGTTGCGCGCCAAGAACCCACAGGATTACGACGTCGCCACCCCGGTGGTCGCGGACCTGCTGAACCGCAACGAGCGGTTCGTCGCGGTATCGGGGATCGGCCTGCTGTCCCCCGGCAAGACCGGCCAGCTCAACGACGGCGGTCCGAGCGCGGCGCGGACGGCCCTCGCCTACGTGAAGCAGCGGGACGAAATGTACGTCTTCGAGGGCGGCAGCTACACCCCGGACAACATCCAGGACCTGTTCCGCGGCCTGGGCAGCGACACCGCCGTGCTGCTCGACGGCGGCGGGTCGTCGGCCATCGTGCTCCGGCGCGACACGGGCGGCATGTGGGCCGGCGCCGGGTCACCGCGCGGCTCGTGCGACACCCGCCAGGTGCTGTGCGACTCCCACGAACGGGCGCTGCCGAGCTGGCTGGCCTTCAACTAGCCGTCGGCGGGCCCGAAGCGGAAGATCAGCAGGCTCGCCGCGACGACCGCCGCCGTGACCGCGAACACCGGCGCGACGACGAACCGTGACATCGTCGCGCCGACCAGGGCGCCGGCGCACATCGTGAAAACCACGCTGAAGCGCAGCTTTTCGCGGGCGCCGGTCCCGCCGGCGAGGTGGCTGTCCAGGCCGAGGCTGACGATCGTCGACGTCAGCACCGTGGTGGACAGTTCCTGGATCCCGAACTGGCGCGCGCTCGAGTGCTGCAGGCCGAACGTCACCGCGAGCAGGCCGATCATGATCAGCTTGGTGTTGTCGTGGTAGTGCAGCACGCCGGCGCCCGCCAGGACCGACAACGTGACCAACAACGCGATTTCGGTTGCCAGCACGGTCGTTACCCACGGCCGCACCCGCTCGCCGAAATGCCGCGCCAACCGGCCGCTGACGATCGTCGTGCAGACGAACGTCGGCAGGGCCACCACGACCGCGGTCAGGTCGATGTTGGTTCTGGGTGCCAGCCAGAAGCCGAGGAAGATGACGTTGCCGGTCATGTTCGCCACGAAGACGTGGCCGAGGACCAGGATGCTGATCGCGTCGGCCAGGCCGGTGGCAAACGTCAACAACAGCAGCGCCGCGACGGTCGAGCGTTCGGAGACCGGCGACGCGACGGGCACGGGCTAGACCTGCGGGGTCAGGTCCAGCGAGGTGATGGTGGTCATCCTCGTCACCAGCCAGCGGCTGCCTACCCGCTTCATGAACAGCCGGTAGGACAGGTATTTCAGCGACGGGATGTTCTTGGTCAGCGGGCTGGTGGAGGTGGTGTTGGTGTACACGATGACGATCGCGTTCGGATCGTCCAGCGATTCGACCGCCGCGCCGGTGACTTCGGTGCTGTTGGTCACCTTGGCCTGCTTGTTGGGCCCGACGATCGCGTCGACGAACTTTCGGTACTGGGCCTCGAAGTCACCGCTGAGGTAGGCCGCCGCGCGGTCGGCGAGGCCGTCCATGTTCTCCGGGGTATAGGTCCACAGCGTCGTGATGGCGTTGGCCGCGGTGCGCGCCACCTTCAGCTTTGTTGCGGCCGTGGCGCGGTCGCTGAGGTACGGCTGCACCGCCGCACCCGCGAACGCCGCGGAACCGACGAACAGCACGGCGGCCAACGCGATCGCGATGGCGAGCCGCTTGCCGGCCAGGATCTTGCGCCGGCGCCGCTTTGCTTTGGCGCCCGTCCCCGCCTCTTCCTCGTCCGGCGTGGCCGCGTCGGCGACGCCTGCGGATTCCGTTGCCTCGTCGGAGCTTTCGCCGGTCTCAGCCGCGTCCTCGCCCGAGGATTCTTCGGTCTCTTCCGCGTCGGCGGTCAGGTCACCTGCAGCAGGTTGCTGATCTTCCACTGATTCCCTTCCTGCGTGACGGTTGCCGTCCAACGATTCGTGTTGTCGAATACCTGCTTTTCGTCCGGCGACTTGGAGGTCACGTCGGTGGCCACCATCACCGTGGCGCTGCCGTCGTCGTTCCACCGCTCCAGGCCGGAGCCCAGGACGGTGCCGGTCGCGGGTTCGGCCCGGGCGACCTGCAGCAGGATCTCGTTTGCCTTCTCGTGGTACTGCTTGGCGAAATCGCCTGTCGCCTGGGCCAATATCCGGTTCACATAGTCGTTGGCGTGATACGGGTCGATGGAGGTGAACTGGGTCATGAACCCGCCCACGTAGGCGAGCACCTCGCGCTCCTTCGACGCGACGCGCGCCCGGCGTTCGTGGGAAATCAGCATCAGCGTGCATGCCGCGATCGACACGATCATCAGCACCGCGGCGCCCGCGCCGACGGCCGGCATCCACCACGGTCGCGACGGCGGCGCCGGGCGCGCCACGAGCAGCGACTCCTCGCCGGGCTCAAACTTGCGGCGGGGGCTCATTTTCCGCTTCCCGGCGGTTTCGGCTTGGTCAGCACGGCGAGGTCGTCAACGCGCCAATGCGCGTCCGCGCCCTTGGCGAATTCCACCCGAACGGTCGCGCTGATGTAGCGCTCGTCGGACCCCGCGCCGCGCCGCCCCTGCAGGAACAGCAGCATCGTCGCGCGATCCGGCGTGACCGATTGCACCGACCAGTCGGTGGGCCAGTACTCGTTGATGACGGGATTGCCCTTCTGGACCACGTCCTGCTGCGCCGCCAGCTGGCCTCGGTACTTGTCGGTCGCCAGCGACCGGGCGCGAGCGAAGTCGTCGCGCAACGACTTCGGGTCGTACGTCAGCATCTGCGCGACCATCTTGGGGCCCTGCGCCTCGATCTGCGCCCTGCTGTGATCGCTCGCCCGATCGCGGGAGTACACCACCAGGTAGCCCACGGCGACCCCGGCGAGGCACACCGCCGTCGCGATCAGCACCGCCACCGTGGTCCAGCGCCGCCACTTTGCCAGCGCCTCGTCGTCGGGTTCGACGCGGCGCGCTTCGGTGCCCAGCAGCATGTCGGCGAAGGTGCGGCGCCGCGAATCCCACAGCGGCCAAAGCCATCCCACCACCGATGCGGTGTCGAGCAGGTGGGCCAGGTCGCGCAGCAGCAGCCCCCACGGCCCGATGGTCGTGCCGTCGCTGCGCACCACCGCGATTCCGAACAGGCCACGTCCCAGGCTCCAGCCGGTCAGGGTCGGCAGCAGCAACCGGTCGGCCAACATCAGCAGGATCGCCAGCCCGCCGACCGAGACACACACCCACCACCAAGCGGACTGCGCGGCCACGGTCCAGGCGACCAACGCCATCGTCGTGGCCACGGCGACGCATGGCAGGACGTCGACGGCGAACGCGGCCGCTCGAATTGGCCAGGGGGCCAGGGCATCCCGCGGTGACTCCGGTACGGCCACCGTGGTTTCAGTCCGAGCCTGGATCTCCTCGACCACCACCGTCACTTCGTCACCTGGTCGAGCTTGGAAATCCGGTACTGCCCTTCGGCGAATGCCATCCGCACCCGCAGGCGGTAGCCGGTTTCCTTTTGCGACTGGTCGCTTGACACCTTCACGCGCATCGCGACGAGCACGTCGACCGTGCCGTCGTCGTTGTTACGCTCCACCGCCGCGCGCGCATCGGACACCTGAACGTGGACGTTGGCGGCCTGGTAGGCCTGAACGATCATGTTCGTGTACAGCAGCGCCTGGGAGCGGTACGCGTCCGTGCCGCACTCGATGATCTTCTGTTCGCTCTGGACCATCGCATTGGTGTCCGGGGCCTGAGTCGCCGACACACAATCCACCGCCGCCTTGAGCGCCGCGGCGTCGTTGCGGGCGATTACTTGGCTTTGGTGGTGGTAGCGCAGGGCAAAGTAGCCGCCCGCGCCGAGGCCGGCGGCCAACAGGACGAGTGCCGCCGCAATGCCGGAGAGCCACCAGCGACCCATGCGTGACGGACGGCGCTCGATACCGGCGGCCGCAGCGGTGGCTTCGCCTTGCGGTTCCGGCGCGTCGATCGCCGCCGGCGCCGTCGCTTCGGCTTCCGCCGCCTCCGGCTCCTCGGCCGTCGCCTCCGGGCTGGTCCGCTCGGTTCCGTCCTCGGATTCGGTCGAATCCTCGGCCGTCGCCTCCGGGCTGGTCCGCTCGGTTCCGTCCTCGGATTCGGTCGAATCCTCGGCCGTCGCCTCGAGGGTGGTCTCCTCGGCAGCAGCCGCCGGCTCCTGGTGATTCTTCGGACTGGATCTCTGGGAGGGCCTGCGCAGTCGACGAAACCTCGGCATGGGTGGGGGGTTCAGCCGGCCGGCGCCAGCATCTCCTTCCATCCGTCGTCTCCTGTTTTGGTCGAGTTCTCGACGGAGTATTTCACCCCATCGGGCCCCACCAGTTCACCGCTCTGCGGACTGTAGATGGCGGCCGGGGGCCCGCTCGGAGTGTAGACACAGGGGTTGGGCTGCTGGCCGTTGCACTGCACGGTGCCGCTCCCCGGCCGCGACAACGGGTCGCTGGTCGGCGGCGGCGTGCCTGGGACCCGGTCCGACGGAGCGGGGTTGAGGCCGTTGTTCACCGACGGTGCCGGGATCACCATGCCGGGCCGCACCGACTGGTCGCAGCGCGCCGCGGGGGCGGGGCACGTCAGGATCTGGTTCGGGTCCCCGTACCAGGGGTTGGTGCCCGCCGGCACGTACGGGTTGGGGTCACGGCACTCGCGCGGCGTGGCCGCTCGCTTGCCCGGGATGTCGGTGCACGGGATGTTGCGCGATCCGCGCACGCTGTTGGCCGGGGTCTCCATCGGGATCTTGCAGTAGGTGCCCGACGGCAACGGCGCCAGGTTGGTGTCCGCCGGGGACCGCCACTCCGCCGCCGGAATGAAGCCGGTCAGGCAGGGCGGGGGCTGGTTGATCGACAACGCCAGGTCGAGCGCGGCCTGGTTCGGGAACGGCGCGGCCACCGTCTGCGCGATCGAGGCGCCCTGGGGCAGGAAGACCAGCACCTGCTCCACACCGGTGTGGTAGCGCTTGAGCAGGTCGAACACGACCTCGAGGTTCGCCAGCGTCTGCGGCAGCGAGTCGCGCACATCGTTGAACACCGAGTTGACCTGGTCGGCGGTCGGCGCGGCCTGGCGCAGCACGCTGCGAAGGTGGCTGTCCTCCCGCGCGGCCTGCGCGGACAGGTTGTTCAGGTTGCGCGCCCAACGCTCGATCGCCGCGTTGGAGTTGACCTGGCTGTCCAGGATCGGCCCGGAGTTCTGAATGATGTCGTTGACGTCGGTGATCTGGGTTTTGAAATCACCGACGATCGCCTGGGTGGAGTCGACCAGCCGTTGCAGCGCCGGGCCCAGCCCGCCGACCGACTGCGCGGTCTCGTCGAGCAGCTGGCCGATCTTCTCCTTCGGCAGGGCGGCCAGCCCCCGGTTGGCGGTGTCCAGCGCGGGCCCGATCTCGGCGGGCACCGTGCCGCGGGTGATCGTTTGCCCGGACGAGAGGTACTTGCCGGGATTGCCCGTCGACACGAGGTCCAGATACTGCTCACCGACCGCCGACACCGAGTGCACGTTCGCGACGGCGTCGGTCGGGATCTTGTAGCGGCTGTCGATGCTCATCGTCGCTTGCGCGCCCGACTCGGTGGGCTCAACGTCGGTGACCTTGCCGATGGTGATGCCGCGGTACGTCACGTTCGCCGTCGGGTACAGGCCGCCCGAGGCGGGCAGGTCCGCCTTGAGCGTGTAGCGGCCGATGCCCACCAGGCTCGGGATCTGCAGGTAGTACACGCCGAGCACCAGGATCGAGACCACGGTCAGGATCCCGAACGCGATCAGCTGGCGTCTGATGAAAGGAGTCAGCAATTCCTGTCCGCCCTTTCCACCAGGGGGCCGCCGGGCGCGTCGTTCGGGTTCGGCGTGTAGCGGACGTCGGGGATCATCGTCTCCGGGTCCCGCCCGTACGACTGCTCGAGCGCCCGCAGCGCCCCCGACAACCCGGTTCCGGTCAGGAACGCGTTGTCGATCGAGCTGTAGGTGACGTCCAGGGTGATCGAAATGTTCTGGTAGTCGCCCCGCATGAGCTTCGGAATGGTGTCGATGTCGTAGGGCTGCGTCAGGATCAGCTTCAGCGCCCCGATCAGGTAGGGCGACGCCCGGCCGAGCTCCTTGAGCGGGCACTGCAGCGATTGCAGGTCCTGGTGCAGCGGGGCTCTCGCCTCCGACAGATACTGGTCGGCGGCCTGGCTGAGCCGTCCCACCGAGTCGACGGCGTTGATCAGCAGCTGCTTGGTGTCGGCGAAGTGCTTGATCAGCGGCGGGACGTCGGTCAGCACCCGATCCAGCACGTCGGCCCGGCCGCCCACGTAGGTCAGCAGCCGGTTGGTCGAGTCGATGGCGTGGGTGATGTCATCGCGCTGCTGATTCAGCTGGTCGGTGAAGGTGTCCAGCTTGCCCAGGAAGGCCCGGATCTGGTTACCGCGCCCGTTGAAGATGTTGAAGACCTCGTTCTGCAGCACCTCCAGGTTGGGGATGCCGCCGCCGCGCAGGATCAGCGACAGGCTCGCCAGGGTCTGCTCGGTGGTGGGAAACGCCGTCGAGTTCTTCAGCGGGATGGTGTCGCCATCCTTGAGCTGCCCCACCGGGTTGGGCGGCGACGCCAGCTCCACGTGCTGCGAACCCAGCAGCGAGGTCTGACCGATCTTCGCCGTCGCGTTCTTCGGCAGCTTGACGTTCTTGTCGATCCCCAGCGTCAGCGTGGCCACCCAGTTCTTCAGGTTGATGGCCTTGATCGAGCCGACGAAGACGTCGGCGACCATCACCTTGCTGTTGCCGTTGATCGCCAGCGTGTCCGGCATCTGCACGTAGATGGTCATCGCGCCCGAGCCGCTGCCCGGGCCGCCCGGGATCGCCACGTTGGAGATCCCTTTCCATCCGCACGAGCTCAGCACCAGCGCGGCCACCCCGAGCACCAGCCCCTGCCAGGCCCGGTGACGCATCCGGCGACCAATCGCACTCACCGGCCCAGCGCTCGTCACGCGCCTCCCCGGCCCATTGTTCGGCTTGCTCCTCGCGCGTACCGCGCTCGTCACGGGCCTCACTGGCCCATTGTTCGGCTTGCTCCTCGCGGGTACCGCGCTCGTCACGCGCCTCACTGGCCACCCCCTAGGTCAGCCGCGGCGGGCGCCGCCGGCCCACCGGCGTTGGGGGCCGGCGCCCCGACCGGCGCGGGCGTCGGAGCGACCGGGCCGGGGGCCACCTCCGGCCCCGGCGGCGGCGGGGGTATCGGCACCTGCGGCGGGTTTTGACCGATCACCGGCGAGGGGCCCTCGTCGTAGGCGTTCGGCGGCCCGGGCGGGGTCTGCAGGGTCGACTGCACGGGCGGAATGTTGGGCCCACCCATCAGTTCGGCAAGCGACTCGGGCGTCATGAGGCCCTGCGTGATCGGTCCCACCTGCTGCCCCTGCATGCCGGGGGCCACAATCCACCCGTGCTGGGTGTTGCGGTGCGACGTCGGCGTATCCGGTGACCAGATGCCCGGGACGGTGGTGTCCTTATATCCGTCCGGCGGATGCAGGCGAGGCTCGGAGTAGGCGACATCCTTGGGCAGCGTCTCGGCCGTGCTGGCGATGTTGAGGCCGAACGGCAAGTAGTTGAACTTGATCGCGTCGAGGATCGGCGCCAGGTATTGCGCGCACAGCTCGGCGGACTCCTGGTAACCCAGCCGGCTGCCGGCCTGGATCGAGCTGCAGATGAACTGCATCGGGTTGGCGAAGTTGGTGATCGCCGGGACGGCCACCACCGACCCGTGCGTCGGGTGGTAGATCTGGTTGATGTTCGCCGCGGCCGTCGGCAGGACGTGCAGGGCGGTCTCCAGACCGTTCAGCGGATCGGGTTGCAACAGCGCGTTCGTCGCCGTCGCCAGGTTGTTGACGTCGTGTGTCAGCACCTCGCGGTTCTGGTCCAGCCAGGGCCGCACGGTGGAGAGCAGGCTGTCGAACTGCGAGATCGCGTCGGCCAGGGCGCCGTCGGAGCTGGCGAGCCGGCCGGTGACGTCGGCCAGGTTCTGGTTCAGCGCGACGAACTGCTGATCGTCCTGGTGCAGGGCGTTGACGAATAACGCGAGGCTGCGCACCACCGCGAAGAAGTCGCCGCGGCCCTCGTTGAGCGCGGTCAACGCCTGCGACAGGCTGTTCAGCGTGGTGTTGATCTGCTTGCCCTTGCCGGCCAGCCCGTTCGCGTAGGACTCGATGACCTCACCGAACGGGCCCTTCGGCTGCTCGGGCGTCGGGCCGAGCTTGGAGATGATGTTGGTGATGCTGTTGCGCAGGGTGTCCCACTCCACCGGCACCTGGGTGCGCTCTTCGGGGATCACCGCGTTGTCGGCCAGCACCGGGCCGCCCTTGTAGGCCGGCTCCAGCTGGATCGCGCGCGACGCCACCAGGGTCGGGTTGAGGATCACCGCCGACGCGTTGGCGGGCACCTTGTACTTGTTCTCGTAGTGGAAGGTGACCCGCATCTTGTCGCCGGCCGGCTCGATCTTGTCGATCGTGCCCACCCGCAAGCCCATGATCTGAACCTTGTCGCCCGGGTACAACGCGTTGGCGGCCGGGAAGTAGGCGACGACGGTGTTATTCGTCAGCTTCTGGTACAGCCGCCAGCCGACGAACGCCAGCACCAACGCCAGCACGATCACGAGCGACCCGATGATCACCGACGTCCGGGACATCTTCGGCAGCCGGATGTTGCGGACATCAAAGATGGTGCTCAATTCTGGCTACCTCCCGTGATGCCGCTACCTCCCGTGCCGCCGGGGTTGATGAACGGTGCCGGCAGCTGGTTCCCCGGCCCGGGCGGTGCCGGCGGTCCGGGCGGCAGGGCCGGCGCGAACGTCGACGGGGGCGGCGTCGGGCCGGCCGGTCCCAGGTTCTCGGTGCGCGCGCCCGGCGGCGCCTGAGTCGGCAGCGGCACCGGCGTGCCCGGGACGTTGGGCGGCGGGTCACCCGGCCGCCCGGCGATGTTGATGCCCGGGGTCGGTGGCAGGCCGTCGGGGTTCGGCGGCGACGTCGCGACGTCGACGGGCGCCGGGAAGTTCACGCCCCCGAAGGGGCCGATGCTCGCGCCCGCGCACGGCAACGGGTTCCACGGCCGCGGCAGGCCCTCGTCGCCGACGGTGACGTTGCCGCCGGGGTTGGCCGGCGTGTACGAGCAGGGCGAACCGGGCGGGACTGCCGGGCCGGGGTGATCGGGCGTGCCCTCCAGCACCGGCGGCGCCGGCGGCGGCGCGCCGTTGGGCAACCGGGTGCCGTTCGGGTCGGGCCACCGGAATTCCGGCAGACCGGCGCTGCGCCAGAAGTTTTCGGGGTCAATGCCGCGCTTCTTGAACGCGGCGTCGATGAACGGCTGCACGATCTGACCGGGGAACAGGTTGTGCAGCACCACCTTGAAGAACGGTCCCGACGCGATGGCCTCGTTCAGCGATGGCAGGAATTTGCCGACCTCGGTGAAACCGGCGGCGAGGTCGTCCTTGCGCTGGACCAGGATGTCGCTGACCGTGCGCAGCTGCTCCAGCACGTGGTTGAGGTTGGGGTTGTCGTTGATGAACCCCTTGACCTGCTCGGAGAAGGCGGCGATGTTGCTCAGCAGCGCGTTGATCGCCTGGCCGCGCTCGTTGAACGCGGCCAGCAACACCTTCGCGTTCACCAGCAGCCGGTCGATCTGCTCGCTGCGATCCCCCAGGATGCTGGCCACCTGGTTGGCCTGCCCGAGCAAGTGCTTGACCTGCTCGTCGCGCTTGCCGATCGTGTCGGAGAACTTGGCCACGCCGTCCAGCGCGGCGCTCAGGTGCGGGTAGGTCTGGTCGATCGTCTCCGACAGCACGTGCAGCGACTGCTTGACCGTGTCGATGTCCCAACCCTGCGCGGCCTTGGTCACGTCGAAGAACGCGTCGTAAATCTGGTAGGGCGTCGTGCTCTGGCCGATCGGCAACGAGTCCCCGGGCCGCAGCGTCTGGCTGCCCCGGTTCTCGATCTCGAGGACCTTCTTGCCGAGGATGGTGTCGGTCTTGATCGCCAGCCGGCTCTCGGTGCCGATCCGTTGGGACCCGAGATTGAACTTGATCAGAATGTGGTCGCCGTCGATCTTGAGGCTTTCCACCTTGCCGACGTCCATGCCGGCGATGCGGACCTTGTCGCCTTTGCTGAGGCCGCCGGTGTCGGTGAACTGCCCGTAGTAGTGCGGCTTGGCCATCAGCATGGGCACGCTCGTGAAGCTTTGGCCGACGCCGATGACGAGCAGCGTCACGATGATGCCCATCAGGCCGATGCGCATCCGGTTGGGAGGCTCCAGCGTCCTCATTGCGGCGTGCACCTACCCGTCGGCTGGTTGAAGAGCTTGACCGTCCGCACCGGACCACCGGCCTGCAACCCGTTGATCTTGAGGGTGATGTCGCAGGCGTAGAAGTTGACGAAGTCGCCGTAGGAACCGATGGTGCGCCCGATCATGTTCAGCGCGGTCGGCACCTTGTGGATGAAGTCGTTCAGCTGCTCGCGCTGATCGATGAGGGGCTGCTGGACGGCGTCGAGGTAGTTCAGGGTGCTGTGCAGCAACCCGCGGTCCTCGGCCAGCAGGTCGGCCACCGTCCCGGCGGCGTTGCTGATGTGCGCGGTCCCGCCGGCCAGCGGCTCGGCGTGGTTCTTCAGCCCCGTGATCAGCACCTCGAGGTTGTTCACCGTCTGATCGAATTGCTGGCGATGCCGGACCGTCGTGTCCAGGACGACGTTCAGGTTCTTGATCACCTCACCGATCGCCTGGTCGCGCTGCCCGAGCTGGGACGTCAGCTGCGCGGTGTTGTCGAGGATGTCGTTGATGGTGCCGCCCTGACCCTGGAACACCGTGATCAGCGCCGTCGCGATGGTGTTGACCTTCTGCGGGTCCAGCGCCCGAAACAGCGGCTTGAAGCCGCCGATCAGCGCGTCGAGGTCGAGCGCCGGCGACGTCCGGGACACGGGGATGAAGCCGCCCGGGGGCAGGACCTTGTCGGCGCCTTCGCCCTCGCCGCGCTTGAGCTCCAGGTACCGGTTGCCGATCAGGTCGAGGTAGCGGATCTGCGCCGTCGTCGACTGGTACAGCGGGATCGAACGGTCGACGCTGAAATTCACCCGCGCGCGCCGGCCGCCGTCGACCAGCTCGACCGAGCTGACCTTGCCGATCTCCACGCCCGAGGCCCGGACGAATTGGCCCTGCCGCAGGCCGCTGATGTTGGTGAACTCCGCGGAGTACCCGTAGGTGCGGTCAAAGCGCATCTGACCGAACACGACGATGATCATCACAGTGAAGATCAGCAGCACCAGGGAGAAGATGCTGAGTCGGACGATGGTTCCGGTGATTTTCATGGGTTGATCGTGTTGTCCCCTACTTGGCGGCCCCAGACGTACTCGATCGCGTACGGGGAACCGGTGTCGAGGTGGTTGTACGGCGCGATGCTGTTGCCCGAGTCCATCACCAGCTCAGGCGCGGGCCAGAGGTCGTGCGTGATGTGCTGCCAGCAACCCGGCGCACCGCCGGGGCCGCCGCGCGCGTTCACGCGCGGCAGGTTCTCGGGCCACACGTACGGGTTCGGCGCCCCGCCGATCAGGGTGGCGATGTTCCCCAGGCCCGCAAGTCCCTGGGTGGGCAGCGCGAAGATTCCGATCAGGCCCACGAGGGTCACAGCCGACAGCGGGTTGAGCAACAAGCCCAGCCCGGACAGCACCTTCGTGTCGGCGTTGAGCGAATAGCCGTTGCCGCCGAGGAACGACCGGGCCGTGGGCTCGATGTCGTGGTAGTTGCGGACGGTGCAGAACAGCTCCGGGCTGTAGGTGTCCAGCAGCTGGGCCGTGGGCACCAGGTCCTTGGCCCCGCGCGCCAGGTACGGCCCGCCTCTCTCGAAGATGTCCGCGCCGGTGTTGCCGAAGCCGGCCGCGGACAGCAACGCCTGGTCGAGATCCTTCTGCTGCGCGTTGATCGTGCGCGACGTGACGACCGCGTTGTTGAGGAAGTCGAACAGGTCCGGCGCGGCGTTGGCGTAGGTGTCACCCAGACCGGCGAGCTGCTGGATGTCGTGGCGGGCCTGCGGCATCTGCGGGTTGACGTCGTCGAGGATCGCGTTGGCGTTGACGACCGACTGACCGAACCGATCACCCAACCCGGTCAGCGCCTGGGCGGCGGCGCTCAGCGTCAGGTTCAGCTTGACCGGGTCCACCTGCTGCGCGATCTCGGTGATGGTCTGGAACAGCGTGTTGATCTCCGTCGTCACCGACCTGGCGTCGATCACGGTCTGCGGCGTAATCCGTTGCGGGGACGGGTTTTTCGGCGTCGTCAACGACACGTACTTGCCACCGAACACCGTCGTCGCCTTGATGTCGGCGTTCACGTTCGACGGGATCAGCTTGAGGTAGCGCGGGTACACGTCGAGGCTGAACTTGGCCGCCGGCTTGCCGTCCTTCACGATCTCGGAGATGTTGGCGACCCGGCCGATCTCCACCCCGTTGTAGGTCACCTTGGAGCCCGGATCCATGACGAGCCCGGCCCGGGAGGCCACCATCGTCAGGTGTTCCTTCTTGGTGAAGTCGCCGCGGAACTGCCCGTAGACCAAGACGAGAGCCACCGCGGCGGCGACGAGCATGGCGACCCCGGCCAGCTTGTACGGCGGGTTGCGGGGGGCGTTGATCTTTCCGGCGGGTGACGTCATGGCTACACCGTTAAAGCGAAGTTCGGGTTGACGCCGTAGAGCGCCAACGCTGCGGCCAACACGACGACCTGCACCGACACCAGCGAGAAACGCATCGATCGGCCCACGGCCTCGCCGACGCCGACGGGCCCACCGCCGGCGTTGTACCCGTAGAAGCAGTGCGTGATCATCACGACGGCGGTGATGAGGATGGCCTCCACGAAGGACCAGAACACGTCGTCGGGGCGCAGGAAGGTCCGGAAGTAGTGCTCGTAGGTGCCGTGGGACTGCCCGTAGATCACGGTGGTGGTGATCTGCGGCGACAGGAACGACATGATCATGGCCAGCGAGTAGAGCGGGATGATCACCACCAGGCCGGCCATGATGCGGGTGGTGGCCAGGAACGAAATCGACTTGATACCCATCACCTCGAGGGCGTCGATCTCTTCGCTGATCCGCATGGCGCCCAGCTCGGCGGTGGCGCCGGCCCCGACGGTGGCGGCCATCGAGATGCCGGTCACGACGGGTGCGGCGATGCGCACGTTGATCAGCGCGGCGAAGAATCCGGTGAACGCCTCGACGCCGATGTTGCCCAGGGACGCGAACCCCTGGATGGCGACCAGGGAGCTACCCGACAGGGTCACGAAACCGACGATGGCGACGGTGCCGCCGACGACGGCCATCGCGCCGGTGCCCATGCCGATCTGCGCGATCAGCCGCAGGGTCTCCTTGCGGTAGTTGCGCAGCGCGTGCGGGATGTGTCCGAGGGCGACCGCGCCGAACCAGGCCATCTGCCCGATGTCGTCGATCCCGCGGCCGAGGGCACCGCCGTAGCGGTTGAGGTTTTCGGCCGCCCGCGGGAAGCGGGAGCGCAGAACGGTGCCGGTCGACATGTCAGCGCCCCGTTCCGAAACGCACACCGATGGTGGTCAGGACCACGTTGACCGCGTACAGCGCGACCACGCACAGCACCACGGTTTCGTTGACGGCGGTCCCCAGCCCCTTGGACCCGCCGCGCACGGTCAGCCCGCGGAAGCAGCCGACCAGGCCGGCGATCAGGCCGAACGTGGCGGCCTTGACCGTGGCGATGATGACCTCGGGCAGGCCGGTGATGGTGGTCAGGGTGGCGAGGTAGGCCCCGCCCGACACGTTCTGCAGGTACACGCCGAAGAGGTAGCCGCCCACCAGGCCGACGGTGATGACGAGGCCGTTGAGCAGCGTGGCGACCAGGGTCGCGGCGATCACCCGGGGCACCACCAGCCGGTGGATCGGGTCGATGCCGAGCACTTCCATCGCGTCGATCTCCTCGCGGATGGTGCGGGCGCCGAGGTCCGCGCAGATGGCCGTCGAGCCGGCGCCGGCCACCACGAGCACCGTGGTCAGCGGGCCCAGCTGGGTGACCGCGCCGATGGCGGCGCCCGCGCCGGACAGGTCGGCCGCGCCGAACTGGGCCAGCAGCACGTTGAGGGTGAAGATCAGCAGAACCGTCAGCGGGATCGACACCATGATGGTCGGCAGGAACGCCACCCGCATGATGAACCAGCACTGCAGGATGAACTCGCGCCATTGGAAAGGCCAGCGGAACAGCGCTTTTCCGGTCAGGACGCACATCCGGAAGAATCCGCCGATCAGGGTCAGCGGCGTCTCCAATTGGTCGCGCAGGTAGCCGACCAGGTAGGGGCCCCGCCGACTCTCCGTCGTCGAAGTCACCGCTGCCCCCTCCCCTCGCCACCGCGAGCCCGCACGCATTCCCCCCTAGCCCCGACGGGGCTGGGGACGCCCCCACCTCGCCCGAACCCTTCGTCGTCTGTGACCATCGGCTCCCTACCCGCAAGTAGTAACGGAGACCACAGGAATGTACCCGATGGCCGAGACCGTGTGAACTGCATGCGCACAATTAACCCTTCGTCAACAGCGGGCAAACGTTACAGTTTCCGTCAATCTCCCTCTCCGCTCTCCAAATCCCTTGCCGCAGAAGCGCTTTCGGTTATGGTGGCGGCCCCGTAACGCACCCTCAGCTCAGTCTTGAGGACCTTTCCGGCCGGGTTGCGGGGCAGCGCATCGACGATCTCGAGCGCCTTCGGATGCTTGTAGCGGGCCAGCCGCTCGGCCAGATACCCGTGCAGTTCTTCGAGCCGCAACTCCTCGCCGGCGACGGCCGCGACCGCGATCGGCACCTCGCCCCACTTCTCGTGGGCCCGGCCGATGACGGCAACCTCGACGATCTGGGGATGTCCGGCGAGAACGTTCTCGACCTCCGCGCAGTAGATGTTCTCTCCGCCGGAGATGATCATGTCCTTCTTGCGGTCGACCACCCAGACGTAGCCGTCCTCATCCATCCGGACCAGGTCGCCGGAGTGGAACCAACCGCCGGCGAACGCCTCCGCCGTGGCCTCCGGGTTGTTCCAGTAGCCGCTCATCAATGTCGGTGCGCGGTAGACGATCTCGCCCACCTCGCCGACCGGCACGTCGTTCATGTTCTCGTCGACCACGCGTGCGGCGACCGTGGGGATCACCTTGCCCACCGAGCCGCGCTTACGGATCGCGTCCTCGCCGAGCAGCATGCAGGTGACCGGCGACATCTCCGTCTGGCCGAACGCCGCCAGGATCTGGGTGCCGGGGAAGGTTGCCGACATCTCGCGCAGCAACGCGTCCGGCGCCGGGGCGGCCCCCCACGACATCACCCGCAGCCTCAGCTCGCGCGGGCGCGCCCGCTGCTCGGCGCACACCGCCTGCCACTGCGCGGGGACCAGGAACAGGCCGGTGACCTTCTCCGCCGCCAGCACGTCGAGCAGTTGACCGGGGTCGAACGCCCCCAGCGGATAGATCACCGTGGGGATGCCGAGCAGCATGCTGGTGAGCATGTTGCCGATCCCGGCGATGTGGAAGAACGGGACACCGATGAAACCGACGTCGCTACTTATATCTGCGCCGTTGGTGTAGAGCCCGGTCATCGTCTGGCCGGTCAGGTTGGCGTGGGTCAGCACCGCGCCCTTGGGCCGGCCGGTGGTGCCCGAGGTGTACATGATCAGCGCCGGTGAGTCGTTCGGGATGTCGACGGGTGGGTGCGGATCGCCGGGCTCGTTGATGAGGTCCTCGTAGCCGAAGACGCTGTCGTCGGTCGCCGATCCGGCCACGACGATGGTGTCGATCATCGGCTGGATGTCGCGCACGCCGGTGGCCACCGGGGCCAGCACCGATTCGGTGATCAGTACGCGCGCTTCGCAGTCCTCGACCAGGAAGACGATCTCGGCCGAGGTGAGCCGGAAGTTCAGCGGGACGGCGATGGCGCCGAGAGCGTTGGCGGCCAGCACCGCCTCGACGAACTCGGTGCGGTTGAGCATCAGGATCATGACCCGGTCGCCGAAGCCGACTCCGCGGCGGCTCAACGCATCGGCCAGCGCCGAGACCCGGCGGTACAGCCCGCCCCAGGTGACCGTGTTCCCCAAGAACCGCAGCGCCGTCGCGTCGGGTTGCATCAGCGCGTGCCGCTCGAGTTGGTTGCACCAGTTCTGCCGCCGGGCCAGGTATGGCTGCTCGGTTGCCTGCGTCAGATGGCTGGCCAGTTGCGCGGTCAACTACCGCCTCCCCTTCACCTCTCGCACCGCTTGCGCCAGGTTGATATTTGATAAAACATAGTGTTGTGTGGGTCACACTATGGCTTTAGTGCCGCAAAGACAAGACCCGCCAACCCGGCGAAACCCCTGGCAGTCCGCGTGAACGCACCGACATCTATGCAGCCGAGGGCCCGGCGCCCACTGCGTCGGGCGCAGCTCTCCGACGAGGTCGCGGGCCACCTGCGGGCGGCGATCATGTCGGGGGCGCTGCGCCCCGGCACCTTCATCCGGCTCGACGAGACCGCCGCCGAGCTCGGGGTCAGCGTCACGCCGGTGCGCGAGGCGCTGCTGAAGCTGCGCGGCGAGGGCATGGTGCAGCTGGAGCCGCACCGCGGTCACGTGGTGCTGCCGCTGAGCCGCCAGGACATCCAGGACATCTTCTGGCTGCAGGCGACGATCGCCACGGAGCTGGCCGCCGCGGCCACCGACCACATCACCGACGCCGAGATCGACGAGCTGGAGCGCATCAACAACGCGCTCGAAGCCGCCGTCGGCTCCAGCGATGCCGAGACCATCGCGGGCATCGAGTTCGCCTTCCACCGCGTCTTCAACCAGGCCAGCGGCCGGATCAAGTTGGCGTGGTTCCTGCTCAACGCCGCGCGCTACATGCCGGTGCTCGTCTATGCCGCGGATCCGAAATGGGGGACGGACGCGGTCGAAAACCACCGGCAGTTGGTGGCCGCGCTGCGCCGGCATGACGCCGCCGCGGTCATCGAGCACACCGTCTGGCAGTTCACCGACGCGGCGAACCGCCTGAACGAAATGCTGGACCGCAGCGGAATCTTCGAAGGGGCCGGTGACTAGCCGGCGCCGAGCTGCTCGGCGCGCTGCTTCAGGTTCTCCGCGAGGTGGTCGAGCACGTTGCCGGCGAGCGACTTCACCATCGGCGCGGGCACCGGCAGGGTGGTCTCGACGTCCATGTCCACCGTCAGCAGGCTGGCCGCCCCGGTTTCCACGACGCTGAACAGCTGCTCCTGCTTGGAGAACAGGTCGCCCTGCTGCAGGACCGTCTGGATCTGGTTTTCCCCCGGGTAGTAGACCGCCTGGATGAACGTGGCCTGCATGCCCTGGTAATCGGCATCCAGCCGGACCTGGCTGGGGCGCCCGTCGTCGTAGCGGGCGAGCACCCACAGGCCCTTGATCTCCTCGTTCCATTCCGGATAGCGCTCGAAGTCGGCGACGATCCCCATGATCGACGCGGCGTTGGCGCTGACCTCGACGGTCTTGCTCAGAACTGGCATTGGCGAAGCATAGCGGGGCGCGCGCGTGCCGAAATCGGCCGCCCCGAGCGCTTTTCGGGCTCAGCGGTCCACGCAGGCCGTGGCCAGCAGCGCGCGGATGGCGTCCGGGATCGGCACCGGTTTGCGGCTGGTCCGGTCGACGTAGACGTGCACCCAGTGCCCGAGCGCGGTGGTCGGTCGAGGTTCGGCGTCGCCGCCGCGAAAGACGCCGAGCCGGTAGGTGACGCTGCTGCGGCCCAGGCGCGTCACCGCGAGTCCGACCGTGAGGGCTTGCGGGAAATGCAGCTCGGAGAAGTAGCGGCAGCCGGATTCGGCGACGATGCCGAGCGCGGGCGTGCGTAGCGGGTCGAGCCCGGTGGTCGTATTGATCCACCCGTTGATCGCGGTGTCGAACAGCTGGTAGTAGACCGCGTTGTTGAGGTGGCCGAACATGTCGTTGTCGGCCCAGCGCGTGCCCACCGGCCACAGCACCGGGAAGTCGGCGCTGGTCAGGTCGTCCGACGGAGTTGAGCTCATGCTCTACCAGTACCGCAACGCTTGCCGAAACAGGTCCGCCAGAACCGGTTTGCTCATTTCGCGCGGCGCGTTCTGCAACAGGCGCTGCTGCGGGTGGGCCCCCTCGGTCAGGGCCGCCACGTCGTCGTCGGTGTAGCCCACGCCACCGAGCCCGTTGGGCATGCCCACGGCCCGCATGATGCGGATGAGTTCGGCGGCGAGCACCTCGCCCGCGTCGGTCGCGCCGGCGCCCCGCGTGTCGGCGCCGAGCAGCCGGGCGCCCTCCAGGTGCCGCTCGGGGCTGACCTCAGCCGTGAAGCGGAACGACGACGGCGCGTTGAGGATGACGGCCATGCCATGCGGCACGAGCGGCTCCTCGGCCGGGTAGCCCGAGGGGCGGAAGTCGCGGACCAGCCCGGCCACCGCGTAGGCCATGCCGTGCGGTGCATGAACGCCCGCGTTGCCGAACGCGATGCCCGCCAGCGTGGCCGCCCACATCATCTCTTCGCGTGCCTCGGCGTCGGAGGCGTCGTCGACGGCGCGCTCCAAAAACTGGCCCAGCACGCGCAGCGCCTCGCGGCAGCCGAGATCGCTCCACGGATTGGCGCCCTGGCTCATGGGTCGCAGGCTGGGGCGTTCGGCGGCGCGCCGCCGCACATAGGGCCGGGCGGTGTAGGACTCCAACGCGTGCGACAGCACATCGAGGCCCGCCGCGGCGACGACCTCGCGGGGCAGGGTCGCGGTGCAGTCGGGGTCGACCAGCGCCTCGGTCGGACGCAGCGCATGCGAAGCGATGCCGGTCTTGGCCGACATCGAGACGAGGTCGAAGATCGCGATGCCGGTGACCTCGCTGCCGGTGCCCGCCGTGGTCGGGCAGGCGATATGTGGCTTGAGCGGGCCGGGGACGGGCTGGCCCTCGCCGACCGGCTTGTTGACGTAGGCGAGAAAGTCGGCGGGGTGGGTGGCGTACAGGTTGGCGGCCTTGCAGGTGTCGATGACCGACCCCCCGCCCAGCGATACGTAGCCGTCGGGGTTGCAGTCCTGCGCGAACCGCGCCGCGTCCTTGAACGACGCGTCGGTGGGCTCGACGTGGACGTCGGTATAGGCGACGACGTCCAACCCGGCCGCCACCAACGAATCGCGCGTCTTGGCGAAGATGGGCAGTCCGGCGACGGCGGCGTCGGAGAACAGCGCCACCCGCCGCAGCCCCAGGGCGCCGGCCCGGTCACCGACCTCCGCCAGGCAACCCCGCCCGAAGGTCACCCGCGACGCGTCGATGGTGAAGGCGCCGTCGCAGTCCTGGTCGGGGGTGGGGTATTCGCAGCACGCCATGGCGCCATTATCTCGGGCGTTCAACGAGAGCCGAAGGCCCTCGCCAAGGCGTCGCCCTGCAGGGTGAACAGCCGCTGGGAATCGGACCAGTCGGGCAGCAGCGAATCGAACCCGTGGCAGGCGCGCGGAAACACGTGCAGTTCGGCGGAGACCCCGGCGCGCAGCAGCGCCACCGCGTAGTCGACCGCCTCGTCGCGGAACGGGTCTATCTCCGCGCAGGTGATCAAAGCCGGTGGCAGACCGCCGAATTCGCCCCGACGGGCGGGCACGGCCGCGGGCGCGACCCCGCTGTCGGGGCCGAGGTAGTACCGCCACATCTGCTCGGCCGCCTCGCCGTCGAAGGCCGGGCTGGCGCAGAACTCGGCCTTCGACGCGGTCTCTCGATCGTCCAGCACCGGCTGGTGCAGCAGCTGGAACGCCACCGCCGGCAGCGAGCCGTCGGCGGCGCCGTGCGCCAGGCACGCGGCCAGGGCGGCCCCGGCGCTGCTGCCCCCGACGGCCAGGCGCGCCGGGTCGACGCCCAGTTCCGCCGCGTTGGCCGCCACCCAGCGCAACACGGCGACCGCGTCGTCGAGAGCCGCGGGAAACGGGTGCTCGGGCGCCAGCCGGTAGTCGACCGAGACCACCGTGCAGCGGCCCCGGCGCGCGAGTTCCACGCACTGCCGGTGATCGGTGTCGAGGTTGCCGAGCGCGAACCCCCCGGCGTGGCAGTACACCAGAACGGGGGCCGGACTCTCCGGCGCGCCGTGGTAGATCCGCACGGCGACGGCGCCGGACCCGGCCGCCACGGTGTCGTCGACGATCCGGACGCCCTGGGCGTCGGTCTGTTCGGCGGCCGCCCGGCGGCGCTCGTTGAACGGTTCGCGCATGAGCCGGATCGCCTCCGGCGAGAAGTCGGTTCGCGTCGTCGCGACGGCTCGCAGCGCGGGATGCAGGCGCCCGAACCCGTCCAGCTCGGTCATCGAGGGCCCGCGCCCTCGGCCCGGAAGCTGAAGTCGGCGGGCTTGAATCTGCGCGTCATCCCCCAGAACGTACGCGCGCTGCGCGGCCACTGGGTCACCACGCGCCCGTTGGCGGCGCGGAAGTAGTTGCTGCACTGGGTGGTCCACACCGTGCCGACCATCCACCGGTCGACCTTGGCCATGAAGTCGCCCAGCGCGGCCGGCCGCACCGCGATGTACCTTTTGTTCTTGCGCCGCAGGTATTTCAGCGCCCGCACGATGTAGCGGGCCTGGGCCTCCAGCATGAAGATCACGCTGTTGGAGCCGACGTTGGTGTTCGGCCCGTACAGCATGAAGAAGTTCGGGAAGCCGGGAACGGCCATGCCGAAATACGCGTGCGCCCCGTCGCGCCACACCTCCCGCAGCGTCACGCCGCGCTCGCCGCACACGTCCAGCTCACCCAGGTAATCGGCGGCGGCGTAACCGGTGGCGCACACCACGACGTCGACATCGCGTTCGGTGCCGTCCTCGGTGACCAGGCTGCGCGCGCGCAGGCAGCGGGCCGGGCTGTCCAGCACCTCGACGTTGGGCCGGGTCAGGGCGGGCAGGAAGTCCGAGGAGAAGACCAGGCGCTTGCAGCCCATCGGATGGTTCGGGGTCAGCTTCCGGCGCAATTCCGCGTCGGCGACGGTCCGCTCGAGCAGGCCGAGCGCGAGCGCGGTGAAGTCCTTGGTCTTTTCGCTGCCGTGCTCGATCACCGAAATGTTGGCCTCGCTGCGCAGCCACAGCCGGGTCCGGTACAGCTTCTTGGCGAACGGAACGTGCGCGAAGATCCAGCGCTCCCGGCGCGTGTAATGCCGGTCGGGCTTGGGCAGTATCCAGGTCGGCGACCGTTGCACGGAGTACACCTTGGCGGCCACCTTGGTCAGTTCCGGCACCAGCTGCGAGGCCGTCGATCCGGTGCCCAGCACGGCGATCCGCGCGCCCTCGAGCGGGACGGAGTGATCCCACCGCGACGAGTGCATCACCGTTCCGGTGAACGGCTCCTCCTCCACCAGGTCCGGGAGGAGCGGCCGGGTGAACAGGCCGACGGCGGAGACCACGATGTTGAAGCGGTGGCGTTGGCCGTCCGCGGTGGTCAGGCACCAACGCTGGGCATCCTCTTCCCAACGCGCGGAGCGGATTTCGGTGCGCAGCTTCAGGTGTGGCCGCAGGCCGTGCTTGTCGGCGCACCTCTCGAAGTATTCGAGGATCTCGGGCTGCGCGGACCACAGCCGCGACCAGTGCGCGTTCAGGTCGAACGAATACGAGTACAGGTGAGACTTGACGTCGCAGGCCAGGCCCGGATAGGTGTTGATCCGCCACGTGCCGCCGACGTCGTCCTCGCGGTCGAAGATGGTGAAGTCACGAAAGCCGGCCCGCGCGAGCAGGATCCCCAGCGCCAGGCCGCCCGGTCCGGCACCGATGATGCCGACGGACAGGCCCGGGCTCATCGGATCTGCAGGCATTGGCCACCGTCGACGACCAGCTCCGAGCCGGTGATGAACGAGGCCGCATCGGAGACGAGAAATGCGACCGCGTCCGCGATCTCGCCCGGTTGCCCGATCCGCCCGAACGCCGACGACGCGGCGAGCCTCAGCTGGGTGGCGTCGTCGAGCATCGGGGTCGCGATGGGCCCCGGGAACACCGCGTTGACCCGGATGCCGAGCGGGGCGAGTTCGGCGGCTGCGTTCTGGGTCAGGCCCCGCAGCGCCCACTTGGCGGAACCGTAGGCGCTGTGCCGCGGGAAGGGGCGGATGGCGCCGGTGCTGCAGATGTTGACGACGGCCGCGTTCGTGGCGGCGCGCAGCTGCGGCAGCACCGTTTGGATCCCGAGGAACGCGCCGAAACAGTTGACCCGCCAGGAGCTTTCGAAGCCCTCGGCGGTCTCGTCGGCCAGCGCGGCGCGGTGCAGGACGCCGGCGTTGTTGACCAGCGCGCTCAGCCCGCCGAAGCGCTCGACCACCGCGCGGACCGCCGCCTCCCACTGTGGCTGGGAGGTGACGTCGAGCTCGATCCCGATCATGCCGTCGTCACCGAGTTCGTCGACCGCGGCGGCGAGTTCGGCGGCGCGCCGGTCGCAGGCGGCCACCGAATAGCCGTCCGCGTGCAGCCGCTTGGCGATGGCCCAGCCCTGCCCGCCGGCGGCGCCGGTCACCAGCGCGACGCGTTGGTTCATGACGACGTGACCTCGGGGGTGTCGGACAGGCCGCGGCTGGTGACGAACTGGCACCGCCGGCGCCGAAAGCGCCACCGCCCGTCGGTGAGCGCCAGCTCGTCGTCGTAGAGGGCGGGTCGCAGGTGCAGGTCACCGGACCTGACGAACAGCACCTGCGACCGGGCCGTGGCGGTGTCGCCGCGGACGTCGATCCGCGACACTCCGGTGTGGTGCAACCCGCGCGGCGCGTCCCGGAACATCTGGGCGATGCCGTCGTGGCCCGCGAAAGTCCGGCCGTAGACCAGGAACTCGGCGTCGGGGAGGAACAGCGCCACGCACTGGTCGATGTCCCCGGCGTCGAGGGCCAGCGCGTAGGCGGCGATCACCTCGCGGATCGCGGTGTGCTCGTCGGTCATTGTCCGGTCGCCTCGCGGAGATGCTCGGCGGCCCCGCGCCGCAGCGCCTGCGATTCGGCCGCCAGGGTGATCATCCGGAATCCGAGCTTCGCCATCGTGCGGCCCGTCGTGCCGTTTCCCGCGTGAACGCCGGTGAGCAGACCCGCGGTGGTGGCGGCGGCGTGGATGCGGGCGATGGCGTCGATGATCGCCGGATGCTGGGTTGCGCCAACGACATCCACGCCCATCGACAGGGCCAGATCGGCGGGCCCGACATACAGGCCGGCCAGGCCCTCGACGGCGCAGATCTCGCTGAGGCCCGACAGCGCCGCGGCCGTCTCGATCATCGCGAACACGCTGACGCGGGATTCCAGGGCGGCGGCGTCGTGGCCGAGGCTGGCACGCAGCGGGCCGAAGCTGCGGATTCCCCGGGGCTGGTGGCGGGTGGCCGCCACCGCGGCGGCGGCCTGATCCGCCGACTCGATCATCGCGATGACGACGGCGTCGGCGCCGGCGTCCAGCACCCGCCCGATCGGCGCCGCGTCGGCGTTGGGCAGCCGCACCACGGTGCCGATCGGGACGTGCTCGATGCGGCGCAGCATGCGCGCGATGTCGGCGTCGTCGAGGTAGCCGTGCTGGGCGTCGAAACCCACGTAGTCGTAACCGGCCCGGGCGAATTCCTCCGGCGCGAGCTCCGTCGGCCCGGTGATCCAGCCGCCCCATATCGGGCCCGGGTTGTTGCGATCGAAGCCACTCATCCCGCGATCGCGATCTTGATGCGGTCGGGGTCTGGCCGGCAGGCCAGGTCGAATGCGGCCTGCACGTCGTCGACACCAAAGGTGTGCGTCAGATAGGTGCGGAGCAGCCCGGGGTGCTCGTCGGCGAACTTGGCGGCGAGGTCCAGGACGCGTCGCCGTTCCTGGGTGACACCGGATTTCAGCGTCAGGTTGTTGCGCAGCATCAGACGCATGTTAATCGGGTAGGCCTCGTCGTCGGCCACGCCGAAGTAAAAGACGGTGGCGCCGGGTGCGGCGGCCTCGATGGCGTGTCCCAGGGTCGCCACCTGGTGCCCCACCGCCTCGATGACGACGTCGGCGCGGTCGCCGGGGGCCAGTTGGCTCACCCAGCGGTCGCTGGTGGCCCGCACCGGGTCGTCGACCCCGAAAGCCGTTGCGTGGCCGCTGCGGTCGACGGGATCGACCCCGGTGACGCGCCGGGCGCCGGCCGCCTTGGCGACATAGGAGAACAGCAGCCCGATCGAGCCCTGGCCGATGATCGCGACGTGCCGCCCGGACAGGTCCGGCAGCTGCTCGCACGCGTACAGGACGCAGGCCAGCGGCTGCAGGCCGACCGCCTCCGCCGCGCTCAGCGCGGGGTCGTACGGCGTCAGCATGTTGCCGTCGCTGATCACACGTTCCATCAGGCCGTCGAACCGGGACGCCCAGCCGACCACGCGATCGCCGGCGCGGTGGTCGGGGTGCCGGCTGGCGATGACTTCGCCGGCCACCTCGTGGATCGGGAAGCCGTCCTTCTCGGCGGCGCTGCGTCCGTCGTCGCCCGGGAGCCGGCCTCGGTTGCCGCGGAAGGCCGGCAGGTCGCTGCCGCACACGCCGGCGGCCGAAAACTGCAGCAGCACTTGCCCGTCGGTCAGGTGCTCGACCGTGTTGTCGGGGATCGACGTCCGCTCGAACAGGTACGGCGCGACGATCCGGTAGGACCACACGTCAGACCTCCACCGGGATCTTGTTGTATCCCCACTGGAAGCTGGACGGCAGGCGGGCGGCGGCGTCGCCGTGGATCGTGTAGTCGGGCACCCGGCGAAGCCATTCGGCCAGCAGCACAGCGACTTCCAGCCGGGCGAGGTGGTAGCCGATGCAGAAGTGCTGTCCGCGGCCGAAGGCCAGCGAGCGACGGATGGGCCGGTTCCAGATGAACTCATCGGGCTGTGGGTATTCTCGTTCGTCGCGATTGGCGGAGGCCAGCAGCGTGATGACGCGCTGGCCCGGCCGGATCGTCTGGCCGTGAATGGTGAAGGGTTTGCGCGCGGTTCGGGCGAACCACTGCGCCGGGGCGCAGAACCGGATCATCTCCTCGCGCGCGACCGGCACGTTGTTGTCGGGGTCGGCGCGCACGGCGGCCAGCTGCTCGGGCCGCTGGCTGAGCTCCCACAGGCCGTGGGCGACGATCTTGGGTACCGTTTCGGTCCCGCCGATGAAGATGCAGAGCATCTGCATGGCGACCTCGATGTCGTCGAGCTCGCTGCCGTCGGGCAGGCGGTAGCCGAGCAGTCCGTCGACGACGCCGAGCGGATCACCGGAAGCGTCGGTGCGGCGGCGCTGCACCGCGGGCACCAGGAACTCCATGTAGTTGGGCCGCGCCTCGGCGGTGTCCACGCCCACCCCGGGCTCCGCGAGGCTGCCGGCGTTCACGGCGGCCAGCACCTGCGGTGCGAGATCGGTTGGTATGCCGAGCAATTCGCAGACGATCGACGCGACCACGATGCCGCCGTAGTCCTGGGTCAGGTCGAACGAGCCGCGCGGCAGCAGCTCGTCGAGGCGTTCGTTGGCCAGCGCGCGAATCCTGTCCTCCAGCCCCGCGACGGCCCGGGGCCGCAGCGGCGCCGAATGCGCGCGACGGATCTGGCCGTAGAGGTCCGCGTCGAACACGGCGTGGAACGGCAGCGGGTGCAGCGGCGGGTCGTCGACCGGTCCGGTGTTGTGCTTGGCCAGTACGGCCGCCGCGGGCAGGGTCCCTTCCGACGCCACGAACGTGCCGTCGTTGACCTCCAGGACCCGCCAGATGTCGTCGAAGCGGGACAGCGCGAAGGTGTCCCACTGCGGCATGTAGTACGCCGGGTGCTGGTCGCGCAGGATCCGGTAGTAGGGCAACGGATTTGCCATCACCTGCGCGTCGAACGGATCGTACGAAAAGCTCACTGCAGTGGTGAGGGGGGTAGGGCCTGCAGGATGGAGTCTTCCCAGCCGTCGCGCAGGGCCGGCGCCACGCTCATCCACGTGACGATCTCCGCGGGCGGGCTGTCCTTCCAGGACGGGTAGTGATTGGCGAAGCATTCCCAGCCGCCGTCCAGCGCCCAGTAGTGGATGACCTCGTTGTAGCGGAATGTCGTGGTGAAGGAGCCGAGCCAGCGCTTGCCGGTGCGCTCCGACCAGGGGACATACAGGCGCTCCAGCTCGCGGATGTAGTCGTCCTGGCGCCCCGGCTTGGTCTGCATGATCTCCTGGATCACCAGCGGCGCAGCGAAATTCGACTCGCGAAGCTGTGCCAGCGTCTTGTTGCTGGGACCGGGGTACATGATCCGGCCCTCCCCCGAGGCGCCGATGTCGGACAGGTACGCCGCCCACTTGCCGGCCGCGGTCTCGTGGCTGCCGCCGCACGCCTGGGCGGCGCCGATGCGGGCGTAGTCTGCGAATCCGTCGATCTCCCAGATGATCGTGGCCTGTGGCCAGTGGCCGTTGTACGGGGTGGTCTCCCAGATCGCGAACAGCCGGGCGCCGAGCTCGTCCATCATCGGCCGGTAGATGTCGGTGAAGGTTTCGGTGAAGCCGTCGCTTCGCCCGGATCCCAGCGAAATCGTCTCGTGCAGGTAAAGCAGGGTGTGGCCGTAGTACTTCTTCATCAGGAGAGCCGGGTCGCCGCGTCGCACAGCAGCGTTTCGACCGGATCGGCTGGGCCGCAGCCGATCCCGGCCTCGGCGAGCGCGTAGCCCTTGAATCGGCGCGCCGCCATGCTGAGGACGTGCTGGGTGCGGGTCATCGCGCGATCGACCGCCAGCGGCCACCCGTCACCCCACAACGCGAGCTCGGTCAGCCGGTCGCCCATGGCCTCGAGCACCTGCTCCCGCACCCGTGCGTCGGCGCTGAATGCCTCGGCGCTGACCGCCAGGCTGTGGCTCGCTGCGCCCGCCGGGTCCGGCCGCTCGTCGGCGTCCACCGGGCGCACCCCGAGGATCCGCAGCGCGCGGGTGTCGCAGCCGTGCGGCAGCAGCACGGTCACCTCCCAGCCGGCCATCACCCGGTCGTAGAGCCAACCGCCGGCGGACGCCACGACGTCGGCGGTGCTGGCCGCGACGACGTCCAACCGGTAGCGCAGACAGTCACCGTCGGCGCGGGCCGATCGTGCGGACCTGACCCGGCTCTTGTGGCCGATGTGGAACGTTGGGGTGACCATCGTGGGCGTTTCCTGCAGCGCTCGTCCTGGGCTTGTTGTCACCGGACAGCGTGACACTTCAGGCTAAATTTGTAAAGGTCTCGCGGACCGGTCACGAGCCGCGGCGGGCCTTGAGTTCGGCGAGCACCTCGTCGGTGTGCTGACCCAGTTGCGGCGCCGCGGAACGCGGCGACCACGGCGTGCCATGGAAATCCGCCGGTGTGGCCACCATCGCGACCGAGGCCTCCCCATCGGGCACGTCGACGATGCCGCCCGCGGCGTGGAACTGCTCGTCGGCCACGACGTCCTCGAGCGCGTTGACCGGCGACCAGAACAGGTCGGGTTCGCCCGCGAAGACCTGCGCCCATTCGTCGAGCGGGCGGGTCGCGAAGATCCCGTCCAACTCGGCGATGAGCTGGACCGCATTGACGGCGCGGGATCGGGCGTCGGCGAATCGCGGATCGTCGGTCCACTCGGGCCGGCCCACGGCGCGACACAGCGGGGGCCAGTGCCGGTCGGCCTCGAGCCCGACGATCCAGAACCGCCGCCCGTCGCCGGCGGCGTAGTTGTTCATGCACGGGTTGCCCATCGATTCCCGCTGGCCGATCGCGATGGGCTGGCCGGTCAGCAGATAGGTGTTGAGGTCGAAGCTGACGGTGTAGACGCCCTGGCGGTACAGCGAGGTGCTCACCAGCTGGCCGGCGCCGGTGCGTTCGCGGGCGAGCAGCGCCGCGCACACCGCCGCGGCCAGGGTCATCCCGGCGGAGTGGTCGCCCATGCCGCCGCGCTGGAACGGGGGCGTGTCGCCGGGGCGGGTGAGCAGGTGGGCGACCCCAGCCCGCGACCAGAACGCGGCCACGTCGTAGGCGGCGCGGTCGGCGTCGGGCCCCGTCTCGCCGTACCCGGTGATCAGGCCGTAGACCAGGCGGGGGTTGCGGGCCGACACCGACTCGAAGTCGAGCCCGAGGCGTTGCAGCGCGGCGGGCCGCACGTTGGTCACGAAAACATCGGCGTCGCCGAGCAATTCGAGGGCGGTGTCGCGGCCCTCGTCGGTGGTGAGGTCCAGGACGACGCTGCGCTTGGACCGGTTGTCCATTTCGAACGGCGGGTTGACCCCGAGGTCGCACCCCAGCATCCGGCCGAACAGGCGGCCCGGGTCACCGGTCGGCGGCTCGATCTTGATCACGTCCGCGCCCCAGTCGGCCAGGATCCCGCCGGTGGCCGGTCCGGCCACCCAGACCCCGAGTTCGACGACCTTGATGCCTTCCACCGGTCCGGCCATGGGTTACTTCTACACCATGCCGGCCGAGCGCTAGCGTGACGTTCGAGCGCGACGAAAGGAACACCATGAGCCTGGTAGCCGGACGCGGTCCGCTCAGCAGCGATCCGGCCGGGCGGTTCTCGCCGGCGATACCCGCCGAGGTGGTGTACGTCGAGCCGCACCCGCGGCGCGTCCAGGCCTTCAAGGACGGACGCCCCGTGATCGACACCGAGCGGGCGCTGCTGGTGCACCGGCGTGGCCGCCCGCTGAGCTACGCCTTCCCGGCCGACGCGGTCGGCGACCTGCCGGCCGAGCCCGAGCCCGATGCCCCCGGCTTCGTCCACGTGCCGTGGGACGCCGTCGACACCTGGCGGGAGGAGGGCCGCGAGCTGGTGCACTACCCGCCGAATCCGTACCACCGCATCGACTGCCGCCCAACGCGGCGCCGGCTGCGCGTCTCGGTCAACGGCACCGCGCTGGTCGACACCGACGACACGCTGATCCTGTTCGAAACCGCCCTCGCGCCCCGCCTCTACGTCGACCCGAAGCACGTGCGCACCGAGCTGCTGCGGCGATCCGAGACGTCGAGCTACTGCAACTACAAGGGCTTCGCCACCTACTGGTCGATGGGTCCTGTCGACGACGTCGCGTGGAGCTACGACGAGCCGTACCCGGAAAGCCTGCCCATCAAGGGATTTCTGAGTTTCGACGAAGCCCGGGTGGACGTGACGGCCCAACTGCCGCTCACCTGAGCCGCGAAAGTGCCACTGGCGACGCATTTCTCGAGAGGCGGCGTCGGTAGTTGCACTTTCGCGGTGAACTCAGCCGCCGTAACTGGGACGACCGAGCCCCAGCGCGTGCTGCGCGATCATGTTGCGGAACACCTCGAGGGTTCCGCCGTAGATCCCGAGCGGTAGCGAGAGGCGGTAAAGGTGTTCTGCCGCTCCGTTACTCGCGGCGCCGGGGGTGTCGGTGGGCAGCGCCGACGCGGTCCCCAGGATGTCCATCAGGTCCGGGGTGATGTCGCGCATCGTCTGCGCGATCGCCACGCGCCCGAACATCCCGGGCGTGGAGAGCGCCGCCTCCATTCGCGCGACGGCGCGCCCCAGCCGGTATTTCACCGACTCGTCGTCCACGTCGGAAACCAGCGCCGCGACCGTGTCGACCACTTCGGCCATGATGTCGCCGTGGCCCGCCATCGCCGCGACGTACTGCAGGCCATGGTCTTCCTGGTCCACGATGCCGTGCTCGGAGTCGAGCGCCGCGCGCATCACCGTCCAGCCGCCGTTCACCTCGCCGATGCGGTAGAGGTCGTCGACGCGCACGTCGCTGTAGTAGACGATGTTGGTGCGGTCGCCGTCGAGCGTGCGGATCGGTTGGATCTCGATGCCCGGCGAATCCAGGGGCACCAGAAACATGGTCAGGTTCTTGTGTTTCCGCCCCTGCGGGTCGGTGTTGGTGAGCAGAAAGACGTATCGGGCGTTCTGCGCGTTCGAGGTGAACATCTTGGAGCCGTTGATGACCCACGCGTCGCCGTCGCGCACCGCCCGCGTCTTGCAGGTGGCCACGTCGGAGCCGCCCTCGGGCTCGGTGTACCCCAGGCACAGCCGGATCTCGCCGGACAGCACACCGGGCACCACTTTGCCGGCCAGCTCCGGCGCGCCGAATTGCTGCACCAGCCGCGCGACGACGGACGTGGTGCCCCAGTGGTACCACGGCGTGTGGGCGCGGGCGATCTCCAGCTGGAAGATGCGCCGCCGAACCGGGCTGAAGCCCCCGTCGCCCTCCGCCTTCCAGTCCGAGGCCAGGTAACCGGCCTCGCCGAGCGCCAAATGCACGTGCTCGTCGAAGTTTTCGCCGAATTCCAGCTGGCGGGCGAGCACCTCGTCGGTGACGTGCTTGGTGATGAAGGCCCGGGTCTCGTCAAGGAATTCCTGGTCCTGCGTGGAGAGTTCGACGTGCGAGAAGTCCATTTAGATCGCGTCAACCACTTGAGTCCGGAACCGGTCGAGGGTCTCCAGCGCGTGCGCCACGCTGTCGCCGGGCAGATGGACGCTCACCCACGTCACGCCCACGGCCGCAAGCTTTTCCAGTCCATCGAGGTACGCGTCGGCGTTGAACCCGTCGGACGCGGGGCTGCCGCCCTCGAAGTTGGTGAACGTGACGTCGATCGCGGACCAGTCGCGGCCCGCCGCGTCGCAGCGCCGCCGCAGATCGTCGATGCCCTCGGTGAGGCGTTGCACGGAGTCGATCACCGCGGTGCCCGCGGTCTGGGCCAGCTGCGGCGGCGCGGGGAACGGGCACCAGCCGTCGCCGTGCTGCGCGACGCGCTGGCGCGCGGTCGTGGTGTTGCCGCCGATCCAGATCGGCGGGCAGCTCGCCGGCCGTGGGTGCGCCGTGATGCCCCGGGCGGTGAAATGCTTTCCCTCGAAGGTGATGTCGTCACCGGTCCAGATCGCCCGGATCACCTGCAGCGCTTCGTCGAACAGCTCGGCGCGCTCGTCGTAGTTCACGCCCAGCGCCGCGAATTCACGCTTGAGGTAACCCACGCCGACGGCCAGCGTGAAGCGGCCGCCCGAAAGCAGGTCCAGCGAAGCCCCGGACTTGGCCACCACGAACGGGTTTCGATACGGCAGCACCACGATGTTGGGGATCAGCCGCAGGGTCGTTGTGCGGGCGGCCGCATAACCCAGCGCGACAAAAGGATCCAGCGCGTCGTGCCCGCCGGCCTCCAGCCAGCGCTGCGACGGCGCCGGGTGGTCGGTGAAGCCGAACCCGTGGATCCCGGCCGCCTCGGTGGCCGCCGCCACCGTGGCGATGCCCTCCCCGCTCACCAGCTCCGGGTTGTACGGGTGGCTGTGCATCGGGTGGGTGATGGTGAAGCGCATGCGGGCGGCCAGACGTTAGAACCGCGCGCGCGAATCGATCGCGGTGTCGCTGGTGCGCAGCGGACGGATCAGCGCCTCCTGGGCGAACGAGCACAGCAGCTCGCCCTCCTCGGAATGCACCGTGCCGCGCACGTAGGACATGCCCGCGCCGACCTGGGTGCTCTCGTGGCTGTAGAGCAGCCAGCCCTCCCAGCGCACCGGTTCGTGGAACGCGACGGAGATGCTCATCGGCGCGGTCGACACCGTCAGGTGCGCCTGGGCCGTGCCAATGCCCGGGTGCGCACGCATGGTGGTCGAAATCCCCAGGTGGCCGGTGAAGTACGCCAGCAGCGCCTTGGCCAGGTCGTCCCGGGTCGGGATCGGTTCGTAGTGCAGCCACGCGTACAGCTCCGGCGGCCCGACCTCGTCGGGGCTGTTCACGTCGACGACGTCGACCAGGCGCAGTTCGCGACCGACCATCGGCATCGGCGAGTGGTGGGCGTCCGCCGGCGCGGCCACCTCGGGACGCGGCAGGTGGTGGCGGATGACGTCGTCGGTGGGCACGTCGGCCAGCACGGTGATGCTCAGGCAGCGCCGGCCGTTCTGATGCACCGCGACCACGGCGGTCGCGGTGGACCGGCCCTCGGCCACCACGTCGAGCACCAATTCGATCGGCGGCCCGACGGTGACCGCGCGGGAGAACACCGCGTGCGCCGAGCGCACGGACTTGTCCGGGAATCGTTTGGCCACCGCGACGATCGCCTGGGCGAGCACCTGGGTGCCCTCCACCACCTGCCGTTCGTCGCCCGCGGCGATACCCGTGTCACCGGTGAACCGATCCTGCCCGTCGGCCCGCACGTCGAAGAGATCCAGCAGGCCCTGCACCGTCCACTCGGTCTGCTCGGATTCCTCGGAAGCTTTAGTCAACTCCGCTCCATCTCTCGCGCCAGCAGCTCAGGGCTCAGCGTGACACTTTGAGTAGGATTTGTAAAGCTTGGCTAACAGACACAAGGGAGGCAACGCAATTGGGCATCGTGACGAGCACCTCGGAGACCGCCTTTGCCCATCCCGCCGAGGCGGTGTACGACTTCGTGACCAATCCGGCGAACTGGACGAAGACGTACCCCGGCAGCGCGCACATCGGCAAGTTGCCGGAGCTGCCGCTCGAGGTCGGTGACACCTGGGAGGAGGCCGGCCCGGACGGCGAGCGGATCTTCAGCTGGCAGCTGGCCATCGCCGACCGGCCCTCGCTGTTCGTGTTCAATTCGGTGGGCCGCCTCGGCCACGACCGCGACGGAAACGGCGGGCTCGAAGGCCGGATCACCGTCACCTATCGGTTCACCAGGCCGGGCCGGGACGTCACCCTGTTCTCCCGGACCATGGCGATCGAGGCCTACAAGCACGCGCCGCTGCCCGATCAACTCTTTCAGCAGGCCAACCCGGCGCGCATCGACGCCTATCACGAGGCCGTGGCGCGCGAACTGGGCGAGATTGACACCGGTGCACGTCCTGCGTGACACTTTCCCGATGTTTTGTAAAGGCGTGGCCGGATGATTCCCGAGCCCCTGGCCAACGGCTTCTGCTTCGGTGAAGGCCCGCGGTGGTTCGAGGGACTGCTGTGGTTCTCCGACATGCTCGGCGAGGCCGTCCACACCGCGGACCTGCGCGGCACGCTCACCACGTTGCCCCTGCCCGGGCGCTCGCCGTCCGGCCTGGGGTTCCGCCCCGACGGGTCACTGCTGATCGCCTCGACCGAAGACCGGCAGGTGCTGCGCTACGACGGCGAAACGGTCGTCCCCGTCGCCGATCTCGCGCACCTGACGCCGGCCAATCTGGGCGACATGGTCGTCGACGACACCGGGCGGGCCTACATCGGATGTCAGGCGTTCTCCGGCGGCGCGATCATCCGCCTCGATCCCGACGACTCGGCCACCGTCGTCGCCGAGGACCTGGACTTTCCCAACGGCATGGTGATCACCCCCGACCGGAAGACGCTGATCGTCGCCGAATCGACAGCCCGCCGGCTGAGCGCCTTCACCATCGACGCCGACGGCGGGCTGGGCGGGCGCCGGGTGTTCGCCGACGGCCTCGACGGGCCGCCCGACGGGATCGCGCTCGACGCCGAGGGCGGGGTGTGGGCGTCGATGACGCTGGCCCACCAGTTCGAGCGGATTACCGAGGGCGGCGCGGTGACCGACCGCATCGACATGGGCGAGCGGGTGGCCATCGCGTGCGCCCTCGGCGGCCCCTCGCGCCGCACGCTGTTCTTGCTGTCCAGCACCGACGCCTATCCGCGGCGCCTGATCGGCACCAAGCTGTCCCGGCTGGACGCCGTGACGGTCGACACGCCCGGCGCTGGCCTACCCTGACACCGCGAGAGGTGGACGAGTGACGGATTCCTATTACGAGCTGATCGACGACACCGACCCGCTGGGTGAAAAGTTCCGGGCCACCGACCTGGCCCGCGGCACCTGGTCGGCGGCGATCCAGCACGGCGGGCCGGTGTCGGCGCTGCTGGTGCGGGCGCTGGAACGGTGCGACCAGCGCGCCGACACCCGGCTGTCCCGGGTCGTCATCGACCTGCTGGGCGGGGTGCCGGCCGAGGGCGACCTGTGGGTGAGCTCGCAGGTGCAGCGCGGCGGCAAGCAGATCGAATTGGTCAGCGCCGAGATGCTCGCCCCGGGTCCCGACGGCCAACCGCGGCCGGTGGCCCGCGCCAGCGCGTGGCGGTTGCAGCAGCAGGACACCCGGGCGGTCGCCCACTCGGCGGCCCCGCTGCCGGGACCGCGGACCGAGGCCCGCAACCGCAACCTCAAGGCGCGGGAATGGGACCGCAACTACGTGCACAGCCTCGAGTGGCTCTGGCTCACCGAACCGCTGAGTGAGGGCCCGGGCGAGTCCTGGATCAACCCGACCGTGGATCTCGTCAAGGGCGAGACCATGACGCCGCTGGAGCGGCTCTTCGCGGTGGCCGACTGCGCCAACGGCATCGGCAGCAAGCTGGACATCACCAAGTGGACCTTCCTCAACACCGACCTCGCCGTGCACGTGTTCCGGATCCCCGACGGCGACTGGATCGGCATTCGCGCGGAAACCAGCTACGGGCCGGACGGCATCGGGACGACGGTCGGCACGCTGTTCGACGAGCGCGGCGCCGTCGGCGCCATCCAGCAGTCCGTGCTGGTGCGCGCGCGGCCTGGCCGGGAAACGAAAAAACCGTGACACGTTGGCGATACTTCGTAAAGTTTCTGTTATGAGCCAAGCGGCAGAGATCGACACCTCGACGCGTCAGCGCATCCTCGATGCCACCGCCGAAGTACTCGGCCGCAACGGCCAGACCAAGCTGAGCCTGTCCGAGGTGGCCGCCCAGGCGGGGGTGTCGCGCCCCACGCTGTACCGCTGGTTCGCGTCCAAAGAGGAACTGCTGTCGGCGTTTTCACAATACGAGCGGCAGGCCTTCGAGAGCGGGTTGGTCAGGGCCACCGCCGGGCTGAAGGGGGTCGACAAGCTCGACGCCGTGCTGCGCTTCATCGTCGAGTTCCAGCATTCGTACTCCGGTGTGCGCATGGTCGACGTCGAGCCCGAGCACACCGTCGCCCAGTTCGGCCGCGTCATCCCGGAGATGCGCGCCGGGCTGCAACGGCACCTGTCCGGACCCAATGCCGCGGTGAAGGCGGCGACGGTCATCAGGATCGCGATCTCGCACTACATCGTCCGAAGCGACGACGCCGACCAGTTCCTGGAGCAGTTGCGTCACGCCGTCGGGATCAAGGGCAGCACCTAGTCGAGCTGCACCGCGACGCTGACGCGGCCCCTCTCGTCGCGGCTGGCGACCGCGTGTCCGGTGCGGTCGGCGCCGTCGAAGTTGAGCAGCGTGATGGGCCCGCCCGCGCCGAGGAAGTTGCGCCACCAGGTCTTGCTGTCGGGCGACATGACGTTGATGACGATGCCGTCGCCGGAGCGCCGGTACCCGACCGGGGTCTGGATCGTCTTACCCGAACGCCTGCCGACGTAGCGAATCTTGATCAACCCGCGTCGCACCAGCGGCCCGACGACGGGCGCGTCGATCATGCCGCCAAAGAAACGGTTGATGATTCCGGCAATGGGGGTGTCGAAGATTCCAGATGCCATGAATTCCAGCGTATGTCAGTCGAACAGCACCGCGGCGTTGAGGTAGCCGGTCGGGTCCAGCGCCGCCTTGACCGCCCGCATCGCGGCGATGTCGGCCGGCTCCCGCGACATGCCCAGGTACGGGCGCTTGCGACTGCCGACGCCGTGCTCGGAGCTGACGTTGCCCCCGGACCGCGCGATGAGGTCCATCATCGGCTCGTACAGCTCCCGCTCCCGCTCGGCCGGGCAGCGCAGCACGTTGAGGTGCAGGTTGCCCTCGCCGATGTGGCCGAACAGCACCGGCAACGCCTCGGGGGCGTGCGTGCCGATCAAATCGGCCGCCGCCCTTGCGAATTCGCCGATGGAAGACAGCGGCAACGACACGTCGAACTTCAGCGGCGGCCCGTACACCCCGAGCACGTCGGCGAGGGCTTCCCGCACGCGCCACAACCGTTGCTGCGCAGCGACATCCACGCCCACCGCGGGTTCGCCGCACAGCCGCACGCCGCCCAACAGGTCGGCGAGGCGATCGGTCTGGTCGTGGTCGGCGGCCAGCTCGACCAGCAGCAGCCAGTCGGCGGTTACCGGTGGGCCGACGCCGAGGTGTTCGGCGGTCAGCGCCGCGGCGCGGCCGTCGATCAGCTCCAGCGCCGCGATCCCGTCGACGTCCCGAAAACAGCGGCCGGCGTCGACCAGCGCCTCGAGGTCGGCGAACCCGCAGACCGCCGTCACCCGATGCGACGGCGTGGGGTGCAACCGCAGGTCCAGCGCGGTGATCACGCCCAGGGTGCCCTCGGCGCCCACGAACAGCGCCGGCAGGTCGTAGCCGGTGTTGTCGCTGCGCACCCGGCTGTGGCGGCGCATCAGCGAACCGTCGGGCAGCGCCACCTGCAGGCCGACGACTTGCTCCCCCATGTTGCCGTACCGGACCGTCCGCAGGCCGCCGGCGTTAGTCGAGGCCATGCCGCCGACCGTCGCCGTGTCGCGCGCCGCCAGGTCCACGCCGAACACCAAACCCGCCGCGGTGGCGGCACTTTGAACGGCGGCCAGCGGCGCGCCGGCGCCTGCCTCGACGCGGCGCTCGACGGTGTCGACGTCGCCGACGGCGCCAAGCCGTTCGGTGGACAGCAACACGTCGTCGTGCTCGGGGACGGTGCCGGCCACCAGCGAGGTGCGGCCGCCCTGCACCGTCACGTTCGCCCCGGCGTCGCGGCACACCCTCAGCACCGCGGCGACCTCCTCCGCGGACCCGGGCCGCACCAGCGCGCTGGCCCGCCCGCGGTAGCGGCCGGTGTGGTCGATGCTGCGGCCGGCCAGCACGTCGGTATCGGTGATGACGTGATTGGAACCGACGATCCCCGTCAGGTCCGCAAGGCTGCCCGGCATGCTCGCGGTTATAGCACCGCGCCGACTAGAGCCAAAACAGCGACATGTCCTCCGCGCCGGACGCGACGGCCGGGCGCCCCCCGACCCGCAGCATGCGGCGCAACTCGGTCGACTCGACGCTGCTCAGGAACTTCGACCAGGACGCCACCTCGGGATGCCGCTGCAGGAGGGCTCGCCGCTGGCGCTCCGTCATGCCGCCCCACACACCGAATTCCACGTTGTTGTCCAACGCTTCCGCCGCGCACTCCCGCATGACCGGGCAGCGCCGGCAGAACGCCGCGGCCTTGCGCTGGGCGGCACCGGTGACGAAGAGGCCGTCACCGTCGGTGGCGGTGCACAACGCTCGCGACACCCATCGGGCCGGGTCGTCCTCGTCCGCGCTGCGGACGAGCCCGCGGACGCCGGTACCGTACGTTCTCCGACCGGCGAGGGTTGACACTGACATGAGCTGATCCCTTCTTCCGGCCCGAGGACTCCCCGCAGGTCAATGCGTAATTCCCCGCGATCGCGGGGCTTAAACACACGTCGAATAGGGAAGCGGCCGGGAAGGGTCAGAACGCCTTGTGCGGCACGTCGGTGACCAGTCCGCCGTCCATGACGAACTCGCTGCCTGTCGTGTAGGAGGACTCGTCGCTGGCGAGGAACAGCACGAACGTCGACACTTCGCGCGACTCGCCCGGGCGGCCCAGCGGGACGGTGACCATGTCCTCGGGCAGCTTCGCGGTCATCGGGGTGCGGATGAAACCCGGGTGTATCGAGTTGACACGGATGTTGAACGGCGCGAGTTCCAGTGCCGCCGACTTCGCCAGGCCGCGCACCGCCCACTTCGACGCGACGTACGGGTGCACCGCGGGCGCGCCGCGCAGGCCCTCGATCGACGACACGTTGATGATCGACCCGCCCCCGGCCTCGGTCATGGGATCGACGGCGACCCGCATGCCCAGGAAGGTGCCGGTCAGGTTGACGTCAATCACCTTCTGCCACTTGCCCAGATCGAAATTTCTGAGCTGCCCCAGCGCCACGATGCCGGCGTTGTTGACCAACACGTTGAGCCTGCCGAATTCGCCGGTGGCCGTCGCCACCGCGGCGTCCCACTGGTCGGGCTGGGTGACGTCAAGGTGGACATACCGCGCGGCCTCGCCGAGCTCGTCGGCCAGCGCCTTGCCCTCGTCATCGAGGATGTCGCCGATCACCACCTTGGCGCCCTCGTCCACGAGCATCCGCGCGTGCGAGGCGCCCATCCCCCGGGCGCCACCGCTGATGAGCGCAACTTTGCCGTCTACCCGTCCCACTGCGGGGCTCCTTTCGGTTACGTGACTACCAGGTTGTTCGGGGCGTAAAGACCTTTGCCGGTGACCAGCGGAAGGTCGAGCGTGGTGCGGATGCCGGGCGGGGCCGCGATCACCGAGGGGATGGCGTTGACGATGCGCCCGGCCGCGCCGACGATCGCGGCGTGGTTGTGGTCGCCCTTGCGGCTGCTCGGGACGACGTCGACGGCGTAGGACGGTTCCCCGGTGATCTCGACGCGATAGGAGCCGCCGCCGGAAGCCGGCTGCGGCCAGTCGGGCCGCAGGTCGGGGCGCAACCGGGTGATGTGCTCGATGACGATGGCCGGGTGGCCCGCGGACATGCCGCGGATCTCGAACTGGAGCGCGGCCATGGTGCCCTTGGCCACGGGCCCGACCGCGATCTCGAAGTCCTCGGGCGCCGGTTCGCGCTGGCACGAGTCGGTGATCTCGTCGATCTCGATGCCGAGGCCGGCCGCCAGCTGACGGATCGCCGTGCCCCAGGCAATGCTGAGCACTCCCGGCTGCAGCAGCATCGGCATCTCGTCGAGGGGCCTGCCGAACCCCATGTAGTGCATGACCTCGGCGCCGTCGTAGGTGGCGTAATCGGCGATCTCCATGCAGCGCACCTGCTCGATGCTCTGACAGGTGCCCGCCAGCGCGAACGGGATGAGGTCGTTGATGAACCCGGGATCGACACCGGTGATGAAGACGCTCGAATTTCCTTGCCGCGCAGCGTCTTCGACGCGGGCGATGTACTTGTCGGGCATCACGCCCCACGGGTATTGCAGCAGGCCCGGCGAGGACCCGACGACGTTGATCCCGGCGGCCAGGATGCGCATCACGTCGGCCATCGCGTCGGGCAGGCGGGTGTCGCCCATCGCGCAGTAGACGACGCACTCGGGCTTGGTGGCGACAATCGCGTCGAGGTCGCCGACCGCGGCGACGCCCGTCACGGTCGGGGTATCCAGGCCGACGCCGCACAGTTCCCCGGCGTCCTTGCCGACCTTCTCCGGCGTGGAGACGCAGACGCCCGTCAGCTCGAACCGCGGGTTGGTGATCAGTTCGGCCAGGGCCAGCCCCCCGACATTTCCGGTGCCGACGTGCGCGACGCGGATGGCCATCAGAGTCTCCGTCCCTCGAACGCTCGAAACGTTTCTAGACAGTAGTCCACTACTTCTCAGGCGCCTACCGGACCCGATATCGCACCGGGCAGAATTGACAAGCTGTGGCACAACGCGAGGACGTCCAATTCGTCTCCGGCGACGACCGGATCAGCGCATGGCTCTACCGCCCCTCCAATGGCGGCGGTCCGGCGCCGCTGGTGGTGATGGCGCACGGCTTGGGTGCGGTGCGCACCATGCGCCTGGACGCCTATGCCGAACGGTTCAGCGCCGCCGGCTACGCCTGCCTGGTGTTCGACTACCGCAACTTCGGCGACAGCGGGGGCCGGCCGCGCCAACTGCTCGACATCAAGATGCAGCTCGCGGACTGGGCGGCGGCGATCGCGTACGGGCGCACCCTGGACGGCATCGACCCCGATCGAATCGGCCTGTGGGGCACGTCGTTTGGCGGCGGGCACGTGATCGCGACGGCGGCGCGGGTGCCGGGCATCAAGGCCGTCGTGGCCCAGTGCCCGTTCACCGACGGCGTCGCGTCCGCGCGCACGCTGAGCCCGGTGATCTTCGCGCGCATCGGTGTCCTGGCGGCGCGTGACCTCATCGCGGCCCGGCTCGGCCGGCCACCGGTGCTGGTGGCCGCGGCGGGCAAACCCGGCGAGGTCGCCTTGATGAACGCCCCCGACGCCTACCCCGGCTATCTGCGGCTGGTTCCCGAGGGCCAGTCGGTGCCGAACGAGGTCGCCGCCCGGTTCGCGTTGAAGGTGATCACCTACCGGCCGGGGCGCGCCGCCGCAAAGATCGGCTGCCCGATCCTGTTCTGCGTGTGCGAAGCCGATTCGGTGGCGCCCGCGGTGCCCACGTTGCGCTATGCGGCCAAGGCGCCGCGCGGCGAGGTCAGGATGTATCCCGAGGGCCACTTTGCGATCTATGTGGACGACGCGTTCGGGCGCGTGGTGCAGGACCAGATCGCGTTCCTCGACCGGCATCTGAAGCACGCGCAGATGTAGCTCCGGCAAACTTGCGCAAAACGCCAGATTTCCTGCCGGGACGGCTCTAGTCTCGGTCAGTACCTAATACCCACGGTCGCGGATAAGTCTGTTTGACCGGGCGGGGTCCCAGTCTGTGGGGAAGGACGGGGAGATGTCGCAGTTAATCAGCACACCCGAGACGCTGGCCTCGACGGCCGCCGACGTGCAGACCATCGGATCGGCGATCAACGCCGCCCGCGCCGGCGCGGCGGGCCAGACAACCGGCCTGGTGGCGGCGGCCGAGGACGAGGTGTCGGCGGCGATCGCGACTCTGTTCGGCGCCTACGGCCAGCAATACCAGGCGACCCTTTCCCAGGCCGCCACTTTCCACACCGAATTCACCCGGGCGCTGGCGGCCGCCGCGAGCAGCTACGCGCAGGCCGAGGCCGCCAACGCGGCGCTCGTCGCGGGGATTTCCAACGAGGTCACCGCGCCGCTGCGGGCGATGCTGGGCACGACGGCGCTCACCGGTGGCGCGTCGACGGGCCCCAGTGTGCTGGCGTCGATGGTCACTTCGCCGGCCGGGGACCCGCTGTACGCGTTGATCATGGGCGGCACCAACAACCCGCAGCCGGACCCCTTCTACGTCAACAGCGTCTACAACGCCTACATCAAACCGGCGTTCGGATCCGCGATCGTCCAGGGTCTCTTCACGCCCGAGCAGTTCTGGCCGGTGACACCGAACCTCGGCAACATGACGTTCGGCCAATCCGTCGCCAAGGGCGTCACGCTGCTCAACAACGCGATCTACTCCACGCTCAACGGCCAGCCGAACAACAGCGCCGTCGTTTTCGGCTATTCGCAGAGCGCCACGATCGCCACCAACGAGATACGCAACCTGATGGCCGCGGGCTCGCCTTTCTCGAATCCCGGCCAGTTGTCCTTCGTCCTGATCGGCGATCCCAACAACCCCGTCGGCGGGATCCTGGAGCGCTTCCCCGGCTTCTACATCCCGTTCCTGGACGTCGCGTTCAACGGCGCGACCCCGCCGAATTCCCCGTACCCGACCTCGATTTACACGCTCCAGTACGACGGCATCGCCGACCTGCCCCAGTACCCGCTCAACCTCGTCTCCGACCTCAACGCGTTCATGGGCTACTTCTTTGTCCATGGGAGCTATCCGGACCTGACGGCGACCCAGGTCGCGACCGCGGTGCAGCTGCCGACCTCGCCCGACTACACCGGCAGCACCAAGTACTACATGCTCATGTCGCAGAACCTGCCGCTGCTGGAGCCGATCCGCGCCATCCCCTACGCCGGCCCGCCGATCGCCGACATCTTCCAGCCGGACCTGCGGGTTCTCGTCGACCTGGGCTACGCGGACTACGGACCCGGCGCCAACTACGCCAACATTCCGACTCCGGCAGGGCTGTTCGACATCCCGAATCCCTTCACGGTCATCCCCGACCTCGCCCTGGGCGCGGTGCAAGGTCCGTACGGCGCCGCCGTCGAAATCGGCGTGGAGTCGGGGCTGTTGTCCCCGTCGTACTTCCCGAACACCTATCCGTGGGTGCCGTCGATCAATCCGGGCCTGAACATCTCGTTGGGCCAGTCGAGCACGACGCTGCTGTCCGTACTCAGCGGCGCCGCCGGCAACGTGCTGCACCTCATTCCGCCGCCCAACTTCGGCTGAGGCTTGGCCGGGCTACGGGCCGAGCGGACTGTCGTTGCGGATCGATTCGTCGCGGATCAGCCCCCGCAGCAGCGCGGTGCTGAACTCGGCGGCGATCTCCTTGGCGGTGCGCCGCCCGCTGGGCCGCAGCCATCGGTAGCTGCCGAGCGTCATGCCGATGTAGCCCAGCGCCACCACATGCGAGTCGCACTCGAAGAACTCGCCGCTGGCGATGCCGCGGTCGATGAGCCCGTGCACGTGCTGGTAAACCTGGGCCTCCTTCTCGCGGACCTCGGCGACCTGTTCGGCGGTGAACCATTCGGTGATGTACGGCGCCTCTTGGAAATACACCGCGGCCCGCTCGGGATCGCCGGCGATGCCGGTGAGCAGGCGGACGGTGTACTGGTAGAGCGCCTCGCGCGCCGTCCAGGACGGGTCGTCGTGCACGGCGGCCAGGGTGCCCTCGGCGGCCTGGCGGTAGATGTCGAACAGGATCAGCGACTTGCTGGCGTAGTAGTGGTAGACGGTTGCCTTGTTCAGCCCGATCACGTCGGCGACGTCGTCCATCCGGGTGCCGTGATAGCCGCGCGCGGCGAACAGCTTGGTGGCGACGGCCAGCAACTCCTCGCGGCGGGTCACCCCGTTCTCGGATGGCATTCGTACTCTCTATCGTCGCTGCGGCGGGCCGCGGTGCGACCCGGTTAAGGCAAAGTATCAATCAACTGGTTGGACAGTTTAAGGCCACCGCCGCCTGTCGCACCGGCGGCTCTGCGACTACCATGGTGTGTCGAACTGGTCGCGAGTCGAGAGGTGGGGACATGGATCCGAGTCCGGACTATGACATGAGCGACGAGATCGAGTTCTTCTTCAAGTACGTGCCGTGGGGTCTGCGCGGTGTCGTCGACGGCAACGGGTATCCGCCGCCGGCCTACCCGCCCGTCTAACCGCGAGGCAGATTTAGAGCGCCTTGAGTTCCTCGGCGACCTCGGTCACCGACTTCTTCGCGTCCCCGAACAACATCGTCGTGCCGTCGGCGTAGAACAGCGGGTTGTCGATGCCCGCGAATCCCGAATTCATCGACCGCTTCAAAACGATCACCGATTTCGCCTTGTCCACGTTGAGGATCGGCATGCCGTAGATCGGGCTGGACGTCTCGTTGCGGGCCGCCGGATTGGTGACGTCGTTGGCGCCGATGACGATCGCGACGTCGGTGCGCGCGAACTCGTCGTTGATGTCGTCCATGTCTTTCATCGCGTCGTAGTCGACCTCGGCCTCGGCCAGCAGCACGTTCATGTGCCCGGGCATGCGGCCGGCGACGGGGTGGATGGCGTACTTCACCGGCACGCCCTTGTCCTCCAGCAGCGATGCCATGTCCTTGACCGCGTGCTGGGCCTGCGCGACGGCCAGGCCGTACCCGGGCACCACGATCACCTGGTTGGCGTAGGCCATCTGGATCGCCGCGTCCGCGGCCGAGGTGGACTTGACGTGCTTGTCGCCGCCGCCGTCGCCGCTGGGCGCCACACCGCCGCCGCCGAATCCGCCCGCGACGATCGCGGGGATCGAGCGGTTCATCGCCTTGGCCATCAGGTTGGTCAGGATCGAACCGGAGGCGCCGACGATCATGCCCGCCACGATCATCGCGGTGTTGTTCAGCGCCAGGCCGGCCGCGGCGGCCGACAGCCCCGTCATCGCGTTGAGCAGGGAGATGACCACCGGCATGTCGGCGCCGCCGATGGGCAGCACCACCATGAGGCCGAGCACGCCGGCGGCGGCCAGCAGGCCGACCATCCACCACAGCGACACCCCGCCGGTGCCGGGATGCGCGCCCAGGCCGATGACCACCGCGGCGGCCACCGCACCGGCCAGCAGCAGCAGGTTGATGGGTTGCTGGGCCTTCCCGAAGCCGATCGGCGATCCCGAGATGATCTCCTGCAGCTTGCCGAAGGCGATGATCGAGCCCCAGAACGAGATCGACCCGATGATCGCGGCGAACAGCGACGCCACCACGATGTGCACGGTCGGCGACTCGCCGTGCTGGAAGGCCGAAAAGCCGCTCGTTTCAATGAATTCCGACAGCGCGATCAGCGCGACCGTGCCCCCGCCGACGCCGTTGAAGAACGCCACCAGCTGCGGCATGGCGGTCATCTTCGTCAGCCGGGCCGGCGGCACGCCGAGCACGACGCCCACGACGAGACCGGCGATGATCAGCACCCACGACTCGGTGTGCCGGATCTTGATCAGGGTCGCCGCGACCGCGATGGCCATGCCGACCGCGGCGATCAGGTTGCCCCGCACCGCCGTCTTCGGGCCGGTCAGGCCCATCAGGCCGTAGATGAAGAGGGCGAACGAGATGATGTAGAGGACGGTGACGAGGTAGTTCATTTCGCCGCCGGCTCCTCGGTCTTGTCGGCCTTGACGGCCGACGCTTTCTTCTTGCCCTTGAACATGCCCAGCATCCGGTCGGTGACGATGAAACCGCCGATGACGTTCAGCGTGCCGAACACCACCGCGACGAACAGGATGATCTGCACGGCGAGCGACGGGTGCTCGACCGACCCGAACACCACCAGCGCGCCCAGCACCACGATGCCGTGGATGGCGTTGGTGCCCGACATCAGCGGCGTGTGCAACGTGTTGGGCACCTTCGAAATGACCGCGAAGCCGACGAACCCGGACAGCACCAGGATCGCCAGGTTGGCCAGCAGCTCGTCGTACATCTAGGAGTCCTTCCCCCGGGTGACGCAGGATGCCGCGATGACTTCGTCGTCGAAGTCGGGGGCCAGCTTGCCGTCGGTGATCAACAGGTCCAGTAGCGCCGTGATGTTCTTGCTGTAGAGCTCGCTGGCGTGCTCGGGCATCGTCGCCGGCAGGTTCAGCGGCGCGGCGATGGTCACGTCGTGCTTGACCACCGTCCGGCCGGGCTCGGTCAGCTCGCAGTTGCCGCCGGTCTCCCCGGCCAGGTCCACCACCACGCTGCCCGGCTTCATCGCCTCGACCGCGGCGGCGGTCACCAGCCGCGGCGCCGGCTTGCCGGGCACCAGGGCCGTGGTGATCACCACGTCGAAACCGCTGATCGCCTTTTCCAGCGCCTGCTGCTGCTGGGCGCGTTCGTCTTCGGTGAGCTCGCGGGCGTACCCGCCCTCGCCGGCCGCGTCGATGCCGACGTCCAACCACTGCGCGCCCACCGACCGCACCTGGTCGGCCACCTCCGGGCGGACGTCGTAGCCGGAGGTGCGCGCGCCCAGCCGTTTGGCCGTGGCGAGCGCCTGCAGCCCGGCGACGCCGACACCGAGCACCAGCACCGAGGCCGGCTTCACGGTGCCCGCCGCCGTCGTCAGCATCGGGAAGAACCGCGTCGACTCCGAGGCCGCCAGCAGCACGGCCTTGTAGCCGGCGACGTTGGCCTGCGACGACAGCGCGTCCATCACCTGGGCCCGCGAGATCCGCGGGATGGCCTCGAGCGCGAAGGCCTGCACACCGGCGTCGGTGAGCGCGCCGATCAGGTTGTCGGGGTTCCGGGGCGCCAGGAAGCCGATCAGCGTCTGCCCGCCGCGCAGCCTGCCGACCTCGTCGGCCGTCGGCGGTGCCACCTTGACGACCACGTCGGCGGCCCAGGCGTCGCCGATGCTGGCCCCCGCTTCGGTGTAGAGCTCGTCGGGAAGCAGCGCGCCTTCGCCGGCGCCCGCCTCGACCACCACGGCCACACCGCTGTCGACCAGCGACGCGACCGCCTTGGGGACCAACGCGACGCGCCGCTCGTCGGCCCCGGACTCGGCGACCACCCCCACCGTCGTCTGCGCATCTGTCATGGCGCCTACATCCACTTCCTTATGTCTTGGGCTTGCCGCAGACACCCTAACCTGATGGCCCGGCTCCACCTCACGCCGCTGTGCGGCCTGCATCGTCGCCGGGCTGCCGCGCCTACCAGAGCGGAATATCGTGCCCGTGCTCGGACGCGGGCCGGGGGCCGAAGTACCGGCGCTCGGACTCGTCGATCGGCACGTCGTTGATGCTGGCCTCGCGGCGCGCCATCAGCCCGGACGGGCTGAACTCCCACAGCTCGTTGCCGTAGCTGCGGTACCACTGGCCGCCGTGATCGTGGCACTCGTACTGGAACCGCACGGCGATGCGGTTGTCGTGGAAATCCCACAGGCTCTTGCGCAGCGAATAGTCGAGTTCGCGCTCCCATTTGCGGGTCAAGAACGCGACGATCTCGTCGCGGCCCACGATGTGTTCACCGCGGTTGCGCCATTGCGAGTCGGGCGTGTAGGCGAGGCTGACCCGCTCGGGATCGCGGGTGTTCCAGGCGTCCTCGGCCGCCTGGACTTTCTGCAGCGCAGTTTCGCGGGTGAACGGGGGGAACGGGGGGCGGGATTCGGTCATGACGTACATCGTGCTCGCCCGCCCTCAGCACCGCCTGCTCACGGCCGGTGTCCTATCGTGACGGTCATGGACTTCGCGATGTCTGCCAAAGCCAGCGACTACCACAAGCGACTGTCCGACTTCATGATCGAGAACGTCTTCCCGGCCGAGGCCGAATACGACAAATACCGTCACGAGGCCGGCCCGAACGACCACACGGTTCCGCCGGTCATCGAGGAGCTCAAACGCAAGGCCAAACAACAGGGACTGTGGAACCTGTTCCTCCCGGCCGAGTCGGGACTGACCAACCTGGAATACGCCCCGCTGGCCGAACTGACGGGCTGGAGCCTCGAGATCGCGCCCGAGGCGCTCAACTGCGCGGCGCCGGACACCGGCAACATGGAGACGCTGCACCTGTTCGCCACCGAGGAGCAGCGCAAGCAGTGGCTGGAGCCGCTGCTGGCCGGCGAGATCCGCAGCGCCTTCTCGATGACCGAACCGGCGGTCGCCAGCAGCGACGCCCGCAACATCGAGACCTCCATCCAGCGCGACGGCGCCGACTACGTCATCAACGGCCGCAAGTGGTGGACGTCCGGGGCCGCCGACCCGCGCTGCAAGATCCTCATCGTGATGGGCCGCACCAACCCGGAGGCGGCCAGCCACCAGCAGCAGTCGATGGTCCTGGTGCCCACCGACACCCCCGGCGTGACCGTCGTCCGCTCGACCACCGTGTTCGGCTACCAGGACCAGCCCGGGCACTGCGAGATCATCTACGACAACGTCCGCGTTCCGGCCACCAACCTGCTCGGCGAGGAGGGCGGCGGCTTCGCGATCGCCCAGGCCCGGCTCGGCCCGGGCCGCATCCACCACTGCATGCGGGCGCTCGGCGGCGCCGAACGCGCGCTGGCGCTCATGGTGGACCGGGCGAACAGCCGGGTGGCGTTCGGTCGCCCGCTGGCCGAGCAGGGCGTGGTGCGCGAGGCAATCGCCAAGTCCCGCAACGAGATCGACCAGGCCCGGCTGCTGTGCGAGAAGGCGGCGTGGACGATCGACCAGCACGGCAACCGCGCCGCGCACCTGTTGGTCTCGCAGATCAAGGCGGTGGCGCCGCAGGTGGCCTGCGACGTCATCGACCGCGCGATCCAGGTGCACGGCGCCGCCGGCGTCAGCGAGGACACCGTGCTCGCCCGGTCGTACGCCTGGCACCGGGCCATGCGACTCTTCGACGGTCCCGACGAGGTGCACATGCGCACCATCGCGCGCGCCGAGATCGGCCGGGAGAAATCCGGGCTCGCCGCGGCGGTCACCGCGCATGACTGAAGCCGTCCGAGAACTGTCCGGCGCGTGGAACTTTCGTGACGTCGCCGACGGTGTCGCCGCGCTGCGGCCCGGACGGCTGTTCCGGTCCGGCGAGCTGAGCCGCCTCGACGACGACGGGCGGGACACCCTGCGCCGGCTGGGCATCACCGACGTCGCCGACCTGCGCGCGTCGCGGGAGGTCGCCCGGCGCGGCCCGGGGCTGGTGCCCGACGGCGTCGAGATCCACCTGCTGCCGGTGCCCGACTTGTCCGACCAGGAAGCCGAGGCCGCCGCCCCGCACGAAGAGGCGTTCCAGCGGCTGTTGCGGGGCGAGTCCGACGGCTCCGAGGAGTCGGTGAACGAGACCGCCGTGCGCTTCATGACCGACGAATACCGCCAATTCCCCACGCGCAACGGGGCGCAGCGCGCGCTGCGCCGTGTCGTCACGCTCCTGGCCGCCGGGCGCCCGGTGCTCACGCACTGCTTCGCGGGGAAGGACCGCACCGGCTTCGTCATCGCGACGGTGCTGGAGGCCGTCGGGGTCGATCGCGACGCCATCGTCGCCGACTTCTTGCGCAGCAACGACGCCGTCCCCGAGCTTCGGGCGCACATCTTCGAAATGATCCAGCAGCGCGGCGACACCGAGCTGACCCCGGAGGTGGTGACCTTCACCGAGGCGCGGCTGTCCGACGGGGTGCTCGGCGTCCGCCCGGAGTACCTCGCCGCCGCCCGCCAAACCATTGACGACGAATTCGGTTCGCTGAGCGCCTATCTCAGCGACGCCGGCATCACCGAGGCGGACGTCGACCGCCTGCGCGGCGCGCTGCTCGGCTGAGCCGACCACCCTCGCTCGCGCGCGGGACTCAAACGCCGGACAGGATCGCCGGAGCACCTTACGCTGGCGGGGTCCGTCTGTTGTCCGGAGAGGATGGGGCCGATGTCGTATGTGATCGCTGATCCGCAGGCGCTGGCAACGGTCGCGACGGAGATCGAGGGGATCGGCTCGGCATTCAGTGCCGCGACCGCCGCCGCCGCGGCTCCGACATCGGGCGTGGCGGCCGCGGCCGGCGACGAGGTGTCGGCGGCCATCGCGAACGTCTTCGGCGCCGTCGGCAAGGAGTACCAGGCCGTCGTCGCGCAGTTCGCGGCGTTTCACAACCAGTTCCAGCAGACGCTGGCGTCCGCCGGGCTCGCCTACGCGGAGGCCGAGGCCGGCATCGCCGCCACCCTGGGGCTGGGCGGGCCCGCGCCCGCCGCGCCGCTGCCGGCCGCCACGATTCCCCCGTTCCCGGCCAACCAGGTGTCGTATTTCATCGGCGGCACCGGGGTTCCCATCCCCTCAACGTCATTCGTCACCCGGGCCAACGCCCTCTACGTCCGTTCGGCCAACGCGCTGCAAGCGTTGTTCACGCCCGAGCAGCTCTACCCGCTGACCGGCGTCAAGAGCCTGCCCCTGAATCAGTCGGTGGCCGAGGGCGTGACGATCCTCGACAACACGCTGTACAACACGATCCACAATCAGGGGCAATCGGTAACCGTCTTCGGCATCTCGCAGAGCGCCATCATCTCCTCGCTGGAGATGCAGAACCTCGCCAACGGCACCTCGCTCTTCGGCGCGAACCCGCCGCCCGTCAACATGCTCAACTTCGTGCTGACCGGCAACGAGGTGAACCCCAACGGCGGCCTGCTGTCGCGTTTCCCAAACCTGTCCCTGCCCGCGCTGGGATTGGACTTCTACCCCGCGATGAACGCCAACACGCCCTACCACGTGGCCAACTACACGCTGGAGTACGACGGGTTCGCCGACTTCCCGCGGTACCCGATCAATCTGCTTGCCGACCTCAACGCGGTCGCGGGCATCGTCTTCGTGCACACCACGTATCTGGATCTCACGCCCCTCCAGGTCGACAACGCCATTCAGCTGCCGACGTCCCCGGGCTACACCGGCAACACCACCTACTACATGATTCCCACGGCGGAGCTGCCGCTGCTGAAGCCGCTGGGCGCCATCCCGGTCATCGGCAAGCCCCTGGTGGACCTGCTCCAACCGGACCTGAAGGTGTTGGTCAATCTCGGCTACGGTCCCGACCCCACCCTCGGGTACTCGACGAGCTACGCGGACGTGCCGACGCCGTTCGGTCTGTTCCCGGATGCCAACCCGGGCACCGTCTTTAACGCGCTGGCCGCCGGCACCCAGCAGGGAATCCACGACTTCTCGCTCGACATGCAGCAGATCGCGGCGCAGCCCCCCGCGGTCGTTCCGCAGCTCACCCTGCCGAGCGCACCGGGCCCGACGACGACGCCGCCCAACTTCCCGTCACCGCAACAGGTCTTCGACACCGTCAACCGGATCGTGTCGACCGACTACGCCGTCGTGCTGCCGACCGCCGACATCGGTTACTCCCTCGCCACCGAGTTGCCCTTCTACGACTCCGAGCTCTTCCTGAGCCAGCTCGGGCAGGGCAACCTCATCAACGCGATCGGCTATCCGATCGCCGCCGACGTCGGCTTGGGGACGGTGGCGGGTGGGGTCGAAGCCCTGACGATCGTTTCGGCGCTCGCGAGCAACGTCAAGGACATCCAGAGCCTCGTCCCCTAACGCGGCGTGCGGCAGGCGGATTGCCTGAAGACAACGCGGATTGCCCAAAGACAACGGCGCAAAATGCCAACGGCAAGGTGCGATCGCTCCTAAGCTGACTGCGTGCCGGTTCCGGCGATGCGCCTGGTCATCGGGTTGGCGGCGTCGGCGGGACCACCACGCGTGCCCCTGCGTTCGAAAGGGAAGAGGCGATGACGAATTTAGTTGCGCAGCCGGAAATTTTCGCTACGGCCGCACAGGATGCTTCCACGATCGGGTCGGCCATCAACGAGGCCCGGGCGGCCGCCGCAGGCTCGACGACGAACCTCGCCGCAGCGGCCCAAGACGAAGTGTCGGCCATCACCGCCCAGTTCTTCGGCTCGTTCGGTCAGGAGTATCAGGCGCTGCTCCAGCAGGCGTCCGCGTTCCACGGTCAGTTCACCGCGACGCTGGCCGCCGCCGGAAACGCTTACGCGCAAGCCGAAGCCCAGATCGCCGGCACGCTAGGCCTGTCCGGCGCGGCCGCCCCCGCCTTCACGGCGGTGCAACAGTCGGCCGACCCGGCCGTCAGCGCGATCCTGATCATGACCGGCAGCGGCACCGCCAATCCGCCGTCGAGCTACATCGCCAACGTCACGAGCCGCTACCTGACGAACTTCACCAGCGCGCTCACCATCCCGGTGACCACGGCCGAGGGCTTGTACCCGTACACCGGCGTCAAGGACCTGACGCTGGACATATCGCTGGCACGCGGGGTCACCGCGCTCGACAACGCGGTCAACCTGCAGATCACTCCATTCCTGCATGGCGGCAGCGGTTCCGTCTCCATCCTGGGCTACTCGCAGAGCTCGATCATCGCCTCGCTGGAAATGCCGAAGCTCCTCGCCGAGGGCTTCACCAACGGAACAGGTGGGAACCCGATCCAGGCGTACTTCACCCTGCTCGGCGACCCGGCGAACCCCAACGGCGGCCTGCTCGCGCGCTTCCCCGGCCTGAGCCTGCCCAGCCTGGGCATCACGTTCGGCACCTCAACGCCCTCGAACGACTTCCCGACCACCATCTGGTCGCTCGAGTACGACGGCTTCGCCGACTTCCCGCGCTATCCGATCGACATCTTCTCGGACCTCAACGCCCTCGCCGGCATCGTGTTCATCCACGGCACCTACCCGCACCTGACGGCGACTCAGCTTGCGTCAGCCGTCACGCTGGGGCAGTCCGGGGACCCGTCGATGACCACGTACAACATGATTCCCACGGAGAACCTGCCGCTGCTGACGCCGCTGCGGTTGCTCCCGGTCATCGGCAACCCGCTGGCGGACCTGATCCAGCCGGACCTCAAGCTCCTCGTCAACTGGGGCTACGGCGACCCCAACTTCGGCTGGTCCACCAGCCCCGCCGATATCCAGACCCCGTTCGGGTTCCTGCCGCCGCTGAGCGCAACGACCGAATTGGTGTCGCTCTTCCCCGGCGCCACCGCGCAGGGAGTCAACGCCTTCACTCACGACCTGTCCACCCTGGCAAGCGGGCTTCCCGGGGCCGCCACATCGGGCCTCACCGCCCTGACGCTGCCGCCGTCGGCGTCGATGCCGACGTCGATCACGAGCGTCATTCAGGCGCTTCAGTCGGCGAACAACAACATCGTCGGCACCCTGACGACCGACGTCTCGACGGCCTACGCGACGCTGCTTCCGACGGCAGACATCGCAACGGCCGTCGCGGTGTCTATCCCGTCCTACGACTTCAACCTGTTCCTGGACGGGATCAACGAGGCGATCACGGTCAATCCCGTTCAGGGGCTCATGGATGCCTTCGGCCGGCCGATCGCGGCCGATGTCGGCCTGGTCACCCTGGCGGGCGGTTTCGAGGCTCTCACCTTCGTCAACGCCGCCGAGACGATCTTCACCGGAACGCCCAGCCCCGGTCCCCAGTGATCTAGGGCTCCAGCACGACCTTGCCGAGCACGCCGCCGTCGGCCAGGCTTTGCAGCGCGACCGCACCCTCCGACAGCGGATAACGCTGCGGCGGAGGCGGTTTCAGCCCAAGGAAAACCAACTGGCTCAGCCCCCACGAGAACAGGGCCGCCGAACCCGGGACCTTGTTCAGGTACTCGCCCCACGCGACGCCCACCACGCTGACGTTGCGCAGCAGCAGCCGGTTGACCTTCACCGTCGGAATGCCGCCGGCGGCAAAGCCGATCACCAGCAGCTTGCCATCGATCGCCAGCACACGAATCGCGTCGTCGAAGGCCGGCCCACCGATGGGGTCGACGACGATGTCGACCCCGCGGCCCTGGGTGTAATCACGCACCTTGTCGGCCCAGCCGTCGACCAGCGGCACCACCAGATCGGCACCGAGCGAAGCGACATAGTCCGCCGCGGCCTCGCGGTGCACCACGGCCAGCACCTTCTTCGCGCCCATCGCCTGCGCCACCTGGATCGCCGCCGTGCCCACCCCGCCGGCGGCGCCCAGCACCAGGACCGTGTCGCCCGGCCGCATCGCGGCGCGGCGGGCCAGCGCGAAGTACATGGTGTTGTAATTGACCAGCAGCGAAACCGCTTCGGCGTCATCGAGTTCCGCGGGGCTGCGCATCACGTTGGGCACCGGAACGGCCACCTGCTCGGCGTAGGCGCCCAGGATGCCGAACGCCGAAACCCGCTCGCCCACGCGGTATCCCGACCCCTCCGGCGCGGAGCGCACCACGCCCGCGGCTTCCATGCCCGGGACGAACGGCGGGGGCAGCTTCAGCTGGTACTCGCCCTTGGCCAGCAACAGGTCGGGAAAGCACACCCCGGCGGCGCGGACGTCGATGACGACGTGGTTGCCGTCCTCGGCGACGTCCTCGATATCGGTGAAGACCATGCCGTCCGGGCCGGACAGCTCTTGCACCACACAGGCTTTCATGGCCCTACAGCTTGAAGCCGGCCTTTTGCGCTGAGGACAGGTCGGTGATTTCCGTCCAGTGCGAGGCGATGTCGTCCACCGACGGTGGCTTGTCGAAGTTGATGCCCTGGTTCTCGAAGAGCGCGACTCGCTGCACCTTGCCGCCGCCGACGACGAAAACCGATGCGCTGTCGGGGCATTCCTCGGTGCACAGGTAGGCCACCACCGGTGCGACGTACTCGGGGGTGAGCTTTTCGAGCACCTCCTTCGGCAGGATGTCCTCGGTCATCCGGGTGGCCGCGATCGGGGCGACCGCGTTGGCCTTGATGTTGTACTTGGCGCCCTCCAGCGCCAGCGTGTTGATCAGGCCGACCAGGCCCAGCTTGGCCGCCCCGTAGTTGGTCTGCCCGAAGTTGCCGAACAGACCGCTGGTGGAGGTGGCGACGACCACGCGGCCGTAGCTCTGCTCCCGGAAGTGCGGCCAGGCGGCGCGGATCACGTTGTACCCGCCGTAGAGGTGCACCTTGAGCACCGCGTCCCAGTTCTCGGACGTCATCTTGTGGAAGGTGCCGTCCCGCAGGATGCCGGCGTTGCTCACCACGCCGTGCACGGCGCCGAACTCGTCGAGCGCGGTCTTGATCATGTTCTCGGCGCCCTCGGGGTCCGCAACGCTGTCGTAGTTGGCGGCCGCCCGGCCCCCCGCGTCCTTGATCTCCTTGACCACCTCGTCGGCCATGTTGTGGCCGGCGCCGGTGCCGTCGCGGGCCCCGCCGAGGTCATTGACGACGACGCTGGCGCCCTCACGGGCCAGGGCAAGGGCGTATTCACGGCCCAATCCCCCACCGGCTCCGGTGACGACGATGACGCGATCCTGCACTCCAGGCATCAGGTTCCTCTCTCCTGTTCAAAGGACTTGGGTGATAAGGGAATCGGGGTGGTGTCAGAACATCCTGCGAGCCATCTTGAAGGCTCGCGCGGTGTACGGCGGGTAGATGAACTTCGACAGGTCCGGCCGGGTCGGCTTCGTCAACACCGACTTGCGGTGGCTGAACTCCTCGAAGCCGTAGCGGCCGTGGTAGGCGCCCATGCCCGATGCGCCGACGCCGCCGAACGGCAGCTTGGCCGTCGACACCTGGAAGGCCAGGTGGTTGACCAGCATGCCGCCGGCCGGCACCTGCTTGATCACCCGCTCGCGGGTCTCGCGCGTCTTGGTGAACAGGTAGGCGGACAGCGGCTTGGGCCGCGAGTTGACGAAACGTATTGCCTCATCCAGGGATTGGACGGTGATCACCGGCAGTACGGGCCCGAAGATCTCGTTCTGCATCAGCGGGCCGTCCGGATCGGGGTCGACGACGACCGCGGGCTGGATGCGCAGGCTCGACGGGTCGCACTTGCCGCCGACGATGACCTTGCCGTCGTCACCGGAGAGGTAGCCGCTGATGCGGTCGAACTGGCGCTGGTTGACGATCCGCATGCCGTTGGGCTTGTCCGCCGTGAATTTCGTGATGGCGGCGCCGATCTTGCTGACCAGCTCGTCGCGGATCTTCGCGTCCGCCAGCACGTAATCGGGTGCGACGCAGGTCTGCCCGGCGTTGAGCAGCTTCATCCAGGCGATCCGCTTGGCCGCGACTTCCACGTCGGCGTCCTCCGCCACGATCACCGGGCTCTTGCCGCCGAGCTCCAGCGTGCACGGGGTCAGGTGGGGTGCGGCGCCCTCGTACACCTTGCGGCCGATCTCGGTGCCCCCCGTGAACAACACGCGGTCCAGGCCCTGCGCGATCAGCTCCTGGCTCACCGAGCCGTCGCCCTCGACCACGGCGATCGCGTCCCTGTCGAGATAGCGCGGCACCAACTCGGCCATCAGGTGCGCCGACGCCGCGGCGATCTCCGACGGCTTGAGGATGACGGCGTTTCCCGCGGCGATCGCCCCGACCGCCGGACCCAGCGTCAGATAGAACGGGTAGTTCCACGCGCCGATGATCAGCACGGTGCCGTAGGGCTCGTATTCGATCCAGCCGCGGCCGGGCAGCTGCGGCACCTCGAGCAACTGGTACTTGCGGCGCGCCCACCTGCGCACGCGCTTGGCCGCGAACTTCGCCTCCCCGGCCGTCGTCGCAACGTCGGCGATGAACGACTCGAACGGGCCGCGGTCCAGGTCCTTGGCGAGAGCGGCCGCGATCGCCGCCTCGTTCTCTTCCATCAGCTTCGCCAGTTGCAGCAACTGCCGCCTGCGCCACTCGATGTCGCGGGTGCGGCCGGTGGCGAAGGTCTTGCGGAGCCGAGCCACCGTGGCCGGGACGTCGACGGGCCGAGCCTCGGAGTGAGAGTGGGCGCCGTTCGTGGATTCCGATGTCTTCGGTGCAACCGATTCGGTGGTCATCGTTGTCCTTCCCGAGCAGAGTCGCCCGCTGCAACGCGGGTGGCCGCTCATCGGTGTTAACCGCGATCCTAACCACCCGGTTGGGGGAGCAATAGGAAGGATCCGCCCCGACCGGATCAGCCCGATCCGGCGGGCGGCATTTCAGCTCAGGGTTTGGTAGCCGTCACAAAGCTGTTCGTGAACGGCCTCTCCTCCGACTGCGGGGCGCGGCCCAGGCGCAGACCCTCATCGAGCGCGCTCGTCGCGCGGGTCGTCCAGCCGTGGGCGGCGAACCAGTCGGCGCAGTCGGGCCGGCCCTCGTCGTCGAACCACAGGTCGAACGGGTTGAACGAGGTGTCCTGGCCGCGGGCCTCGCGCTTGGCCCGCAATTCCTGCCACCTCTGCTCCGCTTCGCGGCGCTTGTCCCGGTCGACCCCGAAGATTTCGACGGCCACCCGGCTGCCGGGCCCGCTCAGCTTGTCGATGGAGGCGAACATGGCCTCCTGCGCGGCCGCCGGCAGGAACGGCAGCAGCCCTTCGGCCAGCCAGGCGGTCGGGCTGGTGGCATCGAAGCCGGCGTCGCGCAGCGCCTGCGGCCAGTCGTGGCGAAGGTCCACCGGCACCGGCCGCCGGTCGACGACGGGGGCGGCCCCGTGTGCGGCCAGCGTTTCGGCCTTGTACTGAAGCACCTTGGGCAGATCGATCTCGTAGACCACGGTGCCGTCCGGCCAGTCCAGCCGGTAGGCGCGCGAGTCCAGGCCGGCGGCGAGGATCACCACCTGGCGAACCCCGGCGGCCGCCGCCTCGGCGAAGTACGCATCGAAGAAATGGGTGCGCACCGCCTGGTAATTGATCATGTGCCGGGAGTCGACGGTGAAATCCGCGGCCTCGTCGTCGGGGTCCGGCGTCCACCAGGCGGCGACCTGCTCCCGAACCCCCTCGAGTTCGGGAGTAGACACCAGCACCTCGGCGAACCGATCGGAGATCAGCGGCTCGGCGCTGGCCGTCTCGGCGGCACGGGCCAGCGCCACCATCACCGCGGTCGCCCCGACGCTGGTGGCGATGTCCCAGGAATCGTCCGCGGTGCGCGGCATTACAGCCGTTCCGCGACGACGAAGTCGGAGAACGCGTCCTTGTCGTCGGCCAGCGGGACATTCTCGATGAACCGGCCCAGCCTGCGCATCGCGTCGATCGAGTGCTCGGCCGTCGCGCGCCAGCCGTGTTCGTTGAGCCACTCGGTGACGTCCGCGCGGTTTTCGTCGCGGTACATCAACTCGCCGACGTCGACGGTCTCCTCGAGGCCGATCTCGTCGGCCACCCTCTTGAAGCGCTCCCGCATCTGCTGTCGGCGCTCTTCGGCGTGGTTGGGTGCAGTCTCGGCCGAGACCCGGCTGCCGGCCGGGCTCAGCTCGCCGATCAGGGTGAACAACCGGTCCTGGGCCTCGGCGGGCAGGTACATCAGCAGCCCCTCGGCCAGCCACGCGGTGCGCTGAGTCGGGTCGAAGCCCGCGGCCCGCAGCGCCGCCGGCCAGTCCTGCCGCAAGTCGATGGCGACCTCGCGGCGATCGGCGGACGGCGTCACGCCGTTGTCGGCCAGCGTCCCGGATTTGTAGGCCAACACCTCGGGCTGGTCGAGCTCGTAGACCGTGGTGCCGGCCGGCCAGTCCAGCCGGTACGCGCGGGAATCCAGCCCGGACGCGAGGATCACGATCTGGCGGATCCCGGCGGCGACCGCGTCGTTGAAGTAGGTGTCGAAGAAGTGCGTCCGCACGGCCTGATAGCCGCGCATGTGGTGCAGGTGGGCGGCGGAATCCTCGTCGAGCGCTTCCACCTTGGCCGCGACCTCGGGGTCGAGCATCGCCTCCCACAGGACGCCGGCGCCGGCGTTGCTGACCAGCATCCTGGCGTACGGGTCGCGGATCAGCGGGTCGGGCCGCTCGGTTTCGACGGCGCGGGCCGCGGCCACCATGACCGCGGTGCTGCCGACGCTGGTCTTGATGTCCCAGGTGTCGTCGTGGGTGCGCAGTGAGCTCATCGGGTTGCTCCTCTATCAGGTGTTCGGCTCGTCAAGACGCGCTCGCAGCAAGGTGCTGCGCACCGCCTCGTCGGCCAGGTCGTCGGGAACCGATCGGCCCAATCGGGCCATCTCTTCACGGTTGTCCACGGCGTTCACCTGCCAGCCGTGGTCGGACAGCCACTGGATCGCGTCCGTGCGGTCGGGTTCGTGAAAGGTCAGCGCCTGGACGTTGACGTCCAGCCCGAGCCGCTCCCGCATCCGCAGCCAGCGCTGCGAATTGCTGCGCGAATTCATCCCGAACACCTCGACGGCGACCTGGCTGCCCGGCGCGCTGAGCGCGGTGAACATCTCGAACAGGCGGTCCTGGGCGTCGCTCGGCAGGTAGGGCAGCAACCCCTCCGCCAGCCACGCCGTCGGTTGCGTTGGGTCGAATCCGGCGGCGGCCAGGGCCGCGGGCCAGTCGTCGCGCAGGTCGATCGGGACGGGGCGCCTGCTCGCGGTGGGAGCCGCGCCCTGCTGCTCGAGAATTCCGGTCTTGTACTCCAGCACCTTGGGCTGGTCGATCTCGTACACGGCGGTGCCCGGCGGCCACTTCAACCGGTAGGCCCGCGAATCGAGCCCGGCCGCCAAGATTACGACCTGCCGAATCCCCGCGCGGGCGGCGTCCTCGAAGTACTCGTCGAAGAAATGCGTGCGCACCGCCTGGTAGTCGATCCCGATCCGGTGCGCGCGCTTCCCGTGCGGATCGCCGTCCAGCCAGGCCAGCTCGGGGTCGGCCAGCCGGGCCCAGGCCGGGCCGGCCGACGAGACCAACGGGAGAGCGAATTCGTCGCGGATCAGCGGATCGGCCCCGGACGTCTCCACCGCACGCGCCGCGGCGACGCCCAACGCGGTGGCGCCGACCAATTCGGTGATCGCCCAGCTGTCGCCGGCAGTCCGTAATGAAGGAGGTAACGACGCATCCAGATCAGTCATCACCCGAACCATGCTACCGAGTAAGTTAGTTAGCCTATACGCTTTGTGCGCAACTTCACTGCGCCCGGACCGGCGCCAACCGGCTCGTGGCGATCGCAAGCGCGGCATCGCCGGGCGCGGCGGGTCGTCACCGTCGGACTAGGTTTCAGGGCGCCAGAGCGCGCCTTCCAAGAGCTGCCGCAGCATCCCGGTGACGCCCAACATCGCCTGGTAGCTGCGCACGTACCCGGCGTACAGGCCCACGCCGCAGATCACCACGAGCAGCGTCTCGACCAAGGCCGACGGGTCGGTGCCCGGGATGACCTCGCCGCGCTCGATCGCATCGTTGACGACGCGCATCAGGAAATCGCGACTGAGCGTCACGGAATCGTTCTCGCCCGGCCGCAATTCCGGGTGCCGCTGAAATTCCAGCACGGCGGTGATTAAGAACGCCGATCCGGCGGGATTTTCGGAATTGGCGCGGACCGCGGCGGAGATGAACGCCGTCAGCCGCCCGATCAGAGTGGTCTCCCGCTCCGCCTGTTTGATGCCGGCCCCGATGACGAATCTGTTGGTCTCGTCCAGCACTTCCCGAAACAGCACGCGTTTGCTGGAGAAGTAGTGGTTGATCGCGGGGCGGGTCAGGTCGGCCTGTGCCGCGATCGCCTGAAACGTCGCGCCGTCGTAACCGCGTTCGCTGAACACCAGACGAGCGGCTTGGATGATGCGTTGGCGAGTCTCATCCGCCTTGGCGGCGGGCGGGCGCCCAGGCCTGCGACTCGCCTTTGCCGACATTGCTAAATTGTGCCACCGCCATGGTGCGGCATTAAAGCATTTGGCGGAATGGTGCCGAACTTTCCCGCCTGGTAGTCCTCCAGCGCCTCGATCAATTCCGCGCGGCTGTTCATCACGAAAGGACCGTAGTGGAATACCGGCTCGCGAATGGGCCGCCCGCCCAGCAGCAGCACATCAATTGCCTCGCCAGGGGCCCCGACGGTAATCCGATCGCCCGGCCCGAGCACCGCCAATTGCCCCGACCGAATCGGGTGGGCGACGGGACCGACGGAGCCGCTCCCGGACAGCACGTACACCAGCGCGTTGAAGTCGCGCCGCCACGGAATGTTGAGCCGAGCGCCGTGCGCAATCGTCGCGTGCGCCAACGTGATTGGCGTGTGGGTGAGGCCAGGTCCGCGGTGGCCGTCGATCTCGCCCGCGACGATGCGGACCAGGGCTCCGCCATCGTCCGAGGCGAGCAGCGCGGCGTCGGCGCCCTCGATCGCCTGGTACCGGGGCGGCGCGAATTTGTCCCGCTTCGGCAGATTCACCCACAGCTGGACGCCGTGAAAGACCCCACCGCTTTCCACCAGTTCGGCCGGCGGGGTCTCGATGTGCAGGATGCCCGACCCGGCCGTCATCCATTGCGTCGCGCCATCGGAGATCAGGCCGCCGCCGCCGTGGGAGTCCTGGTGGGCGAATTTGCCGTCGATCATGTACGTCACGGTTTCGAACCCGCGGTGCGGATGCCAATCGGTGCCCCGCGGTTCGCCCGGCTGGTATTCGACCGCCCCCATCTGGTCCATGTGCACGAAGGGATCCAGGGCCGCCGCGCTGACCCCGGCGAACGCGCGGACGACCGGGAAGCCCTCGCCCTCGTAGCCCCGCGGACCCGTGGTGATCGACCGGACCGGCCGATCGGTGTCGCCGGGGCCTGCGGCGCCGACGCGTGGCAGCGTGAGCGTGTCTGCGGTTACGGCAGGCATGTCTACCTCCTTCGATAAATGCTGCCCCATATAACCGGACTCCGGTCCGGTTATTCCCCGCCGTCGTGGGTCGTCCTAAGATGACGTGGTGCTTGGGGTCAGGTCGGCGCCGTGAGCGGACCTCCGGACGACGAACCCCAAACCGCCGAGGCCCACGTGGCCTCGGCACCGGCCGCCGGCGGACGATTCGGGGCCTCGATCCGCAAGTCGGGCTACCTGCAGAAGTGGCTGCTGCTGGGCGTCACGATCGGTTTCATCGCCGGCCTGGGTGCCGTCGTCTTCTATTTCGCCCTGAAGTACACCGCCGACTTCCTGCTGGGCTACCTCGCGGGCTACCACCTTCCGACGCCCGTCGGGGAGGGCGGCAGCCACGGATCGGCGGGCTTTCAACGCCCGTGGGCGCTGCCGTTGGTGACGACGGGCGGAGCGTTGCTGTCGGCGTTCATCGTGGCGAAGCTGGCCCCGGAGGCCACCGGTCACGGGACCGACGAAGCCATCCAGGCGGTGCACGGCGATCCCCGCGCCATCCGCTTCCGCGCGGTGCTGGTGAAGATGGCGGCCAGCGCGCTCACCATCGGCTCGGGCGGTTCGGCCGGCCGGGAAGGCCCGACGGCACAAATCTCCGCCGGCTTCTCCTCGCTGCTCACCCGGCGGCTGCACCTGTCCGACGAGGACGGCCGGACGGCGGTGGCGCTGGGCATCGGCGCGGGCATCGGGGCGATCTTCGCCGCCCCGCTGGGCGGCGCGGTGCTGGCCGCGTCCATCCCCTACCGCGACGATTTCGACTACCGCTTCCTGCTACCCGGGTTCATCACCTCGGGGACGGCGTATGCGGTGCTCGGGGCGTTCCTGGGCTTCGATCCGCTGTTCGGCTACATCGACGCCGAATACCGCTTCGAGAAGTCCTGGCCGCTGCTGTGGTTCGTGGTGATCGGGCTCGCCGCCGCGGCGGTCGGTTACCTGTATGCCCGCACCTTCCACACCACGGTGCGGCTCACCCATCGCCTGCCGGGCGGGCCGGTGCTCAAGCCGGCGCTGGGCGGACTCCTCGTCGGCCTCTTGGGCCTGCTGATTCCCCAGATCCTCAGCAGCGGCTACGGCTGGGCGCAGCTGGCCGCCGACCGCGGCTCGCTGATGGCGATCCCGCTGTGGATCGTCGTCGTCTTGCCGGTCGCCAAGATCGTCGCCACGTCGCTGTCGATCGGCACCGGCGGCTCCGGCGGGCTCTTCGGCCCGGGGATCGTCATCGGCGCCTTCGTGGGCGCCGCGGTCTGGCGGCTGGGCGAGCTGTCCGGCCTGCCCGGCGTGCCCCACGAACCGGGCATCTTCGTCGTCGTGGGGATGATGGCCTGCTTCGGCAGCGTCGCCCGCGCACCGCTGGCGATCATGATCATGGTCGCCGAGATGACCGGCTCGTTCTCGGTGGTGCCGGGGGCGATCCTCGCCGTCGGAATCGCGGCGCTGGTGATGTCCCGCACCAACGTCACCATCTACGAGGCGCAGCGGCTGAACCGGGACACCGCGGCCGCCGAGCGCGCGCGTTAGGAGGCGCTGCGCGCGCTGCTGGCGGCGTCCCGCTCGGTGGACGAGCCCTCGTGGGTGAGCTTCCCGCCCGCGCTCTCCAGGTGGGCCCGGACGAACCACTGGAACTTCTCCAGGTGCCCCGCCTGATCGATCAGCAGGTCCTGGGTGACGGGGTCGAGTTCCTCGGTCTCCTCGATGTATTTGCGGATGTCTTCGATGACACCGGTGTAGACCAGGTCCAGCGCGGCCAGGTGCGCCTGGACGCTGTCGCGGCCCACCGAATAGTCGTCCCAGGTGCGGTCCTTGATGATCGCTCCCGGCGTGCCCTGCGGTGACGCCCCCAGGGCGGCGATGCGCTCGGCAACGTCGTCGGCGAATCCGCGGACCGCGTCGACCTGCGGGTCGATCATCTCGTGCACGCCAATGAAGTTGGGGCCCACCACGTTCCAATGGACGTGCTTGAGCGTCAGGTGAAGGTCGTTGTAGGTGCTCAGTTGCTTTTGCAGCAGTTCGGTAAGCCGCGCTGCCTGTTTGTCGGTCAGTCCCGGAATGGTGAACTGTGTCATCGATCCCTCCCTGGTTCACACACGGTCACGTCTTCCAGAGGGGTTACCCGATGGCAGTTGCCGGAAACGCGAGCTAGATCTCGCTGATGTGCTGCACCGGCAGCCGCGCCCCCCGCCGGGGCTCGTATGCCAGCCCGCTGGCTTCCAGCAGCCGAACCACGCGGTGGCGGTGCGGTCGCATCGGTTCGAGCAGTTCGAGCATCGCCGCGTCGTCGACGGGGCGGCCCAACAGGGTCCAGCCGATCATCTTCGGGACGTGGTAGTCACCCACCGACACGGCATCGGCGTCACCGAACGCGCGCTGCGCGGTCTCGGCGGCGGTCCACTCACCCACCCCCGGCAGCGACGTCAGCGCCCGGCGGGCCTGCTCCGCCGGCCGCGCCACCAGTCGCTCCAACGACGACGCGCGGCGGGCGCAGCCCACCACGGTCTGCGCTCGGCCCGGATCCACGTTGGCGCGATGAAACTCCCACGACGGGATGTGCCGCCACGCCTCGGCCGAGGGCGGCACCCGCATCCCGTCCGGGGCCGGCCCGGGCGCGGGGGTGCCGTACTTGGACACCAGCAGACGCCATGACCGAAACGCGTCGGCGCCGGGCACCCGCTGCTCGATGATCGCCGGGATCAAGGCTTCCAGCACCAGCCCGGTACGGCCCAGCCGCAAGTGGGGGACGCGCCGATGCGCCGCGGCGACCGTCGGATCGCGCGGCACGAAGTCCGAGGCGTCGTCGTCGGCGCCCAGCATCGCCGGCAGCATCTCGACGAATTGCTGCGCACCGTCGCCCCACGCCACGCAATGGGCGGCGTTGGCGGCCGCGCGGGTGATCCGTGCGGTGACCGGGCCGGTGGGCAGCAGGCTGGTTCGCCAGATGGCGCCGTCGCCGGGCGTCCGGAAGCACGGATCTCGGGGACCCCGCCGCAGGGGCGCGAGGGTGTGCCCGTAGCTGGCAGCCCCGGGGAACGTGACCGTTCGCGCGCTCTGCACCCGACGCCTTTCTCAATCCCGATAAGTCCGAACCTTTTGCAAGGATCGCGCGGTTTGACCGCAAACTATCCGTCAAGTCAATATTGCGATGTGATGACGCCATTCGATGGCCCGCACACGGAGCTCGCCTGGATGTTCTTGCAGAGCCTGACCGAGGGGGCCGACCTGGACGAGGGCTTCTCGCTGCTGAGCGACGACTTCACCTATTGGAGTCTGTACACCCGCATATCGTTCGACAAGGCGACGTTGCGGCAATCGGTCGAGTGGCGCAAACGGAGCTTGGAGCTCAGCGTCGAACTGCGCAGTTGCTTCGCCGACGGCGACGCGGTGGTGGTCGAAGCCCAGGCAACCGGCGTCAACACCGACGGGGTCGAATACGACAGCCCCTTCGCCTGCATCTTCGAGATCCGCGACGGGTTGATCGTCTCGATGCGCGAATACAGCGACACGCGCGCCCAAGCGCGCGCGCTGCCCCAGTCACCCAGTGTGGGCTACTGAAATCTCGGCCTTGTTGGGGTAGAAGGCGACGTGCCCCGCGATGGCGGCGACGGCGGGATACGGCTGCTCGTACGTCCAGATCACGTCGTCGACGGTCTCGCCGGCGGACGTCGTCACGCTGTAGTAGCTGGCGTCACCCTTGAACGGGCAGTAGGTGCTGGTGTCGGTGCGGGACAGCCGGTCGGCGACCACGTCGCTCATCGGAATGTATTGCACCGCAGGCAAAGTCGCCTCGCGCAGCTCCAGCGCCGCGGTCGTGTCCGCGACGAGTTCGCCGTTGATGCGCACCTGCACCCGGCCTTTCGTCGGCTCGATGGTGATCGGATGCCCGGCGCTCGGTTCTTTGATTTCGGGGTGGCTCATGGTTCCTCCTCAGACGCGGATAGGGGTTGCAACAACCGCCTGGACCCAACGCTTCCCGACCGGGACGCCCGACACTACTCGGCCTGGGCGGCCTTGTCTTTTCGAGGGTTCTGCGCGCCCTTCAGCGCCGCCCAGAATCGGGCCGCCTCGCGGATGGATTCCTCTACCGGGCGCGGCTGCCAGCCCAACTCCCGCTTCGCCTTGCCGCTGTCGACGGGAGCCTCGGCGCGCATCATCCGCACCGACTTGAGGCTGAGTTCGGAGTCCTTGCCGGTGAGTCGGGCCCTCAGCGTGCCCGCCGCGGCAAGGGCATACAGCACGGGCACCGAGATCGCGCGTTGCGGCGGTGGCACGCCGGCCTCCTCGGCCGCGATCCGCACGACGTCGTTGAGCGCAAACATCCGCTCGGAGACCAGGTATCGCTCGCCGATGCGGCCACGCTCGGCGGCCAGAATCATCGCCCGGGCGGCGTCGTCGACCCCGACGACCTCCAGCTCGATGCCGTTCATGAGGAAGGGCAGCTTGCCGAACACCGCGCCGGCGATGAAGGCGCCGTGCGGGGTGCCTCCCCAGTCCCCGCTGCCGTACGTCGTCGAGACGCACATCGCGACGGCGGGCAGCCCGGCGTCGGCCACGTATCGCATCACCAGGTCCTCGGCTTGGACCCGGGATTGGACATAGGGGGTCAGGCCGCGCGGGTCGATGATGTCCTCCTCGGTCGCCACGTGACCGTGTCGCCGGCCCACGGTCGCGTAGGTGCTGGTGAAGACGAACCTGCGCAGACCGGGTTCCTTGACGGCGACATCGAGTACGTTGCGCAGGCCCTCGACGTTGGTGCGAAACAGCGGCGACGGGTCGCGCAACCAGGCGCGGGTGTCGACGACGCAGTAGTAGACGTCGTCGACGCCGTCCATCGCCTCGCGCACGGTGTCGGTATCGAAGACGTCGCCATGAAAGCGGGTGAGCTCGAGATCGTCGATGGCGCGGGTGTTGGCGGTCGGGCGCACCATCGCGCGTACCTGCGCGCCGCCGGCGACGAGCTGGCGGGTCACGTGCGAGCCCAGGAAGCCGTTGGCGCCGATGACCAGCTTGGGTTTCGTGCTCACTTACGCTCCTCCGTATTGCTGCATCCAGCGCGCGGCGTCCTCGTCGAGCGTGCCGAGGGCCTCGGCCTTGCGGCACCATTTCATTCCCGCGCGCAGGAAGCGCAGGGGGTTGTAGATGTCCTCCTCACGGCTCCACAGGCCGTCGCCGGCGTACGTGATGATCGTGATGTTGCTCGCGCTGATGACGCTGCCGTCGCCCGGGTCGCGCATGGGATTGTCCAGCTCGAGGATCACCCGTCCCGTGGACTCGTCGATGACCGACCACAACGTCGGGAACGCGACCATGTGGCTGCCCGGGAAGGTCGTCATCGTTTCCTTGATCCAGTCGCGCACCTCGTCGCGGCCGCGCATGGTGCCCGCCGCGTGCTCGATGTACTCGACGTCGGGCGTGTACTGCTCGACCCACGCGTCCCAGTCCCTGGTTTCGGCGGCCCGGGCGACCGTCGCCTCAAACTTCTCGAACGCGGTAGCCAGTTCGCTACGGGAGAACGCTGACGTAGTCATGCCGAAACTAGAACACGTTCTATTGACATTTGTCGAGGGTGGACGCCCGGCGGCCCGGACCGCCGCATCTCGGGCCCTCGCCGAACGTGAAACTGCTGCGAGTTTTTCGCCGATTTTGCGCAGCAGTTTCACGCTCGGCGCGCGACGCCGTGGCTCTCACCAGCGACTCCGGTGGGCGCGCCGACGATGCGGAATAATCTAAGGCGGTCTCACTGGACGGCGAGGAGGACAGACATGGCGGAGTATCAACGGGCGCTTCTCGCCGGCGGCTGTTTCTGGGGCATGCAGGATTTGATCCGCAAGCAGCCCGGCGTGATCTCGACGCGGGTCGGATACAGCGGCGGTGACGTCCCCAACGCGACCTACCGTCATCACGGCACGCACGCCGAGGCCGTCGAAATCGTCTACGACCCAACCCTCACCGACTACCGCACGCTGCTGGAGTTCTTCTTCCAGATCCACGATCCGACAACGAAGAATCGCCAGGGCAACGACGTGGGAACCAGTTACCGGTCGGCCATCTTCTATGTCAACGACGAGCAGAAGCGGGTCGCGCTGGACACCATCGCCGACGTCGAGGCGTCCGGCCTGTGGCCCGGCAAGGTCGTGACCGAGGTCAGCCCGGCCGGGGATTTCTGGGAGGCCGAGCCCGAGCACCAGGACTACCTGCAGCGCTACCCCAGCGGGTACACCTGCCACTTCGTGCGTCCCGGTTGGAAGTTGCCGCGCCGGGCCGCCGCCGGTCAATAGTCAACGGGTAACCCGCGTTCCCGCGGGCCGTCCCGCAGCGGGAGTGTCGACAACCACTGTCCTCTCGCCGCGATGCTGTCCGCCTCCACATCGACAACGCCGCCCGTACACCCGACAATCTAGGCACAGGGATCGAGCGCCCGCGCAGGCGGGCGCTCGCTCTATTCGCCGAATGTGCACTGCGAAGGGAAGTTCGGGCTCATGCCGTCTCAAAGCACCGTCTGGGATGTGACGTACGACCTGCTGCGCAACTTGGGATTGACGACGGTGTTCGGCAACCCCGGTTCGACCGAGCAGACGTTCTTGAAGAACTTCCCCGACGACTTCACCTACGTCCTCGGCCTGCAGGAGGCGTCGGTGCTGGCCATGGCCGACGGCTTCGCACAGGCGAGCGGCAAACCGTCGCTAGTGAACCTGCATACCGCGGCGGGCACCGGAAACGCGATGGGCAGCCTAATCAGTGCGTATAAGAGCAACACCCCGATGATCGTCACCGCCGGACAGCAAACCCGCGAAATGATCTTGTGCGAGCCATATTTGACCAACACCGATGAAACGCTGCTTCCCCTTCCGTGGGTCAAGTGGGCATACCAACCGACCCGCGCCGAGGACGTGCCGGCGGCGTTCATGCGGGCCTACACCGTCGCGGTCCAGCCGCCCGCCGGCCCCGTGTACCTGTCGATCCCCCTCGATGACTGGGACAGGCCAGCACTCGGGCCGGCGGTGGTCCGGACGGCCAGCAGCCGCAGCGCGCCCGACGCCGCGCGCCTTGGTGACTTCGCCGAGCGCATCAACCGGGCGCGGCGGCCGCTGCTGGTCGTCGGTCCCGAAGTCGACCGGGCCGGCGGGTGGGACGCCGCCGTCGCGTTCGCCGAGCAGGTGCACGCCCCGGTGTATTCCAGTGCCCTGCCGGACCGCGTGTCTTTCCCCGAAGACCATCCGCTCTACCAGGGCATGCTGCCGATGACGATCGCGGAAGTGAACGCGGTGCTGCGCGGCCACGATCTGGTCGTCGTCGTCGGCGCTCAGGTCTTCCGCTACTACCCGTACGTGGCCGGCGACTTCTTGCCCGAGGGCACCGAATTGCTGCACATCACCGCGGACCCATGGCTGGCCGGTGCCGCGCCGGTGGGCGACAGCCTGCTGAGCGACACGTTGCTGGCCCTGCAACAGCTCGCCCCGCTGATCGAGGCCAAGACCGACCGGCCGACGCCCAAGCCGCTGGACCGCACCCCGGGCACGGTGGAACCCGCCGCCGCCCCGCTGACGCCGGCACAGGTGTACTCCGCACTGAACACGGTGAAGCCGCCGGAAGCCGCGCTGGTCAACGAGTCGACGTCGACGATGGCCGAGCAGGCCCGCTGGCTGCCCACCCTGCGTTCGCATTCCTTCTTCGCCACCGGCAGCGGGGGCATCGGCTGGGGAGTGCCGGGCGCGGTCGGCGTCGCGCTCGGCGACCGCGCAGCCGGTCGCAAACGCGCTGTCGTGGCGACCATCGGCGACGGCTCGTTCCAGTATTCGATCCAGGCGATCTGGACCGCGGCGCAACACAAACTACCGATCGTGTTCGTCGTGATGCGCAACGGCGAGTATTCGGTCTTGAAATCGTTTGCGCTACTTGAGAAGACACCGGGTGTGCCCGGTCTGGATCTGCCCGGTCTCGACATCCACGCGCTGGCAACGGGCTTCGGATGCCGCGCCGTCACCGTGGCGGACACCGAACAGCTGGTGAACGAATTCCAGGCCGCGCTTGGAGCCGACGGACCGACGGTGATCGTGGTGCCGACCAAACCCCAACTCGCGCATCTGGGCTGATGCCGCAATGCGGGCCGCGGAGATCAGCACGACCGGGCCGGGACAGGTGCTGATGCCCTGACGCCCATTAGGCTGCGGCTATGGCCGCCGATTCCGCGGACGCGCAACTCGCCGAACTCGGTGCCGCCCTGCTCTCACGCGCCGACGAACTGGCCGACACCATGCTGGGGCTGATGCGCCGCGACGTCGACTTCCACCGGACCGTGGCATTGGTGACCGACGACCAACTGCGCAGCACCGTGCGGAGCCACCTCGACTTCATCCTGGGCGCGTTCGGTCAACCCGGGCGCGCCTACGACACGAGCGCGGCCGCGGCCACCGGCCGCAACCGGGCGGCCGCCGGTGTGCCGTTGCCGGCGGTCATGGATTCCTACCGGAAGTGCGCACGCTTTCTGTGGGACGAACTGCGCGCCGAAGCGGCGCGGTCCGCCACGGTAAGCGACGGCGGATTGGTGCACGCCGCCTCGGCGATGTGGATGGTGCTGGACGAGTTCACCACGGCCATGGTCAGCGGGTACCAGGAAGAAATAGCCCGCCAAGTCGTCGGCCGCCAGCGGGAGCGTTCGGCGATGGTGCAGGCGCTCATCGACGGCCGGCTGCCGGACAACCTGGATATCTGGAATACCGCCGACGCACTGAGGATTTCGCTGCGCGGACCGTACGTCGTCGTGTGCGCGGAACTGTCCAGCATCGGACGCTCCGTGTTGCCCGACATCGAGAGTCGCTTGGCCGCCAAGGGAATCGCCTCCGCCTGGCGGTTGCAGCCCGACATCGAGGTCGGCATCCTGCAGCTTGGTCCGCGGATGCTCGACCTCGTGCTCAAGGAACTCGGCGCGTATCGGGCGCCCCGAATCGGCATCAGCCCGCCGATCAGCGACCTCGGGGAAACCGCGGTCGCGTTGCGATACGCGCGAATCGCGATGACGGGCTCCCGTCCTGACCGCGCGAGCGTCACGGTCTTCGACCGCGACGTGATGGCGGTGACGGCCGTGGCCGACCCGGATGTGATGGCCCGCCTGTCGGCCACGGTCCTCGGCCCTCTGGACGATTTGGCGGACCACGAGCGGGACGTGCTGCTCGACACGCTCGAGGCATGGCTCGACAACGGCGGTTCCGCCGAACGCGCGGCGGGCGCGCTGTACGTGCACCCCAACACGGTGCGCCAACGGTTGCGCAAACTCGAGCACCGGACCGGCCGAGTGCTCACCGATCCACGTGCCGCGGCGGAACTGTGCATCGCGTTGGAAACCGCCCGCCGCGCCCCCAAGCCGGCAGCGCCGCGTCCCGAAGGCTAGCTGCTCAGCGGCGGTGCACCACGATGCGTCCGCCGTCCTTCGGGGTGAACGCGACGCCGCGGCTGTGCCACCGTTCCCCGGGTTCCGTGGTGGTCTCAATGGTGAAGTTGCGCAACACCGTTCGCAACACCACGTCCATCTCCATGTTGGCGAACGCCGCACCCACGCAGCGCCGGGTGCCGCCGCCGAACGGAATCCACGCGAACGAGGACGGCTTGTTTTCGATGTAGCGCTGCGGGTCGAAGCGTTCGGGGTCGGGAAAGACGCTGGGGTCGTTGTGGATCTGCGCGATGCTGATGATGATCGAGTCCCCGTGGGGGATGACCCATTCACCGAGTTGAAAGACCGGCGGGTACACGCGGCGGGCGGCGAAATCGATGACCGTGCGCGCCCGCTGGACCTCCAGGATCGTCGCCTGGCGCAGCTCGGAGCCGCCGTTGTCCGCCTCGTCAACCAGGGCGGCCAGGATATCCGGGTGGCGGCTCAACCGTTCGAAAGCCCAGCCCAGCGTGGAGGCGGTGGTTTCGTGCCCGGCGGCCAGCAACGTGAGCAGCTCGTCGCCAATGTCCTTGCGGGACATCGCCGAACCGTCCTCGTAGGTGCTGCGCAGCATCAGCGCCAGCACGTCGGTCCGCTCGTCGAAATGGGGATCGGCCCGCTCCGCGTCGATCAGGCGGTCGAGCACGACGTCGTACTGGCGGCGCCACTCGGCCAGCCGGCCCCACGGGCTGAACCGGCCGTAGTCGCGCTCGGGTTTCGGCAGCGCCGCCAGGCGCGAACCCAGGGTGACCCACGGCGGGATCAGCCGGCGCAGCTCGTCGAGCTCGGCGCCCTCGGCCCCGAACACCGCGCGCAGGATGGCGTTGAGCGTGATGCGCATCATCGACGGCAGCGTGGCCACGGGCGCGCCTTCCGGCCAGCCGGCCGACTCTCGCAGCGTCTCCTCTTCGATGATCGCCTCGTAGTTCTTCATGCTCTTGCCGTGAAACGGCGGCGCCAGCAGGCGTCGACGCCGGCGGTGATCGTCGCCGTCGAGCGCGAACACCGACCCGGAGCCGAACAGCCGGCTCAGGTTGGGCTGGATGTTTCCGAGCTCTTCCGGGCTGGTGGTGAACACCTGCTTGGCCAGCCTCCAGTCGCCGACCACCACCACGCGGCCATAGATCGGGATGTTGACCGTGAACACGTTGCCGTGTCGGCGCGCCAGCCGCTGGATCATCCACCGGCGCGAGACCGCAAAGAAGATGCCCTGCAGCAGTTTCGGCATCCGGGTGGCCGGCGGTAGGCGAACGGCCGGCGGGGCGGTGACGACGTCGCTCATGGCGGTGATGCTCCCCATTTCTCCCCATCGGGGTTGGTACCGCGGTGTACCAAATCCTTTCCCGATACGGTACTCTGTGGTACCAAGCCTGACAAGGTGCCGTGTTCGCGAAGGGGGCGCCGCCTGTGACATCAACGGTCGACACTGCGGTCCTCGCCGACGCCCCGGCCGGATCGGATCCCTTTCGCCTTCGCCTGCTCGACGGTCTCGCCGCCTCGATCGGCGAGCGTGGTTACCGCGCCAGCACCGTCGCCGACGTCGTCCGCCACGCCCGCACGTCAAAGCGCACGTTCTACGACCAGTTCGCCAGCAAGGAGGAGTGCTTCCTCGAGTTGCTCCGCGACGACATCGAGAAGCTCGGCGAGAGCATCGCCGCCGCGGTCGATCCCGAGGCGGACTGGCACCGACAGATTCGTCAGGCCGTCGAGGCGTACGTCGAACACATGGAGGCCCGCCCGGCCATCACCTTGAGCCTGATTCGCGAGCTGCCGTCGCTGGGCGACGTCGCCCGCCCGGTCCAGCGGCGCGGCGTGCAGTTGTTGTCCAACCTGCTGATCGACCTCAGCGCCAGCCCGGGGTTTCGCCGCGCGCAGCTGCCTCCGCTGACCGCGCCGCTGGCCGTGATCCTGCTGGGCGGCCTGCGGGAACTGACCGCGCTGTCCGTCGAAGACGGCCGGCCCGTCCGCGAAATCGTCGAACCCGCGGTCGACGCGTCCATAGCCCTGCTGGGCCCGCGAAGCTAGGCTCGTCGCGAACCCCCAACCGGACTTGGAGGATTGCGATGCGGCTGTCGACGCGAAACCAGCTCAAGGGAACCATCACCGAGGTCGACCTCGGCAGCGTGATGGCCATCGTGAAGGTCAAGCTCGACGGTGGCGACCAGATCGTCACGTCGTCGGTCACCAAGGACGCGGCGACCGACCTCGGCCTGGCGGTCGGTCAGCCCGCGACGGTGTTCATCAAGTCCACCGAGGTCACCATCGGCGTCGAATGACGACCAAAGTCGGCCCGGCGCTTTAACTTTCGGCGCGCAGGAAGGCCTTCAGGCGGTCGAGGACCAGCTCGGGGCGCTCCTCGACGATCCAGTGCCCGGCGCCCTCGACGATCTCGACCTCGAAATCGCTGATGCGGTCGGCGTATCCGTCCAGCAGGTCCACGGTGAGCACGGGATCCTTCGTGCCGCTGAGCCAGCGGACCGGTACGTCGACGCGCGCGTCGTTGTATTCGCCGCGCAGCCAGCGGAACAGCTCCGTGCTCAGGAAGGTGCGATACCACCGCGAGCCCGCCAACGCGTGCCCGGGCTGGCGCATGCACTCGATGTAGAAGCGGACCTCGTCCTCGGGCACCAGGTAGTCCCCGCCGACCCACGAGGCCAGCATCCGGTAGAACCGGGCCTTCGGATCGCCGACCACGCGCGGGCCGATCACCGGCAGCGCGATCGGGACCTGGTACCAGAACCGCCAGACGTTGCGCAGCAGCTTGAGGTTGGGATTGGTCCACGGCGCCGAGGTGTTCATCCCGAAAAATCCGGTGACCTTCTCCGGGTGGCGCAGCATCATGGTGAACGCGACCGGGCCGCCCCAGTCGTGGGCGGCCAGTTTGACGGTCGCAACGCCCAGCCGGTCCAGGACCGCGGCCAGGTCGTCGGCCATGTCGTCCTTGAGGTACCGGGACGGCGGGGCCGAGCTCCACCCCGCGCCGCGCAGGTCGGGACACAGCACGCGATAACCGTCGGCGGCGAGCGGGCCGATCAGTTTGTGCCACTCCCACCAGTTCTGGGGAAAGCCGTGCACCAGCATCACCGCGGGCCCATGGGCCGGACCGGCGTCCGCGACGTGGATGGTGACACCGTCCCCGAGCTCGATGTACCTGTGTTCGACACCGTCCAGCGCGGGCATAGCGACCATGTGTTGAGAAGGTACTCGATGCCGCAAAACGGATCAGGCCAGGAACCGTTCCACGTAGGGCGCGAACCGCGAGCGCAGCTCGTCCTCCATGAGCCCGAACATCTCGGGCGACGTTTCGACGTTGCCCAGCCGGCCGCGCTGGTGGCCCGACAGGTAGCCGGCGACCGCCGCGCGCGCCGGTTCGGTGAACGGCTCGCCGGCCAGCGCGTATACCCGCTCGGCGACGCCGAGTTCGTCGGCCATGAAATCGTCGAAGCGAATGTCGATCGAGCGGTCCGGACCGATCGTGTCGCGGTCGCGGACGAGTGCCGCCAGCATCTGGTCGAGCCGGTCGACCCAGTACCGCGCGATCTGCGGCACCGGAACGGGTGAGCGGTGCATGCGCGCCGAGTAGGTGATCATCGCGATCATCGACAGCGCCACGGGGACCGGGTCGCGGTGGGTGAACACCACGATGCTGCCGGGGAAGACGCGGTCCAACACCGGCACCTGCTCGAGGTGCTGGGGCGACTTGAGCAGCCAGCGTCGCCCGCCGCGCAGAAACTGCATGGCCTTGAGTTGCCGGGCGAGGTATTCGTAGTGCGGCGTCTGGTCGTGGGCCTGGTAATAGTCGCGCCAGCGCGGCGCGTCGGCCAGCGTCTCGAAGAGCATCGTCGAAAAGTCGTTGGCCAGCAACTGGATTTCTTCGTGGACGTGGTCGGTGGTCATCTCGTGCATGAGCGGGAAATGCGGCATCACGGTGTTGATCACGCCGACCCCGACATCCATCCGGACCCGCCGCGGATCGGGTTCGACGCCCGCCTCGGCCGGCAGCGGAAACGGTTCGACACTTTCCCAGTACGGCATGGTGCGGAAGGTGGGCGCCGCCGCCAGCAGGTTGTGCAGGTGGGTGGTGCCGGTGCGGGGCAGGCCGGCGATCACGATCGGCGGCACCAGCGCGAGGTCGTCGATGTCGGGGTGCCTGCTCAGCAGGTCGGTGAACAACAGCCGGTTCTTGAGCAACTGCAATAGCTGCGCGTAGAAGTTGACCGCGCCTGCCGGGTGCAACCCGTCGATGTCGCGCAGCGCGGCGAGGTAGACGTCGAGCCGTTCGCGGTAGTCCGCCGGACCGAAATCGTCCAGGCCGGTGTCGGCGGCGGCCCGGGCATGCAGCGCGTCGGAGTCCAGCGGCGCGTCCGGGGCCAGCGTGGCCATCATGTCGAGAATCTGCTGCGCCTCGGGGCTGAACCGGGGCTGGGCGAGGTCGTCAAGGCGAACGGCGTCGGTCACGGCGACTTATGTTACTCTCGGTTTCGTAATGGTAGTGGATTTTGGCCGGCCCCGTGACCCACGCATCGACGGCGCGGTGCTGAGCGCGACCGTCGAACTGCTCGCCGAGACGGGTTATGCCGGGCTGTTGGTCTCCGCGATCGCCCAACGGGCCGGCACCAGCAAGCCCGCGATCTACCGCCGCTGGCCGAGCAAGGCGCACCTCGTGCACGAGGCGGTGTTCCCGATCGGCGCGGCGACCGAGCTGCCCGACACCGGAACGTTGCCCGAGGACCTGCGCGAAATGGTCCGCCGCTCAATGGCTTTCCTGACGACGCCGGCCGCCCGGTCGGCCCTGCCGGGCCTGGTCGGTGAGATGGCCGCGGATCCGAGCCTGCACTCGGCGCTGCTGGAGCGGTTCGCCGGCATCATCGGCGGCGGCCTCGCCGAGCTGCTCGAGCGGGCCGCGGGCCGCGGCGAGGTCCGGCCCGACGTGACCGCCGCCGAGCTGACCGAGGCCATTGCCGGCATCACGCTGATGGGCCTGTTGACGCGCGTCGCCGAACTCGACGACGCGTGGGTCGATCGCACCACCGCCTTGCTTCTGAAGGGAATCAGCGCATGACGCACGAATCGACGGCCGCGTGGCAAGAGCTACTGGCCACCCTCGGTGGTCTCGACCGCGGCTTCCTCGAGGGCGACCGGGCGGTGACCGATGACCGCCACGTCGCCGACGGCTACCGGATGCTCGCCACCACGCTGGGCGTCGCCCTGGACGCCTACCTGTTTCCCGAGCCCGGCCGGCCGCAGTTCGTCGCGGTGAACACGCCGTTTCGCCGGGACCGCCGCTGGGGCGGCGACAACACCGACGCCTATTACTACCTGTGCCCGGTCGATCCGGAGCGGCGGTACCGCATCAGTGGCAATCGCGGTGACAGCGTGTACTTTTCGGTCACGGCCTACAACGAGCCGTCGCCGGGCGCCTGGTCGGACCGGGTCGTGTCGATCGTCCGCGACAGTGACCTCGACGTCGACGCCGACGGCAACTTCAGCTTCGAATTCCCGCCGACGCCCGACGCGGCCGTGTTGATGACTCGCGACTATCAGGCCGACCCGCTGACCGGCCGCCCGGTGGTCTGGCACATCGAGGCGCTCGACGAGCCGGATCCGATTCGGCACGGCGACGCCGAGACTGCCGCGAGTTTGCGCGCAGCCGCCGCCTGGCTGCGCACGATGTTCGCCATCGTCCCGCTGGCCGTCGGTACGCGCGCCGACGACCAACACGCGCTCGGCCACGAAACCGCCCACGCCGCCAACGAATTCGCCGATCCTTATCAGGTGCCCGACGCCAACTTCGGCTGGTCGGCGCGCGACGCGTGCTACGCCTACGGCAGCTTCGTGCTCGACGACGACGAGGCGCTGGTGATCACACACCGGCCGCCGGCGTGCCGATTCTGGAACATGGTGGTGTGGAACCAGTTCATGGCGACCTACGGCGCGTCGGATGCGCGGTGCTCGGTCAACGGGCACAGCGCCGCGCTCAACAGCGACGGCTCGGTGACCATCGTCTTGGCGAACACGCTGACGGCCCACCCGAATTCGCTGACCACGCTGGGCTATCCGCGAGGCAACCTCGCCTTCCGCTGGTTTTTGGCCGATGCGGTGCCGCAGCGCCCCGACGTGCAAATCGTCAAGCTGTCCGAGGCGCCGACAGCGGCGCACTAGGCGTCGCGGACGAGCTCGATCGCGCGGCCCAGGGTGTTCAGTTTGGCATCCAGCGTGTCACCGGCGGGATACAGCCGCACGGTGTTGACGCCGGCGTCGCGCCAGACGCCGAGCCGCGATCGCACCATCGCCTCGGTGCCGATCAGCGTGGTGGCCAGCACCATCTCGTCGGTCACCAGGCCGGCCGCGCCGTCGCGGTCGCCGCGCTGCCAGCGTTCGCGGACCTCGGCCGCCACGTCGGCCCAGCCCTGGCGGCTGTAGGCCCGGTTGTAGAAGTTCGTGCTCGACGAGCCCATGCCACCGAGGCTGAACGCGAGCTCCTTTTTGCGGCCCGCGACCATGCCGCGCAGCTCGTCTTCGTCCGCCGCGAAGGCGACCTCGGCGCCCTGGCAGATGTCGATGTCGGCGCGACCGCGTCCGGCGGCGGCCAGCCCCTCGTCCAGGTGCGCGAAGTAGGCGTCGCCGGCGCCCTCCGGCACGAAGCTGGTGCCCAGCCAGCCGTCGGCGATCCGCCCGGTCAGCCGCAGCATCGCCGGTGACAGCGTCGCCAGGTAGATCGGGATGTGGTGCTCGGCCCGGGTCGACAACCGCATCGGCACCGCCTCGCCACCGGGCCGCGGGATCTGGAACTCCTTCCCGGAGTGGGAGATCTTGCCGCCGCCGAACGCCTGCCGCACGACGTCGACGGTCTCGGCGATGCGCGCCATCGGCCGGCTGAACGAGACGCCGTGCAGGCCCTCGATCACCTGCGGACCCGACGCACCCAGCCCGAGCAGGAATCGGCCGTTCGAGAGGTTGGACAACGTGATCGCGGTCTGGGCCACCAGCACGGGCGACCGGGTGCCGACCTGCAGGATGCCGGAACCGAGCAGCATCCGGTCGGTACGCGCCGCGAGGTAGCCCAGCGCCGACGGCGCGTCCGCACCCCATGCCTCGGCCACCCAGCACACGTCGAGTCCCAGCTTTTCCGCCTCGACGGCGAGAGTGACGACTTCGGTTGCGGCGCCGGAAAACTCGACCGTCGTCGCCGTGCGCATCAACGCACTCCGCGTTCGGCCAGCCTCTTGAGCGCGGCGAGCGTCTTGGTGATCGCGGCCTCAAACTCGCGCATCCGCACGAACACGATCTTTTCTTCCTTGTCGGGCATCGAGTCGATGGCCACCGAAAGGCCCGAACGCCCCGGTCCCATCCGCATCCAGAAGCTCAGCAGGGTGCCGCCGTCGCGGGGCTTCAGCCGAAATCGCCAGGTCGCCGACGGGTTTTCGATTTCCCCTACCGCCCAAGCGAATTCGCGCGGCGGATCACAGGCCACGATCTGCGAGGTGGTGCTCCACTGCCCGAACGCCTCGTGCTCGTTGTGCCCGACGAACCGGGCGCCGGGCCGGGGCCGGTCCGCTCCCTCGACCCACTCCACCGCCTTCAGCTCGTTGCTGAACGTCGGCATCAGCTCGATGTCGGAGACCAGGTCCCAGACCCGCGCCGGGTCGGCGTCGATCCACGTCGAGGCCTCCACCGTGGGGGTGTCCGCGTAGCGCGCACCGGTCCATTCCACGCACCTCATTGTCCCCCGGAACGGGCCGGAGGCAATGCTCCGGTGAGAAGCGGGACAGAGACGTTATGCGGCGACGGGGACCCGATCGGCGGGCCGGTCGGGGCTGGGCTTCCGCGTCCACGAGTCCGGGAAGGTCAGCTTGACGATCTTGCGGACGACGGTGGCGAACTGCCGCGGCAGCGGGCCCCGGTTGTAGGGGATGCCGTAGCGCTGGCAGATCTCCTGCACCTCGGGCGCGATCTCGGCATACCGGCGGGCCGGCATGTCCGGGAACAGGTGATGCTCGATCTGGTGCGAGAGGTTGCCGGACAGCAGGTGAAACAGCTTGCCCCCGGTCAGGTTTGCCGAACCGAGCACCTGGCGGAAGTACCACATGCCGCGGGACTCCTCCTTGGTCTCCTCGACGGTGAACTCCTGGGTGCCGTCCGGGAAGTGACCGCAGAAGATGATCATGTACGACCACACGTTGCGCATCAGGTTCGCCGAGAGATTGCCCGCGAAGACGAACGGGGCGAACGGCCCGGCCAGCAGCGGGAAGGCGACGTAGTCCTTGAGGGTCTGCCGGCGCGTCTTCTTCCAGATCTCGCGCAACACCTCGCGCTTGTCGGCGAGCCGGATCTCGCCGGAGCGGATGCGTTCGGTCTCCAGCTCGTGCAGGGCGACGCCGTACTGGAACAGCACCATCAGCAGGAATGCGTACACCGGGTTGCCCAGGTAGTAAGGATGCCAGCGCTGGTCCTCGCTCATCCGCAGGATGCCGTAGCCGATGTCGCGGTCCATCCCCACGATGTTGGTGTGCGTGTGGTGCATGTAGTTGTGCGAGTGCCGCCATTGGTCGGCGGGGCAGGCCGTGTCCCACTCGAAGGACCGGCCGGAGATCGCCGGGTCACGCATCCAGTCGTACTGGCCGTGCATGATGTTGTGGCCGATCTCCATGTTGTCCAGGATCTTGGACACGCCCAGCATCGCGGTGCCCAGCGGCCACGCGGGCGGCAGGAACAGCAGTGCCCGGCCGCCGACTTCCAGCGCGCGTTGAGCTTTGATGACGCGGCGGATGTAGTCGGCATCCTTTTCGCCGAGGTCCGCGACCACGCGTTCCTTGATGGCGTCGAGTTCGCGGCCGAACGCCTCGGCCTGCTCGGGGGTCAGGGTTATCTTGGTGTCTGACATGGCATTTCTCCTCTCCATCGTGAGAGTCAGAGGGCTAGATCGACGTCTCCGACCGGGACGGACACGCAGATCTGCACGTCCTCGTCGGGTTGGGTGGACACCGCGCCGGTGACCAGGTTGCGCACGGTTCCGGCGGTTTTGCGCCGGGTGCAGGTGTGGCAGATGCCCATCCGGCATCCGTTCTGGGGCGTCAGGCCGGCCGATTCGGCCTGCTCCAGCAGCGACCGGCCGTCGTCGACGACGTCGATCCCGCTGTCCGCGAAGGCGATTCGGCCGCCCGACGGGTCGGCCGGAGCGTCGAAGGCCGGCGGCACGAAGCTCTCGGTGTACACGTTGTCGCAGTGCTCGCGCACCGCCTCGACCAAAGCCGTTGGCCCGCAGACGAACACCGCGTCGGGGTTGGGCAGGGCGGCGGCCAGGTGCTCCGGTGAGAAGCGGCCGACCAGGTCCCCGGCGCCGGAGCGGGTGTACCCGTGCAGAACGCGGACGCCGGACCGATCGCGGTGGGCGGCCAGTTCGTCGCGGTAGCACGCCTCCGCGGGCGTGCGGGCGTAGTGCACGAAGGCGACCTCGCCGTCGTGGCGCTCGGCGATCAGCGTGCGCAGCATCGCCATGACCGGCGTGATGCCGCTGCCGCCGGAGACGAGCAGGATCCGGCGCGGCCGCACCGCGGGCAACACGAAGTCGCCGCCGACGCCGGCCAGGCCGACCACCATGCCGCGGTGGGCCCGCTCGTAGAGGTAGCTCGACACCAGCCCGCCGTCGTGGTGGCCGATCGTCAGCTCGAGGGTGCTGCCGCCTTCGGCGTTGGCCGGTGAGTAGCAGCGCGTGTGCCGGCGACCGTCGATGTCGACGGTGAGGTTGACGTACTGGCCGGCCTGAAGGGTGTGGTTGGAGGTGAAGGTCGCGTTGGGGGCGAGCGTGAGCGTGACGCTGCGCGGCGTGGTGCGGCGGACGTCGACGACCTTGGCGCGGGCCTCGCCCAGCGTCCAGGTCGGCGCCACCAGCTCGGTGTAGCGGTCCACGCCGTGCGGACCGGTGAGCAGGTCCAGCAGGTCTGAACCCAGCACTCGCTTCCGCAAGCTTTGCGCGAGATTTCGAGTCGCTGTTTGAGTGAACATATGTACACCGTGCGACGGCACTGCCCTGGTAGTCAAGGGTTTTGTGCCTGTTTGTGGTAGGGTTCACATAGTGAACAGCCGTACTCCTAGCTCACGGCCGCATCGGTCGGGCCGCGAGCGCTCCCGCGAGAACCCGTCGCGTGAGGAGCGCAAGGAGGCCACGCGTCGCGCGATCATCGCCGCGGCGCTCAAGCTGCTGCAGGACCGCAGCTTTTCCAGCCTGAGCCTGCGCGAGGTGACCCGCGAGGTCGGGATCGTGCCGGCGGCCTTCTACCGGCACTTCGAATCGATGGAGGCGCTCGGGCTGGTCCTGATCGACGAATCGTTTCGCACCCTGCGGGACACCCTGCGGGGGGCGCGCGCCGGCAAGCTGGACCCGAACCGGGTGATCGAGTCGTCGGTGGAGATCGTCGTCGCCAGCATCACCGAGCGGCGCGAGCACTGGCGCTTCATCTACCGGGAACGCTCGGGCGGGGTGACCGTGCTGCGCTACGCGATCCGCACCGAGCTGCGGTTGATCACCTCCGAGCTGGCCACCGACCTCGCCCGCTTCACCGGCCTCAACGCCTGGAGCACCGAGGACCTGAACATCCTGGCGACCCTGTTCGTCAATTCGATGATCGTCATCGCCGAGGCGATCGAGGACGCGCAGACCACCGAGGCGCTGGAAGACATCCGGCGGGCGGCGGTCAAGCAGCTGCGGATGATCACCATCGGGATCGCCGGCTGGCGGAGCAGTCCCTAAGGCGAACGCCGCGTCCGCGGAGTGAACAACCGAGCACTCACTGCTCGGGCTGCTCGTCGACAACGTCGTACAGGGAGTCCCCGTCTTCGGGGGTGCCGTCGATCTGGCCGTGGTGGGCGCGCCCGGGACCACCGTCGTCGCCCGCGCCGGCCCCGAGGGCCGCGTCGGCGGAAACGTCCGGCTCTTCCTCGGCCAGTCGATCGTCGAGGGATTCGCCTTCGCGCTCCTCGCGAGCCGTCATCCCGAAGCGATTCGCTTCGCTCCAGTCCTCGGGCGGGTCGACGACGATGTCGCCGTCGTCGTTGCGCAGCTCGTCAGAGTCGGTGCCCTCGCTCGCGCTCAGGGTGTCACCCGGGCCGCCCTCTTCGGGAAAGTCGCCAGTGTCGCTAGCCATACGCAACGATTGCCCGGGTGCCCCGCGCTTAAACGCGGTGAGGGCTCACCGCGGCGTACGCCACATCGCCCAGATCGGCGGACCCCCGTGGGGCAGCCGGATCTCCTGGGTGACCGTGAAGCCGAAACGTTCGTAGTACGGAACGTTCTCGGGTTTGCTCGACTCGAGATACGCCGGGCAGTACTCCGCGTCGCAGCGGTCCAGCCGCGACCGCATCAGCGCCTGCCCGTAGCCCTGGCCGCGCACGGTGGGGTCGCTGCCCAGCACGGCCAGATACCAGTGGGGTTCTTCGGGGTGCAGGCGCTTCATCAGTTCCTGCACTCCGCGCGCCCTGGCCGAACGCGACCCGAACACGCGGATGAAGCTCGGCATCATCGAGAACTCCTCGCGGCGCGAATGCCGCCAGCGGTCGGGTGGGTCCCACAGCGCCGCCGCGCCGATGCCCGGGCCGTCGCAGGCCACCTCGACGCCGCGACCGGCCAGATGATGGTGGCGGGTCATCGCCGCGAACAACCGGGCCGCCTGCGCAGAGCGCGCGCGCTCGTCCGGAAGGATCCACATGATGACGGGGTCGTCGTAGAAGGCCCGCGCCAGGGTGCGTGACAGCTCGCGAACGTCGGCTTTGCGCGCCGGGCGCACTTGCGGGGTCACCCACGTCAGGCTAGTGGGTGTGATGCGCGACGGGACGGGTATGCCGATCCGGTGACCGGCATCTCGCGGCGGGCGTTCGGGCGGATAGCCGCCGGTGCGGGCGTGCTCGGCCCCGTCGGAATATCGGAAGCCTGCGGAAAATCGGGATCCGATCACAAGCCCACCGCTCCGCCGCCGGCGGGCAAGAGCGTCGGAATCGTGCTCTCCCATGAGCAATTCCGTACCGATCAGCTGGTGGCGCAGGCGCAGGCCGCCGAGCAGGCCGGCTTCCAGTACGCCTGGGCCAGCGACCACATCCAGCCGTGGCAGGACGACGAGGGGCACTCGATGTTTCCGTGGCTGACCCTGGCGCTGGTCGGCAACGCCACCAGCCGCATCTCGTTCGGCACCGGGGTGACCTGCCCGACCTACCGCTATCACCCCGCCACGGTGGCCCAGGCGTTCGCGTCCCTGGCCATCCTCAGCCCGGGCCGGGTGTTCCTGGGCCTGGGCACCGGCGAGCGTCTCAACGAACAGGCCACCACCGACGCGTACGGCAACTACCGTGAGCGCCACGACCGCCTGGTCGAGGCCATCGAATTGATCAGGCAACTGTGGAGTGGTTCGCGAATATCCTTCGCCGGCCGCTACTTTCGGACGAATTCGTTGAAGCTCTACGACACCCCGGCCACGCCGCCGCCGATCTTCGTCGCCGCCAGCGGCCCCAAGAGCGCAACACTGGCCGGTCAATACGGCGACGGCTGGATCACCCAGGCCCGCGAGGTCACCGATGCGAAGTTGTTGGCCGCGTTCAGCGCCGGAGCCCAGGCCGCCGGACGCGACGCCGCCAACCTCGGCAAGCGCGCCGAGTTGTTCGCCGTGGTCGGCGACAACGGCCAGGCCACCCGCGCCGCCACCCTGTGGCGCTTCACCGCCGGGGCCGTCGATCAACCGAACCCCGTCGAGATCCAGCACGCCGCGGCGTCGAACCCGATTGACAAGGTCCTGGCCAACTGGACGGTCGGCACCGACCCCGCCCCGCACGTCGCTGCCGTGCAGAAGGTTCTCGACGCCGGAGCGGTACCGTTCCTACACTTCCCGCAGGACGATCCCGTCGCCGCCATCAACTTCTACCGCGGCAACGTGCTGCCCAGACTCCACTAAAGGCGCTCAAGGCTTTTCGCCGCCGTCCCTCGCGTTTCAAGACATCACACCCGGGTACCCGCACGCCAATCTCACGGAAGGCACGACATGGACGCGATCACTTTTCTTCGCCAGGACCACCAGAGTGTGCTCGGCTTGCTGGAGACCCTCGACGGGGCGCCGTCGGGGACCGGCGCCGAGAGCAGCGGGCTGGAGACCATGGTGAACAACCTCATCATCGCCGAGTCCCAGCACGAGGCGATCGAGGAGCAATTCTTCTGGCCCGCGGTGCGCAACGCGATCGGTGATTCGCTCGCCGACAAGGCGATCGAGCAGGAGCAGGCCGGAAAGAAGCTGCTGCAGCGGCTGGAGGACGGCAAGCCGGGAGATCCCGACTACCACGAGGCGCTGCAAGAGTTCGTGAAAGCGGCCCGGGAACACATCGCCTACGAGCAGGAGGTGGTGTGGCCGCAGGTCGAGGTGGTGATCGGCCGAGAGGATCTGGAGAAAATCGGCGAAAAGCTGGAGGCCGCAAAGAAAATGGCGCCGACCCGCCCGCATCCGGCCACGCCGCCCAACCCGGCCGTGCTGAAGACGGTGGGGATGGGTGCCGCGGTCGTCGACCACGTGCGCGACGCCGTCACCGGCCGGAGCGAGGACAACCCGCCGGACCCGCAGGTGCACTAGAGAGCCGAGCGCACCAGGCCGGGTGTCGAAGCGATCGACACCCGGCCTCGTGCATCCAATCAGCTTGTGGGAATCCGCTGTTCGTGGGTGAACGGCTTTTCCGCGTTGACGGCGGGTGACCCCGACGGGTTCTGCTCGGCGCCCTTGTTCTGGCGAGCGGTGCCGCCCAGCCACTGCTGCTCCGGCTTCTCGACGTACTCCCATTCCATGCCCTTGGGCCACGGGCCCTGCCCCTGGTTCCAGGGTCCGCGAACCGACTCCCCACCGTCGGACATGTTGAACGCGACGTTTTGGAAGCGGGGGTCGGCCGGCAACTGCCCCGGCGGGAAGTTCACCGGGAGTTCGTTGAGCGCGGCGGTGAACTGCTGGTAGTGGGTGACCTCGCGGGTCATCAAGAAGGTCAAGGTGTCCTGCACACCGGGATCGTCGGTGAACTGCTTGAGGTATTCGTAGACGATCTTGGCCCGCGACTCGGCGGCCAGGTTGCTGCGCAGGTCCACCGTCGGGTCGCCGTTGGCGTTGACGTAGGACCCCATCCACGGCACCCCCTGCGAGTTGCTCACGTCGGGGGTGCCCCCGTTCAGCGCGAAATACAGCGGGTTGACCGCGACTTGATGGATGATCTGCTCGCGGCCGTCGTTGCTGGCCACCGCCGGCATCCAGTCGCATTTCTCGTTGGCGATCTTCAAGTTGTCGTTGAGCCCGTCGAGCAACATCGTGATCATGGACCCGACCATTTCGAGGTGACTGAGTTCCTCCGTGGCGATGTCCATGAACAGGTCATACATCTTGGGGTTCTTCCCCCGCAGGGCAAAAGCCTGGGTGAAATACTGCATCGCGGCCTTGAGTTCGCCGTTGGCGCCACCGAACTGCTCCTGCAGCAGCGTCGCGAAGCGTGGGTCCGGCCGGTCGACCCGAACCTCGAATTGAAGATCTTTGTTGTGCACGAACATTGGGCCTCCCCGGCGGGTTTGCGATTTTCCTGATCGACGGCGGGTACCCCTGCGCTATGTGCCGAAACACCGACCACAGCAAATTTTCGAACCCGACGATTTTTGCCGCTGGATCCATCCATGCCTAGATTGGGCGGGGTCAAAGGCACGACAAATCAAACGAAATCCGGTCTCATGGATCCTTCACATCCGAACTCCACGCACGAGCTGGCCGAGCGGATGGCCAGGCTCTCCCGCGAGATGGCCGCGCCCCGCGCGCTCGAGCACGTCCTCACCGATGTGACCGCGGCGGCGGTCCAGCTGATCCCCGCGACGGACATCGCGGGGGTGTTGTTGGTGAAAAGGGGCGGCGATTTCGAATCTCTCGCCGACACCGACAGTCTCGTGGCGGAGCTCGACAGGCTGCAGCACGAATTCGGCGAAGGTCCCTGCGCCGACGCCGCCCTCAAACAGACGGTGGTGCGGACCGATGACCTTCGCAAGGAACCCCGCTGGCCCCGGTACGCGCCGGCGGCCGTGCAGCACGGGGTGCTGAGCAGCCTGTCGTTCAAGCTGTACACGGCGGACCGCACCGCTGGCGCGCTGAACCTGTTCAGCTTCCAGGCCGGCGCGTGGGACACCGAGGCCGAAACCATCGGGTCGGTGTTCGCCGCGCACGCGGCGGCGGCCATCATGGCCGGGCGCCACGGCGAGCAGATGGAGTCGGCGCTGTCGAGCAGGGATCGCATCGGCCAGGCCAAGGGCATCATCATGGAACGCTACGGCGTCGACGATGTGCGCGCCTTCGAGATGCTGCGGGCGCTTTCGCAGGAGGGGCAGACGAAGCTCGTCGACATCGCCGAGCGCGTCATCGAGACCCGCAGCGACCGCTGATCCCCGGCCGCCGCCCTCTAGGATGAGGTGGCGTAATCAGCGAGTCCGGTGCGGCGCTGCGCCGGGGAACGGTTGGCCACGGTGTGGGATTTCGAAACGGACCCGGAATACCAGGCGAAGCTGGACTGGGTCGAAAAATTCATGACGGACGAACTCGAACCGCTCGATCTCGTCGCCCTCGATCCGTACGACAAAAAGAACGCCGAGATGATGGCCATCCTGCGGCCGTTGCAGCAGCAGGTGAAGGACCAGGGGCTATGGGCCGCGCACCTGCGGCCCGAGCTCGGCGGCCAGGGCTTCGGTCAGGTCAAGCTCGCACTGCTCAATGAGATCCTCGGGCGCTCCCGCTGGGCGCCGTCGGTCTTCGGCTGCCAGGCGCCGGACTCCGGCAACGCCGAGATCCTCGCGCTGTTCGGCACCGACGAGCAAAAGGCGCGCTACCTGCAACCCCTGCTCGACGGCGAGATCACGTCGTGCTATTCGATGACCGAACCCCAGGGCGGTTCGGATCCCGGGCAGTTCGTCACCGCCGCCACCCGCGACGGCGACTACTGGGTGATCAACGGCGAGAAGTGGTTCTCCACCAACGCCAAGCACGCGTCGTTCTTCATCGTCATGGCCGTCACCAACCCCGACTCGCGCACCTACGACAAGATGTCGCTGTTCATCGTCCCCGCCGAGACCCCGGGCGTCGAAATAGTGCGCAACGTCGGCGTCGGCGCCGAATCCTCGAAGCGGGCCAGCCACGGCTACGTCCGCTACACCGATGTCCGGGTGCCCGCCGACCACGTGCTGGGCGGCGAGGGCCAGGCCTTCATGATCGCCCAGACCCGGCTCGGGGGTGGCCGCATCCACCACGCGATGCGCACGATCGCGTTGGCGCGCAGCGCCTTTGACATGATGTGTGAGCGTGCGGTGTCGCGGAAGACCAGGCACGGTCGGCTATCGGATTTCCAGATGACCCAGGAGAAGGTCGCCGACAGCTGGATCCAGATCGAGCAGTTCCGGCTGCTGGTGCTGCGGACCGCGTGGTTGATCGACAAGCACCATGACTACCAGAAGGTACGCCGCGACATCGCCGCGGTGAAGGTCGCGATGCCCCAGGTGCTGCACGACGTCGTGCAACGGGCCATGCACCTGCACGGCGCGCTCGGCGTCTCCGACGAGATGCCGTTCGTCAAGATGATGGTCGCCGCCGAGTCGCTGGGCATCGCGGACGGGGCGACCGAGCTGCACAAGATGACGGTGGCGCGCCGCACGTTGCGCGAATACCAGCCCGTGGCAACGCCTTTCCCGTCTCAGCACATACCGACCCGGCGTGCCGAAGCCCAGGCCCGGCTGGCCGAGCGCCTCGAGCACTCGATCGCCGAGTTCTGACCGCCTCAGGAGATGTAGCGGACGATGCTTTCCGCCACACACGCCGGCTTGGCGCCGCCCTCGATCTCGACCGTGGTCGACACGGTCGCCTGCACGGCGCCGTCGCCGAGGTCGTCGACGTTGACCAGCGAGCTCTGCGCGCGCACCCGGGAGCCGACCGGCACCGGCGCGGGGAAGCGAACCTTGTTGAGGCCGTAGTTGATTGCCAGCTTGATGCCCTTGACGGTGTACATCTCGTGCTGCAGCCGCGGCAGCAGCGCCAGGGTCATGAAACCGTGGGCGATGGTCGTGCCGAACGGACCCGCGGCCGCGCGTTCCGGGTCGACGTGGATCCATTGGTGATCGCCGGTCGCGTCGGCGAACAGGTTGACGTCCTCCTGGGTGATGGTCACCCAGTCGCTCTGCCCGATCTGTTCGCCCGTGGCGGCGGCGAGGTCGGCCACTGAATCGAAGGTGCGCATTGGTCCTCCTGGGGGTGCTGACGATGCCCGCCTGCACCCTATCGGAGCCCGATCGTGGCCGTTTCGCGCGCCGCTGCGCGGGAAACCTGGGTCCATGCCGGAGAACAAGGGCCACAGAGCCGAGGAAGACGTAGAACCCGAAGTGCACGAGGCCCGATCGCGCGCCGCGGAGGGCGAGGACGGCTCGTACGTCGGGGCGACCGGTCCCGACGACGCCATCGACGCCGGCGAAACGGGCGCCGAAGCCCGCAGCCAGCGAGGGTGAGGCGAGAACCCGGGCGGATCGAGATTGCGTCCAGCGCTGCCCAGAGGCGGAGAAACGCACTCTGCGCGCAGGCTCGGCGCCGTCAGCGCAGGCTCGGCGCGCTTAGCGCAAGATGACCGTGTGAGGCTGCTGCTGATCGCCGACACCCACGTGCCACGCCGCGCCCGCGACCTGCCCGCGCGGGTGTGGGACGAGGTTGCCGGCGCCGACGTCGTCGTGCACGCCGGCGACTGGGTGTCGACCGATCTGCTCGACCAGCTGCAGGCCAGGTCGGCGCGGCTGATCGGGTGCTGGGGAAACAACGACGGCCCCGCCTTGCGGGCGCGGCTGCCGGAGCGCGCCGACGCCACGCTGGACGGATTGCGCCTGACCGTGGTGCACGAGACGGGGGCGGCGGCCGGCCGCGACGCGCGGATGTCGCGGCTCTACCCGGACAGCGACGTGCTGGTGTTCGGCCACAGCCACATCCCCTGGGACACGACGACAGACACGGGCCTGCGCCTGCTCAATCCGGGGTCGCCGACGGACCGTCGCCGCCAACCCCGGTGCAGCTACATGACCGCCCGGGTGGTGGCCGGGGAGCTGGCCGACGTCGCCCTGCAGTTTCTCGACAAGTAGCTGGGAGCTAGCCCCTACACAGCCTGCACACATATTTAGCTCGTAAACAGAGGTATATGGCTGCAGCGACCGTGGGCACCGATCTGGTCGCCGAGGTTTTCGGCGTCGTCGGCAGGTTTCGCCGGCAACTTCGCCGGTCGGCCGGTCGCGGGCTGGATTCGGCCCGGCTGTCCGAGGCGCAGGCGGAGCTGCTGTGGCTCGTCGGCCGGCGACCGGGAATCTCGGTCAGCGTCGCCGCCGCGGAGCTCGGCCTGGTGCCTAACACCGCGTCGACCCTGGTCTCCAAGCTGGTCGCCAATGGCCTGCTGATCCGGACCGTCGGCAAGACGGACCGCCGCGTCGGCCAGCTGCGGCTCGCCGAGCCCACCCAGCAACTCGTCGACGCGTCTCGGGCCGCGCGGCGGGCGTTGCTGTCGGAAGTGCTCGGCGAACTCGACCACGACCAAATCGAGTCCCTGGCAAAGGGATTGGAGGTCCTTGACACGATGACCCGACGACTACAGGAGCGGCGATCATGAGCGACCGACTGCCGATGGCGATCGACTGCCAGAACCTGACCTACCGCTACGGCCAATTCACCGCGGTCGATGACGTGACACTGCAGGTCCGGCCCGGCGAGACGATGGGCCTGCTCGGGCCCAACGGCGCGGGAAAGACGACGCTGGTCCGCATGCTGACCACGCTGACGCCGGTGCAGCAGGGCGAGCTACGCGTCTTCGGCATGGATGCCCGCAGTCAGACGGTGGACATCCGGAGCAATATCGGGTATGTCCCGCAACAACTTTCGATCGAGCCGTCGCTGACCGGTCGGCAGAACGTGCAATGGTTCGCGCGGCTCTACGGTGTGCCGCGCGCGTGCCGGGCCGAACGGGTCGCGCAGGCGCTGGACGCCATGGAGCTGCTCGACGTCGCCGACCGGCGGGCGGGAGCGTATTCCGGCGGCATGGTGCGTCGCCTCGAGGTGGCCCAGGCGCTGGTGAACCGGCCGTCGCTGCTGGTGCTCGACGAACCGACCGTCGGCCTGGACCCGATCGCCAGGGACGGTGTCTGGCGGCAGGTGCAGAGCATGCAGGCCCAGTTCGGCATGACCGTCCTGCTCACCACCCACTACATGGAAGAGGCCGACGCGCTGTGCGACCGGGTCGCGCTGATGCACCGGGGCAAGTTGCGCGCCGTGGGCACGCCCGCCGAGCTGAAATCGCGGGTGTCACCGGGCGCCACGCTCGAGGACGTGTTCCGCCACTACGCGGCATCCGACCTCTCCGACCACTCGGAGGCTTCCGTCTCTTTCCGTGAAATCCGTTCCAGCAGAAAGGTTGCCAGCCGTGCCAGTTGACATCGTCCGCAACGCCCCCGCGGCCACCCTGGTCCGCGCCCCGCGCGGATGGCAACGGGTCCAGGCAACCCTGGCGCGCATCGGCGCGTTCGCCATCGTCGAGCTGCAGAAGCTGCAGCACGACCGGACGGAGCTCGTCACCCGGATGGTGCAGCCCGCGCTGTGGCTGCTGATCTTCGGCACGACCTTCAGCAAGCTGCACGTCATCCACACCGGGCCGGTGTCCTATCTCGCGTTCCTGGCGCCGGGGATCATCGCCCAGTCGGCGTTGTTCATCTCGATTTTCTATGGGATACAAATCATTTGGGATCGGGACGCCGGGGTGCTGGCCAAGCTGATGGTGACCCCGGCCCCGGCATCCGCGCTGATCACCGGGAAGGCGTTCGCGGCCGGGGTGCGATCGGTCGCCCAGGTCGTCGGCGTGATGGCGCTGGCCTACCTGATGAACGTCGGCCTGACCGTCAATCCGCTGCGGATCCTGGCGGCCATGGCCGTGGTCATGCTCGGCGCGGGCTTCTTCGCCTGCCTGTCGATGACCCTGGCCGGGCTGGTGCTCAGTCGCGATCGCCTGATGGGCATCGGGCAGGCCATCACCATGCCGCTGTTCTTCGCGTCCAACGCGCTGTACCCGGTCGACGTGATGCCCGCCTGGCTGCACGCGCTGAGCAAGGTCAACCCGCTGAGCTACGAGGTCGACGCGCTGCGGGCGCTGTTGATCGGCACCCCGTTCAACCCGGTCGACGTGGTGGTGTTGGTGGTGGCAGCGGTGGTCGGGATCGCCACGGCCTCAACGCTTTTGCGCCGCCTCGTCGCCTAGTTGCCGGTCAGCCAATCGTGACCTGACTGTGACGATTCCGGGCCGAGGCCCAATCGTTAGCCAACCGCGATCTCCGAGTGCGGCCGCGACAGACGAATTACGCCCTCCCCCTGTGTTTCACTGCGCTGGCGAACGAAATCGCCCGCGTGATGCGGCAGACGAAAGTTGGGATGGGTAGAGAGCTATGTCGTTCTTCGAAGAGGTGCGGAAGTTGCGTGGCGCCGTAGCGAGTGCGCCGCGCCGGCTGGCTATCGCGGCTGTCGGGGCCGCCCTGTTGTCCGGCCTGGTCGCCACCGGCGGCGGCTTGGCTACCGCGGGGGCGTTCTCCAAGGCCGGTCTGCCGGTGGAATACCTTCAGGTGCCGTCGCCGTCGATGGGCCGCAACATCAAAGTCCAATTCCAGGGCGGCGGGTCGCACGCGGTCTACCTGCTCGACGGCCTTCGGGCGCAGGACGATTACAACGGCTGGGACATCAACACCCCGGCGTTCGAGGAGTTCTACCAGTCCGGCCTGTCGGTGATCATGCCCGTCGGCGGCCAGTCCAGCTTCTACAGCAACTGGTATCAGCCGTCATCGGGCAACGGCCAGAACTACACCTACAAGTGGGAGACGTTCCTGACCCAGGAGATGCCCGCGTGGCTGCAGGCCAACAAGCAGGTGTCGCCGTTCGGCAACGCCGTGGTGGGCCTGTCGATGTCGGGTGGCTCGTCGCTGATCCTGGCGTCGTACTACCCGCAGCAATTCCCCTACGCCGCTTCGCTTTCGGGCTTCCTCAACCCGTCCGAGGGCTGGTGGCCGACCCTGATCGGCCTGGCGATGAACGACGCGGGCGGTTACAACGCCAACAGCATGTGGGGCCCGTCGTCCGACCCGGCGTGGAAGCGCAACGACCCGATGGTCCAGATCCCGCGGCTGGTCGCGAACAACACCCGGATCTGGATCTACTGCGGTAACGGCACGCCCAGCGACCTCGGCGGCGACAACATGCCGGCGAAGTTCCTGGAGGGCCTGACGCTGCGCACCAACCAGCAGTTCCAGAACAACTACGTGGCCGCGGGCGGTCGCAACGGGACGTTCAACTTCCCGGCGAACGGGACCCACTCGTGGCCGTACTGGAACCAGCAGCTGGTCGCCATGAAGCCCGACATCCTGCAGGTGCTCAACGCCGTCAACGCCCAGCCGGCGCAGCCGGCGCAACCGGCGACACCGGCGCAACCGGCGGCCTGACACCCTCCAAGCCAGCATCGGCAGTAGCGCACCGGTCAGCGCTACTGCCGATGCTTCTTTTCTGACCGGTCGTCCAGCAGCGCGCGCCGGTCCTGGTGGAAGTAGGTGTAGCCGGTCGTCAACGCGGACACGGCCGTGGCGACCACCAGCATCCAGGTGCCGTTGACGACCAGGCTGATGCAGCCACCGACGATGGCGCCCAACACAAAGCTGGTGAACAGCAGGAAGTAGCCGAGCCAGTCCGCCGCCGTCCCCCCGGCGATGTGGCGTTCGATGCCCTGGCCCATCTTGACCAGCGTGCCGGTCACGTAGCTCAACGGCACCGACACCTCGCCGTCCTTGACAAACGAGGTGTTCAACGCGCCAATGGCGAAGGCCACCAACATAATCGGCGCGAAGTCGAGAAGGTTCTCTTCCCATCCCTCATCGAGGACGTCCACCACGGTGGCGGCCAGCAGGCTGAATGTCGTGAGAACGGTGGGGCCATGTGGATGCGCGACCCAGAAGTGCCGGCGACACACCGACGCGATCACCACCCCGGCGACGAAGCACACCAGCAGCAGCGCCGCCGTCATCGAGAGCAGCACGTCGCCGCGGAAATAGCCCAGCGCGGCCCGTTGGGCGTTTCCCGTCATGAAGGTGACGAAGTATCCGGCGGAGTGCGTGAACGCCGTCGCCCCGAGCACGCCGGCCAGCCCGGCCAGCACCCACGACAACCTCGCCTCGCTGTTGAAGATCCGACTCCCCACGCGGGACATGTTGTCAGACATGACCCGCCGGCGCAGCCGCATCGGGCGGCGATCGCAAGCGCGGCGCAGCCGGGCGCTGCGGGTCGCCGCCATCTGGCTACGCGGCCGTCAACCGGGCGATGGAGCGCAGCGGGATCGGCAGCCAGCCGGGCCGGTGCCGCGCCTCGTAGCCGGCCTCGTAGACCGCCTTGTCGAGTTCATAGGCGGCCAGCAGCTGCGCCGAATCCCGCGGGTCGATCCCCGACACCGCCGCGTAGCCGTCGCAGAACGCCGCGCAGTTGCGTTCGATCCACTCCCGGGCCCGGGCGGCGAGTTGCTTGTCCCCGCCCTGATCGAGCAGCGGTCCGTAGGCCGCGTACTCGAACGAGCGCAGCACACCGGCCACATCGCGCAATGGCGAGTCCGGCGCCCGGCGCTCCTCGAGCGGCTGCCCCGGCTCGCCTTCGAAGTCGATCAGCAGCCAGCTCTCCGGGGTCCGCAGCACCTGCCCCAGGTGCAGGTCGCCGTGCACACGCTGCACGGTGACCGTCTCACCGGCGAGCTTGCCGAATCGCTCTTCGATCGTCGCCGCGTACTCCTCGAGTTCCGGAACCTTCGAAACGGTCGACGACAGCCGCGCCAGCACCGTGTCCACCGGGAAGGTGATCTCGGCCGTCCCCAGCGACTCGGCCAGCGTGGCGTGCACGGAGGCCACGGCTTCGCCGAGCCGGTTGGACTCGGCGGCGAAGTCGCCGCCGACTTCGTGCGCATACAGGTCGCCCTCGGCGAACAGGTCCCGGATGCTGGCGCTGGCCATGGCCCAGCCCTCGGCGGAATTCGACGCGAACTCAGTCACCATGCCCAGCGGCCAGGCGTCCTCGCGCTGCCCGGCCATCTCGTAGGTGCCGAGCAACCGGGCCACGTGCGGGTTGCCCGCGCGCCCGAGCACCCGGTTCAATTCGATGTCGGGGTTGATGCCGCTGCTGACGCGGCGAAACACCTTGAAGATGGCGCGCCGATCGAAGATCACGCTGGTATTGCTCTGCTCGGCGTCGGAAACATGCGGCATCGCGTCCAGCGGCAGCTCGACGTCGGGTTCCTTGGCGAACGTCACCTCGGTGCCGGAGGCGGCGCGGCCGGCGGAGGAGTCGACCAACGACAGCAGGAACCGCGGGGCCTCGACGTCGTAGAGGGCGTCGAAGCCGGTCCGATCGTCCGCGGCGCCGATGGTGGCCACGGTGCTGTACTCCGAGACCGGCGCCGAATCCCACTCGACGATCACCTGGTAGCGCTCCGACGAACCGTCGGCATACTTGACGTCCACCAGCACCAGGTCGAGGTCATCCCGCAGCGGGACGACGACGGAGGCCTGGGCATCCGATAGCTCCCGGTTGCGTCCGGCATACCAACGCTGTTGTGGCAGCCACTCCGACCAGGGCAGCTTGGCGGGGCCCCCAGCAGGGACAGTCATGCGTTCTCCTCACAAGCGCGGGACAACTGGAACCAGTAGAACCCGTGTCCGGGCAGTGTCAGCAGGTAGGGCAGGTGACCGACGCGGGGGAATTCGACGTGCCCGGTCAGCTCCACCGGCGTGCAACCGCTCCAGTGCTGCAGGTTCAGCTCGATCGGCTGAGGGAACCGGGACAGGTTGTTGACGCACAGCACGGTGTCGCCGTTCCCACCCGCCTGGCGGACGAACGCCAGCACGGACGGGTTCGAGCCGCCCAGTTCCTCGAAGTTGCCGATCGCGAAAGCCTTGTGCCGCCCCCGCACGGCCAGCATCATCCGGGTGAAGTTGAGCAGCGACGTCGAGGTGTCGCGCTGGGCCTCCACGTTGACGGCCTGGTAGCCGTAGACCGGGTCCTGGCTGGGCGGCAGGTACAGCCGGCCGGGGTTGGCCGTGGAAAACCCGGCGTTGCGGTCGGGTGTCCACTGCATCGGGGTGCGCACCCCGTCGCGGTCCCCCAGCCAGATCACGTCGCCCATGCCGATCTCGTCGCCGTAGTAAAGGACCGGCGAGCCCGGCAGCGACAGCAGCAGCGCCGTGAACAGCTCGATCTGGTTGCGGTCGTTGTCCAGCAGGGGCGCCAGGCGGCGGCGGATCCCGACGTTCGCCTTCATCCGCGGGTCCTTGGCGTACTCGGCGTACATGTAGTCGCGCTCTTCGTCGCTGACCATTTCCAGCGTCAACTCGTCGTGGTTGCGCAGGAAGATGCCCCACTGGGCCATGTCGGGGATGGCGGGCGTCTGCGCCAGGATCTCCGAGATCGGAAACCGCGATTCGCGGCGGACGGCCATGAAGATGCGCGGCATCAGCGGGAAGTGGAACGCCATGTGGCATTCGTCGCCGCCGGTGCTGGGGTCCCCGAAGTACTCGACCACGTCGCCCGGCCACTGATTGGCCTCGGCCAGCAAGACCCGGCCGGGAAACTCGTCGTCGACGACCTTGCGCACCCGCTTGAGGAACGCGTGGGTCTCGGGCAGGTTTTCGCAGTTGGTGCCCTCGCGTTCGAACAGGTACGGCACCGCGTCCAGGCGGAACCCGTCGATCCCAAGGCCGAGCCAGAAGCGGATGACGTCGATCATCGCCTCCTGAACAGCCGGGTTGTCGTAGTTCAGGTCGGGCTGGTGGGAAAAGAACCGGTGCCAGTAGAACTGGCGGCGGACGGGATCGAACGTCCAGTTCGATTCCTCGGTGTCGACGAAGATGATCCGGGCGTCGGTGTACTTCTCGCTGGTGTCGCTCCATACGTAGTAGTCGCCGTACGGCCCGTCGGGATCGTGCCGCGATTCCTGAAACCACGGGTGCGACTCCGAGGTGTGGTTCATCACCAGGTCGGTGATCACCCGGATCCCCCGCTCGTGGGCCGCGTCGAGCAGGGCGACGAAATCCTCGACGGTCCCGAATTCGGGCAGCACCTTGTAGAAGTCCCGGATGTCGTAGCCGCCGTCGCGCAGCGGCGAGTCGTAGAACGGGGGCAGCCAGATGCAGTCGATCCCGAGCCACTGCAGGTAGTCCAGCCGGTCCAGCAGGCCGCGCAGGTCGCCCTGCCCGTCGGCGTTGGCGTCACTGAATGCCCGGACCAGGACCTCGTAGAACACCGCATGCTTGAACCACGTGGGGTCCGCGGGCAGCGCGGCGGCGTTCTCGAAATCCTCGGCATCCGGGTGTTCGACCACGCCGTCTTCGACGTGACTTCCCGCGGCTGGATCGTGCTCGACAGCGTCTCGTGCGTCGTTCATCAATTCCACGATGCCACGTGTACCCGACGTGGCACATCGGGAATCACCGCCGCTGCCAGGCGACGAATCACGCTGTGCCGCAAGCGGACTGGATGGGAGGCGGGCATTATCCGCGCGGATATCAGGCCGGCGGCCCGTCGGCCAGCGTCACCGGTCCGCTGCGGTCGCCGCCCGCCTTGGCGCGCCACTGCAGGATGATGGTGTCGCCGGGGTGGTGCGGGACCAGCACATCGGTCATCGAGGTGGCCCCGGTGATCGGCGTGTTGTCGACCCCGGTGATGACGTCGCCGGCCGAGACTCCGGCCGCCGCCGCGGGGCCGCTGCCGACCACGCGTTCGACCCGCGCGCCGTTGCCGCCGTTGTCCGTGACGCCCAGGCCCAGGAAGGCCGTCGGGCCGATGTGCACCGTGTTCGACCCGGCGCCGGACCGGATCTGCCCGGCGACCCCCATCGCGGTACCGATAGGAATGGCGAAGCCCTGACCGCCCGACATCTTGTAGCTGTCGGTGGCGGCGGTGTTCATGCCGATCACCTGCCCGGCCTGGTTGACCATGGGCCCGCCCGAGTCGCCGGGCCGGATCGCCGCGTCGGCCTGGATCAAGCCGCCCAGGTTCTCCTCGGCGCCGGTCAGCGTGTCAGTGGCCGAGACCGTCTGGTTGAGCGCGACGACTTTGCCGGCCACCGCGCTGGGCGTTCCGCCCTGACCGCCGGCGTTGCCCAGCGCGACGACGGGCTCGCCGACCCCGACCGGCCCGCCGATGTTGGCGGCGGGCAGGCCGCCGCCGCCGCGAAGCTGCAGGACGGCCACGTCCGCCGTTCGGTCGTAGCCGATCACGTCAACGGCGTACGTCTGACCGTTGCCGACGGCGAACGCGCTGATGTCGGTGGCACCCGAGATGACGTGGTTGTTGGTCAGGATGACGCCGCCCGGATCGATGACGATGCCGGTGCCCGCGCCGACCGCGTTGTTGTAGCCGAATTTGGTACTGATGTCGACCACCTGCGGCCCCACCTTGCCGACAATGCCCGACGGGTCGAGCGGCGCCATCGGCCGGTCATGCGACGGCCCGGGAGGTGCGGCCGATGCCGGCGCCGTGGCCAGGCCCAGGCCCAGTGCGACCACGGCCAGCACGCTGACCAACCATGACCACCAGACTGAGCGGTGGTGCCATTTGCCCATCCCCGTCACCTCCTGCTTCGCCATCAGAACCAGAATCGGCCCAGCCTCCGCATCTGGGCGACACGACTCAATCTGTATAACCGTAATGCAGATAGCTATGCAGGACCGTGCTCAGTCCCTGTTTGGCCTGCTCCCCGTCGGGGGCAGCTCAGGCCTCCGCCGGCATGCGGTTGAACGTAACGCCGCGGTCCGGCCCCTAAGCTGACAACGTGGGCGAATTCGACCCGAAGGTCAGATTCACGCAGTCCCCGATAGCCCGGCTGGCCACGGCCACGCCCGACGGCATTCCACACCTGGTGCCGGTGGTATTCGCCGTGGCCGATTCGCGCGGCGACCCCGACGTCGTGTACACCGCCGTCGACGCCAAGCCCAAGACCACCCGGCGGCTGCGGCGCCTGGCCAACATCGAGCGCAATCCCCAGGTCAGCCTGCTCGTCGACCACTATGACGATGACTGGGCGCAGCTGTGGTGGGTTCGGGCCGACGGGGTCGCCACGCTGCACTCCGACGGCGAGCCGCTGGTAACGGGATTTCGGCTGCTGCGCGCCAAATACCCTCAGTACCAGTCCGTTTCGCTGGACGGCCCGGTAATCGCGGTCGCGGTGCGACGCTGGTCGGCCTGGCACGCCTGACGCGGGCCACGCCGACAGCCCCAATTGTGGCCGCCCGGTGGCCTTGTGTTGGGCGGCAGTTGGGGGAAAAGTTGCCTACAGCGTCCTGTGGCCCAGACCACACCGCGCCACAGCACGCCGCAGCGCTGCAGAACTGGAGGAAAGTCATGGCGGATAAGGCGAACGCTTCCCAGGGCGCAGGGGCCGCGCCCACCGCGAAGGGTCCGGGCGATGTTCGCAACGTGGTCCTGGTGGGTCCCTCGAGCGGCGGCAAGACCACTCTGGTCGAGGCCCTGCTGGTGGCCGGCGGCGTGTTGACCCGCGCGGGCTCGGTCACCGAGGGCAGCACGATCTGCGACTACGACGAGGCCGAGATCCGGCAACAGCGCTCCGTGGGCGTCGCCGTCGCGTCCCTTTCGCACGACGGCATCAAGGTCAACCTGGTGGACACCCCCGGGTACGCCGACTTCGTCGGCGAGTTGCGGGCCGGCCTGCGCGCCGCCGACTGCGCGCTGTTCGTGATCGCGGCCAACGAGGGCGTCGACGAGCCGACCAAGTCGCTCTGGCAGGAGTGCAGCCAGGTCGGGATGCCCCGCGCTGTCGTGATCACCAAGCTCGACCACGCGCGGGCGAACTACCAGGAGGCGCTGGCGGCAGCGCAAAACGCGTTCGGCGACAAGGTCTTACCGCTCTACCTGCCGACGTCCGACGGCCTGATCGGTCTGCTCTCGCAGCAGCGGTATCAGTATTCCGGCGGCAAGCGGACGATCCTGCCGCCGGACGAGTCGGACGCCGACCGGATCGCGGAGGAGCGCGGCACTCTGATCGAGGGGATCATCGAGGAATCCGAGGACGAGTCCCTGATGGACCGCTACCTCGGCGGGGAATCGATCGACGAGTCGGTGCTCATCGCCGACCTGGAGAAAGCCGTCGCCCGCGCCTCCTTTTTCCCGGTCATCCCGGTGTGCAGCGGCACCGGCGTCGGCACCCTGGAACTGCTGGAGGTCGCCACGCGGGGATTCCCCTCCCCGATGGAACACCCGCTGCCGGAAGTCTTCACGCCGAACGGTGCCACGCACGCGACGCTGGCCTGCGACGTCGACGCGCCGTTGCTGGCGGAGGTGGTGAAGACGACGTCGGACCCCTACGTCGGCAGGGTGAGCCTGGTCCGGGTCTTTTCCGGGACCATCAGGCCCGACACGACGGTTCATGTGTCGGGCCATTTTGCGTCGTTCTTCGGCGGGACCAACGGGAACGGGCATTCGCACCCCGACCACGACGAGGACGAACGCGTCGGCGTGCTGTCCTTTCCGCTCGGCAAGCAGCAGCGCCCCGCGGCCGCCGTGGTGGCGGGTGACATCTGCGCCATCGGCAAGCTGAGCCGCGCCGAAACCGGCGACACCCTGTCGGACAAGTCCGAGCCGCTGGTCCTCAAGCCCTGGACGATGCCGGAGCCGCTGCTGCCGGTGGCCATTCAGGCGCATGCCAAGACCGACGAAGACAAGCTGTCGGTCGGGCTGGGGCGGCTGGCCGCCGAGGACCCGACGCTGCGCATCGAGCAGAACCAGGAAACCCACCAGATCGTGCTGTGGTGCATGGGTGAGGCCCACGCCGGCGTCGTGCTCGACGCGCTGGCCAACCGGTACGGCGTCACCGTGGACACGGTCGACCTCCGCGTCCCGCTGCGAGAGACGTTCGGTGGCAAGGCGAAAGGGCACGGCCGCCACATCAAGCAGTCGGGTGGGCACGGCCAGTACGCGGTATGCGACATCGAGGTGGAGCCGCTGCCGGAGGGCTCGGGATTCGAGTTCGTCGACAAGGTGGTCGGCGGTTCGGTGCCGCGCCAGTTCATCCCGAGCGTCGAAAAGGGGGTGCGCGCCCAGATGGAAAAGGGTGTGCACGCCGGTTACCCGGTCGTCGACATCCGGGTCACCCTGTTCGACGGCAAGGCGCACAGCGTGGACTCGTCGGACTTCGCGTTCCAGGCCGCGGGGGCGCTGGCCCTGCGGGAGGCCGCGGCGGCGACCCGGGTCGCCCTGCTGGAGCCCATCGACGAGATCTCGGTGCTGGTGCCCGACGATTACGTCGGCGCCGTGATGGGCGACCTGTCGGGCCGGCGCGGCCGGGTGCTCGGCAGCGACACCGCCGGCCACGAACGCACGGTGGTCAAGGCGGAGGTGCCTCAGGTCGAGCTGACCCGCTACGCGATCGACCTGCGTTCGCTCTCGCACGGGGCGGCGTCGTTCACCCGCTCCTTCGCCCGCTACGAACCCATGCCGGAGACCGCGGCCGCCCGCGTGAAAACCACGGCGTGACAACCGATCAGGTCGCGCGCGCGAATCGGTCGGCCACGGCGCGGCGGTCCAGTGAGCCTTTCGCGGTGTGCGGCAGCTCGCCGGCCTCCCGGAAGGTCGCGGGCACCTCGTAGGCCGCCAGGCGCTCGCGGCAAAACACCGCGAGTTCGGCGGGGGTGGGCGCGGGCGATTCCCGCGGAACGATCACCGCGGCCACCGTCTCGCCGTACATCTTGTCCGGCAGCCCGTACACGGCCACCTCCAGGACGTTGGGGTGGGTGGCCAGCACGCCCTCGACGCGTTCCGGCGAGATCTTCTCGCCGCCCCGGTTGATCAGTTCCTTGATCCGGCCCCGGATGATCAGGTCCCCGGCCGCCGACAGCGAGCCTAGATCGCCCGTGCGCAGCCACCCGTCGGTGAAGTTGGCGGCGGTGATCGCCGGGTCGCCCAGGTAGCCGCGCACCACGGTGGGCCCGCGTAACCAGACCTCGCCGACGGCCTCCGCCGGCAGCGCCTGACCGTCGGGTCCCGCGATCCGGATCTCCGGCCCGGTCGACGCGCCGACGAGACCGCCTGTGGCGGCGGGGTTTTCGGTCCGGCCGATGCCCGTCGTCGCCACCTGATGCGTCGCCTCGGTCATGCCGAACGCGCACACCACGGGCGCCGAGAACGTCTCGTGCAGCGCCTGGGCCGTTTCCGGGGTGAGGGGGGCGCTGCAGCTGCGGATAAACCGAAGCGCCACCCGGCCGCTTCCCGGCCGCTCAGTCCTGCTGCGCTCCAACAGGATCTGATGGATGGTCGGCACGGCGGTGTACCAGGTGGCCCCGGCGGCGTCGATGTCGTCCCAGAACGTGTGCGCCGAGAACCGCCCGCGCGCCGGGAGCAGCACCGTGCCCCCGGACGCCAGGGTGGACAGCAACGCGGCGATCAGTCCGTGGCCGTGGTAGAGCGGCATCACCGCCACCGTCGCGTCCTGGGGGCTCAGTCCGTAGCCGGCGATGATGGCGCGCACGGAGTTGGCGATGTTGTCGTGCGTCCACGGGACCATCTTCGGCACCCCAGTGGTCCCGCCGGTGAACATGATCATGGCGTCGTCGTCGCGCAGCCCCTCGGGCGTCGGGACGTCCCGCTCCGGCGGCGTCGGGGCGTCGAGGCGCACCGCCGGCACGCCGTCGCCGCCGACGGTGACCGCGATCGGCCACCGGCGCAAGGCCGGGTCCCGTTCGTCGCCGGGCCCGTCACCGTCGACCAGCACGGCCCGCGCGCCCACCGCCTCGCTTCGGGTGCGCTGGTCGCCGACCGGCAACGCCGGGTCCAACGGGACCACGATCAGCCCGGCGCGCAGACCCCCCAGCAGGCCGACGACGAACTCGGCGTTGCTGCCCGCCCGCAGCGCGACGCGATCACCGGCGTGCAGCCCGGTCCGCTTCAGCTGCCCGGCCAGGTCGTCGACGAGTCGCACCAGGTCGCGGTAGCTCACCGGCAGGCGCTCGGGGGTGGCGACGAGCGCCGGTGCGTCCGGCCGCTGCCCCGCCGCCACCTCGACCAGATCGGCGAGAACGTGATCGCTCGTCCTCATCGCCCAACCCCTTTCGTTGCGGGTGAATGCTCCTGGTGGAACCATGCCGTGACGCCCTGGTGTCCGTCCAATACCGATCCCCTCACTATCGATAAGCGGGGGCTATCGATAGACGGCGTCAATCGCTGCATAGCGGCTTAGTCTTGGACAGCCGCGCGCACCGACACGACAGTGATGGTTGAGGCAGATACGGCACAGGCACCCGAGGAGGCCACCATGTCCACCGCGACGCGCTTGACCGACGGCTTCCACCTCGTCGTCGATGCGCTGAAGGCCAACGACGTCGACACCATCTACGGGATCGTCGGCATCCCGATCACCGACCTGGCCCGCACCGCGCAGGCGTCGGGAATCCGCTACATCGGCTTTCGGCAGGAGACCTCGGCCGGCAACGCGGCTGCCGCCGCGGGGTTCCTCACCCGGCGACCCGGGGTGTGCCTCACGACCTCCGGGCCGGGGTTCCTCAACGGCCTGCCCGCGCTGGCGAACGCGACCGCGAACTGCTTCCCGATGGTCCAGATCTCGGGTTCGAGCAACCGGGCGATGGTGGACTTGCAGCGCGGCGACTATCAGGAGCTCGATCAGCTCGCCGCCGCAAGGCCTTTCGCGAAGGCGGCCTACCGGGTGGGCCGGATCGAGGACATCGGCCGGGCCGTGGCCCGCGCCATTCGGGCCGCGACCTCCGGCCGGCCGGGCGGGGTCTACCTCGACATCCCCGGCGAGATCCTGGGCCAGGCCATGGACGCCTGCGCCGCGGCCGACACGATTTGGCGGATCGTCGACCCCGCGCCGCGGCAACTGCCGGCGCCAGAGGCCATCGATCGCGCGCTGGAGGTGCTCAAGCGGGCGCGGCGGCCGCTGATCGTGCTCGGCAAGGGCGCCGCCTACGCGCAGGCCGACGACATCGTCCGGAAGTTCGTGGAGGCCACCGGGATTCCGTTCCTGCCGATGTCGATGGCCAAGGGCCTGCTGCCCGACTCGCACCCGCAGTCGGCCGGGGCCGCGCGCTCGCTGGCAATCGCGCGCGCGGACGCGGTCGTGCTGGTGGGCGCCCGGCTGAATTGGCTGCTCGGCCACGGGGAGTCGCCGCAATGGTCCGCCGACGCCAAGTTCGTGCAGATCGACATCGCGGCGGCGGAATTCGACAACAACCGGCCGATCGCGGCGCCGCTGGCCGGCGACGTCGGCTCGGTGCTGTCGGCGATGTGCGACGCCGTGGCCGCGCATCCGCTCGTCGCGCCGGCGGACTGGCTCGACGAGCTGGTCGAGCGCAGGGCCCGCAACGAGGCCAAGATGCGCGAGCGGCTGGCCGAAGATCCCCACCCCATGCGGTTTTACAACGCGCTGTGCGCGATTCGGGCTGTGCTGCAGGACAACCCGGACGCCTATGTGGTCAACGAGGGCGCCAACGCGCTGGATTTGGCCCGCAACGTCATCGACATGGAGCAGCCGCGGCACCGCCTCGACACGGGCACCTGGGGCGTGATGGGCATCGGCATGGGATACGCCATCGCCGCCGCGGTGGAGACCGGCAAGCCGGTGGTCGCGATCGAGGGCGACAGCGCGTTCGGCTTCTCCGGCATGGAGGTCGAGACGATCTGCCGGTACCGGCTGCCCGTGACCGTCGTCATCTTTAACAATGGCGGCGTCTACCGCGGCGACGAGGCGCCGGCCGGCTCGGCCGCCACCGGACCGGACCCGGCGCCGACCGTGCTCAACGCCCGGGCGCGGCACGAGCTGATCGCGGAGGCGTTCGGCGGCAAGGGATATCACGTCACCACACCGGCGGAGCTGCGCGCGGCGCTGGCCGAGGCGATCGGCTCCGACGGGCCGTCGGTCATCGACTGCGAACTCGACCCGGCGGCCGGCGTGGAAAGCGGCCATCTGGCGAGCCTCAACCCGGCCAGCGCGGCCACAGCTAGCGCCGGCGCGTGATGCCCAGCAACTGCGCGTCGAAGAACTCGCCCAGCGCCAGCTCCTGAGCGCACGCGGTGAGCGCACGCGCGACGGGCGAGCCGGGGCCGGAAGCGTTGGTGGCGAGCGCGATCTCGGCCTTGAGCACCGGGTCGACCATCTCCACCGCGCGGATCTCGCCGATTTCAGTGCCCAGCGGCGAGGTCCACAGCCAGGTGTGCGGGACGATGCACGCCCAGTTGCCCGTGGCCACCTGCGCCAATAACGAAGCGACCGAATCGGTTTCGACCTGCGGGGTGACGGTGATCCCGTGACCGGCGAAGGCCTGGTCGATGATCTGGCGGTCGCGCATGTCGGCGGTGAGCAGCGCCAGGGGCAGCTGCGCGGCCTCCGGCCACGTCAGCGTCGACGCCCCGGCGGGCAGCATGCTCGCCGTCGACAGCAGCACATAGTGCTCCTCGTAGAGCGGCACCAGGTTCACGTCCTGGGCGTCGTCGGTGGCGGTGTGCACGATAGCGGCGTCCAGGTCGAACTCGCGCACGCGCCGGTACAGTTCGGTGGCGGCCAGCCGGGAATGGATCTGCACCTTCGCCAGCGGATGCGCCGAACAGAACGCGGAGAGCACCAGGGACGCCGTCGTCGAGGCGGTCGGCACCGTGCCCAGCCGAAGCGTTCCCGCGATGCCGGACCGCACGGCGTGCACCTCGGCCTTGAAGGCATCATGCTCGGCGAGAATCCGTTTGGCCCACACGACCAGTCGCTCCCCTTCGGGCGTGAGGCCCTCGAAGCTGTGGCCGCGATTGATCAGCGTGACGTTGAGCTCCCGTTCCAGCTTGGCGATGGCGGCGGACAGCGCGGGTTGGGAGACGTAGCACTTCTCGGCCGCCCGGGCGAAGTGGCGCTCCTGGGCGACCGCGACGAAGTACTCCAGTTGACGGAAAAGCATCTCGCTGAGGCTAACGCGCGCCTAGCACCCCAGCCAATCGAGTGTCTCCGGCAAGCCCAGCACGTCCACTCCGATGGCACGGCATTCCGCGACGCCGCGCTCATACAGGCCGGAGATCGCGTCGGACACCAGGACCAGCCGGAAGTCGCGTTCGGACGCCTCGTAGATCGAGGTGCGGGGGCAGTTGGGGAAGTTGCAGCCCGCGAAAACCACGGTATCGCTGCCGCTTTCGCGTAGATGTTGTTCGAGGGCGGTGCCGTAGAAGGCACCCCACCGTGGCTTGTACATCACGTGCTCGGCGGGACCCACCTGTTGGACGCCGCCGGCCAACAGCAACTCGTGGTCCAGCTCAACGGGTTTGGGCAACAGTTCGGTGACAATCTGCGAACCGGCACTGCCGGGCACGGCAATTCGGGCGCCCGCCTCTATCGATTGGCGCCGCACCAGGTCGACGTTCGACCCGTCCGGCAGATACAGCCGGACGACGTGCACGATGGGCCGTCCCCGTCGCCGGAAGGCCGCCGCCAACCGCGCCATCGCCGGGATGGCGGCACGCGTGCCGGCGACCGGCATCGGGGCGTCATTGCCGGGCGCGTCGGGGGCGTCGATGAAGTCGCACTGCATGTCGATGAGGACCAGGGCGGCGGTATCCGCGCTCGGACGCGTGTAGCGATCGTTTGCGGTCATCTCCACCCCTTGCCGAACCTGCCCTTGCTCTACTCGCGCTCATCCGGTGATCGCACCGTTATCGTGGCGGGCCAGCGAAGCCGCCGATGTTTGCTGAAAACCGTAATGAGCCGACAGCCAGTAGAATATCGTTGTGTCAGTTGAACCATCGCAAAGGGTAAGCGCCATGCACCGAGCGTTTCGTTATCTGTTCGTTATGGTAGCGATTGCCGGGATGGGCGCCTTGGGCAGCGCCACTCGAGCCGTCGCGTCCGCGCCCCTGCCCGAGCCGGTCCCCGGAGTTGCCTCGGTTTCGCCCGCTAACGGAGCGGTGGTGGGCGTGGCGCACCCGCTGATCGTCACGTTCACCGCGCCTGTCACCGATCGCGTTGCCGCCGAACGGACCATCCACGTCTCGTCGCCGAGCAATACACCGGGACACTTCGAGTGGGTTCGCAACGAGGTCGTCCAGTGGGTTCCCGACCATTACTGGCCCGCCCACAGCCATGTCTCGGCGGGTGTGCAGGAGCTGACGACGGGCTTCGACACGGGTGACGAATTGCTCGGGGTGGCCAGCCTCTCCGGGCACACGTTCACCGTCAGCCGGAACGGCGAGGTGCTGCGCACGATGCCGGCGTCGATGGGTAAGCCCAGTCGGCCGACGCCGATCGGCAACTTCACCGCCCTGGAGAAGGAGCGCACCGTCGTGATGGACTCGCGGACCATCGGCATCCCGCTGAGTTCCCCGGAGGGGTACAAGATCACGGCGCAGTACGCCGTCCGCGTCACCTGGAGCGGCGTTTACGTGCACTCGGCCCCATGGTCGGTCGACTCGCAGGGCCACGCCAACGTCAGCCACGGGTGCATCAACCTCAGCCCCGACAACGCCGCATGGTATTTCAACCAGGTCAACGTCGGCGACCCTATTCAGGTCGTGGCCTGACCGTCAGACCTAGCCGGGTAACCCGCTTTTGATCGCGGCGTCCTGCTTGCGACCGACATCGATCGCGATGGCCGGATCGATCGGATCGTTGGGCGCGCTGTCGAATTCGATGTTCACGACGGCCTTGCCCTCGCTGAACAGCAACACCGTCACCGCTTGGGAGTTGTCGGGCGAGTTACCGGAAATCATGAACCCGTTGGAGCCGACGTCGACCGGCTGCCACGTGCCGCTGACCTTGCCCGCGTAGTTGGCTTTGGTGTTCTCGATGGCCGCCTTTGCCACCGCCGGGTCGGCGACGATCAGGATGGTGTCGCCGATGCGGCGGCTGTTGTCGGGATTGGCGAAAAGCTGTGCGACGCCGGTCGCGTTGTTGGGGTTCAGCACGGGAGGCTGCGGGGATTTGAAGTCTCCGCCGATGTCGCTGGGCTTGATGAGCAACGAGCTGTAATCGGCGGGCTGGCCCGGCGAAGGGGCGGTCACCGTGCTCGAACCGCTCGATGACGAGGTGGTGCCCGCTGTGGTCGAGTACGTCGGGGCCGACGTCGTTTGGTCGTTGCTGCATCCGGTGACCATGGTGCCGACCGCGGCGGTGGCGACCGCCCAGCCGGCGGCAATCCTGGCGAACTCCATGGCGTTCCTCCCGATCAATCCACAGTTCGGCCGCCTGACGCTACTGCGAAATGCCGGCGGGAACAAGGGCGCGCCACCGCGCGGCGGCTGCACACACAAGCAGGTCGGCCCCGGTTCCCGCCTATGCTGGCGGGTGCGGGCGATTGCGCAGGGGGTGGGAGGAACGATGGCATCTGCGGTGGCGCGTGCCGTACGGTTCGACCGGTACGGGGGCCGTGACGTCTTGTACGTGGCGGACGTCGATATGCCGTCGCCGGGCCCGGGCGAAGTAGTCGTCGAGGTCCGCGCCGCCGGGATCAATCCCGGCGAGGCCGCCATCCGAAGCGGCGCGCTGCACGATATGTTCCCCGCGACCTTCCCCTCCGGTGAGGGCAGCGACCTCGCGGGGGTCGTGACCGCCGCGGGACCCGGAGTGACGGAGTTTTCCGTCGGCGACGAGGTGCTGGGATTCAGCTTGCGCCGATCCAGCCACGCCACCCACGCCGCCGTCCCGGCGGATCAGCTGATCCGCAAGCCGCCCGAAATGACTTGGGAGACGGCCGGTTCCCTCTATGTGGTCGGGGTGACGGCGTACGCCGCCGTCCGCGCGGTCGACCCGCAGCCGGGCGAGACCGTCGCCGTCTCGGCCGCCGCGGGCGGGGTCGGCGGCCTGGTCGTGCAGTTGTTGGTCCTGCGCGAGGCGCGGGTGCTGGGCATCGCGGGAGCCGCCAACTCCGGCTGGCTGCGTGCCCACGGCGTCGTCCCGGTCGCGTACGGGGATGGTCTGGCCGACCGGCTGCGGGAGGCGGCGCCGAACGGGATCGACGCGTTCATCGACCTGTTCGGCCCGGAGTACGTCCAGCTCGCCGTGGATCTCGGTGTGGCGCCCGAGCGCATCGACACGATCATCGCGTTTCAGAAAGCCGGCGAGGTCGGCGCCAAGACCGAAGGCAGCGCCGACGCGTCGACCACCGAGGTGCTCGCCGAGATGGCCGAGCTGATCGTCACGGGCGCCATCGATTTCGAGGTCGCCGCCACCTACCCGCTGGACCGGGTCGCGGACGCCTATGAAGAACTCGAGAAGCGGCACACCCGCGGCAAAATCGTTCTACTGCCGAACGGTTCGCCGTAGTCGCCGCGCCTCAGGCCATCCCCGCCTGCACGATCTTGACGATCACGAATACGACCGCGACCACCAGATAGCCGCGCAGGGTGAGCAGTCCCGCCCGGCGGGCGGGCGACAGGCGTGGCCGGGAAAGCGTGGCGAGGCTTGGCGTCTGCCACCTCGACCGGTCCTGTCGCCGCACGGCGCGCCGTTCGGCGGGGGTCAGTGACGGGGTGTCGTCGAGCTCGTCGACCTCCTCGGGGTCCAGGCCACCGCCCAGCGTCCCGACGATCGCCTCGGCGTCGCGCCGGTCGCGGTGGCGCCGGCCGGCGACAATCGTCGCGGCGCCGCCCACGATGCCGGTCGCGGCGCCAACGGCCAGGCCGGCCTCGATCGTGGTCGTCGAAAGGCCGGGAAAGAAGGTCGTCGCCGTCAGGGCGAGCGACAACAACACCAGGCACCACACGATGGTCCACGCGACGACGTTCTGCCGCACCGTGTTTACCCACGGGCCGAGCACCGCGCGGTCGTTGCACAGCAGCACGAGGAACACGGTCGCCGAGGGCAGCAGGACGCCGGCGAGGGCCTGCACGCCCTGGGTCACCAGGCCGAGGATGTGGTCGGGGCTGAACGCGACCGCGGCGGACACCGCGAGCAGGAGCGCGTAGCCGCCATAGAACAGCGGGGCCTCGCTGATCTTCCAGTGCAGCGAGTGCCGCCTGCCCAGCGCGTCCCCGATGGCATAGGTGGTGGCCAATCCGATCGCGTTGGCGCCGATCAGCGAGGCGTCCAGCAGGATGATCGCGAAGAGCACCCCGACCGTGCTACCGAGGTGCCGGGCCAGCCCCGACGCGACCGCCCCGGCATCGGTGAAGGCACTGACGCCGGCCGTGCCGGCGAACCCGAACGCCGTCACGGCCATCAACGCCGTCGCCCCCGCCATCACGACGACGATGCCGATCACCAAATCGGCTCGCGCGTAGGAGATCCAGCGGGCCGTAATGCGCTTGTCCACGACATTGGACTGCTGAAAGAACAGCTGCCACGGCGCGACGGTGGTGCCCACGATCGCGACGACCAGCAGCAGGACGGTGGAGTTGAGCCCACCCGGGAACTGCGGCATCAGGCCGCCGGCGGTTTCCTTCAGCTTGGGATGCACCATCAGCACCATCGGGATGATCACCACGTTCACCGCGATCAGCAGGAACATCAGGCCTTCCCAGCGGCGGAACGAGCCCCCGGCCACCACGGCGAACAACAACACCGCGGCGGCGGGGATGGCGATCGCCTTGGGGCAGCCTAAAAAGCCGAGTGCCAGTGCTACACCGATGAATTCGGTGACGATGGTCAGGGCGTTGAGGATCAGCAGATCACCGACGCTGAACGCGCCCCAGAACCTGCCGAAGCGCTCGAAGATCAACCGGGCGTGACCAACCCGGGTGACCGCGCCCAGCCGCAGCACCATTTCCTGGTTCACGTACAACACCGGGATCAGCAGCGCCAGCGTCCACAACAGGCCCATCCCGTAGTTCTGGCCCGCCTGCGCGTAGGTCGCGACGCCGCCGGCGTCGTTGTCGCCCACCATGACGATCAGGCCGGGACCGGTGATGACGAGCAGGGTGCGCAGGCGCGCCCAGCCCCCCGCGGCGGCCCCGGACGCGCCGGTGCCGTCGCGCCGGATGCGGCCGAACGCACCGACGATGTCGCCGGTGTGCGCGGAATCCAGCACGGCCTGGTCGCCGGGACCGCCGCGGGTCGGGACCGAGCTGGTCACCGGTGGTCGGCCGGCCGGTCCGACGGATGGCCGCCGAGCGAGGCGGTGACCACCGCGATCGGCATCCGCGAGACGTACAGGTTGGCGCGCTCCTGCGGAGTCAGGGCGCTCCGCGCGCCCAGCCTGGCCGCAAACTGCCGGCCCGCACGCAGCATTGAGCCGCTGGAAAGGCGGTGTGTAACAACAAAAGCCATGATCTTCTCCTGACGCAGGTCCGATCGGCTCGTGGCATCCGCAACGACCCCCGCAACGCGTTCGCACGCGTGGGGTCTCGCATGAGCACCCGAGAAGTCAGGCGGCAGAAGGAATGCCGGAGCCGGATCGGGACAAGACGGAATTCGGATAGGGACTGTCGCCGGGACTCATCTCGTCCTCACCTCCTCACGGCCGGGACACACGCGGGTGTCATCGCGTTCACCTGCACGGGAGAGGCACGAATGGCGGCGGCAAACCGCCGGCCGCACCCCTCTCGTCGGAGCTTCGGCACTGCACGGCGTATCCGGAACATCGTCCAGAAGCCACTTGGGCTCAACCCTTGGGTCCGGGAAGAGCTGTCCTGACCCGGGGCGTCTCTCGACGTTCGGGGTCAGTGGCCTGTATCCATGCAGACGCCTCACCTACCGAGGTGCTTGCTCGTCCATCTTGCATGGCGGCCCTCGTACTCGTCAAACGCGTTTACGCAACCTTGACGTGGGTTTGCGTTAACCGGCGCCCACCGGGCCCGTCCTTCGGCCCGTCGGTCGAGGCCTACCCTCGACGGCATGGCCAATACTTTGCAGGCGTCCGGCGTCGCGACGGTGCTCGACCGGATGTACGCCGAAACGAAAGATCAGATGTCGCGGTTGCGCGAGCGGGTTGGTGATTTCGACCGACCGATGAGCGCACAGGAACGCGCCGACGCGATGAGCGAGTTCTACATTCCCGTGACACCGGAAGCCGGTCGCCTGCTCTACGCCCTGGTGCGCGCCACCCGGCCCGCGACGGTCGTCGAATTCGGTATGTCGTTCGGAATCTCCGCCGTGCACCTGGCCGCCGCGGTGCGCGACAACGGCGCCGGCCGGGTGGTGACCACCGAGCTCAGCGCCCCCAAGATCGCCGCGGCCAAGCAGACATTCGCCGAGACCGGCTTGGCTGACGTGATCACGATCCTCGAGGGGGACGCGCTGACCACGCTGGACAACCTCGACGGCCCCGTTGAGTTCGTCCTGCTCGACGGGTGGAAGGACCTGTACCTTCCGGTGCTCGAGCTGCTCGAACCGCGGCTTGCGACGGGCGCGCTGATCGTCGCCGACAACGCCAGCGCCGCGGACATGCGGCCCTACCTCGACCGGGTGCGCGACCCGGACAACGGGTATGTCAGCTTCAACTTCTCCGTCCGGGAGAGTGACAGCATGGAAATCAGCTGCCGCACCGGGGATTAGGGGCTATCGCAGGGATTCCTCGAGCCATGGCGTCAGCCACTTCACGCCCTCCGGGGTGAGGTGCACGCCGTCGCTGCGTACCTTGATGCCGTCGACCTTGGCGGTGTAGACGCCGTCCGGACACAGCTTTTTATTCAGGTCGAGGATCGAAACGCCCGGGTGATGGGCAACGGTCTTGCGCAGCATGGTGTTCCACAGGTTGACGCGATCGGGTTGGTCCTCGGGATACAGCCGGCCGTCCGGCTTTTCGCCGCCGCGGCTGTAGGGGACGGTGGCCACCACCACGCGAACGCCCGTGGAACCCACGATGTTCAATGCGCGCTCGAGCTCACCGTTGAGGTAGGCATCGAAGGTCGGGTCGCCGATGTGCGTCCACTGGCCCTCGTTGACGCGGTCGACCGTCTCCCAGCGGCCGATGATCAACAGCGCGACGTCGGGCTGGTCCTGGGCCATCTGCGCCGACCACCTGATGGGCCAGCCGTCGCATTCTGGTCTCTGCTCAAGAGTTTGGCCGATGTACCGGTACGGAGTGCCGCGCACCAGGCTGCAGCCGATGACGGTGTGGTCGAGGAACGCGAACCCGGGGGTGGGCGGCAGGTAGTGCATCCAGGTCCAGCCGATCGAATCGCCGAACACCGAAACCGTGAACGGCCGGTGCGGGTCGCGGGGCGCGGGGCGGGCGCCGGCGGGCGGCGATGGAGAGATCGCGGCGACGGCCGACACACCCGGCGGCAGGCCCTCGCGCAGCCCGGGGCCGGTGCCCACCGGGATCACCAGCAGCGTCATCGCGGCGGCGCTGGCCACGGTCGCCGCGGCCAGCGGCAGCAACGGCACCCTCGCCGGGCGCCAGCGCCGGATCGGTTGTTCGATCAGCCACCATGACGCGGCCGCGACCACCACGGTGGCGGCGCACCGGGCGGCGAACAGCGGCAGCCCGGACCATCCGGTGCGTTCGCCGTTGAGCGCCAAAAAGATTGGCCAGTGCCACAGGTAGATGCCGTACGAGATGGTGCCTAGCCAGACCATGGGGCGCAGGGCGAGGATGCGGGCGATCGCTCCGCGCTGCTCCATGGCCACCGGGGCGACCACGAGGACGGACGCGAGGGCAACCTCGATCAGCAGGCCGTGCCGAAACTCGCCGGCGCCGCCGGTCGCGTATCGGGTCGCCGCCGCCAGGCCGGCCAGGCCGAGCAACGGCAGGAAGCGGGCCACCCGTCGTCCCCAGCGGGTGCGGACCAGGCACCAGCCCCGGTTCATCGACGGCCAATCCCGCACCAGCAGCGCCGCCGCCGCGGAGCCGATCAGCAGCGCCTGCGCCCGGGTGTCGGTGCCGAAATAGATGCGGTCGCGCGTGCCGTCGGAGGCGAGGACGATGGCGACTGCCGCGGAAACCACCGCTCCCAGCGTCGCGATCACGAAGGTGGCGAACCGCACCCCGCCCACGGTGGCGCGGCGGAAGTAGCGCTTCGCGCGCGCGGCCAGCAACAGGGTCACCGCGATCAGCAGCACCGGCCAGACGAAGTAATACTGCTCCTCCACCCCCAGCGACCAGGTGTGCTGAAGCGGCGACGGCGGGGCGCCCTGGGTGAAGTAGTCCGTCTTCTGGGCCACGAACCGCCAATTCGCCACCCAGAGGAAGGCCGCGATCGCGTCGTCGCGCAACCCGGTGAGCGACTGGCTGGGCAGCAGCTCGCGGGCCGCGCCCACGCTGAGCACCATCAGCAGCAACGCCGGCAGCAGCCGTCGCGCGCGCCTGATCCAGAAGCCGGTCAGCTCGATGCGGCCGGTGCGCCGCAGCTCGTCCAGCAGCAGCGAGGTGATGAGGAACCCGCTGAGGACGAAGAAGATGTCGACGCCGATGAAGCCGCCGGCCACGCCGGGGATGCCGCCGTGGCCGACGAGCACCAGCGCGACCGCGATCGCGCGAAGCCCGTCCAGCGCGGGAATCCCGCTGCGCCGCTCGGGTTGATCCCAGATCGCGAGCCGGCCGACGCGGCGAACCGGGGCTACCCACCGTGGCCGGGGACCAGAACGCGCCGGCGCGGGGTGCCTCCCGCCCGGCTCAGTGTCCGCCGTTAACGCGCCCTGACCGACTTTTCGCCCGGCGCCAAAGTTGATGCCGATACGTCGCTGCCCCTCCTCGTGATCGGAGCAAGCCTAATTGCGACGCAGCCGAATTCGGCAGAAGACACGCGAGGACGGGCGCCTCCAGGGCGCGACTTTTAGGACGCCTTTTAGGACGCGTAACCCAGGGTGCTCTTGACCTCTAGGTACTCGTGGAAGCCGAACTCGCTCCACTCTCGGCCGTTGCCGCTGTGCTTGTAGCCGCCGAACGCCGCGTTCATGTCGAAGGCGTGGTTGATCGTGACCCAGCCCGCGCGGATCTTGCGGGCCACCTCCCGGGCCTTGTCGAGGTCGGCGCCCGAGACGTAGCCGGCCAGGCCGTAATCGGTGTCGTTGGCGATTTGCACGGCCTGGTCGATGTCGTCATAGCCGAGCATGCACAGCACCGGACCGAAGATCTCCTCGCGCGCGATCGTCATGTCGTTGGTGACGTTGGCGAAGACGGTCGGCTTGACGTAGTACCCGGTGTTCAGCCCGGCGGGCCGGCCCGGGCCGCCGGCGACGACGGTCGCGCCCTCGTCGATGCCCCGCTGGATCAGGCCCTGGACCTTTTCGAACTGCGCCCGCGACGCCACCGGACCGATCGCGGTCTTGTCTTCGGGGCTGCCGACTTTCACCTGCTCGGCGACCCCGCGCGCGATCTCGATTGCCTCGGCCATCCGCGAATTCGGGACCAGCATGCGCGACGGCGCGTTACAGCTCTGCCCGGAGTTCGGCATCATGTTCAGCACGCCGGCGCGAACGCTGTCGGCGAAGCCCGCGTCATCGAGGACGATGTTGGGGCTCTTGCCGCCGAGCTCCTGGGTCACCCGCTTCACGGTCGGGGCGGCGTTCCTGGCCACCTCGACGCCGGCGCGGGTGGACCCGGTGAACGACACCATGTCGATGTCGGGATGGCTCGCCAGGGCGACGCCGACGCCGGGTCCGTCGCCGTTGACCAGGTTGTAGACCCCGGCCGGAACGCCGGCGGCATCCAGGATCTCGGTGAAGATGTAGGCCGAGAAGGGCGCCACCTCGGACGGTTTCAGGATCATCGTGCACCCCGTCGCGAGCGCGGGATACACCTTGACCGCGATCTGGTTCAGCGGCCAGTTCCACGGGGTGATCAGGCCGCAGACGCCGATCGGCTCCTTGGAGATCAGCGTCGCCCCGTGTTGTTCGGAGAACGGGAAGTTCTTCAGCACGTCGATCGCGGTCACCAGGTGCCCCATGCCGAGCTGGACCTGCGGCCCCGCGGCCAGCGACGGCGGCGCGCCCATTTCCTCGGTGACCGCGTCGGCGAGATCGCCTGAGCGCTTGCCGTATTCGGCGAGGATGGCCTCCAGCAGATCGAGGCGCTGCTCGCGGCTGGTCTGTGACCAGTCGGTGAATGCGCGGCGCGCGGCGTTGACCGCCACGTCGACGTCGGCGGCCGAGCCGAGCGAGATCTTCCCGGAGGCCTGCTCGGTCGCGGGGTTCTCGACGTCGAAGGCGTTGGGCCGCACCGGGTCGACCCAGCGCCCGTCGATGTAGAACTTCAGGTATTCGCGCATGCCTACTCCTTAACTACCTACTGGGTGCCCTCTGCGTACCAGGTGCGGAATTCGTCGTACTTGGGCATCTCCTCGGAATTGGCCTTCGGGTCGATGCAGACGTGGACGACGGCGGCCTTGCCACTCGCGTAGGCCCGCTCGATCGCCGGGCCGATCTCGTCCTCCTTCTCGACGTACTCGCCGTGGCAGCCGAAGCCCTCGGCGACCTTGTCGAGGCGGACGTCCTTGCTCCAGTGCACGCCGGGCTGCGGCGAGGGCTGGGGGAAGGTGCGCTTGTAGACGCCCACCTCGAGGCCCCACTGATGGTCGACCCCCACCACGCAGACCAGCGGAAGCTGCTGCCGCGCGGCGGTTTCCAGCTCGGCGATGTGGAAGAGGAAGGCCGAATCGCTGGTCAGCAGCATGACCGGGCGCTTGCCGCCCTCGGCGACCGACGCCCCGATCGCGTAGGGCAAGCCGGTGCCGAGGTGGCCGAAGTTCTGGTTCCAGATGACGTCGCGCGGTTTGGCCTGCGAGTAGGTCCACTGGAAGATCACGGTCGCGCCGCCGTCGCGGACCAGGATGCCATCTGCGGCGAACGCCGCAAAAGCTCGAGTGGCCTCGACGACGAACCGCGCCGGGTGGATCGGTGTGCGGCCGGTCGGCGCGTTCTCCGCGAGCTGTGCCAGCTCCGCCGCGTCGTCTTTGATCCAGCGGTCCAGCTCGGCCGAAGCCTTCCTGGGGCTGCCCCGCAGCGCTTCGACCAGCTGGGGCACCACGCCACGCAGGTCACCGACCAGGGGGACGTCGATGGGGCGGTTGACGCCGATGGCCACCGGATCCTGTTCGACCAGAATCCATTTCCGTCGTGCGTCGTTCTCAGCCCAGTGGCGGGTCCTGCCGTAGTGGCTGGGCTCGCCGAGCTCCGTGCCGAGCGCGACGCACAGATCGGACTGCACCACCGCCTCGACGGCCGCCGGCGAGAATCCGTACGCGAAGGTGCGGTCCTCGAGGCCGGCGATGAACGAGGTGCCGCCGGAGGTCTGGATCACCGGGCAGGCCATCAGGTCGGCGAGCTCCCGGACCGCCGCGCCGGTGCGCGATGTGTGGACCGCGTGTCCGACCAACAGGATCGGGCTCTCTGCCGCCCGGATCAGTTTCGCCGCTTCGGCCACCTCGCGCTCACCCGCGGTCTGGTTGACCAGCCGGTAGCGGTCGGGCGGCGGCGGATCCGCCACGTCGAGCTCCTCGAGGATGACGTGCGACGGGTACTCGATGTAGGCCGGGCCCGGGGTGCCGGACATGGCCCGGCGGATCGCCTCGTGGACGATCTCGTCGGTCTGAGTGGCGTACTCGATGGACGCACTGTACTTGACCGACGAGGCGAAAAGGGGCTCCTGGCGGACGAATTGGATGCGTCCGCGCCGCACGCGGCGCTCGGTGATGCGGGCGCGCTGGCCGCCGAGGAAGATCACCGGCGAGTTCTCCACGAGCGCGCACTGGATCGCACCGGCCATGTTGGCCATTCCCGGTCCGAGCGTGCCGATGCACAGACCGGGCTTACCGGTCATCCGTGACGCCGCCTCGGCCATGAATCCCGCGCTCAGTTCGTGGTGCGGTGCCACCACCGACCAGCCGCGGGCGTCGGCCTCGGCGAACATGTGCACGAAGTTCGGGTCGGGGATGCCGAACAACGTGTTCACGCCCTCGGCCTCGAACAGGTCGAGGATGCGCTTGTAGACGGGCACGGCCATGGTCACAATTCCTTTCCATCGCGAGCTGGGGCCACCACGCTCGCGCCGAGCTCTTCGAGCACTTGTGCGGTGTCGGCGCCGAGTTCCGGGGCCGGCCCGGCAACGCGACCGGGCGTCCGGGAGAACCAGGTGGGCACGCCGGGGAAGCGCACCGGACCGTGTGGGCTGTCGACGGTCTGGAACATGCCGACGGCGTTCAGATGCGGGTCGTCGAACAGCGCGCCGGGCGTGTTCAGCGGCGCGGCCGGGATCTCGAGCTCTCCGAACAGCTCCAGCCACTCGCGCGTCGAGCGCTGCTTCATCGTCTCGGCGACCAATCCATAGATGGTGTCGATCTGGTGCGCCCGCTGTTCCAGCGTCGAATACAGCTCGCTGGCCCACGGCGGCCGCACGGCGTTCATGAAGGCGTCCCAGTGCTTGTCGTTGTAGATCAGCGCGGCGATGTAGCCGTCACTGGTGCGATACGGGCGGCGGTTGGGCGCCACGGTTCGCGGATAGACGGCCGGCCCCAGCGGCGGGTCGAACAGCGCGCCGTTGGCGTGTTCGACCAGCATGAAGGAGGCCATGGTCTCGAACATCGCGACCTCGACCTCTTGCCCCTCCCCGGTGCGCTCGCGGTGATACAACGCCATGGTCGTCGCATACAGTGCGGTCAACCCGGCGACCTTGTCGGCCATGATCGTTCCGACGTAGTCGGCCTCGCCGGTCAGTTGCTGTTGCACCGCCGGCAGGCCGCACTCGGCCTGAATGGTGTCGTCGTAGGCGGGCCGGTCCCGTTCGGGCCCGCGCCGCCCGTACCCGTAGCAGTTGGTGTAGACGATCGCCGGGTTGATCGCGGCGACGTCGTCGTAGGCGAAGCCGAGCTTGGCGATCGCCTTGGCGCGCATCGAGTGGATGAACACGTCGGCGGTCTCGATGAGCGCGCGCAGCGCCTGCGTTCCGGCGTCGGTGTGCAGGTCCAGCACGACGCTGCGCTTGCCGCGGTTGACGTTGACGAACACCCCGCTCATGCCGGGTGCGGGGCCGACCGAGATGTAACGGGTGTTGTCGCCCTGGGGCGGTTCGACCTTGATCACGTCGGCGCCCATGTCGGCCATGATCTGCGTGCAGTACGGCCCCATCACCATCGCGGTGAGGTCGACGACCCGCACACCGGCCAGTGGTCCCGTGCCCTCTCGGCTAGCCATGGAGCACGCCCCGCTCGCTGGAGCGCCGCGCGAGGCCGAAACTGTAGCGGATGTGCTGTTGGTGGCCGTCGGGAACGGGTGGAAACACCAACGGCGCCTCGATGTTTCGGATCGCGTCGAGGTGTTCGCCGACGTCCTCGACCGTCCAGGCCGGCCGGTGCACGCCGGGGCTTTCGGCGACGACCGCCCGCGCGACGCGGCCCGCCAACGCGATGAACACCTCCCCGGTCACCGAACAGCTTTCGTGTGCGAGCCAACCCACCACGGGCGCAACGAGTTCCGGGCCCATCGGCGGGTAGGCCGAGGTGTCGATGCCGGCGGCCATCCTGGTCACCGCGGCCGGCACGATCACGTTGCACCGCACGCCGTCGGCCGCGCCTTCGATGGCCGCGACATTGGACAGGCCGATCACGCCGGCCTTCGCGGCGGCGTAGTTGGCCACGTCCTGGTTTCCGTACAGGCCGCCGATGGAGGAAGTCAGCACGATGCGCCCGTATCCCGCCTCGCACATGACCGGGAACGCCGGCCGCACCACGTGGAACGCGCCGCGCAGGTGGACGTCGAGCACGGCGTCGAAGTCTTCGTAGTCCATCTCCTTCAGGGAGCCGCGGCGGACGTTTCCGGCGTTGTGGACGAGGATGTCGACGCGGCCGTACGTATCGAGCGCCGCGGCGATGATCGCCTTGCCGCCGTCCGCGGTGGCCACCGAGTCGGTGCTCGCGATGGCCTGGCCGCCGGCGGCGACGATCTCGCGCGCCGCTTCGTCGGCCGGGCGGGCGTCGGCGCCGTCGCCGGAGAGGCCGCCGCCGGGGTCGTTGACGACGACCTTCGCGCCGCGCGACGCCAGCAGCATGGCGTAGGAGCGGCCGAGCCCCCGGGCTCCCCCGGTGACCACCGCTACCCTGCCGTCGAATCTCAAGTCAGCCATCGGTGTTCTCGAGCACCAGACCGTCGAGGTCGCCCTTGGCGCGCCACTCCCTGAGCAGGTCGTCGAAGGCGTAGAAGCCGGGCGAGTAGGGCTCCCCGAGGAACGAGCGGATGCCCTCTCCCCCGCCGCCGCCCTCGTTGTTGTAATAGCCCGGCGTGCAGGTCACTTCGAACGCGGAGTTGTCGATCGCGAGTTCCCGGATCGTGGTGACCCAGTTGTCCTGTCCCTGCTGACTCGGTTCGACGGTGGTCGCGCCGCGCTTGATCGCTTCGGAAATGATGTAGGCGATGTGTTCGGCCTGCTGCTCGAACATCGCGGTGGTGTTGGCCGAAACGCCGCCCTGCAGGAAGCCGGTGTGGAACTGGTTAGGGAAGCCGCGCGTGGTCATGCCGTGTAGCGTCTTGTAGCTGTCGCGCCAGTGATCGAAGAGCGACAGGCCGCCGCGGCCTTCGATCGCTTCCACCGCATAGCGGCGGCTGATCTCGGTCGAGATCTCGAAGCCGCTCGCGAAGATCACGCAATCGACTTCGTACTCAACGCCGTTGGCGACGATGCCGTTCTCGGTGAGCCGTTCCACGCCCTTGGACTCCGACACGTCGATCAACGTGACGTTGCGGTTGTTGAAGGTCGGCAGGTATTCGTCGCTCGAGCACGGCCGTTTGCAGAGAAACCGGTAGTACGGCTTGAGCGATTCGGCGGTATCGGGGTCCTCGACGATGTCGGCGATCCGGCGCCGCAGCCGTTCCATGATTTTGTAGTCTTCCTCCTCGCGGATCGCCATGATCTGCTCGATGCCCAGCGACGCGGGGTCGTCACTGGCGGCGATCCGCGCAGTCATGTTGCGCCCCAGCTCGGTCCAGAAGTCGCAGACCTGATCCGCCGCGTCGAACACCACGCCCTCGAACGGCGACCATCGATGGAAATTGCGCTTGCGTTCCGCCTGCCATCCGGGCTGCAGCGAGGCCACCCAGTCCGGATTCGTGGGCTCGTTTCCCCGCTCGTCCACCGACGACGGCGTCCGCTGAAACACGAAGAGGTGCTGGGCGTCCCGGCCCAGGTGCGGAACCAGTTGCACGCCGGTCGCGCCGGTACCGACGAGCGCCACCCGCTTGTCGTGCAGCTTGTGCAGCCCGCCGTTCGCGTCCCCACCCGTGTAGTCGTAATCCCAGCGCGCCGAGTGGAACACGTGGCCCCTGAAGTCCATGAGGCCGGGGATCCCGGGCAGCTTCGGCCGGTTGTAGGAGCCCTGCGTCATCACCACGAAGCGGGCGCGGATGTCGTCGCCGCGGTTCGTGCGCAGCCGCCAGCGTTTGATCGAGTCGTCCCAGCGCATCGTGCGGACCTGGGTGGAGAAGATCGCCCCGTCGTACAGCCCGAAATGCTTGGCGATGCGGCGGCAGTGGTCGTAGATCTCCGCGCCGTCGGCGAACTTCTTGCTCGGCATGAAGTCGAGCTCTTCGAGCATCGGGATGTAGCAGTACGCGTCGTTGTCGCACTGGATCCCGGGGAAGCGGTTCCAGTACCAGACGCCGCCGAAGTCCCCGCCCATCTCGATGACGTGAACGTCGTCGACGCCGGACTTCTTGAGGTAGGCGCCCGCCAGCAGGCCGGCGATGCCACCGCCGAGAACCGCTACCTCGATGTCCTCGGTGATCGGCGTGCGCGGGGTCACCGGCGTGTGCGGATCCACCTCCGAGAATTCCGCGAAATCGCCGGTGAGTTCCAGATACTGCTTGGATCCTTCGGGACGCAGCCGCTTGTCGCGCTCGTGCAGGTACTTCTCGCGCAGCGCGTCGATGTCGATGTCTTGCGGGACGTCGGTTGGTCCGCAGCTGTCGAAGGTCGTCATCGAATCTCTTTCGGTTCACCGGTGCCCATGTACTTCGACAGTTGGTAGTGCAGGTTGACGGTGCTGCGTTCCCGGTACGGGTTGGGCTTGGTGCCCGGAAAGCCCAGCGACTTCATGCCCTGCTGCACGGCGGCCATGTTGGAGAAGTCCTGGGGCAGGACCGACAGCCAGCGCGGGTCGCCCACCGGTGTGTACTCCCATTCGGTCTGCGGCTCTTGGTCTTTCGGGTACAGCTCGAATACCGACACCTCAAAGATGCACTTGTTCGGGTCGTAGCTGGGATGGGGGCGCGCGCTGTAGCACAGCGCGACGGTCAGGCCCTGACCGATCTGGAAGTTCGGGAAGATCTGCCACGCCGTACCCGCCTGCCCGAGGATGTCGGGCGGGATCGTCGGCCAGACCACGCCGCGGGCCTCGTCGTCGCGGCGCGCCGAGGACAGCCAGTGCTCGAGCACCTTGTCGGGCGGCGTGCCCTCGGGCAGTTCGTCCACCAACCGCTTGGCGGCGTTCACCAGCGTCTCCGTGGTGGAGGTGTTGGTTTCCTCCATCGTGTAGATCTGCATCTCTGCGGTCGAAATGCGCGGGTCGCCCGTGCCCAGCCGGATCTTGGACTTGGTGGCCTCCATGTCATCCGGCGCGTCGTAGCCGATGTTGCTGTGCTTGCCCTGCGCCTTGGCCCACCCCTTGAATTCGCCGAACTTGTTGAACTCCGGATGGGTTGTGTAGACGTGGTAGGTCTCGTTGAAGGCCTCCAGCGCGACCTTCCAGTTGCAATCGAAGTTCAACCACTTGCGCCACTTGTAGCGCATGTTCTCCAACCCGAACGGGTCGAGAATCTTCGCGGCGGGAAACAGGTAGTCGGCCAGCGGCTCGGGGTCGGTGTCCATGTTGATGAAAATCCAGCCGCCCCACGTGTCGACGTGGACCTTCGCCAGGTGAGTGTTCTCCGGTGTCAGCGCTTCCTGCCAGTCCTGCTGTTCGCGGATGTGCGTGCACGCGCCGTCCAGGCCGTAGGTCCAGCCGTGGAAACCGCAGACGAACGACTTGCGGGCGCGGCCGCGGGCGTTTTTCGCGCCCTCGGGTGTGTCGATGAGGCGCCGGCCGCGGTGCATGCAGACGTTGTGGTGCGCGCGAAATTCGTTGTCGGCGGTGCGCACGACGATGATCGAGTCGTCGAGAATGTCGTAGGTCAGGTAGCTGCCCACCTCGGGCAGCTCCTCGACGCGGCCTACCTGTTGCCAGACTTTTCGCCACAGCTTGTCGCGCTCGGCGCGGGCGTAGTCCTCGCTGATGTACGCGTCGACGCCGATCGTCATCGGTTTCGAGAGTTCCTCGGCCGCCGCGGTATTCACGTCTTTGGCCAGATCCGTCATCGCATCCTCCTCATTGCCGCGCGGAAGGACTCGTCTTTGAGGAACAAGGAGGTGTTGTCGGCGGCCAGATGGCTCCATCTCAGGTCGAGGCCGCCGTCGACCAGCAGCGTCTGGCCCGTGACGTAGCTGGACAGCTCCGAGAGCAGGAACAGGATCGCGCCGGCCTGTTCCTCGGGCCGCCCGCGCCGGCCCATCGCGATCGCCTGCCTGTCGCGGTCCGGGTCGTCGTCGACGTAGGTGCGTGACGCCGCGGTCTCGGTGACGCCCGGCGCCACGGCATTCACCCGAATGCGCGCCAGCGCCAGTTCGAGCGCCATGGTGCGGGTCATCGCGGCGACGGCGGCCTTGGCGGTCCCGTAGGCGATGTGAAACGGCGCGGTGTTCATGCCGCTGATCGAGGAGATCGACACGATCGATCCGGGGAGCTGCTGCTCGACCAGTTCGGCGGCGACGGCCTGGCTCATGAAAAACGCCGTCTCGAGGTTGTCGGTGAAGATCTTGCGCCAGTCGCTTCGCGTCACCCGGGTCGACGGCATCCACGTCGCCGGCTGGGCGCCGCCCGCGACGTTGACCAGGCCGTACAGGCTGCCGTCGACGCGCCGTGCCTGGTCGATGACCGCGGCGATGCCTTCCTCGGTCGACACGTCCGCGGCGACGGGAATCACCGCCAGGCCCTGGTGCGCCAGCGGGGCGATGTGCTCGTCCAGATTTTCCTTCGACCGGCTCACCGCGATCACCGTGGCGCCCGCCCGGGCGGTCATGGTCGTGACGGTCGTGCCGATGCCGCCACCGCCGGCGCCGGAAACCACCACGACGCGACCGCGGAGCCCCAGAAAATCGTCGCGATCGTCCATGCCCTGCTTTCCCTGCCTCAGACAACGCCGGCCGCCCACAGACCTGCCGCTTTGTCTGGACAAAATACTGCGTTCTGTCGTTTGGAGAACACTATTCCCATCGGCGAAGGTGGCTGTCAAGGCCGAGACCGGCCGAGTTGGCACCTATTGTCTGGACTACGAGGAGTTGATAACGTCCAGCTCAATCGGCTGACGGAAGGACCTTGGCAGGGCATGTCCATTTCACGGGCCAGCGCAACGCAGCCCTCGCGCTATCCGGTGGCACAGCCACTCGACGCGGCCGAGGGGTGGGAGATCGAGCGGGTCACGCCGCCCAGCCGGCTGTTCGGCGCCAACGGCTTGCGCACCGGCCCGGACGGCCGCATTTACATCGCCCAGGTGACCGGCAGTCAGATCAGCGCGCTGGACCACCGCACCGGGGAGCTGACGACCGCCAGCCCCAAGGGCGGCGACATCGTCGCGCCCGACGACGTAGCGTTCGACGCCGCCGGCAATCTCTACGCGACCGAGGTGATGGACGGCCGGGTCAGCGCGCGTGACACCGGCGGTCGAACGCGCGTGCTGCGCGACGACGTGCCGTCGGCCAACGGCATCACCTTTTATCGGGACCGGTTGTTCGTCGGCGAATGCCGCGAGGGTGGGCGGCTGCTCGAGTTCGACCTGGCGGGTGGACCGCCGCGGGTGCTCCTGGAGAACGTGCCGTCACCGAACGCGATGGAGGTCGGGCCCGACGGCCTGCTGTACTTCCCGGTGATGGGTGCCAACGAGATCTGGCGAATCGACCCCGACGGGGGCGAGCCGCACTGTGTCGCAGGCGATCTCGGCGTGCCGGACTCGGTCAAGTTCGACGCGCAGGGCCACATCGTCTCGACGCAGGTGGCAAGCGGACAGGTGCTGCGCATCGATCCCCGCAACGGCGAACGGCGCCTGCTGGCCCAGCTCAATCCCGGCCTGGACAACTGCACGTTCGTCGGCGACCGGCTGTTCGTATCCAACTTCACCGGCGAGATCACCGAGGTATCGCCGGACGGCACAACGCGATCCGTGCTGCCGGGCGGGCTCAACTGGCCGATGGACCTGGCGGTGGGCCACGACGGGCGGCTCTTCATCGCCGACGGCACCTACTTCTACGCCGCCCTGCCCGACGGCTCCCTGCACACCGTGGGAATGTTGTTCAGCCCCGGCTATCCCGGGTTTCTGCGCGGCGTCGAGTCAAGCGGACCCGGCGAGTTCGTCGTCACGACGTCGGGCGGCCAGGTCGCCCGTTACCGGCCGGAGGCGAGCGAAACCGACGTGCTGGCGGACGGTTTCGACCAGCTCTATGGTGTCGCCCTGAGCCCGAGCGGCGTGGTGTTCGCGGAGTTGGGCACGGGGCGGCTGCTGTCGCTGCGCTCGGGAGGTGTCGAAGAGCTGGCGACCGGCCTGCGCGAGCCGGTCGGTGTCGCGGTCACCTCGGACGGGGCCTGCCTGGTGGCGGAGGCCGGCGGCGGGCGGGTGGTCAGGGTGGACGGGTCGCGGATGGACACCGCGGTCACCGACTTGCAACGCCCCCAGGGCATTTGCGTGCGCGACGGCCTCCTCTACGTCGTCGACGCCGGCGCCAAGGAACTGATCGCGTTCGATATGAACAGCGGGACCCGGCAGACCGTCGCGTCGGGCCTACCGGTCGGCCCCCCAGCGGGCGTGGTGCCCAAGCCGCTGAAAGGCATGCCGCCGTTTTCCGGCCCGCAGGGCCCGTTCGCCGGCGTCGCCGCCGCCGCCGATGGGACGCTCTATGTCGCGGCCGACGGTGACGGCAGCGTCCTGGCACTGCGCCGCTCCCGGGGCGGCCGCTGATGTCGCAAGCCCTCTCCAGCGAGCACCGCTATCTACAGATCGCGCGCACCCTGCGCAAGGAGATCGTCGACGGCGTGTACCCGGTGGGCTCGCAACTACCGACCGAACACCAATTGTGTGAGCGATTCGCGGTCAGCCGCTACACGGTCCGCGAGGCGCTGCGCCGGCTGCGCGAGGACAACCTCGTCGCGTCGCGGCCGCGCGCGGGCACCCGGGTGGTGCCCCGGCCGGCGTCGAGTTCCTATGCGCAGGAGACGATGTCGATCGACGATCTGCTCGCGTTCGCCGCCGGCGCGCAGTTGACCATCGAGTCCAACGAGATGGTGACGATCGATGCCGAACTCGCCGATCGGACCGGGCTTCAGGTCGGCACCCAGTGGCTGTCGGTGCGCGGCTACCGGCGGGCCGACGGCGCGTCGGTGCCGCTGTGCCGAACGGAGTACTACATCAACCGCACGTTCGCCGCGGTCGGCAGGCTCCTGCAGCGCCACACCGGGCCGATCTTCCCGCTGATCGAGGACCTGTTCGGGGTGAGCATCGCCGAGTTGCGCCAGGAAATCGCCGCCGTGCTGCTCCCCCGGGAGCTGGCCGACGGTCTGGGAGTTGAGCCGGGCACCGCGGCGCTGCAGATGCGCCGGACGTACAAGACCTCCGACGGCGAGGTCGCTCAGGTGACGATCAACACGCACCTGTCGTCGAGTTTTCGTTACGCGATGACCATGCGCCGCGTGAACGATGCGGACTGAGGCGACGCGGCGGTGATCGCTCGGACGCACCACGACACGGCACTCGCGGCGGACGCGTACCGCCGTGGGTTGTGGGTGCACACCACGCTGGCCGATGCGCTGCGCGCGGCGGCGCAGGCCGCACCGCAGCGAACGGTGGTGGTGGACGGGGACACTCGGTTGGACTGCGCCACGCTCCACCGCAAGGCCAACGAGTTGGCGCACGCCCTGCTGTCGCGGATGCCCGCCGGAAGTGTCGTGTCGTTCATGCTGCCGAACTGGCACGAGGCCGCCGTCATCTACCTAGGCGCGACGCTGGCCGGCATGGTGGTGAACCCGATCCTGCCGTCGCTGCGCGACCACGACCTGCGTGTGATCCTCGAAGACGCCACACCCGCGATGGTCTTCGTCCCGCACCGCTTCGGCGGCTACGACTACGCGGCGATGCTCGAACGCGTCTCCGCCGCGTTGCGCCCGGCCCCCGAAGTGGTGGTGCTGCGCGGCGAGCCCGGTCACCACACGCCGTACCGGGCTTTGTTCGGGTATCAAGGGGACGCCGCGGCGCTGCCGGCGCTGGACCCCGACGCCGTGCGGATGATCCTCTATACCTCCGGCACCGCCGGCCGACCCAAAGGCGTGCTGCACAGCCACAACTCGGTGCATGCGCTGATCTGTCAGATCAGCGACAGCTGGGCCATCTCTGCGGGCGACGCATTCCTGGTCCCCTCGCCGATCGCCCACATCGGCGGCTCGATCTATGCGTTCGAATGCCCCCTGCTGCTGGGCACCACCGCGGTGCTGATGGAGCGCTGGGATTCCGCGGCGGCCGTGTCGCTGATGAGCGCCGAGCGGTGCACCCACATGGCCGGGGCGACGCCGTTCCTGCAGCAGTTGTTGTCCGCCGCCGAGCGCGCCGGCACCCGGCTGCCGGACCTGAAGGTGTTCATCTGCGGCGGCGCCTCCGTGTCGCCCGCGCTGATCCGCCGCGCCGCAGGGTATTTCACGCAGGCGGTGGTCACCCGGGTGTACGGCTGCACGGAGGTGCCGGTGGCGACGGTCGGCGCGCCCCGGCGCGACGAAGCCGGTTGGGCCGCGGCGACCGACGGGAGGCCCGGCATCGCCGAGATCAAGCTCACCGCGCACGACGCCGCGCCGCCCGGCGACGGGGAAATCTGCGTGCGCGGCCCGCAGATGCTGCTGGGGTACCGGCATCCCGAGGACGACGCCGGCGCGTTCGATGCGGCGGGGTTCTTCCGCACCGGGGACCTCGGGCGCTGGATCGACGAGCACTACCTGGTGGTGACCGGGCGGGCCAAGGACGTGATCATCCGCAACGGCGAGAACATCTCCGCCAAGGAGGTCGAGGATCTGCTCGCCGCGCACCCTGGCATCGCGGAGATTGCCGTCGTTGGGCTACCCGACGAACGCACTGGGGAAAGGGCCTGCGCGGTGATCGTGCCCGCGGGCACGGCGAGGCCGGACGTCGCGAGCCTCCTGTCGCTCCTGGAGAGCAGGGGCGTCGCGAAATTCAAAGCGCCGGAACAAGTTGTCATCTGGGAGGCGCTTCCGAAAAACGACGCCGGGAAGATACTGAAGCATCAGATCCGAGCCGCGCTCAGTGGGGCTGACTAAGGATGGGTGAGATGCAGGTCGCGATCGTCACGGGAGCCAGCAGCGGCATCGGGCTGGGATGCGCAACGAAGCTCGCCGAGCAGGGCATGGCGATCGTCGGAGCGGGCCGCGACGAAGGCCGCCTGGCCGAGCTGGCAGCGGCCGTCGGCGATCCGCATCGCGTCGCGACGCTCGCCGTCGACCTGACCGACGACGACGCGCCGCAACGCATCGTGGATCTCGCGGTCACTCGCTGGGGCCACGTGGACTTCCTGATCAACAACGCCGGGGTCGGCAGCCCCAAGCCGCTGCACGAAACCGATGACGAAACCCTGGACTACTTCCTGGGTTTGATGCTGCGGGCGCCATTTCGGCTCGCGCGTGACGTGCTGCCTCATATGCGGCCGGGCTCGGGAATCGTCAACATCACGTCCACGTTCGCCGTCATCGGCGGGCTTCGCGGCGGCGCCTATTCCGCGGCCAAAGGCGGGCTGACCGCGTTGACCACGCACATCGCCTGCCAGTACGGGGCGTCGGGCATCCGCTGCAACGCCGTCGCCCCCGGTGTGACGATGACGCCGATGGTCGAGAAACGCTTGGCGGACGAGCGATTCCGCAAGATCAACACCGAGATGACCCCGCACCAGCGGCTGGGCACCGTCGACGACATCGCCAGCACCGTCGCGTTCCTGTGCTCGCCGGGCGGAAGTTTCATCAATGGGCAGACGATCGTCGTCGACGGCGGCTGGAGCTCGACGAAGTATCTGTCGGAGTTTGCGTTGACGTCGGAATGGAGGACGCAATGAAGTGTCGTGCCGCTGTGATTCGGGGCGTGGGCAGGGATTGGGAGATCCACGACATCGAGCTGGACCCGCCCCGCGGCGGTGAGGTCCTGGTGCGAATGGCCGTTGCCGGAGTGTGTCATTCCGACGACCACCTGTTCACCGGCGATGTGGTGCCGACGCCGGAGGCGCTGGCCGCGAGCGGTCAGCCGGCGCCGGACTGGTTTCCGCTACTCGGCGGCCACGAGGGCGCCGGCGTCGTCGAGGACGTCGGCCCGGGCGTGACGACGGTGCGGCCCGGGGACCGGGTGGCGCTTTCGTTCATTCCCGCGTGCGGAAATTGCCGGTTTTGCGTGAACGGTCAGAGCTACATCTGCGATATCGGCGCCAGCCTGTTCAGCAAGGAGATGCCCACCGATGGCACGTGCCGCCGGCATCTCGGCGACGAAAACCTGTTGGCCTATGGGCAACTCGGCACGTTCGCCGAATACGCGGTGCTCTCCGAGCGGTCCGTCATCAAGATCGACGACGCGATCCCGTTCCACGCCGCCTCGCTCGTGTCGTGCGGGGTGAGCACCGGCTGGGGCTCGGCGACGATCTCGGCGGGCACCGAGCCCGGCGACACCGTTGTCGTGATCGGCACCGGTGGGGTCGGGATGAACGCCCTGCAGGGTGCGCGCGCCGTCGGCGCGCAATACGTCGTGGCCGTGGATCCGGTGGAGTCCAAGCGGGATTCGGCGAAGTTCTTCGGCGCCACGCATACCGCGGCCTCCGCCGAGGAGGCGATGCCGTTGGTCAAAGAGATCACCGCGGGCGTCATGGCCGACCGGGTGGTCGTCTGCCCCGGCGTCGTGCGCGCGGAGCTGGTTCCGCTGGCGATGTCGCTGCTGCGCAAGGGCGGGATCTGCGTGCTCACCGGCATCACCCCGTTCACCGAGCCGCCGATTCCGCTGGTGCTGCAGGAGATGACGCTGTCGGCCAAACAACTCCGGGGAGCGCTGTACGGCGGGATGAATCCCCGCACCAGCGTGCCGATGTTGCTGTCGTTGTATCAGGCCGGCGCGGTGAAGCTCGACGAGCTGGTCACCCGCCACTACCGGCTCGACGACATCAACGAGGCGTTCGCCGACCTGCGCGACGGCCGCAACATCCGCGGGATCATCGAATTCGACGGCGGCTAGCCGATTAGTGGGATTCGAAGTGGCGCCGGATGCCCGCCAGCATCTCGACGTGCGCCTTGACCGCCTCGCGGTTGGTGACCGGCGCAAGCGGCCGCGGTGCGGCGATCCGTATCCGCTCGGTGATCCGGGTGCCGCCGCCGCTCGGCGCGAAGCTCACCGTTCCGCGCAACCGCACCCCCGGTGACTGATCGGCCTCCGTCGTCACGATGCCATCGGCGCGGACGTGCAGCCGCGCCCGGTAGGTGATCCGCATGGTGAACGGCCCCAACGGGATCCGGTCCACCACCCGGTATGCCTGCAGGTAACCGTCCGGCGTTTCGGTGCGCGAGGTGGCCTGCACGGACACGATCAACGGGTGCACGAGCTTGATGTTGTCCAGGTCCACGTAGAAATCGCGGACGTCGCCCGGCGCCGCGGGCACGTCTTCGCTCAACGTCTTTTCGGTGTGGGCGACCCACCAGCTCATTGGTACAACTCCGCGACGAGAACGCCTGTGCGCCACCAGACCAACGCGACCAGCACGCCCAGCACCAGCGCGCTCGCCGCGGCCTGGATCAGGTTGCGGGCCTCCTTCGGCGGGTAGACGTAGGCCGCGGCCACCACGGCACCGGTGACGAGCCCGCCCAGGTGTCCCTGCCAGCTGATCGCGGGGGCGACGAACGTGAAGACCAGGTTGATCACGATGACCGCCACGACCCAGCGAACGTCGAGGGCCAGCCGCTTGCCGACCACGAACGTGGCGCCGAAGAGGCCGAAGATCGCGCCCGACGCGCCCGCCGTCGCGGAGTTGGTCGTCAGCAGGTAGACCAGGACCGAGCCGCCCAGCCCGCTCAGCGCGTACAGCGCCCCGAATCGCAGTCGGCCCAGCCAGCTTTCGAGCGGCGGTCCCACGACGTACAGCGCCCACATGTTCAGCAGCAGATGGGTCGCGCCGTAGTGCAGGAACGCCGAGGTCACCAGGCGGTACAGCTGGCCGTCCGCAACGGCCGGCGGCCACAGGGAGAGCTGCTTCTCCAGATTTCCCACCGCCATCTGCACGATGAACACCAGCACGTTGACGGCGATGAGCGCATAGGTGACCACCGGCGTGCCCGATCGCTCGCGCCCGCCGAAGCGGGTCCGCGGTTGCCGAATCGTTTTGGCGCCCTCCTGAACGCACTCCACACACTGGTGACCGACCGCCGCGCTGCGCATACAGTCCGCGCAGATGTACCGTTCGCAGCGGTTGCAGCGGAGGTACGTCTGGCGCCCGGGATGCCGGTAACAACTCGGGGCCTCGGCCGGCGACTCCGGCGCGCTGGGTCCGCTCATCGCCTCATTCTCACCCGGTTCGCCGTATTTCGCGGGCCCCGGCCGTGCCTTACTGTGTTTTTCGTGGAGTCACCGGCGTGACTGGAGTCGTCGAGCGGTACCTGGACTGCTTGGCCGGACACGATTGGGACGGCCTGGCCGCAACGATCGCCGACGAAGGCTTGGTCCGTGAGGGCCCGTTCTGCGACGTCGTCGAGGGCAAACAGCACTACGTCGCCTACCTGCGCAAGGTCTGCACCACCCTGCGGGGCCACCGGCTGGACGTGCAGCGAATCTCGCACGTCGACTCGCGGGTGTCCTACGCCGAGCTGACCGAGGCTTTCGAAATCGACGGGGTCGCCGCGACGTGGCCCGAATGCATCCTTTTCGAGCAGGACGACGACGGCCTGATCTCTCACGTCAGCGTGTTCTTCAAGCAACCCGGGGCCGGCCCGGGCTGATGCGCCGAGCGTCGACTTGTTGGCGGGATTTCGGCGCCATCCGTCAAACAACTCCACGTTCGGCTCGCGAAGAGTTCCTTCCCTCAGTCCCGGAATTGACCTAACGTGTCAAAGATGGAGGCGGACGGAACCCCGGAGTCGGTGCCGGTCGAGAAATTGCACTCGGGCGACCCGATCACCGATTGTGGTCAGCGCTACATAGTCCTCGAATCGAAAACCATCAGCGACAGCTGCGTGGTGCTCGAGCTCGAGTCCAGAGTGGACCACCAGCTACAGGTCATCGAGAAGTCTTTCCCGGCGGGCTACCAGGTGGGCCGGGCGCACCACCGGATCTTGTAGCGCAGGTTCCGCACCGCTCATGCGCGAGTAGCCGGTCGACGGCTACCGCGCATTCCTGTTTTTGGGCGTCCACCAACACCACTGGCGAGGCGACTCAAACGAGGTAGTAGTACCGCTGCCGATCCCCGTTGCCCGTAACCGCGGCAGCCGGCAGCGGCTCGCGCGGTTCGTCGATGCCGAGTTGGGCGTGGGCGTAGCGGACGGCCTTCAGCGTCGCCGAGAACTCCTCGTCCTCCTCGGGGAAGACGTGCTCGCCCGAGAACCATTTCTCCAGGCCGACGTTCTTGAGCACGGTCCACATGTCGGGTTGCACGCCCGCCAGCAGAACCGTTACGCCGCGCGCGGTTTCCTCGCGCAGGAACTGCTCGATCCGCTCGACCACGACGGCGTCGGGATGGCGCACCCGCTTGAGCCGCAGCACCACGAAGCTGATGCCGTCGCGTTTGACGCGGTCGCGCAGCGCATCCAGGTAGCGGTCGAGTTCCGGTGCGGCGCCGAAGAATAGCTCGCCTTCGAGGTCGTAGATGATCGTCGACGGGTCCACCGGGTCACCGGCCACGCGCTCGCGGACCACCCGTTCGGGCGTGACGATCAACTCCTTGGCCTTGAGCTTCGCCGCGCGCGGCACGAACAGCAGGATGGACAACGCGACACCGAGCAGCACGGCCGTGTCCAAATCGACCAGCACGCCGGTCAGCGCCGTGACGACCACCAGCCCCGCGTCGTAGCGTGACGCCTTCAGCATGTAGAACAGCCGCTTGTAGTCGATGAGGCGCGCGGCGGTGATGAGCAGCAGGCCCGCCAGCGCGGCCTTCGGCATGTAGTGCAACAGCGGCGCGAACAGCAACACCACCACGGCGACGCCGGCCGAAGCGACCACCCCGGAGAACCGCGAGGCCGCGCCCGCCTGGAAGTTGATCGGCGAGCGCGACATCGAACCCGACCCCGGCACCGACTGGAAGAAGCCGCCGGTCAGGTTCGCCAGCCCCTCGGCGAGGATCTGCCGGTTGTAGTCGATCCGCTGCCCGCTCTGGTGGGCGATGGCCTTGGCGATCGACAGCGCCTCGATCAGGCCGATGAAGGCGATCGCCAGCGCGCCTTCCGACAGCTGGCCCAGCACGCCGAGCTGGACGTCCGGAATGTGCGGCGTGGGCAGGCTTTGCGGGATTTTCGCGGTGAGGGCGACCGCCGTGTTGCCGCCACTGTTGGCGGTGGACCACCCGGCCACGTAGGCGATGACGGCCGCGATGATGAGCACCGCCAGCAGGTCCAGCTGTGGGAGCCCGTACCGCTTGACCAGCCAGCGCAGGCCGACCGCCAACGCCACGGTCGTGACGGTGAGGACCAGCGCGCGGTAGTTGACGGCGTCGCCCTCGAACAGGGTGAGGTAGGTGCGTTTCAGCACCGGCATCCGCCCGGTGCCCTTGTCCTTGACGCCGAGCGCGTTACCCAGCTGACCGAGCGCGATCAAGAGCGCGGCGGCCACCAGGAATCCGATGATCACCGATTCCGAGATGTATCGGGTCAGGTCGCCCAGCTTGAACACGGCGATGAGGATCTGGAACGCACCGACGAGCACCCCGAGCAAAAACAGCGCGTCGAAGAGAACGGTGCGGTTCTCAGGATCCAGAAACGCCAGGGAACTGAACACCAGAAGCGATATCGCGCTCGTCGGTCCGTTGATGAGATGCGAGGACGACCCGAAGATCGCGGCGACGAAGGTCACCACGATCGCGGAGTACACGCCGAATTTGGGATCGACGCCGGCGACCAGCGCGTAGGTGATGCTCTGTGGCAGCGAGACGGCCGCGACGGTGAGCCCGGCGACGACGTCGCGGCGCGCCTTGGTCGTGTCGTAGTTCAGACCCTGCAGGACCGCCGAAACGCTCATGGCCGCTTGGCCTTTCGCCGCGAGTGTGCCGACACGGCCCTGGCCTGGGCCGGTCCCGAGACCGTGTCGTAGATGCCGTTGTCGCCGAAGAACTTTTGGCGCGCGTCGTTCCAGTCGCCGGCGATCGCGCCGATCGGGAAGAGCTTGATGTCGGGCAATTTGTCGGCGTGCCTGGCCAGGATCTCCGGTTTCACCGGCCGGTAGCCCAGCTGGGCGATGGTCTCCTGCGCCGCATCGCTGTAGAGGTATTCCAGGTACGCCTTGGCGTAGGACGCGGTCCGCTTGTCGGTGACGTTGGCGTCGACCCAGGCGACGGCCGGTTCGGCCCGGATGCTGATCGGCGGGTAGACGATCTCGAGTTCGTCCCGGTTTTCGGCGACCTCGCGCAGGGCTTCGTTCTCCCACGTCAGATGGACGTCGCCGATTTTCTCGACGGCGAAGCTGATGGCGGCGCCGCGCGCGCCGGAGTCGGCGACGGCGACGTGGTGCACCAGGGACCTGACGAAGTCGGACGCTTGGGCCTCGGTGCCGCCGCGCGTGGTCACCGAACCCCAGGCCGCCAGGATGCTCAACTTGCCGTTGCCCGACGTGCGCGGGTTGGGCGACACGATCGCGACGCCGTCCTTGACCAGGTCTGGCCAGTCGTGGATTGCCTTCGGGTTTCCCCGATGGACGACGAAGACGATGGTCGACGTGTAGGGGATCGAGTTGTTCGGCAGGCGCTTCTGCCAGTCGGGGGCGATCAGGCCGCGCTTGCGCAGCGCGTCGACGTCACTGACCAACGCGAGCGAGACCACGCTGGCCTTCTGCTTGCCCTCGATGACGTCGCCGGCCTGCCGCCCCGAACCGCCGTGCGATTGCTTGATTTCCACCGTGACGCCCGTCTGCCGGCGGAACTGCTCGACGAAGGACTTGTCGAGCGCCGCGTAGAGCTCCCGGGTGGGGTCATAGGAGACATTGAGAATCTGGTTCGGCGACGCGTGGCCCTGCAGGTTCTTCACCGTGATGAGGCCCGCCGCGAGGACGATGGCGAGGACACCGACGATGTTGAGCCAGGGAACGCGGAATCGCAGTTTGCGCCGAGGCGCCGCCGCCTGCCGGGGCTCTGTCATCGCCGCCTCCATCTCCATCACCGGGCTCGTAGAAGTCGCCGATCACCGCTGACTAACGCGCTTTCGCGGCCGGGTTAGCTGGAGGCAGGCTTTCGACGGTCCGATGGTATCGATCGACCGCGCGCAAAACAGCGTTGTGAATCAGGCTGATCGCAATGGCCGGCGCCGCGAGCGCGCGCTAATTGATTCCGCCCCAACGCAGCTCGGCCGGGCCGTCGATGCGCCGTTGGCGCGTGCTCGAAATAGCGCCTCCGCCAACAGAATCCGGCCGCGAGCGGTCGGGAGCTCAGGCGGCGATGGAGGGATCGGTGCGATTGTCGCAGGCGAAGTCCGTCGTTGCTGCGGACCGGCTCGACGCCGGTCCGCCGTCGCACCGCTCCGGCGCCTCTCGAGGCCCGATCGTTCTGCCAGGTTTGGCCGGGCTCCAAGCCGGTAACCTCTCTGCGAGGAAGCGATTTGCACCCCCTGGTAACCGAGCGAATCATGACGCGCCGCACTCGTCGGCGTCATCGAGCGCCGTCCACGCAGCCCAGCTGTGGACAGGCCCGTGACGCGCCAGGATCATTAGGCGCGGTAGACGTAGGTGAAGGGTGACGGAGTGAAGATTCCGGGCGTGGCCAGCGTCGTCGCTGGTGTGACCGGCGGGGCCGCGCAGGTGGTGCGGGCCGGCGTCTCCACCGCGGCCGGTGCCGCGGGGGCGGTGCAGATGCTGGCCAGCCCGGTGGTGGAACTGGCCGGCCCGGTGGTTCAGTCGATGGCCCACACGACGGGCCGGGCAATCGGCGTCGGCTCCGAATCCGACGGCTCCCGCGACGTCACCCCGCCGGTGCGCTGGCGAAGCGGGCGGCGGGTGCATTTCGACCTCGATCCGCTGCTGCCTTTCCCCCGCTGGCACGAACACGCGGCGGTGGTGGAGGAGCCGGTTCGCCGGATTCCCGGAGTGGCCGCCGCCCACATCGAGGGCGCGCTCGGCCGGCTCGTGGTCGAACTCGAAAGCGAGACCGACAGCGACGCGGTGCTCGACGAGGTGCAGGACACGGTGTGTCACGTCGCCGCCGATCTGAATCTGACGGGTCCGAAGTCGGCACCCCGGACCGCGCCGTTCGCCGACCCGGGCAACCCGCTGGCGATCCTGGTCCCGATGACCGCGGCCGCGATGGACGTCGCGGCGATCGGTGCGGCGGTCACCGGCTGGCTCGGCCGGTTGCCCGTCGCGCCGCGCAGCGCGCGCGCCGCGGCCGCCCTGCTCAACCATCAGCCGCGGGTGGTGGCCGTGCTGGAATCGCGGCTGGGTCGCGTCGGCACCGACATCGCGCTGAGCGCCTCGACGGCGCTGGCCAACGGGCTGACCCACGCCGTGGGGACGCCCCTGATCGATCTGGCGCAACGCAGCCTGCAGATCTCCGAGGCGTCGGCGCACCGGCAGCGCTGGCGCGAGCGCGAGCCCGAGCTGGCCTCCCCGAAGCGGCCGCAAGCCCCGGTGGTTCCGGTCATCTCCTCGGCGGGACCCAAAACGCAGGCGCCCCGGCACAATTGGGCCGCCGCCGCGGCCGGTGAGGTTTCCCACGTCGTGGTCGGCGGCGCCATCGACGCGGCCATCGACACCGCGAAGGGATCGATGGCCGGGCCGGTGGAGGAGTACGTCGATCAGGCGGCGAACGCCTCGTTGATCGCCGCGGCCGGCGCGCTGCTGGCCGGCGGCGGCACCGAGGACGCGGCCGGCGCGCTGCTGGCCGGCGTGCCGCGAGCCGCCCACGCGGGCCGGCAGGCGTTCGCCGCGGTGCTGGGCCGCGGGCTGGCCAACGCCGGGCAACTCGTCCTCGACCCCGGCGCGTTGCGCCGGATGGATCGCGTGAAGGTGGTCGTCATCGACGGGGCGGCGCTGCGGGGCGACAACCGCGCGGTGTTGCGGGCGCAGGGCGACATCCCGGGCTGGGACGAGGACCGGGTGTACGAGGTCGCGGACGCGCTGCTGCACGGCGAGGAGGCGCCCGAGCCGGACCCCGACGAGCTGCCGGCCACCGGGGCGCGCCTGCGCTGGGTCCGCGCGCAGGACCCGGCGGCGACGCCCGCGCAGGGGCTCGAGCACGCCGACCTGGTGGTCGACGGCGAACGCGTCGGCAGCGTCGACGTGGGGTGGGAGGTCGACCCGTTCGCCATCCCGCTGCTGCAGACCGCCGCCCGGACGGGGGCGCGGGTGGTGCTGCGCCACGTCGCCGGCACCGAAGACCTGACCGCCAGCGTCGCGGTGAGTCACCCGCCGGGAACCCCGTTGCTGCAGCTGGTGCGCGACCTGCGCACGGACCGCGGGCCGGTGCTGCTGATCACCGCGCTGCACCGGGACTTCGCGTCGACGGACACGCTGGCGGCGCTGGCCATCGCCGACGTCGGGGTGGCCCTCGACGATCCGCAGGCGGCGACGCCGTGGACCGCGGACATCATCACCGGCACCGATCTGGCGGCGGCGGTGCGGATCTTGTCGGCGCTGCCGGTGGCCCGGGAGGCGACGGAATCCGCGGTGCGCCTCGCCAAGGGCGGCAGCACCCTGGCCGGCCTGCTGCTGGTGACCGGTGATCCCGGCTCGGCCAATCCGCTCGCCCTGCAGCGCTGGCTCAACCCGGTCAATGCCGCGGCCGCGGCCGCGCTGATCCAGGGGACCTTCTCGGCCAGCAGGGTGTTGCGGCTGGCCGATCCGACGCCGCAGCCGCTGACCGCCTGGCATGCCCTGGACCCCGAGATCGTCTACTCCCGGCTGACCAGCCGCACCCGACCGCTCGCCGTCGAACCCGGAATCGCGCCCTGGCGCCAGGTCCTCGACGACCTGTCCTACAACCCGGTCATCTCGCCGCTGCGGGGTCCGGCGGCCCGGGTCGGGCGGCTGCTGTCGGCGACGCGGGCCGAGCTCGCCGATCCGCTGACGCCGATCCTGGCCGTGGGGGCGGCGGCGTCGGCCATCGTCGGCAGCAATGTCGACGCGCTGCTGGTGGCCGGCGTGATGACCGCCAACGCCATCGCCGGCGGGGTGCAGCGGTTGCGCGCCGAGGCCGCGGTGGCCGAGCTGTTCGCCGAGCAGGAAAAGCACGCGCGCCGCGTCGTGCTGCCCACCGTGGCGACGGCGCACCGCCGGCTCGAGGCGGCGCGCACGACCGAGCGAACCGTCACGGTGAGCGCGAAATCGCTGCGCCCGGGCGAAATCATTGACCTCGCCGCGCCGGAAGTGGTCCCGGCGGACGCACGACTGCTGGTGGCCGAGGACCTCGAGGTCGACGAGTCCTTCCTCACGGGCGAGTCGCTGCCGGTCGACAAGCAGGTCGAGCCCGTCGCCGCCGCCGACTCCGACCGGGCCAGCATGCTGTTCGAGGGCAGCACCATCGTCGCCGGGCGCGCCCGGGCGATCGTCGTCGCCACCGGGGCCGGCACCGCCGCGCAGCGGGCGCTGACGGCGATCGCCGATGTCGAGTCGGCCGCGGGCGTCCAGGCCCGGTTGCGGGAACTGACCAGCAAGGTGCTTCCGCTGACCCTGGCCGGCGGCGCCGCGGTCACCGGGCTGGCGCTGGCGCACCGCGGGTCGCTGCGGCAAGCGGTCGCCGACGGCGTCGCCATCGCCGTGGCCGCCGTTCCCGAGGGCCTGCCGTTGGTGGCCACCCTGGCGCAGCTGGCGGCGGCCCAGCGGTTGTCACGGCGCGGGGCGCTGGTCCGCACGCCGCGCGCCATCGAGGCGCTCGGCCGGGTCCAGACGGTGTGTTTCGACAAGACAGGGACGCTCACCGAGAACCACCTGCGCGTCGTTTCCGCGGTGCCGCGCGGGACCAGCGTGCGGGGCCCGCTGCCCGAGGCCGACGACCCACAGGCCGCCGAGGTGCTGCGCGTCGCCGCGAGGGCGTGCACCCAGCCGCACAACGGGCAGGGCCACGCGCACGCCACCGACGAGGCCATCCTGACGGCCGCCAATTCCCGTGACGGACACGGCGATCCGGAATGGACGGTCCTCGCGGAGGTGCCGTTCGAATCCAGCCGCGGCTACTCCGCCTCGATCGGCAGCGCGAACTCGGCGGGACCGATGTTGATGGTCAAGGGGGCACCCGAGCAGATCTTGCCGCGCTGCCGGTTCGCCGATGCGGACGCCGACCAGGACCACGCGGAGTCGTTGGTGACGCGCCTGGCCGAACAGGGCCTGCGGGTGCTGGCCGTGGCGCAGCGCCGCTGGGACGGCGGGACCACCGAGGAGGACACCGACGCCGACAACGTCGACGCCGCCGCGCACGACTTGGAACTGGTCGGCTACGTCGGCCTGGCGGACACCGCGCGGGCGTCGGCGCGACCCCTGATCGAGACCCTGGTCGACGCCGGTCGCCGGGTGGTGCTGATCACCGGCGACCACCCGGTGACGGCCCGCGCGATCGCCCGCCAGCTCGGCCTGCCGTCGGACGCGCGCGAGATCACCGGCGCCGAGCTCACCGCCCTCGACGAGGACGCCCGGGCCAAGCTCGCCGCCGACGTCCAGGTCTTCGCGCGGGTCAGCCCGGAGCAGAAGGTGCAGATCGTCGCGGCGCTGCAGCACAGCGGGCAGGCGGTCGCGATGGTCGGCGACGGGGCCAACGATGCCGCCGCGATCCGGATGGCCGACGTGGGCATCGGCGTGAGCGGTCGCGGTTCGTCGGCCGCGCGGGGCGCCGCCGATATCGTCTTGACCGACAACGACCTCGGCGTGCTGATCGACGCGCTGGTCGAGGGCCGCGGGATGTGGGGCGGCGTGAAGGATGCCGTCAGCATTCTGGTCGGCGGCAACGTGGGGGAGGTGCTCTTCACCATCATCGGCACCGCGCTGGGGACCGGTCGCGCACCGGTGGGCACGCGCCAGCTGCTGTTGGTGAACCTGCTCACCGACATGTTTCCCGCGCTCGCGGTCGCCGTTACCCCGCAGTACCCGCAGCCCGAGGAGGACGAGGAGCTCGCGGACCGCGACGCCGAGGAATTGCAGCGCGCCTTCCAGCTCGCGGCGCTGTCCGAACCCTCGCCGTCCCTCGACGCGCCCCTCATGCGCCAGATCGTCACCCGCGGCGCCGTCACCGCCGCCGGAGCGACGGCCGCCTGGGCCATCGGCCGTTGGACCCCGGGCACCGAACGCCGCACGGCGACAATGGGTCTCACCGCGCTGGTCACCACGCAGCTCGCGCAGACCCTGCTGACGCGGCGCCACAGCCCGCTGGTCATCGCCACGGCGCTGGGCAGCGCCGGCGTCCTGGTCGCCATCGTGCAGACCCCCGGCGTCAGCCAGTTCTTCGGCTGCACTCCGCTGGGCCCCGTCGCCTGGTCCGGCGTGATCGGCGCGACGGCCGGCACCACCGCGGTGTCGGTGCTGGCGCCCAATTGGCTGGCCAAGCGGGTCGCCGCGCTCGAACCCAAGCAGCTCGAGGCGTGGGCGGGCTCAGGTCGATAGCTCCTTGCGCACCACCTTGCCGGCCGGGTTGCGCGGGATGGTGTCGACGATGTTGATGTCGCGGGGCTGCTCGAAGCGGGACACCCTGCCCTGCAGGTAATCCCGCAGCGCCGATGGGTCGAGGCTGCGTCCCGGCCGCGCGACCACGAACGCGGCCAGTCGATGACCGAACCGCTCGTCGGCAACGCCGATGACCGCGTTGTCGGCGACGTCGGGGTGCTCGGCGAGCGCGTTCTCCACCGCCCGCGGGTAGACGTTCTCTCCCCCGGAGATGATCATGTCGTCCTCGCGCCCGACGATGAAGAGCCGTCCGGCGTTGTCGAAGTAGCCCATGTCGCCCGTGCTGGTCATGTTCTCGACGACGGCCTTGGCCTCTCCCGAGCCCTCCGTGTAGCCCTCGCTCGCCAGCTCGCCGCCGACGAAGATGCGTCCGGTGACGCGCGGCCCGACGGGCCGGTCGTTTTTGTCGAAGATGCGCACCGGGCAGCCGGCGACCGGTTTTCCGACGGTCTCGGGGGCCTCCCGCAGGTCGGCCGGCGTCGCCAACGCACCGATGCCGACTTCGGTGGAGCCGTAGCCGTTATAGAGGATGTCGCCGTAGGCATCCATGAACCGCTGCCCGAGGGTGGGATCCAGTCGGTCTCCGCTGGACAGCGCGACGCGCAGGTAGGGCAACGGGTTTCGCGCCCGAACCCGCTCCGGCAGGTCCAGGATGCGCGCCAACACCACCGGCACCGCGGTGAACGCGTCGGCGCGGTGCAGCGACGCCTGCGCCAGCGCGGCCTCGGCGTCGAAGTGGCGATTCGTCAGCACGGTCCCGCCCAGGGCCACCGTCAGCATGAGCATGCCGAGGCCCAGCCCGTGAAACATGGGCATCGCCACCGAGATTCGCGAGCCGGTTCGCAGCCCGGTGCGGTCGAGGATCGTGACCCAGACGCCCACTGCCGAACGCAGCTGCGGGGTGCGGGGCACGCCCTTGGGCTTGCCTGTGGTGCCCGACGTGAGCAGTACGATCCGGCCCGGGGCGGCGACCGGGGGCCGCGGTCGCTCGTCGCCCGTCTCGACCGTGGCCGGATCGAGCAGGGTGACCGATCCCTGGGCGGCGCGCGCCCGCTCGGCGAACTCGTCGTCGGCGACGATCGTGGTGATCCGGTGGCTGCTCAGCGCGGCGGCGAGCGCATCGGTGCGGAAGTCCGTATTCACCAGCACGACGTCGGCGCCGACGAGGGCTATCGCGAAGAACGCCTTGACGAACCCCCGCCCGTTGCGGCACATGACCCCGACCGCCCGGCCGGGTCCCTCGCCGCCGTCGGAGAGCACCCGGGCGAGCGCTTCGGCTTGCGAGCGCAGCTCCCGATAGGTCAGGGCGCCGTCGTCGTCGACGATGGCCGCCCGGTCTGGCCACCGAGCCGCCGTGACGCCCAACAGCGTGTAGGGATTCGTGCCGCCGCGCCGCGCCTCGCGGATCACCCGTACCACCGCGGCCGGGGAGGGCGGGCCCAGCAGTCCGGACCGCAGCAGCGCCCGCGCCGCGGTGGCGACCACCCCCTCTTGGGAGGCGAACCCGGTCACGAGGCGCCCTCGCGCGCATCGGAATTCGCGAAGAATCGGCGGTGCCACAACCGGGCCGCGCGTTCGGCGGGCCCGGCCAGCAGCACCGACGCCAGCTCGGCCGGCCACACCCAGGGGGGTTCGTTGGTGCGGGGCCGCTCGATGACCGCCTTGGCGATGGCGTCGGCCGCTTCGTCCGGAGACATGCCGGGTAGCCGGCCCAGCACCGGCGTGGGTGCGATCATGCGGGTGCGGACCAGCGCGAAGTAAACCGACGTGACGTCCACGCCGTCGACGTGCAACTCCGGCGCCACGCTGCGCAGCCAGCGGTCGAACGCACCCTTGGACGCCTGGTAGGCGCCCCACTGCGGCCCGGGGGCCACGCGCACCCCGACGCTCGAGACGTTCACGATGTGCCCGGAACCGCGCTCCCGCATGGCCGGTAACAACCCGAGCAGCAGCCAAATCGGCCCCAGGTAGTTGATGTCGATGGTGCGCTGAAAATCGTGCGGGCGGTCGTACTGGTCGTGCAGCGACCGGCGCAACGACTTGCCGGCGTTGCTCACCACGATGTCGAGCGGGCCGTGGTCCTCGGTGATCTGCTTGGCGAGCGCGCTGACGGCGGCCTCGTCGGTGAGGTCGGTCGGAAAGGCGATGGCCCGGCCGCCGCCGGCGTTGATCGCCGCCGCGAGATCCTCCAGCTTGTCCGCCGACCGCGCGACGACGAGCACCGTCGCTCCGGCGGCGGCCATCGTGCGGGCCGTCGCCTCGCCGATTCCATAGGACGCGCCCGTCACCAATACCGTCTTGCCCGATACGGTCTCGCGCAGCTTGTCGGGGTCCGAGACCCGCGCCGGGTTGGCCACTCGGTCGGTGGCCGCCGCCAGGACTCGCTGGAAGGGCTGTGCTATCACGTTCACGTTCACGTTCGCTGCCGCATTCACTCCGAATTGCGTGCCGAGGGTGCGGCTCTGGCTTGACCACGCGCCTCGACTCGGGCTACAGCTAGCAGACCACACCGGGCTACGGGCCCGCCCCTTGGCCCGCATATCGCCCGGTCCGGGCCGTCGCGAAGTGAGCCGGCGGGCCAATTTACGACTCTGAAACATTTGTCAGAAAAATCTCTGTTTAGTCGACGGTTCACATGGGCACAATTGCGGCATGATCGCACGTCAACTCCCTCGTTTCCTTGGTTCCGCGGCGGTCGCGGCGGCCGGGCTCAGCGCCTCGGTCCTCGCGCCCGCCATCCCCTTCGCCTCCGCCCAATGCCCGGACGTCCAGGTGGTGTTCGCCCGGGGTACGGGTGAGCCGCCGGGTGTCGGGCCGACCGG
>NZ_LQPM01000007.1 GCF_002101815.1 Mycobacterium paraense | reverse complement strand
CAGGAGTTCATCACCCAGTTGGGTCGTAACTTCCAGGTGATCTACGAGCAGGCCAACGCCCACGGCCAGAAGGTGCAAAGCGCCGGCAGCAACATGGCCAGCACCGACAGCGCCGTCGGATCCAGCTGGGCCTGACCAGTCAGCCCGGGCCGTCCGCGCACATCACTGACGTCATCACTCGTTGTCGTCCAGCAGGCCGAGACTGTGATCGCCATGACGCCATATCGCTCGCTCATCAGCGACAACGCCGCCGGCGGCGCGCCTGAGATCATCGCCGCTGTCGTGGCGGCAGCAGCCGGGCAGGCACCGCCCTACGGCACCGACAGTTGGACATCGAGCGCACGACGCCGCTTCAGCGAAGCCTTTGATTGCGACGTCGATCTGCTCCCCGTCTCCACCGGTTCGGCGGCGAATGCTTTGAGCCTGGCTGCGCTGACCCCCCCGTGGGGCAGCGTGTTGTGCCACCGCGACAGCCATATCAACAACGACGAGTGCGGCGCCCCGGAGTTCTTCACCGGCGGCGCCAAACTCGTTGCTCTGGGCGGGGATAACGCCAAGATCGACGCCGACGAGCTGCGGGCCGCGGTGCGCCGCAAGGTCGGCGACGTGCACAGCGCCCAACCCTGCGTGTTGAGCCTCACCCAGGCAACCGAGACCGGCGCGGTATACACCCCCGCCGAGATCGGGCACTTGGCCTCCATCGCCAAGCACGCGGGCCTGCGCGTTCACCTGGACGGTGCCCGCCTCGCCAACGCCGTCGCCGCGTTGGGCTGTACGCCCGCCGAATTGACCTGGCGCGCCGGCGTTGACGTGCTGTCCTTCGGCGCCATCAAGAACGGGAGCCTCACCGCCGACGCGATCGTCGTCTTCGAGCGCTCCCTGACCACCGAGCTGAGCTTCCGGGCTAAGCGCGCCGGACAACTCGCGGCCAAGATGCGTTTCGCCGCCGCTCAGCTCGACGCCTATCTGGCCGACGATCTGTGGCTCCGCAATGCGTTGCACGCCAATGCCATGACCGCGCGGCTCAAAAAGGGGCTGAAATCCGTTGCCGGTGTTCGTCTTTCGGGCACGCCGGAGGCGAATATCCTCTTCTGCCGCCTGTCCCTGCGGGTCATCGACGGACTTCTCGACCAGGGATACGACTTTTACCACGGCCGTTGGGAGCCAGGTGTCGTCCGCTTCGTCACCTCCTTTGCCACCACGACCGACGACGTCGACGGGCTGGTACACGCGGTCCGCCGACTCACCGCCGCCGAGATCGAGGAAAGCCGGGCCAAGCGGGCTCGCACGCAGAGATCGGCCGGCGGCCGCCGAACCGAGGTGGTTTGCATGGGAAGTGTCCGATGATCGAGATGGCCATCGTGGGCCTGGGCGCGTGGGGTCTTTGCGTCCTCGAGCGGGCGGTGAACCGGGCCCGGCAAGTCAGCACGCCGGTGCGGGTGCACGTGGTCGAGCCCGCTCAACTCGGGGGCGGGGTCTACTCGGCCGAACAGCCCGACTTCCTGGTGCTCAACAACGCCTGCGGTCAGCTCTCCCTCTACGTCGCCCCCGACGGCGACCCGCTGCCCCCCTACGCGGTGGGCCTGCACCCCTGGGCCGTGGTCCGCGGTTACCGCTGGATGGGTTACGAGTGCCGCATCGGCGCCGGGGGTGACCCGATCTTGCCCACCGACTACCTGCCCCGGCGGTTGATGGGCGAGTACCTGGTCTGGTTCTACGACACGCTGGTGTCCTATGCGCCGCCCAACCTCGAGATCGTTCGGCACTACGCGGCGGCTGTCGACATTTCGCCGGCCTTCCGGGGGCGCGAGGAGGTGCTGCTCGACAACGGCACCACCCTCACCGTCGACCACGTGGTGCTGACCTCCGGGCACACCTGGAACCACGAGCGCGGGGCCGACGGGGGCGTGCGCTACTTGCCGCCCTACCCGGTCGAATGCCTCGATCGCAGCGCTCCGGCCGGATCCTCGATCGCCGTGGCCGGCATGGGCCTGGTCTGCTTCGACGTCCTGACCGCCCTCACCGTCGGACGAGGCGGCACCTTCGAGCGCCGGTACGACCGGAGCGACCGCATGCGGTACATGCCCTCGGGACGCGAGCCAACCATCACCCTCTACTCGCGCTCGGGCGCGCCGTACTGCGCCAAGTCGGCCACCGGCGTCGACCCCTACGGGCGGTACCAGCCGGTGGTGTGCACCGCCGAGGAGTTCGCTGCGCTCACCAATCCGGGCGGATCGCCGATGCGGCGGCACGTGGACTTCCGGGCCGAGCTTCTGCCGCTCGTCTTCGCCGAGATGCAGGCCCGCTACTACATACACGCCGCCTTGCTGGCCGGGGGTGACGCCGAGTCCACCGAAGTCCGCTCCGTCCTTCGCCAGGGCTGGCTGGACGGGCATTACGAGAAGGTCGTCGACTGTCTCGAGCCGCGCTACGGACGCTTCGATCCGGCCAGTCACCTGTTCGCCGGGTCGGACCGCCACTACGCCTCGGCCGCCGACTACCAAGGCCAGGTCTACGACATGATCGACGACGACCTCACCGAGGCCCTGCTACCCGGGGGGAGCCCGGTCAAGGCGGCACAGGAGGTGCTGCGCATCCTCCGGGACAAGCTGCGTTCGGTGATCGAGTTCGGTGGCCTCTCCCTCGACTCCTACGTCGAGTTTCAGTCCAACGTCCGGGGCCGCATCAACCGGCTGGAGGCGGGCGTGCCTCCCCTGCGCTCCCAGCAGTTGCTGGCGCTGCTCGACGCCGGTGTCGTGCGCGCCCCGCTCGGACCGAGCCCGGAGTTGACCGCCTGTCGTGACGGCGTGCGGTTGAGCTCGACGGCCCTCGACGAACCGACCTCCGTGCGGGTCGACGGAGTGGTGCGTGGCTACCTCGACCTGCCCTCGCTGGCCCGGTCCGGCTCGCCCCTTCTCAACCGCCTCTACGCCAAGGGAAGACTGACCCAGCTCACCTACGGAGACACGCCCGTGGGCAGCGTGGCCATCAACGAGGACTTCCACCCCTACGACACCGAGGGCCGGCTCCAGCCCAACATCTCCTTGCTTGGCGTGCTCACCGAGGGAGTCCGCTATTTCACCCACTACCTGCCCTCGCCCCGCAGCCGCCTGCGCGCCGTCTACGACGCCCAGGACTGCGTCGAGGCCGTGATCGGCTGAGCGCATGAGCGATGCGGATTTGTCGGTGACAGGGCGGGCGCGGCCGCTGGTGGCGGTGGGCTACGGGCCGCGGTGCGTCCCGGTGATGCAGCTGGCCGAAGCGGCCGCGGGCCTCTGCGACCTGCTGTGGATCGTCGACACGATGCAACCGGAGATGCTCGAGATGACCAGTCTCCTCGACCGGTTCGGCCCCGTCGTCGACCTCGCGGGCATGAGCGCCGAGCAGGCGATCAAGATCCTGGGCGACTGGGAGCCCGACGGCATGACCACTTACCTCGACGCCGGCATGGTCGAGCTGGCCCAGGTGGCCGAGGGACTCGGCCTCCCCTTCCACAGCCCGGTGACCGCCGCCGCCCTCACCGACAAGGCCCGCCAGCGCCGCGCCCTGGCCGACGCCGGCCTCGACATCCCCTCCTGCCACCTCATTCGCGCCGACCAGCCCGAGCCCGACCTCTCGACGGTCGAGTCCCAGGTGGGGTGGCCCGCCGTCCTCAAGCCCCGCTCGGCCCAGGGCAGCCGCTGCACCTTTCTGGCCCGGGACCGCGCGGAGCTCGAGAAGCTGCTGAGCGCCCTTGGCCGGAGCCGCCCCGACATGGTGGTCGAGGGTTACCTCCCCGACGATCCGGCCCGGGCGGGCAGCCCCTACGCCGGCTATGTGTCGGTCGAGAGCGTCGTGGCCGACGGCGTCGTCAGCCACCTGGCCCTGACCGGCCGCTTCCCGCCGGCCGAGAATTTCCGCGAGACCGGGTTCTTCATTCCCGCCGCGCTGGACGCCGAAGACCGTTCGGCCGTCCTCGACATCGCCACCCGGGCGATCGGCGCCCTCGCGGTACGCACCGGGTGCCTGCACACCGAAGTCAAGTTCACCCCCGACGGGCCCCGCATCATCGAGGTCAACGGGCGGCTGGGCGGCGGTGTGCCCGAGATGCTGAAGCGGGCCGCGGGTATCAGCCTGCTCGACCTCACCCTGCGGGTGGCCCTGGGCGAGCCGGTATCCATCGACGGACCGGTCGCCACCGACCGCATCGGCTACCGCTTCTTCCTCCAGCCGCCGACCGTCTCGGCCACCGTGACGTCCATCGAGGGCATCAACGACTTCAGCGACCAAGCCGGCGTTGACACCGTCAGCGTCCACCAGCGCCCGGGGTCCGCCCTCGACTGGCGGGACGGCTCCGGCAACCACATCGTCGCGGTAGTCGGCTCGGCCGACGACGAAGAGCAGTTGCAGGCGGCCTACCGGCTCCTCCACCAGGAGGTCACCGTCACCTACACCGACATCAGGCATTGACGGCGATGGGCGTTCGACTGGCAGGGGGCCCCGACCCGGCGGGGACGACCGTCGCGATCGAGCAACCGGCGCGGTGGACGTGCGCGCTGGTCAACAACATGCCGGATGGGGCGTTCGACGCCACCGAGCGACAATTCCTGGGGCTGCTCAGCGCCGGGTCCGGGCCTGAGACGGTCGTCGTAACCCGCCACACCATGGTCGGGGTTCCCAGGGGGGACCGGATCCGGGCCCGTATCGCCGCCGAATACCGTCCCCTCGAGGACATCACCTCGAACCCCCCCGACCTGCTGATAGTGACCGGCTCCAACCCGATCGAGGCCCGCATCGAGGACGAGCCCTACTGGGCCGATCTGCACGGCCTGCTGAAGTGGGCGAGCGAGAACGTGCCGGTCATGGTGCTGTCCTGCCTGGCGGCCCACGCCGCCCTGGCGGTCTTCGACGGCATCGAACGGACCACCCTGCCGGTCAAATGCACGGGCATCTTCGCCCAGGAGGCCGACCCGACCCACCCCCTGGCAGCCGGCCTCGACGGCCCACTCGTCCTGCCCCACTCGCGGCTCAACGCCGTGCCCGCGGAGACGGTGGCAGCCGCCGGCTACGCGGTCGCCCTGCACTCGGAAGAGGTGGGGTGGAGCGTGGTCACCAAGGCGGTGGGCATTTCCCAAGCCGTGCTGTTTCAGGCCCATCCCGAGTACGACCCGTCGAGCCTCGTGCGCGAGTACGGCCGTGACGTGCGGCGCTACGCCGGCCGCGAACGCGACGAACCGCCCTGCCTCCCACGGGATTGCGTAACCGGCCCGGACTGGGACGAGCTTCGCCGGCTGCACGAGCGCGTGCTGGGCGGCGACCGGGACCCGGCCCTGGTGGCCGAATTCCCCTTCGACGAGATCAGCGCGCGCGCCCCCTGGCGGTGGCGCGGCGCGGCCCTGTGTATGTACGCCAACTTGTTGGCCACCATTCCGAAGAGGAGCGCCTGAGGCCATGCACGACGAAACCATCGCCATCCACGGCGGCTACACACCCGACGGGACGCGGGCGGTCGCGGTGCCCATCTATCAGACGGTGGCCCACGACTTCATCAACGCCGCCCACGCGGGTGCCGTGCTCGACCTCGAGACGCCGGGGTTCCACTACAACCGGCTCAACAACCCGACCCTCGACGTCCTCGAGCAGCGCATCTGCGCCCTGGAAGGCGGGACGGCGGCCCTGGCGGTGGCCTCGGGCATGGCCGCCGTCAGCTACGCGATCCTGACGGTGGCCAGCGCCGGCACCAACATCGTCGTCGCCCCGCAGCTCTACGGGGCCACCTTCACCTACTTCGCGCACGTGCTGCCCACCCTGGGCATCAAGGCCCGTTTCGCCGCCGACGACCGGGCAGAATCGATCGCCCCCCTGATCGATGCGGACACCCGCGCCGTCTTCTGCGAGACCATCGGCAACCCGGCGGGCAACATCGTGGACCTCGAGGCCGTGGCGGCCGTGGCACACGCGGCCGGCGTGCCCTTGATCGTGGACAACACGGTGGCTACGCCGCTGATGCTCAAGCCCTTCGAGCACGGGGCCGACGTGGTCGTCCACTCGCTGACCAAGTTCGTCGGCGGCCACGGCACCACCCTTGGTGGGGCCATCGTGGACGGCGGCCGATTCCCCTGGGCCGACCATCGTCACCGTTTCCCCCAGTTCAACCGACCGGAGCCCGCCTTCCATGGCGTCGTGTTCGCCCGCGACTTCCCCGAGCGGCCCTTCGCCGTGCGGGCCCGCTCCATCCAGCTGCGCAACAGCGGCGCCACCCTCTCGCCCTTCAACGCGTTCATGCTCCTGCAGGGCCTCGAGACCATGGCCCTGCGGCTCGAGCGTCACGAGGCCAACGCCCGGGCCGTCGCCGAGTACCTGGCCACCGACCCGCGGGTGGCATGGGTGAGCTTCGCCGGCTTCCCCGACCACCCCTACCACCGCCTGGTCGAGCGCTACCTGCACGGGCGCGTGCCGTCGATCGTCACCTTCGGGGCCGAGGGGGGCTACGAGGCGGGACTGGCTTTCTTCGATGCCCTCCAGCTGGTCAAGCGGCTGCTCAATCTGGGGGACGCCAAGACCCTGGCCATCCATCCGGCCTCCACCACTCACCGCCAGCTGTCCGATGCGGAACTGGCGAAGGCCGGCATCCGGCCGGAGACGATTCGCCTGTCCATCGGGATCGAGCACATCGACGACATCATCGCCGACATCGACCAGGCGTTGGACAAGGCGATGGCCGGCTGACTACCTGGGGTCGAACTGCCTGCACTTTCCCCGCGACAACCGCTCGATGAAGTCCACCTGTCGCACCCGGACGTCCGAATCGGGGCCGCCGTGCCGGCGGAGCACCTCGACCAGGTCGGTCCGCAGCCGCTGCAGGTCGGTTGAACCGTCCGTCACAACGGACACCTCGAGACCCTGTCGGGCCTTGCCGATGGAGAAGTTGGCGACGCCGGGTGTGGCGACGACAGCTTGCTCGACGGCGGCGCGCGGGACCCGAGCGCCGTCGTCGTACTCGAAGGCTCCGTTGATCCGGCCGTTGACCGAAATGATGCGGCGATGAGCGCAACCACACGGGCATGGGTCGTCGGACATCGTCACCGCGTCCACAAGGTCATAGCGGATCAGCGGTTGGTCCAGGTTGTACAGGTTGGTCAGCAACATTCGATCGGCGGGTTGCCCGTAGGGCACCACGTTGCCGTCGGCATCCGCCGGCTCGAGGATGACCAGGTCGTCGGCGACATGCCTGCCTTCTCCGACGCCGCACGGAAAGGCGTAGGTCCCTTCCGAGCAGCCCCAGAATTCCGAGGCCTCGATGCCCCACGCGGCCCGGACGGCCTCGCGCACGGGCGGTAGGCAGAGCTCTCCCGCAACGCTGACCCAGGTCGGTTTGATGGTGAGCCGTCCTTGCATCGCCTCCAGGGCCAGCTCCCGGATGAGGCTCGGCCAGCCCTGCAGTGCCTGGATCGCGGGGCGGGCGTTGTTGAGGCGGTCGACGATCTTGTCCAGGGGGAGCGTCGCATCGACGCAGTGCGATGTGGGGCCCCCGCTCTCAAAGGTGCTGAACGCGTAGAAGATTCCGGATTCGTGCTTGGGGCTGCAGCTGAAGCACTGCGCCAGCACCGCGTCCGGGTCCTCGCCGCGCCGCCCGGTCCAGCGCGAGCCCTGCATCACGAAGGTGACGAATGCGTCCCAGCCGTAGACGTGCAGTGACGGCGCTTCGACATACCCAGACGTGATGATCGCTCGGTACTCGTTGTCGAGGTAGCCGTCTCCGCTCATCTCATCGAGGTGCTGTTCGACTCGGGCACGTGTCAGGCCGGGGACGGTGACCAGCCGGTCGAACTCTTCCATCATCTCGGCTTTGGTCAGGATCGGCAGCGAGGGGAGGTCGGCCTCGGTGAAATTCGCCAGATCGCGACCCGCCAGCCGTTCGCTCCAGAACGGCGAATGCTCGGCGGCGTACACCAGGAGCTCGCGGAGAAGCCGTTCGCGCTCGGCGGCGAGACGCGCGGCGTCCCAGCGCAGCCGGCGGACCCCCTTCAGGTAGGTGTCCTGTAATTGGGCGCGCTGGCGGCGGACCAGCTGTTCGTACGATTCCCCCGCGGCCGCGCCAGTCGCCCTCGCCTGCACCCAGAGATCGTAGCTCAGGCGCCGCGGTTTAATGCCGGATTCCGACCATGTCCATGTGACTGAGCTGGGCCTACGCCGGTGCGGATAGGCCGGCCTCCCTCAGCAGCCGCCGCTCGTCGACCTTGCTGGAAGACGTCAGCGGCAAGTCGGCCACCAAGACGAATTGGTCGGGCAGCATGGTCTCCGGGAGTCGTTCGCCGGCGGCCTGGCGGATGGCGACGGGGGTGAGTTCGCCGTCCGGCACCACGAACGCGACGACCCCGAGACCGCCCTCCAGGTTGAAGGTCGTGCACGCGGCGGACGCGACCCCGTCGACACCGCCGAGGGCGTCGGTCACCTCCACCAGCGACATCCGCACGCCATGACGCTTGATGACCCGGTCGGCGCGCCCCACGTACACGTAGTTGCCCCGGTCGTCGCGGAAGACCAGGTCACCGGTGCGATAGAGGGTGGTTCCTTCGACGACGTCCCTCCGCAGCGCCGCCGCGCTCAGCGTCGGGTCGTTCAGGTATCCCGCCATGAGCTGCGGTCCGCCGATGTAGAGCTCGCCGACCACGCCGGGCTCATCCACCAGCCGTCCGTCCTCGTCGACGAGGTGGAACGAGCTGCCGGGGTGGGGATGACCGATCGGTACCGGCCCGGCGTCGAGCAGCTCGCGCGTCAGCTCCAGGTGGGCGACGGCGATGGTCGTCTCGGTCGGGCCGTAGCGGTTCACCACCCGCAGCCCCGGGCTGGCGGCCCACAGCGCCCTGATGTCGGCGCTGGATGGCGCCTCGCCGCCCAACGCGATCACCCTGAGCGCGGTGCCGGCCAGCCGCTCCAGGCGGCCGCTGGACCGGAGCAACCGGAGATAGCTCGGCGAGAAACTGGTCGCCGTGATGCCCTCGCTGTCGACGATCGAGAAGAACCTCCGTGGAAACAGCAGCGCTTCCCGGTCGGGAATGACGAGTGGCACGCCGCGGATGAGCGGAGGAAACATCGCGGAGAACGACCCGTCGAAGTGCACGGGCGAAACGCAGAGGGCCCGGTCCTCGGACGTCAGCCCCACCGCGTCGGCGCACGCCCGGGCCGCGTTGAAGAAGGCCCCCGCGGGGATCTGCACCCCCTTGGGGGCGCCGGTCGTGCCCGACGTGTAAATGATGTAGGAGACGGGACCCGTCAGCGGTGGCGGCGTCGGCTCATCTGCGGAGCTCAGGTCCGATAACGAGGTCCACGCCGTGCCCGCGGGAAGCCCGGACGGCGCCGCTGGGTCCGAGCCCGCCGTGACGACCTGCGCGGGCCGGCAGTCGGCCACGATCTGCGCACGGCGGAGATCCGGATCGGTGATAGCCAGCGGAACGAACGTGACCCCTGCCCACAGGCAGCCCAGTGCCGCCACCACGAAGTCCACGGAATTGCCGATCAGCAGGGCAACCCGATCCCCGGGTACGACGCCTTTCTGGATCAGGCCGGCGGCCACTCGCCCGGCCGCGGCGCGCAACTCGCCGCGGGTCAGCGAGCTGTCCAGGTCCTTGACCGCGGGCCGATCCGGAGCTTGGTCGGCGTGGTCTAATACCGCACCCAGGACGTCGCGGTCCGCTACGCCTTCCGCTATGTCGTGTACAGGCACAATGGTTTCCTCACGAAGGGTTGGAGCCGGGCGGGATTGCCTACCTTAGGTACGATTTTACCGCAGATCGCAGATATGTCAGTATGTATCCTGTGAGCGCTACCTGGGCCGCTCGTTCCCTAGGTGCCGCATTGTTGGGCGCCTGGGCGGCGTTGAACGCAGCGGCGAGTACGACTTTCACCGCCGCCGCGGGCCCATGCCCCGACGTCGAGGTGGTGTTTGCTCGCGGCAGCGATGATCCACCCGGTGCCGGCCTCATCGGACAGGCTTTCGTCGATTCGCTGCGATCGCACGTCAGCGGGAAATCTCTCGGGCTGTATGCGGTTGACTACCCGGCGACGAACAGGAGCAACGAGTTGGGTAGCTCCGCCTCCGCGGGCGCCGCAAACGCGAGCGCGCACGTCGAGTACATGGCGGCGAACTGCACCGACACCAAGATGGTGCTCGGCGGATATTCGCTCGGGGCCGCCGTGATCGACCTCATCACCGGGGCCGGTGCGCCACCGCAGGGCTTCGTCCCCGCGCCCATGCCGGCGGAGGTGGCCCACCACGTCGCCGCGGTCGCCGTCTTCGGGAACCCGTGGGCGAAATCGGGCGCGCCGCTGAGCGCGACCAGCCCGCTGTACGGGGGCAAGGCCATCGACTTGTGCAACCCGGGGGACCCGATCTGCTCCAACGGCGGGGATTCGTCGGCGCACGTTGGCTACGCGCAAAACGGAATGGTCAACCAGGCCGCGGCTTTCGCCGCGGGTCGGCTGTAGCGCAACCTATCCGGATCAGGCGCGGCCCATCATCCAGCGCGGCCGCGACCAGAGCTGCCAGTATTCGACGACCTCGTAGCCCAGCCCGCGGTAGAGGCGCTCGCCCTCCGCCGACGACTGCAGCAGCGATCCCTCGGCGGCCCCCGCTTCGAACCGCGAACGGAGGGCGGTGACCAGCAGCCGCCGCCCGTAGCCCTTCCCTTGATCCTGCGGCCGGGTGGTCATGGACCACACCACCGCCAGCCCGTCCTCGGTGGCCGAGGTGAGCACGGACACCATGCGGTCGCCGTCGAACAACCCCCACGCACCCAGGGTCGGGTCCTCCACGGCCGCGACGGGGACGGCCACCGCGGTGACCGCGTCGGACATGCTGTAGGTGTCGGTCAGTATGGAACGCGCCTCGGGCAGGTCATCTTTGGTGAGCGCCCGCACATCGGACCCGTCCACGTCCGGCAGATTCCGGCCCTCGAGCAGCATGAGGGGCAGCGCCGCGACCACCACCCAGCTGGCATCGACCAGCTTCTGCGCGGTGGCCAGGCCGGGTCCGGCGAGCATGATGATGCCGGGCTTCTTCAGGTCGAGGAGCGGCTCGAGGCAGTGGTGGACCAGCACGTCGTTGTAGGACGATTGGCAGCAGGCGACGTTGTAGTCGACGCCGGTCTCGCCGCTGAAGGCCGTCCACCACTCCGCTTCCACGGTGTGATGGGCCGGGGCGGACCAAAGGCGCGCGGCGGTGCCGAGAGCCCGCCTCAACTCGATCGGAGTTCGCGCCATGCCCGTGGATGCTATCGGGGCCGGGGCCGCCCCGATACTCGAACGAGCGCCGACGAAGGTCGCGATCGAACTCAGCCCGTTCGCGCTCGCTGGACCGCTCGGGCGGCGTCTTCTTGTCCGCCGGCCATCAGCCCAGAGATCACACCGTCGACGTCGGCGGCCGATCGGTTCTGGCTGAGCTTGAACTTGGCCTCGATGCGGCTGATCCGCACTTCCATTCCCACGATGCCGCGCAATTGGCTCTCGATGAACTGTCGCGGCGCGTCGTCGACGGACCATGGTTGCGGTCGGCCGGCCTCGTGACGCTCGGTCAGCTCACGCACATTCCGTTCGACCCAGGCCGGGTCGTCGTGCACCGCCAGTCGCCCGTAGACGTGGGCGGTGACGTAATTCCACGTGGGCACCACACGCCCGTGCTCGGCCTTGCTCGGATACCAGGCCGGAGAGACGTACGCGTCCGGTCCCCGCATGATCACCAGTGCTTCGCCGACCACCGGGCGCCGCCACTGGTCGTTGCCGCGGGCGATATGACCGCGAAGCGTCCTCATCTCCGGGTCGTAAACGAACGGCAGCGTCGTGGCGACCATGCCCTCCGGTGTCGCAGTGATCAGGTCCGCGGCGCCGTGGTGAGTGAGCAGGTCGTCGACGGCCCGTTCGTCGGCGGCGAAATGGGCGGGAATGTACATGTCGTCCACAGTATGTCGAGCGGTTTAAGCGCCACTGCTGGGCGCTTCAACGACCGGAAACGGCAATCGATTCCGCCGTCGAATAGGCATCCCCAGATTAAAAGTCTGTTCATCAATTACGGCGCCTTTCCAGCGGTAGACTACGACCCTGGCTAATAGGTGGCCTACGGCGAAGACGAGAGGGCGAGCGCGATGCAGGACCGGATCCGGGAGGTGCTGGCCGCCCATGGCCGTATGGCTGTCGATCCACGCGAGGTGGACGATCAGGCCGACCTTTACAAGCTCGGCCTGACGTCGCACGCGTCGGTAGACGTCATGCTTGCGCTCGAGGATGCGTTCGGCGTCGAGTTCCCCGACGAGGTGCTCAAAAAATCCACGTTTGCTTCCATCCGCAGTATCGAGCAGGTGCTCGAAGGCCTGGTCACGTCGTCGGCGTGACGCGGTGTGCGGGCCCGAAGTGAATCCCCTTACCGCGGCGACGATTACGGCGAACGCATGATGACCTTGCCGGGCGGGGTTGGCGGGTCCGGCGTACGCGCCGGATGCGATGTCGTGGCCGTTGGTGACGTCCGCGATTCGCTGGCGGCTTTCGGCGAACGCTACCTGCGCAAAGTCTTTACGGCGGGTGAGGTCAGCGACTGCAATGGCCGCAACCGGGTGCACAGCCTGGCGGCCCGGTTCGCGGCCAAGGAGGCGGTGATCAAGGCATTCGCGGAACCCGACATGCCTTTTCCGCTGCGCGAGATCGAGGTGACACTGGACGGCCCACTGCCGCAGCTTCGGCTGAGCGGAACCGTCGCCGAGCGGGCGCGGCACCAGGGCTGGGTCAGCTCCTCATTGTCGCTTTCGCACGCCGAATGTCACGCGATGGCCGTCGTCCTGGTGGTCTGCCGAGAGGCCGACTCCGAATAGGAGCGCTCGAAAGTCAAGGCGCCGGGCTGAATTGCACGCTGTTGACGAACGTGTACCCCAAGGGCCGGCCGCAGGCCGTGCTTCTCCCGGTGAGGTGAACTGTGCCCGCGAGCGTGTTCGGATTCCACACATAGTGGGCGTCCTCGGCCTGGAAAACCGTAATGTCATTGCGGCACAGCGCATTGCTCGTGGTATCCAGCGACCATTGTCCGTCGGCCAACCGCGCATGGCCCCAGGGCTGAACCGAGGCGCATCCGTCACCGCAGGGAGTGAAGTACCAGTCTTCCCTGGTGGTTTGGCCGGTGATGGCGTTGTTGACGATCACGACGTAGTGGCCGCTCATCACGGGGGAAGCGGTCGCTGGAGTAGCGAGTCCGAGAGCCAAACCCCCGAGGATGGCAGCCATTGCGGCGAGGCCCCGTGCGACAACCATGATCGGCACTTCCCTAGCCGATGTTCCGGTACGAGTGATCCTGTGATGGGGGAACCGCCTCCACCGGCAGCACAGCGGCGCGGATCGCCGTGAGCATCGCCGGGTGATGGGCGACGTGGTCGCCGGTGGGTGCGGCGATCAGGCGGGGTGGGCGCGACGCCCGTCGCAGCCGGTCAAGGGCCTTCCGACCGCCCCGGGCGGCGAACAGCTCCGCGTCCTCGGGGGAAACGATCAACGTCACGTCTGTGCCACGGCGGGCAAGCGGTGTCAGGACAACCTCCGGCAGCCACACCAGACCCAGCCAGCTCAACACGCGCAGCACGGCTCGCGGGAAATGGTTGTGCATAAGGGTTTTGGCCGGCTCCCGAGCCGGGTTGAGCAACGCTCGCAGCCGCGACTTCTTGGGTTCCGCAGGACCGCCGCCGTCCGTCTCGATGGCCGCGTTGGCATGCCTCGCCCTTTCCCGGCCGATCCACTGCATGAACATCGACGGGGTCACGCGCCAGTTCCACATCACCAGGTTGACCAGGATCGCCGACGGGGCGCCGAGTTTGCGGGCGGCGTGAGCGGCGTACCACGAGCCGGAGCAGATGCCGACGACCTCGAGATCGCCGCCGTTTCGGCCCGCATGCCGGGCCACCGCTATCGAGTCGGCGATGTCGGCCGTGGAATAGATGCTGCGCCAGGGCTCTCGGTTGATCCGGCCCGACAAGCCCTGTCCCGCCGGGTCCCAGCGCAACGCCTGCGCGCCGCTCGCCGCAATCCGCCGCGACAATTCGACCCACTCCCGGATGGGTCCCACGTGCAAGTCGTGGCCTGTCACGAAGAACACCACGGTCTTGGTCGGCGCGGGACTACGGTGTGGGGGCCGCGTGCGGATGGCGAATATACCGTTGGGTTCGATGCGTTCGATGGTCTCGACTACGTCGACCCCGTCGGGCCCTTCGGCCGGCATCGTCACCGTTGTCCGGTATCGGGGCACGGCGAGATGTGTGCGGGTGCAGACGTTTCCGTCGATCCAGTCGGTGATCGAATCGACCGCGGCGAACGGGATCGGCAACGTGTAATCCCTCGGGCTCGGCCCGGCGCATTCCGGCAGCCCGCCAATGGTGATCGAATGGACCCCTTCGGCGGACGCCAGGGCGGTGAGGCGCTCGTCGGTCTCGTCCGGTCGTCCCACCACAAGCACCTTGTCGACGCGATGGGCGCCGACGGGATCGGGGCGGATCCGCAGCGCGGCAAACTCTCTGGCGGCATGGGCGGTCAGTCGCCCACCGACGATCGACATTTCGTCCGGCGTCACCGCATCTTCGCCCACCGACAGCCGGAACAGCGCGGCGTGTTCCCGGAGATAGCGCCTTCCCGCTGCCGCGGGGTCGAGGTAAACCACGCGCTGGACGGAGTGGGATTGGGTCAGGAACTCGTCGAGGATGAGGCACCCGGCGCGGATGCCGATGACCGTCGTTGACTCGGCGCCGATCAGTGTCAGGTAATCGAGCGCGTGGCCCACGCTGGCCACCCAGTTGGCCACCGCGTCGTCGCGGACTTGGCTGTATGCGGAATTCCCCGAACCCAGATAGTCGAAATGCAGCACCGCGAATCCGCGGCGCGCCAGGCCGTCCGCGAGAATCCGGTGTAATCGGACGCTGTCCATTCCGTCTTTTCCGAGCGGACCGCAGATCAGCACCCCGCCCCTGATCCGGTTATCGATCGGCAGATGAATAACGCCGAACAATGGCGAGTCAGGCGGTCCGAAAAATGTCGGCACTTCGGTCGTTGGCAATGCCGCGCCCGGGCGCTCTCCGGTGGCCGCAACGTCGCGCGCGCGGACCTCCTCGGTGGTGGGTGCCCGCGTCTCGCGGGCGGTCGACGCCGGCATGGTTCCCCGGTTCTGAGCTAGAGGGCGTCGGCTGGTGCCGCATCGAGCGGGGCCGCTGCCACAGTTGACGCGATGTCTATTCGGTTGTTGCACGAGCTGCCGGGCCGTGCCCGCGCCCACCGAACAAATCTATACTCTTAGTCGGTATCAAGGCCAGGTTATTGTATGGCCGGTTTGTAACTTGCGTCGCCGCGACGCCGGCGAGCCAGCGCCCACCGACCCGCGTACAGCGCGCCGGAAACCGCGAACAGCAGCGCGCTGACACCGACCCAGTTGAACAGGTAGACGTCCTCCGTGAAGCCGGTGGTCGCCTGGTAGTCCGCGTCGGACAGCCGGAAGATCAGCGGGAACGCGATAGCGAAGAGCACACCCGAGATGAAGGCCGGAGCGCGGACGTGGTTGATCCACGGGACCAGCAGCCCTCGTGTGGCGGCCTGCCGGCTTTCGGCGCGTTGCAATCTGCGGTCGACCCACGCGTAGACCGGCCAACCGATCAGGTCGTGGGCGACGACGCACAAGATGAACCACAGGAATACCGCGGCCCATCCTCCTTCCTGCAGCACCCGCGTCGCGGCGTAGGCGGCGACGGCGAAGCAGGCGAGCAGGCCGACGAGATTCAGCGGGCCGGCCCCGTAGCGGTGGCGGAGCCACTGCATCTCAGCTCGCCTCCGAGAACGCGATCCGCTTGATCCACTTCAAGTTGTGAGTACCGGGCGCTGCCGGAACCATGACCCTGGCCGGGAATCCGTGATCGGGGGAGAGGTCGGCTCCGTTGACGCGCAAAGCCAGCATCGCGTCGGCAGCGCCGATTTGGACGGCCGAGAGCATCACCGTCAAAGAGTCGAGGGACTCGATCCGGGCGGAACCCGGCCGTTCGATGCCGGCGAGTCGGGCCAGGTCGGCGAGGGGGACACCGGTCCAGGTCTGCGTCGTCGACCAGCCTTCTGTGCAGGCGATCGGCATGGCCGCGCTGGTCAACCGCATGCTGGTCAGCTGTGTCCTGCTGACCGACAGCCGTTGCGTTCCCGTGACGACCAGCCGCCAGTCCGGCCCGGTCTGCGAGGCGGCGATCCGCCGCGCGGCGGCCGTGTGATTCACCGGGAAGTCGTTCCCTGCAGGGCCATTCGACCGATAGTGGGTCCCGAAGACGGCGAACCGGCGCGTGAAGCCGCCGATGGTGTCCCCGGCGTTCGACAGAACCACGACGAGCGACGTGCCGCCGACGAGGGCGAGGATCCCTCGCCGCGAGATCGTGGGAGCGGCCGGCTCGAGGGGGACGAGGCCGTCGTCCGCCTCCTCCGGTCGCGTCTCAGCCAGCCCGGTCCGCAGCTCGGTGCGTAACCGCCGGGAGCGCAGCGCGGTCAACATGTCTCCGAATTTCAGGCAGACGTGGACGACGAAGCCGGCGATGAAAGCCCAGGCGCCGAAGAAGTGGGCGCTGTAGAAGTTGATCGTCGTGAGGTAGTCGATGTTCAGAATTCCGGTGGTCATCTCCACCGCGACGCCGCCGACCACGAGGATGAGGCTGGCCCGCTCGAGGACCTGGGCCACCGAGGGCCGGCGCGGCCAGGCGAAAAGCTTCGGCATCACCGACCAGAGCTTTGCGAGGACCACCGGCACGAGCGCGAGACCCAGCATGACGTGGACGCCCTCGGTGAGCCGGTAGACCCAACCGGGCGACGTGAGCCAGTCGAACAGGTACAGCCCGAACAAGCCGTGCTTCGGGTTCGGGTCGTTGGAGCGGAATCCGGGGTTGTAGGCGGCGTACGACGCGAGCCCCGTGAGGAATTCGATCGGGATCCCGATGAGCAGGACCAAACCGAACACCGAGGTGAGCCACGGGCCCCTGACCGGGCTTCGCCACCGGCCGGGACCGAGCGCGCTCCGCGCCCGGCCGGGTGGCGGCCCGGGATCCGCCACCTCGCCCGGGGCATCGTCTCCGGGATGCCGATGCATCGCGCATTTCCTAAACTAAACGTTGGCTATCTGCTTAAATTATCGTCTAATAGTATGCAAACTAGGAGTCGAGGTGCATCAATGGTATACGCGCACGCTCGCACTCCGCGTGCCGGCGGGACAACCGGGGTGGGGGTGAGGGTTCATGACCGGGATCCCTCAATCCGCTGACATCCCGAAGGATTCGCTGATCAGCCACCTCGAACTCCCGCACCCATGGCGCGCGCCCGAGTTGGCTCGGCGACCGGACCTGAGGGCGCGCATCGACTGGGCGCGCGGACTCGTCGGCCGGGCCCGCAGCGACTCGCTCCTCCGCAACGGCGTGTTCAGTACCGCCACTCAGGTGGTGAACTCGGCCTTCGGGTACGTGTTCTGGCTGCTGGCAGCGCATTCCTACAGTCCCGCGACAATCGGGCTGACGGCCGCGGCCACGTCGACCACCAGCATCGTGCTGATGTTGTCCTGCCTCGGCGTCGGCGGGATGCTCATCCAGTCGCTTCCTCGGCAGGATAAGCACACCCAGTGGTCTGCCACGTTCTGGGCGGGAATGGCGACGGTGACGTTCTTTGCCGCGGCGCTGTGTGCGGCCGGCGTTGCGGTGCTTCCGCTGATCTCCCCGGAACTGGCGGCGCTGCGCGGCGTGGGCTTCGCGGCGGCGTTCGCGGTCGGCACCGTCGCCCTGACCGTCGGCACCACGCTCGACTGCGTCTTTCTCGCCGAGCGCAAAGCGAATTACGCGTTCACGCGCAACTTTTCTGTCGGCGTCGTGAAGGTCCTCCTGCTCGGGCTCATGGCGCTCGCCTTCGGACCGGATGCCGTGCGCCTGCTCGGGGCATGGGGACTTGCGGCCGCGGTGGGCCTGGGTACCGGTGTGGTGCTGCTCGTCCGCCATATCGGCGTTGCGCGACCCCCCGGGTTCTCGGTCCTGATCCGGACCGCTCGGGGGTTTCGTTCGCGCGTCACGCTCCACCAACTGATCGGACTCGGCGCGGGGCTGTTGACGTATCTGCTCCCGCTGATCGTGACCGTGCGACTCTCTGCGAGCGAGAACGCCTACTTCTACACGACCTGGATGTTGGCGGCGCTCTTCCTCGTCATCGCGCCCGCGTTCTCGAACAATTTGTTCGCCGAGGGGATGCATCGGCCCGAAGAGCTCGGCGCGCTGGCCCGGTCGGCGTTCAAGATCATGGGCGCGATCATGGTGCCCGGCCTGGTGGCGATCCTCGTTCTGGGTGGCACGATGTTGTCGGCCTTCGGTCATTCCTACAGCGGCCATGCGGTCGGGCTGCTGAGGCTGGTCGTGTTGGCCTCGATCCCGGACGCGGTGGTGCACGTGTACGTCGGGGTGCTGCGCGCCGAAGCACGGCTTGTCGCCGCCGCATCGCTGCTGGTCGGAATCGGCATCGGAACGGTGGTGATTTCGTGGTTCCTGCTGCCCGTGATCGGCATCAGCGCGGTGGGTTACGCGTTCCTGGCGACGCAGCTGTGTGGCTGCGCCTATGTCGTCGTCGACTGGCGTAGACGGGTATCGGGCGCTCGGGCGCACAGCGGCCAGGAGACTCGGTGACGACCCAGCGCGAATTCGTCGTGAGCGCTTCCGGCGGCGTCGCCACCATCCCCCGTGGGTTGGATCCCGGACCCATCCGCTCCGGAGGAGCGCGCAACGCCCGACCGATCAGCGACGGCCGGACGAGGACTTCGGCTGCGGCGGAACGGCTTTCGAAGCAGCTGGCCGACGAGGAACCGCGGTCAGCTCGATTCGCTTTTGGGTGGATGGCTGCGATCGTTCTGTGCAGCACCGCCGGGCTCGGCGCCCTCGCGCTGGCCGACCAAGCCAATCGGCACGAAAACACCTCCATCCCAACATATGCGCTGTTTTGGGTCGGGGTGCTGCTGATCTTCGTTCCGATCGCGATGCGCGCGCTGGCGCGTGATGTCAATCCGCTGGAGCGGCTGACGCTGATCGTCTTCCTCGGGCTGGCTCTTTACCTGGTGAAGGTCTTGGGTTCGCCCTACGACTTCACCTTCGTCGACGAGTACGTCCATGTGCGCAATACCCACGCGATCATCAGCAAGGGTCACCTCTTCACGTGGAACCCGCTGCTGGACACGGCCGCTTACTACCCGGGACTGGCGGCGCTCACCGCCGGAGTGGTGGAGCTCACCGGACTGAGCCTGTTCGCCGCGGGCCTGGTGATCATGGGCGTTGCACGCGTTTTGGTGTGCGCTTTCTTCTACCTCATCTTCGAGAGCGTGACGCGTTCGGGACGGGGAGCGGCGGTCGCCAGCCTGGTCTACATAGCCAACCCCATGTTTCTGTTCTGGTGCTCGACGTTCACCTACGGGAACCTCGCGGTTCCCCTGGCCGCGTTCGTGGTCTGGTGGGTGGGGCGGACACGCAATCGCGGCGGCATCACGTCCATCGTCGTCGCGGTGGTGGGCATAGTCGCGGTGACCGTCACCCACCATGTGGTCGGGTTCGGCCTGTCGGGGCTGCTCGTAGCCTGGTGGTTCGCCGAGCATGTCGGCTCCCGCGCGGCGAAAGCGGCGCGACGGCGGGTCGGATTCCTCGCGTTGGTGGCTTGCTGCGTGACGTTCACGTGGTTCTTCGTCGTGGCGCGTCCGGCCGCGGCGTACCTGATCACGGGCAATCTTCTTCCGGCCCTGCAGAGTACGGTCAACGTCATCCGCGGGACCACCGCTCCGCGCAAGCTGTATCACATCATCGCCATGGCGCCACCGGCTTGGGAGCCCATGGCGGGTTACGCGGCGGTGCTGGTGATCCTGGCGGTCCTGCCGGTCGCGCTGCTGCGCGCGCGGTGGTCTTGTCGCCGGGCACCCGTGGCGGTTGCCACGGTGCTGGCGATCGCCTTCCCGATCAGCCTGGTGCCGCGGTTCGCTCCGAACGGTGTCGCCGTATCGGGCCGGTCCTCGGAGTATGTCTACACCGGCCTCGGCTGCGTTTTCGGCCTGCTGTTCAGCGCGGCGGCATCGAGCTGGTACGAGTCGCGGGTGTTCCGGCGCGCCGGACGTGATGGGCCTCGCGACGAAAACCGAACGGGCGGCATGGCCGACGTGATTGGAAAGGCGTGGCGGGACTCGTTGCTTCCTACCGCGATTGCCGCCGCCCTCATCACCGTGGTGTTCGTCGGTAACGTGACCGTGGGCACCCGGTTCTTCGAGCGGCTCCCCGAGGGAACGAAACCGCACGGCTACGAGAGGTCGCTACAGCCCGACGTCATCGCCGCTTCGATATGGGCTCTGCAGAATCTGGGGCCGAACAACATGTTCGGCGCCAACGACATGGATTCGTGGGCGCTCGCAACGTATGGGGATCAAGACCTGGCCGACTCGCGCAGACTCTGGCCCGTCTTCTTTTCCGAATCGATCGACAGCGCGATCGTGCAGGACATCAAAGACCTGCGCATGCGCTACATATTGGTCAATTGGCGTATGACGCTGAGCATTCCGAACCTGGCCGACCACTATGTGCACACCCAGGAACCCGAGGCCGGCCACCAAAGCCATCCGTTCCCGGCGAAGGCCCTCGAGAAGTTCTCGGCCGACCCCTGCATCCAGTTGATCTACGATGCGGGACCCATCCAGATCTATGACGCCACCCGCATCGAAAGCGGTGCCTGTTCATGAGCCTTGCCATGCCGCACCCAGGCCAGTCAGCCATGACGCCACGCGCTCGCCGGTTGTGGTTTTACACGTCGTTCGCCGTCGGGTGCGCCGGCATGAACGCGGCGACCGGTTACGCGGGGCCGGTACGCGTCCCGCAAGCGATTCAGCTGGTGCTGGGGCTGCTGATGGTGTTCGTTGTCCCGGGTTTGTCCGTCATCTGCGCTGCACTGCCCGAATGGCAATCATGGGTGGAGCGGCTACTTGCGAGCGTAGGTATCAGCATCGCTCTGGCGACCTGCGCGGTGGTGCTTCTCGCGGCGATGCCAATGGGTTTCTCCCGGCAGCCTTTTGGGCAGTTGTTGGGCGGCTTGACGGTATTGCTGTCGCTGGGCGGACTGTACCGTTTGAGTCCGGGCGCCGCCGTCTGGGAGCCCCGCGCTTGGCTGAACGAAAAGCTCGCACAGATCACCGGAGGCGTCGCCGCCGAACAACGTGGGGCGCAACGGCCGAACAACCCGGCACGGACCGCAAGGTCGCAGCCGAGCGCGGAGAACGATGGCCGGTCATCCGTGGTGGTTCTCAACTTCTCGTTCGACGGAAAGCCGGCCGACCCGCGGGGTTGACCGTCGTCGCGTCGGGTTCCCCAAGGGGGCGCGGCAGAGCCGTCAGGTCGGGCACGGGCCCTGCCGCATCACGCCGCTTTCGAGCGTCGCTGACTCTCCCGTCGATCATCTTTCGCCGAGCGCGCGCCCCGCAGTTCGGTGTCCGACGACGGTGTAGAGCGGTACCGGCAAGGTCACCCGATGCCGGGTGGAGAGCTGTTGGTGATAGGTGACAGTCGATGATTCGAAACCCAGCGCCCCGATCAACCGCTTGACAAGTTTGGGGCTCAGCGTCCACCACGTTTCGTCGGGCCTTCCCGTCTTGGGGTTCGGCTTGAAGCGCATGGCCGGGCGCTGGAACATGTCGAGCATCTTGAGCGGAAACACGTCTCGCGGAGACAGGATGTCGGTGACGATGACCGTTTCCCGGGTGAGGCGGCATGCATTCCACAACGCCTGGAAGGGGTCGCGAAGGTGCAGCAGGATCGAGCCGAAGGTCGCGACATCGACCGCCCCGATCTCCTCGGGAACCGAATAGGCGGACGTATATACAACTTTGGCCCGGGAATTGAAAGCGCCATGCGCCAGCCACCAGGCGTTGTTGATCTTGCGCATGTGCGCTTTGCGGGCCGAGTCATCTTCTCGCGCATCAGATCTGGCGAACGGAACGATGTCCCAGGACTGTTCCTCGGACAGGTCGACCCCGACGACGTCCGCCCCGCGCCGCTCCATCTCAAAGCAGAGGAACCCGTTCGCGGTTCCCATCTCGAGCACTCGTTTTCCGGCGAGGTCGACCCCGCCGAGATAGCGGTCGACCCCCTTTCTCAAATCCCATTCGCCGTTCATCGTGCCGTAACCCGGGATGTCGATGGTGTGGTAGAAGAAGCATGACTCGGGGTCCGTGACGGTTCGGGGTGGCGCGTAAATCGACGGTATTGGAGCGTGATTCGTTGTCGCAAGGTTGTCGCTCAGGACGTCCACGGTTTTGTTCCTCCTCGTTGGAGATGGGTGATGGGCTTTCGTCGTTGTGCAAGCGTGTTCAGTTGTCGGCCGCCGCTCCGCTCCGCCGGCGTTGGAACAGATGTCGGCGGTGAGCATCTGTGGCGTCTCGAACGCGAACCGCACCCCGGTTCACGGTCACACTCGCGGTCTTCATTCGGGCACTCGCGTCCGCGAGCCAGGGGTTCGCGTTTCGAGCACGTCGTGGAACATCCGTTCCCACGCCCCCACGACCACGTCCGAGGAGTACGCGATTGCCCGGTCGCGACCCGCCTCTCCCAATCGGGCGCGCAAGGGCGCGTCGGCGACGATGCGCTCGAGCGCGTTGCGCAATGCCGCAACGTCGCCCGGCGGCACCTGGATCCCGGTAATGCCGTCCTGGACCAGCTCGGCCAACCCGCCGACCGCCGACGCCACCACCGGCTTACCCGCCGCCATCGCCTCCGCGGCGACCAAGCCGAAGGGCTCCGGCCACACCGATGGCACCACGGCGGCAAGGCAATGGCCCCAGGCGCGCAGAACCTCCTCGCGAGGGAGGACATCGTCGGCGACGATGACGCCGGGGGGAAACGAGGTCGGGGTGTCGAATCGCCGGATTCCGGCCAAGACCAACGGTGGCCTGTTTCGAAGGCCTGACCACGCCTCCAGCAGGACGTCGATGCCTTTGTGGGGTCCGAGTGCGCCGGCGAACATGAGGTAGTCGCCTTCGGGGGGCACGAAGGCCGGACGTGGTCCTCGTGCGGCATGAAATGCCTCGTCGGGAACGAATGGCGGGATTACGTCTATGCTCTGGCCGCGACCGGCCACCAACGGGGCCGAGGCGTCAGCGACGAATCGGCTGTTCGCGACGTAGCGATCGACACGCCCGCGCCACGGCTTCATCGCCGCCAGCCCGGTGGTGAGCGCGAAACCCTTTGCCGCGCCGTATTGCTCGCGTGAGCACGAGAGGCACTTCGTGTACGCGGGGCCCGTGCACACGCTGCCGCGGTGGACATACCCGACCCTGGGGCAGACGAAGCCGTAATCGTGCAACCAAACCACCAGCCGCGTTTTCGCCGACGGCAGCAGTGGCAGCAGCGAGTACAACAGCCAGGAGTGCACGTGGACGATATCCGGCTGCCGCTCCTCGATCAGCCGGGCGATCGCGCGGACCAGGCCCGGATCGGGAAGCGTTGGGTGGAAGGGTTTTTCGGGGTCGACATAGAGCGAATTGAGGACGCGCCCCCACCCGGCCATCCGGTGTACTCGTACGTCGCCGTCGCGCTCGGTGCGCGGGCCCTTCGGCCCGGCCAACGTCAAGACGTCGACTTCGTGACCCCGGCGCGCCAGCTCCCGAGAGAGCAACTGCACGGCGAGATCACGGCCCCCGACCAGCGGGGGCGGGTAGCAGTCCGTTGCCTCGAAGATCCTCATCCGATGTCTCCCGACCTAGGCAAACGCCGGTTCCAGGGCCTCACCGACTGCGCCGGTCAGATAAGCCGCATACGATTTGGTGAAGTGGAACCGCTCGTAATACACGCGTATGTCGGCGATGACGGGCTCGCAGCGATCCGCGCACACCCACGGCACCGTCGGCACGTACAGCGCCCCGGCGGCCGTCGCGGCGGTTTGCTCGGCGTCGAGATTTCCCGACGGGGTGCCCTGAGATCTCGGCACGCTGCACTCTTGAACCGCCGTGACATGTGCCGCCAGGCAGTGCGCGTCGTCTTGCTCCCACGACGGAATGTCGCCGAGCATCGCGAACCGGGTTCCGGGTTGGGCCAGTTCCCGGAAAGTCGAGGCCCAGCCCTGCTGCCACTGAGCGGCGGCCGGCTGGCTGCCGTCGGCAAGCATCTGCAAGCTGGCACCGGTCGTGATCACCAGATCCGGATGCAGGCTTCGAATCGCGGCTACTGCGCTTCGATGGAACTGATAGCACTCGTCGTTCGGCGCCTGGGTCTGATACGACATGAAATGGAGATCCAGGGCCGGACAGCTGTTCATGTAGAACGTGCGCAACTTATAGCCGTACTTCGCCGCCACGCCCTCGAGCGCCGCCCCCCACATCCATGCGCGGGAATCTCCGAATGTGACCATGAGCTTGCTGCCGTGCTCAGACCCGGCCGCGCACTGCCCGAATTCATGCCCCAACTCCGACTTGGAGAAGTCGACGAAATCGGGGGGAAGCGCGATCTGGTAGCAGTCGAAGCGTCCCGTGACCTTTGCCAGGTCAGGTTTGGTCAGCGACGCCGCCACGGCGTTGGGCAGGACTTGGAGGTGTTGGGCCGCCTTGACGGCTTCCAGGACCTGCGCCTGCCCCGCTGGTGGCGATTGCGGTGAGCGTGTGGTCCAGGTTCCGTCGTGCGACGCAATCTGCCGCTGTGCTATCCCGATTGTCACCAGCGTCAGGGCCACGCCGATCGCCAGAGTCAATTGCGTACGAGACCTCAGGATGGGGGAGTTGCGCACGGGATTCTCTATCAGCCGAAACGTGATTGCCGACGCCGCGACCGCAGCCAGGAGCAACCCCGAGTTTTGCCACAGACTGAGATGGTGCCCGGCATACCGGGCGGCGATCACGAGGATCGGCCAATGCCACAGATAAAGCGAATACGATCGCGCCCCTAACCACTGCATCGGGCGGACGGACAGAACGCGGCCGACGGCCGTCTGCGGATTGCCGCATCCGGCCCAGATCAGCATCGCGCTGCTGACCGCCGGGAGGGCCACCGCGCAGCCGGGATACGGCGTCGATGAGTTCAAAAGCACTGCGCTGGCTGCGATCCCGGCCAAGCCCAACAGCGCCGTAGCCTGGTGGACCGACCGAGGTGCTCGTGACACCACGGGTCCGAGCACTGCGATCAGGGCTCCCAGAGCGAGCTCCCAGGCGCGGGTCAGCGGAGAAAAGTATGCCCAAGTCGCATTCGACGACGTCTGAAGAACCGACCACGCAAGGGAGGCGCCGACGACCACCAGCAGCGAGGCGGTGAGCACGGCCCGCACATCGCGGTGCTTCGACAGGCGAACGATGACGGCCACCAACAGAAACAGGGTCGGCCAGGCGAGGTAGAACTGCTCCTCGACGCCGAGCGACCACATGTGCTCCAGGGGGGAAGGTGGCAGTCGCGATCCGAGGTAATCGGTTCCCAGCAACGCGAAGTGGATGTTCGCGGCGAACACGGCTGTCCATTTCGCGTCGTTGGCGACTTCGTTGCCGGAGATGAAGCCGAGCAGGTGATAGGTCGCGAAGACGGTGACGAGCACGGTGAGGGCTGCCGCCGGAAGGATGCGCCGCACTCGCCGGGCGTAGAAGCGCCAGAGGGAGATTCGGCCATCGTTGACCTGCTCGTGGAGGAGCAGGCCCGTGATCAAGAATCCGGAAATGACGAAAAAGACGTCCACACCGGCGAACCCGCCGGTGAAGGGTTTACCGTAGCCGTGAAACAAGAGCACGAGTCCGATCGCGACGGCGCGCATCCCCTCGATGTCCGGTCGGAACCGATCGCCGTGAGGCTTCGCCGGCGGGTTTGTATCGGGGGCTCGCGATCGACGGTCGACGGCGGCATCCAGCGATGCGACCACCGCGTCGCAGTTTGCCGTCGCCCTGTGCGTCATCGCGCTCGCGGAATGGACTTCGCCGGCGAGGGACTTGTGGCCGGATGCCGCTCCGGATTTTCGGTCGTCTGTGCCGGCATCCGCGGCCGCGTGATCACGAACGGCATCTGCTCCTCCCAGGGTAAGCAGGGGACCACAGGTGGTCCGTCGGTCACCGCGGCCCGTGAGTCCGGGCCCTGCGCGCATATACCGATGATGCGCTTAAACGCTCACAGTACATTCATTTTGTCTCAAATAGTGCCGAATCGCAAACCAATGGTTTCTTGGGGTACGCGCCGACCGCGGGCGATATCGCGCGGCGAGCGGTAAGCCAACACCCGGGGGCCTACGGCTCAACGCCGCCGCATCAGGGCAGTGTGCCCGCCACCGTCACACCAGGTCAGGCCCGATGGCGTCCGGCGCGGACTCGTCCGCGGGCACCGCGGCGCGTGGTGGCCAAAGGGACCATAGCGTCAGGTAGGCCAGCCCGAACAAGGCCCCGACGGCCAGCGCCAAACCGGTCGGCTGGACGTAGGTCAGCGGCGAACGCACCCAATCGAGCGTCGTCGCCGCCACGGCGCCCGGCTGCGTGACCAAATCCCATGAGTTCCAGCGCTGAAACCGACCGATCACCACGCCGACAGCGCACAAGCCGATCGAGACGACTACCGCGATCCACCCGGTCAAAGCGCCGAAGTCCCGCTCAATTCGCCGACACACCAGATGCACCGACACCACGCCGAGGATGACGCCGGTCCATGCGGCAACCCCGTATTGCATGACATGCCGCCACATTTCGACGTCGCGACGCAGGTGCACGAGGTCGGTCATCAGATACGGGGCATTGGGCAGGAACGCCAGCCACAGCAGCCCGACCGGGACCAACCAGATCCGTCGGCGCACCACGCCGAACGCGGCCGCGAAGAGCACCGGAATCCATGCCAACGCCAGATTCCACACGAAGAACCGGGTGGGATAGCTCGCGGGCGGGAACGGATCGGTCACACCCAGCACGAGTGTCAGTCCGGTGGTGGCCACCAGCGACGCCACCAAGATCACCCGGCGTGCAGCTGTCATGAGTGCAGTTTGCCAGTCACGGGCGAGAGGCTGCGCGCAACCGGGCTGGATGTGGGCGACGTCCAAAACCGCCGCGCGCGCCGCACGCCGATGACAATGCTTGGCGCACTACGACTTTGACGATCAATGGCCTAACCGGACCGGGAACGTGGAGAACGGCTGGCCGATGTCTTGGCGCAACTGCCGCCGTTGGTCGAACAGGCCTGTCTGCATGTCTTTCGTCGTCCCGAAGTCGTAGGCGGACCAAGCCAGCGCGCCCATACAGCGGGGATCGTTGTCGATCATCACGCGCACCGCGTTGTAGTAGGCGGCGCGCTCCTCGGGTGACGACGTATTGGTGATGCCGAATTCGCCGATGATCATCCTTTTGTTGGCGCTGGTCGGTCCTCCGTACGCCTGGAGCGAGTCCGTGGCCTGCGGCAGGTAGTAGACGTGGAAGTCGAGAAAATCGCCCAGGTAGTCGGTGAAGTAGTCCTGCGTCCATGCGCTCCTCGTCGTCACGCTGCGGGAATAGGTGATGGGAAGTCCGACCGACCGAACGACGTTGCCCAACTCGGTCAGCATTTCGGCGACCGGTTCTGGCTGGTTGTACGTCCAGCCCACCGGCAGCAGTGGCTGCGACGCCTCGTTGACGATGTCGACACCGATGACGTTGGGGTAGCTCTTCAGCAGTTGCGCGAGCTGGCTGTAGGTCTCGGTGGATTGCGCCCACGTGTACCGGCCCCAATGACCCAGATCCCCGCCGCAGGCGTAGACGAGGAGCCCGAGCGATTGGGCGTGGTCGAGGAGCTGTTGCCATCGGGCGAGGTACTGGGCGAGGGTGATGCTTTCTAACGCCATGACCAGCGTATTACCGAAGACCCGGACCGCATTCGCGATCGTGGCGATGTCTTCCAATTGCGGCGCAATGAGACCGTGCCAATCCCAGACACCCCAAAGCGAAGCCCAGATGTCGTTGCCGTCGGCGGCTGTGGTCCGAGTGAAGCTGTTGACGAGGTTGACCCCACGAAACTTGGCGCCCGGAGAGATGCCCGGATCGCTCAAGCTCTGCGCATTCAGGATGGCCGCGGCCCCAACGGATCCGGAGAGCGCGCCGACGGCCGCGACGCCACTCGCGCCGTGCAGAAACGTCCTGCGCGAAATGTTGCGCGTCATGCGGCGATCGTCCTGCGAGCCCGGCGGAGCCTAGCAGCCAACAGCCGTGTCACGGGTTCGCGCCTCGTGGGGTCTTGACGGGTGACAGAGCCGATCGCGTTCCAGGCGAAGGTTCATCGTCGGCCCCTAGGTGAGTGCCGGCTGGAGTGCCTCACCGAGTGCGCCGGTGAGGTAGACGGTGTAGGCGTTGGTGAAGTGGAATCGGTCTTGGTACACGCGGATGTCGGCGATGACGGGTTCGCATCGTTCGGCGCATACCCAGGGCACGGTGGGGATGTAGAGGGCGTGGGCTGTGGTGGCCGCGGCTTTTTCGGCGGCGAGGTTTCCTGAGGGGATGCCTTCTGATTGGGGCACGCTGCATTGTTGGACTGCCATGACGTGGCCGGCCAGGCAGTGTGCGTCGTCGTTTTCCCAGTGGGGTATGTCGCCGAGCATGGCCAGTTGTGTTCCGGGTTGGGTGAGTTCCTTTAGCGTTGTCTCCCAGCCTTTTTGCCATTGAGCAGGGGTCGGCTGGCTGCCGTCGGCGAGCATGTGGGTGCTGAAGCTGGTCACGATGACAAGATTTGGGTGCAGCTTTCGGATCGCGGCGATCGCGCTTGGCCGGAATTCATCGCAATCGGCGTCCGGCGTGCGCTTCTCGTACGAAAAGAAATGGAGATCGAGAGGCGAACAAGCCGCCATGAGGAAGGTGCGGAGCTGATAGCCGTTCTTTGCGGCGATGCCTTCGAGCGCCGCCCCCCACATCCGAGCGCGCGAATCGCCGAATACCACCATGAGTTTGTTGCCGTGCTCAGCGCCGGACGCGCACTCTCCGAACTCTGTCCTCTTCGGGTCGACAATGTTGTCGGGAACCCCGACGACGGGGTGGCAGTCGAAGTGCCCTTTGGCCAACGGCCAGTCAGCTTTGGTCAGGAAGCCCACCGAGTCGGGCAGGGTGTCGATGGTTTGGGCCGCCTTGACGGCTTCCCGAACCTGTGCCGCCGTGGCAACGGTCCGGCCCGGGTTCGTCGAGGCGCCCTGCGGGACGGCCGGCGTGTTCGACGTCGAGCAGGCACTCAGTACGACGGCCGCGGCCGCGATCCATCGCGCGGCCCGGTTTCCTCGCCGATTCCGAATCCCGAAAGTTGTCATAGATTGCGACCCAGTTCATAGCTCCGCGGCTGAACGCGCCGACCCAACGACGATACGCCCGGAAGCGTAGCCTTACATACCTATTTCCGGGAAACAAGCCGAAAAGCAGACTAGTGGCCTCTCGATCCGCGCCACTCAGACGGCCGCGGCGAGGGCGCGACCGGGACCGGCGATGCGTCGGACGGCAGGCCGCGCGCCGCTGCATCCCCGCCGTGCGTGCCATGCTCAGCAGGCTGTGAGACCGCCGACCGGGAGGCCACGGCGGGCCTACGGGTTCGTGTCAGCACCCAAGCAAGGGCCGATACCTAGAGTTGGCTATTGCCCTGCTAGACATTTAAAAAGTATGTATACTCTCGATTTGTGCCTATAGTCGGTACGGACGTCTCGAGCGGTTCGACGACCGCTCCTAACAGGCCTACGGTCGCGAACGGCGTGCCGGTAGGCGGTGGGTACCGCCTGCGGACAGCCCTCGACGCGAGCGGTCCCGCGGCCCTCGAATCTGCTGTCGCCGTCGGCAACGACTAACCAAGGGATCAAAAATGCCCGCACATACTGTGACGGCCAACTATTGGTTACAGACGAACAGCGGTCTGTGCGAGCGCGACAGGCGGCGACCGGCCCACCGGGTCCGTTCGCGTGCGCCGCTACGGATCGGCCTTGCCGGGGGCGGAACAGACGTGGCGCCCTATTGCGACACCTACGGCGGCATCGTCCTGAATGCCACCATCGACCGGTATTGCTACTCGACCCTGGAAGAGACCCAGGATGGCGCCATTGAGTTCCGTGCACCCGATATTGAGGTCACCGAGCCTGCCGCTGCCGGGCCGAAGCCGGCCGGCCCCTCACCGCTGACCCTTCACCAAACCATCTATGACCGCCTGACTCGCGAATTCGATCTGGGCAGGCCGGGTGTTCGGCTGACTACGGTGTCGGATGCGCCTCCTGGGTCCGGCCTGGGCTCGTCGTCGGCCCTGGTCGTTTCGGTGGTGGAGGCGTTTCGCGAGTTCTTTGCCTTACCGCTGGGCGAGTATGACGTCGCCCGGCTCGCGTTCGAGATCGAGCGCAACGACTACGGCCAGGCGGGCGGAAGCCAGGACCAATACGCGGCGACGTTCGGTGGGTTCAATGTGATGGAGTTCGGGCCTGCCGGACGGGTTGTCGTCAATCCGCTGCGAATCAAAGAGGCAACCCTGCGGGAACTGGAGGCCTCGATTGTTCTGTTCCACACCGGGGTTTCGCGCAAGTCCGCCGAAATCATCGAGCGTCAGACCACCTACATCTCAACGGGCTCGGCGTCGCAACTCGCAGCCACCCATGAACTGAAGGAAGAGGCCATCGCGATGAAGGAGGCCCTTCTCAAGGGGGATCTGGTACAGCTCGCCGGCGTTCTCGATCAGGGGTGGCGAATGAAAAAGAAACTCGCCGAGGGCATTTCAACTCCCCGCATCGAGCATTGCTTTGATGTCGCCCTCGCGGCCGGCGCTCTGGCGGGAAAGGTGTCAGGCGCAGGGGGTGGGGGATACGTACTGTTTCTCGCCGACCCGGTCCGACGGCCAGCGGTCATGAGGGCTCTCGGTGACTTGCCCTTCGGGGCGCTACAGCCAGCACATTTTGTATCGGAAGGAGCGGTAGCGTGGTCGCTGCGGTGAACACTGAGATGCTCGCTTTCATCGATGGGGAGCTAACCAAGACCCGGGTCAGCCTGGACGCCCTGCAACATCCGCAATACCAAAAAACCTTGATGGACATTTCCTGCCAAATAATCGCATCGTTGCGGTCGGGCGGGAAGGTGATGTTCTGCGGAAATGGCGGTTCCGCGGCAGATTCGCAGCACCTGGCCGCAGAGTTGGTCGGGCGCCAGAACTACGACCGGGCGCCCGCCGCCGGGCTTGCCCTGACCGTCGACACTTCGGCCCTCACCGCGCTCGGCAATGATTACGGATATGAAACCGTTTTCGCCCGGCAGGTCGAAGCGCTCGGCCGCGAAGGGGACGTTCTGATCGGAATTTCGACCTCGGGTCGCTCTGCGAACGTCGTGCGGGCACTCGAGGCGGCGAAGGCCAAGGGCATTGTCACGGTGTCCTTCACCGGTGATCGTCCCCGAGACATGGGCATCGCCGAATATCAGCTGAACGTGCCGGCCGACGAAACCGCCAAGATCCAAGAACTCCACATCCTTTGCGGTCACATAATCTTCGCGCTCGTGGAACGCGGCCTCTTTCCCATCGCTCGAAGTTCGGATTCCCGGCTTCTGGCCGGCACGGGCCGGTGAGCGTGGCCCCGGTTTCTAGTGCGGCACACATGCGCAATGGGGCGAACCCGTCTGCAAAAGTGAGCGGGGTCCGACAGGCGGGGATCAGCGGTGGATCAGACGACGTCATGGTCGTGGGCCCGGGCGCCCGTTTCCTCTCTGCCGTCGGGTATCACAACGCCGCGATAGCCAGGGCCATTGCGCGGCGCGGGGATTCCGTGAGCGCCCTGCTGATCAGAGATTTGTGCCCGCGTCGCTTCTATCCCGGACGGGACAGAGTCGGAACGTACGGTCCCGAGGCCCTCCACCTCGACGGCATCCCGACATGTGAGGGTCTCGATTGGTATTGGGGCCTGTCGATCTATCGTTCGATCCGGTTTCTCGCGCGTCGGCGACCGAAGGTCGTCCTGCTTCAGTGGTGGGCGGCCATGACTGGCCACAGCTACCTCGCAGTGGCGTTGGCCGCTCGATTGTTCGGCGCTCGCGTGGTGCTGGAGATGCATGAAACAACGGACGTGGGGGAGGCCGCCGTTCCCTTCGTCACCACATACGCCCGTTTATTGATGCGCCTCCTGGCCCGGTTGATCTCCGGGGTCGTTGTTCATTCGAAGTCTGACATCGATGTGATGCGGCAATTTTATCCTTCGCTGCGGCGACTGCCTTTCTCCGTGGTGTTTCCCGGACCGCTGGACGACGTCGGCGTCGGCAGATCCACTGCGAAGGACAGAGTGCGGAGCGACGAGGACCCGGTGAGGTTTCTCTTCTTCGGTGTCATTCGTCCGTATAAGGGCATCGATGAACTCGCGGAAGCCTTTTCGTTATTGGTGAACAGCGGCGTGCGCGCTCATCTCACGGTGGCCGGCGAGCCTTGGGGTGGCACAGAGGAGGCGTTGGAGACCATCCGAAATACCGGTGCCGACAACCACGAGATGTTTTTTGGTTTTCTTCCCGAGGAGCACGTCAGAGAATTATTCGCGCAAGCCGACGTCATAGTCGTGCCCTATCGCCGTGCCTCGGCGTCCGGGCCCGTCAACCTGGCCATGGAGGCGGGGCTTCCTCTGGTCACCACAAAGGTGACCGCGCTCCTGGAGGCCTGCCAGGACTACCAGGGCGTCTTCTTCGCCGAAGTCGGGGATCCGATCGGACTGCGCGATGCGATGCTGCAGTCCATGACGAAAGTCGGCGTGCGCTTTGACAATCCACACAGCTGGGATGCCAACGCCGATTGCTACGCCGATTTCTTTCGCGAGATCGCCGGGGGGTAAGGGTGCGATCGAATCGGTCTCCTCGATGGTCGGGCAACAACGGTTGATTCATGCTTCGCTACCTACGCCGTGACGCCGATTCGTCGCCTCGACCCGCGCTGTTCTTGGACCGCGACGGGGTCCTGAATCGGCATATCGCCGACGGGTACGTCATCGAGCCTGGTGACTTCGAGCCGATCGACATCGCCCTCGAAGCGGCCGTCGCCGCTCAAACAGTCGGTGCCGCAGTGGTTGTCGTCACCAACCAGGGAAGCATCGGCAAGAAGAGGGCCACCGAGTCACAGGTGATGGTTATCCATGGCCTGCTTCTCGCTGCGCTCGGCGCTCGTGGGATCGCTATTGACGCAATCTATGTATGCCCCCACCACCCGATGTCCGCCGACCCGGCCCAGAGGGATTGCCACTGTCGAAAGCCCAAACCGGGTTTGATTCTTGCCGCGGCGCGCGACCTGAACCTTGACTTGGCCAGGTCAATGTTGATTGGTGATCAGCCCAGCGATATCGCGGCCGCCCGCGCCGCCGGTATCGCCCCGGACCGGGCCCTGCTAGTCGGGCCGACCGCCCGGCCAGATTTGGTCAGGTGCGTCCAGGAGAAGTTGGTGCAACCGGAAAGCCTTGTGGGCCTGCGGAGTCGCTAACCGGCGATCGATCATGCGTTTCCCCCCGCGAAGGTGCCGGCACGACCGGCCAGCCCATGTGTCGCGAGGTGACGCCGCGACGGTAACGCATGGCGTCCCCTGGCTCTGACGAAGGCTTCCATATCCGTTCTCGCCAGGGCACAGAGAATCCCGACGGCGGCGACCGAACGCATGCTGGCTCCTCCCGATCGAAATGCCGTCGAGAATGCGCCGGTGGCCGCTCCCCAGTTTCCTTCGATCAGTTCGATCCGTCCTCGGGCTATCCACGCTTCCTGGTTCTGCCGAGAGGCGTCCAGACACGCCGCCTCTTCCAAAGACGCGGTAACGCTCGGTGGGAGGCGGTCGCGGACGTCCGACACGAACGCCTTCAGAAACGCGGTCCTGTCGTTGGTGTTGTCGAGCCAGCCGCGTGTCGTCACCTGCGTCGAATGCCGGCGCCAATAACCGACGACCTCAGGCGCAGGGGCAAACCTACCGGCCATGGCGAGCCGGAGCCAGGTGGGAAGGTCAACATAATTCGTGTTCGCCGGTTGCCAGAAGCCTCCGACCTCATCGAGGGCGGTTCGCCGGATCATCACCGTCGAAGCGTTGATGAAGTTGAGGCGGACCAGGGCCGGAAGGATCGAGCCAACCGGGTCGTTGCGGGCGACGGCGCCGCGAGGTTTGTGCCAGTATTTCGCGTAGGTCACCCCGTTCTCATCCATGAGACCTGCTGGCCCGTAGCTGAGTACAACGCCAGGGTCGGCGAACAGGGGCAACTGCTGCTCGATTTTGTGATCCGGCCACGTGTCGTCACCGTCCAAGATCGCGACGATCGGGCTTGTCGCCCGCGCCAGTGCCGACGCGTACCCGCGCCCGAGCCCACCGATTCCCTCATGAGGTCTCCGGATGACGATGATTCGCGGATCCCCGAAGGACTCGGCGATGTCCGGAGTGCCGTCCTCGGAGCCGTCGTCGACGATGATCATCTCCCAGTCGGGATTTGTCTGCCGGAGAACACTTTTAATGCAGGTCCCTATGAACGCGCCATGGTGATACGTCGCCGTGAGAACGCTGACAGACGGCACTTTTGCCTCCTAGGTGAGCGCCGGTTGGAGGGCCTCACCGACCGCGCCGGTCAGATAGACCGTGTAGCTGTTGGTGAAGTGAAATCGATCTTGGTAGACGCGGGTATCGGCGATGACGGGTTCGCAGCGCTCGGCGCATACCCACGGCACGGTGGGGATGTACAGCGCTCCGGTTGCGGCCGCGGCGGCCTGTTCGGCACCGAGATTTCCCGACGGCATGCCCTCGGCTCGGGGCACGCTGCACTTCTGGACCGCCGTGACGTGGGCCGCCAGGCAATGGGCGTCGTCGGTTTCCCAGTCGGGTATGTCGCCGAGCATCACCAACCGCGTTCCGGGCTGGGCCAATTCGCGCAAGGTCGACTCCCACCCCGTTTCCCACTGGGTGGCGGTCGGCTGGCTGCCGTCGGCCAGCACATGGGTGCTGAAGGCGGTCACGATCACCAGATCCGGATGGAGCTTCCGAATCGCGGCGATGGCGCTCGGACGGAATCGGGAGCAGTCCTGGTCCGGCGTGTGCTTCTCATAGGAGAAGAAGTGAAGATCCAAGGGCGCGCAGTCGCCCATGTGGAAGGTCCGCAGCTGGTAGCCGTCCTTTGCGGCGATGCCCTCTAGCGCCGCCCCCCACATCCCGGCCCGCGAATCTCCGAAGGTCACCATCAGCTTGGTGCCGTGTTCCGCACCGGCTGCACACTGCCCGAACTCCGATATGGAGGGGTGGAGAAGATCGGCGGGAAGGCCTACCTCCCGGGCGTCGACCTCGTGGCAGTTGAAGTGCCCCATGGCCATCGGCCAGTCCGCCTTGGTCAGGAAGTAGCCCACGGAATCGGGGAGCGTGTCGATGTTTTGGGCCGCCTTGACGGCTTCCAGCACCTGCGCCGTCGTGGCAACGGTTCGGCCCTGGTTCGCCGAGGCGCCCGGTGGGACGGCCGGCGCCTTCGACGTCGAGCAGGCGCTCAGAACGACGGCGACGACCGCCATCAGCGCCGCCGCGCGCGCACTAACAGCTCTTGTCGGGGAAACTGTTGACGCACAATGGTTTCGGGTCATCACCGGACCTCTGATGCCGCGGCGTCAATCTCTAGGGGAGGGCGAGCGGTTGGCGGCTGAGGAGTACATCGGCGGCATGGGCACGGGTCTCGCGCCAGCCCCGGTGAGAGAAGTCGCGGTATGCCGCCTCGGTAATCGCCGGGACCTTGTCCTCGTACACCCACCGATAATCGTTGTGTAGGTCGTAGACGTGGAAACCTTGGTCCTGGAACGGCTTCAGCGTGGCCTCTATTTGCGTCCTCACCTCTAGGGCCACCACCAGGTTGGGATGGGTGAAGTCAGCGGCGATCTGCGGCGCGATGGCCGTTTCCGCGCCCTCGACGTCCACCTTGATGAATGAGACCCGCGGAGCGTCGGCGCCCACGATGGCCGCGAGCGTGTCCGCGGTCACGGCCGTGGGAATCCAGGTGCTTCCCGTGAAGCGGCGGTCGAAGTCGCCCTTGACCGGGGGGCTGAGCCGGGAGAACGCGTCAACGCGGGGATGCAGGTAGAAGGTGAGCTCGCCCTTCTCCGCGGCGCAGGCCGCCTGGACGACGTCGACGATCCGGTCCACCCCGTTGAGCTCGACGTTGGCCCGCAGCCGCCGCGCGGTGTCGGGCGCGGCCTCGATCGCGATGACCTTCCCGGACGGCCCGACGCGCTTGGCGAACAGGAGGGTGAAGTAGCCGATGTTGGCGCCCGCGTCGACGCAGACGTCGCCCTCCTGCACGTGCCGCAGAATGAACTCCGAAAGCACCGGTTCGTAGGTGCCGCGAAAGCGCAGGCAGGCAGTGATGATTGAGCTGTCCTGGCCGGCTACGAACTTGGTTCCGTAGATCGATTCGACCGGCGTCTCGCCCGGCTCGTTGCCGAGCGCCGTGAGCAGCCGGCTGCATCGGTCCACGAAAACCCTCTTGGCGAGCATCGGCAGGTGTTCGTTCGCAACGCATGCGCGCATGGACCCGACCAGGGCATGGCTCGCGCGTCGCTTGGTCGTGTCGAGAGCGGGCATATTGCTTCCCAGGGTCTCCGTTGCTTCTACGTGGCGCGGGCGTGGTGGTGACTGATAGTCGCCGATTCGCCCGAAAATCATCTGTTTAGTCAGCATAACACGTGACAGCCAAACTAGAAGAAGCTTAAAATGCGTGAAAAGATACGATTGATCCGCTGACGGAGCTAGAGGCATACCCTTCGCCGTGCGCCGCACGACGTCCCCACATCGGATCGTGGCGGGTCCTGTGGAGGTCCGATGGAGATTGTGATCGTGGGATCTGGTCCCTCGGCTGCTGCGGCCGCCCTGGCGCTCGACGGTGTCCGCGAGGCGGCAATCACCGTTCTGGATCTGGGCGCCGAGCTCGAGAGCGCGCGACAGGACGCCCGGGCGGCCATGGCGAGCACGTCGCCGGACCGGTGGAGTCCGGACGACCTGGACTTGGTCTCCTCGCTTCCGCAAGCCGCGGCCCCGGGTCAGCTTCCGGTGAAGCAGATCTACGGATCGAACTTCGTGTTCGCGAACGCGGGCCAACTCGATGACATCGACGCGGACGGTGAAGCGAACCCGCTGGTGGTGTCGGGGGCCTACGGCGGGTTCTCGAACACGTGGGGGGCGCAGATGATGCCGTACTCGACGGGGACGTTCAAGACCTGGCCGATCTCACGCCCGGATCTGGAACCGCACTATCGCGAAATCCTCAGCCAGATTCCGTATTCGGGCGAGCACGACGACCTCGAGGAAACCTTTCCGCTGATGGGCGCGCCCGACCATCTGCCCGCCGTCACCGATCGCACGTCGTCGGTGCTGCGGCGCTACGAACGGAACCGCATCGCAGTCCGGCGGCATGGGGTGACCGTTGGGCTTGCGCGCCTGGCGTTGAAGGGATCGGCATGTCGCCGTGTCGGCCTCTGCATGACCGGCTGTCCCTACCAGCTCATCTACTCCGCGTCGCAGACTTTCGATCGCCTCAGGGCGAGGGGCCGGGTGGACTACCGATCCGGCATGCGGGTTGACCGCATCGAGGAGGACGACGCGGGCCGTGTGTCGGTTCACGCCACCGAAGTCGACACCGGACAGCGCCGGGTTTTCGGTGCGGATCGGGTTCTGGTCGGGGCCGGAGCGATCGGCACGACGAGGATCGTTGCGGGCTCTCTGGGGCTGACGAATCGTTCCATCAGATTGGCGGAATCCGTGCAGTTCATGACGCCGTTTTTGTCGTTGAGGCCGGTCGCCGAGCTGACGCAGGCCGGCGAGTTCACGCTCAACCAGTTCAATCTCTTCGTTACCTTCGACAGCGACGGCAAAGAGGCCGCACTGGTGCACTGCTACCCGTACAACGACATCATGTTGGCGGCCCTCCCGGGCGTCTTGACCTCCGGCTCGCTCAGCGCACTCACCGGGACGGGTCTTCGGCGCCTGACCGTCGGCCTCGGCTACCTGCCCTCGTGGGCCTCGCCCCCTGTCGAGCTGCGTATCGGTCGAGCGACGACTGACGGTTCGCTACCGCCGATCCGGGTGACCTCAGGCCGCAACGACGCGACGCAGCCGATGCTGGAACGGGTGCTGCGGCAACTGCGGCGTTGCGGTCGAGCGCTCGACCTGCACCCCATACCGGGTCAGACCAAGCTCGCGGGCGCGGCGAAGAGTTACCACTACGGGGGATCGTTCCCCATGCAGGCGAAGCCTTTCGGCCGGTTCGCCAGCGACTCCCTTGGTCGGGTAAACCCTTGGCGCAACGTACATCTCGTGGATGCCTCGGTGTTTCCGACGGTCGCGGCCACCACGTTCACGTTGACGATCATGGCGAATGCGCACCGCATCGCCACCGAAGCCCTAGGGAGAGCGTGATGACGTCGCAGCGGGTAGCGATCACGGGCGCGACGGGTTACCTCGGATCCGTTTTGTCGGATCATCTCTCGAATCGCGGCGACGAGGTGATCGCGCTGACGCGCCGCCGTCCGCAAGGCGCGGCCAGCGAGTGGCGCCACTTCGAACTCGGTCGAGACGTCGACCGGGCAATTCTGCACGACGTGGACACGCTGATCCACGCCGCCTGGGTTCTGAGCGGCAAAGACACGGGCCAACTTTGGCGCGAGAACGTGATCGGTTCGCGCAGGCTGATCGAAGCCGCCGCGACCGCCGGCGTCAAACAAGTCGTGTTCGTTTCCTCGATGTCCGCCTATTTCGGGACACGACAGGCCTATGGCTTGATGAAGCTGGCCGTGGAACGCACCGCCCTCGATATGGGTTGCGTCGTGGTCCGTCCCGGTCTGATCTACGGAGAGTCGCCCGGCGGCATGGCGGGCACGCTACGGAAAATCTCACGCCTCCCGCTTTGGCCGCGGTTTAAATCGGCGAAGCTCTTCCTGGCGCACGAGGACGACGTAGCCCACGCAATCGCAACGGTCATTGACCACTACGACGAGCTGTCCGGCGAGGTCATCGGGCTGGCCAATCCGCGGTCGGTCGACCTGCCGTCGATCTTTGCGGGCCTTTCGCCCGAGCAGAAGCGCCGGACCAGCTTGCCGGTACCCGCCGGCCCGGTGATGGCCGCCCTGCGCCTGCTCGAGGTCGCCGGCGTCCCGTTTCCATTCCGTTCCGACTCACTGCTCGGGCTGATCGAGGCCGTCGATGTGCTGCCCGGTCAGGAGTGTCTGGCACGGCACGGCGTTGATTTCCGAAGTGTCGGATCCCGCCCCCAGCCGCAAGTGGTCCGGCGGATCGGGCGCCGCAAAACCGCCGTGGAACTCCAGGTTTGACTGTGGCGCAAACGGATTAGACCCGGCCCGGGTCACCGGTCGGTCACACCATTGCAGCCGGGGTGAGCGAAGGCTCCGATGGCTCCGGTACCGCGTCCAGCTCTGCCGCATCCATCTCTGTTGAGCCCAAACCCATTTCGAGTTGTTCGTCGACCCGCAGCGCACGCGACGGCACCACCAGCGGCGGCCGCTGCGCCGGGGCCGGCAGGCTCGCCCGCGCGGCGTTCAACTGACGGCCGATGAGGCGATTCAGCCCATCCACCGCACCTTTCCCCAGCGGCTCGGCGCTGTGATAGCGCACCCAGGCCGACATCTCGGCCCGGCCGTCCGCGTCCGTGAGCCGGAGCGTCACCACGGTTGCGTCGGTATCGAGCAGCCACAACCGATCTAGCGTCTCGGAGCTGATATCCCGCGGCGAAACCCAGAAGCTGGTGACGTACCCGTCGAAATGCTTGAGATGACGCAATCCGGGCCGAATACGAGCCGGCTCCAGGCCCGCCATGATGGCGGTGTCCACGTCGGCGAGCTCAGCCGCGGTCAAAGGCCTTGCTGCGCAGCGCTTTCCATTCAGCGCGCCAGCGAGCCGCTCCGTGACCGCCGCCACGGTCGACACGACCGAGTCGCGCACCGCCACCGCCGCGACATTGCGCTGCGGATCCATCCGCAACACCAGCCAGGTACCGCGTTCGGTCACCGCGAGTCGGTCGTCCACCGACGACGTGGCCGATGGGTCGGCGACCTCGGAGACCTGCCGCCTTCGCACCGAAACGATGTCGATGGCGTCGAGGCGGACATCGAACTGGCGTAGCCCCGCCGCAACTGCCTCCACCGGCAAGGTCGGCGGCGGCACCCCCTCGCCCTGATGCCCCTGCGGTGGATCCGGCGGAGTCATTGCGATCACCGCGACCAGGTGGCCCTGGTGCTGGCGGACCCCGAGCACGTCGCGACCGAAGCGGCGCCGGTGATCGATCGCCGGCGTGCATCCCGGGCTCGGTGCGGCCTCCGCGCCGGGCGACGAGTCTCGCGGCTCGGCGGACCACTCCCACACCCACCGCGCCACAGCTGCGATGACCGTGACTCCGCGGTAGGTGAGCACGATGGCGATCGTGACCAGTGCCGCAACGGCGATACCCGCCCACCACACGGTGGAGCGGCCCGGCGCCGACAAGCGATTGGCCACGGTCAGCACCGCGACGTCGATCAGCAACGCACAGGTGATCGATGTCCACGACAGGTCCAGCCCGAGCGGGCGCTGCGCCTTCATCGGCGCCTCCGAGAGCGCCCTCGCACCGAAAAACTTAAAGTCTGTCCACACCTATCCGATGATACAGAAAGTATTGTACATTGGTATATCACTAGGTAAGCCGTATGTTACGGGCGCCCCAATGTTGGCTGCGACGTCAACGCAGCGGCAGCGGTGGCCTATCCATGAGGAGCGGCGTATGTCGTTCTCGTTCACAGTCCCACTGCGAGTGGCGGTCGCCGCCGGGTGCGTCGTCGTCGGTGCGACCGCGGGGTGTTCTCGCTCGCCGGATATCACGCCGGCCGCACCGGCAGGTTCGGCCACCGTCGCGATGCTGCCGTTGGCCGCAGCAAGCCAGGCCGAGTCGATGCCCGGCCTCGGGGCCACCCGGGCCGCCTGGGACGACTCGCACACGCCGAACTACGCGGCCGCTGATGCTTACGGTCGCGATCCCAGCCTGCCGGAGTACCTCGCGCATGGCGGTGTTGTCTACAACGACGTAGCCGACCTAGGTACCGGGAGGGTCCGGTCCTATTCCTTGAACATGCATACGGTCGACCGATTCGAGGTTCTGCGGCGCGTCTGGCAGGAGCTACCTCACGACGCGACGTTCGCATGGGATCTCATGCGCGACCACTGTTATCGCGTCGCGTTCAACAGCGCGAGCCTGCGCGCCGCCGGGGATTTCATGGCGGAGGTCCAGGTTCAATACGTTCAGGCGGACGGCAAGAAGGCGACGAGTTCTGACCGCTTCAACCAAGCCCTGTTCTGGCTTGACCCGGCCGGTTCGCCACCCGACTATGCCAGAGGCTGCGGGTAGTAGGTCGCAGCGTCGACGGCGCCTGGGCGCGCACGCACCGAGAGTTGTCGTCCCGCGCCGAGACTCCGCGACCCCGTAGGATTGTCGCGGTGGCCGAACTGACCGGCGCGCGGGCAGAGGAGCTCGCGAGGATGGACGTCTTCGCGGGCTGTCCCACCGAGGACCTGGTGCCGTTGGCGGCCCGCCTCCAACCGCTGCGCGCCGCGGCCGGCCAGGTGCTGATGCGGCAGGGCGAGCGGGCCGTGTCCTTCCTGCTGATCTCGTCGGGCACCGCCGAGATCCACCGCGTCGACAGCGACGGCGCGGTGATCGCCGGACAGGTGTCGCCCGGCACCATCGTGGGCGAGATCGCCCTGTTGCGGGACATCCCGCGCATCGCGACCGTTACCACCGCCGAACCGCTGATTGGCTGGATCGGCGACAACGACGCGTTCACCCGGATGTTGCACCTGCCCGGGGTCATGCCCCGGCTGCTGCGCACGGTGCGCCAGCGCATCGCCGCGTTCATCTCGCCGATCCCGATACGCGTGCGGGACGGGACCCATCTGATGCTGCGCCCGGTGCTGCCCGGCGACGACGAGCGGACCGTTCAGGGCCACATCCAATTCTCCAGCGAGACGCTGTATCGGCGGTTCATGACGGCGCGGGTGCCCTCCCCGGCGCTGCTGCACTACCTTTCCGAGGTCGACTACGTCGACCACTTCGTGTGGGTGGTCACCGACGGCGACGACCCGGTGGCCGACGGCCGCTTCGTGCGCGACGAGCGCGATCCGACGATCGCCGAGATCGCCTTCACCGTCGCCGATGCCTATCAGGGCCGGGGCATCGGGAGTTTTCTGATCAGCGCGCTGTCGATCGCGGCCAGGGTCGACGGCGTCGAAAGGTTCTCCGCGCGAATGCTTTCCGACAACCTCCCGATGCGCACCATCATGGACCACTACGGCGCGGTCTGGCAGCGCGAGGACGTCGGCGTCATCACCACCATCATCGACGTGCCGCGCCGGCTGGCCTTCGGGCGGCACCTGGCCGATCAGATCAGGCGCGTCGCCCGACAGGTGATCGAAGCGGTCGGCTGAACGGGCATGCGGCCGTTCTGGATTGGTGTGCTCACGATCCTGCTGGCCGCGTGCGCGCAACCGCACGCGCCCGCTCCGTCGACGACCACCAAGGCGACGCCCCACGACGCCGCCGTCAACCCCGCCAACCTCAAGCGGGTCGTGCGCGACCTGCCGCCCCACTACGAGGTGACGACCGGCATCCCCAGCGGGGTTTCGCCGAGGGTGATCTGGAGCCTCGAAGCCGACGCGCGGGCCGACCCGCCGCAATGCGCCGCCCTCGCCGACCCCGGCAACGGGCGCGAGCAGACCGCGCAGGGCTTCTCCGCCTCGGGCACCGGTGGCATCGTCAACGCGGTGGTCGTGGCTTTGCCCGGCCCGGTCGACCTCGACCGGGGCGTCGTCGGGGCGTGCGACCGGTGGACCATGAGCGACGGGCACACGACGGCGAACGTCCACCTGGTCGACGCCCCCCACATCGACGGCGCCGACACCCTCGGCATGGTGGCCGACACCAGATCATCGGTCGAGTCGGGCACCGAAATCGATTCGCGCGCATACACCTTCACCGCATACCTGGGCAACTACTACGCCTTCACCACGCTGACCACGGACCCGGGCTCGGCCCTTCCGGCGCTGCCGCCCCAATTCGTCGCCGATCTGCTCGTCAAAACGGTCTCCGCGTTGCGCAGCTGAGCGCCCGCTTTGGGTAGATTGGCCACGATGTTCAAGCTGATGCTCGCGACCGCATCCGTGTGCGTGCTGGCCGGCTGCTCATCGGGTGGCGATCCCGCCGTCAAGGCCGACATCGGCAAGGTCACCGACGTGAAGTCGAGCTTTGGGCCCGAATACAAGGTCACCGACATCTCCGAACGCGCGATCGACCCCAAGCTGCTCTCGGCGCGCAAGCTGCCCGAAGGCCTGACCTTCGACCCCGCCAACTGCGCGAAAGTGGCGGTGGGACCGGACATGCCGCCCGACCTGCAGGGCAACATGGCCGCCGTCTCCGCCGAAGGCAACGGAAACCGGTTCGTCGTCATCGCGATCGAGACCTCACAAGCCCTGCCGTTCAACGACCCCGGAAAGGACTGCGGCAAGGTCGCATTCGCCGGCACCGGTGTCCGGGGCGGCATCGAGGTGATCGACGCGCCGCACATCGACGGGGCGCGCACGACGGGCGTGCACCGGGTCCTGCAGGCAGTCGTGGCGGGGGGCGCGCGCACCGGCGAGCTGTACGACTATTCGGCTCAGTTCGGCGAGTACCAGGTGATCGTCATCGCCAACCCACTCGTCATCCCCGACCAGCCCCTCGCCAAGATCGACACACAGCGGGCCCGCGACCTCCTCGTCAAGGCCGTGGCCGCGGTACGCAGCTAGCTGAGTCGATGGTGGCGACCCACTGCGCCCGGCTACGCCGCGCTTGTGATCGCCACTAGCGCACGTCGCGGGGGCGGAACTGGATGCTCACCCGCGGGCCGGTCGGCGCCGACGTCTTGGGCACCGCGTGCTCCCAGGTGCGCTGGCACGATCCGCCCATCACCAGCAGATCCCCATGCGCCTGGGGCAGCCGCAGCGACGGGCCTCCGCCGCGGCGCCGCATCGCGAAGGTACGGGTCGCGCCGAGGCTGACGATCGCCACCATGGTGTCCTGCGAGCTGCTGCGACCGATGGTGTCGCCGTGCCAGGCGACGCTGTCGGAGCCGTCGCGGTAACAGCACAGTCCGACGGTGGTGAACGGCTCACCGAGCTCGCCGGCGTAGATGTCGTTGAGCCGCCGGCGCAGCCGCCCGAGCACGGGGTGCGGGGGCTCCTCGACCGCCAAGTCGTGAAAGCTAACCAGCCGCGGCACATCGACCACCCGGTCGTACATGTGGCGGCGCTCGGCCCGCCACGGCACCGTCGAGAGCAGGTCGACGAGCAGGCCGTCGGCGTCGGTCAGCCAGCCGGCGCGGATCTCGATGAACGCGCCGTCACCGAGCTCCCTGCGCTCGGTGTGCTCGAACAGCGAGCCCTGTACCGCGATGCTCACGCCGCCCAGTTTATCGCACACCCGTTCGATCGGAGGTGGCCCGGGCGGCCGACCGGCTACCGTTTCCCCCGTGGGTGTTGTCGAGTTGGGCACCAATTCCGAGGTCGGCGCGCTGCGGGTCGTCATCCTGCACCGCCCCGGCGGCGAGCTGTTGCGGCTCAATCCCCGCAACAACGACCAACTGCTGTTCGACGGGCTGCCCTGGGTGGCGCGCGCGCAGGAGGAGCACGACCAGTTCGCGGAGCTGCTGCGCGCCCGCGGCGTCGAGGTGCTGCTGCTGTCCGACCTGCTGACCGAGGCCCTCAACCACAGCGGGGCTGCCCGGATGCAGGGCGTCGCCGCGGCGGTGGACGCTCGCCGGCTCGGAGTCCCTTTGGCCCAAGGGCTTTCGGCGCACCTGCGGGGCCTCGAACCGGTCAGATTGGCCAACGTGCTGATGGCCGGCATGACGTTCAACGAGCTGCCGCCCGACATCCGCTCCGACGTCTCGCTGGTCCTGCGGATGCACCACGGGGCGGATTTCGTCATCGAACCGCTGCCGAACCTGGTGTTCACCCGCGACTCGGCGATCTGGATCGGGCCGCGCGTGGTGATCCCCACCCTGGCGCTGCCGGCCCGCGTTCGCGAAGCCTCGTTGAGCGACCTGATCTATGCCCATCACCCGCGATTCACCGGGGTGCGGCGCGCCTACGAGTCACGCACCGCCCCCGTCGAGGGCGGCGACGTGCTGCTGCTCGCGCCGGGGGTGGTCGCCGTCGGGGTGGGGGAGCGGACCACCCCGGCCGGCGCGGAAGCGTTGGCGCGCAGCCTGTTCGACGACGACCTGGCGCACACGGTGCTGGCGGTGCCGATCGCGCAGCGGCGCGCGCAGATGCACCTCGACACGGTGTGCACGATGGTCGACACCGACACCGTGCTCATGTACGCCAACATCGTCGACACGCTGTCGGCGTTCCCGATCCAGCCGGCGCCCGGCGGCATCACGATCGGCGACGAGACGCCGTTTTTGGAGGCCGCCGCCAAGGCGATGGGCATCGACAAGCTGCGGGTGATCGACACCGGGCTGGACCCGCTCGTCGCCGAACGCGAGCAGTGGGACGACGGCAACAACACGTTGGCGCTGGCGCCGGGCGTGGTGGTCGCCTACGAGCGCAACGCCCAGACCAACGGCCGCCTGCAGGACGCCGGCATCGAGGTGCTGACGATCGCGGGCTCGGAGCTGGGCACCGGCCGCGGCGGCCCCCGCTGCATGTCCTGCCCCGTCGCTCGGGACCCGGTCTAGGCGGCGTCGAGACTGCGTCCAGCGCGCCGGATTGGGCCCTGCGGACGCGCTGTGCGCAGTTTCGGCGCAATAATCAGCGCCAGCTGGGCAGCCAGATCTCCATGTTCCACGTCTGCTGGGAGATGGGCAGGCCGGTGAGCACCGGAAACAGCCAGGCGAAGTTGGTGACCACCAAGGCCAGATAGCACGACACCGCGATCAGCCCCAGCGTCCGGCGCTCGGAGCTTTGACGGCGGGCGTAGAGGATGTCGCCGCAGATCAGCGCGATGCCCATGGTCAGAAACGGCGCCATCGTCGACGCGTAGAAGAAATACATTTGCCGGTCGATGTCGGCGAACCAGGGCAGCCACCCCCCGCAATACCCCGTCAGGACGGCCGCGTAGCGCCAGTCGCGGCGAATCAGCATGCGCCACAGCGCATACAGCAGCACCGGCACGGCCAGCCACCACATGGCGGGGGTGCCGACGAGCATCTCCGCCTTGACGCACGACTGCGGGCCGCAGCCGGGAACGTTCTGCTGGTCGATGGCGTACAGCACCGGCCGCAACGACATCGGCCAGCTCCACGGCTTGGATTCCCACGGGTGGTAGTTGCCGGCGGAGTTCGTCAGGCCCGCGTGAAACTGGAAGGCCTTGGCGGTGTAGTGCCACAGCGAGCGAATCGCGTCGGGCATGGGGACCACCGAGTGGGGCCCGATCGACAGGCCCACCTCGTGGCGGTCGATCGCGGTCTCGGAGGCGAACCACGGCGCGTAGCTGGCCAGGTAGACGCCGAACGGGATGAGCGCCAAGGCATATGCCGTCGGGACGAGGTCGCGGCGCAGCGTCCCCAGCCATGGCCTGGTCACCTGGTACTGGCGCCGCGCCGCCACGTCGAACGCCAGCGACATCGCGCCGAAGAACAACACGAAGTACAGGCCGGACCACTTTGTGCCGCAAGCCAATCCGAGCAGGATGCCCGCCGAGAAGCGCCACCAGCGCACGCCGAGGCGGGGCCCCCACAAGGTCTCGGCGCTGCGGCCCTCCATCAGCGCGACGTGCAGGCGCTCGCGCACCTGGTCGCGGTCGACGATGAGCGCGCCGAACGCCGCGACCACAAAGAACGTGAGGATGCCGTCGAGCAGCGCCGTGCGGGCGGTGACGAAGCTGACGCCGTCGCAGATGACCAGCACGCCGGCGATCGCGCCGACCAGCGTCGAGCGGCTGATCCGCCGCACGATCCGCATGACCAGCACCACCATGACCACGCCGAGCAGGGCGCCGGTGAACCGCCAGCCCACCCCGTTGTAGCCGAAGAAGGCCTCGCCGATGGCGATGAGCTGCTTGCCGACGGGCGGGTGCACGACCAGCCCGAAGCCTGGGTTGTCCTCCACCCCGTGGTTGTGCAGCGCTTGCCACGCCTGCGGCGCGTAGTGCTTCTCGTCGAAGACGGGCGTGCCGGCGTCGGTGGGGGAGCCCAGGTTGAGGAACCGGGTCACCGCCGCCAGCACCGCGATCACGCCGGTGACGACCCAGCCGCGGATGTGGTCGGTGGGCCCGAAGTCCGCGACCGGAGCCAGCGGCCCCGGGCTGACGACGGGCACGACGCGCTCGTCGCGGTCTTCCAAGACGACGGGGCTTTCGCGGGGCGGGGCGGACATCGGTGTCGATCGTAGGCTGTCCGTCATGACCTCCGGCCGCCTATTGCTGGGCGCGACCCCCCTGGGCCAGCCGTCGGATGCCTCGCCACGCCTGATCGACGCGCTGGCCCGCGCCGACGTGGTGGCCGCCGAGGACACCCGGCGGGTGCGCGTGCTGGCCAAAGCGCTGGACGTGGGGATCACCGGCCGGCTGGTCAGCCTGTACGACCGGGTCGAGGCCGCCCGGGTGCCCGGGCTCGTCGACGCGATGCAGGCCGGTGCGACGGTGCTGCTGGTCAGCGACGCCGGGATGCCGCTGATCAGCGACCCGGGCTACCGGCTGGTCGCGGCGTGCGTCGAGGCCGGGGTTCCCGTGACCTGCCTGCCGGGGCCGTCGGCGGTGACGACCGCGCTCGCCGTGTCGGGCCTGCCGTCGGAACGGTTCTGCTTCGAGGGTTTCGCCCCGCGCAAGAAGTCGGCGCGCCGATCGTGGTTCGCCTCGCTGGCCGACGAGCGGCGCACCTGCGTGTTCTTTGAATCCCCGCGCCGGCTGGGCGCGTGCCTGCGCGACGCGGTGGAGGAGCTCGGCGGGGCGCGACGGGCGGTGGTGTGCCGGGAGCTGACCAAGGTGCACGAGGAAGTGGTGCGCGGCACGCTCGACGAGCTGGCGGCGTGGGCGGACGACGGGGTGCTCGGCGAGATCACCGTCGTGCTGGCCGGCGCGACCCCGCGCGCCGACGTCGAGTCCCTGGTGGCCGAGGTCGAGACCCTGGTCGCCGCGGGTGTGCGGGTCAAGGACGCGTGCAGCGAGGTGGCCGCGGGTCATCCGGACGTGCGCACGCGCCAGCTCTACGACGCGGTGCTGCAATCACGCGGCGGCTGAGCCGCGCCGCACGTCAGGGGGTGCAGACCCCGATGGGGCCGAAGCCCGGGGTGCACAACCGCGGGTGCGGCAGTGGCGGCGGACCCGGCAGCGGCGGAGGCGCCGGCAGGGCCGGCAGCGCCGGCGGACCCGCGGGGAGCGGGGGCAGCGCGGGAAGCGCGGGCAGGGCCGGTGGGCCGGCCGGAAGTGGCGGCAACGCGGGGATCGGCGGCGCCGCCGGCAGCGCGGGTGCCGCCGGCAGCGCGGGCAGGCCCGCGGGGAGCCCCGCCGGGACCGACGCCAACACCGCCGGGATGGCCGCGGCCGCGCCGGGGACGGCCGCCGCCGCGACGGGCAGGCCGGCGAGGCCGAACCCGGGGAGGGCCGGGACCCCCACGCCGGGGATGCCCAGCGTGAAGTTGGCGGGCAGCAGCCCCGCCTGCTTGAGGTAGACGAGCGCGATGGCGGCGGTCGACGCCGTGGCGACGACACCCGTCCCGATGCCCACGACGCTGCCGCCCACGCCGACGACGCCCTGCACGACGGACAGCGCGACGGCCGCGTCGTTCGGGATGGCCGCGGCGGCCGGTAGCCCGGCCAAGGCCGGCAGCACGAGGTTGGGGTCCGGAAGTCCGGCCAGGTCAGGCACCCCGGGCACGCCTACGCCGGCCCCGGGGGCGCCGCCGCCCGGCGCCCCGCCGATGCTGACTCCCGGCGAGCTTCCCCCGGGCACCGCGGCGGCCGCGGGGCCGCCCGGCGCGGGAGGCGTGCCGGGGCCGGTCACGTTGGCCGCCTGTTGGAACGGCGTGGGCGGACCCGCCGCGGCCTCGGCGCCCGGCCCGGACGGCTTCGGCGTCTCGGGCATCAGGACCTGCGCCACCTTCTGGCAGCCCGCCCCGCCGCTGGTGCATGGCCCGGCGGCCGGCAGCGGCGTGCTGACCGAGGTCAGAGGCGTAACGGCGAGCGTCCCGCCCATCAGGGCGGACGCCGCGGCGCCCAAGACGGCGATTCTCATGACGGCCCCCTAAAGCTGTCGACTCGCGATCGGCGCGGGTCAATCCCTGAAGCTTAGGACGGCCCGGCACGCGGCGTGGGGCATTATCCGAAATTCATGGTCGGGGCGCTGAGGTTTCACCTAACCGACGGCTCTAGCCCACGGACGCCGCGGCCGCGACGGACGGCAGCCCGACGATCGGGGCGGCCTTGTGCAGGCATTCCAGGAATTCGGCGTCGGGATCGGAGTCGGCGGTGATCCCGCCGCCGACCCCCAGCACGGCGCCGCCCCGGGCGTCGAACTCGACGGTGCGGATCGCGACGTTCAGCTCGCAGCCGGCGATGGGTGACGCCAGACCAATTGTGCCGCAGTATATTCCGCGGCGATGCTGCTCCCATTGCGAAATCAGTTGTCGGGCACGGTGTTTCGGGGTTCCGGTGACGGAGGCCGGGGGGAATGCGGCGTCCAGCAGCGCCGACATCGGGAGGTCGGGGGGAACCCGCGCCGACACCGTGGAAACCAGGTGCCACACGCCGGGCGCGCGCCGCACCACCAGCAGCTCGGGCACGGTGACCGTGCCGACGACCGCGACGCGGCCCAGGTCATTGCGGACCAGGTCCACGATCATGATGTTTTCGGCGACCTCTTTGGCCGAGGCCCGCAGCGCCGACGGCCACGCGTCCAGGGGCAGGGTGCCCTTGATGGGGCTGGACGCCACGACCGTTCCGCGGCGCCGCAGGAAAAGCTCCGGGGACAGCGACGCCACCGCCCCCCAGGGCCCGGCGACGTAGGCCGCCCGGGCCGGCGACGTCCGCGCGACCCCGTCGATGAAGAAGTCGAGCGGGGCGCCGGTGACGGGGCCGGTGAATTGCGTGCATACGCAGGCCTGATACACCTCGCCGGCGCGGATGGCCTCCAGGCAGGACAGGACCCCGTCGCGGTGGGTCGCCCGGTCGGCGGCGCCCCAGTCGATCCGGCAGTCGCGCGGCGGCGACGGCCGGGCCGCCAGCGCGGTGGCCAGCCAGTCCGGCATCGGGGCCCCGGACAGGCTTTCGTACCACCACTGCCCGTCGCGGTCGCGGCGCAACACGCAGTCGGTCCAGCCGCCCGCGGCCTCGGGGATCCGGTTGCCGCGCCCGTCGGCGCCGGGGTCGGGGTAGGACAGGTAGCCGATCCAGCCGCCGCCCACCGCCTGCGAATCGGGCGCCGGCGCGGCCTGCGGGACCGCGAACGCGTCGGCGGCGGGCACCGGCCGCGCGGCCACGCTGGGTGCGATCACCGCCAGCGCGCCGAACCACTCGCCGGTCAGCGCGGCGGGCGGCGGCAGGCCGAGCCGGCCGGTGGCGTCGCCGACGGCGCGGAGCACCCGGGGCGCGGCGCCCAGGTCGCCAAGCCGGTCGATTCGCACCGACCTAGCTTGACAGAGCGGCACGCCCGTCGCTCAGCCGCGGCTGATGTCGCGGGCGCTGGCCAAAGCCGCCAGTTTCTGCGGGTTGCGCATCACGTAGAAGTTGGTGATCTTGCCGTCGGAGATCTCCAGCGTGATCACCCCTTCCAGCTGGTCGCCGAGGTAGAGCAACACCGCCGGGGCGCTGTTGCAGGTGACCATGTCGACGCGCGCCCCAGCCATGCCCGCGGCCCGGCGCATCAGCCCGGCGATCGCCCGTGCCACCCGGTCGGCGCCGACCACCGGCCGGCGCGCGGCGCTGACGATGCCGCCGCTGTCGGCCGTCCAGGTGGCGTCGGGCGCGAGCATCGTCATCAGCGCTTCCACGTCGCCGGTGGCCGCCGCGGCCAGGAACTGGGCGGTGATCTCGGCGTTACGTTCCGGATCCGCCGCGTCGAACCGCTTCCGCCGCGCCCGGACGTGTTCGCGCGCGCGGTGCGCCACCTGGCGCACGGTCGGCGCCGGCTTCCCGACCGCCTCGGCGATCTCGCGGTAGTCGAAACCGAACACCTCGCGCAGCACGAACACCGCCCGCTCGTCGGGGCTCAGGGTCTCCAGCAAGACCAGCATCGCCATCGAAACCGATTCCGCCAGAACGACATCGGCCGAGGGATCCTGGTCGTCGAGCAGCAGCGGCTCGGGCAGCCACGGGCCCACGTACTCCTCGCGGCGACGCGCGTCGGCGCGCAGCGCGTTGAGCGCCTGCCGGGTGACCAGCTGGGCGAGGTAGGACTTGGTGTCGCGCACGCCTCCCAGGTCCACGCCCGCCCAGCGCAGGTAGCTGTCCTGCAGCACGTCGTCGGCCTCGGTCGCCGAGCCGAGGATCTCGTAGGCGATCGTGAACAGCAACGGCCGCAGCAGCGTGAACCGGTCGGCGTGCTCGGATGCGCCCGTCATGGCAACGCGACCCGCTCGTCGGCCGGGGACTGCTCGAGCCGCCGACCCCCCTTGAACCAGAAGTACGAGCCCGGCTTGGCGGCCTCGCGGCGGATGGCCCACAGCGTGCCCTTGCACACCGTTTCCTTCACCGACGCCGCGAACCGGCCGCCGAGGTACAGCTCCACCGGGGTGTCGTCCTTGCGGGCGAGCTGAACGGTGGCGTGCGAGCGCCCCACGCTGATGCACTGCCCGGTGAACGCCTGGTCCAGCGGCGCCGGGGTGTCCCCGGCGATGCGACTGAGCACGGTGTTGGCGGCCTGGGCGCCCAGCGGCCCGGCGGCCTGGCAGCTCATCCGCAGCGGCTGGCCCGACGGCGCGGCCGCGTCACCGGCGGCGACGATGCGGGTGTCGTCGATGCTGGTCAGCGTCTCGTCGGTGAGCAGCCGGCCCACCGCGTCGGTGCTCAGCCCGCTGCGCGCGGCCAGGTCGGGCACGGTGAACCCGGCCGTCCACACCGTCGCCGCGCTGGGCAGCACCGCGCCGTTGCTGAGGACCACCGCGTCCCAGCGCACCTCGGTGACGGAGACGGATTCGAGCACGTTCACCTCGAGGCCGCGCAGTTGCTTGGCCACCGACCGCCGGCCCCGCCTGCTCAGCGACGGACCGAGCAGGCCGCCGCAGACCAGGGTCACCGGGCGTCCCAGCTCGGCCAGCTCGGACGCCGTCTCGATGCCGGTCAGCCCGCCGCCGACGACGGTGATCGGCGCGGACAGCGGCAGGTCGGCCAGCGCGTAGTGCAGCCGCTGCGCGCTTTCCAGGTCGGCGACCGAGTGGGCGAACTCCGCCACCCCGGGGACCGTCACCGGCACGGCGCCGGTGCTGCCGACGGCGTAGATCAAATAGTCGTAGTCCAGTTCGGCGCCCGAGCCCAGCACCACCCGGCGCTCGGCGGGCACGATCCGGTCGACGGTGTCGACGATCAGCCCGATGCCGTCGCCCAGCAGGCTGTCGTAGTCGGCGATCGCGGCGCTGGTGTCGGCGACCAACTGGTGCAGGCGGATCCGCTCCACGAAGACCGGTCGCGGGTTGATCAGGGTGATCTCGACGCCGGCGCGCTGACGCAGGTGGTTGGCGGCCAGGGTTCCGGCGTATCCGCCGCCGACGACGACGACGTGGGTGCTTGGGGCGGCCGGCTCGGTCATGTCTGTCTCCTACTCTCACGGGACTCTTGCCCTTGAGACACCGGAGCCCGCCCCGCCGTGACAGCCGCGGCGCGACTGTGAGCTGTCTCACTCGCCCTTCGGGACGAAGACGAAGTTGTTGACGTAGACGCCCCGGGCCGCCCAGCCGTCCTCCCGGCCGCCGATGTTCGCCGGGTCCTGGTGGGCGGCCGCATCGAACTCTTCGACGGGCCGGCGGCCGTCGCCGCCGTCGAAGTAGCCCTGGTAGCCCAGGCCCGCCAGCAACTCGGTGATCGCGGCGACGGCGCCCCGGTGATGGCGTTCCTCGGCTTCGACCAGCACCGCCGGCCGGTTGCGGGTGAGGGTGTCCACGGCGCCGCGCAGCACGGCCAGTTCGTGGCCCTCGACGTCGATCTTGATCATGCCGACGTCGTCGAGGCCCAGATCGTCGAGTCGCCTGACCGGCACGTCGATGTCGCGGACGGCGCTGCCGTCAGCGTCGCCGAGGGCGTTGCCCGTGTCGATCGTGCTGCGGCCCGGGTCGGATTCGACCACGCGCATCGTGGTCACGCCCGGCTGGTCCGACAGCGCCACGGCCTCCACCCGGACCGCTGCGCCGACCGCGTCGAACATCGCCGCCAGCTCGCGGGCCTGAGCCGGCCGGGGCTCGAACGCGATCACCGAGCGCGACGACGCCAGCATCGCGATGGTGAACTCGCCGACGTCGGCCCCGATGTCCAGCGAGACGCGGGCGGGATCGCACAGGGACGCAACCAGTTGCACGTCCGGGCGGGACTCGCCCAGCCGTCGCAGGATCCGGAATTTGCGCCGCCAGAACAGCCGTGGCGCCAAGGTCTTCGCCGCCGGCGCGAGCCGACGTTTCGCCGAGCGTGCGACGGACATTTCGCGGGTTTCCCATCCTCGTTGGCGGCCAGCTTGACCCGGGCTGAGCCGGGTCGCACATGATACGCTTCGCAGCAATTCGTGACCTGCCCCGGGCCGAATGCAGTCATCGCGGAAAATCCTTGATTGGGCCCCTGAAAACGCAAGCCCAGCTGGGACACGTGCCCGATCGGAGGAGTCCTTGCCGCGCAGCCTGGATCTCGTCGTCACCTCCGTCGCCACGCAGCTGATGGAGGCCACCGGATCCACTGCGACCCAGGTGAGCGAGAGGGTGCTCGCCCAGCTCGTCGAGCAGTTCAACCTGGACGCCAGCTTCCTGCGCCACCACGACCACGACATCCGCGCCTCGGTGCTGGTGGCGGAGTGGCCGCCGCGCACCGACATTCCGGACCCGGATCCGGTGGCCGTCGTCCACTTCACCAGCGCCGACCCGGTGCTCGCGCAGTGCGAGCACGGTCGCAAGCCGGTCGTGATCCGCCCGGAGCAGAACAACCGCGGATTCGGCCGCTGGGCGGGTGCCAAGCAACCGGCGTCGCCGTCGGTGGCGGCCGCACCGCTGGTCTCCGGCGACACCACCACCGGCGTGCTCGGTTTCGTGAAGAACGGCGCCCGGAAGTGGAAGCAGGAAGAGATCAACACGCTGGAGGCGGTCGCGGCGCTGTTCGCCCAGCTGCAGGCCCGCATCGCCGCGGAGGAAAGGCTGCGCTACCTCGCCGAGCACGACGACCTGACCGGCCTGTACAACCGGCGGGCGTTAGTCGCGCACCTGACCGAACGGCTCGCGCCGGGCAATCCGGGGCCCGTCGCGGTGTTGTACCTCGATCTGGACCGGCTCAAGCCGATCAACGACTACCTCGGCCACACCGCCGGCGACTGGTTCATCCGCGTTTTCGCGCAACGCATTCGGGTCTGCGCGGGCAGCCAGGCGATGATCGCCCGGCTGGGTGGCGACGAGTTCGTCGTCATCCCGGACCAGGCGATGTCGACCGGGACCGCGGAGTCGTTCGCGCGCCGCCTCGGGACCATGCTGCGCGAGCGCCTGGCGATCGGCGGGCACATGATCACCCGCACCGTGAGCATCGGGCTGGCGGTGGGCATGCCGGGGCGCGACAACAGCACCGACCTGTTGCGCCGGGCCGACGAGGCCGTGCTGACCGCCAAGCGCGGGGGCGGCAACCAGGTCGCGCTGTCCACCGACGACATGTCGCTGAAAAGCGCCTTCCGCAACGACATCGAGCTGCATCTGCAGGGCGACATCGACAGCGAGGCGCTGCTGCTGCATTACCTGCCCGAGGTCGACCTGTGGACCGGGGCCATCGTCGCCGCCGAGGCGCTGGTCCGCTGGCGGCACCCGATTTGGGGTCTGCTGCTGCCGGATTCGTTCATCGGGGTGGCGGAATCGACCAACCTGGCCGGCGAGCTGGGCCGGTGGGTGATGCGCAGCGCCTGCGCCGAATTCAGCCGGTGGCGGGCCAACGGCGTCGGGCAGAGCGCCGTACTGCGCATCAACGTCTCGCCCATCCAGCTGATCACGCGCGGCTTCGTGCGCAGCGTCGCCGACACCATCGAGGAGTTCGGCATCGACGGCGGATCGGTCTGCCTGGAGATCACCGAGCGTGCCGTGGTGCACGACATCGAAACCACCCGCAAGACGCTGCACGAGCTGAAGGAGGTCGGCGTCCAGATCGCCATCGACGACTTCGGCACCGGCTATGCGGTTCTGTCGCACCTGAAGTCGCTTCCGGTCGACATGCTCAAGATCGACACCGGCTTCGTGCGTGACCTGGGCACCAACGCCGGCGACCTGGCCATCGTCCGGGCGATCATCGGGTTGGCCGAGGCGTTCGGCCTGCAACTGGTCGCCGAAGGGGTCGAAACACCCGCCGCCGCACTGACTTTGATGCAACACGGCTGCCACCGCGCGCAGGGCTTCCTGTTGTCCCGGCCCGTGCCCGGCAACGCGATGGAAGCGCTGCTGGCCGCTCGCTGGATGCCGATGCCGTTCCTCGCCGACCGCGAGGCCCTGTCGTTAGGCGCGATCTAGCCCACATGTTTCGTTCCTCGAATAACAGGGGTAAAAGGGCCCTCGCCGCGGTCATCGCGTGCACGGCGCTGCTGCTGAACGGGTGCGGCGGGCATCCCAATCCGGGGCCGCTGTCCGCGATGGTCTTTCCGGCCATCCCGCCCACCGTCCAGGAGATCGCCAACCCGCTGCGCGGCCAGTACGAGGACCTGTTGATTCCGCTTTTCCCGCAAGGCAATCCGGCGCAGCAGCGGTACCCGGCGTGGCCGGCTTCCTACGACGCCAGCATGCGCATCTCGTGGCGGCAGTTGCAGCCCGTCGACCCGCGCACCCTGCCGCCCGACGCCCCCGACGACCGCAAGTTCGACTTCAGCGCGATCGACGACGCGCTGACCAAGCTGCAGAATCGCAACATGCGGCTGACGCTGCGCGTGTACGCCTACAACTCCTGTTGCAACGACTCCTATCCCGACAACACCAACATCGCGATCCCCGACTGGATGCGGTCGGCGTCCACCGCGTATCCCGCGCCGGCGAACAGCCCGACGCCCGGGGTGACGCAGGTGGTGCCGAGCTGGAACGACCCGAATTACCTCACCGCGTTCTCCGATCTGCTCGCCGCGCTGGGCCGCCGCTACGACGGCGACGAGCGGCTCAGCGTGTTCGAGTTCTCCGGGTACGGGGATTTCAGCGAGAACCACATCGCCTACCTGCGTGACGTGTTGGGCGCACCCGGCCCCGCGCCCGACGAGAGCAAGGCGATGCTGGGGTATTACAGCCAGTTTCGCGATCAGAGCATCACCACCGACTCGATCCGGCAGCTGGTGGCGGCGAACGTCAACGCCTTCCCGCACACGCAAGTGGTTGTCACGCCGCAGAATCCGGAGATCGTGCGCGAGCTCCTGGCCGACGACGTGACGAAGAAACTCTCGGCGCCGGTGGGCGTCCGCTCGGATTGCCTTGGGGTGCAGGCGCCGTTGCCGGCGTGGGCCGAATCCAGCGACTCGCAGTACGTGCGCAGCAACGACGCCGTCGTGGGCGCCCTCAAGCAGCGGATGGCGTCCGCCCCGGTGATCACCGAGTGGTGCCAGCTGCCCAACGGAACCGACCCCCGGTCCTACTACGAGAAGGGCCTGCACGACGTCGTCCGCTACCACGTGTCGATGACGTCGAGCGTCAACTTCGCGGACCGCGAATCCCGCTCGGCGATGGACCCAGGCCTGTTTTTGCTGTGGGCGCAGGCCAATACCTCGGCGGGCTACCGTTATTCGGTCGAGGGCCGCCCGGGCTCCCAGTCGCTGCAGGGCAAGGTGGCGACCATTTCGGTGGCCTGGACCAACTACGGCTCGGCGGTCGCCACCGAGCAGTGGGCCCCCGGGTACAAGCTGGTGGACTTCTCGGGAGCGGTGGTGCGCAGCCTGCCGGCGACGGTCAACCTCAAGACGTTGGTGAGCGACGACACCAGCTCCTCCCGCGAGGAGGCGGTCCCGACGTCGACGACGGAAACCGTGCGCGTCGACCTCAACGGCTTGGCACCGGGCCACTACACGCTGCGCGCGTCGGTCGACTGGCAGCAGCACAAGCCGGGCGCATCGCACGTGGTGAACTACGCGCCGATGGCGCTGGCCCGCGACGGCCGCGACGGCGCGGGCCTGTATCCCATTGCCACGCTGGATATTCCGCGAGACTCGACGGTATCAGCGAACGGGCAGTGACCCCTGGCGCCGCGGCGCGGCCGTCTCCGCCAGGGCGGTCCACAGCCGGGCCAGCGAGTCGTACCAGCGCTGCAGCCCGAAGTCTCCGACGCGGGCGCGCGCGGCGGCGCCCAGCCGCGCCCGGAGCTGATCATCGGTGACGAGCGCGGTCAGCGCGCCGGCGATCTGATCCGGCGAACCGGGCTGCACCACAACGCCGGTGACGCCGTCGCTCACCGCTTCGCCGATGCTGCCGACCGTCGTGGTGACCGGCGCCAACCCGTGCGCCATGGCCTCCAGCAGCGCCATCGGCAGGCCCTCGTCGCGGCTGGGCAGCAGGAAAACGTGTGCGGCGCAGAGCAGTTCGTCGCGGGCGGCGGCATCCAGCCAGCCGGCCACCCGGATGGTGTCGCCGAGACCGGCCGCGGCCACGGCGGCGCGCACGCCGTCGACCTCGCCGTCGCCGGCCAGGGTCACGCGCAGGCGGCGGCGCACCGGCTCGTCGAGCGCCCCGACGGCCGAGACGATGTCGTAGCTGCCCTTGCGCGTTCCCATCCGGCCCAGGGCCACCGCGTGCACCCGGTCGGCACCCGCCTGGTCCACTGCGGTGTCGGGGATGCGGACGGCGTTGTGCAGCACGCTGATCCGGCGGTCGGGCAACCGCAGCCGGGCCGCGTACTCGTCGACGTGGCGCTCGCCCAGCACCAGCCAGTGGTCGGCGACGAGCATGCGGCGCACCGCGGCCCGCACCGGCGCCGGCAGCCGGTCGAACCAGCCGCCGAAGTCGTAGCTGTGCCCGTGCACCACGGCGGGCACGCCGGCCAGCCGCGCCGCGGCCAGCGGCACCGCCTTGCGCAGCACGCTGCCGCCCTGGGCGAGGTTCGCGTGCAGCACGTCGGCGCGGCCGCGCACCAACAGCCAACTGGCGCGCAGCATTCCGCGGATGCCCACCAGCAGCTTGACCGTCCGCGACCGGTCCACGTAGGTGGGCACCACCGCGACGCTGATCCGCTCGTCCGGATGCACGGCCATCAGGGCGGCCACCGTCGCCATGCCGCCGCGGCTGTCCGCCGCCGCGGGCGCCGGCCCGATCACCAACACCCGCACCGGATTTCGTCCCGCGCTCACCGCGCGGCCCCCGCGAGCAGCGGCTCGGCGTCGGCCTCCGCGGCGCCCGGCCGGTTCCGCAGGCGCGCGAACGCCAGGGCCGCTCCCAGCGCCATGCCCAGCGTCATGGCGTTCGCCGGGTCTTCGGGCAGCGGGTCGACGATGCACATCACCAGCAGACCGGCGGAGACCGCCGCGGCGGCCTTCGCCGGCGCCGACGCGCTGCGCAGCGCGGCGACCAGCTGGGTGAGCGCGAACACCGCGAACGCGGCCATGCCCACGGCGCCCGACTTGGCCAACCACCACAGGTAGAAGTTGTGCGAGTAGGTGGTGCCCAGCGTGTTGGTGAATTCGTCCGGGTCGTTGCCGAACGGCTCCTGATACGCATAGCCCAGCCCGTGGCCGAACACCGGCGCCCCGGCGATGGCCCGGTTGAGCTTGGCGTCCTCGGCCAGCCTCGCCAGCGTCGAGGAGTCCACCGCCAGCGCGTTGCTCGAGACGCCGCCGAGCACCCGATGGCTGAATCCGGTGATCTGGTCGCTCAGCCACTCGCCGGCCGTCGAATGCTGCAGCAGAAACAGCGCACCGGGCACGGCCACCGCCAGGATCCCCGCCCCGGCGAGCGCCAGCCTGGCCGCCCGCCGCAGCGACGACCACCCCAGCGTGGCGATGAACGCCACCACCGCGGCGACCCCGAGAGCGATCAGGGTGTTCCGGGAGAAGGCCAGCACCGAGATGATCAGCGCGGGCAGGCCCAGCGCGAGGTACCAGACGGGTTTGAGGCGCCCGACGATCTGCGCCGCCACCAGGGCGGCCAGCACGGCGATCGCCGGGGTGAGGGTGGCGGTGATGACGCGGTTGGCCGTGTCGCCCGTGTCCGTCTGCAGGCTTTCCAGCCGGCCCGCCAGCCGCAGGCCGCCCGAGGAGCTGAGGACGGCCATGGCCGCCGAGAACCACAGGGTGATCACCATCGCGTGGACGGACAGCTTGACGTAGTCGCCGTACACGATCGCGAGCGCCAGTACGAAGCCGCCGACCATCTCGAGCAGAAAGGTGGCCTCGCGCACGACGATCGGCGCGGAATGACCGGTCGCGAAACCGACCGCGGCGAAGTACGCCACGGTCAACACGAACATGCCCGGCAACAGGTACTCGGAGAAGCGCAGCCGCACGACCGGCAGCACGAAGCAGATGGCCAGCAGCAACGCCACGTGGTAGGCGTTGACCGAGACGGGGCCGATCACCTTGGCGACGTGCAGGCCCTGCGGCAGTGCCGCGAAGGCCAAAAACAGCGCGACGCCGATCATCGTCGCCGGGCGCGTCCAGTAGATCACCAGGCAGAACGACAGGCCGATCAACATCACCCCTTGGGTGGTGTTGCGCACGGACAGCACGCCGAAGACGAAGCAGCCCAACGCGAACACCGCCAGGACGGCTCCAGACATCGCCAGGCGGTGCCGGCTCCGCAGGTACAGGATCACGCCGGCCGGCCTACCTTGGTCCGGTAGGTGCGCGCCGCGGCCCGGGCGTGGCGGGGGATGCGGGCGTCGGTCAGCACGGTGCCGACCACTTCGGCGCCGGCGGCGCGCAGCGCGGTGAGGGCGTCGGTCAGTTCGTCCTCGGTGGTGCGTCCCGCCCGGACCACCAGCACGGTGGCTTGCACCGCACCGGCCAGCAGCCCGGCGTCTGCGGTCGCCAGGACCGGTGGGCCGTCGACGACAGTGCGGTCGAAGCTGGCCGACACGTCGGCCAGCACCTTGTCGAGGACCTCCGGCAGGTAGGCGCTGCTGGGCAGCGTGTCCCGGCGAACGGCGCGGGCCGCCAGGATGAACAGGCGCGGAATCGTGGTCGGCTTAACGGCTTCCGTCGCGATGTCGGGGTCGGACAACGCATTGCCCAGCCCCTCCCCGGAGTCGACCTTCAGCAGGCCGGCGATCACCGGCCGGCGCGTGTCGCCCTCGACGAGCAGGGCGTCTTCGCCCGATTCGGCGAACGCCCTCGCCAGGTTCACCGCCGTGGTCGTGGTTCCCTCGCCGCCGAACGGCGCCGTCAGCAGCACCCGGCGCGCGCCCGGTTCCATCGCGCGCAGCAGGCGCGCCCGCAGGCCGCGCACCGCGTCGTCGAACGAGATGTCGGTGCCGAATCTCGGTGCGCTGCCGCGCCTTCCGGGCAGCTCGGCCAGGGTCGGCAGGTTGGAGAGCCGCTCCAGCTTCGCGCGGTCGCGCACGGTACGATCGGCGGCCTCGCGCGTCAGCGCCACCCCCGTCCCCAACAGCAGGCCGGCCGCGAGCCCCATGGCCATGTTGCGCACCGGAACCGGCTTGATCGGACTGTCCGGCACGCCCGGCTGCTCGATCACCGTCGCCCTGGCGATCGGCGTGTTCGGGGCGACCTGGGGCGGCAGCGCCTGCGGCGTGGCCGCCTGTGCGGGGGGCGCCGGTGGTTCCGCCGTCGGGGTGGTGTCGCCACCGGGCTGGGTCGCGGGTGGGCCGTCGGCGTCCGGCGCCGCGGGCACCTGCGTCGGGCCCTGCGTCGGTGGCGCCTGCGGCGGGGGTGCCTGCGGCGGCGAGCTGTTCACCAGCGCCACCGGGTCTTTCGGGTTCACCCCCAAGGTGCCGACGATCCCGGTGAAGGTGTCGGCCATCGCCTTCGCCAGCGCCGCCGCGCGATTCGGGTCGGTGTCGGTGACGGAGATCGTGAAGAGCGTCGACTTCGGCGTGTACTCCACATGCGTCTCGCCGGCCAGTGCGTCCGCGCCGATCGGCAGGTGGAACTGCTTGACCGCGCGCTCGGCGACGGCGTGCCCGCCGGCGATCGCGGCGTAGGACGACAGCCGTTCCTGGGCGGCCTGCGTGCCCGAGTACACCTGGGCCAGGTCGGTCTCGCCCGAAAACGAGATGAGGACGGTGGCCGACGACTGGTAGCTCTTGGTCTGGAGCGCGGTGACGGCGGCGGCCCCCGCGAGGCAGGCCAGCAGCGCGCCGACGAACAGCTTCCAATGCGCCGTCAGCGTCCGGACAAACGTGCGGAAATCCATGAACTAAAACCTTTCCCGGCGCCTGCCGGCGCGTGCCAGTTCCCGCGCGCCGAACGGCGGGCGCGCGGCCCGCACCTCGGCGAGGATGTTGAGCAGGCGGTCCGCGGCCGCGTCGCCGCAGCAGCGCCGCGCGTAGTGGCCCGCCGCCTCGGCGCCGTGGCGCGCCGCGACGGCCGGATCCGCGAGCTTGTCGAACGCCGCGGCCAGCCCCGCGACGTCGTCGACGCCGACCACCGGGCCGCCCGGCGGCTGGTACTCGGGCAATCCCCCGGCGTCCGAAACGATCGGCATCACGCCCAGCTGCATCGACAGCACCTGCACGCCGCTCTGCGAGGCGCGCCGGTAATGGGCCACCGAACCCTTTGCCGCGGACAGTGTTTCGACGATGTCGGCGTAACGATACGAGCCGGAGATCCAGCGCGCATGCGGCGGCAGGGCCGTGTTCCGCAGGTCGATCGGCCCGTCGCCGATCAGCAGCAGGTTGTCCCCGCGCCAGGCCCGGCCGTTGACATGGGCTTGCCAGGCGCGCAGCACGACGTCGATGTTCTTGTACGGGTTGAGCCGGCCCACCATCACGAAGTCGCGGCGCCCCTCGGCGTGCACCGGTGGCGGGACGAGCGCCACGTCGAGGTCGCTGGTGAGGGGCAGCACGTGCATGGGGGTGCCGGCCACGTCCCGGCGGCTGATGATCGCCTCGGCGACGTAGTCGCTGTAGGTGACGGTCGCCGCCGAATGGGCGCCCCACCGGTCGAAGACCGCGCGCTCGTAGCCCGGCCGCTGTTCGCCGGCGTCGTGGGGGCTGTCGTCGTGCACCAGCTGCACCCGGGGCGCCCCGGAAGCCAGCGGGATCCAGCGCGGGTCGCGGACCAACTCGGCGATCACCACGTCCGGACCGTAGTCCCGGACGCGACGCCAGGCGGCGATGCTGGCCGGCCACGTCGCGGCGGTGCGGAACCGCGGATCGAGCACCAGCTCGTAATCGCGGGCGGCGTCGGACTCCGGGTGCTGATCGGACGTCACCAGCAACACGTCGGCTCCTCGCCGCCGCAGCGCCTCGGCCTGGACGCGCGCCAGCGGCCGCATCCAGGGCGAAAGCCAAAGCACCCGAATCGAACTCATAGCGCCGGCCGCTTCCCGCCCGCGCCGGGGTCGATCGACCACCGCCCGTCGAGCTGGGGATATGCCTGACGGACCTCGTCGTAGAGATCGGGCAGCGTCAGCATGACGCGGTCGGGGTCGGCCGCGACGAGCTGCTCGGGCGAGATGATCGCGACGTCGGTCCCCGGGATCCTGCGCCCCTGCTTCGCCGGCGACGCGTCGGCCACCGCCTGCAGCAGCCGCCGGTCGATGCCCGCGAGGCTGAACAGCGACACCACGCGCGACCCGGCGCCGTACCCGTACACCGTGCGGCGGTCGGTCGCCTGCGCCGTCAGCCAGTCGCGCAGCTGGGCGGCGTGCTGCTCGGCGGCGCACTGCAGGCGGCCCACGACGGCCGGGTCGGTGATGCCGAAGGCCCGCTCCCGCCGCAGAATGTCCTTCGCCCGTGCGTCGGGTTCGGCGCTGCCGTGCACGGCGGCGATCAACACGGTGCCGCCGTAGAGGTCGAACTCCCACGCCGAGGCCACGCTCATGCCCGCGGCCGCCAGCAGCCCGGCCAGCGCGGTCAGCGAGTAGTAGGCAAAGTGGCCGTGGCGCAACGCGTTCCATTGACCCTGCCCGACGATCGTCAGCAGCGAGTGAAATTGCAGCAGCAGGACGCCATCCGGCGCCGTGGCCTGGGCCCGGACCTCGAAGGCCCGCCGCTGGTCCGGCTCGTGCATGATGCCGAACGAGTCGAGCACGACATCGGCGCGCTGCGCCGACGCGAACCCGCGGTCGGCCAGCAGCGGCAGCCACGTCCCGCCGTGCGGGCTGCCGAATTCGCGCACGGTCGCGCCGCGCAGCCAGCCCGCGTCGGCCACGCGCCGGACGGCGTCGGCCGCCTGCTCGCGCAGGGCCTGCGGCTCGATGCCCCGCGGTTCGGCGGCCACGGTGTCGTCGTGGGCGAGCTGGGCCAGGCCGCAGCCGGTGCACAGGTCCATGGCGAGCGGATGGGACGACTCCTCCGGGCGCACGGGTTCGGCGAGCGGGGGAAACTCGTCGCCGGCCGGCACCGTCCCCAGGTCCACGACCCGGCGAAGGTCGGCGCCGCCGCACGCCCGGCAGGTGCTCATCGCCGCACACTACCGATTTCTGCGGTGTGCAACGTCGGAAGCGGAAAGACCAACTGGCCGCCCCAGTCGGCGATGTAGCCGAGCTGCTCGGTCAGCTCCGTTTCGAGGTTCCACGGCAACGCCAGCACCACGTCCGGGCGGTCGACGGCGATGCGCTCCGGCTCGTAGATCGGGATGCGCGTACCCGGCGTGAACCGGCCGTGCTTGTACGGGTTGCGATCGACGGTGTACTCGAGGAGGTCGGTGCGGATCCCGCAGTAGTTGAGCAACGTGTTGCCCTTGCCCGGCGCGCCATAGCCGACCACCCGCTTGCCCTCGGCGCGGCACTGCAGCAAGAAGCGCAGTAGCTCCTGCCGAATGGCCTCGGTCCGCGGGCGCAATTGCAGGTAGCCGTCGACGTGGTGCAGCCCGGCCGCCTCCTCGAGCCGCATCACCTTGTTCACCCGTTCGGTCGGCTTGCCGGCGATCTCCGCCGACCGGGCCCAGACCCGGATGGACCCGCCGTGGGTGGGCAGGAGCTCGACGTCGACCACGGCCAGCCCGGCCGTCGCCAGCGCGCAGATCGCCGAAAACAGCGTGTAGTACTGGAAGTGCTCGTGGTAGATCGTGTCGAACTGCCCGAGCCGCACCAGGTTCAGCGCGTGGTGCACCTCGATGCTCAGCCAGCCGTCGTCGTTCATCAGCACCCGCAGGGACCGGGTGAAGCCGCGCAGATCGGGGATGTGCGCGTAGACGTTGTTGGCGACGACCAGGTCGGCCGGACCGTGATCGTTGCGAACCTTCGCCGCGACCTCCTCGTCCAGAAACGCCGTCACCGTGGGGACATTGCGCTCGCGCGCGGCCGAGCCGACGTTCGCCGACGGCTCGATGCCCACGCACGGCACGCCCGCCGCGACGACGTGCTGCAGGAGATAGCCGTCGTTGCTGGCGACCTCGACCACGCGCGAATCGGGTCCGAGCCCGAGCCGCCCGATGGCCCCGTCGACGAAGTCCTTGGCGTGCTGCACCCAGCTGTCCGAATACGAAGCGAAGTAAGCGTATTCGGTGAACGTGTCCTCGGGCGTGATCAGCGCCGGTATCTGCAGCAGCAGGCAGTCCGCGCACAGCCGCAGGTGCAGCGGGAAGGTGGGCTCCGGCAGATCGACCTCGTCGGCCGCCAGGAACTTCTCACACGGGGGAGTGGCGCCGAGATCCAGGACGCTGACCAAGCGGTCCGAATCACACAACCGACAAAGCATCTGACTCCCGATCCTCCCTGGGGGCGCTGTTCACGGCGGCTGAGACGTCCGCGAGGCGCCGCGCCCGCCGCCGCGTGGCGTCGTAAATCAATTGGCCGAGCCCATTTTGGTACAGCCACAGGCTGTTCTGCTGGCCCGTGAAGGATTCCTCCCCGGCCATCGCGCCCCGCGGCAGGAACCCGCTGCCGAGCCCGACGCCGAACACGCCCGGGACCGGTGTCCCGTCTTCGGCCAGCAGCCGTGCGTCCGGCGTGACCGCCGGGCCGCATCGCGCCAGCGGCACCCGGGCGCCGCGCGCGTCGTAGATGGGCAGCGTGGCAAGGCGATAGCCCAGCGCCGGAACGATGAGATCGCAGTCCGTCAGAAGGCGCAGCAGGTCCGCGCGCGGCAGGCCGCCGATCGGCAAGGCCACCACGCGGTCGTCCCGCTCGGTGCCGGGCTTGCGGTGCAGGCGCCGCCACACCTCCCGGCCGTCGCCCTGCAGCCCGCCCATCCGGTGCACGCGACCGGTGGCCGCGCACACGTCGGATTCGGAGAACTCGTAGTAGTCGACATGGGCGGCGGCGCGCGACGGGTACGTTGGTCGCGGTTCGCTGCGATGCAGGATCTGGATGCCGTGCGGGCCGAAGCCGTGGGCCGAAACACGTTCCAGCAGAAGCCACGCCGCCGAAAACGCGCTGTGCGCGCCGCCCAGTATGACCACGCGGGGGCTGCCCGGCGCGCGGGCCAGCCGGCGCGCCACCTCCTGAACGCCGCCACGGCTGAGGAGCCGGTGGCTGGAAACGATCTTGTCCCGCCAGTGCCCCAGGTGCACGCCGGGCGCCAGCTCGGTCTCCGACCACGACGCGTTCGGGCGCCCGCCGAGCGCCACGACCGCGCTGGCCGCGCGGACCACGACGCGCCGCCCGTCCGTCGCATCGGTGACGACCGTGACGGAGCCGTCGTCCTGCAGCCGTATCGCCTGGGCGCGGGTGCCGGTGAGGGCGCGGCTGTTGGGATGCCGGCCGAACTCCGCCAGGATGGCGGCGCCCAGGCACCGCTCGAAACGGCCGACCAATTCCAGCGTCGGGTGCCCGGTGCGGAAGCTTTCCAGTTCTGCCGCAACGGGATCTGTCTTGAGGTCGGCGAGGAACGGCGCGCAGTCCGGGCCGTCCAGGCATTCCAGGAAGGAGGTGCCGCGCGAGTCGGCGTTCAGCGGGTATTGACCGAGCGAACCGCCCAGCTCCTCCGCCTGCTCGACCAGCGCGACGCCGCCGTCCAGCCAGGCGTCCAGGCGGCCGTGCCGCGCCGCCCAGACGAGCGGCCCGGTCCCGGCCGGGCCGCCACCCAGGATCACCGTCTCGTACAACGGCGTTCGTTCGGGGTCGGCCGCCCGCCCGCGCCGCCGGCCGAGCACGGGGGACTTCCACGCCGTTCGCAAGCCGCTCACAGCACGGCCTCGATGGCACGCAGGTAATCATCGGTCATCGCCTCGACCGTGTAGCGCCGGCGCATGCGCTCGTGGCCGCGCCGCCCCACCGAGGGCAGCGCCGCGGGGTCGGCCAGGATCTCCGCGAGGCGTTCGTGCCAGGCCGGCACGGACGCGGGCTCGACGACATAGCCCGCGTTGCCGAAGTCCAGCATTTCCGGGACCGCGCAAATCGCCGACGCCGCAACCGGTACCGCCCGGGCCATCGCCTCGAGGATCGCCAGCGGGAACGCTTCGGAGCGGCTGGGCACGCACAGCAGGTCGGCCTCGGCCAGCGCCGGCCCCGGCCCGGCCGACCAACCGCGCCAGTGCACCCGGTCGCGCAGCGCGGCGGGGGTGCGGGCCTGCAGCCGCTCGCGGTCGGGGCCGTCACCGAAGATGGACAGCTGCCAAGGCATATCGGTGAGGCCGCCGAGCGCCTCGATCAGCAGGTGCGGGTTCTTGTGTTCGACGATGCGCGAGAGCATCACCAGGTTCACCGGCTCACCGGCTGCCCTCGTCCGCGGTGCCGGCTCTTCCGCCAGGGCGACGCCGTTGGGCGCGATGAACCGGCGATCGCCGAGTTTGTGATGCTCGGTCAGCATGTCCCAATGGCGCCGGGCCAGCACGACGAACGCGTCGCAGCGGCGCATCGCGGCGGCCAGCGGCCGCGAGTAGATGGGCCGGTCGGGCTCCGGCGGAACGTGGGGCGCGACCAGCCAGCGCCGGTCGGCGCCCGCGGCCCGCCACAGGGTGGCGAATCCCGTCTCGGTGTTGGTGTCGCCGCTGATCAGCACCGCGGGGCCGGCGGGAAGGTCGACGGCCGGCGCCCACCAGGGCTGGCGCACCACCCGGACGCTGTGCGGGATCTCCCTGATCAGCGGTCCGAACCGCTGCATGCAGACAACGGTGACGGGGTAGCCGCGACGATCCAATTCGGTTGCCAGCAGCGCCTTTTGGCGTTCGGCGCCGCCGTAGACCAGGCGGTTGGTGGTGATCACGATCGCCGGCTTGGCGGTGCGGCGCGAGGCTGTCAGGGCGCGCCGGCGGGCGTCGCGCTTCGACCGCTGCATCCGCTCCAGCACGGTGGTGCCGGCCAGATAGGCGTCCGCGTGGTGGACGCCGTCCTGGTGTTCGAGCAGCAGGGCGATGTTGGCCCGCAGCAGGTCCCGGTTCCGGCGCCGTTCGGGGGTCGAGACCGCGGCCCCGTGCGCGGCGTCGGCCTCCTGCGATTGGCTCGCGGCCGCCGGGTTGCCGTGGTCGATGTCGGTTTCGTGGGCCAGCAGGATGCGCCAGCCCGCCGCGGTGGCCCGCGCCTGCCAATCGGTTTCCTCCCCGTAGAGGAAGAACTCCTCGTCGAAGCCGCCGATCTCGTTCCAGGCGGCCCGGTTGATCGCCAGGCAGGCGCCGCCCACATAACCGTCGATGCTCTCCGATTCGTCGGGCTGGCGAGCGTACAGGTGTGAAATCGGCGTGCCGCGCAGCCGATCCGAGTAGCCGGCGGCCGCGACCAGCGCCCGGCTCAGGGTCCGGCGCCGCGTCGCGATGTCCCAGCGCGCCGGCCCGGGCGCCCCGTCGTCGTGCACCATCGGCGACACCGCGGCGACCTTCGCCTGCAGCAGCAGTTCCCGGGTCCGCGCCAGCGGCCCCTGCAATCGGGCGTCGGCGTTGAGCAGCAACAGATCCGCGTCGGCGGGGGTGTGCTCCACCAGGGCGTTGAATGCCGCCGCGAAGCCGAGGTTGACCGGGCCCAGCACCCAGTGCACCCCAGGGTGCCGGGCGGCCAGCTCCTCGCGGCCGGGATACCCGTCGCCGCTGTTCTCGTAGACGAACACCGGCAGTTCGGGCAGGTGCTCGGCGACGCTGGCCAGGCACTGCTCGACGAGATCATGGCTCTTGTAGGTCACGATCATCACCACCATCGGCCGGCCGGACCGGACGAGCGTGCCGACCGGGCGTTTCAGGTATGCCCGGTCCAATTCGCGTGTCATGCCACCGCCCCCCTCTGGCGCAATGCGGTCAATTGAATGCGCAACGATGACCAGGTGAACGGACCGACCGTCAAGCTGGTGACCAGATACACGGCGGCGGCGACGGTTACGACCAACACCACGTGGTGGGCCGCCAGGAGCAGCGCCACCGCGACACAGGCCCCCGTGGGCACCAGCAGCCGAAGCAAGAACGCCACGGGCGTGCGGTAGTCGCACGCGCGGCGCAGCCACCAGCTGGCGATCACCATGCCGAAAACCTCGGTGCCCACCAGCGCCAGGCCGGCGCCCACCGCGCCGAACGGCTTGTCCAGCAACAGGTTCAACGCGATGTTGAATGCCAGCGTGGCGATCGAAAGCCGGAACAGGAACTTCTGCTGGTGGCAGGCGAACAGGCCCTGGCCGAGGGTGCCGGTGACGAAACGCAGTGCCACGGCGACGAAGAGCGTCGCGAGTGTGGGTGCGCCACGCTCCACGAACTCGCGATCGCCGAAGAGCTCGATCAGGGGGCGCGCCAGCACCGCGCCGACGACGGCGACCGGGACACCCACGAAATACATCAGCTCGACGCAGCGCCGCAGGAAGCCGGCGAAGGCTTCGGCGTTGCGCGCGAACAGTTCGGTGGCCGTCGACAGCGTCGCCTTGAGGAAGAACATCGAAACCACCAGCGTGTTGAACGCCACCGTGTAGGCCAGCCCGTAGACCCCGACCTCGGAGTGCGTGCTGACCTTCGACAGGATGACGCCGTCGGTGCGCCAGTACAGGACGCCGACCACGGCCACGCCGATGGGAAACAGGCTCTCCCGCAACAGGTCCGCCACCTCACGCGGCGCGAAGATCGGCCGCAGCGAGATGTGCCGTGCCGCCGCGCTGCCCTGGATCAGCAGCTGCAGCGCCGGCGGGATGAGCTGCGCGACCGCGAACCAGACGACGTCGGCGCGGGTGGCCACCAGGTAGCTGACCATGCCCAACGTGCCCAGCCGGCCCAGGACGTCGGACATCGCGACGGCCGAGAAGCGGACGGTGGACAAGAACACCGGTTCGAACCGCGTCGTCATCGTCAGCATCAGCAGCTGACCCGACAACACCACCAGCATGACGCGGACGTCGGCGTCGCGATAGAGCAGCAGGCCCGTGCCCGCGGCCGCCGCCGCGAGCGGCAGGCAGTACACCAGCGACAGGCCGCTGTTGACGCGGACCAGCCGCTCCAGATCGCCGGTGCCCGAGGTGACCCGGCGCACGATCACGGTGCCGATGCCGAGATCGGCCAGGCTGGCCCACATTCCGACGAAGGCGACCGCGATGGTGAGCTGGCCGTAGCGCCCCGGGCCGAGGTAGCGGGCGGTCATCGCGACCGAGACCACCGAGGCCAGCATGCCGAGCGCCCGGCAGATCAGCTGGACCGAGAACGCGTGCGCGATCCGCGACCGCGGCACCGAGATGTCGGTCTTGGCCGCTTCCGCCGGCTCAATCGTGTTCTGGTGCGGCATCAGTAGGCCCCGTCGCTGGACATGACGGCCTTGAGCGTCCGGGCGATGATCAGCAAGTCGCCGGTCATCGACCAGTTGTCGACGTAGGACAGGTCGAGCCGGACCGAGTCCTCCCAGGAGAGATCCGACCGGCCGCTGACCTGCCACAGGCCGGTGACCCCCGGCTTCACCAGGAGCCGGCGCTTGACCTCGCCGTCGTAGTTCTCGACCTCCCGCCGCAACGGCGGCCGCGGGCCGACGACGCTCATGTCCTGCTTGAGCACGTTGATGAACTGCGGCAGCTCGTCGATGCTGAACCGGCGCAGGATCTTGCCGACCGGCGTCACCCGCGGGTCCTGGCGGATCTTGAAGAGCATGCCGCCGGCGCCCTCGTTGAGCGGCAGCAGGCGTTCGACCTGGGTGTCGGCGCCGTCCACCATCGTCCGGAACTTGAGCATCGTGAAGGGCTTGCCGTCCAGGCCGATGCGCTCGGCGCGGTAGAAGACCGGGCCCTTGCTGGTCGCCTTGATCCAGATGGCCGCCGCGATGAGGAGCGGCGACGTGCCGATCAGCGCGGCCAGCGAAAAGCAGAAGTCGAAGGCGCGCTTCTGAAACCGTTGGGTGCCTTCGTATTGCGGCTTGTCGACGTGCAGCAGCGGAAATCCCGCGATCGGCTTCAGGGTCAACCGCGCGCCGGCGACGTCGGCCACCCCGGGCGCCACCACCAGGTCGACGTCCATCGTCTCCAGCCGCCACATCAGGTCCCGGATGCCGTGCACGCCGAAATGCTCGGTGCGCGTCACCGCCACGGTGTCCGCGCCGCAGCCCGCGATCGCGGTCACCGCGGTGGTCTCATCGCCCAGGATGTCGATCTGCTGGCCTTGGACCGTAAGGGTTTCGCCGCGCGGCGGACCGTAGCCCGGAATGCACACGCCGACCACCGCGTAGCCGTCGTTCGGGTTGCGGATCAGCTCGCGGGCCAGGTGCGAAACACCCAGCCGGTCGCCGATCGCCAACACCATCGACTGGTAGTCGCCCTGCGCCCGCTTGCGCCAGACGTGCTTGCGCCACAGGTTGCGGCTCGTCAACAACCCGATGGTGCCCACGGGCAGCGCGACCGCCAGATAGCCGCGGGCCAGTTCGATCTTGGCGAGCAGCGTGACCATGGCGATGAACCCGAACGTCCAGAACGAGGCGCTGGCGATGCGCCGGTACTCGTCGATTCCGGCGCCGATGATGCGCGTCGACCGGGTCTGGAACATCGACATGGACGAAAGCCACAGTGCGGCAAAGAGAGCCGAGAACAGCGTCATGACGGGGCCGGGGTAGCCCGACGTGTTCGGCGCGTCCCCGAACCGGACGAACTGGGCGAGCGCAACCGCGGCGCACACGATCGCCGAGTCGGTGACCCGCAGCCTGGCCGAGTACCTCTGCTGCCAGCGCGAAACGCCCTTGGCGCGCGGCCCCCGCACGGCCGGCACCCGAAGCGGCGATACGCCGCTGTCGGCTCGAAGCGTTGTCGTCATGCTGGCGGCTTCCTGGCTTAGGCCGTCGCCGATTCGGCTGCGCCGGACAGGGTCCGGGCAACGTGCTGGATGGGCGTCCCGGCGTAGTAGGAGCCCGGATAGCAGATCAGCTGGGCCCGCGACGCGCGCAGCAGCGCGAGCGGACCCTGCACCAGGTACCGGCGTGCCAGCCGGCGTGGTTCGCGGGTCAGCCGGTAGAACCATTCGAGGCCGACCCGTTGCATCCACTCCGGGGCGCGGCGGGTCTTGCCGGCCAGGAAGTCGATCGCGCCGCCGGACGGCAGGAAGACCCGCGCCCCGGTGGCGAACCCGTGCCGGTCGACCCATTGCTCCTGACGCGGTTTGCCCAGGCTGACCACCAGGATGTCGGTGCGCGCCGCGCGGATTGCGGAAACGAAAGCGTCAGAACCCGATTCGATGTCCGCCGCGCCCGGCGCCCACATTCCCGAGATCGCGAGCCGGGGGTACTGCGCCAGCAGCCGCTGCGCCAGCAGGCGGTGCGTCTCGGCGCTGCCGCCGAAGAAGCCGACCCGCTGGCCCGTCGACTCGGCCAGCGACAGGACCGCCGGCAGCAGGTCGGCGCCGGTGACGCGCGGCCACGGCTGCGCGGTCAGCAGTTGCCCGCGCCAGGCGATCGGCATGCCGTCGGCCAGCAACAGCCACTCCAGCCGGCCCGCCGGCGCGGCGCCGAGGGTGCGAAAGTGGTGCAGGTGGTCGAGATTCACCGAACCCACGGCCAGGCCCGGCGACCCGGAGTCCAGGCGGGCCGCGATGATCGACAGCACTTCGTCGGTGTCGCACCGCTCGACGACGCTGCCGCTGACGACCATGCGCACCGGGGCCGTGACCGATGTCATGACGCCTCGCTCTCCACCGACTCCTCCAACGGGGGCCAGCTGGCGTCCTTCTCCGACATGACGGTCACCGGCAGCGGCCACTTGATGCCGAATTCTGCCTCGTCCCAACGAAATCCCTCTTCGCTGTCCGGCACATACGGACCGCTGATCTGGTACAGGATCTCGGTGTCGTCGGTCAGCGTCTGGAACCCGTGTGCCACATAGGGCGGCAGGAACAGCGCGCGGCGGTTCTCCGCGCTCAGCTCCACCATCACGTGCTCGCCGTAGGTTTGCGACTCGGGGCGGACGTCGACGGCGACGTCGGCGATGGCGCCGCGGACGCAGCGCACCAGTTTGGCCTCCGCGTGCGGCGGCGCCTGCCGGTGCAGGCCGCGGACCGTGCCCCGGGTGTAGTTGAAGCAGATGTTCGTCTGTGCCACTTCGGGAATCAGACCGTGGTTGAGGAATTCGTCGGCGCAGAAGGATCGAGAGAAGAAGCCGCGATGGTCGCGATGGGGCTCGATGTCGATGATCGTCACCCCTGCGACACTCGTGGGCGTGTACTTCACTGCGTCTCCTTCCAGAACAGTCGCTCGTCGACCTGCCCCGTCTTGAGCAGGTATTCGATTTGCTTGAGGCGAGTGTGCCCGCGACCGTAGAACGTCTCGGGGTCCATGGCGATCGCCTGGAACACGCGGTGCAGCTGCGCCGCCCCGGCCGCGACGTCCCACGCCGCGCGGAAATCGGTGAATACCTCGTGGATCTTGCCGAACGAGACGCGGTAGCTGCGGTTGTCCGCGTTCGGCGGGCCGAAGGTGAGTTCGCAACCGGGAAACTCGGCGCTGACCGCCTGCGCGATTTCGCGCACCGTGCGGTTGTTTTCGTCGCTGCCGACGTTGATTACCAGGTTGTGCACAACCTGCCGGTCGGCGCGCAGCGCGCACCGGATCGCCCGGGCGATGTCGAGCGCGTGGACGAGCGGCCGCCACGGGGTGCCGTCGCTGGTCATCGCGATGCGGTGCTCGGTCCACGCCAGGCCGGCCAGATTGTTCAGCACGATGTCGAAGCGCATGCGTGGCGAGGCGCCGAAAGCCGTTGCGTTGCGCAGGAATGCCGGCGAGAAGTCGTCGTCGGCCATCGCCGTGAGGTCGCGTTCGACCAGAGCCTTGCATTTGGCGTACGGGGTCAGCGGGTTGATCGGACTGGTCTCGTCGACGGTCCCGTCGGCGATGCCGTACACGCTGCACGACGACATGTAGATGAACCGGCTGACGCCCGCTTTCTTGGCGCACTCGGCCAGGTGCACGCTGCCGCGGTGGTTCACCTCGAAGGTCACGTCGCCGATCAGGTCACCGATCGGATCGTTGCTCAGCTCCGCCATGTGCACGACCGCGTCGACCCCGCGCAGGTCCGCGACGGTGACGTCGCGAATGTCCTTGATGAGGGTGAGCGGCGCGACCCCGTGGCGGCTGTCGGCGAGCGGGCCGGGGCACAGCCAACCGGCCTTGTAGTAGCCGGTGTCCAGGCCGACGACGTCGTGGCCGTCTTCGAGAAGTAGCGGCGCCAGAAGGCAACCCAGGTAGCCTTCGGTCCCGGTGACAAGCACTCGCATCGTGGTGTCGCTCCCGTCTTATGATTGGGCGCCGAAGGGATTCAGGATCGCCTTCTCGCTCACGAAGGCTTCGGCGTAGCGGACCCGCGACTGCACCCCGCGCATCCGCATCAGGCCGAGGAACGCGGCGTCGTCGAACCAGTCGCGGCCCGCCTGAGACGGGTACCACTCGGCGAGCAGCTCCGCCTTCTGGCGCGCCAACTCCTCCGGAATGTCCACGTAGAGAGTCGGATTCGGCAAGTCGGACTCCCATTTGAGAATCTCGTAGCCCAGCACCAGATGCGCGCGGAATTCGGTCGGTAGCAGCTCGGCGACCAGGCGATGGTCCTGGTGGTAGTCGTGGCGGTGCGGGCCGATCACCAGGTCGGGCTCGCATTCGCTGCGGAACTGCGCGAGGTGCTGCTTGACGGACCCCCAGTGGTCCGGCAGGCGGCCGTCGGGCAGGTCGGCCACCGTCAGCCGAACCTCCGACCACGGGAAAAGGGCCGCGAAGGCGTTCTTTTCCTCGATCTCGCGCTCGGTGCCGGCGCCGGTCAGCACCAGGGCGTGCACGACGACATCCGGGTTGTGCCGGGCGATCTGCAACAGCGTGCCGCCCGCGCCGATGGCGATGTCGTCGCAGTGCGCCCCGATGACCGCAACCGAATTGATTGCGCCGGTGTGCAGGCCGATCATGCGGAACGTCTCGCCGGAGATTGCTCCCACACCATCCACGGGCGGTTGCCGGCGTTGTAGTCGGCGTCGAGCTCGGCGCGCTCCTTGAACGTGTCGGCGGGCTTCCAGAAGCCGTCGTGCTGGTATCCCAGGAGCCGGCCGGTCCCGGCGAGCGCCATGCAGGCGTCGCCGACGAGGTCGCCGTTCTCGGGGATGAGGTCGAAGACCTCCTGGGTCAGCACGAAATAGCCACCGTTCACCCAGATCGGGAACTTGGCGATCGGGGCGATCTCCTTGATGTCGCCGGCGGAGCTGACGTCGACGCAGTGGAACGACGACTGCGGCGGCACGATCAGCATGGAGGCCGCCGCGCCGCTGGTCTTCAACCGGTCGACCATGGTGTCGAGCGGGGCGTCGGTCAGCACGTCGGCGTAGTTGGCGAGGAAGTACTCGTCGCCCGCGACGTACTTGCGCACCCGGCGCAGCCGCTCGCCGATGGGCGACTCCAGCCCGGTGTCGACGAAGGTGATGGTCCAGTCGGACATGTCGGAATCGAGCAACTCGATCTCACCGGCGCGCATGACGAAGTCGTTGGACTCCATCTCGCGGTAGTTGAGGAAGAAGTCCTTGACCATCGCCTGGCCATAACCGAGGCACAGGATGAACTCCTTGTGCCCGTAGTGGGCGTAGTAGCGCATCACGTGCCACAGCAGCGGTCGGGGACCGACCATCTGCAGCGGCTTGGGAACCAGGTCGCCTTCGGCCGTGCGCATGCGCATGCCGTAACCGCCGCAGAAAAGTACGACTTTCATGACATCCAACCCTTCGGACGACGGACCGCGCGCGGGCAGCGCGCGAGGGGGAGAAAACCAGATATCCACTGAGGGGCGATCGACGATACTTTTGGTATTTCCGGCGTGGGACCGCGTCCAACGCGCGCCGACGCGGTCATATGATCGCCGCCCCATAGCCGCCGGACGGCGGTTGCGCCATCACGGTGGGGATCAGCCCGTACCGCGGACCGGGCGCTCCCCGGCCTCCGGCCCCCCGCGGTAGGCCGCCGAGCAGGCTCGGTGGCAGGTTGCCCGCCCCGCCGGGGGCGGCGGCGTTCGCCAGCTCCGCCCCGGCGCTGGTCAGGTGGGCACTGGGGATGACGCTGGTCCAGCTGGCCGGCACCGACAGCGAGCCGAGGGAAGCCGCTTGGCCCATGCTGCCGACCAGGCCCGCGCCGACGGCATCGGCCGCCCCGGCGACCTCGGCGGCGGCTGAGCCTGCGACATCCGCCGCGCCCGCGGCCGCGCTCGTCGCCATGCCCTGCAGGGTCTGGGCCATGCCCAGTACGCTGGACAACCCGTACAAGGGAGTGGCCGCCACCATCAGATAGCCGGGCAGCAGGGCCGGCATGTTGCTCTCGAACTCGCTGATGAAGCTCGACAGCGAGAGCCCGCCCGTCCCGGACGAGAGCCCGCCGAGCAGCGTTCCCCACGGCGTCGTCTCGGCCGCGGCGCCCGCCGTGGCCGGCGTCGCCATGCCCTGCAGCATCGAGGACAGCGCGGACATCAGGCTGGCCAGGGTGAGTTGTTGCGTGGACGAGCCCGCGGCCGCTTCCGAGACCGCGGTGGCCTGGCCCGCCGCGCCGGCGGCGTCGGTGACCTCGGGCGCCGATGCGAACGGCGTCAGGTCCGCGGCTTCCGCGGCATTGGCGGCGTATTGATACATCGCAGCTGCGTCCTGCGCCCACATCTCTCCGTACTGGGCCTCGTTGGCCGCGATGGCCGGCGAGTTCTGGCCGAAGAAGTTGGTCGCGGTCAGCACCGCGAGTTGAACCCGGTTGGCGGCGACCGCCACCGGGGGCACGGTCATCGCGAAGGCCGCCTCATAGACCTCCACGGCGAGCCTGGCGTGGCTGGCCGCCTCCTGGGCGCGTGCGGCCGCACCGGCGGTCCATGCCGCATAAGGGCCGAAGGCGGAGGCCATGGCCAGCGACGATGGGCCCAGCCACCGCCCGACGGTCAGCCCCGAGATCACCGATCGGTAGGACGCCGCGGCCGAGTGCAGCTCGGCGGCGAGGTCATCCCACGCCGCCGAGGCCGCGACTAGCGAACCCGGGCCGGGGCCGGCGTACATCCTCGCGGAGTTGATCTCCGGCGGAAGGGCACCAAAGTCCATCGTTTTCTACCCCTGGCCTAACCGGGCGGCGGCCGGGGCCGGCGGGTGCGACGTGACCAACGACACACGCTGCACGCACTGCAAACGGGCCCCCTGGAGCAGTGGTTGACGTCGTGAGCCGGGCACCCGGGGCCGGGCAATAGGCCTCTGACCAGGCAAACAAACTGATAGCCACATGGATGCCAAGTATACATACTTTTAGTTCGTAGTGAAGCCGAAACTCTCACCACAAGTATTTTAAAGTTCGTGATGTCGACCCGCAGCGTTGAAGCCGCGAGGCGACGACTGACTGCTAACCTCAGAGACGGCCCTATTGCCCCCGAGACCCGCCGGTGCGTGCTGGCTCCGGAAACGAGGTGCGGGCCCTGCTCGAGGAAGGCTTCGTGAACGTGACATCGATCGATCCGGGCCATGACACAGACCCCGGAATGATCAATCGCGTTGCTTCGCCAGGAACGCGATCAGGCCGCTCCGCGCAGCCGAGCTCCCGGTTCCGATGACGACTCACTCGACCGACGGACGCGCGGACGCGACCCGGCGACAGATTTTGCGGGCCGCGTCGCATCAGTTCGCTCGACGCGCCTATCACGATGTCGGCCTCGATGACATTCTCGCGGAGGCTGAACTGACCAAGGGCGCGATGTATTTCCACTTCCGGTCCAAGCACGCCTTGGCCGTGGCGATCATCGAACGTCAGACCGTCGCCGGCGCCACTGCGGTGGAAGATCTGCTGACCCGCGGACTTTCGGGTCTGGAAACCCTCATCGACTTCTCCTATCTGATCGCCGTCGGCGACATCAAGACCGACGGGGTCCGGGCGGGGCTGAACCTGCTCGAGTCGGTCGGTCGGTCGGAGGGGCTGCAGAAGCGGCTGCTGGAGGAATGGGCCAAGGCGCTGGCAGGAGTCGTCGAGCAGGCGATCGCCGAGGGCGACATCGACCAGCATTGTGATCCGCAGGACGTGGGACGCCTGATGGTCTCCCTGCACATGGGGCTGCGGCAGACCAGCAATCTGGAAGAGCCGGAACGTTTCCTGCACGACCTGGAAAAATCCTGGCTGCTGCTGCTGACCGGGATCTTGCAGCCCGAACGGATCGACTACTTCCGCCAATTCCTCAAGCGGCGTGCCGCGCTGGCGGTCTCCAGCAGTTCGACGGCAGCGGATGCGGACTAGTGCGCGTGCTGCGCATCGCGCGATCGGGACCGGTGGGGGCGGCTGTTAATCTTGACGCTTCGGCCGGAAGATTCGTGAACACGTCGAGATCCGGAATCTAGGCCCATCGACCGAATTCCGGAGGTGCAGACGCGATGGCGCGACAGGTTCGATCGGAAGCCACCCGGCGAAAGATCCTCGATGCCGCAATAGACGTTTTCGGTGAGGTCGGGTACGCCGCGGCGGGCTGGAACACGATCATCGAGCGGACGGGCATGACCAAGGGTGCCCTGTATCACCACTTCGATTCGAAGGAGTCGTTGGCGTCCGCCATCATCGAAGAAGGTTCGGAGACAATACTTGTCGCGTTCCGTAACGTGTGCGGCTCGTCCTCGCCGGCGCTCGAGAACATGATCCACGGCACGTTCACAATCGCGAACGTGCTCACGACCGACAAAACGGCCCGCGCCGCCGAGCAATTGACGGCGGCCCTGAGCGGATTCAACGAAGCCGCGACGCGCTTCTGCGCGGATCTGGTTGAGCTGATGGCAACTCAGGCCCGCAGGGCCGCCGCCGAAGGCGACGTGCGTGAGGAGCTGGACGCCGCGACGGTCAGCGAGTCGCTCGTCGGCGCCATCTTCGGTACGCGTTTGCTGGGCAACGCGATCGCGGCCAAGGGCATCGAGCGCAACGAAGAAGCCGGCGCCGTCGCCGACCGCCTCGCCGGCCCGCCGAGCCAAATCTGGGAGCTCATGCTGGCCGGCATCGTCACCGACGCGTCGCTGCCTTACTTCCGCGAGTTTCTTTCGCGCGAGGCGCTCCGCCATGCCCGGCCCGCCGCACCCGCGGCCGCGGACGCCACGGCGGTTCCGGAGGTCAGCTGAGCGCGACGCGGCCGACCGCCCGATGAGAAGGTCGGCGCGAAAGGCCATACTGCAGGTATCTAATTGCGCCCCAGTGATTCCTATTGGTTTATCGGGGGCGCTAGCGCTCTTCTTCCCATAATTGCTCGGTCAGATCCTGGAAAGCCGCGAGCACGAACTGATCGTCGGCGCGCAGCAGCGCCGACTTGCTCATCAGGGCGCGCACCATCGAGCCGTCCTTGTGCGCCAATTTGACGACCATGTTCGCGAGGGCGTGGACCACCGATAGCAACGACCCCGACTCGGGCGCCTCGTGAAATATCTCTTGAAACCGCAGCTCCAAGACTTCTTCGGGCTCGAACCCCAGCATCTCGGCGAACGCGGTGTTGGTGAACAGGATGCCGCCGTCGTTCCCGATCGCGAGCACGGGGACCGGAATCCTTTCCAGGACGACCAGCGCAGGCAACTGCTTCAAGGTAGTCAGCGGCTCGCTCGTTTGCGGGTTTCGTCGTCGCTCCACAGCCCGATTATGGCCTATGACCGGAGGTCGTTTGGGCGCTTTTATCCGGGGCGGCGCGATATTCATCGAATAGACCTGTCGGACAACTCAATAACCGCTCGTGGCTCAGCCGATTTCGGTCGGCGGCGGCTGATAACGCGGGAACACGCCCGTCGGCGCCGGCAGCACGGTGCCCGGGCTAAGCCGCGCGCCGATCGCGCTGAACGCGCGCCGGTCCTCGGCCTGACCGAGCAGGTCCAGCAGCCTGCCGGCCGACTCGGGCATGACGGGCTGAACCAGCAGCGCCGCGATGCGCACCGCCTCGCAGGTGGTGTACAGCACGGCGCGAAACCTCGCCTGATCGGCGTCGGACTCGCTCTTGCGCAGCACCCACGGCTGCTGGGCGGAGAAGTACTTGTTCGCCTCCCCGAGCATCAGCCAGATCGCCTCGAGCGCCAGATGCATTGCCTGCGCGTCGAAGTGGGCGCGCACCCGCTCCAGCAAGCCGTCCGCGGTGGCCAACAGTTCGCTGTCATCGGCGTTCAACTCGCCAGGGTCGGGCACCACCCCGCCCAGATTCTTGGCCACCATGGACAGCGACCGCTGGGCCAGGTTGCCGAGCTCGTTGGCGAGGTCGGTGTTGATGCGGGTGACGATCGCCTCTTCGCTGTAGCTGCCGTCCTGGCCGAACGGGACCTCGCGCAGCAGGAAATAGCGCACCTGATCCACCCCGAAGGTGTCGACCAGCTCCTCCGGCGCGACGATGTTGCCCACCGACTTGCTCATCTTCTCGCCCCGGTTGAGCAGGAACCCGTGCGCGAAAACCCGCCTCGGCAGCTCGATTCCGGCCGACATCAAGAACGCCGGCCAGTAGACGGCATGGAACCGGATGATGTCCTTGCCGATCATGTGCAGGTCGGCGGGCCAGTAGCGGCGGAACAACTCGGAGTCGGTGTCCGGGAATCCCGCCCCGGTCAGGTAGTTGGTCAGCGCGTCGACCCAGACGTACATGACGTGGTCGGGATGTTCGGGGACCTTCACACCCCAGTCGAACGACGTCCGCGAGATCGACAGGTCGCGCAGGCCGCCGGAGACGAAGCTGACCACCTCGTTGCGCCGCACCTCGGGGGCGATGAAGTCGGGGTTCGCCTCGTAGTGGGCCAGTAGCTTGTCGGCGTACGCCGAGAGCCGAAAGAAGTAGGTCTGTTCCTCGGTCCAGGTGACCGGGGTCCCAGTTTCGACGGCGATCCGGGTCCCGTCCCGAACCTCGGTCTCGGACTCGACGAAGAAGCGCTCGTCGCGGACCGAATACCAGCCCTCGTAGGTGTCCAGGTAGATGTCGCCGGCGGCGGCCATCCGCCGCCAGATCTCCTTGGACGCCTCGTGGTGGTCGGCGTCGGTGGTGCGGATGAACCGGTCGAAGGAGACGTTGAGCCGCTCCTGCAGCCGCTGGAACACGTCGGAGTTGCGGCGCGCCAGGTCGGCGGTGGGCAGCCCTTCGGCCGCGGCGGCCTGGGCGACCTTCAGGCCGTGCTCGTCGGTTCCGGTCAGGAAGCGCACGTCGAAACCGTCGAGCCGCTTGAACCGCGCGACGGCGTCGGTGGCGATGTACTCGTACGCGTGCCCCAGGTGCGGCGCGGCGTTGGGGTACGTGATCGCGGTGGTGACGTAGTACGGCTTCATCGGAACTCACCCTATTGTGTGGCGGTGAGCTCCAACCGCTCTGGTAAACGCGAGGCGCCGCCGGCGCCCGAACCGTTGGCGCCCCTGATCGACGCGCACACCCATCTCGACGCGTGCGGGGCCGGCGACGCCGCCGGGGTGCGGGCCATCGTGGACCGCGCCGCGGCCGTCGGCGTGCAGGCCGTGGTCACCATCGCCGACGACCTGGACTCGGCGCGCTGGGTGACGCGCGCCGCCGAGTGGGATCCCCGCGTCTACGCCGCCGTGGCGCTGCACCCGACCCGCGCGAACGCGCTGGACGACGCCGCCCGCGCCGAGATCGAGCGACTGGTCGCCCTGCCCGGGGTGGTCGCCGTCGGCGAAACCGGGATGGACCTGTATTGGCCCGGGCGCCTGGACGGCTGCGCGGAGCCCGAAGCGCAGCGGGAGGCCTTCGCCTGGCACATCGACCTGGCCAAGCGGTGCGGGAAACCGCTGATGATCCACAACCGGGAGGCCGACGACGCGGTCCTCGACGTGCTGGCGGCCGAGGGCGCGCCCGACGTCGTGATCTTTCACTGTTTTTCCTCGGACGCCGCGATGGCCCGCCGCTGCGTGGACGCCGGGTGGTTGCTGAGCCTGTCCGGGACCGTGAGTTTCCGCAACGCCCGCGCCCTGCGCGAGGCGGTGCCGCTGATACCGCTGGAGCAGCTTTTGGTGGAAACGGACGCGCCATTTTTGACGCCGCACCCCTATCGGGGCGCAGTTAACGAGCCGTACTGCCTTCCCTATACTGTGCGGGCGATCGCTGAACTGCTGGAGCGCCGCCCGGAGGAATTGGCGGAAATCACCACCAGCAATGCTCGGCGGGTCTACGGGCTGGCCTCGTGACCGGCGCATCGGTGGGTGATTTGCCTAACAACGTCGCGCCGGAGTTGCCCAACATTGGCCGGTTCGTTACCGTCTTGTGATCGTACGGACGGGGCCCTGTGGCCCCGCTGTCGTTTGTAGTCATTTTTCATGCTGAGTGGTTCGTGACTGGTTGCTGAGGTCGGGGTAACGCGCGTTGACTGTATTGACAAAACTTCATCACAATTCATCGCCCACGTTGCGCCTCCTGGTCGGAGCGCTGCTGCTCGTGCTGGGGTTCGCCGGTGGGCTCGCGGTTTCCGCGTCCAAGACGGTCACGCTGACCGTGGACGGAATCGCCATGCGGGTGACGACGATGAAGTCGCGAGTGATCGACATCGTCCGGGAGAACGGCTACAACGTCGACGACCGCGACGACCTTTACCCCGCCGGCGACGTGCAGGTCCACGACGCCGCCAACATCGTGTTGCGGCGTAGCCGGCCGCTGCAGATCTCGCTCGACGGCCACGACGCCAAGCAGGTGTGGACGACGGCGTCGACCGTCGACGAGGCGCTGGCCCAGCTCGCGATGACCGACACCGCCCCGGCCGCGGCCTCCCGCGGTAGCCGCGTGCCGCTGGCCGGGATGACGTTGCCGGTCGTGAGCGCCAAGACGGTCCAGATCAACGACGGCGGCGCGGTGCGCACCGTGCACCTGCCGGCGCCCAACGTCGCGGGGCTGTTGAACGCCGCCGGCGCGCCGCTGCTGGAGAGCGACCAGGTGACGCCCGGGGCCGCGTCCCCGATCGTCGACGGGATGCAGATCCAGGTCACCCGCAACCGCATCCAGCGGGTGACCGAGCGGGTTCCGCTGCAGCCGCCCGCGCGCCGGATCGAGGACCCCGGGATGAACGTCAGCCGCCAGGTCGTCGAAGACCCGGGCAGCCCGGGCACGCAGGACGTGACGTTCGCGGTCGCCACCGTCAACGGTGTCGAGACCGGCCGGTTGCCCGTGGCCAACACGGTGATCACGCCGGCCCGTGAGGCCGTGGTGCGGGTGGGCACCAAGCCGGGCACCGACGTGCCCCCGGTGAGCAACGGATCCATCTGGGACGCCATCGCGGGCTGCGAGGCCGGCGGAAACTGGGCGATCAACACCGGCAACGGGTATTACGGGGGTGTGCAGTTCGACCAGGGCACCTGGGAGCGCAACGGCGGCCTGCGCTTTGCGCCGCGCGCTGACCTCGCCACCCGCGAGGAGCAGATCGCTGTTGCCGAGGTGACCCGGGAGCGGCAGGGCTGGGGCGCCTGGCCGGTGTGCAGCGGAAGAGCTGGTGCGAGCTGACCATCCGGCTCCTCGGGCGCACCGAGATCAGGCGGCTGGCCAAAGAACTGGAATTTCGGCCACGGAAGGCTCTGGGGCAGAACTTCGTCCATGACGCCAACACCGTGCGGCGGATCGTGTCGACGTCCGGCATCGGCCGGTCCGACCACGTCCTCGAGGTCGGGCCCGGCCTCGGTTCGCTCACCCTGGCGCTGCTGGACCGGGGCGCCACCGTCAGCGCCGTGGAAATCGACCCGGTGCTGGCCGGCCGGCTGCCGCAGACCGTCGCCGAGCATTCGCACAGCGAGGCCCATCGGCTGACGGTGTACAACCGCGACGTGCTGACCCTGCGCCGCGACGAGCTGTCCGCCGAACCCACCGCCCTGGTCGCGAACCTGCCGTACAACGTCGCCGTCCCCGCGTTGCTGCACCTGCTCGCCGAATTCCCGTCTATTCGCGTCGTCACGGTGATGGTGCAGGCGGAGGTCGCCGAGCGGCTGGCCGCCGAGCCCGGCGGTAAGGACTACGGCGTGCCCAGCGTGAAGGTCCGGTTCTTCGGGCGCGTCCGTCGCTGCGGCATGGTGTCGCCGACCGTCTTCTGGCCGATTCCCCGCGTCTATTCCGGGCTGGTTCGCATCGACCGGTACGAGACGTCGCCGTGGCCGACCGACGAGGCCTTCCGCCGGCAGGTGTTCGAGCTGGTGGACATCGCGTTCGCCCAGCGGCGCAAGACGTCTCGCAACGCGTTCGCCGCGTGGGCGGGCTCGGGCAACGAATCGGCGAATCGGCTGCTGGCCGCCAGCATCGATCCGGCGCGCCGCGGTGAGACGCTGGCCATCGACGACTTCGTGCGGCTATTGCGCCGCTCGGCCGTTTCGGGGCACGCTTCGGCGAGCTGACCGCGATAGTCTGCTGCCGTGGCTGACGGGGCTGATCGTGTCTGACGGCAACACCGCCGCGCAGTGGGTGCCCACCGGGTCGGTCACCGTCCGCGTGCCGGGAAAGGTCAACCTGTATCTGGCGGTGGACGATCGCCGCGAGGACGGCTACCACGAGCTGACCACGGTGTTCCAGGCCGTTTCGCTGCTCGACGAGGTGACCGTCCGCAACGCCGACGTGCTGTCCCTCGAGCTCGTCGGCGAGGGCGCCGGCACGGTGCCCACCGACGAACGCAACCTCGCCTGGCAGGCGGCCGAGCTGATGGCCGACCACGTCGGGCGGGCGCCTGACGTCTCGATCATGATCGACAAGTCCATTCCGGTGGCCGGCGGCATGGCGGGGGGCAGCGCGGACGCGGCCGCGGTGCTGGTCGCGATGAACTCGCTGTGGGAGCTCAACGTGCCGCGCCGGGACCTGCACCAGCTGGCCGCGCGGCTGGGCAGCGACGTGCCGTTCGCCTTGCACGGCGGCACCGCGCTGGGCACCGGCCGCGGCGAGGAGCTGGCCACCGTGCTGTCCCGCAACAGCTTCCACTGGGTGCTGGCGTTCGCCGACGGCGAGCTGCTCACCCGCGACGTCTTCACCGAGCTGGACCGGCTCCGCGAGGGAGGGGATCCGCCGCGGCTCGACGAGCCCGGGCCGGTGCTGGCGGCCCTCGCCGCCGGTGACCCCGAGCAACTGGCACCGCTGCTGGGCAACGAGATGCAGGCGGCCGCGGTAAGCCTCAACCCGGCGCTGCGCAAGGCGCTGCGGGCCGGGGTGGAGGCCGGGGCCCTGGCGGGCATCGTGTCCGGCTCGGGTCCGACGTGCGCCTTCCTGTGCACATCGGCGGGCGAGGCCGTCGACGTCGGCACCCGGTTGTCGGGCGAGGGCGTCTGTCGCACCGTCCGGGTCGCCAGCGGTCCGGTGCCGGGCGCCCGCGTCGTGCCCACACCCACTGAAGTGTGAAATCGCGCTCACCGCGCGCCACAGTTTGGCAGTTACTTAAGAGGAGTTTAAGATGGCTCCCGGTGACGAGCAGCGCTAAGCACGACCACTCGATTCCTTTGTCCGCCGGGCATCCCGGCGGACTCGTCGGCTCATCACCGCTTCGAGACCTAACCGCCGCTCAACTGTGCTCGCGCGCCTGCTACCGGGCGGGGGCCGGCAGGCGGAATATAAGAATCCGGGCCTTGGGGAAATCGCCGGAACCGAGGAGGTTTTTGTGAGCAGGTTTACCGAGAAGATGTTCCGCAATGCCCGCACGGCGACGACGGGCATGGTCACCGGTGAACCGCACGCGCCCGTCCGGCACACCTGGGGCGAGGTTCACGAGCGCGCCCGTCGCATCGCCGGCGGCCTGGCCGCCGCGGGCATCGGCCTCGGCGACGCCGTCGGCGTGCTGGCCGGCTTCCCGGTGGAGATCGCCCCGACGGCGCAGGGGCTGTGGATGCGCGGCGCCAGCCTGACCATGCTGCACCAGCCCACGCCGCGCACCGACCTGGCCGTGTGGGCCGAGGACACCATGACCGTCATCGGCATGATCGAGGCCAAGGCCGTCGTCGTCTCGGAGCCCTTCACGGTGGCCATCCCCGTGCTCGAGGAGAAGGGCATCAAGGTCCTCACCGTCGCCGACCTGCTGGCGTCGGAGCCGATCGACCCCGTCGAGGTCGGCGAGGACGACCTGGCGCTGATGCAGCTGACGTCCGGGTCGACCGGTTCGCCCAAGGCCGTCCAGATCACCCACCGCAACATCTACTCCAACGCCGAGGCGATGTTCATCGGCGCGGAGTACGACGTCGACCGCGACGTCATGGTCAGCTGGCTGCCCTGCTTCCACGACATGGGCATGGTCGGCTTCCTGACCATCCCGATGTACTTCGGCGCCGAGCTGGTCAAGGTCACCCCGATGGACTTCCTGCGCGACACGCTGCTGTGGGCCAAGCTCATCGACAAGTACAAGGGCACCATGACCGCGGCGCCCAACTTTGCCTACGCGCTGCTGGCCAAGCGGCTGCGCCGCAACGCCAAGCCCGGCGACTTCGACCTGTCGACCCTGCGGTTCGCGCTGTCCGGCGCCGAGCCCGTCGAGCCCGCCGACGTCGAGGACCTGCTGGACGCGGGCAAGCCGTTCGGCCTGAGGCCCTCGGCGATCCTGCCGGCCTACGGCATGGCCGAGACGACGCTGGCCGTGTCGTTCTCGAAGTGCAACTCGGGCCTGGTGGTCGACGAGGTGGACGCCGACCTGCTGGCCGCGTTGCGCCGCGCCGTGCCCGCCACCAAGGGCAACACCCGCCGGCTGGCCACCCTGGGCCCGCTGCTCAAGGACCTCGAGGCGCGCATCGTCGACGAGAACGGCAACGTGATGCCCGCGCGCGGCGTCGGCGTCATCGAGCTGCGCGGTGAGTCGCTGACGCCGGGCTACCTGACCATGGGCGGTTTCATCCCGGCCCAGGACGAGCACGGCTGGTACGACACCGGCGACCTCGGCTACCTGACCGAGGAGGGCCACGTCGTGGTCTGCGGCCGCGTCAAGGACGTCATCATCATGGCGGGCCGCAACATCTACCCGACCGACATCGAGCGCGCCGCCGGCCGCGTCGAGGGGGTCCGGCCCGGCTGCGCCGTCGCGGTGCGCCTGGACGCCGGCCACTCGCGCGAGACGTTCGCCGTCGCGGTCGAGTCCAACGCGTGGCAGGACCCGGTCGAGGTGCGCCGCATCGAGCACCAGGTCGCCCACGAAGTCGTGGCCGAGGTCGACGTGCGGCCGCGCAACGTCGTGGTGCTGGGCCCCGGCACCATCCCGAAGACCCCGTCGGGCAAGCTGCGCCGCTCCACGTCGGTCAGCCTGGTCAGCTAGGCGATCGCGAGCGCGGCGGAGCCGGGCGCTGCGGGTCGCCGCCGTCGGATTCAGCGGCGATCGCGAGCGCGGCGGAGCCGGGCGCTGCGGGTCGCCGCCATCGCTTTCAGCGGGTCAACGGTCACGCCAGCGGGGCCAGCCCCGTCCGCACCAGGTCCAGGCAGGTGGCGGAGATCGCGCCCAGATCGTCGACACAGCCGTTGCGCCCCCACGTCTCGACCCCGATGACCATGGCCGCCGCCAGCGTGGAGCCGGCCACGGCGGCGACGAGGTCGATGTTGTCCACATCGGGGTAACGCTGCCTGACGAAGTCGGTGATGACCGCGGCGAACGACGACTGGACCACCCGCAGGTGGCTGGCGATCTGCTCCCCGGTGATCAGTTCGGCGCGGGCGAGCGCCGCCTGCCGGACCAGTTCCATGTCGTGCGGATAGCTGGCCATGCTGGCCAGCACCGCCTCGAACACCGACTCGGAGCGCGGCCGTTGCGCGAGGGCCTCCGCCAGCCACTCCACCTGGGTGTCGTAGTCCTGGAACAGCACGGCCTCCTTGGTGGGGAAGTGCCGGAAAAACGTGCGCTCGGTGACGCCGGCTTCCTGCGCGAGCTGCTGCACCGTGACGTTGCCGAAGCCCTCGCTGGCAAACCGCTTCAAGGCCACCTGCCGCAGCGCCTCATGGGTCCTGCTGTGGCGAAGCTTGTGCAGGTTTGTCCGCTCGCTCATACCTCGCATCCCATCACATCCGTTGGCTTGTCAGTGCCGACATCTTTCAATTGGGTCAGTACTGACATATATTAGGGGCGCCCCGCGATGGGCGCCTGGCCAGGTCGCCTCGAAGGCCACTCGGAGAAGGAGCATGAGCGATGACGGATTATGACGCGATCGTGGTCGGGGCCGGCCACAACGGCTTGACCGCGGCGGCGGTCCTGCAGCGCGGCGGCATGCGCACGCTGTGCTTGGAGGCCAACACCTACAGCGGCGGCATGGCGGCCACGGTCGAGCTGATCGACGGATTCCGTTACGAGATCGCGGGTTCCGTGCAGTTCCCCACCGCCCCGGCCATCACCAAAGAGCTGGGGCTGGACACCCTGCCCACCGTCGACGCCGAGGTCCAGTCGGTCAATCTCGGCGACGACGGCGAAGAACCCATGATCTTCTACCGCGATCCGATGCAGCTGATGACCCACCTCGCCGAGAAGCTCGGCACCGAAGCCGTCACGGGCATGGCCGAGATGATCGGCTGGAGCCAGGGCCCGGCGAAGGCGCTCGGCCGCTTCGAGGTGCGTACGCCGCCCAAGACGCTCGACGAGATGTATGCCTGCGCCGCAAACGAATCCGAGCGCCGCGCCATCCACGAGGTGCTGTTCGGCACGGCGATGGATCCCATCGACCGCTTCCTTCCCGACATGGACAAGCACGCGGTGCTGCGCGGCATGCTCGCCTTCCTCGCCATCAACTCCACCTACCGCGGGCCCTACACCCCGGGCAGCGCAACGTGTTTGGCGTTCGCGCTCGCGGTCCCGAACGAGGGCACCGCGATGATGACGAAGCTCGAGGGTGGGATCGGGGCGCTCGGCCAGCACCTGCACGAGCTGTTCGTCTCCCACGGCGGCGAGATCAGGTATCGCGCCAAGGTCGAGAAGATCCTCGTCGAAAACGATCGCGTGACCGGCGTGCGTCTCAAGGACGGCTCCGAGATCAGCGCCCCGGTCGTCGTGTCCAACCTGTCGCCAGACCTGACCATGATGGATCTGGTCGGCGTGGACCACTTGAGCGCTGACCTGGTCGCCCGGCTCAGCGGGCGCGACCACCGGGCGCCTTTCGTCCAGATCCACTTCGCCCTCGACGGCCTGCCGGAATTCGCCCCGCCGTACGACTTCCTCAACGAGCCCGGCATGCAGTCGTCCATCGGCATCTTCGGTTCACCCGAAGAACAGCAACGCCAATGGGAGGAGTGCAAGCGGGGCATCATTCCCGACAATCCGTCGATGGGCATGCAGATCCCGTCCGTGCACGATCCCAGCATGGCGCCCCCGGGCAAGCACGCGGCGAGCGCGTTCGCCTATGCGTTCCCGGTCGAAACCCCCCGCGAACTCCACGGCCAGCTCAAGAACATCATGGCGGAGAAGGTCATCGACAAGATCACCCGCTACGCGCCCAACTTTCGCGACATCCAGATCCGGCACATCACGTTCGCCCCGTATCACATGCAGACGATGTTCGCCGCCCCCGCCGGCGACTTCTGCCACGGCATGCTGCACCCGGACCTGATGGGGCCCAACCGGCCCGGGCCCAAGGGCTTCATCGACATGCCCATCGGCATCGAGGGGCTGTACTTGGGCGGCGCGGGATGCCATGGGGGACCGGGGATCACGTTCACGCCCGGGTACAACGCCGCCCACCAGGCGCTGGAGGACGTCTCGCGATGACCTACGTGATCGCCGAGCCGTGCGTCGATCTCAAAGACAAGGCATGCATCGAGGAATGCCCGGTCGACTGCATCTACGAGGGCGCCCGGATGCTCTACATCCAGCCCGACGAGTGCGTCGACTGCGGTGCCTGCGAGCCGGTCTGCCCGGTCGAGGCCATCTACTACGAGGACGACCTGCCCGACCAGTTCAGCGGTTACACGCAGCTCAACGCCGACTTCTTCGGACAGCTCGGTTCGCCCGGTGGCGCGGCCAAAGTCGGTGTGTCCGAACACGATCCGTCGGCGATCAGGAAGCTGCAGCCGATGGGAGGGCAGGGCCGATGACGCGACCCCTCGACGGAGCGGTGGCCCTGGTGACCGGCGCGAGCCAGGGCATCGGGCAGGGCATCGCGATCGAGCTCGGCCGGCAGGGCGCCACCGTGTGGCTCACCGCCCGCACCGCCGCCGGGCTCGAGCAGACCGCCGGGCAGATCGCGGAGCTCGGCGGCGTCGCCGTGGCCCGGCCGTGCGATCACGCCGACGACGCCCAGGTGGTGGCCGTGTTCGACGCATTGCGCCGCGAGGCGGGCCGCCTCGACCTGGTGGTCAACGTCGCGTCGCCCGACTTCACATCCATGGTGGGACAGCCGTTTTGGACGCTGCCGTTCCAGGCGATCACCGACAGCCTCGCCGTGGGGCCCCGGGCGAACTTCGTGACCTCCGCCCTCGCCGCCCCGATCATGATCGAGCAGGGGGGCGGGCTGATCGTCAACATCTCGTCGCACGGCTGCGAGGACTACATACTGTCCGCTCCCTACGGGGCGGCCAAGGCCGCCATCGAAAAGATCACGCACGACACGGCGCTCGAACTTCGAGAGCACAACGTGGCCGTGATCGGGTTGTGGCCGGGCCTGGTGCTCACCGACCGGATCCTCAGCTTCGCGACCGAGGGCCCGTCGGGGTCGCGCCAGCTGTTCGGGCTCGACCTCGACATCTGCGAGTCCCCGCGGTTCTCGGGCCGCGCCGTCGTCGCGCTGTTCACCGACCCCGACCGGATGGCCCGCACCGGACGGTCGTCCTTCGCCTCCCGCCTCGCCCGCGAGTACGGCTTCACCGACGTCGCCGGCCATCTACCCCCGGAGGTGCGGCTGCTGGTCGACCTCCTCGGTGACGGCAACGTGCCCGAGTATTGGCAGATGGTGGAGCGGTTCGGCCGCGGCTTCGCCGAACCGTCGCCGGCGTAAGCGGAGTTCGCCGGTCGAATCGGGACAAATTTGTCAGTACTGACTACTTCCAATTGAGTCAGCACTGACATATTCTGGCGTCACTCGCGGGGACCGTGGCGGGGAGCCCCGGAGCATTGTCGACAAGGAGCTCGAGCATGACTGATCAGCACGCGGTCGCCCGAGTGCGCGGTAGCGATGGCACGTAGCTTGGCGGCCGGCTGATGGCCGCGCGTGCCGTTCGTCCGCTGATGGGCGTGGTGACCATCGCGGCGGTCGCCGGGATCATCGCGCTGGCCGCGGGCTCGTTTCGGGGGGACTTCACCGACCGCGTGCCGGTGACGGTGCTGTCGCCCCGCGCCGGGCTGGTGATGAATCCGGACGCGAAAGTGAAACTGCGCGAGGTGCAGGTCGGCACGGTTTCTTCGATCGAAGAGCGGCCGAACGGCCAAGCGGCGCTTCACCTGGCGATCGATCCGTCGAAGCTGCGATTGATTCCGGCGAACGTGCTCGTCGACATCGCCTCGACGACGGTGTTCGGCGCCAAGTTCGTCCAGCTGATTCCGCCGGCCGATCCGTCCGCGCAAAAGCTGCACGCGGGCCAGGTCCTCGACGCCAAAAACGTGACGGTGGAAATCAACACGGTGTTTCAGGAGCTCACCTCGGTCCTGGCGAAGGTCGAGCCGGAAAAGCTCAACGAGACGCTGGGCGCGCTCGCCTCGGCGCTCAACGGTCGCGGCCACCAGATCGGTCAGATGCTCTCGGATCTGGACTCGTTTTTGGCCAGACTGGATCCCGGTCTGGCCAACCTCGGCCATGACATCGCGACCTCCCGAAAGGCGTTCGGCGCCTATGCCGATGGGGCGCCCGATCTGGTCGAGGTCGCCGGCAATGCGACGCGGATCGGTCAGACGATCGTGGACCAGCAGGCCAACCTCGATGCGCTGCTGATCAGCACGATCGGGCTGTCAGACATCGGAAACGACGTCGTGGGCGGCAACCGGCGCGCCCTGACCGACGTCGTCCAATTGCTCATGCCGACCACCGATCTCACCAACGAGTACCACGAGGCGTTGAACTGCGCGATCGCCGGCACGCTTCCCGTCGCGAAGAATCCGCCCCCGTCCGACCCCGGCGTCGTGGTGTCGGTCAGCTTCACGTTGGGACTCGAACGCTACCGGTACCCCGGTCACCTGCCGAAGGTCGGCGCCAAGGGCGGGCCGCATTGCGCCGACCAGCACCTGCCGGCCGTACCGCCCGAAACGGCTCCACCGTTCCTGGTCACCGACGTGGGAGCCAACCCGTGGCAGTACGGAAACCAGGGCATTCTGCTCAATTCCGACGGGCTTAAGCAATTGCTCTACGGCCCGATCGACGGGCCACCGCGCAACTCCGCTCAGATCGGACAACCCGGATGAGCGGCGGCGGGCGGGCGACGCTACTCAAGTTCGGAGTCTTTGCCGTCGTGATGGCCACGCTGACCGCGTTTCTCTTCTTCATCTTCGGCGAGTACCGCACCGGCGCGACCCACGACTACTCCGCGGTCTTCTCCGACGTCTCGCGTCTCAAGGTCGGCGACTCAGTGCGCGCGGCGGGGATCCGGGTCGGCACCGTCAACGGCGTCGAACTGCGCACGGACAAGACCGTTTTGGTGACGTTCGACGCCGACCGCGGCGTCGCCCTCACCACCGGGACCAAGGCGGCGGTGCGCTACCTCAACCTGGTCGGCGATCGCTACCTCGAGCTCGTCGACGGCCCGGGATCGACCCAGCGACTGCCGGCCGGGGCGGAGATTCCGCTCGAGCGCACCGCGCCCGCCCTCGACCTCGATCTGCTCCTCGGCGGCCTGAAACCCGTTGTCCAGGGGCTCAATCCCCAGGACGTGAACGCGCTCACCTCATCGCTGGTCCGCGTCTTCCAGGGCGAGGGCGACACCCTGGACTCCGTCTTCTCGAAGACGTCGTCGTTCTCGAATGCCATGGCCGACAACAACCGAACGGTCCAGCAACTCATCGACAACATGCACGCGGTGCTCGCCACGCTCGTCAAGGACGGCGACAAGTTCTCCGGCGCCATCGACCGGCTCGAGCGGTTGACCACCGGCCTTGCCCAGGACCGCGACACGATCGGCGCCGCGATCGAATCGCTGGACAACGGAACCGCGTCCATCGCCGATCTGCTGAGCAAGGCGCGGCCGCCGCTGGCCGGTGCCGTGCAGCAACTCGGCCGCCTGGCCCCGCTGCTGGATCAGGGCAAGGACCAACTCGACGTGGCGCTGCAAAAGGCCCCGAACAACTATCGCAAACTCGTCCGCCTCGGCGCGTATGGCAGCTTCATCCAGTTCTACATCTGCGGCATGACCGTCAGGGTCTCCGACCTGCAGGGCCGGACCGCGGTGTTCCCCTGGCTCAGGCAGGTCGGCGGGCGGTGCGGGGAACCCGATGCGTAAGTACCGCGGTGCCCACCTGATTAAGGCCGGCTTCATCGGCATCGTCCTGATCATCCTCGTGATCGCGGTGGGTTTGCAGCCGCAGCAACTGGTTTCGCTCGCGACCGACGTCCGCTACCAGGCGCTGTTTGCCGAGGTGGGCGGGCTGGAGCCAGGCAACGACGTGACGACATCGGGCATCAAGGTCGGCACGGTATCGGGCATCGAGCTGCGCGACGGCGACGCCCTGGTCACGTTCACCGTGAACGGGAAGGTCCGGCTCGGGTCGTACAGCACCGCGCACATCAGGACCGGTTCGCTGCTGGGCCGGCGGGTGCTCACCCTCGATTCGACGGGCAGCGGGGCGCTGCGCCCGTCCGACGTCATCCCGATCTCGCGCACCTCGTCGCCGTACACGCTGACGGAATCGGTCAGCGACCTCACGACCAACCTCGCGGGAACCGACACCGCCTCGCTGAACCAGTCGCTGGACACGCTATCGGCGACGATCGACCGCGTCGCACCGCAATTGGGGCCGATGTTCGACGGCCTGACCCGACTGTCTGAGTCACTCAACAGCCGCAACAAGACGCTCGGCGACGTTCTCAAGGACACCAGCACCCTCAGCGGCATCCTGTCGGAACGCAGCCAGCAGGTGAACAGCTTGATCCTCAACACCAATGACCTGCTCGACGTGCTGGCGCGGCGGCGCGAGGCGATCGTCGACCTGCTGGCGAACGTGTCGGCCGTCTCCAAGCAACTCTCCGGCCTGGTGCGCGACAACGAAAAAACCCTGACGCCGATGTTGCAGAAGCTGAACGCGGTCACGGCCGTCCTGGAGAAAAACCGCGACAACATCGCCAAAGCCCTCCCGGGCCTGGCCAAATACGAGGTCACCCAGGGCGAAGCGGTGTCCAGCGGGTTCTACTACCAATCGTTCACCCCGAACGTGATGCCGCCGCAGTTCATCCAGCCGTTCCTCGATTACGCGTACGGGTTCCGCAGGGGGAACATCCCCGGCCAGCCGCCGGACAACACCGGCCCGCGGGCGGAATTCCCGTTCCCGCGCAATGGGATTCCACCGGGACCGCACTGATGTCGCGGAACAAGCTGGTGGTGATCACGGCCATCGCGCTGAGCGCGCTGGGCGTCGGCGGCACGGTTTCCGTTGCCTACCAGGACTTCCTGCGCCCGAAGACGATCACGGCCTACTTCGCCACCGCGACCGCGATCTACCCGGGCGACCGGGTGCGGGTCTCCGGCGTCAGGGTCGGCGAGATCACGGCGATCCGCCCGGAGGGCAACCTGGTCAAGGTCACCCTGCACGTCGATCGCGATGTGCGCGTCCCGGCCGACGCCAAGGCGGTGATCGTCGCCCAGAACCTGGTCGCCGCGCGCTACATCCAGCTGGCACCGGCCTACCGCGGCGGCGGCCCGACGATGCCCGACGGGGCGGTGCTGCCCGTGGAACGGACCGCGGTACCCGTCGAATGGGATGAGGTGAAGACCCAATTGACCCGACTGGCCACGGATTTGGGACCCAGCAGCCAGGTGTCGACGCCGTCGGTCGCGCGGTTCATCGACAGCGCCGCCAACGCGCTGAGCGGCAACGGCCAAAAGCTGCGCCAGACACTGGCGGAACTGTCCGGGGTGGGCCGGATCCTGGCCAACGGCAGCGGCAACATCGTCGACATCATCAACAATCTGCAGGTCTTCGTCACGGCGCTGCGCGACAGCAACGAGCAGGTGGTTCAGTTCGAAAATCGGCTCGCCACGCTCACCAGCGTGCTCGACGACAGCAGGTCGGAGCTGGACGCCGCGCTGACCGATCTGTCGAGCGTGGTGGGCGAGGTCCAACGATTCGTGTCCGGAAGCCGCGACCAGGTTTCCGAGCAGATCCAGCGGCTGGCCAACGTCACGCAGAACCTGGTGGACCATCGCACGGACCTGGAGAACCTGTTGCATGTGGCCCCGAACGCGTTCGCCAATTTCTACAACGCCTACAACCCCGACACCGGTGACACCATCGGATCGATTGTGCTCAACAACTTCTCGAATCCGTTGCAGTTCATCTGCGGTCAAATCGGGGCGCTGGAAAACGCCACCTCGACCGAGACCGGCAAGCTGTGCGCCCAATATCTCGGTCCGGCACTGCGGGCGATCAACTTCAACTACCCCCCGTTCCCGATGAGCATGGTCCTGATGAAGTCGGCGAACCCCGACAACATCGTCTATTCCGAGCCGCGCCTGGCGCCGGGCGGCGAAGGACCCGGGGCCCCGCCGCCCGAGCTGCCGCCCGCGGTCTCGGCTTACACGGGCCTGCCGGGCGACACCCCGCCGGCGGCGCCGCCGCCACCGCCACTGGGACGCATCCCCGGGGCGGCGCAACCCGAGCCGCCACCGACGACGGCGACCGGCACCGCGGCGCAAGACCTCCCGGCGCGCGATCCCGCGAACGTGCCCGACATGCTGCTGCCGGTGGGAGGGGCCCAGCCATGAGCCGATTTCCCCAACCCCGCCGCGCGCTCGCCCTCGGCGCCGTCGTGCTGTCGACCGCGACCGGTTGCGCGTTCCAGGGCTTGAACTCGCTGCCGCTGCCCGGCGCGGTGGGCCGAGGGCCGGGTGCGGCCATTTACCACGTCGAGCTGGCCAATGTGAGCACGCTAGAGGCGAATTCGCCGGTGCTGCTCAACGACGTGGCCGTCGGCAGCATCAATCGCCTCACCTTTCGCGACTGGCACGCCGACGTCGAGATCTCGGTGCAACCCTCCGTCGTGGTGCCCGCCAACGCGGTGGCCCGCGTCGGGCAGACCAGCTTGTTGGGGTCGATGCATCTCGAGCTGAACCCACCCCCCGGCGAGGCTGCCACCGGCCGGCTGCAACCGGGGTCCACCATCCCGCTCAACAGGTCCGCGACCTACCCGTCCACCGAGCAGACGCTGTCGTCGCTGTCGGTGGTGGTCAACGCCGGAGGACTGGGACAGATCGGCGACATCATCCACAACTTCGGCGCCGCCATGGCCGGCCACGAGGACCAGATCCGCGACCTGCTGACCCGGCTCGACGCCTTCGTCGGCACGCTGGACATGCAGCGCGACAACCTGATTGGCTTCGTCCAGGAGCTGAACCGCCTCACCGACACGTTCGCCGGGCAACGCGACGTGATCACTGCCGCGCTGCACAAGATACCGCCGGCGCTGGACGTGCTGATCCGGGAACGCCCGCGCATCACGACGGCGCTGGACAAGCTGCGGGTCTTCAGCGACACCGCGACCGGCCTCGTCAACGAAACGCGAGACGACCTGGTGCACAACCTGAACAACCTGGAGCCGACGATCAAGGCGCTCGCCGATATCGGCCCCGACCTGGATACCGCGCTGGCGTGGGCGACGACCTTCCCGTACGGCCAGAATCTGATCGACCGGGGCGTCCGCGGCGACTACATGAACATGTTCCTGGTCGCCGACCTGACGCTGCCGCGGGTCAAGCGGACACTGCTGCTCGGCACCCGCTGGGGTCAGGTGGGCGCGAAACTGGTTCCGGCACCGGGCGAACCGGAATACCTCAACTTCACCTACGACCCGCTCGAGGCGGGTGCTCCGCCGCCCCCGCCGCAGAGCCCTCCGACGCCCGTGGCGCCGCCCGCGCGCGGGACGGAGCCCGGCCCGACGCCGCCCACCCCGGTCGTCCCGCTGCCCACCGACTTCCCGCCACAAGATCAGGCCGGTCGCTGATGCTGACCCGCCTCGTCAAGATCCAACTGGCCATCTTCACCGTCGTATCGATCCTCGGCGTCGTTTCCATGGCCCTCGTCTACATCCAGGCGCCGACCCTGCTGGGCATCGACCACATCACCGTGCGGCTCGAATTGCCCTCCGGCGGCGGGATATACCGGTTCGCCAACGTGACGTATCGCGGCGTGCAGGTGGGCAAGGTGACCGCGGTCGACCTGGCACCCGACCGGGTCCAGGCGACGCTGTCGCTTGACACGTCGGTGCGGATCCCCGCCGATCTGCAGGCCGAGGTCCGCAGCGTCTCGGCGGTGGGCGAGCAGTATGTGGACCTGCGGCCGCGGAACAACGCCGGCCCCTACCTCCACGACGGCTCGGTCATACCCGCCGAGCGCACCACGATTCCGCAGGCGGTCGGGCCGATGCTGGACCGGGTCAGCGCGCTGATCAACAGCATCCCCAAAGAGAAGATGAGCGCGTTGCTCGACGAGTCGTTCAAGGGGCTCAACGGGGCGGGCTTCGACCTCGGCTCGCTGCTCGACTCGTCGGCCCAATTCACCCGGGACGTGGCGCCCGTCTCCGACCGCACCCGGACGCTCATCGATGACGCTGTGCCGCTGCTGGATTCGCAGGCCGACACCACGTCGGCGATCCGAACCTGGGCGCACAGCCTGGCGGGGGTGACGCACACCCTGGCGGCCGACGATCCGCAGCTGCACACGCTGCTGAAGACCGGGCCGGGCGCCGTCAATGAGGTCTCGCGCCTGCTCGACCAGATAAAGCCCACGCTGCCAGTGCTATTGGCGAACCTCACCACGGTGGGCCAGATCCTGGTGACGTACAACCCGTCGGTCCAGCAGCTGCTGGTGCTGCTGCCACCGGTGATCGCGTCGCTGCAGGCGTCGGGTTTGTCGAAGAACAACCCGACCGGGATGGCGCTGGGTGAGTTCGCGATCAGCATCGGCGATCCGCCGCCGTGCACGGTCGGGTTCCTGCCGCCCTCGTCGTGGCGTTCCCCCGCCGACACCACCACCGTCGACACGCCGGACGGGTTGTACTGCAAGCTGCCCCAGGACTCCCCGATCGCGGTCCGCGGCGCCCGCAACTATCCCTGCATGGGCAAACCCGGGAAACGCGCGCCGACCGTACAGATCTGCGACAGCGACAAGCCCTACCAACCGCTGGCCATGCGCCAGCATGCGCTCGGCCCCTACCCGCTGGATCCAAATCTGATCTCACAAGGCATCCCGCCCGATGACCGGGCCACGTTCGGCGATCACACGTACGGCCCGGTGGACGGGACCCCGCTGCCGCCGGGCGCCGCGCCGTCGGGAACGCCCCCCGACGCCGCGCCGAGTTCACTGACGACCGAAGGGCCGGCGGCCAATCCGCCTGTCGCCGTTGCCAGATACGACCCGCGAACCGGCAAGTACATGGCGGCCGGCGGCCAATTGTTCCAGCAGTCCAACCTGGTCGCCGCCGCGGCGCCGAAGTCGTGGCAGGACATGCTGCCGAGGTAGGGCGTTCCGGTCTACCAGGCGTGGACGCGGTTCTGCGCCGGTTCCAACCCCAGCTCGATGAGCAACTCGGTGGCGTCGGCGGCCTGCTCGCAGATCGTCGGGACCTCGCCGCGCTCGGAGGCGGTGAAGTTCTCCAGCACGAACGCCGCCGGGTCCTTGCGTCCCGGCGGGCGGCCGATGCCGATGCGCACGCGCTGAAACTCCTTGGTGCCCAACGCCGCCGCCACCGAGCGCAGCCCGTTGTGGCCACCCTCGCCGCCGCCGATCTTGAGCCGGATGCTGCCGAACTCCAGGTCGAGGTCGTCGTGGATGACGATGATGTCGGCCGGGGCAACGGAGTAGAACTTCGCCAGCGGCCCGACCTGGCGGCCGGACTCGTTCATGAAACACCGCGGCTTGGCCAGCAACACCGAGTGCCCGGCCAGCCGACCGCTGACGACCTCGGCACCGGACCGCTTGTGCGCCTTGAACTTTGCGCCCACCCGCGCCGCGAGCAGGTCGGCGACCATGAAGCCCAGGTTGTGCCGCGTGCGGGCGTAGTTGTCTCCGGGATTGCCCAGGCCGACCACCAAGAGCGGTTCGGCCACGTCGCGAACCGCCTACTCGGACTCTTCGGCGGCCGCCTCGGCTTCGCCGCCCTCTTCGGCCTCCGGAGCCGCCGCTTCGCCCTCGGCGACCTCGCCGGCGCCCTCTTCCTCGAGGTCCGCGGCGGTCGGCGCGTTCACGACGTTGACCACCAGCATGTCTGGGTCGGAAACCAGGCTGACGCCCGCCGGCAGCGGGATCTGCCCGGCGGTGAACTGGGTGCCCGGAGGCGCGTCCTCGACGGACACGGTCAGCTGCTCGGGAATCGACATGGCCTCGGCCTCGATCTCGATGGTGTTGGTCTCCTGGGTGACCAGGGTGTCGGGCCCTGCCTCGCCCTCGACGACGACGTTGACCTCCACGTGCACCTTCTCGCCGCGGCGCACGACCACCAGGTCGGCGTGCTGAATCGTGCGGCGGATCGGGTGGATGTCGAGCGCCTTGGTCAGGGCCAGCTGCTCCTTGCCGGCGATGTCGAGGGTCAGCACCGCGTTGGTGCCGGAGTGCCGCAGCACGGCCGCGTAGTCGTGGCCGGGCAGTTCCAGGTGCTGGGGCTCGGCGCCGTGACCGTAGAGGACCGCGGGAATCTTGCCGTCGCGCCGGGCCCGGCGCGACGCGCCCTTGCCGGTCTCGCTACGCACCGTCACCGCGAGTTGGTTGACTGCTGACTTGGCCATCGTGTCGCTCCTGTTGCTCACTCGTTCGGGGCACGGCCAGGTCGCGACGATAACGTCGGTCTCCGTCGATAACGGTGTGCAAGCACCCTCGCCGTGACGCCCGGCCAGGGTAGCGCATCTGCGGCTGGGAGCGGAAATCTGGTCACATCCGCCACAGTGGTCTCTGGCGGAGGCGACGTTCGGCGTGCCCGCCTCATAGCGACAAAGGCGGTTGGCGTTCGGTCGGGCCGGAGGCCGGTGTGACGGGTGTGTCGACCGCGGCGCGTCAGAGCGGGAATTTTGTGCCGGTGAGCTGCTCGGACAGCTCCCACAGCCTGGTGGCGGTGGCCGCATCCTTGGCCCGGCGGCTGCGCCCGACCGCTTGCGTGCCGCCCAGGTAGCCGAACCGGGGGCCGATGAACGTGTCGCCCGCCAAGTCCTGCGAGGCCGCGTACAGGGTTTGCCGGGCGCCGAAATCGGCGTCGGTGGCCACCACCCGGGTGGCGGCCGACATCAGCGCGTCGCCCAGCTTGCGGCCCGAGGCGCCCTGCAGGTTGGTGTGCGAGTAGCCCGGATGCACGGCCAGCGCCCGCAGCGGCGACCCGGCGGCATCGAGGCGGCGCTGCAACTCGCTGGTGAACAGCAGGTTGGCCAGCTTCGACTGGCCGTACGCCAGCCACGGGGAGTACCGCCGGTTCTTCCAGTTCAGGTCGTCGAAGTTGATGCGGCCCGGCCAGTGGGCCATCGACGACACCGTGACGACGCGGTCGGTGAGCCTGGGCAGCAACAGGTTGGTGAGCGCGAAATGACCCAGATGGTTGGTGCCGATCTGGCTCTCGAAACCGTCGACGGTCAGCGCGTAGGGCGCGGCCATGATGCCGGCGTTGTTGATCAGCACATCGACGTCAAAGTCCACCCCGTCGGCGAACTCGCGCACCGACGACAGGTCCTGCAGGTCGAGCCGGCGCACCTCGACGTCCCCGGTGATCTGCCCCGCGGCGGCCTCGCCCTTGCCGGTGTTGCGGACGGCCATGACGATCTTCGCGCCCCGGCCGGCCAGCTCGCGGGCCGTCACCGCGCCCAGGCCGCTGTTGGCGCCCGTGATGATCACCGTGCGCCCGGCGAACGACGGCAGGTCGGCGGCGGTCCAGTTCGTCATGACTGATGAGCTTAATGAAGCCGTGCCGCGAGGGTGCAACTACCGACGGCGGCACTCGAGAAACGCGTCGCCAGTTGCACTTTCGCGACGCGAATTACTTTGCGGCCACCACGAATCCGTGGATGATCGCCTCGATGTCGGGGGCCTGCGCCGCCGCCTGGTCGGCCAGGCTGGTGATGGTCAACTGAACCAGGTACCGCTGGTTGGCGGGCGGCGACCCGGTGGGCAGCACGATCCGGTTCCAGCTGTGCAGCCGCGTGCCGTCGAGGTCGTAGCTGCCCTGGATCATCGACGACGGGAAGCCGTTGTAGTTCGCGGTCGAGGCGTCCAGCTGCTTGAAATCCTCGAACAGCTGCGCGTCGTCGTTGCCGTGCTTGATCACCTGGGCCGGGTCGAAATCCCCGACCAGCTTGAAGACCACCAGCCGGGCGGTCGGGTACTTGCCGCCCCGGGAGATCATCACCGTCTCCTTGGCGATCTTCGGGCTGGTGAACGGCGACCAGCCCGGCGGTGTCGGTATCGACACGGTCAGGTCGGGCAGCGAGCCCGGCGCCACCTGTTGCCCGGTGACGCCGTTGTCCTGCAGGTACTGCGACAGGGGGACGGGCTTCTGCGTCGTCGTGGGGGCGGCGCTGGTGGTCGAGCTCCTCGACAGCACCGACTGGTAGTCGGGGGCTTTGGGTGGCGAACAGGCCACCGCGCACAGCAGCACAGCCGCCGCGAAAGCGGCGGGCCGGACCTTCACAGAATCTCGCGCACCGCGTCGATCGGCCGCGCCAGCCGGGTGCCCTTCGGTGTGACGACAAACGGCCGTTCGATCAGGATCGGATGCTCGGCCATCGCGTCGAGCAACTGGTCGTCGGTCGCGTCGGCGAGATTCAGTTCGGCGTAAAGCGGTTCGCGTTTACGCACGGCCGTGCGCACCTCGATGCCGGCGTCGCGGATCATGCCAACCAGCTCGGCCCGCGACGGCGGCGTCTTCAGGTACTCGACGATGGTGGGCTCAAGGCCGTTGTCCCGCAGCAGATCCAGCGTCTTGCGGGAAGTGCTGCATTTGGGGTTGTGGTAGATGACGGTGTCGGCCATCTAGGCGTCCCCGTCGAAAAGCCCTGTCACGGAGCCGTTTTCGAAGACGGCACGAATGGTGCTGGCCAGCAGCGGCGCGATCGACAACACCGTGAGCTGCGGGAAACGCTTCTGCTCGTCGATGGGCAGCGTGTTGGTGACGATCACCTCGCGCGCGCCGCAGGACGCCAGGCGTTCGGCGGCCGGGTCGGACAGCACGCCGTGGGTCGCGGCGATGACCACGTCGCTGGCGCCGTCGTCGCGGAGCAGGTTCACCGCACCGGCGATGGTGCCGCCGGTGTCGATCATGTCGTCGATCAGCACGCACGTGCGGCCCTCGACCTCGCCGACGACGCGGTTGGACACCACCTGGTTGGGCACTCGCGGGTCGCGGGTCTTGTGGATGAAGGCCAGCGGCACGCCGCCCAGCGCGTCGGCCCATTTCTCGGCGATGCGCACCCGGCCCGAGTCGGGGGAGACCACGACCATGTTGCCGTCGGGGTAGTTGTCCTTGATGTAGCCGGTCAGCAGGTTCTGGGCCCGCATGTGGTCGACGGGCCCGTCGAAGAAGCCCTGGATCTGGTCGGTGTGCAGGTCGACGGTCACGATCCGGTCGGCGCCCGCGGTCTTGAGCAGGTCGGCGACCAGGCGCGCCGAGATGGGCTCGCGCCCGCGGTGCTTCTTGTCCTGCCGGGCGTAGGGGTAGAACGGCATGACCGCGGTGATCCGCTTCGCGCTGCCGCGCTTGAGCGCGTCGATCATGATCAGCTGTTCCATCAGCCAGTTGTTCACCGGCGCGGGGTTCGATTGCAGGACGAACGCGTCGCAGCCGCGCACCGACTCGTGGAAGCGAACGAAGATCTCGCCGTTGGCGAATTCCCGCGCCGTCTGCGCGGTGACGTGGACGTCGAGTTCCTTGGCGACCTGTTCGGCCAGCTCCGGGTGCGCGCGGCCCGAGAACAGCATCAGATTTTTTCGGTTATCGGTCCAGTCGTGGCTCAACGCACTGCCCTCGTTTGGGATCGAAATGGAAGCCTCATCGTACGTAGCGAATCGTACGGAAAGGCGGGCGGGTTACCAGGGACCAAATTCACGGTGTCGGTTCGGGCTCCGGTTTGTCTTGGGTTTTTTCCAGGGCTTTCTCGGCCGCCTGCGCCGCCGCGCTGCCCGGTCGCTTGCGCTGCACCCAGCCCTCGATGTTGCGCTGCGGGCCCGCCGACACCGCCAGCGCGCCCGGCGGGACGTCGTCGCGCACCACCGTGCCGGCGCCCGTGTAGGCGCCGTCGCCGACGGTCACGGGCGCGACGAACATGGTGTCCGAGCCGGTGCGGACGTGCGAGCCGACCGTGGTGCGCCGCTTGGTTTCGCCGTCGTAGTTGACGAACACGCTGGACGCGCCGATGTTGCTGTGCTCGCCGATGTCCGCGTCGCCGACGTATGTCAGGTGCGGGACCTTGGTGCCGGTGCCGATGTTGGAGTTCTTGGCCTCGACGAACGCGCCGAGCTTGCCCTCGGATCCCAGCGCCGTGCCCGGCCGCAGGTAGGTGTACGGGCCGACGTTGGCGCCGTCCCCGATCGACGAGGAGCTGCCGTGGGTGCGGACCACCGACGCGCCGTCGCCGACGGTGACGTCGGTCAGGGTGGTGTCGGGCCCGACGACGCAGCGGCCCCCGACCTGGGTGCGGCCGTGCAGCTGGGTGCCCGGGTGGATCACGGTGTCGCGGCCGATCGTCACGTCGACGTCGATCCAGGTGCTGGCCGGATCGACGATCGTCACGCCGGACATCTGGTGGGCGGCGACGATCCGGCGGTTGAGTTCGGCGCCCAGTTCGGCCAGCTGGACGCGGTTGTTGACGCCCGCCACCAGCGCGCTGTCGGCGACGTGCTGGGCGTGCACGGTCCGGCCGTCGCCGCGCAGGATGGCGATGGCGTCGGTCAGGTAGAGCTCCTGCTGGGCGTTGTTGGCGCTCAGCCGGCTCAGCGCCGACCGCAGCGCCGCGATGTCGAAGGCATAGACGCCGGCGTTGACCTCGTGGATCTCGCGCTGCGAGGGCGTCGCGTCGGTGTGCTCGACGATCCCCATCACCTCGTTGTCCTGGGTGCGCAGGATGCGGCCGTAGCCGACAGGGTCGCTCAGGGTCGTGGTGAGCACCGTGACCGCGGCCGCCTGGGCGCTGTGGCTGGCGATGAGCCCGGCCAGGGTGTCGGAGTCCAGCAGCGGCGTGTCGCCGGAGGTGACGACGACGATGCCGGCGTAGTCGTCGGGCAGGGCGGACAGGCCGCACAGGACCGCGTGCCCGGTGCCCAGCGGCCGGTCCTGCAGCGCCACGTCGATCGGGCGGCCGAGGGTCTCGCCCAGCTCGGCGACCAGCGGTTCGACGCGCTCGTGGTCGTGGCCGAGGACCACCACCAGGTGCTGGGGCGCCACCTTGGCGACGGCGTGCAGGGAATGCGACAGCATGCTGCGGCCGGCGATGGTGTGCAGGACCTTCGGGGTGTCGGAGCGCATCCGGGTGCCGGGTCCGGCCGCGAGAACCAGGACCGCGGTGTCACCACGAAACGACATCAACTCTCCTATTGCTTTGTGGCCGACGCCGTCCAGCGTGTCATCTCACCTGCGGTGAAGGCAAAAGCCGCGCCGTGCGGGCGGCCAGTGCGGCCGGTTCGCCGACCGTGGGCCGCAAGTACGCAGACTGCCTCGGATCCGTGCATAGGCCCCACGCTCGGCTGGGAAAGGTAGCTCCGTCGCCAGGACTCGAACCTGAACTCTCAGAACCAAAATCTGATGTGCTGCCGATTACACCACGACGGACTGCAGGGCCATCGGCCCGCGCCAACAAGACTCTAGACGGGACGGCCGCGCCGCGCCGAACCGATACGCTGATTGACGTGGCCGTTCTGGACCCCCAAACGCACAAGGAGCCGGACAAGGAAACGCGGGCGCCACGAGCCCGGATGACCGGTAGCGAGCGCCGCCAGCAGCTCATCGGCATCGCCCGCTCCCTGTTCGCGGAGCGCGGTTACGAGGGCACCTCGATCGAGGAGATCGCGCTGCGGGCCAACGTGTCCAAGCCCGTCGTCTACGAACACTTCGGCGGCAAGGAGGGCCTGTACGCCGTCGTCGTCGACCGCGAGATGTCGGCGCTGCTGGACATGATCACCTCGTCGCTGACCAACAACCGGTCCCGGGTGCGGGTCGAGCGCGTCGCCCTGGCGCTGCTCACCTACGTCGAAGAACGCACCGACGGCTTCCGGATCATGCTGCGCGACTCGCCGGCCGCGATCAGCTCGGGCACCTACTCCAGCCTGCTCAACGACGCCGTCAGCCAGGTCAGCTCCATCCTGGCCGGCGACTTCGCCCGCCGGGGCCTGGATCCCGACCTGGCCCCCCTCTACGCGCAGGCGCTGGTGGGCTCGGTGTCGATGACGGCGCAGTGGTGGCTCGACACCCGCGAGCCCAAGAAGGAAGTGGTGGCCGCGCACCTGGTCAACCTGATGTGGAACGGCCTGACCCACCTGGAGGCCGACCCGCGGCTGCAGGACGAGTAGGAGCTAGGGCCGCACCCCGTCGAGGAAGTTGTTCAGGGCATGTTTGCCGATCTCCCGAATGCCCAGGGGCCGCGGCAGCAGGCGGGTCACGACGAACATCATCCGCCGGTTCGGCGCCCCCACTTGCATGCTGGGTCGTTTGCCGAGATACAGGACCGCCTCCTCGACGTTTTCTTCGGGCGTATTGATCAGGCTGCCCCTGGCCCGCGCGACCTCGAGCGCTTCGGCGGCCCCCGGCGAACTCGTCAGGCCGGCCATGCAAGCGAGCACGTGGACGTTGTCGGGCTTCAGTTCGTACCAGAGCCCTTCGGCGAGAATGATGTTGTACGCCCTCGTCGCGCCGTAGTGCGTGTAGTACGGGCTGCCGATCAGCCCCGTGCCGCTGCTCATCAGGACGATGCCGCCGCGACGGCGCGCCTTCATCAGCGCCCCGTAGTGGTAGGTCAGCCCAAACGGGCTGCCGCAGTTGATGTTTATCCGCTGCCGCTCGAATTCGAGGTTGTCGGCCCAGAATCCCCCGACCGTGGCCAGCGCCGCGTTGGATACCAGCAGCCCGATTTCGCGGTCGCCGACGGCCGCGATGATGTTCTCCACGGCATCCGTCGCCCCCAGTTCCTGGGAGATGGCAAGCACCTCCACGCCGAACCGGGTCACCAGTTCCTGGCGTTTCTTCTCGAGCTTTTCGGGGTTGCGCGCGACGATCGCAACCGATAAGCCTTGGGACGCTGCGTAATCCGCCCAGGCGCCGCCGATGCCCTCGCTCGCGCCCGACACCAGCGCCCAGGGCCCGTACTGCGCGGCGAAGTTCTTCGGGGGGCGCCGGACGAGCGGGCTGTGCGCCTGCCATTGCCGGGCGACAACGGACTTCAACGCCAGAGCCGATTGTGCTGCGTTCATAGCTACCTTCCTGGTGTTTGTTCCCTCAGCGTGGGGATGACCTTGAGGCGATCGATGAGCGTGGCCAGCACGTCGTCCGGCACGTCGGTGACCGGCAGGCTCAGACCGGTGCACAGCCCGGAGTACCAGCGCGTGAGCACCGCGGGAATGTCGTCGTAGGTGCCTTGCGGCACAACCCGGTCCATCACCTCGTCGGTCAGATGCTTGGACAGGTCGGCCCATTCGTCCCGGCGCGCCATGCCGCTGAGTGCTTCGCCCACGTCCTCGAAGCCGAAGAATTCGAGCTGCCGGCGGTAGGCGGGGGTGCTGTAGAGGAAGGCCAGTTCCGACCGCCGGTGTTCCCGCAGCTGCGCCAGCTCACCGTCGGTGCCGGCCATCAGCGGTTGCGGATTGGCCACCACCGCGAGCGGCGCGGCCGGGCGGCGGCCGTTGCCGGCGCCCTCGGCCAGGGCCGGCAGGGTCTGTGCCCGCAGGATCGACGGGTGCGAATTGGTCGGATGGCAGACGAAGCCGTCGGAGAGCTCACCGGCCAGAACGCACATCTTCTTGTTGACCCCACCGGTCCAGATCTGTGGTGGCGCACACGGATTCGGCCCGGGATTGAAGTACGGCTGCAGGCGGTCGAATCGGTAGAACCGCCCGCCGTAGTCGAGGCGCTCGCCGGTCTGGAACGAGTGGAAGATGGCAAGCACCGCTTCGATGTACTCGCGCATGCGCAGCGCCGGCTGCGACCAGGGGACCGAGAATCGCCCGACAATGTTCCCGCGCACCTGGGTGGCCAGGCCGAGCTGGAAGCGCCCGCCGGAGTAGCGGGCGAGATCCCAGGCCGCGTACGCGGTGATCATGGGGCTGCGCGGAAACGCGAGCGCCATGCTGGTCCGCACGGTCAGCCGCGTGGTCTGCGCCAGCGCCATCGCCGCGACCATGAACGCGTCGTGGATGGTCTCGGGGACGTGGATGACCTCGAAGCCGATGCGCTCCATGCGCGCCGCCCACAGCCCGATCTCGGCCAGGCCCAGCTGGGCCGGCGCGGAGGCGACGACTTCCATCGGCCGCCCTGCCGTCACCGGCTCAGTCCCCGGACGATGAGGGTGGTGTTGTGCTCGAGCCAGGCGTCGTCGAGCGTGCGTTCGGTGGCCATCGACATCATGACCGTGCCGCCGATCATGTCCATCAGCAGCCGCGCGTTGATGCCGTCGGCCGCCGACCCGTGCGCGGCGGCGTCGTCGAGGTAGTGCTGCAGGCGCTCGTAGGTGCTGCCCTGCAGCCGATCCAGCAGCCGCGCCGACAGCCCGGGTTCGGAGGGCAGTTCGGCCGTCAGGCCCGACACCGCGCTGTGCACCGCCGGCCGGCTGAACAGCTGGATGGAGCCCTCGAGCAGGCTGCGCACGACGGTGCGCAGGTCGCCGGTCAACGGCAACTCCTCTTGTGGCGTCGGGGGAAACACCGCCGCGAAGACGAGCTCGATCTTGGTGGGGAACCGCCGGTACACCGCCGGGGGTGTGGCGCCGGCCCGGGCCGCCACCAACGGAATGCTCAGCCGCGCGTAGCCGATTTCTTCGAGCAGCTCGTTGGTGGCTTGCAGCACCGCGTCGTCGATGCGCGCATCGCGGGGCCGCCCCTGGGATTTGGTTTCCCGGCGCCGGCGCTGGACAGGTGTTGATTTCATTACGTTCAGATCGTAATGTTTTGCGGAGCCGGACACAACGGTTCAACCCGGCTTCGGGAGGCATCGAGCAATCGGCGCAGCCCCCTAACTCCATTGCGCGTCAACAGGTTTCGTATCCACTTCAACGATGAGGGGATGCCCGTCATGGCCATCGAGACCCCGCCCCGGCCGCTGCCGTTTCGGATTCTCAACGGCGGCTACCGCGCCGCGCGGAGGCTGAGTGCTCATCCCTTGCCGCTGCGCAAGTACGCGCTCATGGACCGGGCCAGCCGCCGCGCCGGCGGCCTGACCGACTTCAGCGACCCCCGCTTCGAGGAGGGCCTGGACCGGCTCATCGAGTCGATCAATGACGAGGACAAGCTCAACGGCTTCGGCCGCATCCTGGCCACGACGCACCTCACCAACCTGTTGCGCCAGCGGTTGCTGGTCATGGACCACGTCCGCAGGAACCCGTCGATCCGCGACGAGGTGATCGCCAAGCCGGTCTTCCTGGTCGGCGCGCCCCGCACCGGCACCACGATCACCCATCACCTGCTGAGCCAGGACGATCGGTTTCGCTTCCCCCTGACCTGGGAGTGCGACGAGCTGCACCCGCCGCTGGATCCCGCCACGATGCGCACCGACCCGCGCATCGCCCGCAGTGAAAAGCAGATCCGCCGGAGCCTGGCGCTGGCCCCCGACCTGGACGCGGCCCACCCGCTCGGCGCGTGGGAGGCCCAGGAATGCGCGCTGTTGCACGCCTACGCCTTTCACAGCGAGACGTTCCTCGTCATGTTCAACTGCCAGGGCTACGACCGGTGGCTGGCCGACCAGGACCGCACCTGGGTCTACCAGGAGGAGAAGCTGTTCCTGCAGTACATGCAGAGCGGGGGGCTGCGCCCCGAGGAGAGCTGGCTGCTCAAGACGCCACCGCACATGGCCAACATCGACAAGATCCTCGACGTCTTCCCCGACGCCCGCTTCGTCACCACCTACCGCGAACCCACCGAGGTCATCGCCTCCAGCTGCAAGCTGTCCGGCACCGTCTTCGCGATGGTGACCGACGACGTCGACTGGCATGACCACGGCCGCTACATGACCTGGCGCAACAAGGGCATGCTCGCCCGCAACGTCGAGCTGCGGCGCCGATTCGCCGACCGCTCAGCGCAATTCATCGATTTTCCGATGGATCGGATGGTTCGCGATCCCATGTCCTGCGTCAAGGAAATCTACGACCACTTCGGCATCGAACTCACCGCCGAGGTGCACCGCAAGATGACCGGGTTCATGGACAAGCGCGGCATGGCCGCCCGCAAGCCCAACGTCTACCGCGCCGAGGATTACGGGCTCGACATCGCGACGATGTGGCCCGAACTGCAGTACTACCGCGACTTCTACGGAATCGAGGACAACCGATGACCGCAGAGTTGAGCGACGCCCTGCGGGCGGCATGGCGGCGCTTCGGCGACCTGCACGACGAGCTGCTCGGCGTCGCGCTGGCGCAGGGCGACCTCGACGAAGGTTCTGCCGCTGCGCTTCTCGGGCGCCTGGTCGGCCACATCCAGTACATGGGGCTGCAACTGCGCAGCGACCCGGCGCGACCGACGCTGATCAATGCCCAGTACGCGCCGTGGAACTGGGGGCATTCCAACCCCGACACCCTGTACCTGTCGGCGCGCATCGACGACGCGCACGACTATCGGGTGTTCGGCACATTGGGCTCGGTCGCGCAGACCACCTTCGGCGTCTACGCCGGCAAGGATGACCAAGCGCGGGCGGTCAAGACGCAGTCAGAGGACCTCGACATCGCGCCGGACGGCTCGTTCGAGATCTACTTCAGCCGCGATAAGTTGGGGGATACCAACTGGTTTGAACTTCCCCCCGGCGCCGAGTCGTTCTGCTGCTATCAAACCTACGGTGACTGGCAGCGGCAGTCGAAAGGCGTCATCCGCATCGAATGCCTCAACCCGCAGACACCGGCGGAACCGCCGCCGCCGGCGCACGCCGTCGCCGCGTTCGACGAGCACCTGGCCGCGTCGCGGGACCTGTTCACCATGTGGGTCAACGACATTCCGGCGCGCGTGTTCGGCGCCCTGCCGAAGAACGTCGCCATCCCGCCGATGCAGCCGCCGTCGGCCATGGCCGGCGCGTGGTTCGTGCCCATCTCCTGGGAACTGGAGGACGGCCAGGGGCTGGTGATCGACTACGAAATCCCAACCGGCAGCCCGTATGTCGGCATCTGCCTGACCAACCGGTGGAGCGAGATGATCGACATCGCAACCCGCCAGACGAGCCTGAACCGCGCCCAGTCGCACACCGACGGCGATCGGGTGCGGGTGCTGCTGGCCGCCCAGGACGTCGGTGTCGACAACTGGCTCGACGCACGCGGCTACCGAAGCGGGGTGGTGACCTGGCGGACTACCGCGGCCGAGCAGCCCGCGACCCCGACGGTCACGGTGATCGACATCGACGACGTGGACGAGTATTTCGACCCGACGCGGCGGGTCACCGCCGACCAGCGGGCGGCGGCCTTGTCGGCGCGGCAGCGGCACTTCGCCGAACGCGACGCGCTCTGACGCCCGCCGCTAGCCGCAGTCGCGGGAGAGCAGATCGGCGATCGTTTCGCGGCGGACCAGGGCGCGGGCCCGGCCGTCCTTGACCGCCACCAGCGGCGGCCGTCCCACCATGTTGTAGTTCGACGCCATGCTGTGGTGATACGCGCCGGTGCAGGCGACGGCCAACAGGTCGCCGGGGCGAAGGTCCGCCGGCAGCTCGATGTCGCGGGCGATCTCGTCGCCGGCCTCGCAGTGCCGGCCGGCCACCGTGACGCGCTGCTTGGCCCCGCACGGGTGCCGGTTCGCCAGCGTGACGGTGTATTGCGCGCCGTACAGCGACACTCGCGGGTTGTCGCTCATGCCGCCGTCGACGGCGACGAAGGTGCGGCCGCCCGGCCGGGTCTTCACCGAGCACACCCGGTACAGCGTCAGGCCGGCCCGGCCGCAGATGGCCCGGCCGGGCTCGACCACGACGGTGGGGCGGGGGAAGTGCTCGGCCGCGCAGGCCTCGTCCAGGGCGTCCTCGATGACGCGGGCCAGCTCGCCCAGGTCGAGCTCGCGGTCGCCGGGGAGGTAGGGGATGGCGTGGCCGCCGCCGATGTTGAGCTCGGTGAGGATGACGCCGTGGCGGGCGCGGACGTCGGCCATGGCGGCGATCATCCGGCGGATCGCCTCGCCGTACGGGGCGGCGTCGCTGACCTGCGAGCCGAGGTGGCAGTGCAGCCCCACCAGGTCGAGGATCGGGTGCGCCAGCGCGCGCTTGACGGCGTTAGCGGCGTGGTCACCGGCGAGGGTGAAGCCGAACTTCTGATCGCTGATGCCGGTGGTGACGGCGCGGTGGCCGTGAATGTCGATGTCGGGCGTCACCCGGATGAGCACCGGCTGACGGCGGCGGGCGAGGCCCGCGAGGTAGGCGATCTCGATGCAGGAATCGACCACGACGCGACCGACCCCCACCCGCACGGCCTCGCGCAGCTCGTCGGGCGATTTCGCGTTGCCGTGCATGACGATCCGCGCCGGGTCCACTCCGCCGGCCAGGGCGATGGCCAGTTCGCCGGCCGAGCACACATCGACGCCGAGGCCCTCCTCGCGCGCCCACCGCGCCACCGCGGTGGTCAGCAGCGACTTCCCGGCGTAGACCACCCCGACACCGTGCAGCGCCTTGCGGTAGCGCCGGGCGCGGTGACGGAAATCGGCCTCGTCGATGACGTAGGCCGGGGTGTCGAACTCGTCGGCGATGTCGGCCAGCGGCACGCCCCCGACGCAGAGCTGCCCCTCCTCGTCGGAGTGGGCCGTGACCGGCCAGATCGTGGAATCGAACCGGCGAGGTGCCGCCCGGCCGAGCGACGGCACAATATCCAGCAGTGTCATGAGTTCAAAATGCGGCCGGCCGGGGCGGGGTGCCGCTTTCCTTACGATCCCTTGACGGCGCCGGGCCCAATCTTGACGCTGCCTGGCGTCCCTAGAATGGATTCATCATGACCGCACCGGGGCCTGCCCACCCAGAAACCCCGATCGCGGGGCTCGTGGATCTGGCGCTGACGGCGCCGACCTTCCAGCAGCTGATCGACAGCGCGGCAACCCGGCCCGCCGAATTGAGCCTGGTCGGACCGGCCAGCGCGCGGTTGTTCGTCGCCGGCGCGCTGGCGCGGCTGGGTCCCTTGCTCGTGGTCACCGCGACCGGGCGCGAGGCCGACGAGCTGGCCGCCGAACTGCGCGGGGTGTTCGGGGACGCGGTGGCGGTGTTCCCGTCCTGGGAAACCCTGCCGCACGAACGGCTTTCGCCCGCCATCGACACCGTCGGCGCCCGGATGCTGGTGTTGCGCCGGCTGGCTCACCCCGACGACGCCCGGCTGGGGCCCCCTTTGCAGGTGGTGGTGACGGCGGTGCGTTCGCTGTTGCAGCCGATGACGCCGCGGCTGGGCGACGTGGAGCCGGTCAGCCTGAGCGTCGGGCTCGAGATCGCCTTCGAGGAGGTCGTCGCCCGGCTGGTCGAGCTGGCCTACACCCGGGTCGACATGGTCGGCCGGCGCGGTGAGTTCGCCGTGCGCGGCGGGATCCTCGACGTCTTCCCGCCGACCGCCGAACACCCGGTGCGCGTCGAGTTCTGGGGCGACGAGGTCAGCGAGATGCGGATGTTCTCGGTCGCCGACCAGCGCTCCATCCCCGAGATCGAGGTCGACTCGGTGATCGCGGTGGCCTGCCGCGAACTGCTGCTCACCGACGACGTGCGGCAGCGCGCCGCCGCGCTGGCCGTCCGGCACGCCGGCCCCGAGCCCGCCGTCACCGGCAGCGTCACCGACATGCTGGCCAAGCTGGGTGAGGGCATCGCCGTCGACGGCATGGAGGCGCTGCTGCCGGTGCTGCGGCCCGGCGAGCATGTGCTGCTGACCGACCAGCTGGCCGCCGGCACCCCGGTGCTGGTGTGTGACCCGGAGAAGGTGCGCACCCGCGCCGCCGACCTGATCAAGACGGGCAGCGAATTTCTCGAGGCGTCGTGGTCCGTCGCGGCGCTGGGCACGGACGCGCCCGTCGACGTGGCGCAGTTCGGCGGATCCGGCTTCGCCGAACTGGACGAGGTACGCGCCGCCGCGGTCCGCGCCGATCATCCGTGGTGGACGCTGAGCCAGCTGTCCGACGAGTCGGCGGTGGAGCTGGAGGTGCGGGCGGCGCCGTCGGCCCGCGGGCATCAACACGACATCGACGGCATCTTCGCGATGCTGCGTGGCCACGTCGCGACGGGCGGGCACGCCGCGGTCGTCGCGCCCGGCACCGGGACCGCCCATCGGGTGGTCGAGCGGCTCGCCGAGTGCGAGACCCCCGCCGCCATGCTGGAACCGGGCGCCGCCCCGAAACCCGGGGTGGTCGGCGTGCTCAAGGGCCCGCTGCACGACGGCATCGTGGTGCCCGGCGCCAACCTGGTCGTCATCACCGAGACGGACCTGACCGGCAACCGGGCCACGGCCGTCGAGGGCAAGCGGCTGGCGGCCAAGCGGCGCAACACCGTCGACCCGCTCGCGCTCACGGCCGGCGACCTGGTGGTGCACGACCAGCACGGCATCGGCCGGTTCGTGGAGATGGTCGAGCGCACCGTCGGCGGCGCCCGCCGGGAGTACCTCGTCCTCGAGTACGCGTCCAGCAAGCGCGGTGGAGGCGCCGACAAGCTCTATGTCCCGATGGATTCGCTGGACCAGCTGTCGCGGTACGTCGGCGGGCAGGCGCCGGCGCTGTCCAAGCTCGGCGGCAGCGACTGGGCCAACACCAAGACCAAGGCGCGCCGGGCCGTGCGCGAGATCGCCGGCGAACTGGTGTCGCTGTACGCCAAGCGGCAGGCCAGCCCCGGGCACGCGTTCGGGCCGGACACCCCGTGGCAGGCCGAGATGGAAGACGCGTTCGGGTTCACCGAGACCGTCGACCAGCTGACCGCGATCACCGAGGTCAAGGCCGACATGGAAAAGCCGGTGCCGATGGACCGGGTGATCTGCGGCGACGTCGGCTACGGCAAGACCGAGATCGCGGTGCGGGCGGCGTTCAAGGCCGTCCAGGACGGCAAGCAGGTCGCCGTCCTGGTGCCCACCACGTTGCTGGCCGACCAGCACCTGCAGACGTTCAGCGAGCGGATGGCCGACTTCCCGGTGACCGTCAAGGGGCTGTCCCGGTTCACCGACGCCGCCGAGTCCCGCGCCGTGATCGACGGCCTGGCCGAGGGCACGGTCGACATCGTGATCGGCACCCATCGGCTGCTGCAGACCGGGGTGCGCTGGAAGGACCTGGGCCTCGTCGTGGTCGACGAGGAGCAGCGGTTCGGCGTCGAGCACAAGGAGCACATCAAGTCGCTCCGCACCCACGTCGACGTGCTGACCATGAGCGCCACCCCGATCCCGCGCACGCTGGAGATGAGCCTGGCCGGGATCCGCGAGATGTCGACGATCCTCACCCCGCCCGAAGAGCGGTATCCCGTGCTGACGTACGTCGGCCCGCACGACGACAAGCAGGTCGCGGCCGCGCTGCGGCGCGAGCTGCTGCGCGACGGCCAGGCGTTCTACGTGCACAACCGGGTCAGCTCCATCGACCGGGCCGCGGCGCGGGTCCGCGAGCTGGTGCCCGAGGCGCGCGTCGTCGTCGCGCACGGACAGATGCCCGAGGAGCGGCTGGAACGCACCGTGCAGGGGTTCTGGAACCGCGAGTACGACATCCTTGTCTGCACCACGATCGTCGAGACCGGCCTGGACATCTCCAACGCCAACACGCTGATCGTCGAGCGCGCCGACACGTTCGGGCTGTCGCAGCTGCACCAGCTGCGTGGCCGGGTCGGCCGCAGCCGCGAGCGCGGCTACGCCTACTTCCTGTATCCGCCGCACGTGCCGCTGACCGAGACGGCGTACGACCGGCTGGCGACCATCGCGCAGAACAACGAGCTGGGCGCCGGCATGGCCGTGGCGCTGAAGGACCTGGAGATCCGCGGGGCCGGCAACGTGCTGGGCGTCGAGCAGTCCGGGCACGTCGCCGGGGTGGGCTTCGACCTGTACGTGCGGCTGGTGGGCGAGGCCGTGGAGGCGTACCGGGCGGCCGCGGACGGCCAGACGGTCACCACGCCCGAGGAGCCCAAGGACGTGCGGATCGACCTGCCGGTGGACGCGCACCTGCCGCCGGACTACATCGCCAGCGACCGGCTGCGGCTGGAGGGCTACCGGCGGCTGGCGGCGGCCTCCGACGACGCTGCCGTCAGCGCCGTCGTCGAGGAGCTGATCGACCGCTACGGTGCGCTGCCCGAGCCTGCCGAGCGGCTGGTGGCCGTCGCGCGGCTGCGGCTGCTGTGCCGCGGCGCGGGCATCACCGAGGTGTCGGCCCCGTCGGCGGCGACCGTGCGGCTGTCGCCGGTGACGCTGCTGGACTCGGCGCAGATTCGGCTCAAGCGGATGTACCCGGCGGCGCACTACCGGGCCACGACGAACACGGTCCAGGTCCCCATTCCCCGGTCGGGCGGCGTCGGGGCGCCGCGCCTGCGCGACGTCGAGTTGCTGCAGATGGTGGCCAACCTCGTCACGGCACTGCAGGGAAAACCACAGATAGAGATTGGTATAACGGGGTCACAGCCGGCACCGACGAGCGGGGAGGAGCGGCGCGCATGATTGTCGTGTTGTGCGACCCCCGGCGCCCGTCGCTGGTACCGGTCGAGGCGATCGAGCACCTCGCCGGCGAGGTGCAATACACCGAGGAGATGCCCGTCGCGGTGCCGTGGTCGCTGCCCGCGGCGCGGCCGGTGCATTCCGGGGACCCCGATAATCCGGCGCCGGTGCTGCTGTCCTCCGATCCGGACCACCCCGCCGTGGCCGCCGCGCTGGCGGCCGGGGCCCGGCTGATCTCGGCGCCGGACCGGCCGCGCGGCGAGCGGCTGGTCGATGCCGTGGCGTTGATGGACAGGTTGCGCACCGCGGGCCCGTGGGAAAGCGAACAGACCCACGACTCGTTGCGCAGGTTTCTGCTCGAGGAGACCTACGAGCTGCTGGACGCCGTGCGCAGCGGCGACGCCGAGCAGCTGCGCGAGGAACTCGGAGACGTGTTGCTACAGGTCCTCTTCCACGCCCGCATCGCCGAGGACGCGCCGCAGTCGCCGTTCACCATCGACGACGTCGCCGCCGCGTTGATGCGCAAGCTGGGCAATCGGGTACCGGGAGTACTTGCGGGGCAAACGATTTCGCTCGAAGAGCAGTTGGCGCAGTGGGAGGAGGCCAAGGCCTCAGAGAGGGCGGCGAAGGCGCGCAACTCGGTGATGGACGACGTGCACACCGGTCAACCGGCACTGGCTCTGGCGCAGAAGGTGATTCAGCGCGCCGAAAAGGCGGGGCTGCCCGCCGACCTGGTCCCCGCCGAAATGACCTCCGTTTCGGTCGCGGCCGACATCGACGCGGAAAGCGCGCTGCGCGCGGCGGTTTTGGAATTCGTGGACACGGTCCGCGGCGTGGAGACGGCGATCGCGGCCGCGCGCCGCGGCGACAGCGTTCCGGTGGAACTCGACGTCGCGCAGCTGGGCGAGGTCAGCGAGGAGGAATGGCGCGCGCACTGGCCTTTCGCCGAATCGGCCGTCGAAGAAACGGGCGGCTCCGAGACCGCGTCCAAGGCGTCCGGTGGGGGCTCCAAGCGGCGCAAAGGGCGCAAATAGGGCCCTGCATCGGTGCGCCGGGGCGAGGAATCAACGGGGTAGCCGCAAAACCCGTGGGACGATGGTTGTGGCCGAAGTTGGTGCAGGGGAGCAGTAGGGGAGCTTAAACGGGCATGGTGTCGCCGGGGCGTTGGTTGCGTGCGGCCGCCGTCATCGGCGCGACCGCCATGCTTCTCGCGTCCAGCTGTACCTGGCAGCTCAGCCTGTTCATCCCCGCCGGTGTTCCGCCGCCGGTCGGGGATCCGGTGCCGCCGGTGGACACCCACGTCAGCGGCCGGCCCGCGGACCAGTTGCGCCAATGGGCCCAGCAACGGTCGGCAGCGTTGGAGATTCCGGTGATCGCGCTGGAGGCCTACGCGTATGCCGCCCGGGTCGCCGAGGTCGAGAACCCCAAATGCCACATCGCGTGGACCACGCTGGCGGGCATCGGTCAGGTCGAGAGCCACCACGGCACCTACCGGGGCGCGACCCTGTCGCCGAACGGGGACGTGAGCCCGCCGATTCGCGGCGTTCGGCTGGACGGCAGCGGCGGGACCCTGCGCATCGTCGACGCCGAGGAAGGCGGCGCCGGCGAGCCGGGCGTGGTGCGCGCGATGGGCCCGATGCAGTTCATCCCCGAGACCTGGCGGTTGTACGGAGTGGACGCCCACAACGACGGCCGCGTCAGCCCGGACAACATCGACGATGCCGCGCTGGCGGCGGCGGGTTACCTGTGCTGGCGCGGAAAAGACCTCGGGACACCGCGGGGGTGGATCACCGCGCTGCGGGCCTACAACAACTCCGGCGTCTACGCGCGGGCGGTGCGGGACTGGGCGACCGCCTACGCGGCGGGTCATCCGCTGTAGCAGGATGTATCGCTGACCCATGCTTTACGACGCAAGGAGAACCAGTGCCGATTATCGAGCAGGTCGGGGCCCGCGAGATCCTCGACTCCCGCGGTAACCCGACCGTAGAGGTCGAGATCGCTCTGATGGACGGGACGTTTGCCCGCGCCGCGGTGCCGTCCGGCGCGTCGACGGGCGAGCACGAGGCCGTCGAGTTGCGCGACGGCGGGGAGCGTTACGGCGGCAAGGGCGTGCGGAAGGCGGTGCAGGCCGTGCTCGACGAAATCGGTCCGGCGGTCATCGGCCTGGCCGCCGACGACCAGCGGCTGGTGGACCAGGCGCTGGTGGACCTCGACGGCACCCCCGACAAGTCCCGGCTGGGCGGCAACGCCATCCTGGGCGTCTCGCTGGCCGTCGCGAAAGCGGCCGCCGATTCCGCCGAGTTGCCACTGTTCCGCTACCTCGGCGGCCCCAACGCGCACATCCTGCCGGTGCCCATGATGAACATCCTCAACGGCGGTGCCCACGCCGACACCGCCGTCGACATCCAGGAGTTCATGGTGGCGCCGATCGGCGCGCCCAGCTTCGCCGAGGCGTTGCGGTGGGGCGCCGAGGTGTACCACGCACTCAAGTCCGTGCTGAAGAAGGAGGGGCTGTCGACCGGCCTGGGCGACGAGGGCGGGTTCGCCCCCGACGTGGCCGGCACCACCGCGGCGCTGGACCTGATCGGCCGGGCCATCGAATCGGCCGGCTTCAAACTCGGCACCGATGTCGCCCTGGCACTCGACGCGGCGGCCACCGAGTTCTACACCGACGGCACCGGTTACACCTTCGAAGGCTCGACCCGCACCGCCGAGCAGATGGCGGAGTTCTACGCCGGGCTGCTAGGCTCCTATCCGCTGGTGTCCCTGGAAGACCCGCTGTCCGAGGATGATTGGGACGGATGGGCGGCGCTGACCGCCTCGATCGGCGACCGGGTGCAGATCGTCGGCGACGACATCTTCGTCACCAACCCCGAGCGCCTGGAAGAGGGGATCGACAAGGGCGTCGCAAACGCCTTGCTGGTCAAGGTGAATCAGATCGGGACGCTGACCGAGACGCTCGACGCCGTCGCGCTGGCCCACCACAGCGGATACCGCACGATGATGAGCCATCGCAGCGGCGAGACCGAAGACACCACGATCGCCGACCTGGCCGTGGCCGTCGGTTCCGGCCAGATCAAGACCGGCGCGCCCGCCCGCAGCGAGCGCGTGGCCAAATACAATCAGCTGTTGCGGATCGAGGAAGCCCTCGGTGACGCGGCACGATACGCAGGCGATCTGGCGTTCCCCCGGTACGCGCTGGATCAGAAATAGGTTGAAACACCTTTGACGCCCAAGCCCGATCCGAAGCGGCGGTCCCCGGCATCGCGCCCGGGGAAGGCCGGCGATTCGGTTCGGCGCCGCCGCGCCGTCAAGCCTTCCAAGCCTGGGCAAACGGCCAACCACACGACCCGCTCGCTGCAGGAGCGTGTCGTCGAGCCCATCAAGCGGCAGGTCGCGGAATCCGTCGAACAGCGGTCCGATCAGCGGCTGGGGTTCACCGCGCGGCGGGCGGCGGTGCTGGCCGCGGTGATCTGCGTGCTCACGCTCACCATCGCGGGCCCGGTGCGCACCTACTTCGCGCAGCGCACCGAGATGAACCAGTTGGCCGCCAGCGAGGCCGCGTTGCGCCGTCAGATCGCCGACCTGGAACAGAAGAAGGTGAAGCTCGGTGACCCCGCGTACATTGCGGCGCAGGCCCGCGAGCGCCTGGGTTTCGTGATGCCCGGGGACATCCCGTTCCAGGTTCAGCTACCGCCCAGCGCGGCGGTGCCCTCGCAGCCCGGAGCGGACGCGACAAAGCCGGCCAGCCACGACCCGTGGTACACGTCGCTGTGGCACACCATCGCCGATGCCCCGCACCTGCCGCCGGCGCCGCCGGCGCCGCCCGAGCCGCCGACACCCCCGACCCCCGGTGGTTGACCGTGCCGACCTGGATGCGGTGGCGCGTCAGCTCGGGCGTGAGCCGCGCGGAGTGCTGGAGGTCGCCTACCGTTGTCCCAACGGCGAGCCGGGCGTGGTGAAGACGGCGCCGAAACTTCCTGACGGCACGCCCTTTCCGACGTTGTACTACCTGACGCATCCGGCGCTGACCGCGGCCGCGAGCCGGCTCGAGACGACGGGATTGATGCGCGAGATGACCGAGCGGTTGCGGCAGGACCCCGAACTGGCCGCCGCGTACCGCCGAGCCCACGAGTCGTATTTGGCCGAGCGCGACGCGATCGAGCCGTTGGGGACCACCTTCTCCGCCGGAGGAATGCCGGACAGGGTCAAGTGCCTGCACGTGCTGATCGCGCACTCGCTGGCCAAGGGTCCGGGCGTGAATCCGCTTGGCGACGAGGCGTTGGCCGTCCTGGCCACCGACCCCGCGATGGCCTCGGTGTTGGTGGCGGGGCAGTGGTGAGCCGGCTCGCCGCAATCGATTGCGGTACCAACTCGATTCGCTTGCTGATCGCCGACGCCGACGGTGGCCGGCTGCGCGACGTGCATCGCGAGACGCGGATCGTGCGGTTGGGCCAGGGCGTCGACGCGACGGGTGAGTTCGCGCCGGACGCGATCGCCCGAACCCGCGCCGCACTGGCCGATTACGCTTCGCTGCTGAAGGAGCACGGCGTCGAGCGGGTGCGCATGGTGGCCACCTCGGCGGCTCGCGACGTCGCGAATCGCGACGTCTTCTTCGCGATGACGGCCGAGGTGCTGGGCGCCGTGTTGCCGGGCGCGGTTGCGGAGGTGATCACCGGTGCCGAGGAGGCGGAGCTGTCCTTCCGCGGCGCCGTCGGTGAATTGGACAGTGCCGGAGCGCCTTTCGTTGTTGTTGACCTCGGTGGCGGCTCGACCGAGATCGTGGTCGGTGGGGATGCGGTGGTGGCCAGCTACTCGGCGGACATCGGGTGTGTCCGGCTCACGGAGCGCTGCCTGCATTCGGATCCGCCGACGCCGCAGGAAGTGGCGGCTGCCCGCGGGGTGGTGCGCGAGCGGCTCGGCGTCGCGCTGGGCGTGGTGCCCGTCGAGGGGGCGCGGACCTGGGTCGGGCTCGCCGGGACGATGACGACGCTGTCCGCGCTGGCGCACAACATGACGACGTATGACTCTGCGGCCATTCATCTTTCGCGCGTCCCGGGCGGCGACCTGCTGGCCGTCTGCGAGCGGCTGATCGGCATGACGCGATCGGAGCGGGCGGCGCTGCCGCCGATGCACGAGGGCCGGGCCGACGTGATCGGCGGCGGCGCGATCGTGGTGGAGGAATTGGCGCGCGAGCTGCGCGAGCGCGCCGGCATCGACGAGCTGATCGTCAGCGAACACGACATTTTGGACGGCATCGTGCTGTCGATCGCCGACTGAGTCACATCCGGCACACTGGCCCCTGCGCGGAAGGGGGCACCCTTTGTGCCCGCCTCATAGCGACAATTTGAGGCGACGCGATCGCGCGGTTGCCGACTAGTCACGTCGGCCACAATGATCACGTCCGCCACACTGACCCCTGGGCGGAGCGGCACCCTTTGTGCCCGCCTCATAGCGACAACGTCGGTTATGTCAGACCGGTATGCCACCCTGCGGCAATGAACCTCAAAGGAATCGAGCTGCGCTACGTGCTCGCGATGCATCTCGCTCACAATGGCCCGGCGACGGTGGCCGAAATGAGGGAGGCGCTTGAGAGGCAGGGCTTTTGCGTCCCCGGCAGGGCGTCGAAAACCATTTCGGACGCGCTGCGTTGGGAGATGGGTCGCGATCGGGTGCGCCGCATGGGCCGAGGCCGGTACGGGCCGCGATACATACCGCGCGGCACCGAACACCGAATACACCAACGGGTGCTCGCGCTGCGGGCGGCGGCGAAGTTGTCGCTGTGAGGCGGGCACAAAGCCAAGTCCCTCCGGGCGGAGGCGCATGGTGCGCATGGGACTTCGGCAGGATTGGTGGCGGCACGGCGGGCGACGGCGAAGTTGTCGCTATGAGGCGGGCACAAAGGCAAGTGCCTCCGAGCCGAGGCGCATGGTGCGCATGGGACTTCGGCAGGATTGGTGGCGCCGCGGGCGGCGGCGAAGTTGTCGTCCCCCGCAAGCGGGAGGTACCCCCAGTGAGGTGGGCACAAAGCCAAGTGCCTCCGAGCCAAGGCGCATGGTGCGCATGTGACTCGGGCGTGATCCGGCGTCAGGCCTCGAACCGGTAGCCCATGCCTGACTCGGTCAACAGGTGCTTGGGATGCGACGGGTCATCCTCGAGCTTGCGCCGCAGCTGCGCCAGATACACGCGCAGGTAATGCGTTTCGGTGGCATACGCCGGCCCCCACACCTCTTTCAACAACTCCTCGCGACCCACCAGTTTGCCTCGGTTGCGCACCAGCACCTCGAGCATGCCCCACTCGGTCGGCGTGAGGTGCACCTCCACACCGTCCTTGGTGACCTTCTTCGCGGCCAGATCGACGGTGAACGCGTCGGTCTCGACCACCGGCTCGTCCACTTCGGATGCCGCCGCATTGCGGCGCACCGCGGCGCGGAGCCGCGCCAAAAACTCGTCCATCCCAAAGGGTTTCGTCACGTAGTCATCGGCGCCGGCGTCCAGGGCCTCGACCTTGTCGGACGAATCCGTGCGCGCCGACAGCACGATCACCGGCGCCGAAAGCCAGCCGCGCAAGCCGGCCAACACCTCGATGCCGGAGATGTCGGGCAGGCCGAGGTCCAGGATCACCACGTCGGGCTTGTGCTCGGCGGCCGCGCGCAGCGCTCCGGCACCGGTCGAGGCGGTGATGACCTCGTAGCCACGCACCGACAGGTTGATCCGCAGCGCGCGCAGGATGTGCGGCTCGTCGTCGATCACCAATACCCGGGTCATAGCGCACCAAACGCTTGCGGCGCGGCCAGATCCACCACGACGGTCAGCCCGCCGCCCGGGGTGTCGCCGGCGGAGATGGTGCCGCCCATCGCCTCGACGAACCCGCGCGCCACCGACATGCCCAGGCCCACGCCGGTCGTGTTGTCGTGATCACCGAGCCGCTGGAAGGCTTCAAAGATCTGGTCCTCGGTGCCTTTCGGTATTCCGGGACCCTCGTCGATGACGTTGATCAGGACGCGATCGCCCACCCGCCCGGCGTTGACTCGGACCACGCAGTTGGGCGCGTAGCGCAGCGCGTTGTCGATCAGGTTGGCCAAGACCCGTTCCAGCAGCCCGGCGTCGGCCATCGCCACGGCGTCGCCCACGTCGACCTTGACTCGATCGATGGCCGATCGGTAAAAGCCGGTGGCGCCCTTGCCGATACTGACGAGGGCGCGTTGCACGGTTTCCTCGAGATAGACGCGCCGCAGGTCCGGGTGGATCACGCCGGCGGCCAGGCGCGAGGAGTCGAGCAGGTTTCCGACCAGCGCGGTCAGCTGGTCGATCGACTCCTCGATGGTGGCCAGCAATTCGGCCGTGTCCTGCGCGGAAAAGGCGACATCCTCGGCGCGCAAACTGGACACGGCCACCTTGGCCGCGGCGAGCGGCGTGCGCAGGTCGTGGCTGACCGCCGACAGCAGGGAGCGACGCAGTTCGTCGGCTCGCACGATCGCCTCGGTGCGGCTGGCCTCCTCGGCCAACTCGCGCTGCCTGATCAGGCCCGCCGCCTGCTTGGCCACCGCGCTGAGCACCCGGCGGTCACGCGTGGAGAGCTTTTTGCCGGCCAGAAGCATCCAATACTCCTGGAAATCCCGGTCGCCGACCTCGATCGCGGTGTCGGCCGAATCGACGCTCACACAAGGATCTTTGCCCACGCAGGCGACGATGTAGCCCTTCCTCCCGCTGGCGCGCTCTTCTTCGCTGGGTTCGCGCAGCATGCTGACGGCGCGCTGCGAATAGGTCTCGCGCACGCGCTCCAGCAGGGTCTCGAGGTCGGCGCCGCGCAGCACCGACCCGGCGAACAGCGTGAGCAGCTCGGCCTCCTGGGATGCGCGCCGGGCCTCGCGGGTGCGTTTGGTGGCACCGTCGACGAGGACCGCGACCGCGATCGCGATCATCATCAGCACCAACTCGGTGATGGCGCTGTTGGGCTCGGCGATGGTGAAGCTGTGCCGCGGGGCCGTCAGATAGTAGTTCAGCAGTAACCCGGACAGCACCGCCGAAAGAACTGCCGGCGCAACGCCCCCGAACAGCCCGACAAACAGCACCCCGACGAAGAACAACGCGCTCTCGCCGGCGTTGTTGAGGTACGGGTCCAACAGCGACACCGTCACGGCGCAAATGACCGACGGCACGATGACGGCCGCCAGCCAGGAGGCGACCCGGCGCTCGCGTGGCGCGAGCGACGCCAGGTGAAAGCCGCGCTTGGATTCATCGTGGGTGACTATGTGCACGTCGATCTTGCCGGACCGCTGGACGATGGCCGAGCCGATGCCCTCCTCGAAGATGCGCGCCCATCTGGATCGTCGAGACGTGCCGATGACCAGCTGCGTCGCATTGTTCTCGCGGGCGAAATCGAGCAGGGCCGTGGGCACGTCGTCACCGACCACGGTGTGCAGGGACGCATCCAGGCTGTTCGCCAGCTCACGCACCTTGGTCATTCTGCGTTCCGAGAGACCGGCCAACCCGTCACCGCGGATGACGTGCACCACCATCAGCTCGGCGCTGGACTTCGACGCGATCCGGGATGCCCGTCGCACCAACGTCTCCGATTCCGGCCCACCGGTGACCGCCACCACGACGCGCTCCCGTGCCTCCCACAGGTCGGTGATCTTGTTCTCGGCACGGTATTTGGCCAGCGCGGTGTCCACCTGGTCGGCCAGCCACAGCAGCGCCAATTCCCGCAGTGCGGTGAGGTTTCCGCGGCGGAAGTAATTCGACAGCGCCGCGTCGATCCGCTCGGGAGCATAGACGTTGCCGTGGGACAGCCTGCGGCGCAGGGCTTCCGGGGTGATGTCGATGAGTTCGACCTGCGAAGCCTGGCGCACGATCGAATCCGGGATGGTCTCCTGCTGTTCGATGCCGGTGATCTGGGCGACGACGTCGTTGAGGCTTTCCAGGTGCTGGATGTTGACGGTGGAGATGACGGTGATCCCGGCGTCCAGCAGCTCTTCGACATCCTGCCAACGCTTTTCGTTCTTGCTGCCGGGCGTGTTGGTGTGGGCGAGCTCGTCGACCAGTACCACCTGCGGGCGCCGCGCCAGCACGGCGGGAACGTCGAGTTCCGCGAAGGTGCCGCCGCGGTATTCGACGAAGCGCGGCGGAATGACCTCGATGCCCTCAATCAGCTCAGCGGTTTTCGCGCGGCCGTGGGTCTCGACCACCGCCGCCACCACGTCGGTGCCGCGTTCCAACCGCCGGTGGGCCTCGCCGAGCATCGCGTAGGTCTTGCCGACACCGGGTGCCGCACCGAGGTAGATGCGTAGTTCCCCGCGCTTGGGACGGTGGTCGGTCACGCTCACGTCAACCATCATCCCCCTAGGGGCTAGCCCGAGACCGGATACTGGCGATCGAGTTGCAGGTTGAGCTCTAGGACGTTGACGGTCGGCTCACCGAAGAAGCCGAGGTCGCGGCCGCTGCGGAAGCGCGCGAGGACCGCCCGGATCTGCTCCGGGCTGACGTGGCGGGCCTTGGCCACCCTGGCGACCTGGATGTCGGCGTAGGCCGGCGAGATGTTCGGGTCCAGGCCGCTACCGCTGGCGGTGACCGCGTCGGCCGGCACGGCCGGCTGTTCGGGCGCGGCGCCGCGGACGGGCACGATCTGGCCGATCGTGTAGTCCTCGCCGTACTTGGCGCACTCGACCCGCACCCCCTCGTAGATCGACAGGAACGGGGCCTGCGTCGACTGGCACGGCTCGTTGACGCTGACCACCCGGGTCGGATGCGCGACGTTTCCGCCGGCGTCGCGCGGGCCGATCACCGACAGCACCGCGCCGACGCCGCCGCCGGTGCAGAACGGGCGTGACCCGTCCACCCCCTCCAGCTGCCCGATCGCGGAGCTGCGCGTGCAGACCTGGGTGAGCAGGCTCGGCTTGAAGCCCGCGTCCGACGCGGACTTGCCGCCCGTCATTTGCGACGGGTCGGCGGGTGTGTCGACGATGCTCTCCGGCCCGAGGTTGCTCGCGCTCGACGAGAGCGGGTCGTAGCCGGTGCCGGCGGCCGACGGGCGGCTCTGGAAGTACTTGGGCAGCGCGTTGCCGTCCTTGTCGGTGAACAGCTGGCCGATCAGCCGGCTGCCGACCGGCTTGCCGTTCGCGGTGAGGATCGACCCTTCGGCCTTGTCGTGCAATCCCGGGATCTGCGCGACGAGCCAGATGAGCAGGGGATAGGCCAGGCCGGTGAGCACCGTCAGCACCAGCAGCGCGCGCAAGGCCGCCCAGTGCATGCGGACGAAATTGGAGAACTTCATGTCAGGACATCCCGGGGACGAATTGGATGAGGAGGTCGATTGCCTTGATCCCGATGAACGGGGCGACGATGCCGCCGAGCCCGTAGACATACAGGTTGCGGCTCAACAGCTTTGACGCGCTGCTCGGCGTGTAGCGCACGCCGCGCAGCGACAACGGGATCAGCATGACGATGATGATGGCGTTGAAGATGACCGCGGACAGGATCGCCGACTGCGGGCTGTGCAGCCGCATGATATTGATCATGTCCAGCCCGGGGAACAGGGCGACGAACATCGCCGGGATGATCGCGAAGTACTTGGCGATGTCGTTGGCGATCGAGAAGGTGGTCAGCGCCCCGCGGGTGATCAGCAGCTGCTTGCCGATCTCGACGATCTCGATCAGCTTGGTCGGGTCGGAGTCCAGATCGACCATGTTCCCGGCCTCTTTGGCGGCCGAGGTGCCGGTGTTCATCGCCACACCCACGTCGGCCTGGGCGAGGGCCGGCGCGTCATTGGTGCCGTCGCCGGTCATCGCGACCAGCTTGCCGCCCTCCTGCTCGCGCTTGATCAGCGCGAGCTTGTCCTCGGGGGTGGCCTCGGCGAGGAAGTCGTCGACGCCGGCCTCGTCGGCAATCGCCTTGGCGGTCAACGGGTTATCACCGGTGATCATCACCGTGCGGATGCCCATCTTGCGCATCTCGTCGAAACGCTCGCGCATGCCCTGCTTGACGACGTCCTTGAGGTGGATGACTCCGAGCACGGCCGCTTCGCCGTTCAGGCATTCGCCGACGACGAGCGGGGTACCGCCGCCCGCCGAGATGCCGTCGACGATCTCGCCGAGCTGATGCGGAACCTTGCCGCCTTGTGCGCGTACCCATTCCGCGACCGAGCTGGCCGCGCCCTTGCGCAGCAGGTGCCCGTCGAGGTCGACGCCCGACATCCGCGTCGTAGCCGAGAAGGCCACCCATTGGGCCTGCGAGAGCTCGCCCGGTGTGCGCGCCCGGAGCCCGAAATGCTGCTTGGCGTATACGACGATCGAACGTCCCTCCGGGGTTTCGTCTGCCAGGCTGGACAATTGGGCCGCGTCGGCCAGCTGCTCGTTGGTGACCCCGTCGAGGGGGACGAAGGCCGCGGCCTGCCGGTTGCCCAGGGTGATGGTGCCGGTCTTGTCGAGCAGCAGCGTGTTCACGTCGCCGGCGGCTTCCACCGCGCGCCCCGACATGGCCAGCACGTTGCGCTGCACCAGCCGGTCCATGCCGGCGATGCCGATCGCCGAGAGCAGCGCGCCGATCGTCGTCGGGATCAGGCACACCAGCAGCGACACCATCACGATGCCGGTGACGCCGCTGGCGTCGAGGGCCTGGGTGTCCGGCACACCGGGATTGTTCGCCTTGGAGTAGATCGCCAGCGGCTGCAGGGTCGCGACGGCGAAGATGAAGATGATCGTCAGCGCGGCCAGCAGAATGTTCAGCGCGATCTCGTTCGGGGTCTTCTGCCGGTTGGCGCCCTCGACGAGCGCGATCATCCGGTCGATGAAGCTTTCCCCGGGCTTTTGGGTGATCTGCACGACGATGCGGTCGCTCAGCACGGTGGTGCCGCCGGTGACCGCCGAACGGTCGCCGCCGGACTCGCGAATCACCGGCGCCGACTCGCCGGTGATCGCCGATTCGTCCACCGACGCAATGCCTTCCACCACGTCGCCGTCGCCCGGTATCACCTGCCCGGCCTCGACCACGACGATGTCGCCCTGCTGCAGCAGCGGCGCCGCCACTTCCTCTTCCACCCCGGGGGCGCCGGGTTCCCACCTTTTCAGCCGCCGGGCCACGGTGTGGGATTTCGCCCGGCGCAGAGTCTCGGCCTGGGCCTTGCCGCGACCTTCCGCCACGGCCTCGGCGAGGTTCGCGAAAAGCACTGTCAGCCAGAGCCATATCACGATCAGCCACGCGAACCAGGTCTCGTTGACGATCGCCAACCAGGTGCTCCACGCGGCGCCGATTTCGACGATGAACATCACCGGGTTGCGCCACAGGGTGCGCGGGTCGAGCTTGCGCAGCGCGTCCGGCGTCGAGCGCCACAGCATCTTCGGGTCGAGCAAGCCACCCTGGACCCGCTTCGGGCCGGTGTGGTCCGCCGGCTGCGTCTGCTCAGCCGGATCGATGGTGGTTGCGGTCATCAGTGGATTCCTTCGGCGAGGGGCCCCAGCGCGAGCATGGGCAGGAACGTGAGGGCGACGAGGATCACCGTGACGCCGGCGACCATGCCGACGAATTGCGGCCGATGGGTCGGCAGCGTGCCCGCCGATTCCGGCGTGTGGCCCTGCTTGGCGAGCGAGCCCGCCAGGGCGAGCACGAGCACCATCGGCAGGAACCGGCCGAACACCATCGCCAGGCCCAGGGCGGTGTTGTACCAGTTGGTGTTGACGCTGATCCCGGCGAACGCGGAGCCGTTGTTGTTGGCGGCGGAGGTGAACGCGTACAGCACCTCCGACAGCCCGTGGGGGCCGGTGTTGGCCATGCCGGCACGCTCGCCCGGCAGCGCCATCGCGACGGCGGTGCCGGTCAGCACGATCAGCGGGGTGACCAGGAAATAGCTTGCGGCGAGCTTGATTTCGCGAGGATTGATCTTCTTCCCGAGGTATTCCGGGGTGCGCCCGACCATCAGCCCGGCGACGAAGACGGTGATCACCGCCAGGATCAGCATGCCGTAGAGGCCCGACCCGGTGCCGCCGGGGGCGACCTCGCCGAGCTGCATGTTGAACATCGTGATCATCCCGCCGAGGCTGGTGTAGGAGTCGTGGAACGAGTCGACGGCACCGGTGGAGGTGAGCGTCGTCGAGTCGGCGAACACCGCCGAGTCGGCGACGCCGAACCGCTGTTCGACGCCTTCCATGGCGGCGCCGACGGCGGTCGGCACCGTGCCGTGGTGTTGCAGCTGGAACCACATCATGAAGGACACGCTGATCGCGTACAGGCTCGCCATCACCGAGGCGATCGCGTAGCCCTGCTTGGTGCTGCCCACCATGCGTCCGAAGGTGCGGGGCAGCGAGAAGCTGATCACCAGTAGCAGGAAGATCTCCACCCAGTTGGTCCACGTCGTCGGGTTCTCGAGCGGGTGCGCGGAGTTGGCGTTGTAGAACCCGCCGCCGTTGGTGCCGAGCTCCTTGATCGCCTCCTGGCTGGCCACCGGACCGCCGGTGATCGTCTGCTGGACGCCGCCGAGGGTGGAGGCGACCTGGTCGTGCAGGTGGAAGTTCTGGATTGCGCCGCCGGCGACGAGCAGGATCGCGCCGATGATCGAGAGGGGCAGCAGGATGCGCAGCACCGTGCGCACCAGGTCGACCCAGAAGTTGCCCAGATCCCCGGTGCGCTTACGGGCAAACCCGCGGACCAGCGCGATCGCCACCGCCATCCCGACGGCGGCCGAGACGAAGTTCTGCACCGCGAGCCCGGCCATCTGCACCAGATGGCCCTGCGTCGACTCGCCGGAGTAGGCCTGCCAGTTGGTGTTGGTGACGAAGCTGATGGCGGTGTTCCACGCCAGTCCGGGGGTCATTTGGGTGGCCGGATCGTGCAGGTGCAGCGGCAATTTGCCCTGCACCAGCTGGAACACGAACAGGAACAGGATGCTGACCGACGAGAACGCCAACACGCTGCGCGCGTAGGCGCCCCAGGTCTGCTCCGAGCGCGAATCGACACCGATCAGCCGGTAGATCGCCCGCTCGGCGGCGGAGTCCTCCTCCGACGCGTACACCCGATACATGTAGTCGCCCAGCGGCACATGCACCACCACCAGTGCCGCGACGAGGACGACGAGGAAAATGATCCCCGCTGTTGTTGTGCTCACTAGAACCTCTCCGGGAACAGCAGCGCGGCCGCGAGATACACGGCGAGGAGCACGGATAGCGCCAAGCCGATGACGTTTTCGTAGCTCACAGCCGCTCGACCAGCTTTTGCGTCAGCCCGAGCACGGCGAACACCGCGATCGTCAGCACGACGTAGATCAACACGCCCATCGTGTCTCCATTCCGCATAAGTTCCGCGCACACCTATCGGCCCCATCGAGTCAGCCGCAGCGCAGTACTCGGAGGCAATGCCAGATTGAAACTAGGCAGCGTTCATCCGAAAGGGCCTTTGGTTGACACTTTCCTAACGGCGGCGCAGTGCGCCTTTACGGTTTCTTTACGCCCCCGAGCGCGCGTCCCCGCACCCCAACCGGGCCGGCGTAAAGGTCGGACCGTTGCCCGTATAGATGTCGTTTGGATTGCTAGTGGGCGTTGCGAATTGGGCGTAAACCGAAGCCCATGCGAAAAGCCGAGCAGCGACACGCCGAATCGAGCATCCGCCAGCCGACCGAGAGCGCCCCGGCGCGACCGCAGTGGTGGTCGCGGCTGCTCGACGGACCTCACCAGTGGGGATCCTTCGATGCCACGGTTGGTAGATACGGCGCGCAACGCGACCGATTGATCCTCTACCCGCCCGGCAGCACCGCCGCCGACCGTCGGATGGCGCGGCTGTGGCGGGGGTGGCCGACAACCGGCGCTGCGCTCGGGTTGCTTGCGATCATGCTGCTGGGCCACGCCGGCGTCTCGCCCGACGAGGTGCTCGCGGTCTTCGTCGTCGCGTACGTGGGCATCGGCGCCCTGCTGTTCCTGCGGGCCGGGCCCCTGCGCGTGCCCGTCAGGTCGATGTTGGTCATCCTGTTGCCCAACACCGCAGACGCGCGTGGGCGGCGCAGCCACACCGAGTGCCGAGCCCTGGCCGACATGCTGGTCCGCGCCGACGATCTCTTGGCGAGCGGGGCGATCTCAGTCGTTGAGCGCGAGGCGATCTGGTGGGAGGCCTATGACCGTCTCGAGGCCGCCAGACGGTAGGAGCGCCGCCGCGGACTCATCTGCGCAGCGCGTCGGCCGCTGGGCCGAGTGCCAGCGCCGGCAGGTACTCCAACCCGACGATGATGAGGGTCGCGCCGACGATGAGGAATACGAACGACGGCGCTTGTGTGCGGAGGGTTCCCGCGGTGATGACACCGGCGCGCTGCGCGGCGAAAGTGCCGGCGAGCGCGAGCACGACGATGATCGGCAGGAACCGTCCGACCACCATCGCGAGGGCAAGCCCGACGTTGTACCAGGTGGTGTTGCCGGACAATCCGGCGAAGGCGCTGCCGTTGTTTGCCGCGGCGCTCGTGAAGGCATACAGCACCTCGGAAAGCCCGTGGGGACCCGTGTTGAGCATGGCGGCGCGTTCGCCGGGGAGCGCCACGGCGACCGCCGTGCCGACCAGGACCGCCGCGGGCAGGGTCAGTATGTAGAGGCTAATCAGCTTCATGTGGCGGGAATGAAGCTGCTGCTTCAAGTATTCCGGCGTACGCCCGATCATCAGGCCGCCGAGGAAGGCCGCGAGCAGGGTCATCATCACCAGGCCGTAGAGCCCACTGCCCGCACCGCCGGGCGCGACTTCGCCAAGCATCATGTTGAGCATCAGCACCGCCCCGCCGGCGCCCGCGAAGCTGTCATACGCGGAGTTTGCTGCGCCGTCAGCGCTGGCCGTCGCGGCCTGACCGAAGATGGCGCTGCCGGGCACGCCGAACCGTGCCTCGGTTCCTTCGGTCGCGGCTCCGGCGGACTGGATCACGGTGCCATGCGCTGCGAACTCCGACGCGGCGACCGCACCGGTGCCAACGGCGAACAATATTGCGGCCACGGCAAAGAGAGCCCATCCCTGCTTCTTATCACCGACCATCACTCCGAAGGTCCTGATGAGCGCGACCGGAATGATCAGCATCGCAACGATTTCGACGACGTTGGCGAGCGGCGTCGGGTTCTCGAAGGGGTGCGCGCTGTTCACGTTGAAGGCGCCGCCACCATCACCGGATATCAGCTTGATCGATTCCCACGTGGCCACGGGTCCGCCGAGAATGCGCTGATGCCCGCCCGCTATGGTCGTGATGCTCTGTGCGCCATGCATGTTGTTGGTCGCGCCGAGCGCGATCAACAACACGGTGACAGCGATCGACAGCGGGATCAGAATCCGCAGCACGGTCCGCACCAGGTCGACCCAGAAGTTGCCGATTTGTTCGCGCCGCTGCTGCGAAAGTCCACGGATCAGGACGACAGCGACACACATTCCGACCGCGCAGCTGGCGAACGCCTGCACACCCAAACCGGTCAGCAGCCCGACATGACCAAGGGTGGTTTCGCCGGGGTAGTTCTGCCAACTGGTGTTGGTGACGAACGAGATTGCAGTGTTGAAAGCCAACGCCGGTGTCATGCCCTTGCGCCCCCACGGCTCCGCCAGCCGCGTCTGCGTCAGCAACAGCGCGTACAGGAAGAGCACGCTGACCGCGGAGAACGCGAGCACAGAGGTCCCGTATTTGACCCAGCGCTGCTGGTCGTCGGGTTGCGCCCCGATCAGGCGGTAGCACAGCTTTTCTATGCGCCAATGCCGCGTATCGGCGTAGACGCTCGCCATGTAGTTGCCCAGCGGCACGTGCAGGGCCACAACGAGGACCGCTATGGCGGCGATTTGCAGCCAGGCGGCCATTCCCGGGGATGGATCGTCGATAAGAAGCTCCTTGTTCCGGTCCCGGCGTGTACGAGGAGAAGTTACGCGGGTGCCGCCCCCAAATCCTCGCGGTTACGGAATCCCTACGTCGTATCCGCCTCTCTTGACGGAATATTGATCGACGTTTGGCGATCTGTGCGATCACACGCCGTTGGGGCGGGCGGCTGCATCCGGCGTTGAATCCTCGATCAGCGGCAGCCGCACCCGGAAAACCGTTCGGCCATCCGCGGATTCGGCGGTCACCGAGCCGTGATGGGCCTTGACGATCGAACTCACGATGGCCAGGCCCAGCCCGATGCCCGAGCCGTTGGACCGGGACGTGTCCGCCCGGGCGAACCGCTCGAACAGCCGGGGCATCAGGTCCGCGTCGATGCCGGGCCCGTCGTCGGCCACGGTCAGTTCCGCATAGGGAGATTCGGGACCGAAGCGGTGGCAGGTGATTCCGGTCGTGACCGTGACGCCCGGCGGTGTGTGCACCCGCGCGTTGCTGAGCAGGTTGCTGACCAGTTGGTGTAGCCGGGCGTGGTCGCCGCGGACCCACACCGGCTCGTCGGGCAGGTCTTTGACCCACTGGTGGGTGGGCGCCGCGACGGCGGCGTCGTTGACCGCATTGATGACGAGGTCCGCCAGGTCGACGTCCTGGGTCTGCAGATCCTGGCCCTCGCCCAGGCGCGACAGCAGCAGCAGCTCGTCGACGAGCACCGCCATCCGCCGCGCTTCCGATTCGATGCGCGCCAGCGCGTATTCGGTGGTCGGCGGCAGCGCCGAGCTGTCCTGGCGCGTCAGCTCGGCGTAGCCCTGGATCGCCGCGAGCGGCGTCCGCAACTCGTGGCTGGCGTCGGTGATGAACTGGCGCATCCGCATATCGGACTCGGCGCGATGCGCCAGCGCGCTATCGACGTTGTCCAGCAACCGGTTCAGCGTGTGCCCGACGATCCCGACTTCGTTGTCCGGGTCGGTGTCCTGTGGCCGCACCCTGACACTGATCCGGTGGTCGCCGTCGGTCAGCGGCATGGCGGCGACCTCGGCGGCGGTCGCGGCGAGCCGGCGCAGCGGGCGCAGGGTGGACCCGACCACCCAGACAGTCAGCCCCGCGGTGACCGTCAGGGCCACCGCGACAAGCGTGGTGGTGGTCAGCTGCTTGCGAACGATGATCTGGTCGGCCCGGGCCAGCGACACGCCGACCACCAGGAGGTCGGAACCACTGACGCGGCTGTCGACGCGATAGGAACCGAGGCTGCCGAGCTTTTCGGTTCGTGGCGGCGCGTCGGGCCAGGACTGCGTTTCCAGGGCGCGGACGACGTCGGGTGGCGCGGGCCGCGCTTCGGCTTCGGAAAAGACGGCCGAGCCGATCACCTTGCCGTCGTGCAGCACGGCGATGAGGTTGCCCGGCGTTTGATCGGTGAATTCGAGCATCGCCTGCGCGACCGGCTGGGCGCCCCGTTGCGTGGCGGGGTGTTCGCCGTTGCGGTATCTGGTGTACGAATTGGTCAGCGCGTCAAGGGATTGGTCGACGTCGGCGTCGCTCATCGCGGTGACGTAGCCGCGCAGGCTCAGCACCGAGACGATGCCGACCGTCACCAGCACCACGCTGACGACGGCCAACACGCCCAACAGCAACTGGCGGCGCAGCGAGCGGGGAAGCCACCGCGGACGGTCCCTGGACGCGTGGTGTCCCGCGCCGGTCATTCCGGCGGTCGCAGCATGTATCCCACGCCACGGACGGTGTGGATCATCGGCTCGCGGCCGGAGTCGATCTTCTTCCTCAGATACGAGATGTACAAGTCCACGATGCTGGTGCGGCCGGCGAAGTCGTAATTCCAGACGCGGTCCAGGATTTCGGTGCGGCTCAGCGCGCGGCGGGGATTGCGCATCAGAAAGCGCAGCAATTCGAACTCGGTGGACGACAGCGAGATCGGTGTGCCGCCGCGGCTGACCTCGCGGCTGGCGGTGTCGACGTGCAGGTCCCCGATCTTCAGGGATTCGGCCGCCGGCGGGGTCTGCTGGGTGGAGCGGCGCAACAGCCCCCGCAGTCGCGCGACGAGTTCCTCGAGGCTGAACGGCTTGGTCATGTAGTCGTCCGCGCCTGCGGTGAGCCCGGTGACGCGGTCCATGACCGAGTCGCGCGCGGTGAGGAACAGCGTGGGGGTGTAGGCGTCGGATTCGCGGATGCGCTGCAGGATCCGCAGCCCGTCCACGTCGGGCAGCATGATGTCGAGCACGAGCACGTCGGGGTTGACGCTCTCGAACTTCGCGAGGGCCTCGCGCCCGTTGTGGGCGATGTCGACGACCCAGCCCTCGTAGTGCAGCGCCATCTTGACCAGGTTGGTCAGCGCGGGTTCGTCGTCGACCAGCAAAACCCGGATGGGTGAGCCGTCGGCACGATAAATGCGGGGCAGCTGCCCCAGGATGGCCTGGCGTGGCCGTTGGCTGCCTGCGTGTCCCGTCATCACGGTCATGTTCCTACATTCTCCCAAGCGCACATGTCATTGTCACGGACCTCATAGAGTTCTCAAATAAAACGCTGTTTTGTGGCTCACATAAGGACACGCTCAAATATGTGTTTCATATGTGTCGCATCGGCGTACTTGAGGTGAGATGATTATCCAAAAATACTGGTATGCATGGATGTTGGTTTGACAAGGCGGAGGCGCTTCGGGCGGTAGTGCCCCAAATCACAGCCATACGAACGGAATTCATTGACCATCAGGCGCTGCGCTTCAGCAGATGCCGTCGTAGCCGGACAGGTTTGCTCGACGGCCGAGGACAACGGCGTCCCGAATCTCGTTAACGTGACGTTACGTGATGTTACGAATATTGGTATCCCTCAATGAGTTTCGTAGCAGGACTATTGTGCGTACCACCAGGCGCGGCTGCTGCGACGGGCACTGAGTGTGGGGCGTTTCGGCTTTGCCGACGCACGGACTCGGGGCGGAAAAATGACCGGCCCGGTTTCGGTCGAGCGGGCAATGCCGGCGGCATCGACGGGGGTGTCCGCCCGTCGGCCGGCGCGCTGCCTCGCGGTCGCCGTACCCGGGCGGCCGGGCACCGCCCGCGGTGTAGACGTGCCCGCGCTCACCACGGCCGTCCGCGGCATCGGCGCCGCGGACGCGAATTCCGGATCACTGAACCAGCAAACTCGAGCAAAGGATAGGAACGGGCGATGGACTTTGGCGCGCTGCCACCGGAGATCAATTCCGGTCGGATGTATCTGGGGCCGGGGCCCGGGACTTTGTTGACCGCTTCGGCGGGGTGGGAATCGCTGGCCGCCGAGCTGGCCGATGCCGCCAGCGGGTACCAGTCGGTGATCGCCGGCCTCACCGACGAGTCCTGGCTGGGGCCGACCTCGCTGTCGATGGCGGCCGCGGTGACCCCCTACATATCGTGGATGACGGCGACCGCCGCGCAATGCGAGCAGTCGGCCACCCAGGCCACCGCGGCCGCGGCGGCCTTCGAGACGGCGTACGCCATGACGGTGCCGCCGCCGCTGATCGCGGTCAATCGCGCCCAGCTCATGGCGTTGATCGCGACCAACATCTTCGGGCAGAACACGCCCGCGATCATGGCCACGGAAGCCGAGTACAGCGAGATGTGGGCGCAAGACGCCGCGGCGATGTACGGCTACGCCGCCAATTCCGCCGCGGCGTCGGCGTTTTCGGCCTTCACCTCGCCGCCGCAGACGACCAACCCGGGCGGCGTCGCCGGGCAGGCAGGCGCACAGGTCGGCAGCAACGCCCAGACGGCGACCTCGCAGTTGATGTCGTCGGTGCCCCAAACGCTGCAGACCCTGGCGACCCCGGGGGCCGCGTCCGGCACCGGGCTGTCGCCGGCGGCGGCGGGCACCGCGGTGTCGCTGGGCTCGTCGGGGGCCTCGGCCCCGCTCAGTGCGCTGTCGAGCCTCACCGGGGCGACGGGCAAAACCGCCACCAAGGGTGCCAGCACCGGCGCGAGTGCGCTGTCCGGATTGACCGCGAGCCTGACGCCTCTGCTCAGTGGCAATACCGGCAGCGTCGGCCTCGATGCGATCGGCCTGGGCTCCGACCTGGCGGGGCTCGGCGGTGACGGTGCCGGCCTGGGCGCCGATGGCGCGGGGCTCGGCTTCGACGGGTACGGCCTGAGCCTGGACTTCGCGGGCTTGGGATCGCTCGAGGGGGCCGACGGCGGGGCCGTCAGCGGTCTGGGAAACCTTGGGCCCCTTGGTGGTCTGGGTGCGGGCGCGTCGGCGAGCGTGGGTCAGGCTCCTTCGCTCGGCACGCTGTCGGTGCCGCCGACGTGGGCCGACGCGGTCTCGTCGGTCACGCCGCTGCCGGCCCTGGACGCCAACGCCATGCCGGGCGGCTGGGGCGCGGCACCCGCGTCATCACCCACCACCGCGGGGATTTCCAAGTTGCCGCTGGGCGGCATGGTCGGCCGGGAGTCCGAGGGTGCGGTCCAGCGAATCGGGTTCCGCCCCAGCATGTTTCCGCGTTCTCCGGTGGCCGGGTAGCGCGGGCGGACAAGCGACGGGGCCGCACACCCGATCGGTGTGCGGCCCCGCTGCGGAACGTGCGGTGTCAGGCCCAGCTGGATCCGACGGCGCTGTCGGTGCTGGCCATGTTGCTGCCGGCGGTCTGCACCTTCTGGCCGTGGGCGTTGGCCTGCTCGTAGATCACCTGGAAGTTACGACCCAACTGGGTGATGAACTCCTGGCACGCCACCGAACCGGCGCCACCCCAGAAGTCACCAGCAGCCAACACATCGCGAACGATGGCCTGGTGCTCGGCCTCCAACGACGCCGCCTGCGCGCGAATCGTCGCGCCATGGGCGTCCACATCGCCGAATTGGTAATTGATGGTCATGTTTTAGGTCCTTTCAAGTCCTGGAAAGTTGGGGACGACAGCGCTTGAGAGCTAGCTGCCGAGGATCTGCTGGGAAGCCTGCTCTTGCTGCTCGTAGTTGTTGGCGTCGCGGATCAGCCCGTCGCGCACACCGTGCAGCATGTTCACGATGTTGCGGAAGGCCTGATTCATCTGACCCATGGTGTCGTAGGAGGTCGCCTGCGCCTGGCCACTCCAGCCGGCACCAGCGATGTTCATCGACGACGCCCACATCTTGCGAGCCTCGTCCTCAACGGTCTGAGCGTGCACCTCGAAACGGCCCGCCATCGCCCGCATCTCGTGCGGATCGGTCATGAAACGTGTTGCCATGTCTTCTTTCTCCTTGTCTTGGAAGCCTTCAGCTTGACGAAGTCTTGTCGATTGTGATTAAGGCGCAGCGGTTACGCGCTCGCCTCGAACGGGTGACATATCCTTTCTTTTTTGCCTCCCTGGTGTCGGGATCAGACGACAACCTGCTTGGGCATGACGATGGGCTTGAAGCCGTACCGTGGGCCGGAGCCGTAGGCGGCTGCGCCCTTGGCGGCACCCGCCATTCCCGGCATGCCGGGCATGGCCGCGACCGGCTCGGCCTCGGTGGCCGCGGTCCAACCGGAACCCTCCAGCGGGGCAGTGGACGAAGCCAACGTCGCCGGGGCCGCCGACGACCAGCCCGCGGGCACCGAGAGGCCGCCGACCGCGGAGGCCTCGCCGAGTGCGGCCGATGCGCCGCCGCCGGTAACGCTGTTCACCAGGGCGCCTTCCCCGATCACCGCGCCGCCGGCCAGCGGCGCGACGTCACTCGCCGTCGCCGCCGGTGCGGCGGCAGCGAGGGTGTGGCCCAACGACACCGCGGTCGGAATCGTGTTGCCGACGAACCATGCGGCGGTGACACCAACCTGCTGGACGAGGTTGAAGTTGAACAGGGTGCCGCCCAGACCGTCGAGCGCCGAGATGAGGTTCGCCGCCTGGGGGAAGTTGGCCTGCACAAAGTTCCAGACCGGCAGACCAAAGGGCTGCGTCGGGTCAATCAGCGACCCCAAATTGCCCAGGATCCCGGTCAGGCTCGCCGCCGGATTCGCGCCGGCGTTCGCATACGCCGCCGAAACCGCGGCACCTTGCGTGGCGGCCGCGGCCGGGCTGGCCGTCGGCGATGCCGGCGTCAACGGTTGCAGCACACCGGAAGCCGCGGAGGCGGCGGTGTAGGTGTACATCGTGATCGCGTCTTGGACCCACATCTCGGCGTACAGAGCCTCAGTGGCCATGATCGCCGGTGTGTTAATGCCCAGGAAGTTCGTCGCGACGAGCGCCGCCAGCTGGGCACGGTTCGCGGCGATCACCGGCGGTGGCACCGTACCCGCGAAGGCCGCCTCGTACGCGGCCGCCGACGCCGTAGCCTGCGCACCCGCCTGCTCGGCCGCCGCGGCGGTGGTGGTCAGCCAGCTCACGTAGGGCTGTGCTGCGGCCGCCGCCGCCGCCGAGCCCGCGCCGGTCCACTGCTCGCCGGTCAGGTTGCCAATGATCGACTCCCAGGAGGACGCGGTGGTGCTCAGCTCGGCGGCCAGGTTGCTCCAGGCCGTCGCTGCCGCCATCAGTGGCCCTGAACCGGCGCCGGTGTACATCATTGCCGAGTTGATCTCGGGGGGCAGAGCCGCAAAATCGAAAACCATTTTTGTGTCCGTTTCTGTTGTCTGAAGTTGGTGGGGTTTACGTGACGGCCCGCTGGCTTAGACGGCCCTGATCTTGGGCATGACGATCGGCTTGACGCCGTAGCGCGGTGCACCGAAGCCCGCGCTGTTGCGCGCGGCTGCGCCCAACCCGGGCATTCCGGGGACGATCGTCCCGGGGCCGGCCTGCGGCGCGGCGCCGGTCCACCCGACGGTCTGCACAGCGGTGGCGGGGCTGACTCCCGGGGTGAAGGTGCCCGCCCAGCTCGGCGGCACGGACAATTTGCCGACCATGGTCGCCTGGCCGAGCCCGCCGACGGGCATCGCGGCCATCCCGCCCATGCCGCCGGCCGGCGCGGTCACGTTGACGGCATCCGCAGCGCCCGCCGCGGCGCCGGCCGCGTCGCCCGCGTCGGCCGCGTCGGCCGAGGCGGCAGGAAGCAGCCCGCCACCGGCCATGCCGAGGCAGTCGGACATGGCCGACGCCCAGTTGCCGCCCTCGAAGCTCAGGAAGTTGGCCGCGTTGCTCGACAAGCCGAACGGGTTGCCGCCGACGCTGTTGCCCGGACCGCCGAGGAACGTGCTCAGTTGGTTGATGAGATCGACGGGCGTCGTGGCGGCCACGTTGGCCGACTCGGTCTGCGTGTAGGTGCCCGAGCTCAACCCCAAGGTGCTCACGAACTGCTGTTGGATCGACTGAGCCTCGGCGGCGAGCTGCTGATACATGCTGCCGTAGGTGCCGAAGATCGTCGCCTGCAGGGCCGATACCGGGTCGGCGGCGGCTGGAGCGATGGCGGTCGTCGGTGCCGCGGCACCCGCGTTCTGTGCCGTCAGCGAATTGCCGATTCCTTCCAGCTGCGCTGCCGCTGCTAGCAACTCTTCGGGGATTGCTGTCAGAAATGACATCTAGTGCTCCTAGTGTTCGGAAAATGCCGATCTCCCTGGCGGGCGATCGACCTGTGTGATGGCGTAACGGCTCCTGTGCGTCGGCGTAAGGTTAACGAGGCACGACTCCACATTCCCGACGGAAAAGGCTAGGGTGACGGGCGTTTACGGCTTTTTAACGCTGGCGCGGGCAGTTTTAACAAGGTCCTGTCGGCCGACATAGCGTTGTCATCTGAGATTCGCCGGCAAACGATCAAACGGCGCGCCGCGCGCGCATCCTAGGCCAGCGGCGCCGGGCTCGCATCTGGAAAATTTCGCCGGTTTCGGGTGCGATGCGGCGCCCCGCGACCGCGCTTCGCGCGCTAGATTCGCCGCCGGGCCCCCATAGCCCAATTGGCAGAGGCAGCGGACTTAAAATCCGCCCAGTGTCGGTTCGAGTCCGACTGGGGGCACCACACAACAGGGGACCGCACAGTGAACAACGAACCTTCGGCCGAGCGTCACGAATCGATGCTCCGCGGTCATCAGCGACGCACAGCTGAGGACTCCGTGGCCTACCTCCTGCCGCACCTGAAGCCGGGATCAACCGTCCTCGACATCGGATGCGGTCCCGGCACCATCACCGCCGACCTCGCCGAGCGCGTCGCGCCCGGACTGGTGCTGGCCGTAGACCTTTTCGACAATGTTCTCGACATGGCTCGCGCGGAGGTCCAGCGCCGCGATCTGTCAAACGTCTCCTTCGCGACGGCCGACGTGCACCAGCTCGGCTTCCCCGACGGCATGTTCGATGTCGTTCATGCCCACCAGGTGCTGCAACACGTCGCCGACCCGGTGCAGGCCCTGCGGGAGATGAGAAGGGTCTGTCGCCCAGGCGGGATCGTGGCAGCCCGAGACGCCGACTACGCCGGTTTCGTCTGGTTCCCGCAGCTTCCCGCGCTGGATCTTTGGCGGGACCTGTATCGGCAGGCGGCACGCGCCAACCGCGGCGAACCGGACGCGGGCCGGCGGATGTTGTCCTGGGCGCTCGAGGCCGGCTTCGACCACGTCACGCCGACCGGGAGCCTCTGGTGCTACGCGACCGCCGCCGCAAGGGACTGGTGGGGCGGCATGTGGGCCGACCGTATCCTTCATTCGGGCGTCGCTCGCGAGTTGTTGGCCCTGGGTCTGGCCACCACCGCCCAGCTCGAGGAGATCTCAGCGGCGTGGCGGGCCTGGGCCGCGGCGCCAGACGGCTGGCTGTCAATCCCCCACGGCGAGATCCTTTGCCGGGCATAGGACTTTGGGTCGCGACGACCCGGTGCCCGCGTCAAGATGCCTGTTTGATTTCCAGCTTGTTGGTTTGCGTATATCCGGCCGGCCGGCCACAGGCCGGGATCAGGTAAGAGATTGTCGACGTGCCCACGAGGCTACTGGGATCCCACGTCATGTGGGAGGCGGTGGCCATTTGAAGATAGCTACCGTCCGGGCACATCAAGTCATTCTCGCCGTCGAGCACCCATTGACCGTCGACCAACCGCGCCTGACTACCTCCCGCCCCGGCCTTCACATAAACGCATCCGTCACCGCAGGAACTGACCGTCCAAGAGGTGACAACGGCTTTACCACCCGGCGACGTCGAGGTCGCGTTGTAACTGCCGTTCATCGTCGGTGAGTCTGCCCAAGCCGTGCCGGCCAAGCCGACCGCTGAACCGGCAAACACGGCGATTGTCGCCAAGCCACGTGCGATAGCCATGCTGTTGTCCTCCCCGAGGTCAATTAATAGTCAGCGCAGTCGATGGTTTATCACAGTTAAGGGGTCGCGGCGACTTGGCAATATTTCTGAAACTTTCACGAGCGTCATTGGCAGCCGAGTTGAAGATGAAGCCCGGCACGGAAAATGGGATGCAACCCACCGCCGAGACCACCGCGAACCGTCGCCCATAAACTGACCCCTCGTGGGCATGCTCTTTTGCTTGGCGCCGTGGATCGTCTATTGGGTGCTGGTCGGTAACGTTCCGTTCGTCGCCTCCGCGCTCGTCGCGCTGGCGCTCGCCGTCGCGGTGATCGCGTTGGGCCGCTGGGCGGGAACTCCGTGGGAGGCATTCCAAATCGGTTCCGCGGCAGTGCTTGTGGTTCTTACCGTGCTGGCTTTGTCGCTCGATGACGCGTTCAACCAGCGGTGGATACTGCCGCTGGGGAACGCCGGGGCCTTCGCGGTCGCCCTGGTCGGCTCCCTGACCGGCAAGCCGTTCGCGCGTGCGGCGGCCGCCGGCGAGCAGCCCGACGACGTCGTCAAGACGGAGCTGTTCGCCCGGATGGTGAGCGCGCTGACCTGGGTGTGGATCGCCGCGTTCGCCGGCATGACCGTGTCGTCGGTGATCCCGCCGATCGTGGACCCCAACGCCGGCCTGCAGGACACGGCCCCGTTGTCGTACGTCTGCTACTGGGTCATTCCGTTCTCGCTGCTGGGCGTGGCGGCGCTGGCGTCGCGGGTGCTGCCCGACCGGATGCTGGCGGGCATCGACGACGTCGCCCGCGAGACGTCGTTCGTCGCCTACGACGAGGCCACCATCGACGAGCTCTACTACCTGGCGCAGGAACACGCCAACCGCGAGGTCGGCCCCGGCAAGGAGGCCTACAACGTCAAGGTCGGCGGGATGGGAACGCCCCTCACCGGCGACGAGTCCCGAAAGTCGTGGCCGTCTACCTACAAAGTGCGCGATAAGCGGCGGTAAAAGCGCAAAGATCGGCTCCATGGCATCACCTCGCCCGACATCGCTGCCCGGGTGGCTCGCGGCGGCGACGGCGTTGATCACCGTCGCGGCCTGCTCGTCGGATCCCGCGCCGTCGCTGTCGGTGCCGTCGCTGAAGGAACTGAGCACCGGCGCGGGCAGGGTGTTGACGATCTCGCCCGAGCAGCTGTTGGCGGCTACCAGCGGCGTCACGCCGGTGGCCTTCGGCAAGCCCGCGCACGGCAACATCGCGTACGGCGCGTACGGGTCGATGGTCTACACGCCGGACGCCGGCTTCACCGGCACGGATCAGCTTCCGGTCACCGTCAGCCACGCCGTCAGGCTCTACGCCGAGGACGAGGCGCCGCTGCTGATCGTCGGCGAGGTCGCGGTGCAGGCCAACGCGCACGGCTCCGCGATCGCCGCGGTGCCCGGCAGCACCGACGAAATCTACGGCCTGTCCGATCGGGGACCGAACGTCGACGGGCGCACCCCGGGCGAGAAGGTGCTTCCGGTACCGAATTTCCATCCGCAGATCGCCAAGCTCAAACTGGCCCGCGGCGTGGCCTCGCTGGAGCAGATCATCACGCTGACCGGGAAGGACGGCGTGCCGCTGGTGGGGCTCATCGACCCGCGGGCGGCCACCGGCGAATCGATGGTGGACCTCAACGGCAACCCGCTGCCGCGTTCGGATCACGGGCTCGACACCGAGGGTCTGGTCGCGATGCCCGACGGCACGTTCTGGGTGTCCGACGAGTACGGCCCGTTCGTCGTCCACTTCGACGCCAACGGCAAAGAGCTGGAACGTCTTTCACCGTTCGACGGCAGCCTGCCCGCCGAGCTCGCGCTGCGCAGCCCGAATCAGGGCATGGAGGGGCTGACCATCACCCCCGACGGCGGCACGCTGGTGGGCGTCATGCAATCGGCCCTGGCCACCCCGGGCTTGGCCGGCTCGTCCCGGTCCGTTCCGCTGACCCGGATCGTGACCATCAACCTGGCCAACCGCGGCGACGTGCGCGAGTACCTTTATCCGCTCGCCGACCCGCAGCAGACGAAGGTCGCGGTCTCCGAAATCACCGCCCTGAGCGCCACCACGTTCCTGATCGACGAGCGCGACGACGCGCCGCAGCCCAAGGGCAACAAGAAGATCTACGTGGCCGACATCTCCGGGGCCACCGACGTCGGGCCGCACTCGACGGCGCCGGGCGCCACCTATCAGGCCGGTGCGGGCGGGCTGCTGATCGGCGGCGTTCCCGTCGAGACCTTCGTCGGTGTCGGCACCGATGCGGCGGCCGCCGCGAAGCTCAAGGCCGCCGGGATCACGCTCGCCACCAAGGCGCTCAAGCTCGATGTGGGGGAGCTGGTGCGAACGCTCTCGGCCGACGGCAATTTCTTCGGGCATGACCATATCGAGGGGGTCATCAGCCGGGACGGCGGCAACACGCTGATCCTCGCCAACGACAGCGACTTTGGGCTGGCCGGCCTGGCCTCCGACTCGCCGCCGTTTCAGCTCAGGCCCAAGATGCTGCCCAACGGCACCCAGGACAGCGGCGAGATCCTCGTCGTCGACACCACGCGGCTGCCCGCCACCACCGAATCCGTGACGGTGCCGATCAAGGTGGGGTGAGCCGAGTCCTCAGGCCGATTCGAGGGTGACCGGCAGCGATCGATGCCGTCGGATGATGTTGTTTTCGGCCCACGTCGGCTGGCCGCTGACGTGGATGCGGTCCACGCGATCGATCAGCGCGCGCAGCATGGCGGCCGTCTCCAGGCGGGCCAGGGCTTGGCCGGCACACGCGTGCGCACCGTTGCCGAAGCCCAGGTGTCGTCCCGCATCGCGGCGAATGTCGAAGGTGTCCGGGTCTTCCCATTCGCTTTCGTCGCGGTTGGCCGAGGCGTAGATGACGAGGACGCGCGCGCCCGCCGGAATGGCGGCACCGGCGATCTGGGTGTCACGCCGGGCCAGCCGGGTAAACGCGCGCAGCGGCGATTCGTAACGCACGATCTCGTTGACCGCGTTGGGAATCAGACCCGGGTCGTCCCTGAGGAGTCGCCACTGCTCGGGGAGGCTGGCCAACAGGTAGACGGCGTTTGAGATGGCGCTGATGGTGGTGTCGAGCGACGGCGCGATGTAGTCGATCATCAGCGCCGTGCACTGCGCGCGGCTTACGGTCCCCGCGTCGACCGCGGTGAGCAGTTCGTCGACGATGCTGCCTTCGAGCACGGTGCGGCGGCGGACCACGCGGCGAGCGAATCGCAGCATCTGCAGGCTGCGCGGGAACGACTTGACGGCTCGCCGATTCAGCGGGCCCAGCATGTCGAAGGTGGCTCCGCCCCAGTCGATCAGCAGTCCCCGCTCGTCGCGGGGCCATCCGACCAGATCCGGCACCACGGCCAGCGGCAATGCCGAGGCGAGGTCGTCGACGGCGTCAACCGTGCGGCGGCGCACGGCGGCGTCGACGATGGCCGCGGCCTGTTGATCGACGGTGTCGGCGAGCTCGCGCAACGCCCGCGGAAGTAGCCGGTGCGCAACCAGTTTGCGTCGCCGGTCGTGGGCGGCGGCGTCGCTGTTGAGCGTGGTGCCGCGCGACAGCCGATTGCTGATCGGGTTGAGTGCCACGCCGTTGCCCGAGATGAACGTCGCGTCATCCCGCAGCGTCGCTTTGCACTCGGCGTAGCGGGGCAGCGCGTAGACGCCGTGCCCGCTCAGCCACACCACCGGTCCGAGCCGGCGGAGCCGGCGGTAGTGCGGGTACGGGTCGGCCACCGCCGACTTCGTGTAGATGTTCGGACTGTAGACCGCGACGTCACCGGGGCCGCTCCGCATCAGGCCGGCCTCACCGGGCGCCCAAACCTATGGAAGGTGTTGCGCCGCAGCGCATCACCCTGCGCTGCGGTGACCCGGCGCTGCCCGGCCACGCTCGATGCGGGGGGCGCGGTGGCCCTGTGCCCGGTTCGCCGATGGTGCTCATGGCAGCGCTGACCCCTTCCATACTTGACGATATCGTCACATACGAGCATATCGTCAGTCAACTGTCTTTCCTGCACGCGCGATCGGATGTGTCTGGCGCGGTTGGGCTACGTTGGTGTCGTCGGAGCGCACCCCGCGAAGAGGAGCAGCGATGAACGCGCCCAGTCCTGACGCCATCCGCGCCGAAACGGTCACCATCACCGGCCACGGCGGCGACGAGATCGAGGCCTATCGGGCTTGCCCAATTGGTGAGCCGCTCGCCGAGGGATCGCGCGGCGGGATCGTGTGGATCCACCACATGCCCGGCTACGACCGGGAAACCAAGGAGTTCGTCCGCCGGCTCGCCGTCAGCGGCTACCACGCGGTGGCCCCCAACCTGTATTCGCGCGAGGCCCCGGGTGCCGCGCCCGATGACGCGGCGGCGACGGTGCGCGCGGCCGGCGGGGTCCCCGACGAACGACTGGTCGGCGACGTCGCGGGTGCGGTCGAGCACCTGCGCTCGCTGCCCGGGGCGAACGGGAAGTTCGGGGTCATCGGGCACTGCTCGGGCGGGCGGCACGCGTTTTTGGCGGCGTGTTCGCTCCCGTTCGACGCCGCGGTGGACTGCTACGGCGCGTTCATCGTCGAGGACCTGCCCGAGGGCATGCCCAAGGCGATGCAACCGATCCTGCACCTGGCCTCGAACCTGAGCTGCCCGATGCTGGGGCTGTTCGGGGCCGACGACCGCTTCCCCGCGCCGCCCGCGGTGGCGGCCCTGGATGCCGAGCTGACCAAGTTCGACAAACCGCACGAGTTCCACTCCTATGAGGGCGCGGGCCACTCGTTCTTCTCCGTCGACAGGCCGGCGTACCGGCCCGAGGCGGCGGTGGACGGCTGGCGCCGCATCGACGAGTTCTTCGCCACCCACCTGAAAGGCTAGGCGTACCAAGGCATGTGCACTTACCTCACCGAACGCGTGCAGGTCGACGGGAGCGGCAAGGGGGCGACGGGGTGGTTCGGCGCCAGCGCCGCCACCGTGTACGTCGACCACCCCGTGCACGCGCCGTACGGCCACACGGTCAACATCGACGTGATCAACCCGGAGCTGGGCCCGTCGGCGCGGGTCGCCCTCGAGCTCACCGAGGAGAGCGCGCTGGCGCTCGCCGACGCCATCCACCGGGCCATCGCCAACGCGCCGGCCGGGCTCGCCTCGAAGGACCAGCCATGAGCGCCGAGCGCGACTATCCCGAAATGGCCGCCGCCCGCGGACGCATCGAGCCCGCGCCGCGCCGCGTCCGCGGCTACCTCGGCCACGAGCTGGTTTTCGACACCACCGCCGCCCGCTATGTGTGGGAATTGCCTTACTACCCGGCCTATTACATCCCGCTGGCCGATGTGCGCACCGAGTTCCTCGTCGACGAGGACCACCCGCAGAAGGTGCAGCTCGGCCCGTCGCGGCTGCACTCGCTGGTCGGCGCCGGCCGGACGCATCGCTCGGCGGCGCGGGTGTTCGACGCCGGTGACGGCCCCGTGGCGGGCACCGTTCGCTTCGAGTGGGATCCGCTGCGGTGGTTCGAGGAGGACGAGCCGATCTACGGCCACCCCCGCAACCCGTATTCGCGGGTGGACGCGCTGCGCTCCCACCGCCACGTCCGCGTCGAGCTGGACGGAATCACCCTCGCCGACACCGGGTCTCCGGTGCTGCTGTTCGAAACTGGTTTGCCCACAAGGTATTACATCGATCCGACCGACATCGCGTTCGAGCATCTGGAACCCAGCCCCGCCCAGACGCTGTGCCCGTACAAGGGAGTGACGTCGGGCTACTGGTCGGTGCGGGCCGGCGACACCACGCATCCGGACCTGGCGTGGACCTACCACTACCCGCTGCCCGCGGTCGGGCAGATCGCCGGCCTGGTGGCCTTCTACAACGAGAAACTCGACATCAGCGTCGACGGCGTGGCGCTGTCCCGGCCCCGGACCCAGTTCAGCTAGCGGGGTCGGCACCAGCCGTGCCGAACGAAATGAACATTTAAAACGCCGAACACACGGCCGCAACATATGGGGCCGACGCTTCACCCGTCTACGGCGTCACTTCGCACCGCAGCTGATTTATAGCCTATGGCTCGAATTGGGGTGTGTCTGAACCATGTTGCCCTATCCCGATTGGCTGAACCCCGGAGACAACGCGTGGCAGTTGGTCGCCGCGACCCTGGTCGGCCTGATGAGTATCCCCGGCATCGCCGTGCTGTACGGCGGCATCGTGCAGAAGAAGTGGGCCGTCAACACCATGCTTATGGCCTTCACCGGGTTCTCGCTGGTGCTCGTCGTGTGGGTGCTGTGGGGTTTCAAGATGGGCTTCGGCGAGCCGCTCAAGCTCGGCCCGGGCATCCTCAGGGCGGCCGTCGGCATCCCCCACACGATCCTGTCCAGCAACAACCAGGGACAGGCCGTCATCCCGCTGTTGGACGGCACCATGCCGAAGTTCCGCTTCTCGCAGACCACGCTGGCCTACTTCCAATTCGTGTTCGCCGCGATCACGCCGCTGCTGTTTCTCGGCAGCGTGATCGGCAGGATGAGCTTCAAAGCGTGGCTCGTCTTCGTGCCGCTGTGGTCGACGATTGCCTACTCGGTCAACGCCTTCCTGCTGTGGGGCGGCGGCTGGTGGGCCCAGGCGGGTGCCCTGGACTACAGCGGCGGCTACGTCATCCATCTGGCCGCCGGCACAACGGGATTCGTCGCCGCCGCGGTGATCGGACCGAGGCTGGCGCGCGACCGGGAGCGCGCGGTGCCCAACAACCTGCCGCTGGCCGCGGTCGGCGCCGGCGTGCTGTGGTTGGGCTGGAACGGGTTCAACGGAGGTGACCCGTACTTCTCGGGCGCGGACGCGTCGCTGGCGGTGCTGAACACCAACCTCACCACCGCCGTCGCGCTGCTCACCTGGGTGCTGTGGGACATCTTCGCGAGCAGGCAGCGCAAACCCACGTTCCTCGGCGCGATCAACGGCATGATCACCGGCCTCGTCGCCATCACCCCGGCGGCCGGGTTCGTCAACAGCTTCGGCGCGATGATCATCGGGGTGGTCGCCTCGTCCATCGTCTGGATGTCCTGGAACTGGCTCGGCAAGACCAGGCTGTTCCACAAGGTCGACGACACCCTGGGCGTCTTCCACACCCACGGCGTGGCCGGCCTGTCGGGCGGGTTGCTGGTCGGGGTCCTCGCCGACCCGAAGATCGTCGAATACCTCGGTGGCAGTGCGGGATCCGACGTCACGTTCTCCGGGTGGCTGTGGGGCCACCATCCCAAGCAGATTTTGATCCAGGCGGGCGCCGCGGCCACCGTCATCGTCTGGGACGCGGCCGTCACCTTCGTGATCCTGAAGGTCCTGGGCCTCTTCATGAAGCTGCGGCTCCCCGACGAGGTCCTGGAAACCGGTGACCTCGGCGTCCACGACGAAGAGGCATACCCCGACGAAGCGCTCGTCACGGGCCGGCGGGTCGAGCCGCTGGCGGCCGCGCGGTCCCCGGTGGTGGCCGCCGAGCCGGTCGAGACGGCGGACGATTGAGCCGGTGGTGGCGCCATGAAGCTGGTCACCGCGATCGTCAAGCCGTTCACGCTCGACGATGTCAGGCACGCCGTGGAGTCCGTCGGGGTGCTCGGCCTGACCGTCACCGAAGTGCAGGGCTACGGCCGCCAGCGCGGACACACCGAGGTGTACCGCGGAGCCGAGTACGTGGTGGAGTTCGTCCCGAAGGTCCGCGTCGAGGTGCTGGTCGATGCGGAGTTCGCCGAGCGGGTGGTCGAGGCGATCGCCAGCACGGCGCACACCGGAAAGATCGGCGACGGAAAGGTCTGGATATCGCCGGTGGAGCAGGTGATTCGCATCCGGACCGGGGAACGCGACCACGACGCGCTCTGACGCGGGCGCCGTCGGCAAAAATTAATTTCGCAACCGACGCGCCGAAATTCGCAAAATGTGACATTGACCTCTTTTGGCCGGGAATTCTAAGAGGTCCTTATTTATCGGTCCCGGCCAGGGGTGACACTTCCGGTTCGCCCGGCGGCCGAAAGCGCTGGTAATTGCCGGAATTCGGTTCGCCGGCGACCGCGCGCCGGCGTCGCCGATAAATATCTCTTAAGCGCGCGTCGGGCGGTGGGTGTGACGTGTCCAACAGTGCCGATATTGAATTCTTTTTCGGCGAAATTCGCTCGGTAAAATTTCTCTTCAAGCAGCCATCTACGGGTGGCGGGGTTCGGTTCGGGCAGGGCGCGGGCGCCCGTCAAAGGGATCCGGACGTACTACCAAGACAGCAGAGGCGGTGCCAGCATGCTCGCAGTTAACCACCGACACCAGGCCGGAGACGGCGGGGTCATCGAGTTGGGAGCGGCGGCCGGGTTCCCGATCGTCGTCCAGATTGCCGTGCAGCAGGGCCCGATCAGCGGCATCGCCGCCAGCCCCGACGGCACCCGGCTGATGGTGGCCAACTATGCCGACGACAGCGTCTCGGTCATCGACACCGAGACCTGCCGCGTCGTGCAGACCGTCGCGGGGTTGCCGGAGCCGTTCGCGCTCGCCGTGGCCGGCCACCACCCCAGCCGCGCCTACGTGAGCACCGTGACCCCGGCCTACGACTCGATCGGGGTCGTCGACGTGCCGACCAACACGGTGGTCGCCACCCATCCGCTGGCGCACAGCGTGAGCGACCTGGCGGTGAGCCCGGACGGCAACTACGTCTACGCGAGCCGCAACGGCGCGGGCGGTGCGGACGTCGCGGTCCTGGACGCCAGGACCGGCCGCGTGGCGGAGGTCGCGTGGGCGAACCGGCCCGGAACCACCACCGAATGCGTGCGGGTCAGCGCCGACGGGGGGCGGCTGTACGTCGCCACGAACGGTCCCGCCGGCGGCCAGCTCGTCGTGATCGACACCCGCGCGCCGTCCCGGCCGCGCGTGCTGGGCACCGTCGAGATCGGCCTGCCGATCCGCGACGTCGCGCTCAGCCCCAACGGCGCGCTCGCGTACGTGGCCAGCTGCGCGCCCGAGTTGGGCGCGGTGATCGACGTCGTCGACACCCGCACCGCCAAGGTCACCGGCACGCGCAAGATCGGCGAGATCGGCATCCTGACCGGCCTGACGCTCAGCGGCGACGGCGACCGCGCCTACCTGGTCAGCGACGGCGGCGTCACGGTGCTGTGCACGCTCACCCACGACGTCGTCGGCACCATCGGCGTCGCCGGCCAGCCCTCGTGCGTGGTCGAGAGCGCCGACGCGAAATACCTCTACATCGCCGACTACGCCGGCATCGTGACCGTGGCGCCGGTCGCCTCGATCGTCGCCCTGGGCATCGAGACGCCGGTGCACGAGAGCGAGACGCCGACCGAGTGGGTCGTGCCCGAGTTGCCGCAGTGGGAGCCGGCCCTCGCCTGAGCTTTCGCCGGGCCGGCCCGGCGACTCGCGCTTAAAACGCGCATTGTCGGGGGAACCCGTTTTCTCATAGCCGCCTGCGGCGATAGCATTCGCCCGACCGCAGAGGTGGCGGTGTCGCGCCGAGAGAGTGAGGCGGTACCTCGATGGACAGCACGATGCAGGACTTTCCGTTGACGATCGCCGCCATCATGCGGCACGGCTGCGGCGTCCACGGCGCGCGGACGGTCACCACCGCCACCGGCGACGGTTACCGGCGGATCACCCATCGCGAGCTGGGCCAGCAGGCTGCCCGGTTGGCAAACGCGTTGCGCCGCCTCGGCGTTGCCGGGGATCAGCGCGTCGCGACCTTCATGTGGAACAACGCCGAACACCTGGCGGCCTACCTCGCGGTGCCGTCGATGGGCGCCGTCCTGCATACCCTCAACATCCGGCTGTTCCCCGAGCAGATCGCCTACGTGGCCAACGAGGCCGAGGACCGGGTCGTGCTCGTCGACGCGTCGCTGGTCAAACTGCTGGCCCCGGTGCTGGGCGAACTCAAGACCGTCGAGACGGTGATCGTGGTCGGCGACGACGGACAGGCCGGGCCGCTGGAGGGATCCGGCAAGACCGTGCTGAACTACGCCGAGCTGATCGACGCCGAATCCCCCGACTTCGCGTGGCCGGACGTCGACGAGCGGTCCGCGGCCGCGATGTGCTACACCAGCGGCACCACCGGCAACCCGAAAGGCGTTGTCTACAGCCATCGTTCGAGCTTCCTGCACGCCATGGCGGCATGCACCACCAACGGCATCGGGGTCGGGGCCATCGACAGCGTGCTGCCGGTCGTGCCGATGTTCCACGCCAACGCGTGGGGGCTGCCGTACGCGGCGCTGCTGGCGGGCGCCGACCTGGTGCTCCCGGATTGCCACCTCGACGCCCGCTCGCTGATCGGGATGGTCGAAAACCAGCGGCCCACGGTGGCCGGCGCGGTGCCCACCATCTGGAACGACGTCCTGCACCGCCTGGAGGACGACCCCGAGCACGACATGTCGTCGCTGCGCCTGGTGGTCTGCGGCGGCTCGGCCGTTCCGGTGTCGCTGATGCGCACGTTCGAGGAAAAGCACGGCGTCCAGATCCGTCAGCTCTGGGGCATGACCGAAACCTCGCCGATGGCCACCATGGCGTGGCCACCGCCGGGAACGCCCGAGGATCAGCACTGGGCGTTCCGCGCGACGCAGGGCCAGCCGGTGGGCGGCGTGGAGATGCGCATCGTCGACGACGAGGGCACGCCGCTGCCCAACGACGGCGAGGCCGTCGGCGAGGTGGAGGTCCGCGGCCCGTGGATCGCCGGCTCCTACTACCTCGGCCATGACGACTCCAAGTTCGACTCCGGCTGGTTGCGCACCGGCGACGTCGGCCGCATCGACGAGCGAGGCTTCGTCACGCTGACCGACCGCGCCAAGGACGTGATCAAGTCCGGCGGGGAATGGATCTCGTCGGTGGAGCTGGAGAATTGCCTCATCGGGCACCCGCAGGTGCTCGAGGCCGCCGTCGTGGGGGTGCCCGACGAGCGGTGGCAGGAACGGCCGCTGGCCGTCATCGTCGCCAAGCACTCGTCGTTGAGCGCCGAGGAGCTGCGAAAGTTCCTCGCGGACAAGGTGGCCCGGTGGTGGCTGCCCGAGCGGTGGACGTTCGTCGACGAGATTCCGCGTACCAGCGTGGGCAAGTACGACAAGAAGGCCATCCGGGCGCGATACGCCGAGCACGGCTATTGGGTGGTCGAGGCCCGCGACTGAGAGGGCCGGCGACATGAGCCTGCGCGTCGTTCAGTGGGCGACCGGATCGGTCGGCACCGCGGCCATCAAGGGAGTGCTGGAGCATCCCGAGCTCGAACTCGTGGGCTGCTGGGTGCATTCGGAGGCCAAGGCCCGCAAGGACGTCGGCGAGATCATCGGCACACCACCGCTGGGCGTCACGGCGACCAACAGCATCGACGAGGTGCTGGCGCTGGACGCCGACGCAGTGATCTACGCACCCCTGCTGCCCAGCGTCGAGGAAGTCGCGGCGCTGCTGCGCTCGGGCAAGAATGTCGTGACCCCGCTCGGATGGTTCTACCCGAGCGAAAAGGAAGGCGCCCCACTGGAAGTCGCCGCGCAGGCCGGCAACGCGACGCTGCACGGCGCCGGGATCGGGCCGGGCGCGGCCACCGAGCTGTTTCCGCTGCTGCTGTCGGTGATGTCGACGGGCGTGACTTACGTTCGCGCCGAAGAGTTTTCCGACCTGCGTACCTATGGCGCACCGGATGTGCTGCGCTATGTGATGGGCTTCGGCGGCACGCCCGACAGCGCGCTCACCGGGCCGATGCAAAAGCTGCTCGACGGCGGCTTCACCCAGTCGGTCCGGCTCTGCGTCGACCAGCTGGGCTTTGCCGCCGGCCCCATCCGGTCGTCGCAGGAGGTGGCGGTGGCGACCGCGCCGATCGACTCGCCGATCGGGTCGATCGAGCCCGGCCAGGTCGCCGGGCGCCGCTTCCACTGGGAGGCGCTGGTGGGCGACGCGGTGGTCGTGCGGATCACCGTGAACTGGCTGATGGGATCCGAAAACCTCGACCCGCCTTGGTCTTTCGGGCCGGCCGGGGAGCGCTACGAGATCGAGGTGCGCGGCAACCCGGACACCTTCGTGACGGTCAAGGGGTGGCAGCCGGAAACCGTGGAGGCGGGGCTGCAGAGCAACCCCGGCATCGTCGCGACCGCCGCGCACTGCGTCAACGCGGTGCCCGCCACCTGCGCGGCCCCGGCCGGCATCCAAAGCTTCTTCGATCTGCCGCTGATCACCGGCCGGGCCGCGCCCGGGTTGGCGCGCTGAAAGGCGTTGGACCGCCTTCGGTACGGTCGGAATCATGTGCCGACTTTTTGGCTTGCACGCCGGGACGGACGTGTGCACAGCGACCTTTTGGCTGCTCAACGCCCCGGACAGCCTGTCCCAGCAGAGCCGCAAAAACCCCGACGGCAGCGGCCTGGGCGTCTTCGACCGCGACGGCCGGCCACAGCTGCACAAGGATCCGATCGCGGCCTGGGAAGACAACCAGTTCGCCACCGAGGCGCACGAGCTGAGCGGCACCACCTTCGTCGCGCACGTCCGCTACGCGACGACGGGTTCGCTCGACGTCCGCAACACCCACCCGTTCCTGCAGGACGGCCGGATCTTCGCGCACAACGGCGTGGTCGAGGGGCTGGATGACATCGACGAACGGCTGCGCGAGCTCGGCACCGACGGCCTGGTCCTGGGCGAGACCGATTCGGAGCGGGTGTTCGCGTTGATCACCGGCTCGATCCGCGCCCGCGGCGGCGACGAGACCGCGGGCCTGGTCGACGCCATGCGCTGGCTGGCGGCGACGGTGCCGATCTACGCGGTCAACGTCTTGCTGAGCACCGCCACCGACATGTGGGCGCTGCGCTACCCCGACACCCACGAGCTCTACGTCCTGGACCGGCGACTGGACGGTGCCCCCGATTTCGATATGCAGACCAAGCGAATTCGCGCGTGGTCGCAGCCGCTGTGCGCCCGGTCGTCGGTGGTGTTCGCCACCGAGCGGATGGACGAGGACCCGCGCTGGAGCCTGATCCCGCCCGGCGAGCTGGTCCACGTCGACGCGGGGCTGCGTGTCACGAGGGAGTTGGTGCTGCCCGACCCGCCAAGCCATCAGCTTCGTCGAGAAGACCTCAGCGAGTCGGTTCAGCGCGCGCAGCACACCGGTGCGTCGGCGTGACGGCCAGGCGCGCGCTCGTGCTGGCCGGCGGCGGGATAGCTGGAATCGCTTGGGAGACAGGGGTTTTGCGTGGCATCGCCGACGAGGCGCCCGCGGCCGCCCGGGCGTTGCTGGATTCGGATGTGCTCGTGGGCACCTCGGCGGGTTCGGCCGTCGCCGCGCAGATCGGCAGCGGCTGCCCACTGGAGGCCCTCTACGACCGGCAAGTCGCGGAGTCGTCGGCCGAGATCGATTCCGGCGTCGACGTCGACGACATCACCGAAGTCTTCCTGAGCGCCCTGGCCGGACCGTACGACGATTCGCTGGACCGGACCCGGCAGCAGATGCAGCGGATCGGGGCCGTGGCACTGGCCACCGAGACGGTGGCCGAGCCCGTCCGGCGCCGGGTGATCGCCCAGCGCCTGCCGTCCCACGACTGGCCGGAGCGGGCGCTGCGGATCACCGCGATCGACGTCGGCACCGGCGAGCTGGTCGTGTTCGATCGGGAGTCGGGCGTCGGGCTGGTCGACGCGGTCGCGGCCAGCTGCGCGGTGCCGGGGGCGTGGCCGCCGGTGACGATCGGGGCTCGGCGCTACATGGACGGCGGGGTGGCCAGCTCGGTCAACCTCGCGGTGGCCGGCGATTGCGCCGCCGCGGTGGTGCTGGTGCCGTCGGGGGTCGACGCGCCGGCGGCGTTCGGCGCGGGCCCGGCCGCCGAGATCGAGGCATTCTCCGGCGCGACGTTCGCGATGTTCGCCGACGCCGACTCCCTCGCGGCGTTCGGACCCAATCCGCTGGATCCGCGCTGCCGCATCGATTCGGCCATCGCCGGACGCGAACAGGGCCGCCGCGAAGCCCGGGCCGTCGCAAGCTTTCTGGGCGCCTGAACCCTCAGCCGTCGAGCGCGGGCGGCGCGGCCTGTTCCGGCTCGGCCTCCAGACCGTCGAGGGCCTCATTGGCCAGCGCCCGGCCCGCGGCGATGACCTCCACCGCCCGGTGAAATTCCAGGCCCCGGCACGTTGAACGCGGCACCTCGATCAGCAGGTCCGGTGGATAGGCCGCCAGCGTGTGGCGCGCCAGCGCGGCCTGGGCGATGTCGATCGTGCGGTTCATCACCTCGAAGCTGCCCAGCTTGGGAACCGCGGGAAGGTCGGCGATGTCATCGGGGCCGACGTCCTCGGCCTCGGCATCGTCGGACCCGAACCGGCCGAGCACCGCTCGCGCGGTCGGCCGGTCCAGCAGCGACCGCGCCGCCGCGGTGTCCAGCAGCGCGGAGGTGCTGCGCACCATGCGGCTGAGCCACTCGACGGTGGCCCCCGGTTCCGCGTCGCGGTGGTCTTCGATGCCGCCGGCCTCGCTGCCGCTGAGGCTGACCGCGATGGTCAGGTCGGCGTTCACCGCTGCGATCGGCGCCATCGGCAGCGGGTCGAGGATGCCGCCGTCGGCCAGCAGGCGCCCGTCGAACGCGTGTGGCGCGATCACCCCCGGAATCGCGATGGACGCGCGGATCGCCTCGTCGAGGGGGCCGCGCTGAAACCACACCGACTTGCCGGCCAGCAGGTCGGTGGCGACCGCGGTGAAGGGGATGGGCAACTCCTCGATAGACACCGGCCCGAGGATGTCGCGCACCGCATCCAGGATCTTCCCGGCCCGCAGCACGCCGGCCGCGCTGATCGACGGGTCCAGCAGGCGCAGGATGGTGCGCTGCGTCAGGGACTTCGCCCAATCGGCGAACTCGTCGAGGCGCCCCGCCGCGTGCAGGCCGCCGACCATCGCGCCCATCGAGGAACCGGCGACCCCGACCACCTCGTAGCCGCGCGCCCGCAGCGCCTCGATGACGCCGATGTGGGCGTAGCCGCGGGCGCCGCCGCTGCCCAGCGCCAGCGCCACCCGGGTGGGTGATGAGCGACGCGGCATGCGTTCATTCTGCGCGGCGGCGGCCGCGATCCGCACTTTTCGTACGCGTGATCACAATTGCCGAAAGCGCCGGCCTTACCCGCATTCGTCGCCGGCGGCCGCCCGCGCGGCGGTGATCACGGCCGCCTGCCGGGCCAGCGTCAGCTCCGACCAGCGGGTGCCCCAGGTGCCGGGTGTCCCCGAAGGCGACGCCTGCACCATCGCCAGGTACGGCTCGAACAGCGACGCACCCGTCCTGGGCTGGGTTTCCATCCACACTTTTGCGGCGTGACAGGCCTGGAAATACTCCTCCTCGGTCGAATCCGCGGGGACGTCGACCCTGGTCGTCACCCCGCCCGGGCTGAGCCCGATGGCGCCCGGCGGTGCCGAGCCGGGGCCGCGGGGGATGCTCGACGGGCGCGCCGACGGGGCCGTCGCCGTGCCGCCGGGCCCGCCGTGCGAGCAGCCCGTCAGCGCCACGACGAGCGCCGCGACGACAAGGGCGCTCGACTGCCCGGGGCGATGACGGCAACGGCGCACCGTCTCAATCTATGCAACACTGGCGACCGTGATGGAGCGCTTCGGATTTTGCGAGTGTTGTCGGCCCTAACACGCCGCCGCTTGCCCATCCGTTGACCCTGGAGCTCCTCGAATGTCCGTTTCTTTCGCGACGCCTGCCGTCGTCTCCTCGCCCCTCAAGCCCGCGTCGGGGCCCACGCGGCTGCGGGTGCCCGACCTGCTGCACGCCACCGACCAGGCCGCCGATCACGTCCTCAGCGGGCGCTTCGACCACCTGTTACCCCGGGGCGGGGTGCCGGCATCCAAGCGCTGGTTCACCCGCATTCACGGCGACGGGGAACTGGACGTCTGGCTGATCAGCTGGGTGCCCGGTCACGCCACCGAGTTGCACGACCACGGCGGGTCGCTGGGCGCGCTGACCGTGGTGTCCGGCTCACTCAGCGAATTCCGCTGGGACGGAAAGGGATTGCGCCGGCGCCGGTTGGACGCCGGCGATCAGGCCGGGTTCCCGCTGGGCTGGGTGCACGACGTGGTGTGGGCGCCGCGGCCCGTTCCGCAACCGACGACGAAGGCGGCGCCCGCGGCCGTGCAGCCGACCCTGAGCGTGCACGCCTACTCGCCGCCGCTGACGGCGATGTCGTATTACGAGGTCACCGACCGCAACACGTTGCGCCGCGAGCGCACCGAACTGACCGATCAACCGGAGGGATCCTGATGAGCCGCATCGACGTAGTCCTGAGGTCGGCCCGGCGCCGCTTTCGCCGCCTGCGCGCCATCGAGGTGCCCGAGGCGCTGCGGCGCGGGGCCGTGCTCGTCGACATCCGGCCGCAGACCCAGCGGTTGCGCGAGGGCGAGCTGCCGGGCGCGCTGGTCATCGAGCGCAATGTCCTCGAGTGGCGCTGCGACCCGACCAGCGACGCCAAGCTGCCCGAGGCCGTCAACGACGACGTCGAGTGGGTGATCGTCTGCTCGGAGGGCTACACGTCCAGCCTGGCGGCGGCCGCGCTGCTCGACATCGGGCTGCACCGCGCCACCGACGTCATCGGCGGCTATCAGGCGCTGGCCGGATCGGGTGTCCTCGAGGAATTGATCAGCACGCCCGCCGGCCCGGGCACGCTGGCACGCACGGGCAGCACCGTTCGCCGCTGGCTCTAGCTACCCGGTGGAGGTGGCGTCGGAATGCAGCAGCGGCCGCAGTTTGGCGGTCTTGTCGTCGGTCCAACCGGGCGGTGACAGCACGGCGGCCCAGCCGTCGGCCACATCGGCGACGTAGTGGTGACCATGTCCGGCCGGCACGTCCACGGCCACCGCCATGTCCGCGGTGACCTGAAGGAACGTCACCACCGGGATCCAGTAGGTCTCGGGCAGCACGTCATAGCCGCGCTTTTCCCGCAGCCAGTCCGGCTTGGCGAACAACAGGTCGGGGGTCCACCAGGCGATCGGGTCCGAGGCGTGCTGTAGATAGACCACCCGCGGGTGGTCCCACGGCGCGTTGGGGCGCTGCAAATCGCTTGGGCGGGCGACGAATCGGACGTTCCTGCCGTCGTTGTAGATCGGCAACCACTCCGGCGAACCGCTGTCGCGGGTGGAGGTCAGATCGGTCCAGATGGTGTTCTGGAACGTCGGTCCGCTGAACAGCGCGCCGTCGGTCCGCGCCAGGACGTTGTTCAGGCTCATGAACGGCGCCTCGCCGCCGAACGAGCCCAGGCTCTCGCCGAACACGACGAGCTTCGGGCGTTGCCCCTCGGGCATCTGCCGGATCAGCCTGTCCACCGCCTCGAACAGCGCCTGGCCCGCGTGGCGGGCGTTCTCCTTGTCCACCAGGAACGACAGCCAGCTGGGCAGGAAGGAATACTGCATGCTCACGATCGCGGTGTTGCCGTTGTACATGTACTCGAGCGCGTCCGCTTCGGCCTCGTTGATCCAGCCGGTGCCGGTGGTGGTGCCGACCGCGACCACCGCGCGTTGCAGGCCGCCGGTGCGCTGCAACTCACGCGCCGCCAGGTCCGCGGTCGCGATGATGTCGTCGGCGGAATTCAGCCCGGCGTAGGCCCGGATCGGTTCGGCGGCCGGAGCCCCGTTGAAGGCGGTGAGTTGGGCGACGGTCGGGCCGGCCTGCACGAAGATGCGGCCCTGATGGCCCAGCGACTCCCACGACACCAGCGACTGCGGACCGCCGGACCGCAGCGGCGTTTTCGGGGCCGCGGTGTCGGGACTCATCTCGTTGTTGGCCGAGGCGAAGGTGTTGTTCATGGTGCGCATGGCGAACTTGAGCACGACGCCGTTGAGCAGCGTGATGGTCAGCACCATGAGCACCACGATGACGATGGTCACCGAAAGGCGAAACGGCGCAACGCGATCCAGCTGTTCGACCAGAAAACGGACCAGCCACCGGATGAACTGGCCGATTTCGACCAGCGTGAACAGCACGACCAGCGACAGGCCGGCGGCCACCGGGTAGTCGTACCACTTCAGGTGCTGCACGCCCATCAGGTCGCGCACCCGGTCCTGCCAGACGTGGAACCGGATCGCCATCACCACCATGCCGGCCGCGCCGACCGGGATCAGCACCATCCACGCCCAGCGCGGCGCGGGCGGGCTGTAGTTCTTGGTGCGCATGAAGCGGACCAGCCACACGCCGAAGACCCCGAACCCGTAGCCGATCGCGCCGGAAATGCCGCTGACCAGTCCCTGGAACAGCGCGCCGCGCGGCAGCAGCGACGGCGTCATCGAGAACCAGATGAAGATCAGGCCGACCGTGGTGCCCATGAACGTGTAATGGCGTATCCACCAAGGCCTCTTGGGCGAGCGGGGTTCGCGAGCCTCGCGGACTTCCGGCTCGGCTTCGCGGTCGGCTTCGTCTGGAGGGGCGGTCGTCGCCTGACTCGGCTCGCTCATCGAAGGGTCCTATCGGTGGGTGAAGTTTGCAGCCCGCTTCTCGATGAATGCCGCCATTCCCTCGGACTGGTCCTCGGTCGCGAACGTCGAATGGAACAGCCTGCGTTCGTAGAGAAGCCCTTCGGACAGCGTGGATTCGAAGGCGCGGTTGACGGCCTCTTTGGCCATCCGCGCCGCGGACCGCGACATCTGCGAGATCGTGGTGGCGACGGCCTTGGCCTCGGCCAGCAGGTCGTCGGCCGGCACCACCCGCGAAACCAGGCCGCTCCGTTCGGCTTCCGCGGCGTCGATGGTGCGACCGGTGAGGATGAGGTCCATGGCCTTGGCCTTGCCGATGGCGCGGGTGAGCCGCTGCGAGCCGCCCATGCCCGGCAGCACACCGAGTTTGATCTCCGGCTGGCCGAACTTCGCGGTGTCGGCCGCGATCAGCAGGTCGCACATCATCGCCAGTTCGCAGCCGCCGCCCAGCGCGTGACCGGCCACCGCGGCGATCGTGGGGGTGCGGACGGCGGCCAGTTTGCCCCAGGCGCCGAAGAAGTCGGCGTCGAACGCGTCGGCGAACGTCAAGGCCGCCATTTCCTTGATGTCGGCCCCGGCCGCGAACGCCTTCGCCGAACCGGTGATGACGATCGCCCCGATGCCGGGGTCGTTGTCCAGTTCGGTTGCCGCGCTGGTCACTTCGCGCATCACCTGGCTGTTGAGCGCGTTGAGCGCCTGCGGCCGGTTCAGCGTGATGATCGCGACCCGCTGGTCGCGCTCGACAAGGATGGTTTCGAAGTTGTCGGTCACCCGAACCGCCTTTCTAGAACGTCAGGTCGTCGTCGACGGGCGCGAAATACGCCTCGACGTCAGCCGCGGTGATGTCGGCCAGCGTCGCCGGCGACCATTTCGGATTGCGATCTTTGTCGATGATCTGCGCGCGGATGCCCTCCACCAGGTCGTGCGAGCGCGCCGACGCGCTCGACACCCGATAGTCCTGCACCAGAACGTCTTCCAGCGTGTCCATCTTGGCGGCCCTGCGCACCGCCTCCAGCGCCACCGACACGGCGATGGGGGAGCGGGTGGCGATCAGGTCGGCCGCCTCGTTGGCCGGTCCGGCGCCGTGCCCGCGCAGCGCGGCCACGATGTCCGCCACGGTGTCGCCGGTAAAACACTCGTCGATCCAATAGCGTTGCGCCACAAGCTCACTCGGTGGCGGCTCGATTGCGTGGGCGGCCAGCGCGGCGTCGATGCCGTCGGCCACGACCGCCGCGGCGAACGCGTCGAGGTCACCGTGCGGCACGTAGTAATCGGCGAATCCCATGGCGATGGCGTCGGATCCGGAGAACGGCGCCCCGGTCAGGGCGGCGTAGAGCCCCAGCTCGCCCGGGGCCCGGGAAAGCAGAAACGCCCCGCCGACGTCGGGGACGAACCCGATGCCCACCTCAGGCATTGCCACCTTTGAGGTTTCGGTCACCACGCGCACGCTGCCGTGCGCGCTGACGCCGACGCCGCCACCCATCACGATGCCGTCCATCAGCGACACATACGGCTTGGCGAACCTGCCGATCTGGCCGTTGAGCAGATACTCGTCGCGCCAGAACTTCCGTACCTCGACGCCGTCCTTGCGGGCGCTGTGGTAGACCGCGACGACGTCGCCGCCGGCGCACAGGCCGCGCTCGCCCGTCCCCGCCAGCACCACCGCGCCCACCGCGTCGTCGCTTTCCCAGCGGGTGAGCACGGCGCTTAACGCGTCCACCATGTTCTGATTCAGCGAGTTGATGGCCTTGGGGCGGTTGAGCGTGATCAGTCCGACTCCGCCGTCGACCCGGGTCAGGACCTCATCGGGCTCCGCAGCTTCCTCAGTCAACGCCCCAGCCTCCCATCGCCGCCCGGTCTCGACCAGCAATCTAGATCGTCACGACTGAAGCGATGCCCGCGGGTAAGGTTTATGTTTGACCGGACGACAACAACAAAAGTCCCGAAACCTAGAGAAACAGCAGGTCCGCTGGGAACCCGGGCGGCCCTCTGGTCGTTGAGCAGTTGTTCGCACAGCTCGAACCCACAGTCCCATAGAGAGGATCCGACGGTGCGGGAGACAAGTAACCCGGTATTTCGGTCGCTGCCCAAGCAGCAGGGCGGATACGCGCAATTCGGCACTGGAGCGGCCCCAGGCTACTACCAGGCCGACCCCTACATGGCTGCTCCCTACCAGGAGACCAAAGCTTCCCGTCCGCTGACCATCGACGACGTCGTCACCAAGACCGGCATGACGCTGGCCGTGCTGACCGCCGCCGCCGTCGTGTCCTACTTCCTGGTGGCGTCCAACCTCGCGCTGGCGATGCCGCTGACCCTCATCGGCGCGCTCGGCGGCCTGGGTCTGGTCCTCATCGCGACCTTCGGCCGCAAGCAGGACAGCCCCGCGATCGTGCTCAGCTACGCCGTTCTCGAGGGACTTTTCCTCGGCGCGATTTCCTTCATCTTCGCCAACTTCCAGGTCTCCAACGCCAACGCCGGTGCGCTCATCGGCGAGGCCGTGCTGGGCACCTTCGGCGTGTTCTTCGGGATGCTCGTGGTCTACAAGACCGGCGCCATCCGGGTCACGCCGAAATTCACCCGCATGGTGGTCGCCGCGTTGTTCGGGGTGCTGGCCCTGATGCTCGGCAACTTCGTGCTGGCGCTGTTCCACGTGAACGGCGGCACGGGCCTGGGCCTGCGCAGCGGCGGAACCGTCGCGATCATCTTCTCGCTGGTGTGCATCGCCATCGCCGCCTTCAGCTTCCTGATCGACTTCGACGCCGCCGACCAGATGGTCCGCGCGGGTGCGCCGGAGAAGGCGGCCTGGGGCATCGCGCTGGGCCTCACGGTGACGCTGGTCTGGCTGTACATCGAGATCTTGCGTCTGCTGAGTTACCTGCAGAACGACTAGCTCGCTGCAACGAAGAAGGCCGGCACCGCGGTGCCGGCCTTTTTCGTGCGCGCTCGCTTTCGCGTCGACTATGCGCTGACGGCGGGCCCCACTCGCACTTCTGCTGCGTGGACGCAGGATCAGCGGCGATGTCGGTGGAGGCCGCCACGATGCCGAGATGGAGCCTGTCCGCCAACCGTTCATCGGTACCGAGGCGCTTGCCGCCGGCGAAGTCAGCCGGCATGAGCTGCGCAAGTACTACCGCGCGATCATGCCGAATGTCTACGTGGAAAAGCGTCTTGAACCGTCACTGCGACAGCGCGCCAAGGCTGCCTGGCTCTGGTCGCGCCGGGAGGGAGTGGTAGCCGGCGCCGCGGCATCGGCGATGCACGGCGCCAAGTGGGTCGACGACGACACGCCGATCGAATTGATCTGGCGCAACGCGAGAGCGCCGCGAGGCGTCGTGACGCGCGACGAGCTTCTGTTGGGTGACGAATCCGCGCGGCTCGATGGTCTGTACGTGACGACGCCCCAGCGCACAGCGTTCGACCTCGGCCGGCGGGGGGCCATCGGCCTGGCTGTTGCTCGCCTCGATGCGCTCGCCGCAGCGACCGACTTCAAGGCCAGAGATGTTGAGGAACTGGCCGGCAACCACCGTCATGCGCGTGGCCTGCGTCAACTCCAGCGGGCGCTGGACCTGGTCGACGCGGGAGCTCAGTCGCCGAAGGAAACGTGGCTACGGCTCCAGCTGATCAACGCGGGCTTCCCGAAGCCGCGGACGCAGATCCCCGTCCCGGGGGCGGACGGCTTTCCCCGGTACTTCCTCGATATGGGTTGGGACGCCATGATGTTGGCCGTGGAGTACGACGGCGAACAGCATTGGACAGATCCGGCCCAGTACGCATGGGACGTCGACCGGCAGGAGTACGTCCATCGCGTCGGCTGGACCGTCATCAGGGTCGTGGCGCGTAACGGCCGGGCGATGTCATTCGCAGGGTGCGCCATGCCTGGGACGCTCGGACGAAGCGCTGACTCTGCGCTGATGGCGCGATCTACTCGGACTTTTGCGCCACGAACGCAGAGTCAACGCGGCAATCAGCTCAGCTGAGCCGCTCGATCACCATCGCCATGCCCTGGCCGCCGCCGACGCACATGCTCTCCAGGCCCAGCGTCTTGTCGTGCGTCTGCAGGTTGTTGAGCAGCGTGGTGGCGATGCGGGCGCCGGTCATGCCGAACGGGTGACCCAGCGCGATCGCCCCGCCGGACACGTTCAGCTTGTCCTCGTCCATGCCCAGCTCGCGCGCGGAGCCCAGCACCTGCACCGCGAACGCCTCGTTGATCTCGTACAGGTCGATGTCGCCGATCGACATGCCGGCCCGCGCCAGCGCCTTCTTGCACGCCTCGATGGGGCCCAGCCCCATGATCTCCGGCGACAGCCCGCTGACGGCGGTGGACACGATGCGCGCCAGCGGCGTCAGGCCCAGCTCCTTGGCCTTGGTGTCGCTGGTGATCACCAGGGCGGCCGCGCCGTCGTTGAGCGGGCAGGCGTTGCCCGCGGTGACGGTGCCGTTGGGCCGGAACACCGGCTTGAGCTCGGAGACCTTCTCGTAGGTGGTCCCGGCACGCGGGCCGTCGTCGGTGCTGACGGTGGTCCCGTCGGGCAGGGTCACCGGGGTGATCTCGCGCTCGAAGAAGCCGCTCTTGATCGCCTCCTCGGCCCGGTTCTGGCTGCGCACGCCCCAGCGGTCCTGGTCCTCGCGGCTGATGCCCGTCATGATGGCGACGTTCTCCGCGGTCTGACCCATCGCGATGTACACGTCGGGCAGGTTCCCGTCGGCGCGGGGGTCGTGCCATTCGTCGGCGCCGGCCGCGGCCGCGGCCGAACGCTCCTGGGCCTCGTCGAACAGCGGGTTCTTGGTGTCGGGCCACGAGTCGGAGTTGCCCTTGCCGAAGCGTGAGACGGTCTCCACGCCGGCCGAGATGAACGCGTCGCCCTCGCCGGCCTTGATCGCGTGGAACGCCATGCGCGTGGTCTGCAGCGACGACGAGCAGTACCGGTTGACGGTGGTGCCGGGCAAAAAGTCGTAGCCGAGCTCGACGGCCACGACGCGGGCCATGTTGAAGCCGGATTCGCCGCCCGGCAGGCCACAGCCCAGGATCAGGTCGTCGATCTGGTGCGGGTTGAGCGCGGGCACCTTGTCGAGCGCAGCGCGCACCATCTGAGCGGCAAGGTCGTCGGGCCGCATGCTGACCAGCGACCCCTTCATGGCGCGGCCGATCGGTGAGCGAGCGGCTGAGACGATGACGGCTTCGGGCATGGCTGTTCCTTCCAGCGGATGCGGGCTCGCTAAGTGGGCGGGTGTGCGTTCACACCGCGACGGGCCACACCAAATCTAGTCGGTGGCGGCGGGTGCCCACGCAGACGGGGCGGCGGATTCCGACGCCGGCCGCCGCCACAGCCGCGACATCACGCTCAGCCGCGTGTGGGCCGCACCCAGCACCGGCGCGCTGGTGGGGGCCAGGACGTCGGGTAGCAGGCTTTCGGTTTCGACGCCCAGCGCGTCGCACACCGCGGCCAGCAGCGCCTCGGCGGCCAGCGCGTACGCGGTGGGCGAGGGGTGGTAGCCGTCGGCGGAGAACATCAGCTCGCGCTTGGCCCGGAATTGGGGTGCCAGCAGCTGGGCCATCGGGACCGGCACACCGCCGGCCCCGCGCACGGCCGCGGTCTGCGCGCGGGCCAGCTGCGACGTGCGGGCGTGCGCCAGCGAGCGAAGCGGTTGCGGGATGGCGGTGATGACCCCCAGATCCGGGCAGGTGCCGACCACCACGACGGCCCCGCGGGAGCGCAGCTTGCGCACGGTCATGGCCAGCCGCTGCGCGGATTGGCTGATGCCGTTGAGGGCGGTGACGTCGTTGGCGCCCAGCATCATCACGGCCACGTCCGGCGGCGGCCCGGCCACGAACATCGCGTCGACCTGGCCGGCGACGCCCTTCGACGTGGCGCCGACGATGGCCTTGGTGCTCAGGCGAACGGGCTTGCCGCTCCGTTCGGCCAGCCCGCGCGCGATCAGCACACCGGGCACCTCCTCGGCGCTCATGCACCCGTACCCGGTGGCGGTGGAGTCGCCGAAGATCATCAGGTGCACGTCGACGGACATGCCGCGCTGCCACCGCTGCACGGGGCCCCCGCCGGGGCTGTACACGCCGTCGGCGCGGGGCGGGATGTCCCAGGCCTTCGGGATGACGGTGCGCGTGTGCGCCGCCTGGCCGACGAGCAGGTTGCGTGCGCCCAGATAGGCCGTGCCCGTCGAGGCGAGCGCACCCGCAGTGGCCAGGGCGATCGTCGAACGACGCGGCACCCGGATGGTCACAAAATCAGTTTAGATCCGCTCCGGGGTTTGCGCGGGCGGGTTATCAACAATGCGGTCACGTTGTGAATCAAATGTGGTATCAAATCAGATTCTTCAAACGTTCTACTCAGTAACGCCTGTCAAGCTAAGTTTTAGGGGTTGGCTGAACGCCCTGGGAAGTCGGGCTGAACCAGACGATTGGCTGCCTCGTCACATGCTGTATCGCACTACAACGGCGTAGGAAGTGTTGAGCATGACCGCACCCAGCAAGGTATCCGGGTCACCCCGGAATACCGTTCGGCCACACGAGGTCCTCAAGCGACGTAGAGTTGAGGCACGCAGATTTGCAATCAGCGACGGCGCACCGGTCGAGGTACTCGAGTCCGGGCCCAGCGTTGCTGCACGGGTAGCTAACCTCGCGTCAAGGCTGACGATCCGGCCGGTTCTGGCCGCAGGCAGCCACGCCCCCAACTTTCCCTGGCCGTGGGGCCTCATCGACGCCGCCGCCCGCGTCCTGCTCCCCGTCTCCGCGACGGTCCGCGAGACCGTGAACTTGCCCAATGCTTCCGCGCAGCTGGTGCGCGCGCCCGGGGTGCTCCCCGCCGACGGCACCCGGCGGATCGTGGTGTATCTGCACGGCGGCGCGTTCTTGACCTGTGGAGCAAACTCCCACGGCCGGCTCGTCGAGGCCCTGTCGGAGTTTGCTGACACCCCCGTGCTGGTGGTCAACTACCGGCTGTTGCCCAAGCATTCGGTCGGGATGGCGCTCGACGACTGCCACGACGCCTACCAATGGTTGCGCGAGCGCGGCTTCCAGCCGGACCAGATCGTGCTGGCCGGTGACTCCGCGGGCGGGTACCTCGCGCTGACGCTGGCGCAACGCCTCCAGGAGGAGGGCGAGGAGCCGGCGGCGCTGGTGGCGATCTCGCCACTGCTGCAGCTAGCAAAGGAATGCAAGCAGGCCCACCCCAACATCAAGAGCGACGCGATGTTCCCCGCCAACGCGTTCGACGCGCTCGTCGAGTTGGTTGCTAGCGCGGCCGAAAAGAATGTCGTCGACGGCAAACCCGAAGAGATTTACGAGCCCCTGGAGCACATCAAGCCCGGCCTGCCCCGCACGCTCATCCACGTGTCCGGATCCGAGGTGCTGCTGCACGACGCGCAGTTGGCGGCGTCCCGGCTGGCCGCGGTCGGCGTGCCGGCCGAGGTGCGGGTCTGGCCCGGGCAGGTGCACGACTTCCAGCTCGCCGCGCCGCTGGTGCCCGAGGCCATCCGCTCGCTGCGCCAGATCGGCGACTACATTCGCGAGGCCACCGGCTAGCGAGTGTGCGCCGCCCGAACCCGCCTGACACGATGAACGCATGCGGATCGCGCAGCACATCAGTGACCTCATCGGTGGGACGCCGCTGGTTCGGCTGAACTCGGTCGTCCCGGACGGCGCCGGCACGGTGGCGGCCAAGGTCGAATACCTCAACCCCGGCGGCAGCTCGAAGGACCGGATCGCGGTCAAGATGATCGACGCCGCCGAGGCCAGCGGGCAGCTCAAGCCCGGGGGCACCATCGTCGAGCCCACGTCGGGCAACACCGGCGTCGGCCTCGCGCTGGTCGCCCAGCACCGCGGATACAAGTGCGTGTTCGTCTGCCCCGACAAGGTCAGCGAGGACAAGCGCAACGTGCTGCTCGCCTACGGCGCCGAGGTGGTGGTGTGCCCGACGGCGGTGCCGCCCGACCACCCGGACAGCTACTACAGCGTCTCCGACCGGCTCGTCACGGAAATCGACGGCGCCTGGAAGCCCGACCAGTACGCCAACCCGGAAGGGCCGGCCAGCCACTACGCGACCACCGGCCCGGAGATCTGGGCCGATACCGACGGCAAGGTCACCCATTTCGTCGCCGGCATCGGCACCGGCGGCACGATCACCGGCGCGGGCCGCTACCTCAAGGAGGTGTCCGGCGGCCGGGTGCGCATCATCGGCGCGGACCCCGAGGGCTCGGTGTATTCGGGCGGCAGCGGCCGGCCCTACCTGGTCGAGGGCGTCGGCGAGGACTTCTGGCCGCAGGCCTACGACCGCACGGTGCCCGACCAGATCATCGCGGTGTCGGACTCCGACTCGTTCAACATGACGCGGCGCCTGGCCCGCGAGGAGGCGATGCTCGTCGGCGGGTCGTGCGGGATGGCGGTCGTCGCCGCGATCCGCGTCGCCGAGGAAGCCGGGCCCGACGCGCTGGTCGTGGTCCTGCTGCCCGACGGCGGGCGCGGCTACATGTCCAAGATCTTCAACGACGCCTGGATGTCGTCGTACGGGTTCCTGCGGGCCCGCCTCGACGGCTCGACGGAGGAGTTCAGCGTCGGCGACGTGCTGCGCCGCAAATCGGGCGCGCTGCCCGACCTGGTGCACACCCACCCGTCGGAGACCGTGCGCGACGCCATCGGCATCCTGCGCGAGTACGGGGTGTCGCAGATGCCCGTGGTGGGCGCCGAGCCGCCGGTGATGGCCGGCGAGGTGGCCGGCAGCGTGTCCGAGCGCGAGCTGTTGTCGGCCGTCTTCGAGGGCCGGGCGAAGCTGGCCGACGCCGTCGCCCAGCACATGAGCCCGCCGCTGCCGATGATCGGCGCCGGCGAGCTGGTCAGCGCGGCCGGCAAGGCGCTGCGCGACTGGGACGCGCTGATGGTGGTGGAGGAGGGCAAACCGGTCGGGGTCATCACCCGCTACGACCTGTTGGGCTTCCTCTCGGAGGGGCCCCGCACGACGACCGTGCGGCGTTAGCGGAGCCCCGACCGGCGGCGGCGCGAATCTCGCCTAAACCCGTTCGCGGGCGCGGCCCTCAGGTACTGTAATGCGGCCTGGTTCAGCTAACTCAGTGGAGGGTTGTCCATGACCGATCAACCGACGTCCGGCGAGTCTTACCAACCACCCCCTGGGCCCGGCGGCCCGGCAGCTCCGCCACCGCCGCCCGGCGGCGGCTCCTACCCGCCGCCGCCCCCGCCATCGGGCGGCTACGCACCCCCACCGCCCGGGCCGGCCATCCGCGCCCTGCCGACGGAGTCGTACACCCCGTGGCTCACCCGGGTGCTGGCGTTCCTCATCGACAACATCCCCGCGGCCGTCCTGGTCGGTATCGGCGTGCTCATCCAGGCGCTCACCACGCAGCAGTCGTGCGTCAGCGACATCAATCAGTACAGCGTCAACCAGTACTGCGTCAGCCAGCCCAGCGGCATCGGCATGCTGCTGTATTGGTTGACCGTCCTGCTGGCGCTGGCCTACCTGGTCTGGAACTACGGCTACCGCCAGGGCACCACCGGCTCGAGCATCGGCAAGTCGGTGATGAAGTTCAAGGTCGTCAGCGAGGTCACCGGCCAGCCGATCGGCTTCGGGATGTCGGTCGTGCGCCAGCTCGCGCACTTCGTCGACCAGATCATCTGCTACATCGGCTACCTGTTTCCGCTCTGGGACGCCAAGCGGCAGACGCTGGCGGACAAGATCATGACGACGGTGTGCCTGCCGATCGAAGGGGCCTGATCGAGGGCGTATCAGGCTGAGCCGATCCGCCGCTCCGCGCCGACCGCGCCGGTCAGCGAGCCGCGGCGGCGCTCGTCCATCAGGTCGCCCATCGCCTCGGCGATGGCGTTGAGCTTTTGCTGCACCGCGCGGTCGCTGCGCGACTGGGTGTTCTGCAGCAAGGCGACGAGCAGGAACGTGATGATGTTGGTCACGGTGTTGATGACCAGTTGCCAGGTGTCGACGGTGGGCAGCGCCCAGATCGTCGGTATCCACGCGACGACCACCAGCACGCAGATCGCGAAAAACGAAGGCTTGGAGGCCCATTCGGCGGTGTAGGTCGCGCAGCGATCGAAAAGGGACAGTTCCGTCGCGGTGGCGCTGTCGTCGGGCATGGCGGTCTTCCTCGCGTTCTTCTCAGCGGGGCGGGACGGGTGGACAACCTGGACTACCCCGGCCACCGATTTTCATGCCCGATCGAGGTGGTCACTAGGCTGATCGTCGATGAGCGAGGACCGCAGCCCACACCACCGGTTCCACGGGCTGGCCACCAAGGCCATTCACGCCGGCTATCGGCCCGATCCCGCGACCGGGGCGGTGAACGCCCCGATCTACGCCAGCAGCACGTTCGCCCAGGACGGCGTCGGCGGTCTGCGCGGCGGCTTCGAATACGCGCGCACGGGCAACCCGACGCGGGCCGCGCTGGAGGCGTCGCTGGCCGCCGTCGAGGAGGGCGCCTTCGGGCGCGCGTTCGGTTCCGGGATGGCCGCCACCGACTGCGCGCTGCGCGCGATGCTGCGGCCGGGTGACCACGTCGTCATCCCCAACGACGCCTACGGCGGCACGTTCCGGCTGATCGACAAAGTGTTCACCGGGTGGAACGTCACGTACACGCCGGTGGCGCTGTCCGACCTGGACGCCGTCCGCGCGGCGATCACGCCGCAGACCCGGCTGGTCTGGGTGGAAACGCCGACCAATCCGCTGCTGACCATCGTCGACATCGCGGCGATCTCCGAGATCGGCAGGCAGAGTTCGGCGAAGCTGCTGGTGGACAACACCTTCGCGTCGCCCGCGCTGCAGCAGCCGTTGACGCTGGGCGCCGATGTGGTGCTGCACTCGACCACCAAATACATCGGCGGCCACTCCGACGTGGTGGGCGGCGCGCTGATCACCAACGACCGCGACCTGGACGAGGCCTTCGCCTTCCTGCAGAACGGCGCCGGCGCGGTGCCCGGTCCGTTCGACGCCTACCTGACGATGCGCGGCCTGAAGACGCTGGTGCTGCGGATGCAGCGGCACAGCGAAAACGCCTCGGCCGTAGCGGAATTCCTCGCCGGGCACCCCTCGGTGAGCGCGGTGCTCTACCCGGGCCTGCCCGGCCATCCCGGGCACGAGATCGCCGCGAAGCAGATGCGCGGCTTCGGTGGCATGGTCTCGGTGCGCATGCGGGGCGGCCGGCGAGCCGCCGAACAGCTGTGCGCCCGCACCGAGGTGTTCATCCTGGCCGAATCCCTGGGCGGGGTGGAGTCGCTGATCGAGCTGCCCAGCGCCATGACGCACGCGTCGACGGCCGGTTCGCAGCTGGAAGTGCCCGACGACCTGGTGCGGCTTTCGGTGGGCATCGAGGACGTCGCCGACCTGCTGGCCGACCTGGAACAGGCGCTGAGCTGACGCGCGCTAGGAGTGGTAGGGCTCCGCGCTGACCAGCGTGACCTCGACGGTGTTGCCGTTGGGCACGGTATAGCTGCGGGTCTCGCCCACCTTGGCGTCGATCAGGGCGCCGCCCAGCGGTGAGTTCGGCGAGTACACCTCGAGCTTGCCCTCGTTGACGCCCTCCTGGCGGGTGGCGATCAAGAACGTCTCGCTGTCGGACTTGTCGCCGTTGTAGTAGACCTTGACGACCGAGCCGGGCAGCGCGACGCCGGACTGCTTGGGCGCCTCGCCGACCTTGGCGTTGTTGAGCAGGTCCTGCAGCTGGCGGATGCGGGCCTCCTGTTGGCCCTGCTCCTCGCGGGCGGCGTGGTAGCCGCCGTTCTCGCGGAGGTCACCCTCCTCGCGGCGGTCGTTGATTTCCGCGGCGATGACCGGACGATTCGCGATCAACTGGTCGAGCTCGGCCTTCAGTCGGTCATGTGACTCCTGAGTCAGCCAGGTCACCTGAGTATCCGTCATCTTGTCGTGCTCCTCGTATCTGTATGTTCCGCGTATCCGCGTAAGCCTGTGAACCCCGCTGCCTGGGGTTACCGCCGCTCCGTTCTGACGGCCATTAATGCAGCAATACACGGTCCCAGTAGGAACCGTGCATTCACCCATGTTACCACCGCGCAAACACTTGATGACCCGATATTCACCGTTCTCGTTTGGCGCGCGGTCAGGAGGCGCGCAGGTAGCCGGGCACGTCGGTGCCGCAACCGTAGATGTCGGCCATCACCGGCGGTTGGGAGGATTTCACCGTGGTGGTCACCTGCACGGTGGCCGCCGCGGAGGGCGGCACCAGCACCTCCCGCCGGCCCGTCTCGCTGCCGTCCTTGGCCTTGACCCGCACGATGCAGTCCACCGGGCGCGACGGGTCCGATCGCGTCACGCTGATCGTTACCGACGCGGTCTCGTTGTCGACCACCTGGTAGCCCGCCAGCGTGCCCGTCACGTCGCTGGTGCCGAGCCGCTGATAACCGACGACCGCCACGGCGAGGCCGGCCGCGACCACCAGCACGGCCAGCCCGATGACCACGCGACGCCGGGAGACGCGCGACAGCCGCGACCGGCCGTAGCGGGCCTCGGGGCGCGGAAGGGGAGTTTCGGTCATGCCTGGGTATGCCTGGTGAGTGGGCTGCCGGACACCGGCCGACAGGATGCAACGATCGGAACTGGAATTATAAGGTCGCTTCTAGCTCTTATAGCCCTGCAGGGGCAACCAGCGAACCGACTGAAACAAGGGGGCACGTGAGCGAACTGCGGTTGATGGCGGTGCACGCCCACCCCGACGACGAGTCCAGCAAGGGTGCGGCGACGCTCGCGCGCTACGCCGACGAGGGGCATCGCGTGCTGGTGGTGACGCTGACCGGCGGCGAGCGCGGCGAGATTCTCAACCCGGCGATGGACCTGCCCGACGTGCTGGAGCACATGGCCGAGATTCGCCGCGACGAGATGGCGAAGGCGGCCGAGATCCTGGGCGTGGAGCACAGGTGGCTGGGCTTCGTCGACTCCGGCCTGCCCCAGGGCGACCCGCCGCCGCCGCTGCCCGACGGCTGCTTCGCGCTGGTGCCGCTCGAGGAACCCGTCGAGGCGCTGGTGCGCGTGATCCGCGAATTCCGGCCGCACGTGATGACCACGTACGACGAGAACGGCGGCTACCCGCACCCCGACCACATTCGCTGCCACCAGGTTTCGGTCGGCGCGTTCGAGGCGGCGGGCGACTACGCCCGCTTCCCGGACGCCGGCGAGCCGTGGACGGTGTCCAAGCTGTACTACAACCACGGCTTCCTGCGCGCGCGGATGCAGCTGCTGCACGACGAGTTCGTCAAGCGCGGCCAAGAGGGACCGTTCCAAAAGTGGCTCAAGCATTGGGATCCCGAGCACGACCCGTTCGAGTCCCGGGTGACGACGCGCGTCGAGTGCTCGGCGTACTTCAGCCAGCGCGACGACGCGTTGCGCGCGCACGCCACCCAGATCGACCCCAACGCCGAATTCTTCGCCGCACCCATCGAATGGCAGCAAAGGCTATGGCCGACTGAGGAATTCGAGCTGGCCCGCTCGCGTGTCCCGGTCAAATTGCCCGAGGACGACCTGTTCGCCGGAATCGAGGACGGGTGAACCGCTACCTGGTCGCGGTGCTCGCGGACGGACCCCACAACCACGGCCCCGATTTCGGCAAGGCCAGCCCGGTGGGCCTGCTGGTCGTGGTGTTGCTGCTGATCGCGACCCTGTTCCTGCTGCGGTCGATGAACCGGCAACTGAAGAAGGTGCCCAAGACGTTCGACCCCGAACATCCCGAACCGGACCAGGCCGCCGACGAGGGCACCGACACGGTCGACGAGGACCGGCCGCGGCCGAACGGATCCGCGCGGGCGCCAGGACCCGGCGATGAGCCCGGCTGAGTCCGCCGGAACGAACACCCTTGGGCTGGCCACCAGCCCGTACCTGCGCCAGCACGCCGACAACCCCGTGCACTGGCGGCAGTGGACGCCGCAGGCGCTGGCCGACGCCGCCGCCCGCGACGTGCCGATCCTGCTCTCCATCGGCTACGCCGCCTGCCACTGGTGCCACGTCATGGCCCACGAATCGTTCGAGGACGACGAGGTGGCCGCGGTGATGAACGCGGGATTCGTCTGCATCAAGGTCGACCGTGAGGAGCGGCCGGACCTCGACGCGGTCTACATGAACGCCACCGTCGCGCTCACCGGGCAGGGCGGCTGGCCGATGACCTGTTTCCTGACGCCCGACGGCCGGCCCTTCTTCTGCGGCACGTACTACCCGAAAGAGGGCTTCCTGCAGCTTCTTTCGGCAGTCTCCGCCACCTGGCGGGACCGCCGAGGGGAGGTCGAGGAGGCGTCGGATCGCATCGCCGACGAGCTGCGCAAGATGGTTTCGGCGCTGCCCGGCGGCGGGCCGGACGTGGCGCCGGCCCTGTGCGACCACGCGGTCGCCTCCGTACTGGGCGACCAGGACACCATGCGCGGCGGGTTCGGCGGCACCCCCAAGTTCCCGCCGTCGGCGCTCCTCGAGGCCCTGCTGCGCAGCTACGAGCGCACCGGATCGGACGCGGCGCTGGAGGCGGTGGTGCGCACCGGCAACGCGATGGCCCGCGGCGGCATCTACGACCAACTCGCGGGCGGCTTCGCCCGCTACAGCGTCGACAACGCTTGGGTGGTACCGCATTTCGAGAAGATGCTGTACGACAACGCGCTGCTGCTGCGGGTGTACGCGCACTGGGCCCGGCGGACCGCGGACCCGCTGGCCCGCCGGGTGGCCGCCCAGACCGCGGCATTTCTGGTCGGCGAGCTGACCGACGGTGACATGTTCGTCTCGTCGCTGGACGCGGACACCGAGGGCCGCGAGGGCGCGACCTACGTGTGGACGCCGGAGCAGCTGACGGAGGTTCTCGGCGCCGACGACGGTCGTTGGGCCGCAGAGCTTTTCGCCGTCACCCGCACCGGCACGTTCGAACACGGCAGCTCGGTGCTGCAGCTGCCCGCCGATCCGGACGACCCGCAACGGGCCGAACGCGTCCGGGCCGCGCTGCTGGCGGCGCGGCGCACCCGGGCCCAGCCGGGACGCGACGACAAGGTCGTCACGTCGTGGAACGGGCTGGCGATCACCGCGCTGGCCGAGGCGAGTGTGGCGCTGGACGATCCGGAGCTGGCCCAGGCCGCGCGGCGTTGCGCGTCGGCGCTGCTGGACACGCACGTCGTCGACGGCCGGCTGCGGCGCGCCAGCCTGGGCGGGGTCGTCGGCGACAGCCCCGGCATCCTCGAGGATTACGCGACGCCGGCCACCGGCCTGCTCGCCCTGTACCAGCTGACCGCCGAGGAGCGGTGGCTGAGCGCGGCGACGGAGCTGCTGGACACCGCCCTGCGCCACTTCGCCGACCCGCAGCGGCCCGGGCGCTGGTTCGACACCGCCGACGACGCCGAGCAGCTAGTGCTGCGACCCGGCGACCCGCTGGACGGGGCGACGCCGTCGGGCGCGTCGTCGGTCACTGAGGCGCTGCTGACCGCGGCGCACCTGGTCGAGGGCGAGCGCGCCGAGCGGTACCTGCGGGCCGCGGCCGACTCGCTCGCCGAGCACTCCGTGCTGCTGGAGCGCGCGCCGCGCTCGGGCGGGCACTGGCTGGCCGTCGCCGAATCCGCGGTGCGCGGGCCGCTGCAGATCGCGGTCGCCTGCGACCCCGCGCGGTCGGCGCTGCTGGCCGACGCGCGCCGTCTGGCGCCCGGCGGGGCGATCGTCGTCGGCGGCGAACGGGACTCCTCGGCGCTGCTGGCCGGCCGCGACCGGGTGGGAGGGGCCGACGCCGCCTACGTGTGCCGCGGTCGGCTGTGCGATCTCCCGGTCACAAGCGCGGCCGAACTGGCGGGCGCCCTGGGTGTTTCGGAGCGGTAGTCCGGCGGCTACCCTGCGACCCATGCCGAACGCCACCGACAGGGTCCAAGCGATCACCGAGACCGTCAACCGCTACATCGAGCTGATCGCCACGGGCAGCGCCGACGACATCGTCGAGCTGTACGCCGACGACGCGACCGTCGAGGACCCGGTCGGAGGCGAGGTGCACATCGGGCGCCAGGCGATCCGCGGTTTCTACGCCGCGGTCGGCGACGTGCAGCGCGAGTGCGAGCTGGTGACGCTGCGCGTGGCCGGCCACGAGGCGGCCTTCCAGTTCCGGCTGACCGTGACCGCGGGCGAGCACAAGATGGTGATCGAGCCGATCGACGTGATGGTCTTCGATGCGCAGGGCAAGGTCGCCGCGATGAAGGCCTACTGGTCGGCGGACGACGTGCGGCAGCTCTAGCGTCAGGCGGGGTGGCCGACGTAGAAGACCGCGAGCCACATCGCGATGTAGTGCAGGATCGCCGCGATCGCGGTGAAGGCGTGGAAGAACTCGTGATAGCCGAACGTCTTGGGCCACGGGTCCGGCCAGCGCAGCCCGTAGAGCAGGCCGCCGACGCTGTAGAACGCGCCGCCGACGGCGAGCAGCACCATCGCGGCCACCCCGGCGACGTGGATGATCGTCGGGGCATACCACACGGCCACCCAGCCCAGCGCCAGATACAGCGGGACGCCCACCCAGCGCGGCGCCGTGGGCCAGCACAGCTTCAGCGCGACGCCGGCCAGCGCCCCGCCCCACACGATCCACAGCACCACCCGCCCGTCGGCGGGCGGCATGGCCAGCATCGCGAACGGGGTGTAGCTGCCGGCGATGAACAGGAAGATCATCGAATGGTCGAGCCGCTTCATCAGGGTGCGGCTCTTGTCGGATTTCCAGTTGACGCGGTGGTAGGTGGCGCTGACGGCGAACATCGCGACCGTGGCGATGGCGTAGGCGAACGTGGTCAGCCCGGCGCGGGTGGAGGCCACCGCCCAGGACACCGACACCAGGGTCGCGCCGCAGATGATCGCCAACCACGCGGAGTAGAAGTGGATCCAGCCGCGCATGCGGGGCTTGGTCAGGACCTGCGCGGCACCCTCGGCGAGCTGTTCGACGGGGTTACCGGGCGCGATGGCCTCCGCCTCATGGGGCGTGTCGGTCTGGCTGCTCATGACTCCCATTGCCTCGTGTCGCCGGTCGCTCCTTTGCACCAACACTAGCGGCGAATCGGCACGGGACGCTGTCGGACGTGGGGTGACATCGCGGAAATCGCACGCCGGAATTGGTGCCGGTCACAGTAGTGTGGAGCCTCGTGGAGATCATCCCGCCGCGGCTCAAGGAGCCGTTGTACCGCGTCTACGAGCTGCGGCTGAGGCAGGGTCTGGCGGCCTCCAAATCCGAGCTTCCCCGCCACATCGCGGTGCTCTGCGACGGGAACCGCCGGTGGGCGCGCAACGCGGGCTACGACGACGTCAGCTACGGCTACCGGATGGGTGCCGTCAAGATCGCCGAGATGCTGCGGTGGTGCCAGGAGGCGGGCATCGAGATGACCACCGTCTACCTGCTGTCCACCGAGAACCTGCAGCGCGATCCCGACGAGCTGGCCGGGCTCATCGAGATCATCACCGATGTGGTGGAGGAGATCTGCGCGCCGGCCAACCGCTGGAGCGTGCGCACCGTCGGAGACCTGGCGCTGATCGGAGAGGAGCCGGCCCGCCGGCTGCGTGACGCGGTGGAATCCACCCCGGCCGAGGCGCCCTTCCACGTCAACGTCGCCGTCGGCTACGGCGGCCGGCGGGAGATCGTCGACGCGGTGCGTGCGCTGCTGAGCAAGGAGCTCGCCAACGGCGGCACGGCCGAGGACCTCATCGACGCGGTGACCGTCGACGGCATCTCCGAAAACCTTTACACCTCAGGGCAACCCGACCCCGACCTGGTCATCCGGACGTCGGGGGAGCAGCGGCTGTCGGGATTTCTGCTGTGGCAGAGCGCGTATTCGGAGATGTGGTTCACCGAGGCGCACTGGCCCGCGTTCCGCCGCGTCGACTTCCTGCGCGCGCTGCGCGACTACAGCCAACGACACCGTAGGTACGGCAAGTAGCGCAGCCGGGCGCAAGCGCTTCCTTTTTGCGCCGAACGTGCTCTGAGGGCGGGATTTTCTCGTTTTTCTCGCCATCAGATCACGCTCGGCGCACCAAACGGCGCGTGCCAAACTGGATGCATGGCTGCGCTGTCGGCTGTGGTGTTCACGCTGAGCGGGTGGCTGGGGTTGTACCTCCTCGCCCGCGATCCGCGTAAGCCCGTGCTGGCGCTGGCCGCGGCGGGACTGTGCGGCTTCGCGTTGGTGGTGGCGCTGGACGCGGTGCGCTCCGTCGACGCCCCGCATCTGGCGCTGCTCGGGCGGCTCGAGATCTATTTGGTGGCCGTCCCCAGCGTGGCGTGGTTCGCGGTGCTCATCGAGCTGTCACGGCCCGGCGACCACTGGCGGGTGCGCACCGGCGAGTTGCTGCTGATCGGCGGCGTCGCCGCGCTCACCTTGTTCGGGGCGATGATGGCCGGCAGCGTCGAGGGCCCACTGCGGCCGGGGCACGTCCTGATGATGGCGGTGATCTCGGTATCCACCCTGGGGGCGATGGTCGTCGCCCTGCGCCGGCGCGCCCAGCCGACGCCGGTCGCCGGGGTGGTGGTACTGGCGACCCTGTTCTTCGCGCTGGCCAACGCCATCCTGATCATCCCGCTCGGCCTGGTGCCCAGCCGGCTCGCCCTGGCCTCCACGGGTTTCGACGTCCTGGCGCTCGGCGTGGCGGTGGCCCTTTGGGACGCCTTCGACGAGGGCCAGGCGCTGCGCGCCGACATGCTGCGCTCGTTCATCGGCTGTTCGGCCGTGGCCACGCTGTTCGGCGGGCAGGCGCTGATCGGGCTCGCCGTGACCCGCCACGAGCCCACCACCCAGACGGTGCTGACCGTGTTGATGTTCACCACCCTGGCGATCGCCATCGCGGTGCAGGTGCTGGCCGATCCGCTGGCCGGGGTGCTGGATCGGCTGGCGTTCTCCAGGTCACCCGCGCTGCGCGCCGACCGGGCCGCGCTGCGCCATACCGGGGCGGCGCTGCCGCTGCGCTCGGCCGATCCCCTGCGCGACGTCGACGACGACACCTTCGCCCGGCTCACCCGCCGGGCGCTGGGCCACTACGCCGACCTGACGAAGCTGGTCGCCAGCCCGCTGACCGCGCTGCCCGTGATCGACGAGCGGCTGGCCGCGCGGGGCGCGCCCGATCATCCGGTGGAGCGGGCCAACGAACTCAAGGCCGTCCTCGCCGACGGCATCGCCCGGCTCAAGCCCCGCAACGCGGGCGACTTCGGCACCACCGAGGAATGGCGTTACTACAACGCGCTGTATTTCCCCTACGTCGTCGGCGTGCGCGCGTACGCGCAGAACGCCACCGCCGCCGGGTTGGACCCCACCGCCCGGCAGGCCTGGCAGTGGCTGGTCACCGAGGTCCCGCAGCGGTCGTTGCACAACTGGCAAAACGCGGCCGCCCGGCTGATCGCGGCCGATCTGCGCGGGCGCGTCCCGGTCCCCACCGACTAAGGCCCACCGGGGCAACCGATCAGGCCGCCAACCCCACGATTTACGACACGTGTCGAATTAAAAGCGCCGGCGCGGGAATAGCCGGCGGAAATCCCTGGTCGTTGTCCTCGTGGCAGCAGTTGGCAGCGCCACGAGTCGAGATGGCAGTGCTCCGGCGGCACGCTCAAACCAGTTCGACTCATCCGCCATCGCGAGGAGTGATCACATGACCGCAGTTTCCGGTCTTCCCACCCGACCGCTGTACGACTCGACCGATTCGCTGCTGCGTTTCGCCATGCGTGCCGATGCCACGCTGACGGGGCTGTGCGGCTTGGCCGTGGCCTTCTTCGCCGACGAGATCTCGTCGCTGACGGGGCTGACGTCCGGCCAGGAGTACGCGCTGGGCGCGTTCTTCGTGCTCGCCGGATTCGCCGTGTTCACGCTCGCGGCGGCGCCGAACCTGCGGCGTATCGGCATCGGCATCGTCGCGGCCAACATCGTCTTCACGCTGGCCGCGATCGTGGGCGCCGAAGCCATCCCGATGACCGTCACCGGGGTGGCCGCGACGCTCGCCACCGGCCTCTACACCGCCGCGTTCGCCGGTCTGCAGTATTTGGGAGTGCGCCGCCTGGCGACGTAGCTACAGCTTGCGCAGCCGCAGCCGGTTGATGGAGTGGTCGGCGTCCTTGCGCAGCACCAGCGTGGCGCGGGGACGGGTCGGCAGGATGTTCTCCACCAGGTTGGGCCGGTTGATCGACCGCCAGATCTCACGCGCGGCGGCGACCGCCTTGGTGTCGTTGAGGGCCGAGTAGTGATGGAAGTGCGATTCCGGGTCGGCGAAGGCCGTGCCCCGCAACGACAGGAACCGGGACACGTACCACTGCTCGATGTCCTCGATCCGGGCGTCGACATACAGCGAGAAGTCGAACAGGTCCGACACCATCAGCGTCGGGCCGGTCTGCAGGACGTTGAGGCCCTCCAGGATCAGGATGTCGGGGTGGCGCACGATGTGCTTGGCGCCGGGGATGATGTCGTACTTCAGGTGCGAATACACCGGCGCGCACGCGTAGTCGGCGCCGGATTTGACCGACGTGACGAACCGCATCAGCGCCCGGCGGTTATAGCTTTCCGGAAAGCCCTTGCGGTGCATCAGGTTTCGCCGATCCAGCTCGGCGTTCGGATACAGGAAGCCGTCGGTGGTCACCAGGTCCACCCGGGGGTGGGGATCCCAGCGGGCCAGCAGCGCCTGCAGCACGCGGGCGGTCGTCGATTTGCCGACCGCGACGCTGCCGGCCACGCCGATGACGAACGGCACGGGCCGGTCGGGGTTTTGCTGCGGTTCGCCGAGGAACTCCGCGGTGGCGGCGAACAGCCGCTGGCGGGCGGCGACCTGCAGGTGGATGAGCCGGGCCAGCGGCAGGTAGACCTCTTCGACCTCCAGCAGGTCGATCTGCTCACCGAGACCACGCAGGCCGACCAGTTCCTCTTCGGTGAGGGCCAGCGGCGTCGACATACGGAGCGCACGCCATTGCTTCCGGTCGAACTCCACATACGGGCTCGGCTCGCTAAGCCGCGGCATGGTGCCAAGTGTTGCAGGGGCGTACGCGCGCCCGACGGCTGGGCTGGCTAAAACCATGCTGGATAGACTGGCGCCCGTGACTGCCGCACCTGATGCCCGCCCTGCTCGCCCCGGCACAGCCTCCCTTATGTCAGCGCCGCTCGCCGAGGTTGACCCCGACATCGCCGAGCTGCTCGACAAAGAATTGCACCGGCAACGCGACACCCTGGAAATGATCGCGTCGGAGAACTTCGTGCCGCGCTCGGTGCTGCAAGCCCAGGGCAGCGTCCTGACCAACAAGTACGCCGAGGGATTGCCGGGCCGGCGCTACTACGGCGGCTGCGAGCACGTCGACGTCGTGGAGAACATCGCCCGGGACCGGGCCAAGGCGTTGTTCGGCGCGGAGTTCGCCAACGTCCAGCCCCACTCGGGCGCCCAGGCCAACGCCGCGGTGCTGCACGCCCTGATGTCGCCCGGGGAGCACCTGCTCGGCATGGATCTCGCCAACGGCGGCCACCTCACCCACGGCATGAAGCTGAACTTCTCCGGGAAGCTCTACGACGCCGGCTTCTACAGCGTGGACCCCAAGACGCACCTGGTCGACATGGACGCGGTGCGGGCCAAGGCGCTCGAGTTTCGTCCCAAGGTGATCATCGCCGGCTGGTCGGCCTACCCGCGCACGCTTGACTTCGCCGCCTTCCGGTCGATCGCCGACGAGGTCGACGCCAAGCTGTGGGTCGACATGGCGCACTTCGCCGGGCTGGTCGCGGTCGGCCTGCACCCGTCGCCGGTCCCGCACGCCGACGTCGTGTCCACCACCGTGCACAAGACGCTCGGCGGCGCCCGCTCGGGCATGATTCTGGGCAAGCAGGAGTACGCCAAGGCCATCAACTCGGCGGTGTTCCCCGGCCAGCAGGGCGGCCCGCTGATGCACGTCATCGCGGGCAAGGCGGTCGCGCTCAAGATCGCCACCACCCCCGAGTTCGCCGACCGCCAGCAGCGCACGCTGTCAGGCGCCCGCATCATCGCCGACCGGCTGCTGGCGGCCGACGTCGCCAAGGCCGGCGTCTCCGTGGTCAGCGGCGGCACCGACGTGCATCTGGTGCTGGTCGACCTGCGCGACTCGCCCATGGACGGCAAGGCCGCCGAGGACCTGCTGCACGAGGTCGGCATCACCGTGAACCGCAACGCGGTTCCGAACGACCCACGGCCCCCGATGGTGACGTCGGGCCTGCGGGTGGGGACGCCGGCGCTGGCCACCCGCGGCTTCGGGGACGCCGAATTCACCGAGGTCGCCGACATCATCGCCACCGCGCTGGCAACGGCCAGCAGCTCTGGCAAGGATGTAGACGTGTCCGCGCTGCGGCAGCGGGTGACGCGGCTGGCCAGGGATTTCCCCCTGTATGAGGGGCTGGAGACCTGGACGCTGGTCGACCGCTGAGGGGCGCAGGGACCAAAGTCACCAATCGGCGTCGACACGCACCAACAATTTCACCGAACCTGTACCTACGAGTTACAGTAACCGCATGGCACAGAAACCTGTTCCTAACGCGCTGACCCTCGAACTCGAGCCGGTGGTCGAGCGGCTCATGGACAACCACCTCAACACCGAGGACCTCTGGTTCGCCCACGACTACGTTCCGTTCGATCAGGGCGAGAACTTCGCGTTCCTCGGCGGACGCGACTGGGACCCCTCCCAGACGACGCTGCCGCGGACCATCACGGACGCCTGCGAGATCCTGTTGTTGCTCAAGGACAACCTCGCCGGCCATCACCGCGAGCTCGTCGAGCACTTCATCCTCGAGGAGTGGTGGGGCCGCTGGCTGGGCCGGTGGACCGCCGAGGAGCACCTGCACGCCATCGCGCTGCGCGAGTACCTGGTGGTGACCCGCGAGGTCGACCCCACCGCCAACGAGGAGGCCCGCGTCCAGTACGTGATGAAGGGCTACCGCGCCGATTCCTACAGCCAGGTCGAGACCCTCGCCTACATGGCGTTCACCGAGCGCACCCACGCCGTCTTCTGCCGCAACCTGGCCGCCAAGATCGAGGAGCCGGTGCTGGCCGGCCTCATCGACCGGATCCGCAGGGACGAAGAGCGCCACGAGCACATGTTCTCCAGCCTCGTCGCGCACTGCCTCTCCTACACCCGCGACGAGACGATCGCGGCGATCGCCACGCGGGCGGCGGACCTTCAGATGGTGGGCGCCGACATCGATGCCTACGCGGACAAGGTGCAGAACGTGGCCGACGCGGGCATCTTCACCCCCGGGGACTTGCGGCAGGCGATCTCCGACCGCGTCACCGACTGGGGCGTGGGCGACGAGCCGGCGCTCAAGCAGTTCGTCATCGGTTAAGCCGATCTTCACCCGAGCCGGCCGCCGCCCGCGGCCGGTTTTTGGTGTCGCCGTGTCGGTCTCGGCGCGCCTGCCCGGCGGCCGAGCGGCCACGAGAGTAGCGTCATTCTCGATGGCCAGCGACATGCTTTGCTGCCAGGGCGGCACCTCCCGTCACGACAAGGGCAGGACCGGCCCCGGTCCTGGTGCTGCGGCTCCCGCCGACATGCCCGTGCGGGTCCGCGCGGGCTTACCCGCTCGAGGAGCGCTTCGTGACCGATCTCCGGACCTATGTGCTCGACACCTCCGTGCTGCTGTCCGACCCGTGGGCGTGCAGCCGGTTCGCCGAACACGAGGTGGTGGTGCCGCTGGTGGTGATCAGCGAGCTGGAGGCCAAACGCCACCACCATGAACTGGGCTGGTTCGCCCGTCAGGCGCTGCGCCTGTTCGATGACCTTCGGCTCGAGCACGGACGGCTGGATCAGCCGATTCCCGTTGGGACACAAGGCGGCTCGCTTCACGTTGAACTGAACCACACCGACCCGTCGGTGCTGCCCGCGGGCTTTCGCACCGACAGCAACGACTCCCGGATCCTGAGCTGCGCCGCCAACCTCGCCGCCGAGGGCAAGCGAGTTACGTTGGTGAGCAAGGATATTCCGCTGCGCGTGAAGGCCGCCGCGGTGGGGTTGAGTGCCGACGAATACCACGCCCAGGACGTCGTGGCCTCCGGTTGGTCGGGCATGCACGAGATCGAGACGGCCACCGAGGACATCGACACGCTGTTCGCCGACGGCGAGATCGACCTCGCCGAGGCCCGGGACCTGCCCTGCCACACCGGAATTCGACTGCTGGGCGGCAGTTCGCACGCGCTGGGCCGGGTCACGGCGGCCAAACGCGTGCAGCTGGTCCGCGGCGACCGCGAGGTGTTCGGGCTGCGCGGCCGGTCCGCCGAACAGCGCGTGGCGCTGGATCTGCTGCTGGACGAGTCGGTGGGCATCGTGTCGCTGGGCGGCAAGGCCGGCACGGGCAAGTCGGCGCTGGCGCTGTGCGCGGGTCTCGAGGCGGTGCTCGAACGGCGCACCCACCGCAAGGTGGTGGTGTTCCGTCCGCTGTACGCCGTCGGCGGCCAGGAGCTGGGTTACCTGCCCGGCAGCGAGAGCGAAAAGATGGGCCCCTGGGCGCAGGCGGTCTTCGACACCCTCGAGGGGCTGGCCAGCCCGGCGGTGCTCGAGGAAGTGCTGTCCCGCGGCATGCTCGAGGTGCTGCCGCTGACCCACATCCGGGGCCGCTCGCTGCACGACTCCTTCGTCATCGTCGACGAGGCGCAGTCGCTGGAGCGCAACGTGCTGCTGACCGTGCTGTCGCGGTTGGGCACCGGCTCCCGGGTGGTGTTGACCCACGACATCGCCCAGCGCGACAACCTGCGCGTCGGGCGGCACGACGGTGTCGCGGCGGTGATCGAGAAGCTCAAGGGGCACCCGCTGTTCGCGCACATCACCCTGCTGCGCAGCGAGCGGTCGCCGATCGCCGCGCTGGTCACCGAGATGCTCGAGGAGATCGCCGGGCCGCACTGAGTGTGCGACCAGGGCTTCGGGGGTGCGTCCACGGCGGGAAAATCGCTGAATCGCGCCCTCTCCGCACACTCAAAGCCCTCCACGCACAGTCGACGCCGGGGTCGCGCAACCCGCCCCAGGTAAACTTCCTGGGTGCCGAAACGACCCGACAGCCAGGCCTGGCGCTATTGGCGGACCGTTCTCGGCGTCGTCGCGGCCGCCGCGGTGCTGCTGATCGGCGGCCTGACCGGGCACGTGACGCGCGCCGACAGCCAGAGCTGCTCGGTGGTCAAGTGCATCGCATTGACGTTCGACGACGGGCCGGGTCCCTACACCGACCGGCTGCTGCAGGTCCTCAAGGACGCCGACGCCAAGGCCACGTTCTTTTTGATCGGCAACAAGGTGGCCGCCAACCCGGCGGGCGCCAAGCGCGTCGCCGACGCCGGGATGGAGTTCGGCAACCACACCTGGGAACACCCCAACATGACCACGATCCCGCCCGAGGACATCGCCGGTCAGTTCTCCCGGAGCAACGACGCGATCACCGCCGCCACCGGCCGGGCCCCGTCGCTGTGGCGGCCCGCCGGCGGGCTGTCCAACGACCTGGTGCGCCAGACCGCGGGGAAGTTCGGCCTGGCCGAAATCCTTTGGGACGTCATCCCTTTCGACTGGATCAACGACTCCAACACGGCCGCGACCCGCTACATGCTGATGACGTACATCAAGCCGGGCTCCGTGGTGCTGTTCCATGACACCTACTCGAGCACCGTCGACCTGGTCTACCAGTTCATCCCGGTGCTCAAGGCCAACGGCTACCGCCTGGTGACGGTGAGCGAACTGCTGGGGCCGCGGGCGCCCGGCAGCACCTACGGCGGCCGGGACAACGGCCCACCGGCCAACCAGCTCCACGACATCCCGGCCAGCGAGATCCCCCCATTGCCCAACACGCCCTCGCCCAGGCCGATGCCCAACTTTCCGATCACCGACATCCCGGGCCAGAACTCGGGCGGCCCCAACAACGGCGCCTAGGTGATCAAGCCGGGCTGGTTGCGGGCCCCAGCGGCGGGGCGGCGAAAGTCCGCGCGCAGGTTGACGATTGACTACGCGGCCGACCTGGCGCTCGCTTACATCCTGGCCTTCGTCGACGCGGCCGCGATCTTGATTCCGTTGCGGGGCCACACGTCCGTCGCGGTGGACACCGACTTCGTGGAGAAGAACACGGCGGTGATGCTGGTCCTGGTCGTGCTGGGCGTCGCGGGCGTCGCGGTGGCCGGGGCGATGAACCTGGCTCCCACGCTGCGCTGGTACGTCCCCGGGCATGAACCGACCGCCGAACAGCGCGAAGCCGCGATGCGGATGCCCGGCCGCCAGTCGGCGATCCTGGTGCTGGCCTGGGGGGCGTCCGGGCTTGTCTTCGCGCTGCTGAATCTGCGCGTCGGGGCGCAGCTCCTGCTGCCCATCGCGCTCGGCGTGCTGCTGGGTGCGCCGGCCGCCGCCGGGACGGGCATCCTGCTCGCCCAGCGCACCCTGCGCCCGATCATGGGCGCCGCCACGCTGGGGGCAGAGCCCCGGCTGGCGGTGCCGGGCGTGTTCGCGCGGCTGGTGCTGCTGTGGTTTCTCTGCAGCGCGCTCCCGATCGGGGTGATCGCGACCCTGGTCGTGCTGCGCTCCTACGGCTGGCTGATCGAGAAGACCGCCGCGCTGGACGTGCCGATCCTGGTGGTGTCGCTGGCGGCGCTGGTCCTCGGGCTGCCGACGATGATCCTGACGTCGCGATCCATCGCCGACCCCCTCGCCGAGGTCGTCGACGCGATGGCCGAGGTCGAACACGGCCGCATCGGAACCCATGTGGGCGCGTACGAACGCTCCCAAATCGGGCGCCTGCAAACGGGTTTCAACCGGATGGTCAGCGGGCTCGCCGAGCGGGACCGGTTGCGGGACCTGTTCGGGCGCCACGTCGGCGCCGACGTCGCGCAGCGCGCCATCCAGGAGGGCGCCTCGCTGTCGGGGGACGTGGTCGACGCGGCCGTCCTGTTCATCGACCTGGTGGGTTCGACGCAGCTTGCGGAAAGCCGTCCGCCGCAAGAGGTTGCGCAGGTGCTCAACGACTTCTTCCGGATCGTCGTCGACGCCGTCGACGAACATCAGGGGCTGATCAACAAATTCGCCGGCGACGCCGCGCTCGCGGTCTTCGGGGCGCCCCTGCGGTCGGACCGACCGGCGTCGGCGGCGCTGGCGACGGCGCGCGCGCTGGCCACCCAGCTGCGCCGGCTACCGGTGGTCGACTTCGGGATCGGCGTCTCGGCCGGCCGCGTCTTCGCCGGCAACGTCGGTGCCGAAAACCGTTACGAATACACGGTAATCGGTGACGCGGTCAACGAGGCCGCGCGGCTGGCCGACCTCGCCAAGACGTCCGACCGGCGGATCCTGTGTTCGGCGGCGGCCATTGATGGCGCCGACGACGCCGAGCGGGCGCACTGGGCCGAATGCTATTCGACCGTGTTGCGGGGGCGCTCCGAGGCCACGCACGTCTCCGCGCCGGCTACTTCTTTACCTTCAGAGCCGCGACAACCCCGTTGATGATCCCCGCCGAACCGGCGTCGCCGATGGGCGTCGCGCCCAAGAAGATGGTGACCGGCTTGGTGTCGACGGCGATGATGACCAGCGAGTCGCCCTTCACGTTGCGTGCCGGGTCGGCGATCGTCACGTCGGCGTCCACGCGGGCGGCCTTGACCCCGTCGACGGTCGTCGACGACGTCTTCGTCGGCCCGAGGGTGGGCGTCGCGTTGGCGTAGCCGGGCCCGTTGGCCACGCAGTTCATCAGCTTCGACGCCTGCGCGGCGACGTCCATGCTGGGCACGAAGTTGGTGATGGCGACCTCCGCCTGCATCATCCACTGGCTGGCGCCGGGCACCTCGGCCCCGACGCCCACGGCGCCGATCAGGTTGGGGGTCTGGTCATCCGAAAAGCCTTGCCAACCCGGCGTTGCGCTGATCGGGAACGACAGCTTGCCCGCGCTGACGGTGTCGCCGACGGGCTTGTCGCCGCCGGAGACGTTGGGCGTGCAGCCCGTCGCGGTCTGCTGGGAGTTGTTCGGCTGCGACGACGGGGCGCTGGTCGACGAGGGGCCCGTCGAGGGCGCGGCCTTGTTCGGCTTGTTGCCGCTGTTGAGCCCGAGCACGACGAGTATCACCAGCACGATGACGGCCAGCACCGCGAGCGCGGCGACGATCAACCACGGCGCCTTGGAGCGCGGCCCGCGGGGCGGCTGCCCCGGCGGATAGGGGCCGCCCGGCCAGCCGGGCGGCACCTGCTGAGCGGGTGGGGGATACGGCGGGGGCGCGTACTGGCCTCCGCCGGGCGGTGGGTACGGGTAGCCGCCTTGCGGAGGGGCGCCCGGCGGCGGACCGCCCGGCGGGTAGCCGCCTTGCGGCGGCCCGCTCGGGGGGTAGCCTCCGCCCTGCGGCGGCCCGCCCCAATAAGGGCCCTGCCCATAGGGATTGGACCCGTAGGGATCCTGGCCGTACGGCCCGCCGGGGGGAGCCGTCATCGCTGAACCACCATCATCTAGTCCTCCGGCTTCACTGGTCCTGTACTCGGGCCATCGCCAGCACATCGAGGCGGCGGTCCAGCTCCTCTTCCGACAGCTTGTCACCGATCAGGCCGCGGTCGATGACGGTCTGGCGAATCGTCTTGCGCTCCTTGAGCGCCTGCTTGGCCACGGCGGCGGCCTCCTCGTAGCCGATCGCCGAATTCAGCGGCGTCACGATGGACGGCGACGACTCGGCCAGCTCGCGCAGGTGCTCGACGTTGGCCCTCAGCCCGACGATGCAGCGCTCCGCGAACAGCTTCGAGACGTTGGTCAACAACTTGAAGGACTCGAGGATGTTGCGGGCCATCATCGGGATGTAGACGTTCAGCTCGAACGCCCCGCTGGCGCCGCCCCAGGCGATCGCGGCGTCGTTGCCGATCACCTGCGCCGCGACCTGCGTGACGGCCTCGGGCAGAACGGGATTGACCTTGCCCGGCATGATCGAGCTGCCCGGCTGCAGGTCCGGCAGCTGGATCTCGGCCAGGCCGGTCAGCGGCCCCGACCCCATCCAGCGGACGTCGTTGGCGATCTTGGTCAGTGACACCGCGATGGTGCGCAGCGCGCCCGAGGCCTCCACCAGCCCGTCGCGGGCGGCCTGCGCCTCGAAAGAGTTTGCCGCCGGGCGCAATTCGCCCAAGCCGGTGGAGGCGACCAGCGTCTCGACCACCTTGGCGCCGAAACCGTCGGGAGCGTTGAGCCCGGTGCCCACCGCGGTGCCGCCGATGGCCAGCTCGCCCAGCCGCGGCAGCGTCGCGCGGACCCGCTCGATGCCGGCCTCGATCTGGCGGGCGTATCCGCTGAACTCCTGGCCCAGGGTCACCGGGACGGCGTCCATCAGGTGGGTGCGCCCGGATTTGACGACCGTGTGCCACTCGCGGGCCTTGCTCGCCAGCGCCTCGTGCAGCACCTCGAGGGCCGGGATGAGGTGGCGCACCGCGGCCTCGGTGGCCGCGATGTGGGTGGCCGTCGGGAAGGTGTCGTTGGACGACTGCGACATGTTGACGTCGTCGTTGGGGTGCACCGTCACACCGTTGGCCGCCGCGATGGACGCGATCACCTCGTTGGTGTTCATGTTCGAGCTTGTGCCGGAACCGGTTTGGAACACGTCGATGGGGAACTGGTCGTCGTGTTGGCCGTCGGCGATCTCGCCGGCCGCGGCGATGATCGCGTCCGCCTTCTCCGGCGCCAGCAGGCCCAGGTCCTTGTTCACCTGGGCGCAGGCGCCCTTCAGCAGGCCGAGCGCGCGGATCTGGGCGCGCTCCAGGCCCCGGCCCGAGATCGGGAAGTTCTCGACCGCGCGCTGGGTTTGCGCGCGCCACAACGCTTTCGCGGGCACCCGGACCTCGCCCATGGTGTCGTGCTCGATGCGGTATTCGGTATCGGTGGCGCCATCGGCCATTGGTAGCAGTCCTCGGTGGTGTGGGTTCAGGGCAGGGGATAGGCGGCAGAGCTGTCGCCGGTGAAGTCGATCGCGGAGTACTCGTTGAGCTTGGACAGCCGGTGGTACGCCTCGATCATGCGGACCGTTCCGGACTTCGACCGCATCACGATCGACTGGGTGGTGCAGCCGCCCGGGTAATACTGCACCCCCTTGAGCAGGTCGCCGTTGGTCACCCCGGTGGCGCAGAAGAACACGTTCTCGCCGGACACCAGGTCCTCGGTGGTCAGCACCCGGTCGACGTCGTGGCCGGCGTCGATCGCCTTCTGGCGTTCCTCGTCGTCCTTGGGCGCCAGCTGCGCCTGGATGGCGCCGCCCATGCAGCGGATCGCGGCCGCGGCGATGATGCCCTCCGGGGTGCCGCCGATGCCGGCCAGCATGTCGGTGCCCGACAGGTACCGGCAGGCCGAGATGGCGCCGGCGACGTCGCCGTCGGTGATCAGCCGGATGCGGGCCCCGGTCGCGCGGACGTCCTCGATCAGCTGGGCGTGCCGCGGCCGGTCCAGGATGCAGACCGTCATGTCGCGCACCGACAGCGCCTTCACCTTCGCGACGGCCTTGATGTTCTCGGCGATCGGTGCGGTGATGTCGAGCACGTCGGCGGCCTCGGGCCCGACGGCGATCTTGTTCATGTAGAACACCGCCGACGGGTCGAACATCGCGCCCCGGTCGGCCACCGCCAACACCGAGATGGCGTTGGGCATGCCCTTGCTCATCAGCGTGGTGCCGTCGATGGGGTCGACGGCGAAGTCGCAGTCCGGACCGTCGCCGTTGCCGACCTCCTCGCCGTTGTAGAGCATCGGCGCGTGGTCCTTCTCGCCCTCGCCGATGACCACCACGCCGCGCATCGACACCGTGTTGACCAGTTCGCGCATCGCGTCGACGGCCGCCCCGTCGCCGCCCTCCTTGTCGCCGCGGCCCACCCAGCGGCCGGCGGCCATGGCGCCGGCCTCGGTGACACGTACCAGTTCCAGGGCCAGGTTGCGGTCTGGTGCTTCGCCGCGCGACCGTGGCTGCGATGCTGTCATGGTTGGAGATTGTCCCAGAAGCGGATCGGTCTGCGGGAACTGGGATACTCGGGGCATGACCGAGCAGCCGCAGCCGAACGCCGAGGTAGGCGAGCCGGCGCCGGCGCCCCGCGCGGCCAAGCCGCGGCTGCTGCAGGACGGGCGCGACATGTTCTGGTCGCTCATACCGCTGGTGATCGGGTGCATCGTGCTCGCCGGCCTGGTGGGAATGTGTTCGTTCCAGCCGGTGGGGACCGACAAAGGGGTGATTCCGGCCTACGACGCGGCGGGGGCGCTGCGGGCCGACGCCCAGACGCTGGGGTTCCCCATCCGGCTGCCCCGGTTACCGGCCGATTGGCACGCCAACTCCGGCGGCCGCGGCGGCATCGAGGGCGGTCGCAAGGATCCCGCCACGGGCCAGCGGCTCAACGCGGCCACCTCGACCGTGGGCTACATCACCCCCGCGGGCATGTATCTGCGCCTGACCCAGAGCAACGCCGACGAGGACAGGCTCGTCGGCTCGATCCGTGCGTCGGCGTATCCGACCGGGACGGCCGACGTCGACGGCACCACCTGGGTCGTCTACCGGGGCGCCGGCCAGAACGACACCGACGCCGAGCCGGTCTGGACCACCAGGCTCACCGGCCCGGGCGGGGCCACCCAGATCGCGATCACCGGCGCCGGTGGCGCCGATCAGTTCCGTACGCTGGCGGCGGCGACGCAATCCCAGCCACCGCTACCCGCGCACTGAAGGGAAGGCACGTGACCGCACCCGAAGCAGACCTGTCCGGATGGTCGGTGGCGCCGTTCAGCGGCGGCGGCTACACCCACGACGTCTACCGCAAGGGCGCCGGACCCGGGGTGGTGCTCATCCCCGAGATCCCCGGCATCCACCCCGGTGTGCTGGGCCTGGGTAATCACCTGGTGGACAACGGCTTCACCGTCGCCATCCCCTCCCTGTTCGGCGAGCCGGGTAAGGCGAAGACGGGCGGCTACATCCTCACCTCGATCGCGCGGGCCTGCGTCGCAAGGGAATTCGCGGCGTTCGCCACCAACAAGCAGCGGCCGGTGTCGATGTTTCTGCGCGCCCTGGCCCGCGACCTCAACGCGTCGACGCCGGGCAAGGGCGTCGGCGTCATCGGCCAATGCTTCACCGGGGGCTTCGCGCTGGCCGCCGCCGTCGACGACAGCGTGCTGGCCCCGGTGCTGTCCCAGCCGTCGGTGCCACTGCCGTTGGGCCGTGCGCGACGCGCCGATCCGGGGCTGAGCGAGTCCGAGCTGGCCAGCGTCGCCGATCGCTGCGCCAACGACGGCCTGTGCGCGATGGGCCTGCGCTTCAGCGAGGACAACGTCGTGCCGCGGGAACGGTTCGCGACGCTCAAGGCGCGGCTCGGCGACGCGTTCGAGGTCATCGAGATCGACTCGGGCCCCGGCAACGAGGGCGGCTTCGCCAAGGGCGCGCACTCGGTACTGACCGACGAGGTCCGCGAAGTCGACGGCCAACCCGCTTATGAAGCCCGCAAACGGGTAGTCCAATTCCTAACCGAGCGGCTTAGTTAGGAAGTTTCTCAGCGCATGGCGACCGACAACCGCGTGGTCGAAACGACTTATGGCCCGGTCCGCGGCGCCACCGACGGCGACGTGCAGACGTGGAAGGGCATTCGCTACGCCGCGCCGCCCGTCGCCGACCTGCGTTTCCGGCTCCCGGAGCCCCCGCCGCCATGGGGCAACGTCGTCGACGCCACCTCCTACGGGCCCGCCTGCCCGCAACCCGACTTTCCGAACATGCCACTGGAACTCGGAGCGCCGCGCGCCGAAGACTGTCTGAGACTGAACGTCTGGGCCCCGGCGGACGCCCGGCCCGGCGACGCCAAGCCGGTGATGGTGTGGCTGCATGGCGGCGCCTACGTGCTGGGGTCGAGCAGCCAGCCCCTGTACGACGCCCACCGCCTGGTCACCGGCGGCGACGTGATCGTCGTGACGGTCAACTATCGGCTTGGGGCCCTGGGCTTTCTGGACCTGTCGTCCTTCAGCACGCCGCGGCGCCGCTTCGACCCGAACATCGGGCTGCACGACGTGCTGGCCGCGTTGCGCTGGGTGCGCGACAACATCGCCGCGTTCGGCGGCGATCCCGAAAGGGTCACGCTGTTCGGCGAATCCGCCGGCGCGGGGATCGTCACGACGCTTTTGACCGTCCCCGCGGCCGCTGGCCTGTTCGCCGGCGCGATCGCCCAAAGCTCGCCCGCCACATCGGTGTACGACAGCGACCGGGCCCGCCGGGTCGCCGTGAGCTTCCTCGACAAGCTGGGAATCGACCCCTCCGACGCGGATACGCTGGCCGACGCTCCGATCGCGGCCATCCTGGCCGCGTCGCAGGAGGTGTTCGACGAAGTGCCCGCGCGCAACCCGGGCACGCTCGCGTTCGTCCCGATCGTCGACGGTGAACTGCTGCACGACTATCCGGTCAAGTTGGCGCAGGCGGGTCACTCGCACCCGGTGCCGTTGATCATCGGCACCAACAGGCATGAGGCGGCGCTGTTCCGGTTGATGCGCTCGCCGCTGATGCCGATCACCCCGCGCGCGATCACGTCGATGTTCACCCAGATAGCCGCGGAGCAGCCCGACCTCCAACTGCCCACCCAGGAGCAGATCGTGGCGGCCTACTCGCGATTGGGGCGCAGGGCAAGGTTTTTGAGCATCGCGACCGACGCCGGGTTCCGGATGCCGTCGGTGTGGCTGGCCGAGGGCCACGGCAAGGTGGCGCCGGTGTATCTGTACCGCTTCGACTACGCGACGCCGTTGCTCAAGCTGCTGCTGGTCAACGCCGCCCACGCCACCGAGTTGCCTTACGTCTGGGGCAATCTGGGCGCGCAGGGGGACCCGACGCTGCGCCTCGGCGGGACGCGGACCGCCAAGGCGATCTCGAAGAGGGTGCGCACCCGGTGGACCAACTTCGCCACCCACGGCAAGCCCGCGGGCCCCGACGGCGAGCCGGATTGGACGCCGTACCAGGACGTCGACCGCGCCTGCCTGCTCATCGACAAGCGCGACACCCTCGCCAGTTATGTCGATGCGCACATCCGCGCCGCGTGGGGCGACGAGATGGTGAGCTTCCGGTAGGGTCGGCGGCATTTCATCGAAATTGACGCCGGCGCGAAGAACTGCGAGTGGGTTGCGCGCTCACGTCGATCTGGACGTGGGTGCCGTTAGCCCGCCGACTTGGCCTGCTGCGCCTGGCCTTTCATCTGCTGGAACAACTCGACGTAATAGGGCAGGCACTCCGACATCGCCTTGTCGGTGGTGAACAGCGGCTCGTAGCCCAAGTCGCGGCGGGCCTTGTCGATCGAGAAGTAGTTGTCCAGATAGAGCCGCTCGACGGCCAGCGGCTCGAGCAGCGGGGCCGGTATGCCGAACCGGAAGTGCATGCGCTGCCAACCGCTCATGGCCGCGCGGACCAGCGGCCCGTTGACCCGCACCCGCGGCCAGTTCACCCCGCAGGCCTCGACGACCGGCCGGGCGAACTCGAACATGTTGATCGGGTCGGCGTCGTTGATGAAGTACGCCTGACCGGGCGCGGTCCCGCCGGGCACCAGGTGCTGGGCGGCCAGGATGAAGCCGTGAATCAGGTTGTGCACGTAAGAGTTATCGAGGCGGGCCGACTTGCGGCCGATCAGCACCTTGACGTGGCCGGCGATCACGCTTTCGAACAGCCTGCGAAACATCGTCTGGTCGCCACGGCCCCAGATGCCGCTGGGCCGGATCGCGCACGTCAGCATGTCGCCGACACCGTTCTGGCTCAAGACGAATCGCTCGGCGACCACCTTGGTCTCGGTGTAGAGGTCGTTGAACCTGTCGGTGTAGGGCAGCGTCTCGTCACCGCCTGCGATGTTCTGCCCGCCCATCACCACGCTGTTGGACGAGGTGTAGACGAACCGCTTCACCCCGGCCGCCCGCCCCGCGTGCACCAGGTTCTCGGTGCCGCCGACGTTGACGGCGAAGCTGCGCTGACGGTATTCGTCGCTGACCGACGCGCCGCCCATCAGCTCGATGAGCGCGGCGGTGTGGAACACCGTGTCGATGCCGTCCACCGCCGCCGCGCAAACGCCCGCGTCGGTGATGTCGCCCTGCAGCACCTCCAGGTTGGGGTGCTCGGCAAGCGGCGAGGGGGCGCGGTCGAACGACCGCACCCGGTGTCCGCGGTCGAGCAGCGTGGTCACGAGGTTGGCGCCGACAAACCCCGAGCCGCCGGTGACCAGGACCCGGCCCAGTTCGGTCGTCAGTGATGGATCACCCATAGTTCGCGAAGCATAGCCGAGAAAAACTGAAACGTGTTCCAAAGCTCCGCCGGCTGGTGCGGTGACACCGCCGTCCGTCAGCCCTCGTCCGGCTGGCCCGCCGCGAGCGCGTCCTCCACCCGCTTGCGGGCGCCAGCTAAGTGCTCTTCACAGCGTCTTGCGAGTTCCTCGCCTCGCTCCCACAGCTTCAGCGACGCGTCCAGGTCCAGGCCGCCCTGCTCGAGCAGCCGCACCACCTCGATCAACTCGTCGCGGCAGGCTTCGTAGCCGAGCTGACTAATGGGCGTAATCGGCTGCTCCTCGTCAGTGGCCATCGGTGCCTCCCTCGCTCACGGCCGCCACGGCGCCGTCGGCCACCCGCACCCGCAGCCGGGTGCCGGCGGGCGCGTCGTCGACCGAGCGCAGCACCGTCGCGGCTCCGGCGTCGGGAAGCGCCTGCACCACGGCGTAGCCGCGGGCCAAGGTGGCGGCCGGGCCCAGCGTGGCCAGCCGCGCGCTCAGGTGCCCGACGCGGTCGGTCTCCGCGGCGACCAGCCGCCGGATGTCGCGGCGCACAGCCGAGCGCGCGCGGTGGATTTCGTCGGCGCGCGCGGTCAAGGCCGTCAGCGGTTCGGCGAGCACCGGCCGGCTGCGCAGCTGGCTCAGGTGGCGCTGCTCGCGCGACACCCAGCTGCGCAGGGCCTGCGCGCTGCGCCGGCGCAGGTCGTCGATGAGCCGCTGCTCGGCGGCGGTGTCGGGGACCACCCGCTTGGCGGCGTCGGTGGGGGTGGCCGCGCGCAGGTCGGCGACCAGGTCGCACAGCGGGTTGTCGGGTTCGTGGCCCACCGCGCTGATGACGGGGGTGCGGCACGCCGCGATCGCGCGGCACAGCGTCTCGTCGGAGAACGGGAGCAAATCCTCGACGCTTCCGCCGCCGCGGGCCACCACGATCACGTCTACCTCGGGGTGGCGGTCGAGTTCGGCCAGCGCCTCGACGATCTGCGCGACCGCGTTGGGCCCCTGCACCGCGGTGTTGCGCACGGCGAAACGCACCGCCGGCCAGCGCGCGCCGGCCACGGTCGTCACGTCGTGTTCGGCGGCGCTGGCCCGCCCGGTGATCAGCCCGATCATGTTGGGCAGGAAGGGGATTGGCCGCTTGAGCCGCGGGTCGAACAGGCCCTCGGCGTCCAGCAGGCGGCGCAGCCGGTCGATGCGCGCCAGCAGCTCCCCGACGCCGACGGCGCGAATCTCGCTGAGCCGCAACGAAAAGGTGCCCCGCCCGGTGTAGAACGAGGGCTTGCCGCAGACCACCACCTGGGTGCCCTCGTCGAGCCGCACCGGCGCGTTGGCGACCAGGTCGCGCGAACACGTCACGGTCAGCGACATGTCGGCGGCCGGGTCCCGCAGCACCATGAACACCGTTTTGGCGTTGGGCCGCATCGAAATCTGGGCCAATTGGCCCTCGACCCAGACGGTGCCCAGCCGGTCGATCCAGCCCGCGACCCGGATCGCCACCGCGCGCACCGGAAAGGGGTTCTCCGCGGAGTTCGCGTCGGGGTTAGCTTGGCTCACTTCGCGTTCGCGCGGGTGATCCTGTTGGCGAGCAGCGTCTGGAACGGGGCGCGGGCCTTGGTCGCCTGCTCGTAGGCCAGCAGCGCCTCGAGTTCGTCGACGCTGAGCGATTGCAGCCGGGCCCGCAGCTGGGCCAGGGTCAGGCTCGCGTAGTCGAGTTCGGCCACCACCGCCGGTTCCGGCGCCGCTGTCTTGGTGGCGGCAGCCTTCGATTGCCTGGCCGGCTTGACGAGCGCGCTGGCGTCCTCGTGCGCGTCGGCGACCGAGTACAGCGCGAATCGCCCCTCGGCCCTGCGCTCGCCGTCGCCGCCTTCCGGCGCGGCGTTGCCGGCTTCGATCGCGTCCTCGGGCAGGTCCTCGTCGAAGGTCGCCCACTCCGGCTTCTCGTCCTTGGGCGGAAAGATCGACTCCAGGGTGCTGTCGCCCTTGATCACCAGCTCGGCCAGGTTTTGCTGGAACCGCATCACCAGGTGGGCCGCGGTGCTGACAACCGTCATGGGATACATCAGGATCGTCTTCGGCAGCTTCATCGTCTCCTCGACGGCGACTGTCGCCGCGCCGACTATCAGCCGAACTCCGTACGGTGCAGTAGCCATGAGTCCCAGACTGCCTTAACCCGCGGCCAACTCCAAGCCCGCCGCCTGCCGGTACCCTGAATGTCATGCCGCCGACTGTTGACATGGGAATTCCCGGTGCGGCCAGCTCGGTAGTCAACGACCCGGTCCGCAGGAGGGTGCTCCTGGCGGAGCCGCGTGGCTACTGCGCGGGGGTGGACCGGGCCGTCGAGACGGTGGAGCGCGCCCTGGAAAAGCACGGCGCGCCCGTCTACGTGCGCCACGAGATCGTGCACAACCGGCACGTGGTCGACACCCTGGAAAAGGCCGGCGCCGTTTTCGTCCAGGAGACCGACGAGGTGCCCGAGGGTGCCATCGTGGTGTTCTCCGCGCACGGCGTCGCGCCGACCGTGTACGCGGCGGCCGCCGAACGCAACCTGCACACCATCGACGCCACCTGCCCCCTGGTGACCAAGGTGCACAACGAGGCCAGGCGGTTCGCCAGGGACGACTACGACATCCTGCTCATCGGCCACGAGGGCCACGAGGAGGTCATCGGGACGGCCGGCGAGGCCCCCGAGCACGTCCAGCTGGTCGACGGGGTCGCCGCAGTGGCGAACGTCACCGTGCGCGACGAGAACAAGGTGGTGTGGCTGTCGCAGACCACGCTCTCGGTGGACGAGACCATGGAAATCGTCGAGCGGCTGCGGCAGCGTTTCCCGAATTTGCAGGACCCGCCCAGCGACGACATTTGCTACGCCACCCAGAACCGGCAGGTCGCGGTCAAGGCGATGGCGCCCGAGTGCGAGCTGGTGATCGTCGTCGGATCGCGCAACTCGTCGAATTCGGTGCGCCTGGTCGAGGTGGCGAAGGGCGGCGGAGCCGCCGCCGCCTACCTGGTCGACTGGGCCGACGACATCGACCCGGCGTGGTTGGAGGGCGTCACCACGGTGGGCGTCACCTCCGGCGCGTCGGTCCCCGAGGTGCTGGTCCGGGGCGTGCTGGAGCGGCTGGCCGACTGCGGCTTCGACGTGGTGCAGCCGGTGACGACGGCCCAGGAAACCCTGGTGTTCGCGCTGCCCCGCGAGATCAGGTCGGCTCGCTAGCCTTCGTACTCCCAGGACTCCGTCGGAAAGCCGCGCGGCGCGCGGCGGCGACGCTCGGGTCCGGGCTCGTCGGACGTGCCCGAATCGCGGTAGCGCACTTGTGAGATCGGGTGGTGTGTCGGGTTGGAGCCGTTCCCGGTGGGGGTGGCGCGGCGGCGCCGGGGCTCGTAGGGCTCGTAAGGCTCGTAGCCGTCGAAGCGGCTGCCGCGAGGCGCCGGGCGTTCGTAGGGCCGTTCGTAGGGATTGCGGCGGGTGCGCGGCTCGCGACGGGTTTCGCGCGGCTGCCGGATGTCGGGATCGTCGTGCGGCCTGGGGCGGCGGCGCGGCCGGGGCGGCGGGTCGGCGGGGTCGAAGTCGCGGGGCGGCGCCGGGCGGCGGCGCCGCGGCCGCTCGTCGCGGGCGTCTCTGGGATCGCGTTCGTCGTCCACCGGGGGTCGGGCACGCCGGGAGTGCGCCCGGGTGGCGCGCTCGGGCCGATCGCCGCGCGTCGTGCGGCCGGTCCGCGAAGCGGCTTTGGGCGAACGACCGGTCTGACGGGCGCGCTTGGAGTCGCTGGGCGCCTCGTCCTCCTCGGCGCCACCGAGGCCGAGCAGCGAATTCAGTTTCGCGCCAAGGGCCCCGACGAACGAGCTGCGCGTTCCCGCGGCCGCGGCGTCGTCGTCCTTGGCTTCCGCGGCCGCCGGCTGCGACTTCCCGAAATACCACCGCACCAGCCCGATGAGCAGCACGGCGCCCGCAGTGCCCAGCATCAGCGGGAAACGCTCGATGAGCGGATAGCCGCAGTTGATCAGGAGGTCTTTGAGGTTGCCGATCTTGCGTCCATGAAACATCCAGTAGGCGCCCGGCACCGCGCAGAAAAGAATCAGCGGGGGCTGAATGATCGCGGTGAACACGCCGTCCTGCCGCACGGCCAGCACCGCGGCCACGCAGCCGGCTATATAGAAGCCGGCGAAGACGTGCGTCAAATCCTTGTGGCCGGCGTCGATCGCATAACCGACGGCCGTCGCGGTGATAGCCAGGACCAGGGCCGCCCACCACGGCACACCTGGGATGTTGGGGTGAATCGAGCGGTGGCTAGCCTCGACCGCCGATCTTGCCCGCTGTTCTGACACATGTAGACCGTACCGGGAATGGGCCGAAACGCCCGTAAAGACCTTGTTAGGGACCGCTGGCGTGCCACGGCGTCGCACACGCATGAACGCCGCGCCCCGCTGCGCCCTACACTTGAATCCCCGTGAGCCTGAGCCTGGGAATCGTGGGCCTGCCGAATGTGGGCAAGTCGACGCTGTTCAACGCGCTGACCAGGAACAACGTGGTGGCGGCGAACTACCCGTTCGCGACGATCGAGCCCAACGAGGGCGTGGTTTCGCTGCCGGACCCGCGGCTGGACAAGCTGGCGGAGCTGTTCGGTTCCGAGCGCATCGTCCCGGCGCCGGTCACCTTCGTCGACATCGCCGGGCTGGTCCAGGGCGCGTCGGAGGGCGCCGGGCTGGGCAACAAGTTCCTGGCCCACATCCGCGAGTGCGACGCCATCTGCCAGGTGGTGCGGGTCTTCTCCGATGACGACGTGACGCATGTGGCGGGAGAGGTCGATCCGAAATCCGACATCGAGGTCGTCGAAACCGAACTCATCCTGGCCGACATGCAAACGCTCGAGCGCGCGCTGCCGAGGCTGGAGAAGGAGGCGCGCACCAACAAGGAGCGCCGGCCCGTTTATGACGCGGCCGTCGCCGCCCAGGCGGTGCTGGACGGCGGCAAGACGCTGTTCGCCGCGGGCGCCGACGTGTCGTTGCTGCGCGAGCTCAACCTGTTGACCACCAAGCCCTTCCTGTACGTCTTCAACGCCGACGAGGCGGTGCTCACCGACGCCGCGCGCGTGGCCGAGCTGCGCCGGCTCGTCGCGCCCGCCGACGCCGTATTCCTCGACGCCGCAATCGAATCCGAGCTCATCGAGCTCGACGACGAGTCGGCCGCCGAGCTACTGGAGTCGATCGGGCAGACCGAGCGCGGCCTGGACGCGCTGGCCCGGGCGGGCTTTCACACGCTCAAGCTGCAGACCTTCCTGACGGCGGGCCCAAAAGAGTCCCGCGCGTGGGTCATTCATCAAGGCGACACCGCGCCCAAGGCCGCCGGGGTCATCCACACCGACTTCGAAAAGGGCTTCATCAAAGCCGAAATCGTGTCCTACGACGACCTAATCGCCGCCGGGTCCATGGCCGCGGCCAAGGCGGCCGGCAAGGTCCGCATGGAGGGCAAGGACTACGTCATGGCCGACGGCGACGTGGTCGAGTTCCGGTTCAACGTTTAGGCAAACTTCACTCGCAGACCGGTAGTTACTCATTCGGTAGTAAGCGATCGTGAGGGCTGGCGTGGCGCCGAGAATCCCTACACCTGAACAACTTTGGTCCTTCTACCGCGCCATTCGTGGTTTCACCAGGAGGCCGGCGGACCTGGCGAACCCGGTGCCCGGCGTGGCGTGGCAGGCGAAAGACGACTGCCGGGCCCATGATCAGGGCTGTGGCGTGCAGTCCGGGAAGCTATTGCGAGTCATCCGCGGAGAAGACCTCGATCGGCCGTCCGGGCGTCAACATCACCAGCGGGATTTTGCGGCTGGTCGACTGCTGATAAGCGAGGTAGGGCGGGTACAGGTGAGCCATATACGCCCACACCTGATGGCGCTCCTCGCCTTCGGGTTCCCGCCACGTCGCCTCGAACGCTTGGGTCGCGATTTGCACACCGATTGTGTTGCTCGCCAAGAGGTTCAAGTACCACTCAGGATGCGTGTCGGCGCCGCCCTTTGACGCGACGATCACGATCTCGCCTCCGAAGTTGCCGTAGATCAACGGCCTGACATAGACCTTCGCCGACTTGCGACCCGTGCATCGGATCAAGCAGTGCGTCGTCATCGCGCGGCCGCCGACCGCACTCACGTCCATGATGTGGCCCCGCGTGCCACCGGAGGCCAAATAGGCCTCGAGGTGCTCGCTGACCCAGTTGGCTCGCGCCGCGCGGATCGCTGCGGCATCGGCATCGGCCATGGGGTTACTCCTGAACTCGGACGGGCAAAGTTGATCGCACCGGAGCTGCGTCACTTACTTCGATGGGCGCAATCGGCCGATGAGGCCGCTACGCGATGGCGGGTGCGAGACTGCCCGGCTGCGCCGACTGGCCGCTCAGCTTGGTCAAGGCGAAGCGGTGCGCGATGGGTACGCTGCTGTGGTCCGTATACCCGCAGGCCGCCTCGGTTCGGACGACAACCCTGCTGCCCACTCCCGTGGCGGGGTCCCAGGTCCATTCGTCGAAGCCCCTGTGCACAGAGCCGTCGGGGCAACGCCACGCCGCTGGATTCGGCGGGAAGCTCGCGTGCCACCGATCGGCGTAGAACTGGGCCTGGCCCGAGGTGTTGGAGAAATTGACCTGGACGCAGCCGATCCCGCACGAGGTGGCCTTGAACGTCTGATCTTCGAGGCTGCCATCCGGGAAGTGGAGGTTATACATCCCACTCACCAGCTGGTCGGGCGCCATCGGATCGGCGGACGCCGGTGCTGCGAGCGGGATAGCCACGGTGGCCAGCGCGACGGTCATTATCGCTGGGATCTTCCTCATCGGCGTTCCTAACTGGTAGCCCTCCGGCAGCACAATACGACCATGTCACCGGAAAATACAGGCCCACAAAGAGGTTTGCTGCGATCACCAGTGCTGTCGAAATCCGGCAGGGTGCTTCAACGTCGACGGCAGCGACAGAGCAGGCGGTCGCGCCCGGCGCTAAGGTTGAGCCGTGGTCGCTGCCGAAAGCCGTGCCCCCACGCCAGGCGGACTCGATCCCGACGCCGAGCTCGAGAGGCGCGCGGAGACCATCGCGCTGCGCGAGGGTGAGCTCTCGAGGCGCGAGCGGGTCGCCGACGAACGCGACCTCGTCGCCGATGAGCGGGACCGGATCGCAGACGTCCGCGAGCAGGCGGCCGACGACCGAGAGCGCCAGGCGGATGTCCGCGAGGGCGCGACCGAGCAACGCGAGCGCCAGCGACTGCAACGCGCCGGCCAACGCGAGGAGCGCGCGCACGCCGCCGCCCAACGGGAATCGGCCGAAATCAGGCGCGCGGTCGCGGAAACCCGGCGGCGCCTCCACAAAATCCCGCCGTCCCCGGACCAGGCGGCCGCGCCGTGATGGATTCGAGGGCGATGGCGACGTTGAGGCAGAAGAGTCCGTGGGTTCGGCGGTCCGCGACCCTGCTGCTTGGTTGCGGGTTGGCGTTGTCCGCGTTGGGCCTTGCCCCCTGGGCGCAGGCGGCTCCGGCACCGGTACCCAACAGCCATTGGTGCCCCGGCGATCCGTGGGACCCGGGCTGGGGCAGCGTCTACAACTGGGACTGGCATCAGTGCCACGACTGGCAAGGCCGGCCGGGCCAAAGCGGTCCGGCGGGGTCGGGACCGTGGGGACCCACGATGGGCTGGGCGCCGCCGCAGCCGCCCCCGCCACCGTGGGCGCCCGGCGCCCAGCTGATGTGGAACCCGACCGTCAACGCCTGGGGTTTCTGGAACAACGGAGTCTGGACTCCGGTCTGACCGTGGTTGTCGGAGCCGCCGCCTAGCCTTGCGTCGACGCGGGACACCGCGCACCGCTCGAGGACAGGGGGAGGCTCCATGAAGTTCGTTTCGACCCGCATCATCACCGCCGACGTGAAAAAGCTCGTCGACTTCTACGAGACGGTCACCGAGGTCTCCGCGGTATGGGGCAATGAGCTTTTCGCCGAGATCCCGACGCCCGTCGGGACGCTGGCCATCGGCAGCGACAAGACGGTGCCGCTGTTCGGGGCGGGATCCGCCGAGCCGGCGGCCAACCGCAGCGCGATCGTGGAATTCCTCGTCGAGGACGTGGACGCCGAATACCAGCGGCTGCGCGACCGCGTCGGCGAGGTCGTGACGGAGCCGACCACCATGCCGTGGGGAAACCGCGCGCTGTTGTTCCGCGACCCGGACGGCAACCTGGTCAACCTGTTCACTCCCGTCACCGACGAGGCCCGCGCCAAGTTCGGGGTGTGACTGTCGGTCGCCGATGGCGTGGATGAGGTCGTCCTGGCGGCGTTATGGGTAAGCGCTTCCCGCGACTACTTCGCCGCAAAGCCGTGGCATCACGCCCGACGACACACCGACCGGGTACCTGGCCTGCGCGGCGATTTCGTTCGTCGTCGCCGTCCGTGCGGTGCATGGCGTCAGCGCCAGGGTGCGGAGGCGTTCCAACTCGGCAGCATTCGCATAACGAATTTGCTGGAATGTGGCGAAGGCCATTGTCCAATTTATGCATGACGAACGCCACAAATTTTGGCTCGCAATGAACGTTATTGCTAGCGTGCCTGCCCATGGTTGTACTAGCAACATTGATGGGACTCATCAATCAGGTCTCCGGGACGCCATATATCTCGGGCGGCGATTCTCCCGCTGGGACCGATTGCTCTGGGCTCGCTTCGTGGATCGCCAACGCGGCGACGGACAGGCCGGTCTTCGGCAGCAGGTTCAACACCGGCAACGAAGAGGCCGCGTTGTTGGCGCGGGGATTTCAGTACGGGACCGCCCCCAACGCCTTGGTGATCGGCTGGAACGGCGGCCACACGGCCGTCACCCTGCCGGACGGCACGCCGGTGTCCAGCGGGGAACGCGGCGGCGTGCACATCGGTGGTGCGGGCGCCTACCAGGCCGGATTCACCCACCACATGTTCCTGCCGATGCCGGATGGTGATTTGGCGCTGGCTCCGCCGCCGGACGCGCCCCCGCCACCCGCCGACGCGCCGCCGCCTCCGGCGCCCGACGCGCCACCGCCTCCGGCGCCCGACGCGCCGCCCCCGCCGGTTCTGATCGACGCCGTGGCTCCCGCGCCGCCCGCACCGCCCGCGCCGCCGGCGCCCGACGCGCCGCCGCCCGGCGACCCCGCAATTCCGGCTCAATAACAATTTGGATTGGGCGCGGCTCCGTTTATCCGAATAGGCCGCACCCGCCGCGATTGTGAACCGATCCGGATATTCGCCCCATTGTGGCGTGCGTCACTTCGAGGCTAAATTCGGGGGCGCCCGAATCCGGTACCAAGATTTGCCTGGGCGTCGACGAAGCCGCCCAGGCAATTTTGCTGGGATGGTCGGGCCGACCATTCGTGCCGCGCAGCTGCGGGCGGCACGTATCCTGGCGCTGCTGATCGGAGAGCGGACGCGGGGAGCGGCAATGATCTTTATCGTCGTCAAGTTCGAGACCAAGCCGGAGTGGACCGATCGGTGGCCGGAGCTGGTCTCCGCGTTCACGGCCGCTACCCGCGCCGAGGAGGGCAACCTGTGGTTCGAGTGGTCGCGCAGCCTGGACAACCCGGCCGAGTACGTCCTCGTGGAGGCCTTCCGGGACGGTGATGCGGGAGGCGTCCACGTCAACAGCGATCACTTCAAGCGGGCGATGCGCGAGCTCCCGCAGGCGCTGAAGTCCACCCCCAAGATCATCAACCAGACCATCGACGCCACGGGCTGGTCCGAGATGGGGGAGATGTCGGTCGATTAACCGACGACAACGGCGATTTCATCACCGAGGCGGTACCCCGGGGCAAGCGGGAGCGTGTCACCGCTCCAGAACTTGCCGGGGTCAAACCAATTCGTGTCCTTGTCCGTGACGAGCAAGCCCATTTCCTCGTAGGTGATCGCCACGGTCTCCGCGCAGTACGCGGTCTCCAGGCTCATCTTGCGTGCTTGCCGGCGGCGCTGGGATTGCTCGCGAACCTTCCTGTCTACCAACGGGATCCCGCGCACCCAGTCGTTGATCGTCGGTAGCCGGCCGCGAAACCACCGGCCGGTCAGCCGGGCGGTGGTCGGAAACGCGGTGCCGTCCATCCGCGCGATGACCCGAAGCAGCTCGTTCTCCTGCTCGCGGGTGGCGTACGGCGTGAGCTGGCGCAACCAGCACCGCTGCTGATAGCGGCCGGTCCATTGCTGGACGGCTTCGCGAAGATCGTTGAGCTGCACCCCGCGGTGGTTGGTGCCGGTCCACACGTCGACGAGCTTGTCGCCCAGTTCGGCATGCCAGATCAACGGAGGCAGGTCGTCGATGGCCACGGTCATGCCGACGTGGTTCACCGGACTGTTCGTCAGGGTCTGGATGGCGCGGTCGGGTCGCGAGCGGCCGCGAAACAGCCAGAGGTCGCCGGTCCGCGTCTCTTCCACGGCCTGGTCCAGTGTCAGCATGGAAGTCCGCTCATCCCTTGGAGTTTCGCCTTTGTCGTCTTCAGCACGTCGAGACCATGAGTTCGGGTTCCAGCCATCCTTGCATGCCTTTCCATCGGTCTCGCGGGATCTGGTAGTCGGTGTGGGCGACCGATACCGCTACCGGCTCCGGTGACGACGGCGACCTTGTCGCGAAGGGTGTCCATTGCGGAATAGCCTGTCAACCATGCGCAGCGTTTGGAAGTGGATCGGCCTGGCCGGTGTTGCCGGCGTCGTCGCCGGGGGAGTGCTGGTAGCCCGCGACCAACGCAAGCGACGGGCCTACACCGCCGACGAGATCCGCGCGCGGCTGCATCAGCGGCTGGCCGAATCCGACGGGGAGAGGTTTCAGTCCAAGTCGGGCTCGGCCTCGGGTTCGACGGCGAACAAGCGGTAGCTGCCCGAGAACCCTTTCAGCTCCACCTCGCGGCCTTCGTCGAACCGGATGCCGTCGCAGTCGGCGACGGCGTCCCGCACCGGTTCGCTCACCAGGGTCTGGCCACCGACGGCTTCGGCGGCGACCCGCGCGGCCATCGCGACGTTGCGCCCGAACAGGTCGTCGCCGCGTCGCACCGAGCGGCCCATGTGGATGCCGATCCGAACCCGAATCTCCTCGCCCCGCTTGCGTTTTCCGTTGTTGTGCAGCGCGTGCTGGATGTCGAGGCCGCACCGCACCGCCTCCTCGGCGCGCGAGAAGGCGATCATGTAGCCGTCCCCCTGACTTTTCACCACGTGCCCCGACCGGCGCCGCACCAGCCCCGAAACCAGCTTGTCGTGCGAGCCGATCAGCTTGACCCAGGCCCGGTCGCCGATCCGCTCGTTGAGCGCGGTGGACTCCTCGATGTCGGAGAACAGGATCACCACGCGGCCGTCCGGGGTGACGCGGGCCAGGTCGGGCCGCTCCACCTCGGCCCAGTCGGCGAGGTCCTCGATCGAGCTGCGCACCGCGGCGCCGAAGCCCTCCTTGCGCATCACGTTGGCCGCGTTCCACACCCTTTTGACGGCCTCGCGGCCGCCCGACAGCAGCTGGGTGCGCGCGTCGGTCCGGTGCTGTAGCTCCTCGATCTCGCGGCGTCCGCGCACGAGCAGGACCGAGAGAACGGCGATCGCGACGGCTTCGATCGCGGCGATCCCGGCCAGGACGTAGACCGCGACATGCAGCAGGTCACCCACGCTTGGCATCCTGCCAAAGGCCCGGTCGGCTTCGGGTTGTCGGGCCCAAATGCAATGTCTAGGGTTGAGCACGGGCCGCCGCGGGTAGCGAATCTCAAGGGAGGTGCGCGTCTTGGCCGACGGTGATGGTTCTTCGAATCTGCTGGTGATCTTCGGGATTACCGGCGATCTGGCCCGCAAGATGACCTACCGCGCGTTGTACCGGCTCGAGTCGCGGGGCCTGCTCAAGTGCCCGATCATCGGGGTGGCCAGTGACGACATGTCGGTCGAGCAGTTGGCCGAGCGGGCGCGCGACGCCATCAAGGCATCCGGGGAGAACCTCGACGACGCGGTGTTCAAGCGCCTGGCGGGCCGGTTGTCGTACCTGCACGGCGACGTCACCGACCCCGAGCTGTACAAAGAGCTCGCCAAGCGGGTCGGCAGCGACTGCCGTCCGCTGTACTACCTGGAGATGCCGCCGTCGCTGTTCGCGCCGATCGTCGAAAACCTTGCGAAGGTCGACCTGCTGGAGTGCGCGCGCGTCGCGGTGGAGAAGCCGTTCGGGCACGACCTCGCCTCCGCACGCGACCTGAACGCCCGGTTGCGCGCGGTGCTGGACGAGGACCAAATCCTGCGCGTGGACCACTTTTTGGGCAAACAGCCCGTCGAGGAACTGCAATACCTGCGGTTCGCCAACAACGGCCTGGCCAAGGTGTGGGACCGCGACAGCATCTCCGAGATCCACATCACGATGGCCGAGGACTTCGGCATCGAGGACCGCGGCAAGTTCTACGACGCGGTCGGCGCGCTGCGCGACGTGGTGCAAAACCACCTGCTGCAGGTGCTCGCGCTGGTGGCGATGGAGCCCCCCGTCGGCCCGAGCGACGACGACCTGAACGACAAGAAGGCCGAGGTGTTCCGGGCCATGCCGGCGCTGGATCCGGAGCGCTGCGTGCGTGGGCAATACCGCGGCTATACCGACGTCGCCGGGGTGGCGAAGGATTCACAGACCGAGACCTACATCGCGCTGCGGACCGAGATCGACAACTGGCGCTGGGCCGGGGTGCCGATCTTCCTGCGCGCCGGCAAGGCGCTGCCCGAAAAGGTCACCGAGGTCCGGATGTTCCTCCATCACGTACCCGGGTTCTCCTTTCTGCCCAACCGCCGGCCGCCGGAGCCCAACCAGATCGTGCTGCGCATCGACCCCGACCCGGGGATGCGCCTGCAGCTGTCCGCCCAGGTCGGCAACTCCTGGCACGACGTCCACCTCGATTCGTCGTTCGCCGAAGACCTCGGCGAGGCCGTGCGGCCCTACGAACGGCTCCTGTACGCCGCGTTCACCGGCGACCGGCAGCTCTTCGCCCGAGAGGACGCCATCGAGGAAACCTGGCGGATCGTGCAGCCGGTGCTGGACAAGCCCGGCCGCATCCATCACTACGATCCCGGCTCCTGGGGACCGGAGGCAGCGCAGTCGCTGCTGCACGGTCATCACAGTTGGCAGGAGCCGTGGCTGCCCCACACCAAGCAGACGAAAGACTAAGGAGACGGGACACGATGCAGCTAGGGATGATCGGCCTGGGCCGCATGGGCGCCAACATCGTTCGGCGGGTGGCCAAGGGGGGCCACGAGTGCGTGGTGTACGACCACAGCCCCGACGCCGTCAAGGCGATGGCCGGCGAGGACAACACCATCGGGGTGTCCTCGCTGCAAGAGCTCGCCGAGAAACTCTCCACCCCGCGGGTGGTCTGGGTGATGGTGCCGGCCGGGACCATCACCACGGGCGTGATCGACGAACTGGCCAAGACCCTGGAGTCCGGTGACATCGTCATCGACGGCGGCAACTCCTACTACCGCGACGACATCACGCACGCAAAGAAGTTGGCGGAGAACGGCATTCGCCTGCTGGACTGCGGCACCAGCGGCGGGGTGTGGGGCCGCGAACGCGGCTACTGCCTGATGATCGGCGGCGACGACGACGCGTTCGAGCACGCCGAGCCGATCTTCGCCACGGTCGCGCCCGGGGTGGACGCGGCGCCGCGCACGCCCGGCCGCGACGGCGAAATCGCGCAAGCGGAAAAGGGTTATCTGCACTGCGGCCCGTCGGGGGCGGGGCACTTCGTGAAGATGGTGCACAACGGGATCGAGTACGGGATGATGGCGTCGCTCGCCGAGGGGCTGAACATCCTGCGCAACGCCGACATCGGCAAGCAGATCCAGCAAGGCGACGCCGAAACCGCGCCGCTGTCGAATCCCGAGTTCTACCAGTACGACTTCGACATCCCGGACGTCGCCGAGGTGTGGCGGCGAGGCAGCGTCATCGGCTCCTGGCTGCTGGACCTGACCGCGATCGCGCTGCACCAATCGCCCGAGCTGAAGGAGTTCTCCGGGCGGGTCTCCGACTCCGGGGAGGGCCGCTGGACCGCGATCGCGGCGATCGACGAGGGCGTCCCCTCGCCGGTGCTGACGACCGCGCTGCAGTCCCGCTTCGCCTCGCGTTCACTCGACGACTTCGCCAACAAGGCGCTGTCGGCGATGCGCAAGCAATTCGGTGGGCACGCGGAGAAGCCCGCTAACTAACCTCGTTCGATCTCGCGGCGCGTCGAGCGTGCATTTCACGACGGTTTCGCGGCGTGTCTCGTCGCAAATTGCACATTCGGAGAATTCGGGTATTGCTAACCGCGCTCCACGAAGGCGACGACGGCCTCGCTGAACGCGTCGTTGTCGTCGCCGGCCGCGGTGTGCCCCGCGTTGGACAGCTCGACGAACTCGGCGCGCGGCACCTGCGTCAGGAAATGCTGGACGCCCTCGGGGCTGACGACGTCGGACAGCTTCCCGCGGATCAGCAGGACCGGGATGCTCAGGTTGGTCGCGGCGTGCTCGAACTTTTCGGTGCGCAGCTCCGGGTCGTCGCCGGGCTTGGTCATGAACGCCGGGTCCCAGTGCCAATACCAGCGGCCGTCGCGCAGCCGCAGGTTCTTCTTCAGCCCCTCGGGGCTGCGCGGCTTTTTCCGGTAGGGCAGGTAGGCGGCGACGGCGTCGGCGGCCTGCTCCAGCGTTTCGAACCCGTCGAGGCCGCTGAACATGAAATCGCGGATGCGGGCGCTGCCGCCCTTCTCGAACCGGGGCACCACGTCGACGAGCACCAGTTTCGTCACCCGCTCTGGGCCGGCGCGGTCGGCGGCGAGGATGCCGGTCAGCCCGCCCATGCTGGCGCCGATGATGGCCACCGGCCGGCCAATGGCGTCCAGGACGTGCATGACGTCGGTGGTCAGCGTCTCGACGTCGTAGTCGGCATCGGGTGCGCGCTCGCTGTCCCCGTGACCCCTGGAGTCCAGCGCGACGACGTGAAACCCGTCGTCGGCCAGGATCTGGCCGGTGTTCTTCCAGGAGAACCTGTTCTGTCCGCCGCCGTGCAACATCAGGATGGTGGGCCGGTCGGCCGCCGCGGCCGAGCCGCGGTTCCACTCGTCGGCGACGAGGGTGATCCCGTTGTGGCCGGAAAACTCGACCGTCTCATTGGTGCTGCTCACGGCGCTCACGGGGGTCCTCTCGATAGATCGCCCCTCGACGTTACCTAGGCAATCTATTCACCGCCGACGTGGGCCCCCGGCGGCAGCGGCGCGTCGGGGAACAGCTCGGCGAAGCTGCCGAACAGGATGCGGTCTTTGGTCTTGGCGTCGACGCCGTCGAACAGCCGCCGCAGTGTCGCCTGCGTGTGGCCGAAGGTGCCCTCGATGTGCGGGTAGTCGCTGCCCCACAGCACGTTGGTGAAACCCATCGCCGTCACGGCCGCGACGGCCGACGAGTCGTGCTGGAACGACGCGTACACCTGCGAGTAGATGATCTCCCGCGGACCCCGCTTGAGCTTGGGCCGCACCACCATTGCGTGCTGGCGATAGCCCTCCTCCATCCGGTCGGCGATGAACGGCACCCAGGTGGCACCGCCCTCCGACACCAGCACCTTCAGGTCGGCGTGCCGATCCAGGGCGCCCGACGCGACCAGCTTGACCACCGCCCGCTGCCCGCCGAACGACGTTTCGGTGTAGTTCAGCACCGCGCCGCCCGGGCCGTGGTACGTCACACCGATCGAGTTGCCCGCGGCGAAATCGATTGGCTCGGTGCCGATGTGGAACGCGATCACCATGCCGGCGTCCTCGGCGGCCGCCCACAACGGCTCCCACTCCTCGCGGTGGTAGTCGCGCTGCGCCGGGTGCGGCGTGACCGGAAGGAACACCGCATTGAATCCCATTGCGGCGCAACGGCCCAGCTCGGCGACCGCGTCGTCGATGTCCATGGTCGACACCTGCGCCGTCGGGATGAGCCGCGGCGAGCGATCCATGAGGGTTTCCTTGGCCCAGTCGTTGGAGGCCCGCAGCGCCTCGCGGAGCAGCTCGGGCGTGCGAAACGACCCGCACCACATGCCCAGCGACGGGAACACCAGCTCCGCCCAGATGCCCTCGTCGTCGAGGTCGGCGAGTCGTTTGTCGACGTCGCGTGAGCCCGCTGCGGCGACCGTGGCGGCCATGAACTCCTGCTGGGCGGGGCTGGGCAGGCGCCGCCGGAACACCTGGCCGTCGACGTGGATGGTTTCCCACCGGCCGTCGGGGTCCTTCTCGGTCCGCGGCACTCGCTCGGCCAGCCGCCGCGGCAGCCGCGAGCTCCACAGGTCCTCGGGCTCGAGGAAGTGCGAGTCGCCCGAGTTGGCCCACAGCTTCGGGGCGGTCATAGTCGAATATTAGAATCTCGTTCTAATACTGTCAATGCTCCGCGATGGCGCGATGAGTTCTCGCCGCCGCCGCGGTCTATCACTGAAACCGACCACCAACGACTGAAGGAGCTGCCCATGCCCGCGATCACGCCCTCGCTGTGGTTCGACCACAACCTGGAGGAGGCGGCGGAGTTTTACACCTCGGTGTTCCCCAACTCGCGCATCGAGGGCTTCAACCGGACCACCGAGGCCGGCCCGGGGGAGCCGGGAACGGTGTTGTCCGGAAGTTTCGTGCTGGACGGCAACCGGTTCATCGGCATCAACGGCGGGCCGCACTTTTCGTTCAGCGAGGCGGTGTCCTTCACGATCCACTGCAAGGACCAGGACGAGGTCGACTACTACTGGGAGCGGCTGACCGACGGCGGCGAGGAATCGCAGTGCGGCTGGTGCAAGGACCGCTTCGGCCTGAGCTGGCAGATCGTCCCGGATCGGCTCTACGAGTTGATCGGCGACCCGGACCGCGCCCGTGCGGCGGCGGCCACGCGGGCGATGTACGGCATGCGCAAGATCGTCGTCGCCGACCTGGAGCGCGCCGTCGCGGGCGAGGTCACTCGGTAAGCCGGCCGATCCACTCGATCGTCGCGTCGGTGATGGCCGGCACCTCGTCGGGGTCCTCGCAGGCCGCGACCATCAGCGACGACTCGGCCATCGTCGCCACCAGGATGCGGCTCAGGAGTTGCCCGCGCACCGACGCGTCCAGCTGAAGCACCGCCATCCAGCGGCGGAAGGCGGCCTGCATGCGGTCGCGGCGGGCGACCTCGAACCCCGGCGGCGTGTCCCCCGACGTCAGCACCCGGGCCAGCCGCCGGTTCTCCCACATCGCCTCGAGGTACGCCCGCACGTGCAGTTCGAAGACGTGCCGCGGCTCGGCCGCATCACCGGCCTGCCGCATCGCCTCTTCGATGCGGCGGTCGACGGCGGTGGCCATCTGCTCGAAGATCGCCAGGAACAGCTCGTTCTTGCCGCCGAAGTGGTGGTAGATGCTGCCGACGCTGGCGCCCGAACCGGAAACCACATCGGCCATCGTCGCCGCGGTGAATCCCCTGGTCGCGAAGACCTCCGTGGCCGCGTCGAGGATCCGCTGCTGGGTGGCGCCGGTCTTGGCCCACCGACGGGCCTGCGTGGGGGTCGCCATACCCCAGACGCTATCAGTAGCGCGCAGCGGATCCGAAAGATATTGCGGCCGTGGGGATCTCGTTAGTCTCCGCCCGGGGTCGGTGCGTTCTGAGTGAACAGGCGTTAGGTTGGTCGGTGCGGACGCCCGCCTATGAGGGAGTGAACATGGCTGACGACACCGAGCGAGCCCCCGATGAGTGGTGAACCGGGCTGGCTCGACGTGCCCGGCCCGGCCGGGAATCTGAAGGCCCTGACCTGGGGACCGCCGGACGCCCCGATCGCGCTGTGCCTGCACGGCTTCCCCGACACCGCCTACGGATGGCGCAAGCTCGCGCCGCGACTCGTCGAGTCGGGGTGGCGGGTCGTCGCGCCGTTCATGCGGGGATACGCGCCATCGTCACTCCCGGCGGACGGCGATTTCCACGTCGGCGCGCTGATGGACGACGCCCTGCGGGTGCGCTCGGCCGCGGGCGGCACGGAGCGCGATGTCGTGATCGGCCACGACTGGGGCGCGATGGCCGCGACCGGCCTGGCCGCGATGCCCGACAGCCCGTTCGCCAAGGCCGTGATCATGTCGGTGCCGGTGTCCGCGGGATTTCGCCGGCGCGGCAGCGCGGCCGACCGGCTGCGGCTGCTCGGCCAGCTGCCGCCGCAGCTGGTGCGCAGCTGGTACATCCTGTACTTCCAATTGCCTTGGCTGCCAGAACGTTCCGCGTCGTGGGTGCTGCCGCTGCTGTGGCGGCGGTGGTCGCCGGGCTACCGCGCCGACGAGGACCTGCGCCACGTCGACGCGGCCATCGGCACGCCGGAGAGCTGGCGGGCGGCGCTCGGAACGTACCGGGCGACGATCCGCCACCCGCGGCCGCCGGCGGAGTATGCCGACCTGAACCGGCTGTGGACCCAAGAGCCGCTGCTGCCGTGCCTCTATCTGCATGGGCGCGACGACGGTTGCATGACATCGGCTTTCACCCGCTGGACGGAAAAGGCGCTGCCCGCGGGCAGTGAGGTCGCCATCGTCGAGCACGCCGGGCATTTCCTGCAGCTCGAACAGCCGGACAAGGTCGCCAACCTGGTGCTGACGTTCATCGGCTCACCCGGCTGACACCATGGCGGCGCGACGGATGGCCGCGGTCGACGCGCAGTTCTACTGGATGTCGGCCAAAATCCCCAGCGACGAGTTCCTGCTCTACGCGTTCGACGGCGAACCCGCGGATTGCGTGGGCGCCGCCGAGCGGGTGTGCGCCCGGGCGCGCGCCTGCCCGGACCTGACGATGCGGGTCCGCGAGCGCGGCCGGCTGGCCTACCCGCAGTGGGTGCCCGCCGCCGTCGGCCCCCAGTGGGTGGTCCGCCACGACCTGTCCGACCCGGGCTGGCGGGAGTGCCTGGCGGCCGTCGTCGCCCTCGCCGACGACCAGCTGGACGTTCGGGTGATGCCGTGGCGGCTGCACGTGTTCACCCCGGTGTTCGGCATCCCGGGCGTTTCGGGGCCGGGCTGCGTCGCGGTCATGCAGGTCGCCCACCCGCTGGCCGACGGCGCCCGCGCCTCGGCGATGGCGGCGTGGCTGTTCGGGCGCGCGGCCCCGGTGCCGACGGTGGCGGCGCCGTCGGCGGGGTTCCTGCCCTGGCGGGCCGCCGTGGCGGCGCGCGCCCATCGCGGGCTCGTCCGCGACACGGAGGCCGGATTGCTGGCGCCGGGGGCCGGGTCGCGGCCGCCGCAACCCACCAACGCCGCGGGTGGCACCCGCTCGGTGCGCACGCTGGTGCGGCGCCGTTCGCAATTGCGCGGGCCCACCGTCACCGTCGGGGTGCTGGCGGCGGTGTCCACGGCGCTGTCCGGATTGCTCGGTGCCGGGTCCGACACGCTGGGCGCCGAAGTGCCGATGGCCAAACCCGGTGCGCCGCAGGCGAATAATCACTTCGGCAACGTGGTCGTCGGGCTGTACCCGAAGCTCGACCCGGCCGCGCGGCTGGAGCGGATCGCGACCGACCTGGCGAACGGCCGGCGCCGCTTCGCCCACCCGGCGACCCGGTCCGCCGACCGGGCCTTCGCCGCGGTGCCCGCGGCGCTGCTGTGTTGGGGCGTCGCGCAGTTCGATCCCTTTGCCCGGCCCACGCAGGTGGCGGGAAACACCGTGGTGTCCAGCGTCAACCGCGGGCCCGCCGACCTGAGGTTCGGCGGCGCCCGGGTGGTGCTGACGGCCGGATACCCGGCCCTGTCGCCGGCGATGGGGTTGACCCATGGGGTGCACGGCATCGGCGACACCATAGCGATCAGCGTGCACGCCGCCGAGTCGGCCGTCCCCGACATCGACGCATACCTCGAGCTGCTCGACGCGGCGCTATGAAAGCTATTGCGCGTCTTCGGATCTGGCCGCCTCGGCGCGGGTCAGGCCGACGGCGCCGATCAGTTCCTCGTGCAACTCGAACCACACGGTGTGGTAGGAGTCGATGAGCGGCCTGCTCAGCCAGGCGGTGTCGCCGGCCTTGACCTTGTCCAGGGCGGCAAGCAATTTCGCCGCGTAGGCGCCGAGCCGAGGCAACTGGGCCGCGGCCGCCTCGATGATCGGCACCACCCGCGCGTGCACCCGGTCGAGGCGGGCCAGCACCGCGGCGTCATACTCGGCGTCGTCGTGGGCGTTGGGCGCGCCGCCCTTGACCTGCCAATCGGTGACCAGCTCCTTGAAATCGGTGTTCACCGACCGAAACTCGCGGTAGGCGGCGGCCATCGCGCCCGGGTCGAGGCCCCGGCGCTCCTCGGCCAGCAACGCCTCGAGCCGGGTGCGGCCGCTGGGGCTGATCCGCAGGGTCGCGTCGTCGACCAGCAGCCCCGCCGCGGTGAGCCGCTCGACGACGCCGGCGATGTCACCGGGATCCCGGCCCAGCGTCGCGGCCAGCTCGGCGGCGCGCACCCGACCCTTCAGCCGGATCGCCTGCAGCACAGCCAGTTCGGTCATCCGGCGACCTCGGCCGTCAGCCGGATCGCGGTCAGCATGACGGTCAGCGGGTTCGCGGAGACCACGTCGGTGTGGCCGGCCTCGAGCGCGGCACGCACCGCCGCGTCGGAGGTGTCGTCCAGCCGCGGGTGTTCGCCGCCGGCGTGGGCGCGCAGCGGGCTGATGCGCCGTGCGATGTCGGCCAGCTCGCGCAGCTCCGGCGTGTCGCTCTCCGACCAGGCCGACGCGCTCAGATCGCCTTCCCGCACTTCGCCTTCGTAGCCGTCGACGGTGATCTGCTTGCCGGCCAGCGCCGCGGCGGCGCCGCGCCCGCAGCCCACCACCGCCACCCGGCCGAGCTCGCGGCTGACCACCGCCGCGTGGCTGGCCGCGCCGCCGACCTCGGTGACGATGCCCTGCGCGGACAGCATGCCCAGGACGTCCTCCGGCCTGGTGTGGTCACGCACCAGGATGACGCGCTCGCCGCGGTCGGCGGCGGCCAGCGCCTCGTCGACGTCGACATACGCCGTGCCCGATGCCACGCCCGGGCAGGCGGCCAGCCCGCTGGCCAGAAGCGGTGCAGCCAAACGTGTTTCGGGCTGCAAGGCGGGCAGCAACAGAGCCGCGACGTGCGCGGGTGTCACCCGGCGCAGCGCCTCGGCGTCGTCGATGAGCCCCTCGCGGCGCAGCTGCAGGGCCAGGCGCACCGCGGCCTGCGCCGAGAGCTCGGCCACCCGCGTCTGCAGCAGCCACAGCTCGCCGGCGTCGACGGTGAATTCGATCTCCTGGATCTCACAGGCGAGCCGCTCGAGGCCGCGCGCGGCGTCGGTCAGCCGGTCGTAGACGGCCGGTTGCTCGTCCCGCAGGGCCGAAATCGGCGCGACGTCAACCAATCCCGACACCACGTCGTCGCCCTGGCCGCCGGGCAGCCATTCACCGAAGGGCTCGTCGGCGCCGGTGATGGGGTTGCGCGAGCAGAACACTCCGGCGCCGGAACCGGGGCCGCGGTTGCCGAACACCATCGCCTGCACGACGACGGCGGTGCCGCGGCCGTCGTCGAGGCCGTAGTGGGCGCGGTAGGCGACCGCGCGGGGCGAATCCCACGAGGCGAACACCGCCTCGATGCCGGCCCGCAGCTGCGCGGAGGGGTCGGCGGGCGCGGGTTGCCCGACGACCCGCTCGTACATGGTGGTGAACCGCCGCCGGGTGTCGCGGGCGAACCGCGGGCCGCCCTCGGCGGCGAGCGCCGCCTCGACCGCGTCGTCGATGCCCACGTCCAGGATGGTGTCCATCATGCCGGGCATCGAATGGGTGGCGCCCGAGCGCACGCTGACCAGCAGCGGCCGGGGGCCGCGGCCGAACGTGCGGGCGGTCTCCGCCTCCAGCCAGCGCATCCGGTCGAGCACGTCGTCCCAAATCGCGTCCATCGTCGTGGCGGGCCCGGCCAGGTAGTCGCGGCCCACCTCGGTGGTGATGCAGAACGCCGGGGGCACCGGCAGCTGCTGCCGGCGCATCGCGTCGATGCCGTGGCCCTTGTTGCCCAGCAGTTCGCGCGGGTGACGCGCGGCGCCGTCCAGCTTGACCACGGGATTGATGCGGGTCGTGGTGTACCCCCTCGTCGTGCGGCCCGGCCGTCGGGACCTTCCCGGCAGGCCCCGACGAGTATGTCAGGACCGCCCGCGCAGCAGCCCGAAACCGAAGTGCGTGCCCAGCCCGCGGCGCAGGGCCAGCTGAATCCACAGCAGGCCGTAGGGCTCGAGGAGCCGCGCCATCGTCAGGTCGCCGACGTCGACGGTCTCGAAACCGAGCTCGCCGACCAGGTCCGCGGTCACCGACTTGGCCGCGTCGTCGTCGCCACAGATGAACATGACGGGTGTGCCCGGCAACTGCGGCCCGTCCATCATCGGGGCGCCGATCTGGTTCATCGCCTTGCAGACCAGGGCGCCGGGCGCCCACTTCGCCACTTCTTCCGCCCCGGAGGTGACCAACCCGACCTCGAGCGCGGCCAGGTCGGGGGTCAGCGGATTGGTGCAGTCGATGAGGACCTTGCCCGCGAGGTCGCCGCAGCCGCGCACCGCCGCCCGGGTGCCCTGCCACGGCGTGCACAGCACCACGACATCGGCTGCGCCGGTGGCGAATTCGTTGGTCTCGACGGCGTCGAGCGACGCGTACTTGGGGTCGTCGGGATCGCGGACGCCGAACATGACGCGGTGGCCCCGGTGGCGCCACGCGGTGCCCAGCGCGTTGCCGACATTGCCGGCTCCGATGATCGCGATCTTGATGCCGCGCTCCTTTCCGGTTCGCGCGGGCCACCCGCTAGATTTGCACCTATGAATGTGTATGACGTCGGGTTACTGATCCTGCGGCTGGTGCTGGGACTGACGCTCGCCGCGCACGGCTTCAACAAGTTCTTCGGCGGCGGCCGCATACCGGGCACCGCGCGCTGGTTCGAGAGCATCGGCATGAAACCCGGCAAGTTCCACGCGACCGTGGCCGCGACCACGGAGATGGCCGCCGGGCTGGGCCTGGCGGTCGGGTTGCTGACGCCGATACCCGCGGCGGGCTTCGTCTCGCTGATGCTGGTCGCGGCCTGGACGGTGCACCGCGCCAACGGCTTCTTCATCGTCAAAGAGGGCTGGGAGTACAACCTGGTGCTGGCGGTCAGCGCCGTCGTGGTGGCCACGCTGGGCGCCGGCCGGCTGAGCCTGGACTGGGCGATCTTCGGCCACAACTGGTTCGACGGCTGGCCCGGGCTCGCCATCTCGGCGGGGCTGGGTCTCGCCGGCGCCGCCGGGCAGCTGCTGATCTTTTACCGGCCGCCGGTCAAACAGGCGGGCTGAGCGCCGCGCGTTCGGGGCGGCGGCCGGGCCTAGGGCTTCCCGTTGTTCCCGTTCTGGCCGATCAGCACACCCGCGGTGCCGCCGGTGCCCGGCGTGCCGGTCGGGGTGCCCGGGTTGCCGCCGTTGCCGCCGTTGCCGCCGTCGCCGATCGCGACGGCGTTGCCGCCAGTTCCGCCGGCGCCGCCCGCGCCGCCGTGACCCGACCCGCCGGCGCCCCCGTCGCCGCCGTTGCCGATCAGGCCGCCCTTGCCGCCGGCGCCGCCCGCGCCGCCGGGGGTCAGCGGGCTGGCGCCCGCGACTCCGCCGGCGCCGCCGGTGCCGCCGGAGCCGGTGAGGATGCCGGCGTTGCCGCCGGCGCCGCCGGCCCCACCCCTCGAATCACCGGCGCCGCCCATGCCGCCGGCGCCGCCGTCGCCGAAGAGCATGCCGCCGTTGCCGCCGTCGCCGCCCGCCCCGGCGGTGCCGTCGCTGCTCCCGCCGTCGCCGCCGGCCCCGCCCGTGGCGCCCATGCTCAGCAGGCCGGCGTTGCCGCCGCGCCCGCCGGCCCCGGCGGCGGTTTGGCCGGCGCCGCCTGAGCCGCCGGCACCGCCGCCGCCGAACAGCCCGCCGTTGCCGCCGGCGCCGCCGTTGCCGCTGCTGCCGTTGAGGCTGCTGAATCCGCCGGAGCCGCCGGCCCCGCCGTCTCCGGACAACATGCCGCCGGCGCCGCCCGCTCCGCCGGCCCCGCTGGTGAGGCCGAAGCCGCCGTCGCCGCCGACCCCGCCGCGGGCGAACAGCCCGCCGGTGCCGCCGGTGCCGCCGGCCCCGCCCTTGCCGGTGACGGGTGAGCCGGGCGTGAAGGACACCGCGCCCGCGCCGCCGTCCCCGGCCGCGCCGGCGAACAAGCCGGCGTTGCCGCCGGCCCCGCCCGCGCCGCCGTTGGCGCCGCCCGGTGCCCGTCCGCCGGCTCCGCCGCCGCCGCCGGAGCCGAACAGCGCGCCGTCGCCGCCGGCCCCGCCCGCACCGCCGTTGCCCGTGGCCGACGCGCCGCCGGTGCCGCCCGCGCCCCCGGAGCCGAACAGGCCGCCGCCGGCCCCGCCGTGGCCGCCGGCCGCGCCGGCCGCGCCGGAGCCGCCGGTCCCGCCGTTGCCGAACAGCAGCCCGCCGGCCCCGCCGGCGGCGCCTGTGCCAGGAGCCCCGTTGGCGCCGTTGCCGATCAGCGGGTGGCCCGTGGCCGCCTGGACGGGCGCGTTGATCGCGGTGAGCGCCTGCTGCTGCAGGGTGTGCAGCGGGTTGGCGCTGGCGGGGGCGTTGGAGCCGTCCAGGCTCAGCAGCTGACCGCCGATGCCGCCGGCGCCGGTGGTGCCCCGCACCTGGCCGAGGCCGCCGGTGCCGCCGTTGCCGCCGTCGCCGATCAGCATGCCGTTGCCGCCGGCCCCGCCCGCGCCGCCGGTGCTGCTGGCGGCGGCCTGGCTGCTGCCGCCGTTGCCGCCGTTGCCGCCGTCGCCGATGAGGCCCGACCTGCCGCCGGCGCCCCCGGCCCCGCCCTGAGCGGTAAGGCCGTCTCCGCCGGTGCCGCCGGCGCCCCCGGAGCCGGTGAGCAGGCCGGCCGCGCCGCCCGCGCCGCCGCGCCCGCCGGTCTGGGGGCCGAATCCGCCGTTGCCGCCCGCGCCGCCGTCGCCGAAGAGCAGGCCGCCGTTGCCGCCGGCCCCGCCGGCCCCGCCGATGCCGACCACCGGGGTGATGCTTTCGCCGCCTGCGCCGCCGGCGCCGCCCGCCGCGAGGCTGAGCATGCCGGCGTTGCCGCCGGCGCCGCCCGCCCCGCCGAAGGTCGAGCCGTGCCCGCCGGTTCCGCCGTCTCCGCCGGCCCCGAACAGCCCGCCGGCCCCGCCGGCTCCGCCCAATCCGCCGGTGCCGCCGTTGGTGGCTCCGCCGCCGCCGCCGCTGCCGCCGGCTGCGAACATCCCGCCGGTTCCGCCGGCCCCGCCGGTGCCGCCGGTCCCGCTCACGCTCGCGCCGCCGAGCCCGCCGGCGCCCCCGCTGGAGAACAGGCCGCCGTTGCCGCCGGTGCCCCCGTCCCCGCCGGGACTGGTGATGCTGTCGGTGCGCCCGCCGGCGCCGCCCGTCCCGGCCGCGCCGGAGAGCATGCCCGCGTTGCCGCCGGCCCCGCCGTTGCCGCCGGTTCCCGAGTCCGAGTTACCACCGGCCCCGCCGACGCCACCGGAGCCGAACAGTCCCGCCGACCCGCCGTGGCCGCCGTTGCCCCCGGCGCCGCCCAGGGCCAAGGGGGTTCCGCCGGCGCCGCCGGCCCCGCCGTTGCCGATCAGCCCGCCGTTCCCGCCGTTGCCCCCGTTCCCCCCGTTGGTGCCGCCGCCGGTGCCGGACCCGCCGGCGCCGCCGTTGCCGATCAGCCAGCCGCCGTCCGTACCGTTCTGCCCGGTGCCCGGGGCGCCGTTGACGCCGTTGCCGATCAGTGGGCGCCCGGTCGCCGCCTGCACCGGCGCGTTGACCGCGTCGAGCAGACTCTGCAGCGGGGACACGTTGGCCGCCTCGGTCGCGGCGAACATCGCCCCGCCGGCGCTCATGGTCTGAACGAACTGCTGGTGGAAGGCCGCCGCCTCGGCGCTGAGCACCTGGTAGGCCTGCGCGTGCCCGGAAAACAGCGACGCCAGCGCCGCGGACACCTCATCGGTGCCGGCGGCCAGGATCCCAGTGGTCGGGGCCACCGCGGCGGCATGCGCGGCGATGAGCGCCGAGCCGATGCTCTCCACATCGGCCGCGGCTGCCGCCACCGCCTCGGGGGCCACTATTACAAACGACATCGCTGTCCTCCCGGTCGTCATCGAGCGTGGTGGCGGATATGCGGCGCTGCGCATCCGGACGCTCGTCTGGAATCGAATTCAGGATGCGGGGGATGCGGCGGCGAAACCTCGGTCATAGCTCGTAATCGCGCCCGGCGGGGGGTCGTAGATTCGCGCGCCGGCAGCGCTTAGCGGTGGCCGGCGACTTCCTGGGCGAGCTGCACCCGGGAGCTGATGCCCAGCTTCGCGTAGACGTGCGTCAGGTGGGTCTGCACCGTGCGCCGGGAGATGAACAGCCGGGCGGCGATCTCGTTGTTGGCCAGCCCGTCGGCCACCAGCCACGCGACGTCGCGCTCGGTCGGGGTGAGCGCGGCCCAGCCGCTCGTAGGGCGCTTGCGCTCCCCGCGACCGCGGCGCGCGTAGGCGACGGCCTCGTCAAGCGACAGCCCGGCCCCTTCCGCCCATGCGGCGTCGAAGTCCTGCTCGCCCATGGTGTCGCGCAGCGCGGCGAGCGTCCGCTCGTGGTCCGCGTCGTGGATGCGGAACCGCACCACGCCGATTCGATGGCGAATCCGGTCGGCCGCGCCGAAGAGCCGCGCCGAGTCGCGATGGCTCAGGCCGTCCGCGGCCAGCCGCCCGAGGCACTCGAGGATGTCGGGAACGGCAAGGTGCGCCTGGCACTCGGCGGCGCAGCCGAGCGCCTTGTGCGCGTCGCGCTCGGCTTGGTCGGGCTCGCCCTTGGCGATCGAGATGCGCGCCCGCGTGGTCAGCGCCCGGGCCAGGTGCCAGCCCGCCGACGCCGCGACCTGTTGGTCCGCCCAGCGCCGCGCCTCGACCAGATCGCCGCGCGCGAGCGCCACGTCGGCCATTGGGTTGACGATCGCCGCGCCGAGTTCGCCCTGCGGGCTGAGGCGTTGCTGGGCGGCCTCGATGGCCTCGGTCGCCGCCGCCAGATCGCCGGCCGCCGCCGCCGCGGTGACCAGGACCGCGTAACTGAATCCCTCGTTGTAGGGCCAGAGGTCGCCGGCCGCGTCCAGGGACGCCCGGGCGGTGGCCATGGCCGCGCCGGTATGACCCTGGAAAGAGAGCGCGAGGCTGAGGCTCAGCCGGGCGCCCCACCTGAACAGGACGTCGTGCGCCGCGTCCGCATCGGCGGTCACCGCCTCGAATTGCTCGACGGACTGGGCCAGATCGCCCTTCATCATCTGCGCCAGGCCGAGGGTCCAGCGGCACGAGCGCGCGTGGAACCGGTCGCCGATCGCGTCGGCGATCTCCCACCCCTCTTGGGAGGTCTCTTCCGCGGCGATCGGGTCACCCGCGTAGAACGCGCCGTTGGCCTGCCAGGTCAGGATCTGGGTCAGCCGCCACTGGTCGTCCAGCGAGCGGGCGATGCCAATCGCCTCGGCCAGGTACGGGCGGGCCGCGGCGGCGCTGTAGGAAGCGATGGCGCCGCAGGCGGTGAGCGCGCGCGCCAGCAGCGCGGGGTCGTCGATCTCGCGGGCGATCGCGACGGCCTGCTGCGCCTGCTCGAGGTTGTCGCCGATGCTGCGCGACGCGTCGAGGACCGCCTTGTCGGCGAGCGCGCGCCCGCGCACCACGGCCGAGATGTCGGAGCGTCGCGCGTCGTGCTCGGCGAGGGTGGCGTCGAACCAGGCCAGCCCCTCCTGGATGCGGCCCCGCGTCTGCCACAGCGGTTGCAGCGACGAGGTCAGCTCCAGCGCCTTTTCGATGTCGCCGGTCTGCCGGCTCCACGCGAACGCCGCGCGCAGGTTGTCGATCTCGATCTCGACCTGTTCGATGCGGCGCTGGTGGTCGGCGTCGGCGGCGCTGTCCAGCAGGGCGGCGAGCGCCGTGTAGTAATCGCGGTGCCGCGCGTGCACCTCGTCGGCTTCCCCGGATTCCGCGAGCTTGGCCGCGGCGTAGTGGCGCACGGTCTCGAGCAGCCGGAAACGCGTGCGGTCGCCGGCGTATTCGGCCACCACCAGCGACTTGTCCACCAACTGGGCGAGCCGGTCGAGCACCTGCTGCTGCTGCACGGGATCGCCGTCGCCGACGGCCCGCGCGGCATCGAGGTCGAAGCCGGCCCGGAACACCGCGAGCCGCCGGAACAGGATGCGCTCCGGCTCGGTCAGCAGCGCGTGGGACCAGTCGACCGACTCGCCGAGGGTCTTCTTGCGGCGCGTCCCGACGCGGGCGCCGGTCACCAGCCGGAACCGGTTGCGCAGGCCGTCGAGGATCTCCGTCAGCGACATCATCCGCACGCGCGCCGCGGCGAGCTCGATGCCCAGCGGCAGGCCGTCCACGCGAACGCAGATCTCGCGCACCGCGGCGCTGTCGTCGACGGCGATGCTGAAATCGGGCCGGGCCAGGCGCGCGCGGTCGACGAAGAGCTCGATCGCCTCGTCGGCCAGCGACAGCGACGGCACCCGCCAGGTCACCTCGCCGGCCACCCCGATCGGCTCGCGGCTGGTCGTCAGGATTGTCAGCTGCGGGCAGGCGCCCAGGAGCGCGACGGTCAGTTCCGCGCACTCGTCGATCAGGTGCTCGCAGTTGTCCAGAACCAGCAGCACCGGGCGGTCGCCAAGGAACCGCACCAGCGTTTCCGTCGCCGAGCGGCCCGGCTGGTCGGGGAGGCCGAGCGCCCGCATCGCCGCGACCGGCACCACCTCGGGATCGGTGACCGGCGTCAGGTCGACAAACCACACGTTGCCGTCGAACTCGGCCGCCGCCTGGGCGGCGACCTGCACCGCCAACCGGGTCTTACCGACGCCGCCGGCGCCGGCCAGGGTCACCAGCCGGTTCTCGTACAGGGCCTTGACGACGTCGTTGGTCAGGGTGACGCGACCCACGAACCGGGTCAGCTGCACCGGCAGCCCGTGCGGGACGACGCTTCCGGTGGTGCGCAGCGGCGGGAATTCGACGTCCAGGTCGGAGTGGCAGAGCTGCGCCAGCCGCTCGGGGCGGGGCAGGTCGCCGAGCTGGTGGGTGCCGAGATCGGTCAGCCAGGCGTCGGCCGGCAATTGGTCGATGACCAGGTCGCGCGTGATGCCCGAGAGCAGAATCTGGCCGCCGTGCGCCAGGTCGCGCAGGGCGGCCGCCCGCTCGGGGGTCGAGCCGACATACTCACCGGCATCGCCCAGCTCAACCTCGCCGGTGTGCACGCCGACGCGCAGCCGGATCGGCGCCAGCGGCGCCCGCTGCAACGCCACAGCACACGCCACCGCGTCGGTCGCGTGGGCGAAAGCGGCCAGGAAGCCGTCGCCGCCGCCCGTCCCGGCCGCCAGCACGCCGTCGTGGGCGGGCACGATCTCGGAGGCGGCGCGGCCGAGCCGCGCGAGCGCCGCCGTCGTTTGCTCCGGCTGGCTTTCCCACAGTCGCTCGGAGCCCTCGGAATCGGCGAGCAGCAGGGTGACCGTTCCTGTGGGCATACGCTCCCTCATGCGATGGCCATGCCTCTTACATGACCGTAAATCCCCGCGCACACCAGTTTCGCTCATGCCAGCCACCACGGGTCGAATACCAACCGAAAACTGTTGAGGTCATCGGGGCGGCGGAGCCCACCGGCGGCCACCCCGGGCACCGGGGCTGACGATTTGCCGGTGGCGGCCCTACGACCCCGCACCGCGCTGCATTTACGACCCCTCATGCTGAGTATCTACGCGATTCGGCCGACGTTAGTTCGACGCCGGGCCCCCCATATTTGACTCACTTGGAACAGAAGTCGGGGCCGGGATCGCAATTCGCTGCGCTTTCAACCGATCGGCCGCACGGCTTGGGAGCGGGAGGACGGCGATGTCGTACCTGATAGCGGCCCCGGAGGCCTCGGCGGCGGCGTCGGCGGCGTCGGCGGAAGTGGCGGACGTCCGCTCGCAGCCGAGCCGCGGCAAACGCGGCGGCCACGACGACGGCGAAGGACGGTTGGGATGAGTTTCTTGGTGTTGCCGCCCGAGATCAATTCGGCGCGGATGTATCTGGGTGCGGGGCCGGGTCCGATGTTGGAGGCGGCGGCGGCCTGGGAGGGACTGGCCGGAGAGCTGGGTTCGGCTGCCGGCTCGTTCGGGTCGGTGACGTCGGGGTTGGCGGACGCGGCCTGGCAGGGCGCGGCCGCGGCGGCGATGGCGGGCGCGGCGGCGCCGTACGTGGGGTGGTTGTCGGCGGCGGCGGCGCAGGCGCAAAGCGCGGCCGGGCAGGCGCGCGCGGCGGCGTCGGCGTTTGAGGCGGCGGCCTCGGCGACGGTGCATCCCGGCGCGGTGGCGGCCAACCGCGGCCAGTTCGTGTCGTTGGTGCGGTCGAATCTACTGGGGCTCAACGCGCCGGCGATCGCGGCGACCGAGGCGCAGTACGAACAGATGTGGGCCGCCGACGTGTCGGCGATGGTGGGGTATCACGGCGGCGCCTCGGCGGTGGCCGCGCAGCTCACGCCCATGGCCCAGGCGTTGCAAACCCTGCCCGGGCCACTGGGTCAGGTGCAGGCGGCCCTCGCGAACTTCAACGTCGGCGCCGGCAACGCGGGCGCTGGCAATGTCGGCGGCGGCAACAACGGCAACCAAAACCTGGGCAGCGGCAACAGCGGCAGCCAGAACGTCGGCAGCGGCAACATCGGCAGCACCAACGTCGGCAACGGCAACAACGGCGTCGGCAACATCGGCAGCGGCAACCGCGGCAACCAAAATCTGGGCGCCGGCAACGCGGGCAACAACAACACCGGCTTCGGCAACAACGGCCTGGGGAACGTCGGCGCCGGAAACCTCGGCAACACCAACGTCGGCAACGGAAATCTCGGCAGCGGCAACGTCGGCAGCGGCAACCGCGGCGACTCGAACATGGGCTTCGGGAACCGGGGCAGCAACAACGTCGGCATCGCTAACACCGGCACCCACAACTTCGGCTTCGGCAACACGGGCAACAACGACATCGGCTTCGGGCTCACCGGTGACAACCAGATCGGTTTCGGCGGGCTGAACTCGGGGACGGGAAATATCGGCTTCGGCAACTCGGGCACCGGCAACATCGGCTTCTTCAACTCCGGCACCGGCAACGTCGGCCTCTTCAACTCCGGCAATCACAGCTTCGGTTTCGAGAACTCGGGCAGCTTCAACACGGGCTTCACCAACGCGGGGCAGGGCAACACCGGCTTTTTGAACAGCGGCTTCAGCAACTTCGGTGTCGGCAACGGCGGTGCGAACAACATGGGGATGCTCAACGGCGGTTCGCAAAACTTCGGGATGGGGAATTCCGGCTTCCAGAACACCGGCAGCGGCAACGCCGGTTCGCTGAACACCGGGGACTTCAACGCGGGTTCCATCAATACCGGTTGGGGCAACGCGGGTTCCAGTAACACGGGCGGCTTCGACTCCGGCAACTTGAACACCGGCTTCGGCAGCACGGTCACTCCCGTCGGCGTCAAGAACTCCGGTTTCGGCACCACCGGCCTCGACTCGTCGGGCTTCTTCAACTCCGGCGGCGACAGCTCCGGCTTCCAGAACACCGGCCTCGCCTTCGAGTCCGGCTTCGGTAACTCGGGCAACGGCAACAACGTCGGGATCAACAACTCGGGCAGTTTCCTGGCCGGCATCGGAAACACGGGCTTCGACAACATCGGCATCGGCAACTCGAACGTCTTCAACTCGGGAATCGGCAACTCCGGCAACGACGACTCGGGCTTCTTCAACAAGCGCGACGCGCAATCGGGCTTCTTCCAATAGAGGACGGGTGTGGTGAGTTTTTTGGTGTTGCCGCCGGAGATCAATTCGGCGCGGATGTATCTGGGTGCGGGGCCGGGTCCGATGTTGGAGGCTGCGGCGGCCTGGGAGGGGCTGGCCGCCGAGTTGGGTTCGGCGGCTGCGTCTTTCGGGTCGGTGACGTCGGGTCTGGCGGGCACGGCCTGGCAGGGACCGTCGGCCGCGGCCATGGCTGGCGCGGCGGCGCCGTACGTGGGGTGGTTGTCGGCGGCGGCGACGCAGGCCGAGACGGCGGCGGCGCAGGCGCGGGCGGCTGCGACGACGTTCGAGGCGGCGCAGACACTGACCGTGCACCCGGCCGCCGTGGCGGCGAACCGCATGCAGCTGATGACGTTGGTGGCGACCAACTTTCTGGGCCAGAACACGCCGGCGATCGCGGCCACGGAGTTCCACTACGTGGAGATGTGGGCGCAGGACGTCGCCGCGATGGTCGGCTACCACGCCGGGGCGATGTCGGTGGCAACGGCGTTGACGCCGTTCGCGGCGCCGCCGATCAGCCTGGCGGGCTTGGCCGCTCCCGCAATGCAAGGTGGCTCGGACGCGGCCACGAGCCTGCTGACCGCCTTGCAGTCGCTGGTTTCCGGGGCGCCCCTGCAGTCGCTGTCATCGGTGGCGCAAGTCGCGACGCTCCCGATCAGCATGCTGATGTCCCCGATCATGTCGCTGGCGCAGGGCGCCAACGCCGGCACTGCGGGACTGGCCAATGCGGCAGCGGTCGGGGCCGACGTTCCGAAGTTTGTCAGCAGCACCGCCCCGGACCTGAAGCCGTTCGGCGGCGGAGCGGGACTGGGGCCGGCCATGCCGGCGGGCCTGGGCAAGGCCCGGCTGGTGGGCTCGATGTCGGTGCCCCCGACGTGGGAGGGATCGACGCCGGCGCGCATGGTCAGCGCGGCCATGTCGGGGCTGGGCGGCGAAATGCCGGGCGCCGCAGCGGGAGTCGGGGCCGGTATGGGGGGCATGCCGATGATGCCGATGCCGATGGGCGGCATGGGCGCCGGAGTGTCCGGCGCGATGTTGGGCCGCGGCGGGGCGAGCCCGCAGGTGCTGCAGTCGCGGCCCACCGTGGTGCCGCGCGTCGGGGTCGGCTAGGGCGGGGGTGGCGTCACTGGAGGCCAAGCGCCGCAGGGGAGTTGGCGATCCGTTCCTCGACGGGTCGCCGACTCTTGCGCGCGGGTATGGCGCCGCCTGTTACGCGTTGTCCCGCTTGGCGTTGCTCTACGGCATCGGCTTCACCGGAAACGTCGCGGTTCCGCGAAGTGTCGACCATGCGGTGGGCGCACCCCTGGGCGACGCGATCGTGATCGATCTGATGCTGCTCGGGCTGTTCGCGTTTGGGTATCACCGCATGCGGCGGGCGAGCGAACGCGGCACCGACGCGCTGGTCGGCGGCCTGGCCCTGTTCCTGCTGTATTGGCAGTGGCGGGCGCTGCCGGCGGTGGTGTGGGACGTGCCATCACCGGCCGGCCGGCTTGGGGCGCACGTGTTGTTCTGGCTGGGCTGGGCGAGCGTCCTCTGCGCGGCCACCGGCATCCGCCGCCTCGACCGGTTCGAGCTACGGATCAGGTACTTCATGTGGCGTGAAAGGCCTTGCGGGGGGCGCAGATTCGGCTCTAGGCTGGTGCGCTGGCCGGCTCGGCACCCGATCGTGGCGTGCTTCGTTGTCGCGTTCTGGGCCACGCCGGTGATGACGGCCGGGCACCTGCTCTTGGCGGTCGCCGCCACCGGACTCACCGTGGCGGTCGTGCGGGGAGAAGAACACGGCGCGCGGCGGCGGTCGGCGCTCGCCGTCACGGTCATCGCCGAGCTGTCCGGCACCGTGTTTCCGGCACTGCGGCAGGCGACGGTCTTCGCGGGGTCGGTGGTCAGACCCGAGTCGTCGCCGCCGCGGCGGTGTCGGCCGTCGTCACTTCGGCCGCCGCCCGCTCGCCGGAGCGGATCGCGCCGTCTATCCAGCCGCACATGACGGCCGAGCTCTCGGTGCCGGCCCAGTGGACCCGGCCGCAGGGCTCGCGCAGGGTGTATCCGAATTCCGTCAGGACACCGGTTGGGGCGTGGCTGATCATGCCGCCGCCCGAGTAGCGCTCGGTAGTCCAGTTCTGCTCGTGGAACTCCAGCGGCGCGTTGGCCTTGGCGCCGAACCGGTCGACCAACTCGCCGATGACCGCCGCCTTCCGATCCGCCTCGTCCATTCGTGTCAGCCGCCGTGCGGCCGGGCCTTCCGTGATGACGCACATGATCCCGGGGTCGGCGGTGTTCGTGCAGGCGTCGATGGTCAGGGTGGCCGGGGACCCCGGCGCGGCGGATTGACCGCACAATCCGTCCGCCCGCCAAAACGGCTCGTCGTAAATGATCGAGATCTTGATGACGGCGCCACCCGGCATGCGCTGGTGCAAAAACGCCCGGTCCACCGGCAACATCGGTTCGTACACAATCGAACTGGCGATGGCGAGCGGGATCGCGACGATGGCCCGCCGCGCCCGCACCGTCAACCCGTCCGCGGCGACCGTCACGCCGTCGCCGTCCTGGGTGATCTGCCGGACGGGCCGCGAAAGGTGCAGCGCGTCACCGAGTTCGGCGGCGATCGAGCGATAGACGGCGCCCATCCCGCCCACGGGCCGGGCGTCCTGGGCGCCGCCCTTGCCCGAGATGACGAACGTGGGGCCGCCGCCCGAGCCCATCTGCGTCAGCGCCCACAGCAGCGACGTCTCCGACCCGGCCGAGGTGTACACGCCGGCTATGGCCATGTCCAGCATCTCGCGGGCGGCCTTGGACATGGTGTTGTTCTCGATCCATTCCCCGAGGCTGATGCGGTCCCACTCGGCGGCGCGCTTGGCCTCCCACGGGGCCTCGCCCGGAATCGTTTTGCACATCTTCTCGATCGACATCAAGCCGATGCCGAGGTTGGTGACCGCCCACGCGCTCATCGACCACGGGATGGTGCCGCCGTAGCGGTGCTTCTTGCCGTCGACGATCATCATCGCGTCGCCGTCGTTGTGCTGCTTATATTCCGGCACGCCGAACTCGTCCATCATCGCGTAGATGCGGTCCTGGCCCGGCCCGATCCAGGCGCCGCCGCGGTCTATCCAACTGCCGTCGTCGCGAGTGACGGTGAACGTGCGACCACCGATCCGGTCGCGGGCCTCCAGCAAGGCCACCGAGCGACCGGCTTGCTTCAACCTCAGGGCGGCCGTCAGGCCCGCGAACCCGGCCCCGACCACGCAGTAATCGACATCCGACACGACCGGCTCCTTCACCTAGTCCGCCCCAGCAGCAAACTACACCGATCGCAGGACCGGCAGCAGCGTGTTCACCCGGATTCGGGCGATTCAAATCCGTTGGCGCGAAGTGTCAAAGGTGGTGCGCCTGGTTGCCGCCGCGGCGTTTGGCGGTGTACATCGCGCTGTCCGCGACGTCGATGAGTTTTTCGATGAGCCCGGGGACGTCCGACATGCCCATCGGCGGCAGTTCGGCTGTGGCCGTACCGATGCTCGCCGTCAGTCCCTGCGGAAGTGCGGCGATGGCAGCGCCCAATTGCTCCGCGATCGGCTCGGCGTCCGGCGACGAGCCGTTGGCTGCGATGAGGAACTCTTCGCCGCCGGCGCGGCACAGCACCGCTGTCGGTGGCACCTCTTGCCGCAACGCGTCGGCAACGGCGATCAGCGCGCGGTCGCCGGCCGCATGGCCGAAGTTGTCGTTGATGCGTTTGAACGCGTCGAGGTCGATCATGACCATGGTCAGATGGGTGTCGCCGGCGCGCGGATCGCCCAGTCTCCGGGTGAGCGCGGCGATGAACCCGCGGCGGTTGAACAATCCCGTCAGCGAGTCTTCGTCGGCGCGCTCCGCGTAGGTCCCCATGGCCCGCGACATTCCCCGCATCGCCAGGGGGAACGACAGGTTGAGCATGGCGACCACCCAGAACGCGGCGAGCCCGGTTCCAATGTCGGACTCACGAGCCAGGTGCACCCCGGTCGCGACCGAGACGACAGCCGCCAAGGCGGCGCTGAAGACCAGGAACTTGTTGCTGTGGAAGAGGGCGACATAGCCGCTGTTGGTCGCCATTGCGCAGCAGCCGACGGCCGCCAGCGCGGCGGTCGGCTGGGTCAGGGTCCACGCCGCAATGCACGTCGCGGCGACGACTCCGAAGATTTCGGATTGGACCCGGGTCGGCCACCGCGTCAGCCAGAAGACGCTGACGGCGACGACGAAGACCGCGGCGGCCGCGTCGACGAGCAGCACCCGGTCGGTCGCCCGATGGGTGCTGAGCATGGTGGTCACCGGCACGAGCGCCGATATCGAGGAGATGGCAGCCAGGCTCCACTGCGTCGCGCGCAGCAGTCCGCGCTCTTGCAAGACGGCGGTGATCCAATCGAACTGGTCGGGCCGACCCACCCACGACGTGAATCGGGACACGCTGCGCACCTCCTCCCAGGAGACAGCTCAGCATCAAACACCCGTCGTCCGAGGCAAAAGCGCAGAATCGGCGAACCTCTCAGAATCGACTAGACGTAAGTATTCACTAACCGGCGAGAAGCCATCAGAAGAAGAAACGCGAGGATGAACGCGACGATCAAGCCGAAGATGAGGGCGACGACCACGCTGGCCACCAGATTCTCGACGCGGTTGATCCAGTGGAGTACCTGGCCGTAGACGGAATTGAAGAAGTCAACCGCTTGGTTCCCTAGGTCGCCGATCGAGGCGGCCACGGCGTCGAGAGGCTGCACGTGCCGCGGTGGCTAAGGCGCGAGCACAGGCGGATACGGCAGATCCGTGCTGGTGTGCGGGTCCACGTGCACAGGGTGGCCGAGGTAGGGAAACGCGCGTTGGGGGCAGGCGGGACGGTCGCAGATCTTGCACCCGGCGCCGATAGGCACCACGACTTCGCCGTTGGTCAGGTCGACGCCGACCGAGTAAATGAGCTTCTCGGCGTGGGCCACGTCGCATCCCAACCCGATGGTGAAGCTCTTGTCGGGGCCGAGATAGCTACGGCGCTCGGCCGTGGTGGTCCGCGCGATCCAGAAATAGGTGCGGTCGTCGGGCATCTGAGCAACTTGCGTCAAGAACTCGCCGGGACGGGAAGAAGCATGATGCACCACCCACAGCGGGCAGTTTCCGCCAACGCGGGAGAAGTGAAAGGCCGTGGCGGACTGCCGTTTAGAGATGTTTCCGGCGCTGTCGGTGCGGACGAAGATGAAGGGCACTCCGCGCGCGCCGGAGCGTTGCAGGGTAGACAGCCGGTGGCAAATGGTCTCGAAGCCCACCTCGAACCGCCGTGCCAATTGGTCGACGTCGTAGCGCACGCTCTCGGCGGCGTCGAGAAACCTCAGGTAGGGGAGCAGCAGGGCGCCGGCGAAGTAGTTGGCCAGGCCGATCCGCGCCACGCCACGGGCATCGTCGCTGAGCTGATCGTCGCCTGCGATGAGGCCGGTGATCAGTTCGGCCTGAGTAAGCAGCGCGATCTGGGTCGCGAGCTGAAACGCGCGTTGGCCGGGATGCAGCCAGCGGGCCAGGTACAACGTCTTTGACTCGGGGTGAAAGAGGCGCTTGGAGTTGGGATTAAGTGCCCGGCCATCGTCGATCACCACTGCGACACCGAGTTGGTCGTCGAGCAGCCGCGCCAATTGGGCGTCGAGGCCGCCGATCCGGAGGCGGTGGCAGTCGAACAATTCCTCGGCCGCGAGGTCCAGTTCGCCGATGTAATTTTTGCGATCGTAGAAGAAGTCTCGGACCTCTTCGAAGGGCATGGGCTGCTGAGGCGCCGCCGTTGTCTCGGTGTTGGCCCGACTGTGCAGCGCCTCGAGGTCCGCGGTGGCGTCGTGCAATCGGCGGTGCAAATTGACCAACGTCTGACCGACCACCGGCATGCGGGCGACGAGTTCCTCAATTTGTGCGGCCGTCACAGGACCCTCGGCGAGCACCTCTCGCAAGTCCGACACCAAGCGCGCATCGGAATCCGGCGCGAAGTACTGAGCCGGAAGATCGAACCGCTCGGAAAGGGTCAGCAGTACCGGCACCGTGATCGGGCGCTGATCGTTCTCGAGCTGGTTGACATAGCTGGTCGACAGCCCCAAAACGCGCGCAAGCGCCACCTGGGTCAACCCGTGGTCTTCCCGCAGCCGCCGCAGCCGCGCACCGGCGAACGTCTTCACCACGCGCTTTACGATACGCCGGCCCGCTTTCGCAACATTCGCAAAAAGCTGGGGATAAGGACACAAAATTACGCTTCTTTAGGGCATTTACCCGGCATCCCCGGCTGCGTACTGTGCGGCCTATGCGCATACATGACGTCCGTACTCGGCGTAGCGCCGAGCACTTTCCGCGTAGCGAGCACCTGGCGTGGAAGATCGCCGAGGTGGCGGCCGACCCCGTTGCGGTGCCGGCGGAAACCCAGGCGATGGTGATCAACCGCATCATCGACAACGCTGCGGTGTCGGCCGCGTCCGTGACCCGCCGTCCGGTAGCCGTCGCGCGCGCGCAGGCGCAGGCCCACCCCAACTCATTCAAAGGCGCAAAGGTTTTTGGTGTCGCCGGCGACTATTCGCCGGAATGGGCGGCCTGGGCTAATGGGGTCGCGGTACGCGAACTGGATTTCCACGACACCTTCCTGGCCGCGGAGTACTCGCACCCGGGTGACAACATCCCCGCCCTGATCGCCGTCGCCCAACACCTCGGTACCAGCGGTGCGGACCTGATCCGCGGCATCGCCACCGGTTACGAGATTCAGGTCGACCTGGTCAAGGGAATCTGCCTGCACGAACACAAGATCGACCATGTTGCGCACCTCGGCCCGTCGGTAGCCGCGGGCCTGGGCACGATGCTTCGCCTGGACGAGGAGACCATCTACCAGGCCATTGGTCAGGCGCTGCACCTGACAACGGCCACCCGGCAGTCGCGCAAGGGCCTGATCTCGAGCTGGAAGGCGTACGCGCCGGCATGGGCCGGGAAGGTGGCCATCGAGGCCGTCGACCGCGCGATGCGCGGCGAAGGAGCACCCGCGCCGATCTGGGAGGGCGAGGACGGTGTGATCGCCTGGCTGCTATCGGGACCCGAGCACACGTATCGGGTGCCGCTGCCCGAGCCGGGCGAGCCCAAGCGCGCCATCCTGGACACCTACACCAAGGAGCACTCGGCCGAGTACCAGAGCCAGGCGCTGATCGACCTCGCGCGCCGGATGCGTGAGCGAATCGGCGACTTGGACCAAGTCGCGACGATCGTGCTGCACACCAGCCATCACACCCACTACGTGATCGGCACCGGGTCAGGCGATCCGCAGAAGATGGATCCGGACGCCTCGCGGGAGACGCTGGACCATTCCGTGATGTACATCTTCGCGGTCGCTCTGCAGGACGGCACATGGCATCACGAACGGTCCTACGCACCCGAACGGACGCACCGGCCCGACACCGTCGAGCTGTGGCGCAAAATCTCGACCGTCGAAGACCCCGAGTGGACGCGGCGCTACCACTCCACCGATCCGGCGGAGAAGGCCTTCGGCGCGCGCGCGGAGATCACGCTGAAAAGCGGCGAAGTCATCGTCGACGAGATCGCCGTCGCCGACGCTCATCCGCTGGGGGCGCGGCCGTTTGAGCGCAAGCAGTACATCGCGAAGTTCACCGAGTTGGCCGACGGTGTCGTCAGCGAATCCGAGCAACGGCGGTTCCTGTCGGCGGCGGAAGCCCTTCCGGACCTGCAGGCGGGAGCGTTAGGCACGCTCAACATCGCGGTCGGTCCGCTGGTGCTCGACAAGGCGCCGACGATCCCACCGGGAATCTTCTGATGAGCGGGCTGATCGGCGGTGTGGCACCCGCGGCGCAGAAGCGGGCGGATTTCCGCGCCGCGCTGAAAAGCGGTCGGCTGCAACGCTTTCCGGGTGCGTTTTCGCCGTTGGTGGCCAGGCTCATCGCCGAGATCGGGTTCGACGGCGTGTACGTGTCCGGGGCGGTGTTGTCGGCCGACCTGGGCCTACCCGACATCGGGCTGACGACCCTGACCGAGGTCTCCGCGCGCGGGGCGCAGATCGCCTCTGTCACCGACCTGCCCACCTTCATCGATGCCGACACCGGCTTCGGCGAACCGATGAGCGCCGCCCGCACAGTGACCGTACTGGAGGACGCCGGTCTGGCCGGCTGCCACCTGGAGGACCAGGAAAACCCGAAGCGGTGCGGTCACTTGGACGGCAAGGCCGTGGTGCCGGCGGGCGAGATGATCAAACGCCTGCGGGCCGCCGTATCCGCCCGCCGTGACCCGAATTTCGTCATTTGCGCCCGCACCGACGCGGCGGGCATCGAAGGGATTGCCGCGGCGATCGAACGGGCCAAGGCCTACGCCGACGCGGGCGCCGACCTGATCTTCACCGAAGCCCTGCACACGCCCGCCGAATTCGAACAGTTCCGGGCCGCCGTGGATACACCCTTGCTGGCCAACATGACCGAGTTCGGCAAGTCGCAGTTGCTTACCGCCGAGCAGCTGTCCGACATCGGCTACAACGTGGTGATCTACCCGGTGACGACCCTGCGGCTGGCCATGTACGCCGTCGAAGCCGGCCTTCGTGAAATCGCGGATGCGGGAACGCAATCCGGGCTTGTCGAACGGATGCAGCACCGCAGCAGACTGTACGAGCTGCTGCGCTACGCCGAGTACAACCGATTCGATTCCGACATCTACAACTTCGCCACCGAAGCTTCTGAAGGAGTCACCTCATGAGCACCATCGAAGACAACAAGCCCCGCATCTTCAAGGGCTTGGCCGGTGTCGTCGTCGACACCACCGCGATCTCGAAGGTCGTGCCCGAGACCAACTCATTGACCTACCGCGGGTACGCAGTTCAGGACCTCGCGGCGAACTGCAGCTTCGAGCAGGTCGCGTATCTGCTGTGGCACGGCGAGCTACCCGATGACCAGCAGCTCGCGCTGTTCACCCAGCGGGAACGCGCGTCGCGCCGGCTCAACCGGTCCCAGCTGTCGTTGTTGGCCAAGTTGCCCGACACCTGCCACCCGATGGACGTGGTGCGCACCTTCATCAGCTCCATGGGCGCCGAGGACCCCGACGAGGACGACGCCAGCCCGCAGGCCAACTACGCCAAGGCGCTGCGGATGTTCGCGGTGCTGCCCACCATCGTCGCCGCGGACATGCGTCGGCGGCGCGGTCTCGATCCCATCGCACCGCACAGCCACATGGGCTACGCACAGAACTTCCTGCACATGTGCTTCGGCGACGTTCCCGAGCCGGCGGTCGTCGACGCCTTCGAGCAGTCGATGGTGCTGTACGCCGAGCACAGCTTCAACGCCTCCACGTTCGCCGCGCGGGTGGTCACCTCCACCCAGTCCGACATCTACAGCGCGGTCACGGCGGCTATCGGCGCGCTCAAGGGCTCGCTTCATGGCGGCGCCAACGAAGCGGTAATGCACGACATGCTCGAAATCGGCACCGCCGACAAGGCATCGGAGTGGTTGCAGGGCAAGCTGGTTCGCAAAGAAAAGATCATGGGCTTCGGTCACCGGGTATACAAGAACGGCGACTCCAGGGTGCCGACCATGAAGGAAGCACTCAAGCGTGTCGCCGCCGCCCGCGACGGACAGAGGTGGCTCGACATCTACGAGGTCCTGGAAAACGGGATGGCCGAGGCCAACGGGATCAAGCCGAACCTGGATTTCCCCACTGGTCCCGCCTACTACCTGATGGGCTTCGACATCGGATTCTTCACGCCGATTTTCGTGATGAGCCGCATCACCGGGTGGACGGCCCACATCATCGAGCAGACCGCGTCCAATGCGCTGATCCGCCCGCTCAGCGAGTATGTCGGACCGCCGCAACGCGCCCTATCGTAAATACCGTGTTCGCGAAGGTTCTGGTCGCCAATCGGGGAGAGATCGCGATCCGCGCATTCCGCGCGGCCTACGAGCTGGAAATGGCCACCGTCGCGGTCTATCCGTACGAGGACCGCAACTCCGTGCACCGGCTGAAGGCCGACGAGTCGTATCAGATCGGCGAGCCGGGCCACCCGGTCCGCGCCTACCTGTCGGTCGACGACATCGTCGCGACGGCGCGGGAGTGCGGGGCGGATGCGATCTACCCCGGCTACGGCTTCCTATCGGAGAATCCGGACCTCGCGGCGGCGTGCGCGGCCGCCGGCATCACCTTCGTCGGCCCGTGCGCCGAGGTGCTCGAGCTCACCGGTAACAAGTCCCGGGCGATCGCGGCGGCGCGGGAGGCCGGTCTCCCGGTGCTGACTTCCTCGCTGCCCTCGACCTCGGTGCACGAACTGCTCACGGCCGCCGAGTCGATGACTTTTCCTTTGTTTGTCAAGGCGGTTGCCGGCGGCGGGGGCCGAGGCATGCGCCGGGTCACCGACCGCGCGGCGCTGGCGGAGGCGATCGAGGCGGCCAGCCGCGAGGCCGAATCCGCGTTCGGGGACGCCTCGGTGTTCCTCGAGCAGGCGGTGCTCAACCCTCGCCACATCGAAGTCCAGGTACTGGCCGACAACGACGGCAACGTGATCCATCTCTACGAGCGGGACTGCAGCGTCCAGCGGCGGCACCAGAAGGTCATCGAGATCGCACCGGCGCCCAACCTGGATCCCGAACTGCGCGAGCGGATCTGCGCGGACGCAGTGGCGTTTGCGCAAAGCATCGGGTACACATGCGCGGGCACGGTGGAATTCCTTCTCGATGAACGCGGCAATCACGTGTTCATCGAAATGAACCCTCGCATCCAGGTGGAGCACACGGTCACCGAGGAGATAACCGACGTCGACCTGGTGTCGGCGCAACTGCGGATCGCGGCCGGGCAGACCCTGGAAGAGATTGGCTTAAGCCAGGACTCGATCGCTCCGCACGGTGCGGCGTTGCAGTGCCGGATTACCACCGAGGACCCGGCCAACGGTTTCCGCCCCGACACGGGCCGTATCACGGCATACCGCACCCCAGGCGGAGCGGGAATCCGGCTGGACGGCGGCACCACGCTGGGCGCGGAGATCAGCGCCCACTTCGACTCGATGCTGATCAAGCTGACGTGCCGGGGGCGCGACTTCCCCACGGCGGTGCGCCGGGCACGGCGCGCGGTCGCCGAATTCCGCATCCGGGGTGTTTCGACGAACATTCCGTTCCTGCAGGCCGTTCTGGACGACACGGACTTTCAAGCCGGTCGCATCACGACGTCGTTCATCGAGCAGCGGCCGCAGCTGCTCACCGCGCGCAGTTCGGCCGACCGCGGCACCAAAATCCTCAGCTACCTCGCCGACGTCACCGTCAACAAGCCGCACGGCGAGCGCCCGTCGACGGTGTACCCGCACGACAAGCTCCCTGACATCGACCTGTCGGCGGCCCCGCCCGCCGGTTCCAGGCAGCTCCTGGCCGAACTCGGGCCGGAGCGATTCGCGGCCTGGCTTCGCGATTCGCGCGGCCTCCGCCTCACGGATACCACCTTCCGCGATGCGCACCAGTCCTTGCTCGCCACGCGCCTGCGCACCAGCGGGCTGCTCAGGGTGGCGCCCTACATCGCGCGGATGATGCCGCAACTGTTGTCGGTGGAATGCTGGGGCGGGGCCACCTACGACGTGGCGCTGCGCTTCCTGAAAGAAGACCCGTGGGAGCGGCTCGCGGCGTTGCGCGAGGCGATGCCCAACATCTGTTTGCAGATGCTGCTGCGCGGCCGAAACACGGTGGGCTACACGCCTTATCCCGAAACCGTGACCACTGCGTTCGTCGAGGAGGCCGCCGCTACCGGAATCGACATCTTCCGGATCTTCGACGCCCTCAACAACGTCGATTCGATGCGGCCGGCAATCGACGCCGTGCGGCAAACCGGGACGGCGGTGGCCGAGGTCGCGATGTGTTACACCGGCGATCTCAGCGATCCGTCCGAGAACCTGTACACGCTCGATTACTACCTCAAGCTCGCCGAGCAGATCGTCATGGCAGGGGCGCACGTCCTCGCGATCAAGGACATGGCGGGGCTGCTGCGCGCGCCGGCCGCCGCGACGCTGGTGTCCGCGCTCAAGTCCCGCTTCGAGCTGCCGGTGCACGTGCACACCCACGACACGCCGGGCGGCCAATTGGCCACGTACGTGGCCGCCTGGCGCGCGGGCGCCGACGCCGTCGACGGCGCCGCGGCTCCGCTTGCGGGCACTACGAGCCAGCCGGCGCTGTCCTCGATCGTAGCCGCCGCGGCCCACACCTCCTACGACACCGGGCTGTCGCTTGCCGCCGTGTGCGATCTGGAGCCGTACTGGGAAGCGCTCCGGAAGGTATACGCGCCCTTCGAATCCGGGCTGCCGGGCCCGACCGGGCGGGTGTATCACCATGAAATTCCTGGTGGCCAGTTGTCGAACCTGCGACAGCAGGCGATCGCGCTCGGCCTCGGAGACCGGTTCGAGGACGTCGAAGATGCGTACGCCGGCGCCGACGCCACCCTCGGGCGCCTCGTCAAGGTCACCCCGTCGAGCAAGGTGGTCGGGGACTTGGCGCTGGCACTGGTGGGGGCGGGCATCACCGCGCAGGATTTCGCCGACGACCCGGCGCGTTACGACATCCCGGACTCGGTCATCGGCTTCCTGCGCGGGGAGTTGGGTGATCCGCCGGGCGGCTGGCCGGAACCGTTGCGCACCAAGGCATTACATGGCCGCGGTCCGGCGAAGGCGGAGCAGCAGCTGTCCGCCGACGATGAAGCGGCGCTGGCCAGCCCCGGCGCCGGCCGCCAGGCAACCCTGAATCGGCTACTGTTCCCCGGGCCTACCAGGGAACTCGAGGAGCACCGTGAGCAATACGGTGACACGTCGCGGCTGAGCGCCAATCAGTTCTTCTACGGATTGCGCCAGGGGGACGAACACCGCGTCGAGTTGGAACGCGGTGTGGAGCTGCTGATCGGCCTGGAGGCCATCTCCGATCCCGACGAACGTGGCCTGCGCACCGTGATGTGCATCCTCAACGGCCAGTTGCGGCCGGTGGTGGTGCGCGACCGCAGCATCGCCGCGGACGTGCCCGCCGCGGAAAAGGCGGACCGCGCCAACCCCGACCACATCGCCGCCCCCTTCGCGGGTGTCGTCACTGTCACCGCCAGCGTCGGCGAGCAGGTGGAGCCCGGCCAGACGATCGCCACGATCGAAGCGATGAAGATGGAAGCCGCCGTAACCACTCCCAAGGCCGGGAAGGTCGCGCGCGTGGCGGTGTCTCAGACCGCGCAGGTCGAAGGCGGCGATTTGTTGGTGGTGGTCAGCTAGCGGCCGCCGCCGATCGCCGCGGCGCGCGCCAAGAGCTCCTGCGCCATCCTGACATGCGCGGCGTCGACCAAGACGCCGTTGACCCCCACCGCCCCGCGCCCCTTGGACTCGGCCTCGCGATAGGCGGCGATATTGCCCTCCGCACGGGCGATTTCGTCGGCGGTCGGCGAGTACACCTGGTTCGCGACGGGAACCTGATCGGGATGAATCGCCCATTTGCCCGTGTAGCCGAGCAGGGAGGCCCGCCGGGCATCGCGCTCGTATCCCGGCAGGTCCCTGTAATCCGGGTACGGCGCGTCGATCGCGTCGATGCCGGCAATGCGGGCCGCGACGATCACCTTGTTTCGCGCGTAATGCCAGAAGTCGCCGGGGTAGTCGCCGAGCGGGACGAAGTTGGTGTCCACCCGCGCGCCCTGCGACAGCGAAAAGTCCCCGACGCCGAAGATCAACGCGTCCAGCCGGGGGCTGGCCGCCGCGATCGCTTCGGCGTTGGCGAGGCCTTCCACTTCCTCGATGAGCACCTCGAGCCGAATGTGCTTGCGCAGAGCCAATTTTTCTTCCAGCTGGGTGACCAGCACGTCCACCCACCAAACGTCGCGGGCCTGACGGGCCTTCGGGATGATGATCGTGTCGAGGTTGTCACCGGCCTTGGTCATCACCTCGATGAGGTCGTCATGGCACCACTGGGTGTCCAGGCCGTTGATGCGGATCGCGCGTGCGGTGCGACCCCAGTCGATGTCGTTGAGGGCCGTGATCGCCTTCGCACGCGACTCCTCCTTGAACGCTGCGGGCACCGCGTCCTCGAGGTCGAGGAACACCAAATCGGCACCGCACGCCGCGGCCTTGTCGAACATGTTGTCGTTGCTCGCGGGCACCGCGAGTTCGGAGCGGCGGAGAAGATGGTTCATCAGCGTATTTCCTCCCGCTACAACACGCCTCGCGCGTGCAGATCGTCGATTTCGGTGGAGGTCAGGCCGAGCAAGCCGCCGTAGACCTCGGCGTTGTGCTCGCCGAGCCGCGGTCCCAGGTGTGCCACAGAACCGGTAGCCGACGAGAAGCGGGGGACGGGCGCCTGGACCGTCACCGGCCCGAGTTGTGGATCTTCGACCGAGATGAACACCTCGCGATGCGCGAGTTGCTCATCAGCGACCAGGTCGCGGATGTCATAGACGGGAGCCGCGGCCACCTCGTGCGCTTCGAAGGCGGCCATCGCCTCCGAAAGCGTCTTGGTGGCAACCCAATCGGTGACCATCTCGTCGACTTCCCGGGCGCGTGCCAGACGCCGTTGCGGGTCGGAGAAGTCGGCGTCTTGCAGCAGGTCGCTGCGACCGATCGCCCGAAACACTCGCAGTGCCAATGCCGGTGAGCTGCCGGACATGGCGAGCCACCGGCCGTCGGCCGTTCGGTAGGTGTTGCGGGGCGCCGAGATGTCCCACCGGTTGCCGGACCGCTCGGGCACCAAACCCAATTGGTCGTAGCCCAGCAGCGTTTGCTCCAGCAGGCGGGCCAACGGGTCGATCAGGTTCACATCGATGAGCTGCCCCGGTGCGCCGTGCACGTCGCGGTGGTAGAGCGCGATCAGCACGGCGTACGCGGCATTCAGCGACGCGACGCCGTCTGCCAACATGAACGGCGGCAGCGTGGGCGGGCCGCCGGCCTGACCGGTGATGTGGGCAAATCCGCTCATCGCCTCACCGAGCGTGCCGAAGCCCGGGCGCTCGCTCTTCGGCCCCGTCAACCCGTAACCCGTGATGTGCAGCATCACGATCCGGTCGTTGACCGCGCGCAGGCTCTCGTAGTCGAGGCCCCATTTACGCAACGTCTGAGGGCGGTTGTTGAAGATGGCCACGTCGGCGCGCTCCACCAGCCGGCGCACCAGCGCCTGACCCTCGGCGCAGCGCAAATCCAGCGTGATCGACCGCTTGTTGCGCGACAACGACTTCCACATCAGGCCCACTCCGTCGCGCTGGTTGCCCCAGCCGCGGATCGGGTCGCCGTGCCGTGGTTCTTCGACCTTGATCACGTCGGCGCCGAATTCGCCCAGGTAGGTCGCCACGAGCGGCGCGGCTGCCAGCGTGGCGAGGTCGAGCACCAGAAGCCCGTCAAGCACTGGCGCCCACCAGAGAGTTCGAAGGCCGTTGTAGCCCAAGGTGTCCCCGCAACGTCGACGACTCGTAGGCGGTGCGGAACACTCCGCGGCGTTGCAGCTCCGGTACCACCATGCGCACCACGTCCTCGAAGGCGCCGGGCAGGTGCGTTGCGGCCAGAACGAAGCCGTCGCAGGCGCCGCTTTCAAACCATTCCGCCATCTGCTCTGCCACCTGCGCGCCGGTGCCGACGAAGCGGGGCCCCTGCAGGAGGGTGGCGCGGTGGTTGGCGAGGTCGCGCAGCGTGACGGTGTCGCCACCGATGTGGGTCCGCAGATTCTGCACCAGTCCCCGAATCCCGGAGACGGAGGCAAGGAGATCGTCGGTCACCGGGTCGTCGAGATCGTGCTGCGCGAAGTCGTAATTCATCAACTCCGACAACAGTGTCAACGACGCCATGGGGTGGACCAGGTCGTTGAGGAACATCGCTTCGCGGTCCTTGGCATGTGCTTCGGACTCGCCCACTACCGCGTAGGCCATCGGACAGATGCGCACTGCGGCGGGATCGCGGCCGGCCTCGCCGATTCGCTGCTTCTGGTCGGCGTAGTGGCTGCGCGCGACCTCGATGCCGGGGTCTCCGGTGAAGATCAATTCGGCCCAACGAGAGGCGAATTCGCGACCGCGTCCGGAGGAGCCGGCCTGGATGACAACCGGTCGGCCTTGCGGGGTTCGTGGCACGGTGAGTGGTCCACGCGCGGAGAAGTACGGGCCGACGTGGTTGAGCTCGTGCACCTTGGTGGCGTCGGCGTAGCGGCCCGACGCCCGTTCGTGCACTACGGCGCCGTCCTCCCAGGTGTCCCACAGGCCGGTGACCACGTCCATGAATTCGTCGGCGCGGTCGTAGCGTTCGTCGTGGCCCAGGTGGGCGTCGATACCGAAGTTCTGCGCCTCGCTGTCGTTGACCGAGGTGACGACGTTCCAGGCGGCACGGCCGCCCGAGAGGTGGTCCAGCGTGGCGAAGGTGCGGGCGACGTGGAACGGGGAGTAGTAAGTGGTCGAGTAGGTGGCGCCCAGCCCGATTCTCGTCGTGGTCTGCGCCAGGACCCCGAGGATCACGCCGAGGTCGAGCTTGACCGGGCGGGCGCCGTAGTGCACCGCTTCGGCCACCGATCCGCCATAGACCCCCGGCATCGCCAGGCGGTCGTCGAAGAACATCAGGTCGAAGCAGCCCTCCTCGAGCTGGCGGCCGATCTTCGCGTAGTAGGACGCATCGAGATACCGGTGCTCCGTGGCCGGGTGCCGCCACGAACCCGCGTACACCGAGGTGCTGCCCGCCTGCATGAACGCGACCAGGGCCATCTTGTCTGTTCGCCGTGAGACCATGATTGAAATCTAACATCTAATATATCAGATATCAACCGCGGGGTGCGATGTAGAGTCTGACCATGCGCGGAGCCAACGACATCGCGGTCACTGTCCGCGAACGCGCCGCCCGTGAATTGCGCGACCGCATCCTCACCGGCGCATTGCCCGCGGGTTCCAGGCTGGACCTCGACGCGATCACCGAGGAGTTCGCCACCAGCCGGACTCCCGTGCGGGAAGCTTTGCTGGAGTTGTCCTTCGAGGGACTGGTCCGGGTCGCCCCGCGCAGCGGCATCACCGTGATCGGCGTCAGTTCCCGCGACGTGCTGGACAGCTTCACCATCCTCGGCGTGCTGACCGGCCAGGCCGCGGCCTGGGCAGCCGAGCGCGTGACGGGTGAAGAACTCGGCAGGCTGCGCGAGTTGGCGGCAGACGTCGCCTCCCGTTCTGGAGACGACAGCATCGGCGAGGCGAACTGGCTGTTTCACCAAGACATTCACCGCGCCGCGCACTCGCCGCGCCTGCTGGCCCAGATCAGGCAAGCCGCGCGCGTGGTGCCGACGAACTTCCTCACCCTGTTTCCCGACCACGAGAAGCAGTCGCTTAACGAGCACGAGGAACTGCTGGATGCGCTTGCCGACGGAAGCGCGAAGCGGGCCCGGTCAATCGCGGAACGACACGTGCTCGATGCCGGTCGCTCGCTTGTCGACTGGCTCGAACAGCGCGGAGACGGCGTGGCCGCTCCGACGGCCGAAATCTAGGACGGCCCGCCGTACTGCCACACCAGGCTGTGGTTGCCGGTCATGGTCGGGTTGCACCACATCGTCCGGCCGTTGGCGTCCTGGGTGGTGGCGTGCAGCACCGTGCAGGAGTCGCCTGGCCCCGGTGCGTCGGCCCGGGCGATACCGCCGCCGGCGAGCGGCACCGCGGCCGCCATCAGCGCCGCGACGAGGAATCGGAGTCTGTTCATGGTGGGAGTTCTCCTAGCGACTTCACGGTATCCGGGCATTAACTCCCAGGCAAAGGATTCTTTGCCCCTACCCCAGCCACGCGCCTAGAACGCGTTCTAATCTGTCAAACCATGGGGTTTCTCAAGCCGGAGCTGCCGCAGCTCGACATGGAGGAATGGAACAAGGGCACCCGCAGCGAGAAGATCCGCCCGATGGCCCGGCACTGGGCCGAGGTGGGCTTCGGCACGCCGGTCGCCCTGCACCTGTTCTACGTCCTGAAGATCCTGCTCTACATCCTGGGCGGATGGCTGTTCGCCTCTGCCACCAAGGGACTCGGCGGTTTCACCAACGTCGCGCACTGGTGGTCCGAGCCGATCGTCTTCGAGAAGGTCGTGCTCTACACGATGCTGTTCGAGGTGGTCGGGCTGGGCTGCGGCTTCGGGCCGTTGAACAACCGGTTCTTCCCGCCGCTGGGCTCGATCCTGTACTGGATGCGGTTCGGCACCATCCGGCTGCCACCGTGGCCGGACCGCGTCCCGTTCACCAAGGGCACCGCCCGCCGGCCGGTGGACGTCTTGCTGTACGCGGCGCTGCTGCTGATGACGTTGTGGGCGTTGTTCTCCGACGGCACCGGACCGGTGCCGGAGGTGGGCACCACGGTGGGGCTGCTGCCGGCCTGGGAGATCGGGTGGATCCTGCTGATCCTCGGCGTGCTGGGGCTGCGCGACAAGGTGATCTTCCTGGCCGCGCGCGGCGAGGTCTACGCGACGATGGCGGTGACCTTCCTGTTCGGCGGGCCCGACATGATCGTCGGATCCAAGGTGGTGTTCCTGGTCATCTGGATGGGGGCGGCGACCTCGAAGCTCAACAAGCACTTCCCGTTCGTGATCTCCACGATGATGTCCAACAACCCGCTGGTGCGGCCGCGGTGGCTCAAACGGCGCTTCTTCGAGAAGTTTCCCGATGACCTGCGGCCCGGCCGGCTGTCCCGGTTCGTGGCCCACGTGAGCACCGCCATCGAGATGCTGGTGCCGCTGCCGCTGTTCTTCTGCCACGGCGGCTGGCCGACGACGGTGGCCGCCGTCGTGATGGTGTGCTTCCACCTCGGGATCCTCGTGTCGATCCCGATGGGCGTGCCGCTGGAGTGGAACGTCTTCATGATCTTCGGCGTGCTGTCGCTGTTCGTCGCACACGCCCGCCTGGGCTTGGGCGACCTCAAACACCCGGTGCTGGTCGCCATCCTGTTCGTCGTGATCGCGGGGATCGTGGTGCTGGGCAACATGTTTCCGCGCAAGATCTCCTTCCTGCCGGGGATGCGCTACTACGCCGGTAACTGGGACACCACGCTGTGGTGCATCAAGCCCTCGGCCAACGAGAAGATCGGCCGGGGCATCATCGCGATCGCGAGCATGCCGCAGGCCCAGCTGGAGCGGTTTTACGGCAGCCCCGAGGCGGCCCAGATTCCGATCTTCATGGGGTACGCGTTCCGCGGGTTCAACACCCACGGCCGGGCGCTGTTCACGCTGGCCCACCGCGCGATGGCGGGCCAGAACGAGGACGACTACGTCATCACCGACGGCGAACGCATCTGCAGCACCGCGATCGGCTGGAACTTCGGCGACGGCCACATGCACAACGAGCAGCTCATCACCGCCATGCAGCAGCGCTGCCATTTCGAGCCGGGTGAGGTGCGCGTGGTGCTGCTCGACGCGCAGCCCATCCACAAGCAGACCCAGGCCTATCGGCTGGTGGACGCGGCGACGGGGGAGTTCGAGCGCGGCATCGTGCGGGTCGCCGACATGGTGACCCGGCAGCCCTGGGCCGACGACGTGCCGGTCCAGGTGCTGTCGGATTCCGCCGAAAAGCCCCAGGCGCGTTAGGCCCCGGCGCGCACCTCGCGGGCCGCGGCGACCATGTTGCGCAGCGACGCGGTCACCTCGTCGACGTTGCGGGTCTTGAGCCCGCAGTCGGGGTTGACCCAAAGCCGTTGCGGCGGCACCGCTCTCAGCGCGGCGCGCAGCGACTCGGCCATCTCCTCGGCGCTGGGCACCCGCGGCGAGTGGATGTCGTAGACGCCCGGGCCCACGCTGTTGGCGAAGCCGACGGAGTTCAGGTCGTCGAGCACCTCCATGTGCGAGCGGGCCGCCTCGAGGGAGGTGACGTCGGCGTCCAGGTCGGCGATGGCGCCGATCACCTCGCCGAATTCCGAGTAGCACAGGTGGGTGTGGATCTGCGTCGAGTCGGCGACGCCGGAGGTGGCCAGGCGGAAAGCGCCCACGGCCCAACGCAAATAGTCCTCCTGCTGGGCGCGGCGCAGCGGCAGCAGCTCCCGCAGCGCGGGCTCGTCGACCTGGATGACGGCGATCCCGGCGGCCTGCAGGTCCACGGTCTCGTCGCGAATGGCCAGCGCCACCTGGTTGGCGGTGTCGGCCAGGGGCTGGTCGTCGCGGACGAACGACCACGCCAGGATCGTGACCGGCCCCGTCAGCATGCCCTTCACCGGCTTGTCGGTCAGGGACTGGGCGTAGCTGATCCACTCGACGGTCATCGGATGCGGTCGCGACACGTCGCCGTAGAGGATCGGCGGACGCACGCAGCGGCTGCCGTAGGACTGCACCCAGCCGTTCTGCGTGGCGAAGAACCCCTGCAGCTGCTCGGCGAAGTACTGCACCATGTCGTTGCGCTCCGGCTCGCCGTGCACCAGCACGTCGAGGCCGAGCTGCTCCTGCAGCTCGATGGCGTCGGCGATCTCCTTGCGCATCTTCGCGACGTACTCGGCCTCGTCGATCTCGCCGGCCCGAAACGCCGCCCGCGCCTTGCGGATTGCGGAGGTCTGCGGGTACGAGCCGATGGTCGTCGTCGGCAGCGGCGGCAGGTGCAGCCGCGCCTCCTGGCTGGCGCGGCGCTGTTGCGCGTCGCCACGGTGGGCACCCGCCCGGAGGATCGAGTCGATGCGCGCCCGAATTTGATCGTTGTGCAGCCGGGGATCGGCCTTGCGCGACGCCACGGCGGCGTTGGACGCCGCGATCTGTTCGGCGACCACGTCGCGTCCGTCGTGCAGGGCGCGCGCGAGGGTGACCACCTCGCCCACCTTTTCGGCCCCGAACGCCAACCAGCTGCGCAGGTTGTCGTCGAGATCGGTTTCGGGCTCGAGCGAGTACGGCACGTGCATCGTCGAGCACGACGTCGAAACCGCGACGTTTGCCACCGAGCCCCGCAGGGTCTCCAGCTTGCCCAGCGCCGCCTCCAGATCCGTGCGCCACACGTTGCGCCCGTCGACCACGCCGGCCACGAGCAGCTTGGTGGACAATTCCGGGATGCCCGCGAGCGCGGTGTCCGCGCCCGCGACCAGGTCGACGCCGATCGCCTCGACGGGCGTGCGGGCCAGCCCCGCCAAAGCCGCGCCGGGGTCGCCGAAGTAGGTGGCGACGTGGATGGCGGGCCGGTTGCTCACCGCGCCCAGCGCGTTGTAAACGGCCTCGGCCAGCGCGGGCGCGTCGGGCGAAATGTCGGTGACCAGCGCGGGCTCGTCGAACTGCACCCATCGCGCCCCGCCGTCGGCGAGCAATGAGAGTAGCTCCGAGTAGATCGGCACCAGCTCCTCGAGCCGCTCGATCGGTGCACCGCCGCCGTTGACGGCTTTGCTCAGCAGCAGGAAGGTGATGGGCCCGATTATCACCGGCCGCGCGGGAATCCCTTGCTGCAGCGCCTCCTTCAGCTCGGAGAGCACCTTGTCGGGGTGCAGGGAGAACTTGGTCGCGGGCTCGATCTCGGGAACCAGATAGTGGTAGTTCGTGTCGAACCACTTGGTCATCTCCAGCGGTGTGACGTCGGAGTTGCCGCGGGCCGCGGCGAAGTAGCGGTCCAGATCGTCGGAAACCCGCGCGGCACGGGCCGGCAGCGCGCCGAGCATGACCGCCGTGTCGAGCATCTGGTCGTAATACGAAAAGGTGTTCACCGGGACCGAGTCCAGGCCCGCGCCGGCGAGCGCAGACCACATGTCGCGACGCAAGTCGGCGGCGACCGATTCCAGCTCGGCCCGGCTGGTGCGCCCGGCCCAGTAACCCTCGGTGGCGCGTTTGAGTTCGCGCTTCGGGCCGATGCGTGGGGAGCCGATAACGGTAGCGGTGAATGGTTGAGAGGTCACGTTTCGTCCTAACACTCGACGGGTGGTCATCACCGCCGACGGACGCACAGCCGATTCCGTCGCCGGTGCGCACCTGATTTTTCAAGCCACACAACCGCCAACGGCCACGACCAAACGCCCATTCCACGAGGCGATGAGCCGGCCGGACGCGGCGCGCCCGGCACAGCCGGCAGGTCTTCGGACTCGCAGGCGCGCACCGGGTGGTGCTCCTACTGGCCGTCGCTTCCCGGTCTTGCGACCAGTGCTTGTGACGGCGGTCGTTCCTGCATACCGCTGCGGGACAGTCCCGGACTCTCACCGGGTTCCCTCTCGCGAAGCACGTCTAACCTGCCTCGCTCGATGCCGGCGCCACGGGTGCGGCGACGGCAGACCAGCTGCGCAGCGGAGTCTACCGCGATCAACGCCCGCTCGAGATGAGCCGTGGCTGATCCTCTGTTAGCGTGCCCGTTAATGAGGGTCGGTGGCAGACTGCCGCGATCGCGGGGCCTCCAGGCGAAGGGAATCCCACCATGAAGGCGAAAGTATCGATGGCCACGTTCGGCGCCGCAGCCGCGACCTTGGCCGCCGCTGTTGTGTGGACCGCGCCTTCGGCCTCGGCCGGCACCGACTATTGCAATGCGCTCCCGCCCAAGGACGCTCGCGACTGCAACTGCGGCTTCGACTTCGCCCCCGGCAGCCCGGAGCTTCAGCAGTGCCTGTCGGGAAAGGCGCCCGCGCCCGGTCCCGCGCAACCCTAGGCAACCGGTGCTAAGCCCCCGTCACCAGCGGTAGCGCCGGCAGCCACAGCGAGCTCTCGGTCCGCGGAAACCCGGCCACCGGCCAGAAGCCGGGAGCCAGCCCGAGCTGCCCGGCCCGGTCGACCCACTCCTCAACCAGCACGCGCAACACCTGTCGGACGATGTGGCCGCCGCGGCAGCGCATGGACCCCGCGCCCAGACTCCAATGCCGGTGTGCCCGAACGCCAATCACAAGGTCGTCGGTGGACATGGCGTCGCTGCCGTCCCGCTGGACCGCGGCGATGCACAACATCACCACCATGCCGGCCGGCAGCTCGACGCCGCCGATGGTCGTTGGCTGGGTGGTGAAACGCTGGCAACCCTGCACCATCGGCTCCAACCGCAGGACCTCTTCGACGAACCCGCGGATCAGCTCGGGCTGACGGCGAAGCAGGTCGCACAATTCGGGGCTGCGTGCCAACTCGAACAGGTGCCAGCCGGCGTGTTTGAACAGGTTGCGGCAGGCCTCGGAGAACACGTGGCCGGACTGCCCGGCCAGATGCTCGGCGGGCAGTAACCGCAGGCGCGACACGATGTCGAAAAGGGCGCCGGCCATCGGCGCGGTCACCTCGGCCACCGCGTCACCGCCGCCGGCGGCGGCGAAACGATCGATCAGCGCCGCGGCGGTCGGACGGAACGCCGCCGCAATGTCTTGGGCTGATTTCGGCGCGAAGAGCTGCTCGTGGACCGCGAGATCGCGGTCGGGCACAGCCCTGGCGCGATCCAGTCTCGGATCGTCCACATGCGCCAACACTTCTTCCCGCCCCACGACAAACACCCAGTTGGCCACCGGATCTCGCAGCACCGGGCCGGCCTGTCGCGCCAGGCGCCAGCCCAGGCCGCGGTCCGTGCTCAGCACGGTTCCCGCCTCGGCCGGAAAGACCGGGCAGTCGGCAAGCTTCATCTGCCCAGCGCCTCGGCGATGGGGATGTCACCGTTGTTGAAGTCGATGGTTCGGCCGACGGTCGAGTCGTCGCGCAGCGCCGCGGCCACCACGAGCGCGACGTCCGCCCGGGAGACCTCGCCTTTGCCCTCGCCGACGACGATCCGGCCGGTCGGCGGGTCCAGGGTGAGCCGGCCCGGCCCCAGCACGGTCCACTGCAGGCCGCTGGCGCGCAGATGCGCGTCCGCCGCCGCCTTGGCCTCCGCGTACGGGAAGAACGAATTGTCGCTTGGCACACCGTGATCCGGGCCCGCCCCGAAGTAGGAGACCATCACGAACCGCGCGACGCCCGCCCGCTCGGCGGCGTCGATCACCCGGATGGCGGCGTCGCGGTCGACGGCGTACGTCCGCGCCGGGTTGCCGCCGCCCGCTCCCGCGGAGAAGACGACGGCGTCGTGACCCGCCAGCAGCCCTGCGAGCGCGTCGGTGTCCAGGTGTTCGATGTCGGCGACCACCGGCTGCGCGCCGGTCGCGGCGACATCGTCGGAGTGGTCAGGGTTGCGGAAGACCGACTTCACCTCGTCGCCGCGGTCGGTCAGGATGCGGGCCAGCTGCAGCGCGACCTTGCCGTGGCCGCCGATGACGATGATCCGTGCCATGCCCCCGACGGTACCGGCCCGCCAATACCGATCGTGGCGACCCGCGTCGCCCGGCTACGCCGCGCTCGCGATCGCCACTAGAGCTTCACGCGCCCCATGATCAGGTCGATGATCGGCTTGCCCGGCGGGTAGGCCCCGGTCAGCGACGCCATCGTGTGCCCGTAGTCCACAAGCAGCGTGATGCCGTTGATGCCGAAGGCGGCGGCGCTGTTCAAAAACGCCATCACGTCGCCCATCTGCTCCGGGGTGTGCACCTTGGAGCCGGTCTCGTCGCGGTAGTCCTGGGCGAAGGTGAGCCAGAGGTCGGCGTTGGCCTGGGCCAGCGGGGTGTCGGTGGGACCCGGGCAGATCGCGTTGATCCGGATGCCCTTCTTCAGCAGTGGGTAGCCCTGCGTCGCCACGTAGGCGTTGACGACCTTCTTGCTGAACCCGTAGTGGATGATGCCTTCCGATTCGTGCGCCTTGACCCACTCCTGCGCCGAAGCGAAGTCCGGCGTGGCGAGGAACTCCGTCAGCAGCTCCAGGTCGTTCTCCCAGCCCATGCCGGCCACCGAGGAGATGAAGCAGATCGACGAGCCCGAGGGAAGCTGGTTCTTCTCGAGCAGGCGGTCGATGAGGTGGCGGTGGCCGACGAAGTTGATCGCCATCAGGTCTGTCGTGCCGTCGGCGATGCCGGCGGCCGAGAACAGGGCATGGATGGGGCCGTCCAGCTGCTCGATCGCGGCGTCGATCGAGGCGGGGTCGCGCAGGTCCACCTGGATGGACTTGGCGACGTCGTAGCTCACCGGCGCGTAGTCCATCACGATGACTTCGGCTCCGAGCTCGGCCGCCGACTTGGCCGCCGCGGCGCCCATCCCGGTGGCGCCGCCAACGACGAGAGCGCGTTTGCCGTCGTAGCGCAACCGATCGACGATAGTCATGGAAATCCCCTTCTCGTTCTCTGCCAATCCGGTTCTAACCGACCAACTGTATGGGTAACAGTTATTAGGTTCAATACCTAGGTGCGGCGAACCGCGGCTCCGCGCAGGACGGTGTCGCGGACATGCACCAGCGCCGCGCGCTTGCCGACGGCGCGCAGGATGTTCTCCGGTATCCACTGCAGGCCGATGACGCACCGCGCCAGCATCGTGGTGGACGGGGCGTCGATCCTGATATCGCCCGCCCGGATGCCTTCGGACAGCAGAGATTTCATCTGCCGGAGCCGGGTAGCGTACAGCCAACCGGGGTTGGGCGTGTTCGGCGGCGACTGCCGCATCCAGGCGAGCTGAATCCTGAACTCGTCGGAGAACCGGTCGAGCGCGTTGACGTTGACCCAGCTGAGCGCGTCGAGTTTCTCGATGGCCGTGGAGTCCGAGCGCAGGACGCCGACCCACCCCGCCTCGACCTTGCGCCCGAAGGATTCCATGATCGAGGCGAGGAGTTCGTCCTTGGAGCCGATCACCCGGTACACCGTTCCGGTGCCGAGTCCGGCCGCCGCCGCGATGTCCCTGATGGTCGTGACCTCATACCCTTTGCGGCCGAACTCCGTTCGTGCCACGGCGAGGACGCGGGCCGCCTTGTCGTCGGGATCGGCTTCGCTGTCGTCGGCCCACGTGTCGATCACGTCGCAGGCGGCCGCGAAGGCGCTGGACCGATCCAACGCCGCGTCCGTCGGCGGCTTGGCGGCCAGGCCGTCCAGCATGATCCGGCACAGCAGCCGGGCCACCTGGTCGGCCGGGGCGGTGTGCCGCATGACCGCGAGCCCGACCTGCAGCATCGTCTGGCAGATCCGGTCGGCCAGCGTGGGCAGGTCGATGTCGGGCTTGATGTAGCCGCTCCACCTGCCGGCGCGCAGCGTTTGCAGCATCGCCTCCTGCACCGCGTTGGGCGCCTCCTGGGTCAGCTTCATCAGCTCGGGATCGTCGTTCGGCCCCTCGTAGAACGACATCTGCAGCGCGGCCCCGTGCTGCACGGCGCAATGGGCGATCGCCGACCCCAGCTCGACGATCTTCTCCGACGCCGGTCGTTCGTCCGGTTCATCCAGTCGCGCCTGCGCCGTTTGTCCGATCCGGTTCAGGTCGTCCTGGTAGCGGCGGATCAGCTCGACGAGGATCGCCTCTTTGGACTCGAAATGGTGATAGAGGCTGCCGGGGAGAATGCCTGCCGCGTCGGCGATCTCCTGCAACGACGTGCGCAGTCCGGAGGACGCGATCAACGACGCCGCGGTCTGCAGGATTTCGGTGCGGCGCGTTCCGGTGTCGTCGGCGGCGCCCACGCGCAATGGCCCCGCTTTGGCCATGATCAGCGGTGCGCAGATCCGGACGATTGCGGATTCGCGAACATACGCATTCGTCCTCTCGCCGAACCAAATGTTTGTTGAAGGCTATCAGACCGCCGAAACCGAAACCGCTGCAAGACGAGGTGGCAGAGCCATTCTAGAGCGGGGGGCCGTCCCAGCCGTCGCGTGCGACGACCTCGTCGACGGGCCGCCGGCGGGCCGGCGAAAAGGTGCGTCCGGCGCGCAGGCGCCCCACCGGCAGCAGGCAGCCCTGGGTGTAGGCCTGCGGGATGCCGAGCAGGCTGCGGACCTCCTCTTCGCGGTGCAGGTGCAGGGTCGTGATGCAGGTGCCGTATCCGCGGGTGTGCAGGGCGAGCTGAAAGTTCCACACCGCCGGGAAGATCGAGCCGTACAGGGTCGCCCGGTGAAAAGACTCGTCGCCGTCGATGCGCGGGAGGTAGGCCTCATAGCAAGGGATTACCAGCAGCGGCACGTTCGCCATGTTCTCGACCAGCCACTCCGTCGACGACATGATGCGGCTTTCCGGCGTGCCGGCCGGCAGCAGGTCGGCGAGCAGCTGCCCTCCCACGCGCAGCAGGTAGGCCTCCCGGTACAGCGCGGCGATCTGGGCCCGCAGCGAGGCGCCGGTGATCACCAGCCACCGCCAGGACTGTTGGTTGGAGCCGTTGGCCGCCTGCAAACCGATGCGCAGGCAGTCCCGGATTTCCCCGAGGTCGACGGGCGCCGCCAAGTCGAGCGACTTGCGCGCCGACGGCGTCGCGGTGAGCAGGTAGTCGATGTCCATCACTGCCGACCTCTCTTGGCAAGGCGCGCACCGACTTCCGTGAGGTAACGGTCGGGCCCACCGAGAAACCCGCTCCAGCTCAGCAGGCGCTTGAGGTAGAGATGGGCATCGTGCTCCCAGGTGTAACCGATGCCGCCGAAGACCTGGATCGCGGTGTCGCCCACCGAGGCCAGCCGCCCGGCGAACGCCTTGGCCCGCAGTGCGGACAGGTGGCGCTCCTCGGCGCCGGCGTTGTCGGCCGCCCAGAGCGCGTGGATGACCCCGCTGCGGGCGAGTTCGACGGTCTCATACATGTCGACGCACAGGTGCTGAACCGCCTGGAACGAACCGATGACCTGACCGAATTGCTTTCTGACTTTCGCGTATTCGACGGCGAGCTGCATGACGGCCCGCGCTGCGCCGAGCGCGTCGGCGGCGGTCGCGATGAGCACGTCGTCGACGATGGCCGCGACCGCATCCGGTGGCGCTGTGGCCAGCCGGTGCGCGGGCGCGCCGTCGAAGGCGACCCGGAACCGCTTGCGGGTCTGGTCGATTGCGGGCTCGGGAGTCACCGAAATGCCGGGGGAGTCGGTCCTCACCGCGAAAAGTCCTGTGCCTGCTCGGTCTGCGGCGAGCACCAGCAAGGTATCGGCCGCCGCGGCGTCGGTCACGCCGGCGATCTCGCCGCGCAGAACGGCGTCGTCGCCCCGCGGTGAATCCAGAAAGCCGACGGTGGCGATCGTGGTCCCGTCGGCGATCCCGGCGAGAATCGTTGCGGCACTGTCGCCGCCGTGCAGCCGCGTCAGCGTGCGCGCCGCGGCGACCGCGGTCGACAACCACGGCCCCGGATGCAGCGCGGCGCCCAACTCTTCGGCGACCACGCCGGCCTCGACCATCGTCATCCCGGCGCCGCCGTGTTGCTCCGGCACCAGCAACCCGGTCACCCCGAGGTCGGCCAGGCCGCGCCAGACGGATTGGTCGACGCCGGTCGGATCGTCGAGCAGCTCGCGCACGTGCCCCGAAATCGGCGCCTTCTCAGCCAGAAAGCGCCGCGTGGTGTCGCGCAGCGCGGCCTGCTCGTCGGTGAGTTCGAGGTTCATTTGCGCGGCAATCCCAGTACCCGCTGCGCGGTGATGTTCTTGTTGATCTGGGTCGTTCCGCCCGCGATGGTCAGCGACCGTGAGGTGAGCCGGTAGTTGGCCCACGCGGCGTTGGCGCCGCCGGTGCCGAGCACGTCGAAGGCGAGGGCGGCCATGTCCTGTCCGATCTCCCCCCAGACGGTCTTGGCGAGGCTGGCCGACGCGAACGGGTCGCCGCCGTGCAGCGTCGCCGAGATCGACCGCTGGCAGAGCACCTCGAGATACTTGATCCGGACGGCGATTTCGCCGAGGCGCCGCAGGACCACCGGGTCGTCCAGGGCGCCGCTTTGGGCGGCGATGTCGTCCACCATTTCCTCCAGCCGCACCTGCATCTCCGCGTAAAGGCGCGCCGCCCCGGCGCGCTCGTGGCTGAGCGTGGTGGTCGCGACCTGCCAGCCGGCGTTGAGCGGACCCAGCAGTGCGTCGGCAGGCACCCGCACGTCGTGGAAAAACACCTCGGCGAAATCGGTGTCGCCGTTGAGCGTGACGAGCGGGCGGACCTCGATGCCGGGCAGCGTCATGTCCACGATCAGGCAGGAGATCCCCTGGTGCTTCGGGGCGTCGGGGTCGGTGCGCACGTACAGCTGGCACCAATGCGCCCGGTGCCCCAGCGAGGTCCAGATCTTCTGGCCGTTGACCACGAAGTCGTCGCCTTGCGGACCGGCACAGCGCACCGCGCGGGTGCGCAAGGCGGCCAGATCGGATCCCGCTTCGGGCTCCGACATTCCCTGGCACCAGATGTCGTCGGCGCGCATCATGCGGGGGAGCAGCGTCGTCTTCTGGTCCTCGGTGCCGTACTGCATGATCGCGGGGGCGATGTTGTTCATCCCAATGACGTTGAGCGGCATCGGTGCTCGCGCGCGGGTGGTCTCCTCGGTGTAGACCAGCTGTTCGAGGACGGTCGCGCCGCGGCCGCCGTACTCGCGCGGCCAGGAGACCGCGGCCCACCCCGCGTCGGCCATCGTCCGGCTCCAGGCCCGCAGCAGCTCGATCGCCGCGTCGTCGCGGCCGGGCGGCCTGCGCGCGGCCACCAGCTCGGCGGTCAGGTTCGCCGACAGCCAGTCGCGCAGCTCGGCGCGGAACTCTTCCACTTCCGAGGGATAGGAGAAATCCATTTTTCCGGACACTACGTTGGCGCAGATAGCGGGTCAATAACGCTCAGTCGCCCCGTGGTTCCGGGAATGCGACTTCGGCGTTGCCCGGCATGGCGCTGACGCCGCGCCGCGCGCACACTTCCAGTACCTCGTCGACGATGGATGCGGGCACGATGAACTTCTCCGTGGACGAGATCTCCTCGAGGTGCGCCTGGATGTCTTCGGCCGTCGGCGGGTCGTCGGCGTCGGCCAGCCAGCCTTCGGTGAGCCCCACGAACACCCGCGCGTAGCGTCCGGCCGCGGCCGAATAGTTCCGGTGGGTGAACGTGCAGGCCGTGCTGGCCAGGAACGTCACCAGCGGCACGACGAGTTCCGGACGGATGGCCCGCATGAAGCCGGATTCGGCGAGAAACTTCTCGTCGCCGACGGTCTCGGCGACCATGCGCGAAAACCCGGTGGGCATAACCGAATTGGCGAGGATTCCGTCCGCCTCGCCTTCGATCGCGATCACGTTGGTCAGCCCGACCAGACCGGCCTTGGCCGCGGCGTAGTGGGCCTCCATCGGCTGGCCGAAGATTCCGGCCGAGGACGAGATGAACACGAACCTCCCGCCGCCGTTGCGCTTCATGACGCGATATGCGGGCTGGGCCAGGTAAAAGCCGCCGTCCAGGTGCACGCGCAACATCCGCGCCCACTCGTCGGCCGAGAGGTCCTCGAATGGCACGGTGCCGAAGATCCCCGCGTTGCTGACCACGGCGTCGAGGCGGCCGAACGCGTCGACCGCCGCGTCCACGACCGCCTGGCCGCCCGCGGGGCGGTCCACCGAGTCATACGAGGCGATGGCCGCGCCGCCCGCTGCCGCGATCTCGGCGACCACTTCGTCGGCGACGCCGGAGTCGGCGCCGTCACCGTGCATCGAGCCGCCGACGTCGTTGACCACCACCGCGGCGCCCCGGCGCGCCAGGTCCAGCGCGTAAAGGCGGCCCAGCCCGCGGCCGGCGCCGCTGACCACCGCCACCCGTCCGGTGAAGTCAATCATGATGCGCTCCTGACTAATCGAGGGCCGGGTCGATTGACTGCCGTGAGGCCGGACTCTACGGTGGAACAGATATTTGGTCAAAGTGTCGGTGGGTTCGGAGGTTGAGCGTGGGGGACGACGCTCGTTCCGAGCGGATGCAGGCCCTGGGCATGTTCGCCTCCGCGCTGGCGGGCCGCGCGACGGCGGTTGCCGGGCTGCGACCGGGCGAGCCTTCCTGGACGGACGGCCAGACCATTTACGTCGATGCCGCCGCGCCGGGCCGCGCGCAACTCGAGTCGGTTGCCGTGCAGGCCTCGATGATCGCGGCCGGCAGCCTGGACCCCGGGGTGGTGCGCCGGTTGCTCCGGCATCCCCGGGTGGCCCGGCGCTACCTCGCGGTCGAGGGCCACCGCGCGCTGCTCGCCACCGGCGACCTGCTCCCGGGGTTGCTGGCGTCGTTGGGCGACCGCGAGATCGCCGGCCGCAGTGACTCGCCCGCGGCGTCGTTGCGAATAGCCAAGGCGCACGCGAGGATCGAGGGCCCGTCGGCCGAATTCGGCGTGATCCGCGCGGCGAAGGTCCTGGCGGCCTGCCGCGCGCCCGAGCCACAAAACCACGAGGAACCCGGGCACGTTCCCCGCGGCGGGGGCACCCACGAACTGGCGGAGCTCGATGACGGTGAGACCGACGATTCCGACGACCCGGACCTGTTCACCAGCCCGGTCGGCGGGGGCGGCTTCATCGGTAAGTGGTTGAAGAAGCTGCTGTCGTCCGCGCGCAAGACCGGCAGCGGCGGTGGGCCGCCGGGCGCGGACACCCCGACGCATCGCACGAACTCGGCAATCCGCGGCCCGCACGCCGTCTCGTCGCTGGCGTCGGCCCCGAGCGAGGACATCGACGACGAGGAGGCCAGAGCGGCCGCGGACGGGGTGCGGTATCCGGAGTGGGACGCCGCGCGCAAGAGCTACCGGCCCGCGTGGTGCACCGTGCGCGAGGTGGAGCCGACGATCAAGGCGCAGGCGACCCAGGAGATCGACGCCGCCATCGGCGTGCGGCGGCCGCTGTCGCGGCTCGGAATGGGGCTGCACCGCCGCCACCGTCAGCCGCAGGGCGATGACATCGACATCGACGCCGCGGTGGAGGCCCGCGTCGAGGTGCGCGCCGGTTCGGTCCCCGACGAGGCCGTCTACCTCGACAGCCTGCGCCGCCGCCGGGACCTGTCGGTGCTGCTCCTGCTCGACGTGTCGGGCTCGGCGGCCGAGCCGGGAACTGCCGCGCGCACGGTGCACCAGCAACAGCGCGCGGCGGTCGCCAACCTCGCCGTCGCGCTGCACGACCTGGGCGACCGCGTGGCGCTCTACGCCTACTACTCGCAGGGCCGGCAGGCGGTCAGCATGATTCCGGTCAAACGGTTCGACGACCACCTCGACGCCCGCGTGATGCGGCGGCTGAACAGCCTGGAACCCGGCGCGTACTCCCGACTCGGTGCGGCCATCCGGCACGGCGCGGCGGTCTTGGAGGCGCGCGGGGGAACGGCGCGGCGACTGTTGGTGGTCCTGTCCGACGGGCTGGCCTACGACCACGGATACGAACGGGCCTACGGCGCCGCCGACGCGCGCCGCGCCCTGACCGAGGCCCGCCGCCGGGGGACCGGCTGTGTCTGCCTGACGATCGGCGCGGGAACCGACGTGCGGTCGCTGCGCAGGGTCTTCGGTAGCACGGCGCACGCCACCATCGCGCGACCGGATCAACTCGCCGGCGTCGTCGGCCCGCTGTTCCGGTCCGCGCTGCGCTCGGCGGAGGTGCGCCGCCGGCCGCGCACCCCGGTGCACGCCGGCGGTCGTTGAAAACAAACATCTGTTCCGGATAGGCTCGATCAACATCGGAAGGGAAGCTATGGCCAACGAGTCCGGGATTGTTCACCGGAACGGCGTGACCCCCGAGGCGGACAGCGTGCGGCCCTATTACCAGGCGATCGGCAACGAGGAAGCCATCTTCAAGGCCGCCCACCGCCAGGGCCTGTCACTGGTTTTGAAGGGCCCGACGGGGTGCGGGAAGACCCGTTTCGTCGAGGCGATGGCCTACGACCTCGGCCGGCCGCTGATCACCGTCGCATGCCATGACGACCTCACCACCGCCGATCTCGTCGGCCGGTATCTGCTGCGGGGCGACGAGACCGTGTGGGTGGACGGCCCGCTGACCCGGGCGGTGCGCGAGGGCGCGATCTGCTACCTGGACGAAGTGGTGGAGGCCCGCCAGGACACCACCGTGGTGCTGCACCCGCTCGCCGACCATCGGCGGCAGCTGCCCATCGAGCGTCTCGGCGTCACGCTGGACGCGGCGCCCGGGTTCGGCCTGGTGGTGTCCTACAACCCCGGCTACCAGAGCGTGCTCAAGGACCTCAAGGATTCGACACGCCAGCGGATGGTCGCCATCGAATTCGGTTTTCCCGCAGCAGATGTCGAAGAGGGGATCGTTGCGCACGAGGCGGGCGTGGACGCGGCGATCGCGGCCGAGCTGGTGCGTCTCGGGCAGGCCATCCGCCGTCTGGAAACCGGCGGGCTGCGTGAGGTCGCCTCGACCCGGGTGCTGATCGCGGCGGGCAGGCTGGTGGCGGAGGGCCTGACCCTGCAAGAGGCGGCTCGGGCCGCGATCGCGGGGCCGCTCACCGACGACGCGGCGGTGGGCAAAGGGCTGGGCGAGATGATCGACATCTACCTGGGCGCGGCGGCCGAATGATTGACGCTGCATACCGCCGCGGCTAGAGTCTGAACAAATATTAGGTTTTTGACCGGGAGGTCGGAATGTCCTACGAAAGCAGCGCGGAACCGATCAAGGTCGGCTACCTGATGGACTTCGCGCTGCCGCCCGGATTCCCCGAGGAATTGCTGGCGAGTTTCACGCGGTGCTTCGACCTCGTCTTCGACGAAGCCCGCGAACAGGGCGTGATCGATCGCCCGGTGCAGATGATCTACCGCGAGGTGGAGGGGCTGCCCAAGGGATCGGTCAAAGCGGTGATCGATGCCTTCGGCGAGCTCGTCGACGAGGGCTGCCTGGTGTTGTTCGGCCCGCACATCACCGACAACTGCGTGCCCACCCGCGAGGCGATCGAGGAGCGGTTCAAGGTCCCGGCGATCAGCGTCACCGGCACCGACGACTGGCTGGGCGAATGGACCTTCGCGTTCCCGCAGGGATCGATGACCGACGAGCCGATCTTCATCGCCGACCTGGTCGCCAAGCGCGGGCTCACCGAGATCGGGGTGCTGGTCGAGCAGAACCTGATCGGCGAGAGCTACCTGAAAAACCTGCGAAGTGCCTGCCGGCGCAACGGGATTCGCATCGTCGCGGAGGCGGCGATCGCGCAGACCGCGCAGGACATCAATGAAGCCGTGCGTACCCTGCACGACGCGAAGGCCGAGGCGATCGTGCACCTGGGGTTCGGCTTCGGGATCGTGTTCATCAACCCGGCGCTGGAGGCCGTCGACTGGGACCCGCCGCGGTTCACCACCACGGCCTTCCAGAACGCCTGGGTGAACCCCATCATGTGGGACGCGTTCATGGGCTGGGTCGGGGTCGACCAGTACGACGAGGCGAACCGGCTCGGGCAGGACTTCCTCGATCGCTACGCCGCCAAGTACCAGGGCAGCCGTCCCGAATACTGCGTGCCGGTGGTCAACCACGACGTCGCCGCCACCCTGGTGCGCGCATTCGCCGACGCGCACCCGCTCAGCCCGCGCGGCGTCAAGGAAGCGCTGGAACGGGTGAAGATGATGCCCGCCGCCTCGGGCGCGCCCGGCACCCGGGTGTCCTTCGGCAAGTGGACGCGCCGGGCGTGGATGGGCGCCGGCTACCTGGTGGCCCGCCGCCTCGACGCCGACGGGGTCAACTCGCATCTGGTCGATCGCTTCGGCGAGGAAGGCTGAATCGTGTCCACCGAACAGTCCACACCGCCTGTCGCAGAGGAGAAGCCGGCGGCCCCGCAGCGTCGCGAGAGGCGCGGCTGGGGCGGCTGGGTCGCCGGCGCAGCCCTGGCGGCGTTCGCGCTCTTCTTCATCGCGAACTGCCGCGTCGCGCTCGACCCGCGCGTCGCCAACCCGAACGTGCAGGGGCGGCCGCGCCCGGTCAGGTTCATCTTCGGCCTGGACTACATCGCGTTCCTGCAGATCTCCACCGTGATCATGCTGGTGGTGCTGGTGGTCGTGTTCATCAGGGGGTGGCGCCGCAACCCGGGCAGCCCGGTGATGCTGATGTTCCTGTGCACCACGCTGATCGTGTGGCAGGACCCGATCATGAACTGGTCGCCGTTCGCCGTCTACAACCCCGACCTGATCCACTGGCCGGAGTCGTGGCCGCTGGTGTCGCTGTCGCCGACCGTCGAACCGTTCGTCGTATTCGGTTACGTCACCTTCTATTTCGGGCCGTACTTCCCGGCGATCTGGATCCTGCGCAAACTGCAGGCGCGCAGAGGCCCCGAGGCCATCGTGTCGCGGCACCCCTTGGTCAGCCTGGGCCTGCTGACCTGTGCCATCGGCTTCGTCTTCGACGCGTGGCTGGAGATCCAGCTGGTCCACATGGGCATGTACATCTATTCCCAGGTGATTCCGTGGGGTTCGGTGTTCACCGGCACCACCTTCCAGTTCCCGCTGATCTGGGAGTCGTTCTCGGTGACCTTCGTGATGGTGCCCGCGGCGATCCTCTGTTATCGCGACGACACCGGAAAGTCGGTGGCGGAGAAGCTCGCCGCGAAAGCCAGGATCTTCCCGAGCCGCCCGGTGCTCGGCACGTTCCTGGTGATGTTCGCCATCATCAACGTGTCCTACTTCGCCTACGGGGCGTGGTTCGCGGTCATCAAGGCCACCAAAGCGGCGACCTCGGTGGCCTGCCCGTGGCCCTATCCGGAAGCCAAAGTCTATGACCCGCAGGGTTTTTACGAGAAGGCCGGCGGCCCGGGCCCGTACTCGGTCGGCATCTGGTCGACCTGGATGAGCGGCCAGCCGAACGGGCGGCCGCACGTCGACCCGCCGCCGCCGGGGGTGGGTCCCTGCGCCACCGCGAGCACGAATGGCTGAACCGCGCACGGTCGTCGTCACCGGTGCCTCCCGCGGACTGGGGTTCGCGTCGACCGTGCGTCTGTACCGTGCGGGCTGGCGGGTGGTCGCGGCGATGCGCACGCCCGACCGGGGCATGGCGCTGCTGCGCGAGGAGACGGGAGCCGGTGCGGACGACGACCGGCTGATCGGCGTGCAGCTCGACCTGACGGACGGCGCGTCGATCGCCGCGGCGGCCAAGGCAATTGAGGAGGCCGTGGGCGCGCCCTACGCGCTCGTGCACAACGCGGGCATCTCCGCCGCCGGTGTGGTGGAGGAGACCGACATGGCGCTTTGGCAGCGCATGCTCGCCACCAGCGTGCTGGGCCCCGTCGCGCTCACCCAGGCCCTGCTGCCGTCCATGCGGGCGGCGGGCGAGGGCCGAATCGTGTTGGTGTCCAGCGCGGCCGGCGTGCGCGGGCAGCCGGCCACCGCGCCGTACTCGGCGGCCAAGGGGGCGCTGGAGCGGTGGGGCGAATCGATGGCGTGCGAGATCGCGCCCTTCGGCCTCGGTGTCACCGTCTTGGTGGCCGGCATGTACGACACCGAGATCATCACCGACGCGGGCACCACCGACAATCGCGATTTCGGCGGCCCCTACGCCCGGATCCACACCACCATGAACACCCGCGGGCGGTTCGCGATGAAGCTGGCCCGGCCGCCCGAGCGGTTCACCGACGGCCTGCTCAAGGCGCTGGACGACCGGGGCCCGTTCCGTCGCCGCCCGGTCGGCCCGGACGCGTCGATGTTGTTGGCCGCCAACCGGATTGTTCCGGCGTCGGGGATGCACCAGGTGTCGCGGATCGTGCTCGGCATTCCGCGACAGGGCTCGATGCGGGGCGGGGCGTGGCCGTTGACGACCGCCCAGAAAGCGATGGTGCTCGCCGCGCGCATTCTTCCGCAGGCGGTGCTGCAGCGCCTGGCCGCACGACGTCAAGGATCTTAAGGAGCACCGATGGAACAGCTTTTCGACGACCTCGAGGATTTCGGCGCCTTCGATGACGCGATCAGCGGTGACGTGCGTGACCCGTACACCGAGCTGGCGCGGCTGCGCCGCGAGGAGCCGGTGCAGCGACTCGAGACGTCCGGAGCGCTGCCGCACGAGGAATCGCTGCCGATGTTCATCGTGTATCGCCACGAGGATGTCCAGCAGATGTTGCGCGACAACGAGACGTTCTCCTCGTCGGCCGTCATCGCGGCCTTCGGCCCGGTGCTGGGCGAAGGCGTGATGCTCGGCATGGACGAACCGATCCACGGCCGGCTGCGCTCGTTGGTGTCAAAGGCCTTCTCGCAGAAGTCATTGGCGCGCTGGCAGGACGAGCTGGTCGGCCGCGTGGCGAATGGCCTGATCGACAACTTCGCCCCGAATGGCAAGGCGGATCTGGTGAAGGAGTTCACCTTCGACTATCCGAGCCAGGTCATCGCGGGCCTGTTGGGCCTGCCGGAGAAGGACTACCCACAGTTTCAGCGGTGGTCGATCTCGCTGCTGAGTTGGCTGATGAACCCGGAGCGCGGGCTTGCGGCCTCGGCCGCCCTGTGCGACTACTTCGCCCCGATACTCGAGGCCCGTCGGGCCGAACCGAAGGACGATCTGATCAGCGCGCTGGGTGCGGCCGAGATCGACGGGCAAAAACTCGCGGACGAGGAGATCTTCTCGTTCCTGCGCCTGCTGCTGCCCGCCGGCGTCGAGACGACCTACCGCGCGCTGGGCAGCCTGCTGTTGGCGCTGTTGTCGGATCCGGCGCAGCTGGACGCCGTCCGCGCCGACCGCTCGCTGCTGCCGCAGGCCATCGAGGAGGGGGTGCGGTGGGAACCGCCGCTGCTGACCATCACCCGGGTGGCGACGCGCGACACCGAGCTCGGCGGGGTGGCGATCCCGGCCGGCGCGACGGTGATGCCGATGCTGGGTGCGGCGAACCGGCAGGAGGACCGCTACCCCGACCCGGACACCTTCAACATCCACCGGCAGCAGCGGCCGAACCTCGCGTGGGGCCACGGCGTGCACGTCTGCCTCGGCATGCATTTGGCGCGGCTGGAGATGCGCACCGCGGTCAACCTGCTGCTCGACCGGCTGCCGAACCTGCGGCTCGACCCCGATGGGGACGACCCGCACATCCGCGGGCAGGTCTTCCGCTCGCCGACCTCGGTGCCGGTGCTGTTCGACCCCCAATAACCAGCCTCGCAGCGTTTGCACCTTGCCAATCGGCTAGTTTCCGGTAAGGCTCTCCGTAGCCCCTCAACGACTCAGAAGAGAGTGACAAACATGACCGAGGCTGTAAAGGTCCGCTTCGAGCCCAAGATGATGATCGACGGCAAGCTCGTCGAGGGTCAGGCCGGCACCTTCACCAACATCAACCCCGCGACCGAGGAGCCGCTCGGCGAGGTTGCGGACGCCTCGAAGGAGGACATGCACCGGGCCATCGACGCCGCCCGCCGCGCCTTCGACGAGTCCGACTGGTCGACCAACCGCGAGCTGCGCAAGCGCTGCCTGTTGCAGCTGCACGAGGCCATCGAATCCGAGAAAGAGGAGCTGCGCGAGGAGCTCATCCTCGAGGTCGGCTCGCCCCGGGCGATCACCTTCGGCCCGCAGCTGGACGCCCCCCTGGAAGACGGCCTGAAGTACCCCGCCCGGCTGATCGACGAGTACCCCTGGGAAACCGACCTCGGTGACAAGGTGATCAGCCTGACCGGGACGCTGACCAGCCGCAAGGTCTGGCGGGAACCGGTGGGCGTCGTCGGGGCGATCGTGCCGTGGAACTTCCCGTTCGAGGTCACCCTCAACAAGCTGGGCCAGGCGCTGGGCACCGGCAACACCGTGGTCCTCAAGCCGGCGCCCAACACGCCGTTCAACGCGACGCGCCTCGGCCGACTGATCGCCGAAAAGACCGACATCCCCGCGGGCGTCGTCAACGTCGTCACCGCGTCGGATCACTTTGTCGGCGAGGAACTTACGCTGTCGCCGAAGGTCGACCTCATCTCGTTCACCGGCTCCACCACGGTCGGCCAGCGGATCATGGAAAAGGGCGCGGCGACCATGAAGCGGCTGTTCCTCGAACTCGGCGGCAAGTCGGCGACCATCGTGCTCGAGGACGCCGATTTCGGGATGGCCTGCGCGATCGGCATCGCGCCGTGCATGCACGCCGGGCAGGGCTGCGCCAACCCGACCCGGATGCTGCTGCCGCGGTCCCGCTACGACGAGGGCGTGGCGATCCTCAAGAGCATCTACGAGAACGTCACGTGCGGAGACCCGCAGGATCCCGGAACCCTGTGCGGCCCGGTCATCTCGGAGGTGCAGCGCAACCGCGTGATGGGCTACATCCGCAAGGGCGTCGAAGAGGGCGCCACCGCGCTGGTCGGCGGTCCCGACGCCCCCACCGGCTTCGACAAGGGATTCTTTGTCAGGCCAACGCTTTTCACCGACGTGGACAACTCCATGACGATCGCCCAGGAGGAGATCTTCGGCCCGGTGCTGGTCGTCATCCCGTTCGACGACGAGGAGGACGCCATCCGGATCGCCAACGACAGCAAGTACGGGCTGGCCGGCAACGTGATGTCGGGCTCGCTGGAGCACTCGCTGGCGGTGGCCCGCCGGATCCGGGCCGGCTTCATGGGCGTCAACGGCGGCGCGCCGTACGGCGCCGACACCCCGTTCGGCGGTTACAAGTACAGCGGGGTCGGTCGGCAGAACGGCGTCGCCGGCTTCGACCAGTACACCGAGATCAAGTCGGTGGGCTACCCGGCCGGCTAGCTTCGCCTCGGGCCCGTGAGTGAGTCGCGGTCCGCGCGGTGGCCTCCCGTCGTGACGGTGGCACCCCGGCCTTCGCCCGTCCAACCCCTTGGTTGACAATCGACGCAAGACCCACACGTCAAAGGAGACACCACCATGGCTGAAGCCGTCATCGTCGAGGCCGTCCGCTCACCGCTCGGGAAGCGCAACGGCGGGCTGGCCGGGGTGCACCCGGCCGACCTGTCCGCGCAGGTCCTCAACGGGCTGGTCGACAAGGCCGGTATCGACCCGGGAATCGTCGACGACGTCATCTGGGGCTGTGTCATGCAGGCCGGTGAGCAGGCCCTCGACATCGGCCGCACCGCGCTGCTGGCCGCCGGCTGGCCCGAGACCGTGCCCGGCGTGACCGTCGACCGCCAGTGCGGGTCGAGCCAGCAGTCCATTCACTTCGCCGCCGCGGGTGTGGTCGCCGGCCACTACGACGTCGTCGTCGCCGGCGGTGTCGAGTCGATGTCGCGCACCCCCATGGGCTCGTCGCTGGCCAACGGCGGAAACCCGTACCCGCAGGCCTTCAAGGACCGCTACCACAAGACGCCCAACCAGGGCCTCGGCGCGGAGATGATCGCCGAGCAGTGGGGCCTCGACCGCTCCGCGCTCGACGAGTTCTCGCTGGGATCCCACGAAAAGGCCGCGGCGGCACAGGATTCGGGCGCATTCGACGACCAGATCGTCGGCGTGAAGGATCAGGACGGCAACGTCGTGCTCAAGGACGAGGGCATCCGCCGGGGCACCACGATGGAGAAGATGGCGTCACTGAAGCCGGCGTTCAAGGAGGACGGCGTCATCCACGCCGGCAACTCCTCGCAGATCACCGACGGCTCGGCCGCACTGCTGTTCATGTCGGCCGAGAAGGCCAAGGAACTGGGCCTCACGCCGATCGCCAAGGTGCACACCGCGGTACTGGCCGGCGCCGACCCGGTGATCATGCTGACCGCGCCCATCCCGGCGACGCAGAAGGCGCTCAAAAAGTCCGGCCTCTCGATCGGCGACATCGGGGCCTACGAGGTCAACGAGGCGTTCGCGCCGGTTCCCCTGGCGTGGCTGAAAGACATTGGGGCCGACGAGAAGAGGCTCAACCCCAACGGCGGCGCCATCGCGCTGGGCCACCCGCTGGGCGGCTCGGGCGCGCGGTTGATGACCACGCTGCTGTACCACATGCGCGACAAGGGCATCCGCTACGGCCTGCAGACGATGTGCGAGGGCGGCGGCCAGGCCAACGCCACCATCGTCGAACTCCTGTGAGCCACGGGGACGACGGCCAGCCCGGAGCCCTCGTCGAGCTTCGCGGCAACGTGATGGTGATTACCATCAACCGGCCGGAGGCCCGCAACGCGGTCAACGCCGCCGTCAGCATCGCCGTCGGGGACGCGCTGGAGCAGGCGCAGCACGACCCGGCGGTGCGGGCGGTGGTCATCACCGGCGCGGGCGACAAGTCGTTTTGCGCCGGCGCCGACCTCAAGGCGATCTCGCGCCGGGAGAACCTGTATCACCCGGATCACGGCGAGTGGGGCTTCGCCGGCTACGTGCATCACTTCATCGACAAGCCGACGATCGCGGCGGTCAACGGCACCGCGCTGGGCGGTGGCACCGAGCTCGCGCTGGCCAGCGATTTGGTGGTGGCCGACGAGCGGGCCAAGTTCGGCCTGCCGGAGGTCAAACGCGGGCTGATCGCCGCCGCGGGCGGTGTCTTCCGGATCATGGACCACCTGCCCCGCAAGGTCGCGATGGAGCTGCTGGTGACCGGCGAGCCGATCACCGCGTCCGATGCCCTCAAATGGGGCCTGATCAACCAGGTCGTCAGCGAGGGTGAGGTGCTCGACGCCGCGCTGGCCCTGGCCGCCCGGGTCACGGTCAACGCGCCGCTGTCGGTGCAGGCCAGCAAGCGGATCGCGTACGGGGTCGACGACGGCGTCATCGTGGGCGACGAGCCCGGCTGGGAGCGCACCGTGCACGAAATGCGTTCCCTGATCCGCTCCGAGGACGCCAAGGAAGGGCCGCTGGCGTTCGCCGAGAAGCGGGAACCGGTCTGGCGGGCGCGCTAGCGGCGCGCGGTCGGCGCGCTAGTGCGCCAGGATGTTCACCGCCCGGCCGAACACGGCGGGCAGCGTCGCGGCCGCCGGCACGATCGCGCGGCGCGCCAGCGCCGGCGCGCTGGCCAGCACCACCGCCCGGGTGAGCAGCCGGTAATTGCGGGTGACCCGGTGCCACGCGGCCTCGTATGACGACGGCGCGTCGCTGGCGATGGCGTCGACCGCCGCGGCCGCCTGCTTGACCGCGAGGCTGATGCCCTCGCCGGTCAGCGCGTCCTCGTAGCCGGCGGCGTCGCCGACCAGCAGCACGCGGCCCGCCACGCGGCGGGACACGACCTGACGCAGTGGGCCGCAGCCGCGGGCGTGCCCGCGCTCGGCGCCTTCCAGGTGTTCGGCCAGCCACGGGAACCAGGCCAGGTCGGGTCGCCCGCCGGACAGGATCGCCACGCCGACCAGGTCGGGCTCCACGGGCGTCACGTACGCCTCGCCCCAGCGCGACCAGTGCACCTCGACGAACTCCGACCAGACCGGCACCTTGAAGTGCCACCGCACGCCGTGGCGGCGCGGCGTGCCGGCCGTCGACTTGACGCCGACCGCGCGCCGCACCGCCGAGTGCAGCCCGTCGGCGCCCACCAACCATTTCGCGCGCACGCCGGCGGCCGTCACGCCGTGCGCGTCCTGCTCGACGCTGGTCACCCGCGCCCGAATCCATTCGGTGTCTTGCTCTTTGGCGCGCGCCTCCAGCGCCGCGTGCAACGTGGTGCGCCGCACGCCGCGGCCCGGCCCGCCGCGAAACAGCGCCTCGGCCCGGCGCTGCTCGCTCACGTACGCGATGCCCCGAAAGGGCATGCCGGCGGGGTCCACCCCGAGCGACGTCAGCTCGGCCAGGCCGCCGGGCATCAGCCCCTCACCGCACGCCTTGTCGATGGGGCCCTCACGCGGTTCGGCGACGATCACCGAAAGCCCAAGCCGCCGAGCGTGTAACGCCGTCGCCAGGCCCCCGGGGCCACCGCCGACGATCAGCAGGTCGGTGTCGTAAGTCATGACGTGTAGCCCAGGGCCGAGTTCTCCACTCGCAGGCGCACGCCGAGCAGCATCGCGTTGGCCAGCGTGAAGATGGCCGCGGTCAGCCACGCCGTGTGCACCAGCGGCAGCGCGAAGCCCTCGGCCACCACCGCGACATAGTTGGGGTGGTGCAGCCACCGGTAGGGGCCCTGGCGCACCAACGGCGCGCTCGGCAGCACGATCACCCGGGTGTTCCACCGGTGCCCCAGTGTCGTGATGCACCACCAGCGCAGCACCTGGCTCAGCGCCGCGATGGCCAGCATCGGCCAGCCCAGCCACGGGATGAACGGCCGGTGCAGCGCCCACGGCTCGATGAGGCAGCCGAGCAGCAGCGCGGTGTGCAGGAAGACCATCACCGGATAATGCGACTGGCCAAATTCCTTGGCGCCCTGCGCGAAAGACCATTGCGCGTTGCGCTTGGACACCACCAGCTCGGCCACGCGTTCGATGGCGACCGCGAGGATCAACAGGTAATACATAGCTCTATCCGGCCCTACCAGCTCAGCAGGACGAATTCGGCGGAGAAGCCCGGTCCCATCGCGATCATCAGCCCGATCGAACCCGGCGACGGTGGGTCGGCCATGGTGGCGTGCAGTATATCAAGTACCGAAACCGACGAGAGGTTTCCGTTGTTGCGCAACGAGTTTCTGGTGACCTCGAGCGCATCCGGCGGAAGCTCCAACGCGTCCTCGACCGCGTCGATCACCTTCGGGCCCGCGGCGTGCAACAGCCACGTGGACACGTCCGTGATAGTCAGTCCGTGGTCGGCCAGGAACGCGCGGATGTCGTCGCCCACAAATTTCTCGACGAGCGTCGAGATCTCGGCGGACAGGACGATCCCGAACCCGTTGCTGCCGATGTTCCAGCCCAGCACGTCCTCGGTGTCGGGGTAGGTCCGGCTGCGGGTGGCCAGCACCTTGGGCCCGGCCGCTTCCCGGTCCGCCCCGGTCGCGATGACGACGCCGGCGCCGTCGCCAAATAGGCTGGAAGCCACCAGGTTTGGGATCGAATTGTCCTGCCGCTGAACGGTCAGCGAGCACAGCTCGACCGCCAGCAGCGCCGCCACCTCGTTGGGGAACGCGCGCAGGTAGTCGTGCACGCGCGCCATGCCCGCGGCGCCGGCCACGCAACCCAGGCCGAACAACGGGATGCGTTTGACGTCCGGGCGCAGCCCGATCCGCGTCGCCAGCCGCGCCTCCAGCGACGGCACGGACAACCCGGTGACCGTCGTCGAGAAGACGGCGTCGACCTCCGACGGCTCGACGTTGGCCTGGTCGAGCGCGTCGAGCATCGCCTGCTCGGCCAGGTCGAGGGCGATTTCGATGTAGGCGTCGTTCGCCTCGGTGAAGCCGCTCAGCTTGCTGTACCGCGAGAGCGGCAGCGCGATGTTCCTGAACTCCACCCCGGTGCTGAGCGCAAAACGCCGGAACTCCGGACCGGCGAAGTCGGTCAGCGCCCCGATGGTTTCGTCCTGCGTATAGCGGTTGGGTGGGAATGTAACGGCCACGCCCGCGACGGACGGGTCCGCTGTCTGTTTGTTGATGCGCACGCGCGTAGAAGCGCCCCCGGTGATCTCCTCCATGTGGGGGTCACGGTGCGGCCGCCGCATCGGTTCAAAAGTCTGGCTAGTGTCGGGGTATGCGGATTCTGGTCACCGGCGCCACCGGCTATGTCGGGTCGCGCCTGGTCACTGCGCTGCTGGGGGATGGGCATCAGGTCGTGACCGCCACCCGAAACCCGGAGCGCCTCAAGCGTTTAGGCTGGTTCGACGACGTCACACCTGTCACCCTCGACGCGTCCGATCCGGCGTCGGTGCGGGCGGGCCTGGCCGCCGCGGGCCCGATCGACGTGCTGTATTACCTCGTGCACGCCATCGGCCAGCCCGGCTTTCGCGACGCGGACAAGGCCGCGGCCCACAACCTCGCGGTGGCGGCACGGGACGCCGGGGTGGGCCGCATCGTCTACCTGGGCGGCTTCGTGCCCGCCGACGAGGCGCTGTCCGAACACCTGACCAGCCGGGCTGAGGTCGCCGAGGCCCTGACCGTCGAGGACGGGCCCGAGCTGGTGTGGTTGGGCGCGGCGATCATCATCGGCGCGGGGTCGACGTCGTTCGAGATGATGCGGTACGTGGGGGACCGGTTCCCGCTCATCCCGATCCCAAGCTGGATGGACAACCCGATCGACCCGATCTCCATCCGCGACGTGCTGCACTACCTCGTCGCCGCGGCGGACCGCGAACGGGTGCCGGCGGGGGCGTACGACATTTCCGGCCCGACCACCACCAGCTACCGGGGCCTGCTCAAGACGTACGCGCGCGTCTCGGGCAGGTGGCATGCCCCGGTGCCGGTCGGCAGGATCGACACCGCCCTGGCGTCGCTGGTCACCGGCGTCGCGCTGCCGGTGCCCCCGGGCCTGGCCGCGGACCTGGTCGAGTCGCTCGACCATCCGATGGTGGCGTCGGCCAGCGGGCTGCGCGAGCGCGTTCCCGACCCGGCCGGGGGGCTCCTCGGCGTCGAGGAGGCGATCGCCCTGGCGTTGGCCGGGTCGAGGCGCCGGCCCCGGCCCGTGAACGCGCTGACCGATCCGCACGACCTGGCCGACAGCGATCCCTCCTGGGCCGGCGGCGACGCCCTGCGGATCCGCCGCCTCGCACGCGCGATCACCCCACGCGTCGCCCGGCCCACACTGAGGCTGGTCAACACCGTGCCCGGCCCGCTCGCCGGGGCGCTGCGCACCTGGCTGGACATCCTGTCCGCGCTGAACGCGAAGGTGCGTCCGGCATGAGCCAGTCGACCGCGCCGTACCGCACCAGCGTCGCGTCCGAATTGCGCCGCGCGATCACCAATGTCGCTGTGCCACATAACGAACCGCCCGGCGTGGTGCGCCGCCGCCGCGTCGTCGTCGCCATCACGCTGGTGATCGGCGCCGCGGTGCTCGGGTTCTCGCTGCGCCGCCACCCGGGCGAGTCCAGCTTCTACTGGTGGACCCTGCTGCTGGCGGCGGTGTGGATCGCCGGCGGGTTCCTGTCGGGCCCGCTGCACCTGGGGGGCATCTGCTGGCGGGGCCGCAACCAACGGCCGGTGATCACCGGGACCACCGTCGGGCTGCTGCTCGGCGGGGCGTTCCTGGTGGGCGGGCTGATCGCCCGGGAGATACCGCCCGTGGCCGCCCTGATCACCCGGGTGCTGCTGTTCGCCCACCACGGGTACCTGCCGTTCATCGTGGCGATCACCCTGATCAACGGCATCGCCGAGGAGATCTTTTTTCGCGGCGCGCTCTACACCGCGCTGGGCCGGCACCGCCCGGTGGCGATCTCGACGCTGCTGTACATCTGCGCCACCCTGGCCAGCGGCAACCCGATGCTGGGGTTCGCCGCGGTGATCCTCGGGACGGTGTGCGCGCTGGAACGCCGCGCCAGCGGCGGGGTGCTGGCGCCGGTGCTGACCCACTTCGTGTGGGGCCTGATCATGGTGCTCGCACTGCCCCCGTTGTTCGGCGTCTGACGCCCCGCGCGGCGTCGCGCGCCAGGGCGCGCAGCGCGGCGGTGAGCAAGGGCCGCAACGCAACCCAGTACAGCCGCCCGGGAAGGCCGCACGGCACGAAGGTCGCCCGCTGCGTGTATCGGGCGCCCCCGGCGGCGCGCGGCGCGACGCCGATCTCGAGCCACCCCTGGCCCACCGAGCCCGGCGCGGAGCGCAGTCGCAGCGCGCTGCCGGGGGCGCGCTCCTCGACGACCCAGCCCCTGAACAGGCGGCTTCGGGCGACCCCGGCCTCGGCCGCCCGCCACACGTCGGCGGGTTCCGCGGTGGTTTCGGCGGTCCGCACATCGGAGTGGATGATCTCGCCGGCCCAGCGCGGGTCGCTGGGCAGCGGCTCGGCCGGGTCCGAGCCCAGGGAGTCCCAGGTGGCCTTGGTCAGGCCGCGCGTCGCGCGGTCGAGCGCGAGTTCGACGGCGCGGCGGTAGCCCGTCAGGCCGCCGGCGGGCGGCTCGACAATGCCGTCGATGTCCGAATTGCGCATCACCGCATCGCATTCCAGCGATTCGATCAGCGGGCGCGCCAGCCCGGGCGGGATCGGCGTGACGGCCCCGATCCAGAGGCTGGCGATCGTCGGGGTCAGGAATGGCAGCACGATCAGATAGCGCCGCCCCAGCCCGGCGACGTCGGCGTAGACGCGCATCATGTCGCCGTACTCGAGCACGTCGGGCCCGCCGATGTCCCACGTCCGCGATCCCGGCACCGGCGCGGTCGCCGCGGCGACCAGGTAATGCAGCACGTCGCGCACCGCGATCGGCTGAATTTTGTTGTGCACCCACTTCGGCGTGGTCATCACCGGCAACCGGTCGGTGAGGTGGCGGATCAGCTCGAACGACGCGGAACCCGACCCGACGACCACCCCGGCCTGCAACACCACCGTCTCGATGCCGGAGCCGATGAGGGCCTCGCCGACGGCCGCGCGCGATTCCAGGTGCTCGGACAGCTTGGCGCCCTCGGGATGCAGCCCGCTCAGATACACCACCCGCCGCACCCCGGTGCTGCGCGCGGCGGTCACCACGTTGCGCACGGCGCGGTCTTCCTCGGTGGCGAAATCCTTGGCGGCACCCATCGAGTGCACCAGGTAGTAGACGACGTCAATCCCGTCGAACGCGGCGGTCAGCGACTCGACGTCGGCGAGGTCGCCGCGCGCCACCTGCGCCCGCTCGCGCCACGGCACGTCGGCCAGCTTGTCCGGGTTCCGCGCCAGGGCGCGCACCTCGTGGCCCTCGTCGAGCAGTCGGGGCGCCAGCCGGGCACCGATGTAGCCGGTCGCCCCGGTGACCAGGCAGCGCACCATCGACCCTCCATTCCTCGCAGGGTTATTCGGAACCAACGCGAGGAAGGATTGCCGGTTCTGGCCGGAGTAAGCGCGTCAGTCGTCGGTGAAGTTGGGCGCGCGGCGCTCCTGGAAAGCCGTTGTGCCCTCCTTGAAGTCGTGCGACACCAGCAGCCGCGACTGCCCTTCGTATTCGCGGTCCAGGGCGGCGTCCAACTCGGTGAGCGTGGCCGCGTTGATCGCCTGCTTGGTCTTGGCGAACGCCACAGCCGGGCCCGCCAGCAGCCGCGCGATCACCTTGTCCACCTCGGCCTCGAAGTCGTCGGCCGGATAGACCGCGCTGACCAGCCCCCACGACAGGGCCTCGGTGGCCGGCAACCGCTCGGGCAGCAGCGCCATCTGCATCGCCCGGATCCGGCCGACCGCGGCGGCGATCAGCGCGGACGCGCCGCCGTCGGGCATCAAACCGATCTTGGTGAAGGCGAGCATGAAAAACGCTTTGTCCGACGCCAATACGACATCACAGGCCAGGGCGATGGAAACGCCCACGCCGGCCGCCGGTCCCTGAACCGCCGCGACCACCGGGTGCGGCACCGCCGCGATGGCCCGCACCAGCCGGTTGATCTCCAACACGATTTCGTCCGGCGGGACGCCGCCACTGCCGGCCATGTCGTCGGCGCTGATGCCCGCCCCGGAACTGAAGCCGCGGCCCGCGCCGCCCAGCCGCACCACCCTGACCGCGGGGTCGGTGGCCGCGCGTTCCAACGCGTCGGCGATCCCGGTGATCACCGGGATCGTCAGGGAGTTCAGGCTGTCGGGGCGGTTGATGGTCACCGACAGCACGCCGTCGGCCAGCGTGACGTCGAGACCAGCAACCGGTGCGAGCGTGGCGATTCCAGAATCCGGCATGCGCCTCAGACTAGGTGACCGGGCTGCGCGGCTGCCGACCGCGGCTGAGAAGATGCCAACGACGTCAAAGCGGACGAAGGGGCAACATCATGGCGGGACCGCTACAAGGGCTGCGCGTAGTCGAGCTGGCCGGCATCGGGCCGGGCCCACATGCCGCCATGATCCTGGGCGACCTGGGCGCCGACGTGGTGCGGATCGACCGGCCGTCGGCGACTTCCGGCGGTGTCGTCAAGGACGCCATGAGCCGCAACCGCCGCATCGTGACGGCCGACCTCAAGTCCGACGAGGGCCGCGACCTGGTGCTCAAGCTCGTCGCGAAGGCCGACGTGTTGATCGAGGGTTATCGCCCCGGCGTCACCGAGCGGCTCGGCCTGGGCCCCGAGGAGTGCGCGAGGGTCAACGACCGGCTGGTCTACGCCCGGATGACCGGCTGGGGCCAGACCGGCCCGCGTAGCCAGCAGGCGGGCCACGACATCAACTACATCTCGCTGAACGGCATCCTGCATTCGATCGGCCGGGTGAACGAGCGGCCGGTGCCGCCGCTGAACCTGGTCGGCGACTTCGGCGGCGGCTCGATGTTCCTACTGGTCGGCATCCTGTCCGCGCTGTGGGAGCGGCAGAGCTCCGGTAAGGGTCAGGTCATCGACGCCGCGATGGTCGACGGGTCCAGCGTGCTGATCCAGATGATGTGGCAGATGCGCGCCTCGGGGATGTGGACCGACGTGCGCGGCACCAACATGCTCGACGGCGGCGCGCCGTACTACGACACCTACGAGTGCGCCGACGGCCGCTACGTCGCCGTCGGCGCCATCGAGCCCCAGTTCTATGCGGCCATGCTGGCCGGGCTGGGTCTGGACGGCGCCGACCTGCCGGCGCAGAACGACGTGACCCGGTGGCCCGAGCTTAGGGCGGTGCTGACCGAGAAGTTCGCCGCCCACGACCGCGACCACTGGGCGAAGGTGTTCGCCGACTCCGACGCCTGCGTGACGCCGGTGCTGGCCTTCGGCGAGGTGCAGACCGAGCCGCACATCACCGAGCGCAACACCTTCTACGAGGTGAACGGGGCCCTGCAGCCGTTGCCGGCGCCGCGGTTCTCCCGCACCGCGCCGGACACGCCCCGCCCCGCGGCCCCGGCGGCCGATGTCGAAGCGGTGCTTGCGGACTGGGTATAGTCCCCAACCAACTGGTTGGCTGGACGAGAGGGAAGGACTCGCATGGAAATCAAGGACGCCGTAGCCGTCGTCACCGGAGGAGCGTCGGGCCTGGGCCTCGCCACCACGAAGCGACTGCTCGACCGGGGTGCCCAGGTGGTGGTGATCGACCTGCGCGGTGAGGAAGCGGTCCGCGAGCTGGGCGATCGCGCGCGTTTCGTCGAGGCCGACGTCACCGACGAGGCCGGCGTCGCCAAGGCCCTGGACACCGCGGAGTCGATGGGGACGCTGCGCATCAACGTCAACTGCGCCGGCATCGGCAACGCCATCAAGACGCTGTCCAAGGACGGCCCGTTCCCGCTGGACGGGTTCAAGAAGGTGATCGGGGTCAACCTGATTGGCACGTTCAACGTGCTGCGGCTGGCCGCCGAGCGCATCGCCAAGACGGAACCGATCGGTGAGGAGCGCGGCGTCATCATCAACACCGCGTCGGTCGCCGCGTTCGAGGGCCAGATCGGCCAGGCGGCCTACTCGGCGTCCAAGGGCGGCGTCGTCGGCATGACGCTACCGATCGCGCGCGACCTGTCGCGCGAACTCATCCGCGTGGTGACGATCGCGCCGGGGCTGTTCAAGACCCCGCTGCTGGGCTCGCTGCCCGAGGAGGCGCAGAAGTCGCTGGGCAAGCAGGTTCCGCACCCGGCCCGGCTCGGTGACCCCGACGAGTACGGCGCCCTGGCCGTGCACATCGTCGAGAACCCGATGCTCAACGGCGAGGTCATCCGGCTCGACGGCGCCATCCGCATGGCGCCCCGCTAGTTCCGCAAACGAAAGCCCCCCGCGGTGAGCGGGGGGCTTTCGTTCGTAAGCAAGACCAGTGGCTATCGACGGAACCATCGACTGACGGCGGGTTCGGCCATGAGGAGCCGCGCTAATACGCTCATGACGGTCAGCTCGCCGTCTGCAGCGGGTGCCAGTCTTCGAGCTGCTCGGAGGTCTCGCCTTCCACCAGCATGTCGCCGTGGTAGAGGGCGTCGAAGTCAGCCTTGATGACGTCTGCGCTTGAGTCGTCGATCCACATGACACTGAGCGTATGGGCCGCCTCTAAGGATTCCTTGAGTCACGATTCGGAAAATGATGGCAATTTACCGGCGGGTAGGTTTCCGGCGGGTAAGGACGGGTCTCCGGCCCCTGAGCGGCTTAGACGCGGGCAATTTTTCTTGCCGGGCTCTTAGCGCCGCCCGGGTTTGAACCATCCGGCCGCGCCGAACCGTACTAATGGGTAAGGTTGTTTTACACCTGTCAGTTATCGCTGATAAGTTACCGCGGATAGGGGCGGTCCAGCGTGGCCGGCACGGCGGCGGGAGGACCGGGGAATATGCTGCAAGCGATCGCTCGACTGGCCATAGCGGCGCCACGAAGAATCATCGCGATCGCGGTCCTGGTGTTTATCGGCGCGGCCGTCTTCGGCATCCCCGTCGCCAAGAGCCTGTCTCCCGGCGGCTTCCAAGACCCGAACTCCGAATCGGCCCACGCCATCGACGTGCTGACCAACAAGTTCGGCCAAAGCGGCCAGCAGATGCTGATCATGGTGACGGCGCCCGGGGGCGCCAACAGCGAGCAGGCCCGCAAGGTGGGCACCGACCTCGCCCGCGACGTGCAGGGGTCGCCGCTGGTGTACAACGTGACGTCGGCCTGGACGGCGCCGCCGCAGGCCGCCGCAGACCTGGTCAGCAAGGACGGCAAGTCGGGGCTGATCGTGATCAACCTCAAGGGCGGCGAAAACTTCGCGCAGAACAACGCGCAGACCCTGGCGGACCAATTCGTCCACGACCGCGACGGCGTCACGGTCCGCGCCGGCGGCCCGGCGATGCAGTACGCCCAGATCAACAAGCAGAACCAGGACGACCTGGTGGTCATGGAGATGATCGCGCTGCCGCTGAGCTTCCTGGTGCTGATCTGGGTGTTCGGTGGGCTGCTCGCGGCGGCGCTGCCGATGGCCCTCGGGGCCCTGGCCGTCGTCGGCTCGATGACGGTGTTGCGGCTCATCACCTTCACCACCGAGGTGTCGATCTTCGCGCTGAACCTGAGCACCGCCTTGGGCCTGGCGCTGGCTATCGACTACACACTGCTCATCGTCAGCCGCTACCGCGACGAGCTGGCCGAGGGCAGCGACCCCCACGACGCGCTGATCCGGACCATGGCCACCTCGGGCCGCACCGTGCTGTTCTCCGCTGTCACCGTGGCGTTGTCGATGTTGGCGACGGTGGCATTCCCGATGTACTTCCTGAAGTCGTTCGCCTACGCCGGCGTGGCTACCGTCGCGTTCGTCGCCGTCGCGTCCATCGTGGTGACACCGGCCGCGATCGTGTTGTTGGGTTCCCGGCTGGACTCGTTCGACGTGCGCCGCCTGATCCGGCACGCCCTGCGCCGACCGGATCCGTTGCACAGGCCGGTCGAGGAGTGGTTCTGGTACAGGTCCAGCAAGTTCGTGATGCGCCGCTGGGCGCCGATCGGCCTGGCCGTCATGGCGCTGTTGCTGCTGCTCGGGGTGCCGTTCTTCTCGGTGAAGTGGGGTTTTCCGGATGACCGGGTGCTGCCGCGTTCGGCGTCTTCGCATCAGGTCGGCGACGAACTGCGCAACGGTTTCGCGCACGACTCCGCGACCGCCGTTCCCGTCGTCGTCCCCGACGTCCGCGGATTGAGCCCGGCGGCCCTGGACACCTACGCGGCCAACCTGTCGCGGGTCCCCGACGTCTCGGGCGTGTCGGCGCCGGGCGGCACCTTCGTCGGCGGAAACAAGGTGGGGCCACCGGCCGCGGCCACCGGGCTGGCCGACGGCAGCGCCTTTTTGACCGTGAACAGCAACGCGCCGCTGTTCACGCAGGCCAATGACACACAGCTCAGGCGGCTGCACGAAGTGTCCGGCCCGGACGGCCGATCCGTGGAAATGGGCGGCGTCGCGCAGGTCAACCGCGACAGCGTCGACGCGGTGACCGATCGCCTGCCGCTGGTGCTGGGCCTGATGGCGGCCGTGACGTTCGTCCTGCTGTTCCTGCTCACCGGCAGCGTGGTGCTGCCGCTGAAGGCGCTGATGTGCAACGTGCTGTCGTTGAGCGCGGCGTTCGGCGCGCTGGTGTGGATTTTCCAGGACGGCCATCTCGGCGCGCTGTGGACGACCCCGAGCGGGACGCTGGTGGCCAACATGCCGGTGTTGCTGTTCTGCATCGCCTTCGGGCTGTCGATGGACTACGAGGTGTTCCTGATCTCCCGCATCCGGGAGTACTGGCTGGAGTACCGACCCGAGAACCCGACCGCGAAAGAGGCGCACGCCGCCAACGACGAGGCGGTGGCGCACGGCGTCGCACGCACCGGACGCGTGATCACCGCCGCGGCGCTGGTGATGTCGATGTCGTTCGCCGCGCTGATCGCCGCCCACGTCTCGTTCATGCGGATGTTCGGCCTGGGGCTGACGCTGGCCGTGTTCGCGGACGCGACCCTGGTGCGGATGGTCCTGGTCCCCGCGTTCATGCACGTGATGGGCCGCTGGAACTGGTGGGCGCCAAAGCCTTTGGTGTGGCTGCACGAGCGGTTCGGCATCAGCGAGGCGCCCTCGGAGATCACCGTGCATGCCGAGCCGGCCGCGGAAGCCGTGCAGCACAACGGGCGACCGGTGAGGGAGTCGGTGACCAACATTGGTTGACGTGTCGGTCGAGGGCCTGCGTCGGTCCAGGGCTCCACGTGGTTCCGGCGAGCGGCTTCGCGACGAGATTCTGTCGGCGGCCACCGAATTGCTGTTGGAAACCGGACACGCCCGGTCGGTGTCGATTCGTTCGGTGGCTCAACGCGTCGGCATCACCCCGCCGTCGATCTATCTGCATTTCGCCGACAAGGACGCCCTGCTGGACGCGGTGTGCGCGCGCTACTTCGAAAAGCTGGACCCCGAGATGCGGCGGCTGGCCGGCGCGCACGCCTCGCAGGTCGAGGTGCTGCGCGCCCAGGGGCTGGCCTATATCCGGTTCGCGGTCGGGACCCCGGCGCTGTACCGGATCGCCACGATGGGCGAGTGGCGCTCCGGAAGCAGCGTCGATACGACGCTGAACGGCTCGGCGTTCAAGCACATCCGCGCCACCGTGCAACGGCTGATGGATGACGGTACGTACCGTCAAGGAGGAGACCCCACCACGGTCGCCCTGGAGCTCTGGAGCGCGCTGCACGGGGTGGCGGCCATGCTGATCGCCAAGCCGCACTTACCGTTCGGCGATGCGGAGGCGTTCGCGGACCGCGTGCTGTCGTCGGTATTCTGCGGGCAACTGGTGATGGGGTACTGCGGTCGGGACGCCACACCTCAGATGTTGGCGGCATGGGTCGCGACGCATCCGCCGCAGGAGGGCGCTCGGAAATGACGCAGGTAGTGGAGTCCACGCTCGACCATCCGTTCTTCGCGCGCGTTTGGCCCGTCGTCGCCGCCCACGAGGCGCCGGCGGTCCGGGCCCTGCGCCGCGAGAACGTGGCCGGCCTGTCGGGCCGCGTGCTCGAAATCGGGGCCGGCGCCGGGACGAACTTCGCCAACTACCCGTCGTCGGTCGAGAAGGTGATCGCCGTCGAGCCGGAGCCGCGGCTGGCCGCCCACGCCCGCGCCGCGGCCGCCGTGGCGCCCGTGCCGGTCGAGGTCATCGGCCAGACGGCGGAGGCGTTCAGCGACGACGAGCCGTTTGACGTCGTGGTGTGCTCGCTGGTCTTGTGCTCGGTGCGCGACCCGGCCGGCGTGCTGCGGCGGATCTATTCGCTGCTGCGACCGGGCGGGGAGCTGCGTTTCCTCGAGCATGTGGCCAGCGCCGGCGGGCGGGGACGCGTGCAGCGCTTCGCCGACGCGACGTTGTGGCCGAGGCTGTTCGGCAACTGCCACACCCACCGCTACACCGAGCGCGCCATCATCGACGCCGGGTTCCAGATGGACACGTCGCGGCGGGAGTGGACGTTGCCGGTGTGGGCGCCGCTGCCGGTGTCGGAATTGGCGCTGGGCCGGGCGCGCCGGCCGTAACGTTTTTGCTGCGCCGAGACTGCGCTCAGCGCGTGTCGTGGCGGCCAAAGCGCGATCTGCGCGCAGGCTCGATGCCCTCGCGGAAAGCCAACGCCTCGCGAACCCGCGCGATGATGCCGGCTGGACGATCTGCCGCGGTCACCCGGATGACGATCCAGCCGAGCCGCTCCAGATCCTCACTACGACGAATGTCTTTGTTGTACTGGATGCGATCGAGGCGATGGTGCTCGCCGTCGTACTCGACGGCGACCATGGGGTTTTCCCATCCCATGTCGAGGTAGTACACCGGCGCCCCGCCCGCGATCAGCACCGGGATTTGGGTGGTCGGCCGCGGCAGCCCTTCGTTGATCAGCAGCAGTCGGAGCCACGTCTCCTTCGGAGACTGCGCACCGGGATCGACTAGCGCGAGCGCTCTTTCGAGCTGCCTCAGCCCCCGTGCGCGGCGATGGTGGTCCGCGATGTGGAGCACCTCGTTTGCCTTGGTACCGGTCGCTCGCAGGAGGGCGTCCAAATGCGCGATCGCCAGACCCAGCGGCTTGCGCCGAGCGATGTCGAAGGCCGTGCGCTCCGGCGTCGTGACCGGAACGCCCGCGAGCACCATGACCTCCTCCGCGCGAAGCGCGAAAGCGTAGGTGCGCAGGCCTTGCGGAGGCCGCACGTTCGACCACACCAACTCGATCGGCAGGTCGTCGTCCACCCACTTAGAGCCATGCCACGCTGCCGCCGTCAACCCGGCGAGTATCCCTTGCCGATGCGACCACAGCCATGCCGCCGCGACACGGTCCCGAAACGTCAGTTGCTGATCGCGCTGGACATAAATGTCGGGGAATACCGCGCGGAACTGGGCCCGCAGCTGGTGCTTCTTCAGCGACCCGGCCTTCACCGCCTCGCTGCCACGAAAGGGTTGGCCGCTCGTCATGAGCGCACCCTGGTCGGTTACTTGGCCACAGGCACGTCGAGATTGCGCTCAGCGCGCAAAAGTGTGGGCAAACTGCGATCTGTGCGCAGGCTCGCTGCGCCGAGCTACTTCAGCAGGGCCGGCAACCGCTGCAGCAGGTCGGGCAGCGCCTGGCTGGCGCCCTCGCGGATGCTGATCGTGGCGCTGGAAGTCAGTGGCGTCGGCTCGGGGTTGACCTCGACGACGACGGTGCCGCGGGACAGCGCCAGGTCCGGCAGGCCGGCCGCCGGGTAGACGATCGCCGAGGTGCCCACCACGACCATCACGTCGGCGGACTGCGTCGCCTCGACCGCGCGCTGCCACGGCTCGTCGGGCAGCGCCTCACCGAACCACACGATGTCGGGCCGGATCAGGCCGCCGCAGTGGCACACCGGGGGTTCGACCTCCAGCTCGGGTTCGGCCATCTTGGGTAGTGGCCCGGTGTAGTCCATATCGCAACGGTCGCAACGGAATTCGAAGAGGCTGCCGTGCAGATGGTGCACCGCGGTGCTGCCCGCGCGCTCGTGCAGGTCGTCGACGTTCTGGGTGACGACGGTGACCTCGGCGTGGTCTTGCCAGGCCGCGATCGCGCGGTGCCCGGCGTTGGGTTCGACGTCGGCGACCAGGTAGTGGCGCCACAGGTACCAGCCCCAGACCCGTTCGGGGTTCTTGTGCCAGCCTTGCGTGCTGGACAGCTCGTAGGGATCGAAGCGGGCCCACAGTCCGTTCTTGTCGTCACGGAATGTCGGCACTCCGCTTTCCGCGGAGATCCCCGCGCCGCTGAGCACAGTTACTCGCATCCCACAAAGATAGTCGTGCTTGGGACATACTGAAGACGTGGAGCTGCGGGATTGGCTGAAGGTCGATGTCAAGGCGGGCAAACCGCTGTTCGACCAGCTCAGAACCCAGGTCATCGACGGGGTTCGGGCCGGCGCGCTGCCGCCCGGTTCCCGCCTCCCGACGGTGCGCGACCTGGCGGGGCAGTTGGGCGTCGCGGCAAACACGGTGGCCCGCGCCTATCGCGAGCTCGAGTCCGCGGCGATCGTCGAAACGCGCGGGCGCTTCGGCACTTTCATCTCCCGCTTCGACCCGACCGACGCGGCGATGGCCGCCGCCGCCAAGGAGTACGTCGACGTGGCCAAGGCGTTGGGCCTGACCAAGTCCGACGCGATGCGCTATCTGACCAACGTGCCCGACGACTGAGCGCGCTTGGCGCGCCGCGTGTTAGCGCGACACCTTGTCCAGGGTGCGCAGGTTGCGGGTGGTCGTCGAGGATTTGTAGCGCGCCTTGCCCATCGTCTTGCCGATCGTGCTGTCCAGCGTGCCGCCCTTGGGGACCTGCCAATAGACGACGCCGTCACCGCGCGCGATCTTCTCGTCGGGGCCCGCACCCAGGGCCGCGAGCTCGTCCAGCACGGCGGGATCGGCGACGAAGGTGACGTAGGACTGATACCCGTCGACCTCGCGCTCGAAGGGGTAGGCGTCGACGACCGCACGCACCGCCTGCAGGTCGTACACCAGTACCCACGCGTCGTAGCCGAACCTCTCGCGCAGCGTCGCCTCGGCCTTCTTGCGCACCTGAGTAACCCCAGCCGTCCCGGCCGACGAGTCAAGCAGCACGTTGCCGCTGGCCAGGATCGTGCGGACATTGGCAAACCCGGCCTCCGTCAGCGCGGTCGCGACCTCGGCCATCTTGAGGTTGACGCCGCCGACGTTGACGCCGCGCAGGAACGCCGCATATTTGGTCATGCCCCGATTTCACCACGACGTAGGCTTTCTCCCATGGGACGCCAAGTCTTCGACGACAAGCTGTTGGCCGTGATCAGTGGGAACTCCCTCGGGGTGCTGGCCACCATCAAGCGCGACGGACGGCCCCAGCTGTCGAACGTGAGCTATCACTTCGACCCGCGGGAGATGGTGGTGCGGGTGTCCATCACGGAGCCACGGGCCAAGACCCGCAACCTGCGCCGCGACCCGCGGGCCTCGATCCTGGTCGACGCCGACGACGGATGGTCGTATGCGGTCGCCGAGGGCACCGCGGAATTGACCCCCCCGGCGGCCGCCCCCGACGATGACACCGTCGAGGCGCTGATTGCCTTGTATCGCAACATCGCCGGTGAGCATCCGGACTGGGACGACTACCGGCAGGCGATGGTCACCGACCGTCGGGTGCTGATGACGCTGCGGATCTCGCACGTGTACGGCATGCCGCCCGGCAAGCGGTAAAAACCACGAGCCAGGCCGGGCCATGCAGGCTAGGCTGCCGGTATGGCCGAATCGAAAGCCCAGCAAGGGGACGATACGAAGCGCAAGTTCCGCGAGGCCCTCGATCGCAAGAAGGCCAAGTCGGCGGGCGCGTCCGATCACAAGGACGCCGGCGACAAGCAGTCGCGGGCTCACGGTCCGGTGGAGAACCGCCGCGAATTCCGCCGCAAGAGCGGGTGATTCGGGGTAACGGACGCGGGCCGTCAGTGATGGTGGTGGTGGATGTTCCCCGTGGCGATCGCCCAGATGAACCACACGAAAAACACCGTCGTGGCAACGATTATCAAGGCGGCGAACCCGATCCCGATCACCTTCATGAATTTCGCCTCGCTGTCCAGCGCGCCCGAGGCGTACTCGTCGACCGCGAGGTTCCCCAAGCCGAATGTCTCGACGAGGCTGTGCCATTCGGCGTCCGTGACCACGTAGAGGGGTCGGCGTTCGACCCGTTCGTGGCGATACGCGGCGTCCAGATCGAGGGGCTGCGCCTTGCGCCGCCAGGCGTACCGGAATTGGTGACCGGTCCACGTCGTGACGCGCATCGGCAGAATGCCGATCCTCACGTCCAGCCCACCGGGGGCGTCGAGGAGGAGCAGCGGTTGCGTGTAGCGCCGGCTTGTCGATTCGGAGGACTGGTCCATGGGCGCGTAAGTGCCCGGTGTCGCGGTGACCGCGTGGATCGGGGCGGAGCTGATCACCGCGTTGCCGCCCGGGTCGACGATCGAGATCGTGCCCCCACCCACGTCGATCGCCAGCGGCGGCTGCTGGGCGAATGTCTTGACCGCGTCGTCTTCCAGCGCGCGCTGCTTATAGCTGAATTCGTCCGGCTGGGCGAAGAGCAGATAGCGGGTGGTTTCCGCCGATGCGTCGTCGGTGCTCACCGGGAAAGAATCCCACTCTCAGCCTGAGGGCGGCGCAAACAGGCCGATCGACGGGTCGGCCTGGCCCGGCTGGCCGCGCAGGCTGCCGCGGGTGCTGGGGTGCCCGAAGTCCAGTCGGGATGGGTCGTTCTGGTATGCCCAGTCCGCGACGATGGTGCGCTGACTGAACTTCCAGCGGCCCTCGTGTTTGGTGTACGAGTCGAGGTACCGGCCGCCGATGATGACGTCTGACTCGTGTTCGGGGCCGGCAAAGGTGTGAAACACCAGGCAGTAGACCTCACCGCGGGCCGTGTCGCCGTCGACCACGAAGTTCGTCGTGGTGATGTTGTGTTGGGACACACGCACATACGGTTCGGCGGCCCGCAGCTGCGCGATGAACTCGTCGACACCGCCGGTCGAGAACGAGCCGTGCGCGTCGGTCGCGTCGGGGTGGTACAGGCTCCGGAGCGTGTCGTAATCCGCGCGGTCGACGGCCCGGCAATAGGCGGTGACGAGCTGATGCAGCTCGTCGCGAGCCAGCATCAGTTCCAATCTGGCCTCATCCACCACCACGCCACGATAGCCCGGGCGCTAAAGTCGGCGTATGTCGAAGCTCTGCCTGGCGCAGGAGGCCGAGGCCGACGCGCTGCTGGAAGACGATCCGTTCGCGTTGCTGGTCGGGATGCTCCTTGACCAACAGGTGCCGTTCGAGACGGCGTTTGCCGGCCCGAAGAAGATCGCGGACCGGATGGGTGGCCTGGACGCGGGCAAGATCGCCGAGTATGACCCGGATAAGTTCGCCGCGCTGTGCTCGGAAAGGCCTGCGGTGCACCGTTTCCCGGGATCGATGGCCAAGCGCATCCAGGCCCTGGCACAGATCATCGTGGACCGCTACGACGGCAACGCCGCGGGGTTGTGGACGGCCGGCAAGCCCGACGGGCAAGAGCTGCTGCGGCGGCTCAAGGGGCTGCCGGGTTTCGGCGAGCAGAAGGCGAAGATCTTCCTGGCGCTGCTCGGCAAGCAGTACGGCGTGACGCCGACGGGTTGGCGCGAGGCGGCCGGAGACTTCGGCAAAGCCGGAACGCACCTGTCGGTTGCCGACATCGTCGACGAGCAGTCCCTGGGGAAGGTGCGGTCGTACAAGAAGCAGATGAAGGCAGCAGCGAAGGGAAAGGCGGCAACGTGAAGACGCACATTACGTGTCCGTGTGGCGAAGCCATCGTCGGCAAGGACGAGGACGAACTGGTCGAGCTGACCCAGGCTCACCTCGCCAGCGTCCATCCCGGCCTCGAGTACGACCGCGACGCCATCCTGTTCATGGCGTACTAGTCAGCCGCCTCGCGCGTCCGACAGCTGACGCAGGACGCGCAGGAACGCCCGACGATCGTCGGCCGACAGCTTTCCGAGCCAGCGCTCCTCGCCGCGCTGAATGTCTTGCTGCGCACCGTCTTTCGCGGCCCGGCCCGCCTCGGTGAGCGCAAGCAACCGCACCCGGCGGTCCTCGGGGTCGGGGCGGCGCTCGATATAACCCCGGTTCTGCAGCTCGTCGAGCGTGGGGATGATGCGGGTCTTGTCGGCGCCGATCGCCTCCGCCAGCGCCGCCTGACTGCGCACCGGCGAACGATCGAGCGCATTCAGCACCACATAGCCCCACATCGACAATCCGTGCGCTTCCAGCACGGGAATCTCGGCGGCGATCAGTTCCCGAACGAGTGGCCCCATCATCGCGGCGAGATCGGGACGCCGTGCGGTCGGTGCCATGGTGGAAGCGTAGCCGTTGACAGATAATATGCTGATGCATATCGTATGCGCATGCATACTATTCCCGACGTCCGCTCCTTCCACCGGACCGCCGTGCAGGCGTCCGTCGACGTCGTCGCGGCGGTCACCCGCGACGATCTGCACCGGCCGACGCCCTGCGCGGGCTGGAACCTGCTCGACCTGCTCTCCCACATGACCGCGCAACACCACGGGTTCGCCGCGGCGGCGCGTGGCGACGGGGACGGCCCGGCCATCTGGGCGGCGGACCGCGTGGCCGATGCGGTGGCGGCCGACCCCGCCGGCAGCTACGCCGCGGCCGCCGCCGAAGTGCTCGACGCATTCGCCGCGGACGGGGTGCTCGACGCGACGTTCTCGTTGCCCGACTTCGGCCCCGGGGCAACCTTCCCCGGTGCCGTCGCGATCGGCTTCCACTTCGTCGATTACGTCGTGCACGGCTGGGATGTCGCCCGCAGCATCGGCGCCGAATTCGCGCTCCCGGACGACGTTCTGGCTGCGGTGCTACCGCTGGCGTTCGTCGTTCCGGATGGCGACTACCGCACCACCGACGGCGCGCCGTTCGGGCCGGCCGTGACCGCGCCCGCCGGCGCAACCGACCTCGACCGCATTCTCAGCCACCTCGGCCGCACGCCCGACTGGACACCCTGAATCGGGTCGGTCGCTCAGGGCACCACCGTCGAGCCGATGGTGGGCATGAACTGGCACTGCTTTTCCTTGGTGGTGACCTGCCCGAAGATCGTCGACATGATGCTGCCCGAGCCGGTGTCGACGATCGCCGTCAGCGTCGTCGGGCCGTCCCCGTTGATGTCGGTGCGCGGCTTGAGGGTGACCGTTCCGGACTTGCCGGTCGTCAGGTTCACCCAGGTGACGTTCAACGGCAGCTTCTGCACCTCGGCGGGCCCCGGCGTGCCGACCGCGGTGAACACATAGGCGGTCTGGCCGGGCCCGGGTCCCGGCGTCGGGATCTTGGCAGGCCCCGCCACCGACAGGGCGGTCGCGATCGAACTACTGCCGTCCGCAAGGCAATTCGTGCCGATCGAGGGATACATGAAGTCCTGGGTGGGCGGGGCATCCGGGCCGAAATCGGGCGACGCGGCGGGCGCGGCACCCGGCGCGGGAGCCGGTGCCGGAGCCGGGGCAGGCGCGGCGGCCGGCGCGGGAGCCGGGGGAGCGGCCGCGACGGGCTCGGCGGGTCCGGGCGCGGGAGCGGCGGCCGGTGCGGGCGCGGCCGCCGCGGGCGTCGGCGCCGGTGCGGCGGCGGGGCCAGGACCGGCGGCGTGGGCCGGATCGATGCCCGGCGGCAGGTGCGACTGCAATCCGGGCTCGATGCCCAGCGGCGGCACGTGTTGCACCGGCGCGGTGTCGGGCGGGGTGGCGACGCCGGGCGCGGGCGCCGGTGCACCGGGAACCGGCGAGCCCGGCTCCTGCACAAAGTGATCCACCGACGCCGCAACGTTTTTCGATTCGGTCGGCGCGGTCGGACTGTGGGTGAAAGCTTGCGCGGCGGCCATGAGCAGCTGGGTCGCCTGCCCGGGGTTGCTGGCCGCCTGCTGGATGATCGGGCTCAGCTCCGAAAGCGCCGGGAGGCCCGGTAGTTGCTGGGTGGAGTTCGCCTGCGGTGTCGGCAGCGGCGCCGCCGGGTCGGCCGCCGCGCCCGGGCAGAACCCGAGCGCGGCAGCCGACGCCGTGACGACAGCGGCCAACCCTTTGGACAGATTCCGAGTGCTTACCACGATGCCCTCCGGTCTAGGTTGTGGGTTTGCCGTTTAACGGATCGCTCAGGGAATGGCCGAGAGCAGCGGCGCCATCGGGTTGGTGAGCGACGGCAGTGTCGCCGCCGGTGCCGCCGGTGCCGCCGGGGCGGCCGGAGCCGCCGGAGCCGCCGGGGCGGCCGGAGCCTGTCCGGTGGCGAGCGCCGTCAGATCCTGCGGAAGCGTCAGCTGCGCGGGCACGTTGACCGGCAGGCCGGACGGCAGCGCCGGCATGTCGACCTTCGCCTGCGGGAGCTGAGGGGCCGGAGGCGTTGCGGGCGCCGCCGGTGCCGACAGCCCGGGGATGGCGGGCAGGCCCGGAATGGACGGAGCGGCCGGAGCCGCCGGGGCGGCCGGAGCCGCCGGAGCCTGCTGCGTCAGGCCCGGGATCGCGCCGAGCCCCGGAATCGCCGAGGTTGCCGACGGAGCCGAGGGCGACACAGGCGAGGTCGCCGAGGGCAGCCCGGGGAAGGTGACGCCGGGAGCGGCCGGGGCCGCCGGGGGCGTCGCGCCGAGCGCGGTCGCGAGGTTCTGCAGGATTTGGGGCGCGTTGGCCGCCGAACTGATCAGCTGCTGCGGAATGTTCGGCACGGGCGGGGCCGGCACGGGGTCGGCGTGGGCGATACCGCCCGTCAGTAGGGCGGCGGACGAACCGACAACGACGGCGGTCGCTCGCAAATAGGTCCAGATGGTTGGCATGACTCTCCCTGGTGTTCGACGACGGGTCCGCGGCCGAAGTTACTTTGATACTGGTGTGACTCAAGTGACACGTGTGGCATTTATTCGATCGTTACCGATACGAGTGGCGGCGGTGACCGGGCGGGTGCGGCGATCGCTAAAGTCGGGCGAATAGACACCACCTCGACCGCCGCCCCGGCGGTTCCCCTCAACCGGCGGCTGGCGGGTCCGCTGCAGGCGGCCGCGCCGGCGCTGCTGGCCGTGAGCGTCGTGGCGCGGCTGGCCTGGACCTACCTGGCGCCCAACGGCGCGAACTTCGTCGACCTGCACGTCTACCTCGGCGGCGCCGCCGCGATCGACCATCCCGGCACGCTGTACAGCTACGTGTACGCCGACCAGACGCCCGACTTCCCGCTGCCGTTCACGTATCCGCCGTTCGCGGCGGTCGTCTTCTACCCGCTGCACCTGTTGCCCTTCGGCCCGGTCGCTTTCCTGTGGCAGGTCGCGACGATGGCCGCGTTGTACGGCGCCGTCCGCGCCAGCCAGCGCATCATGGGTGTCCCCGCCGACGCCGGGCGGCGCGTCGCGATGTTGTGGACGGCGGTCACCCTCTGGATCGAGCCGCTGCGCAGCACTTTCGACTACGGGCAGGTCAACGTGCTGCTCATGCTGGCGGTCCTGTGGGCGGTCGCCACCTCGCGGTGGTGGCTATCGGGGCTGCTGGTCGGCGTGGCGGCCGGGATCAAGCTGACGCCGGCGATCTCCGGCGTCTATCTGGTCGGCGTTCGGCGCTGGGGCGCCGCGGCGTTCTCGGCGGCGGTGTTCCTGGCGACCATCGGCGTGTCGGCTCTGGTCGTCGGGGATCAGACCGGCTACTACTTCACCAAGCTGCTGGGCGACGCGCGCCGGGTCGGGCCGATCGGCACGTCGTTCAATCAATCCTGGCGCGGCGGCATCTCCCGGATCCTCGGCCATGACGCCGGCTTCGGTCCGCTGGTCTTGGGCGCCATCGCCGGCACCGCCGTGCTCGCCTTGCTGGCCTGGCGGGCGCTCGACGGGTCCGATCGGCTGGGCAAGTTGCTCGTGGTCGAGTTGTTCGGGCTGCTGCTCTCGCCGATCTCGTGGTCTCACCACTGGGTTTGGCTGGTGCCGCTGATGGTCTGGGCGATTCACGGGCCGCCGCGCGAGCGCCCGGGCGCCCGCGCGGTGGGGTGGGGCTGGCTGGCGCTCACGACCATCGGCGTGCCCTGGCTGCTGAGCTTCGCGCAACCGAGCATCTGGCAGATCAGCCGGCCGTGGTACCTGGCCTGGGCGGGACTGGCCTACATCGTGGCGGCGGTGGCGACGCTGATCTGGGTCGCGGCCACCGGCCGACGGGACGCGGGATCGGCGGATTAGTCCCCGAGGATCCCGTCGATGTCGCGCGCCATGTCGAGGTCGTTCTGCGTGATGCCGCCCTGCGAATGCGTGACCAGGGCGAAAGTCACTGTCCGCCAACGGATATCGATGTCCGGATGATGGTCCTTGCTCTCGGCGTGCTCGGCCACCCGGCGCACCGCGTCGATGCCGTCGAGAAACGCCGGGAACTTGACCGACCGGCGCAGAGCCCCGCCGGAACGCTCCCATCCGTTGAGTCCGGACAGCGCGGCGTCCACCTGCTCATCCGTTAACACGGCCATAACTGAAAACCTCCTTATTTCCAGAACCGTTTTTCTGACTCGGGGCTGTAAATTTCCGCGACCGAGAAATTACCCCCTCCCTCATTCGTGAAACGTGTCCCGGAAACTCGGTTCTACGCGCGCGAGCCGACCCTGCCGAGCCGGGTTGCCGCACCCGTTCGCTCGGCCGGGATTACGACTGCGTGGGCAGCCTACGGAGGCGGAGGTGGAGGTGGCGGCGCGGGCGGAGGCCAGGTGCGCTGCGGGCGAATTGGCCCACAGTTCAGGCCGATTTTGCAGTCCCAGCGGCTCGATTGGGGTTGGGCCGGGCAGCAGGCGTCGTCCGGCGATGACGGCGTCGGGGCCACGGTCGGCGAGGGGTCCGGCGACGGGTCCGCGTTGGTGCGCGCAGTACCGGCGACGCCACCGAGCGCCACGGCAAACACCGCGGCACCACCGCACGCTGCGGCCATAGCCCTGCCCATTCGATTTTTCATGACATTCAATTTTAGTTTTTCCGGCCTGAATGTACAGAGCCCGACGTCATCCGATAATGCGCAATTTTTATTGCGAATAATGACCGCCACACCGGTACGCGGCGGCGACGGTATACCGTCACTGGCCATGCCGTCCCAGATCGTCGTCGCCGCCGCGGTCATCTCCGGCCCCACGGTGTTGGTCGCGCAGCGCGTTCGGCCGCCGGAGCTGGCCGGCCGCTGGGAACTGCCCGGCGGCAAGGTCGCGCCCGGCGAAACCGAGTCCGACGCGCTGGCCCGCGAGCTGGCCGAGGAGTTGGGCCTGCGTCGCGGCGACGTCGAGGTGGGTGACCGCCTGGGCGCCGACATCGCGCTGAACGAGACGACGACGCTGCGCGCGTACCGGGTTCGGCTGCTGGGTGGCGAGCCCCATCCGCGCGACCACCAGGCGCTGCGGTGGGTGACGGCGGCCGAACTCGACGACGTGGACTGGGTGCCCGCGGATCGGGGCTGGTTGGAGGACCTGGCCCGAGCGCTGTGAGCAGGCTCATAACAAGTCCACAGGCTGCGTGCAGGCAACCTTCAGCGCTATCGCAGCAGACACGCGTGAAATCGGAAGGTACGAGCCCCAAAAATCCGTAACGTCGATGTGCATGCCGGAAGTGATCCCGAGGCCAGTTCGCATGGTGTGGCCCTGGCCGCCGTGCCGGGCCCCGCGTCGTCGTATCGGAAGAACGCCGCATGACGGCGGCTCAGGTTTTCGCTGACGCGCGCGTGCGGGGTTCGGACACCCGAACCCAACGGCGAAGTTCCACGTGGATTTAGCAGGAGGCTTTTTCTTGACTGTCACACCTCACGTTGGTGGACCGCTCGAGGAGCTACTGGAACGCAGTGGGCGTTTTTTCACCCCGGGCGAGTTCTCCTCCGATTTGCGCACCGTCACCAGGCGGGGTGGCCGCGAAGGCGACGTCTTCTACCGCGACCGCTGGAGCCACGACAAGGTGGTGCGCTCGACGCACGGGGTGAACTGCACGGGGTCGTGCTCGTGGAAGATCTACGTCAAGGACGGGATCATCACCTGGGAAACCCAGCAGACCGACTACCCGTCGGTGGGTCCCGACCGGCCGGAGTACGAGCCGCGCGGCTGCCCGCGCGGTGCATCGTTCTCCTGGTACAGCTACTCGCCCACCCGGGTGCGTTACCCGTACGCCCGCGGCGTGCTGGTCGAGATGTTTCGGGAGGCCAAGGCTCGGCTGGGCGACCCGGTGCTGGCCTGGGCCGACATTCAGGCCGACCCGGAGCGCCGACGTCGCTATCAGCGGGCGCGCGGCAAGGGTGGGCTGGTGCGGATCAGTTGGGCCGAGGCGACCGAGCTGATCGCCGCCGCCCACGTGCACACGATCAAGACCTACGGCCCCGACCGGGTCGCCGGCTTCTCGCCGATCCCGGCGATGTCGATGGTGTCCTACACCGCCGGCTCGCGCTTCTACGAGCTGATCGGCGGCGCCATGACGTCGTTCTACGACTGGTATGCCGATCTGCCGGTGGCGTCCCCGCAGGTGTTCGGCGACCAGACCGACGTGCCGGAGTCCGGGGACTGGTGGGACGCCGCGTATTTGATGATGTGGGGTTCCAACGTCCCGATCACCCGTACCCCCGACGCGCATTGGATGGCCGAGGCCCGCTATCGCGGCACCAAGGTGGTGACCGTCAGCCCCGACTACGCCGACAACACCAAGTTCGCCGACGAGTGGATGCCGTGCGCCGCCGGGACCGACGGGGCGCTGGCCATGGCGATGGGTCACGTGATCCTGTCGGAATGCTATGTGCAAAAGCAGGTTCCGTTCTTCACCGACTTCGCGCGCCGCTACACCGACCTGCCGTTCCTGATCAAGCTGGAGCAACGCGGCGACCTGCTGGTGCCCGGTAAGAACCTGACGGCGGCCGACATCGGCGAGTCGGTCGAGAACGCCGCGCTCAAGCCGACCCTGCTCGACGAGGCCACGAATTCCGTTGTGGTGCCGCAGGGTTCGCTGGGTTTCCGCTACGGCGAGGACGGCGTCGGCAAGTGGAACCTCGACCTCGGCGAGCTGACGCCGGCGCTCAGCGTCCTGGGGGACGGCGATACCGCGCTGATCCACCTGCCCAGCTTCGACACCGTGAACGGCGAGGGCGGCACGCTGGCGCGCGGGGTGCCGGTGCGACGCGTCGGTAAACACCTGGTGTGCACCGTGTTCGACCTGATGCTCGCCCAGTACGGGGTGGCGCGGCCCGGGCTGCCCGGCGACTGGCCCACCGGCTACGACGACCCGACGCACCAGAACACCCCGGCCTGGCAGGAGCCCATCACCGGCGTGTCGGCGGGGCAGGCGATCCGGGTGGCCAAGGAATTCGCCCGCAGCGCAGAGGAATCCGGCGGGCGTTCGATGATCATCATGGGCGGCGGCATCTGCCACTGGTTCCACAGCGACGCGATCTACCGCGCGGTGCTGGCGCTGCTGATGCTGACCGGGTCGATGGGCCGCAACGGCGGCGGGTGGGCGCACTACGTCGGACAGGAAAAGGTGCGTCCGCTCACCGGTTTTCAGACGATGGCGATGGCCACCGACTGGTCGCGCCCGCCACGGCAGGTGCCGGGCGCGTCGTACTGGTACGCGCACACCGACCAATGGCGCTACGACGGGTACGGGGCCGACAAGCTGGCCAGCCCGGTGGGTCGGGGCAGGTTTGCGGGCAAGCACACGATCGACCTGCTGGCTTCGTCGGTGGCGATGGGCTGGAGCCCGTTCTATCCGCAGTTCGACCGGTCCAGCCTGGAGGTCGCCGACGAGGCGCGCGCCTCCGGTGCCGACGCCGGCGAGTACGTCGCCGAGCAGCTCGGCCGGCGCGCGCTCAAGCTCGCGGTGACCGATCCCGACAACCCCGTCAACTGGCCACGGGTGCTTACCGTGTGGCGGGCCAACCTGATCGGGTCGTCGGGCAAGGGCGGCGAGTATTTCCTGCGTCATCTGCTGGGGACCGATTCCAACGCGCAGGCGCAGCCGCCGGAGGACGGGGTGCGCCCGGTCGACGTGACGTGTGAGGGTGAGATCCCCGAGGGCAAGCTCGATTTGATGATGTCGATCGACTTCCGGATGACGTCGACGACGTTGGTATCCGACGTGGTGCTGCCGGCCGCGACCTGGTACGAGAAGGCCGACCTGTCCAGCACCGACATGCACCCCTACGTGCACGCGTTCAGCGCCGCCACCGACCCGCCCTGGGAAACCCGTTCGGACTTCGACGCTTTCGGTGCCATCGCCCGCGCGTTCAGCACGATGGCCAAGGACCATCTGGGCACCCGCAGCGACGTGGTGCTCACCGCGCTGCAGCACGACACCCCCGACGCGATGGCCTATCCCGACGGTTCGGAGCGGGACTGGCTGCACGATGGCGGCACTCCGGTGCCGGGGCGCACGATGGCCAAAGTCACCGTGGTGGAGCGCGATTACACCGCCATCTACGACAAGTGGCTCACTCTGGGCCCGCTGGTGGACCAGTTCGGGGTGACCACCAAGGGCGTCACGGTGCATCCGTTCCGGGAGGTCGAGGAGTTGGCGGCCCGGTTCGGCGTGATGAAGTCCGGTGTGGCGGCGGGCCGCCCGGCGATCACGACGGCGAACCGGATGGCCGACGTGCTGCTGCTGCTCTCGGGGACGACCAACGGCCGGCTGGCCGTCGAAGGGTTCCGGGAGCTGGAGAAGCGCACCGGTCAGCGGCTGGCGCACCTGGCCGAGGGCAGCGAGGAGCGCCGCATCACCTATGCCGACACCCAGGCGCGCCCGGTCCCGGTGATCACCAGCCCGGAATGGTCGGGCAGCGAGACCGGCGGGCGCCGCTACGCGCCGTTCACGATCAACATCGAGAACCTCAAGCCGTTCCACACGCTGACCGGGCGGATGCACTTCTACCTGGCGCACGACTGGGTGGAGGAGCTCGGCGAGCACCTGCCCGTCTTCCGCCCGCCGCTGGACATGACCCGCCTGTTCGGCCAGCCGGAGCTGGGCCCCACGGACGACGGCGTCGGCCTCACCGTGCGTTATCTGACCCCGCACTCGAAGTGGTCGTTCCACTCCACCTACCAGGACAACCTGTACATGTTGTCGCTGTCGCGCGGCGGCCCGACGATGTGGATGAGCCCGGGCGACGCGGCGAAAATCGGGGTGCGCGACAACGATTGGGTCGAGGCGGTGAACGTCAACGGCATCTACGTGTGCCGGGCGATCGTCAGCCACCGGATGCCCGACGGCGTGGTGTACGTCTACCACGTCCAGGAACGCACCGTCGACACCCCGCGCACCGAGACCAACAACAAGCGCGGCGGCAACCACAACGCGCTGACCCGGGTGCGCATCAAGCCCAGCCACCTCGCCGGCGGCTACGCCCAGCACTCGTTCGGCTTCAACTATTTGGGCCCCACCGGCAACCAGCGAGACGAGGTGACCGTGGTGCGGCGCCGCAGCCAGGAGGTGACCTACTAGTGAAGGTAATGGCGCAACTGGCGATGGTGATGAACCTCGACAAGTGCATCGGCTGTCACACCTGCTCGGTCACCTGCAAGCAGGCGTGGACCAACCGCGGCGGCACCGAGTACGTGTGGTTCAACAACGTGGAAACCCGCCCCGGGCAAGGCTATCCGCGCACTTACGAGGATCAGGAGCGCTGGCGCGGCGGCTGGATCCGGGACAAGAAGGGACGGCTGCGGTTGCGCGACGGCGGCCGCATCAGCAAGCTGCTGCGGATCTTCGCCAACCCCAAGCTGCCCACCATCGACGAGTACTACGAGCCGTGGACCTACGACTACGAGAACCTGACGACGGCCCCGGCCGGTGACACCTTCCCCACGGCCGCCCCGAGGAGCATGATCACCGGGGAGCCGATGAAGGTTTCGTGGGGGCCGAACTGGGACGACAACCTGGCCGGGTCGCCCGAAATCCTGTCCGGCGACCCGATTTTGCAGAAGGTCAGCGACGAGGTCAGGCTCAAGCTCGAAGAGACCTTCATGTTCTACCTGCCGCGCATCTGCGAGCATTGCCTCAACCCGTCCTGTGTAGCGTCCTGCCCCTCGGGCGCGATGTACAAGCGCAGCGAGGACGGCATCGTGCTCGTCGACCAGGACCGCTGCCGCGGCTGGCGGATGTGCGTGTCCGGATGCCCTTACAAGAAGGTGTATTTCAACCACAAGACCGGCAAGGCCGAGAAGTGCACCCTGTGCTACCCGCGCATCGAGGTCGGCCTGCCGACGATCTGCTCGGAGACGTGCGTGGGACGGCTGCGCTACCTGGGACTGGTGCTCTATGACGCCGACCGGGTGCTGGAGGCCGCGTCGGTGGAGGACGACAAAGACCTCTACGCGGCGCAGCGCCGAATCCTGTTGGATCCCAACGATCCCGAGGTCATCGCCGCCGCGCGGGCCGAGGGCATCACCGACGAGTGGATCGAGGCCGCGCAGCGGTCACCGGTGTACGCGCTGATCAACAAGTTCCGGGTGGCGCTGCCGCTGCATCCCGAGTACCGGACCATGCCGATGGTCTGGTACATCCCGCCGCTGTCGCCGGTCGTCGACGCCGTCAGTCGCGACGGGCACGACGGCGAGGACCTGGGCAACCTGTTCGGCGCGCTGGACGCGCTGCGCATCCCGATGCAATACCTGGCCGAGCTGTTCACCGCCGGGGACACCCACGTCGTCGAAGCCGTGTTGCGCCGGCTGGCCGCGATGCGCTCCTACATGCGCGACATCAACCTCGGCCGGGAAACCCAGCCGCACATACCGCACGCCGTCGGCATGACCGAAGAAGAGATCTACGACATGTACCGGCTGCTGGCGATCGCCAAATACGAAGAGCGGTACGTCATTCCGACCGCCTTCAGCGCGCAGGCGCGGGATCTGGAGGAGATGGGCTGCTCCTTGTCGAGCGATGGCGGCCCGGGGATGTACGAATCCGGCCCGTTCGGCGAGGGCAGCGGGGCCCCGGTGCCGGTGGCGGTGGAGACCTTCCACGCGCTCAAACAGCGCCAGCGCGGCGAGGACGGGGAGCGCGGTCATCGTCGCTCCCGGGTCAACCTGCTCAACTGGGACGGCAACGGCGCGCCGGCGGGCCTGTTCCCCGAGTCGGAGCCGGCGCAGCGATGAGGCTGCTGGCCCACGTCAGGGAGCGCTCGGCCAACCGGACGATGCAGGACCGGCTGGTGTGGCAGGCGGCGTCGCTGCTGCTGGCCTACCCGGACTCTCGCCTGGGCGAGCGGCTCGACACCGTCGACGAACTGGTGGACCACATCGACGGGCTCGCGGCGGCGCTGCTGCGCCGCACCGTCGCGGCCCTGCGCGGCCTCGAACCGATGGCCGCCGCGGTGGGCTACGTCGAGACCTTCGACATGCGCCGGCGCAACACCATGTACCTGACCTACTGGACCGCCGGGGACACCCGCAACCGCGGCCGGGAGATGTTGGCGTTCGCCACCGCCTACCGCGACGCGGGGGTCGAACCGCCCCGCGCCGAGGCGCCCGACCACCTGCCCGTCGTCCTCGAATTCGCCGCCACCGTCGACCCCGACGCCGGGCGGCGCCTGCTCATCGAGCACCGCGTCCCGATCGACGTGTTGCGCGAAGCCCTGGCGGACGCGAAGTCGCCCTACCAGCACACCATCGCCGCGGTCTGCGAGACGCTGCCCGCCGCCACCGACCAGGAGGCGCGCCGGGCGCAGCGGTTGGCTCAGGCCGGACCTCCCACCGAAGCCGTTGGGCTGCAACCGTTTACCCTGACCGTCCCACCGAAGCGCACCAAGGGAGCCTGACTTGGTACACATGAAGCTGATCGAAATCTTTTGGGACGACGTGCCTTACGTCGTGCTGGCGGCCGCGGCCGTCGGCACCTGGTGGCGCTACCGCTACGACAAGTTCGGCTGGACCACCCGCTCGTCGCAGATCTACGAGTCGAAGTTGTTGTCGATCGGCAGCCCGCTCTTCCACTTCGGCAGCCTGGCCGTGATCATGGGCCACGTCATGGGCCTGTTCGTCCCGGAGTCCTGGACCCGCGCGGTCGGGATGAGCGATCACATCTATCACCTGCAGGCGCTGCTGCTCGGCGTGCCCGCCGGTTTCGCCACGCTGATCGGCATCGGCCTGCTGATCTACCGGCGGCGTACGCACGGGGCGGTGTTCCTGGCGACCACCCGCAACGACAAGCTGATGTATCTGGTGCTCGTGTGCGCGCTGGTGGCGGGGCTGTGCTGCACCCTGGCGGGCGCCACCCACTTCGGCGAGCTGCACGACTACCGGCAGAAGGTGTCGGTGTGGTTCCGGTCGATCTGGCTGCTCGACCCGCGCGGAGACCTGATGGCGCACGCGGCGTTCTACTACCAGCTCCACGTGGCGCTCGCGCTGGCGCTGTTCGCCCTGTGGCCGTTCACCCGGCTGGTGCACGCGTTCAGCGCCCCGATCGCCTATCTCTTCCGGCCCTACATCGTCTACCGCAGCCGTGACGTGGCCGACACCCACGAGCTGGTCGGGACGGCGCCGCGCCGCCGCGGCTGGTGACGCGGCCGAGTGTGCGACCACGGCTTTTGAGTGTCTATCCAGGCTGACGACACGCCGGAGGCGGCAGCCCTGGACGCACATTGACCGAGCGGCCCACGGGGGCGGCCAGTTCGCTATCTGAGGCGCCCGCTGCCAGAATCACCGACGTGCCATTCCGCAACGTCGCCATAGTCGCCCACGTCGACCACGGGAAAACCACCCTGGTCGACGCGATGCTGCGGCAGTCCGGGGCGCTGCACCACCGCGGCGACGACGCCCAGGAACGCATCATGGACAGCGGTGACCTGGAGAAGGAAAAGGGCATCACCATCCTGGCCAAGAACACCGCCGTGCACCGGCACAACGACGACGGCACGGTCACCGTGATCAACGTCATCGACACCCCGGGGCACGCCGACTTCGGCGGCGAGGTGGAGCGCGGGCTGTCCATGGTGGACGGGGTGCTGCTGCTGGTCGACGCGTCCGAGGGGCCGCTGCCGCAGACGCGGTTCGTGCTGCGCAAGGCGCTGGCCGCGCACCTTCCGGTGATCCTCGTCGTCAACAAGACCGACCGGCCCGACGCGCGCATCGCCGACGTGGTGGAGGCCAGCCACGACCTATTGCTCGACGTCGCATCGGATCTCGACGACGAGGCGGCCGCCGCCGCCGAGCGTGCGCTGGGCCTGCCGACGCTGTACGCGTCGGGCCGCGCGGGCATCGCGAGCACCGAACAGCCGGCCGACGGCGAGGTGCCCGTGGGCGACAACCTCGACCCGCTGTTCGACGTGCTGATGGAGCACATCCCGGCGCCGTCGGGGGACCCGGAGGCGCCGCTGCAGGCGCTGGTGACCAACCTCGACGCGTCGGCGTTCCTCGGGCGGCTCGCGCTGATCCGGATCTACAACGGCAAGCTGCGCAAGGGCCAGCAGGTCGCCTGGATGCGCGAGGTCGACGGCGTGCCGGTCATCACCAGCGCCAAGATCACCGAGCTGCTCGCGACCGAGGGCGTCGAACGCAGCCCCACCGACGAGGCGATCGCCGGTGACATCGTGGCCGTGGCCGGCCTGCCCGAGATCATGATCGGGGACACGCTGGCCGATCCCGACCATGCCCACGCGCTGCCGCGCATCACCGTTGACGAGCCGGCGATCTCGGTGACCATCGGCACCAACACCTCGCCGCTGGCCGGCAAGGTATCGGGACACAAGCTGACCGCCCGGATGGTCCGCAACCGGCTGGACACCGAGCTGGTCGGCAACGTGTCGATCCGGGTCGTCGACATCGGCCGGCCCGACGCCTGGGAGGTGCAGGGCCGCGGCGAGCTCGCCCTGGCCGTGCTGGTCGAGCAGATGCGGCGGGAGGGCTTCGAACTGACGGTGGGCAAGCCGCAGGTGGTCACCAAGACCATCGACGGTCAGCTGCACGAACCGTTCGAGGCGATGACCATCGACTGCCCCGAGGAATTCGTCGGCGCGATCACTCAGTTGATGGCCGGCCGTAAGGGCCGCATGGAGGAGATGACCAACCACGCGGCCGGCTGGGTCCGGATGGACTTCATCGTGCCCAGCCGCGGCCTGATCGGCTTCCGCACCGACTTCCTCACGATCACGCGCGGCACCGGCATCGCCAACGCCGTGTTCGACGGCTACCGGCCGTGGGCGGGGGAGATCCGGGCGCGCCACACCGGCTCGCTGGTATCGGACCGGTCGGGCACCATCACGCCGTTCGCGCTCATCCAGCTCGCCGACCGGGGCCAGTTCTTCGTCGAGCCGGGGCAGGACACCTACGAGGGCATGGTCGTCGGAATCAACCCGCGCGCAGAGGATCTCGACGTCAACGTGACCCGCGAGAAGAAGCTGACCAACATGCGGTCGTCGACCGCGGACGTCATCGAGACGCTGGCCAAGCCGCTCGAGCTCGACCTGGAACAGGCCATGGAGTTCTGCGCGCAAGACGAATGCGTCGAGGTGACGCCCGAGGTCGTTCGGGTGCGCAAGGTCGAGCTGGACGCCACCTCACGGGCCCGCAGCCGCGCGCGGGCCAAGGCCCGGGGTTAGCGCCGCGTGGCCCGGCGGGCGGCTGGGCGCCTGCTCGATACCCTGATGGGCGTGCCGAGACCAGCCCGCCGCCTGTTCCTGACGGTCGGCGCGGTGGTCTCGCTGTTCGGGGTGGTGTTGGCGGCGTGCACGGTCAACCCGCCGCCGGCGCCGCAGAGCACCGACACGCCCCATAATTCGGCGCCGCCGCCGCAGCGGCCGACCCAGATCATCATGGGCATCGACTCGATCGGCGCCGGGTTCAATCCCCATCTGCTTTCGGACCTGTCGCCGGTCAACGCGGCGATCAGCGCGCTGGTGCTGCCCAGCGCGTTTCGGCCGGTGCCCGACCCCAACACCCCGACGGGCTCGCGCTGGGAGATGGACCCGACCCTGTTGGTGTCGGCCGAGGTGACCAACCAGAGCCCGTTCACGGTGACCTACAAGATCCGGCCCGAGGCGCAGTGGACCGACAACGCCCCGATCGCCGCCGACGACTTCTGGTATCTGTGGCGGCAGATGGTCAGCCAGCCCGGCGTGGTCGACCCGGCGGGATACGACCTGATCACCGGCGTGCAGTCGCTGGAGGGCGGCAAGCAGGCCGTGGTCACCTTCGCGCAGCCGTATCCGGCGTGGAAGGAGCTATTCAGCAACATCCTGCCGGCGCACATCATCAAGGACGTGCCGGGCGGTTTCCTCGCCGGGCTGGCCCGCACGCTGCCGGTCACCGGCGGCCAGTTCCGGGTGGAGAGCATCGACCCGCAGCGCGACGAGATCCTGATCGCCCGCAACGACCGCTATTGGGGCCCGCCCGCCAAACCCGCGCTGATCCTCTTCCGCCGCGCCGGCGCCCCGGCCGCGCTGGCCGATTCCGTGCGCAACGGCGACACGCAGGTGGCCCAGGTGCACGGCGGCTCGGCGGCCTTCGCCCAGCTCTCGGCCATCCCGGACGTGCGGACCGCCCGGATCGTCACGCCGCGGGTCATGCAGCTCACGCTGCGGGCCAGCGAGCCGAAGCTGTCCGATGCGCAGGTCCGCAAGGCGATCCTGGGTTTGCTCGACGTCGACCTGCTGGCGGCCGTGGGTGCCGGCAGCGATAACACCGTCACGCTGGACCAGGCCCAGATCCGCTCGCCGAGCGATCCCGGCTACGAGCCGACGGCCCCGCCCGCGATGACCACGCCCGCGGCGCTCGCGTTGCTCTCGGCGTCCGGCTATCACGTCGAGTCCAACCCGTCGACGTCACCGTCGCCCACCTTGGCGGGCCCCGGGCCGACGGAGGTCATCCGCGGCCGGATCACCAAGGACGGCCAGCCGCTGACGCTGGCCATCGGGGTGGCCGCGAACGACCCGACCTCGGTCGCGGTGGCCAACACGGCCGCCGACCAGTTGCGCAACGTCGGCATCGACGCGACCGTGCTGGCGCTGGACCCGGTGACGCTGTACCGCGACGCGCTGACCAACAACCAGGTCGACGCGATCGTCGGCTGGCATCGGGCCGGCGGAAACCTGGCGACCCTGCTGGCCTCGCGCTACGGGTGCCCCGCGCTGCAGACGACGACGGTGTCGCCGTCGAGCACGCCGACCACCACGCCCGCCGCGGGCCCGCCGCCCGGGGGCCCGGGCACCACTCCGGCGACGTCTCCGTTGACCCCGACGCCGGCGCCGCCGGCCCCGCGGCCGCCCGAGCCCGGCGCGCTGGTGCAGGCGCCGTCGAACCTCACCGGAATCTGCGACCGCAGCATCCAGTCGAATATCGACGCCGCGCTCAACGGCACCAAGAACATCAACGACGTGATCACCGCTGTCGAGCCGCGGCTGTGGAACATGTCGACGGTGTTGCCCATCCTGCAGGACACCACGATCGTCGCGGCGGGGCCCAGCGTGCAGAACGTCAGCCTGACGGGTGCGGTACCGGTCGGCATCGTCGGCGATGCCGGCCAATGGATCAAAACCGGTCCCTAACCGAGCATTTCTACGAAATTTGAAAACGTCCATTTTCTACGAATGGACATGTGACGCATCGCGTGGCTCGAAAGTAACGAATTTATGACGAATTAATCGAAACGCGTATCCGCAAACTTGCTTGGTGCAAACGACCGTTTTCAGCTCGCCATTTCGATACGCTGCGGCCATCGCGACACCCGCCCGATCGGGCGACGGGGGTATAGCGACCATGGTGTGGTGAACCGGGGAGGTCAGTGTGTCGTTTCTCATCGCAGCGCCGGAGCTAATCGCCGATGCGGCAAGCAATTTGGCGAATCTTGGCTCGGCCATCGGGTCCGCCAACAGCGCGGCGGCCGCGGCGACCACCGTGTTGCTGCCCGCGGCCGCGGACGAGGTTTCGGCGGAAATTGCCGCGCTCTTTTCTTCGCATGCCGCGGGCTACCAGCAACTCAGCGCGCAGGCGGCGCTATTCCACCAGCAGTTCGTCCAAACTTTGACCACCGGCGCGGGCAGCTATGCGGCCGCCGAGGTAAACGTTGTGCAGACACTCGCGAGCGCGGTGCCCGCGGCCGGCTTCGACCTGAGTGCTGGGCTCTCGGGCCTCGGCGCCAGCCTGAGCGCCGATCTCAACGCGCTCGGTGTCTCGCTGAACGCCGCGGTGTCGGCCAGCCTCAGCGGCAGCCTCGGGGCCAACCTCGGGGGACTGGCCCCACTGGGCGCGGCGATCGCAACCAACCTGAACAGCGGCCTGACGGCGCTGGCGCAGACCGGCGGGGCGCTGGCCACCAACATCGGCACCAGCCTGTCCGGTCTGGCGGGCGGCTTCAACGCCGCGCTGCCGGGGTTGCAGGCCAGCCTCAGCGGCGGACTTTCCGGGCTGAACGCCTCGGTCAACGCCGCGTTGTCGGGCGCCCTGGGCGCCGACCTCGCCGGGTTCGGGCCGCTCGCTTCGATGTTTGCCACCGACTTCGGCGCCGAACTGTCGGGGGCCATCCAGGCCGCCAACGCCATCGCGGCGAGCCTCGGCGCCGGGCTGCCCGGCCTCATCGGCGGCCTGAGCCTCGCGTTCCCGGGCCTCGCGGCCAGCCTCAGCGGCGGGCTTTCCGGGTTGAACGCCTCCCTGAACGCCGCCCTGTCGGGCGGCCTCGGCGCCAGCCTCTCGGGGCTGGGCCCCCTCGGCGCGACCCTGGCCGCCGACATCAACAGTGGCCTTGCGGGATTGGCGCAGACCGGCGGGGCGCTCGCGACCAGCCTGAACGCCGGGCTGTCCAACCTGGCGGGCAGCCTGTCCGCCGGGCTGCCGGGACTGAGCGGCGCGATCAACGCCGCGCTGTCGGGCGGCTTCGGGGGCAGCCTGTCGGGTCTCGGCGCCGCCCTGTCCGGTGCCCTGCAGACTGGCGGGTCGCTGATCGGCAACCTCAGCGCCGGCCTGCCCGCGCTGGTGGGCGGCTTCACCCTGCCGACCAACCTGAACGCCGCGCTGGCGGCGCTGGGCGGGGCCTTCGGCTTCAGCCCCAGCCTGGGCGCCAGCATCACCGCCGGCCTGTCGGGGCTCAGCGCCCAGCTCAATGTCGCGCTGAACGGGGGCCTCAGCCTCGGTCTCGCCGGGCTGCCCACCCTGTTCGCCAACCTGGTTGCGCCCTGGCAGGTGCTCCTGACGGCGCCGAACGTGCCCGCTTTCCTCGCCCAGCTGCAGGCGATGGAGCTGGGCTTCAACGGGGCGTTGATCACCAACGAGCTGGGCTTCAACGGCGCCCTGGTCGCCCAGGAGACCGCGTTGGAGACGGCCCTGTTCGGCGGCGTCGGCGCCGTGGGCGGCTCCATCGACAGCTTCTTCAACTTCTGGAACACGGTGCTGGGCACCGGCGAGGTGACCTTCGACAGCCTGTTGGGCGCGCAACTCCCGACCGGCGGCGCCATCCTGGCCAGCCTGGCCATGGGCGCCCCGGCCAACCTGATCGCCGGCGGCACCCTGGGCGGCTTCCTCGGTGCCTTGGACACCAAGTTCTTGTGGGACCTCAACGTCATCAGCGCGGTCGCGACCTCGCTGACCGGCAACGGCTCCCTGCAGGCCGCGTTGACGGCGGGGATCAACGCGGCCGGCCTGCAGGCTTCCCTGACCGCGGCGCTCAACGGATCGCTGTTGGCCGGGGTGCCCAACCTCGGGGTGGCGCTGGTGGCGGCGCCCACCGCGGGGTTGCAGGGCCTGGCTTCGGGGCAGGTCAACTTCCTGGCCAACCTGATTCCCGCGGAGGTCGGCTTCAACACCAACCTGGTGGCCAACGAGCTGGCTTGGGAGACAAGCACTTTCGGGACCCCGGTCGCCTTCAACGGCGGGCTGAACCGGCTCTTCAATGTGGGCAACCTGATCCTGGGCACCGGCGAGCAGACGGTGAACAGCTTCCTGAGCGGTGTCCAGACGCCGGCCATCAGCACGCTGCTGACCGGTACCGCGGGGCAGGTCTTCAACGGCGGCAACATCGGCGGCATCGAGGGCATCTTCGACCAAAGCCTGGCCGCCGGTGCCGACTTCGCCGGCCTGATCCTGGGTTAGTCGGCCGTCGCGCGCGGCGGGATCACGGTGTCGACGATGATCGCCAGGTCCCGCCGGGTCGGCGGTTCGCCGGTGAGCAGGAAGTGTTGGTTGATCAACGCCGGTCCCACCCGCGCGGTCAGCGGCGTGATCGTGGTGGGATCGAGGTCGCCGTCGTCGACCGCGGACCGCAGGATCGATTCGAGAATCTCCAAGCGCGGCGCCACCACGGCGTCGGCGAAGATGATGCGCATCTCCGGTTCGTGCAGCAGCTGATGGACGACGTCCAGTCCGGGGAAGGTGGTCTTGCCGGCCAGCATGTCGCGGTGCGAAATGAACATGGCCAGCAGGTTCTCCCTGGCCGACCGGCCGGAGCGCAGCTCGGGCATCGGCGGCAGCGCATAGACCAGGGCGGCGTGCACCAGATCGTGCTTGCTGCACCAGCGCCGGTACAGCGCCGCCTTGCCGGTGTGGGCGCGCGCCGCGATACCTTCCATGGTCAGCCCGCCGTAGCCGACTTCGGCCAACTCCGCCAGCGTGGCCTCGTAGAGCGCACGTTCGAGCACTTCGCCACGTCGGCGGCTCCGGGTGCTGCTCCGGTCCTGGGTTAGCTGCGGCATTTCTCGATAGTAGCCGCCCGCGTTCCTATCCGCCGCTCGCCTCCGGGGTAGGGTGCGTCCATGCCCGAGACTCCGCGGCTGCTGTTCGTCCACGCGCACCCGGACGACGAGAGCCTCAGCAACGGCGCCACCATCGCCCACTACACCGCACTCGGCGCGCAGGTGCGCGTCGTCACCTGCACCCTCGGCGAGGAGGGCGAGGTCATCGGCGAGCTGTGGGCCGGACTCGCCGTCGATCAGGCGGACCAACTTGGTGGCTACCGAATCGGCGAGCTCACCAACGCCTTGCGGGCGCTCGGCGTCAGCGGGCCCCTCTATCTCGGCGGCGCGGGACGATGGCGCGATTCGGGCATGCAGGGCACCCCGAAGCGGCGGCGCGAGCGGTTCATCGACGCCGACGAGCGCGAGGCCGTCGGCGCGCTGGTCGCCATCATCCGCGCGCAGCGCCCGCACGTCGTCGTGACCTACGACCCCAACGGCGGCTACGGCCACCCCGACCACATTCACGCCCACACCGTCACGACGGCCGCCGTCGCCGCCGCCGGCTCCGCCGACGACTACCCCGGCGAGCCCTGGGCGGTGCCGAAGTTCTACTGGACGGTGTTGGCGGAGAGCGCATTCCATGCCGGCTGGCGGGCGCTGGGTCGCGAAGACCTGCTGGCCGACTGGGCCATTCCGCCCCACGAGGAGTTCGACTTCGGCTACGCCGACTCCGACATCGACGCCGTCGTCGAGGCGGACCCGGAAGCGCTCGCCGCGAAGAGGGCCGCCCTCGCCGCGCACGCCACGCAGGTCGTCGTCGGCCCGACCGGCCGGGCCTGCGCCCTGTCGAACAACATGGCGCTGCCCATCGTCGCCGAGGAGCACTACGTCCTGGTGGGCGGCGCCGCGGGCGAGCGCGACGGGCGCGGCTGGGAGACGGATCTGCTCGCGGGGCTGGGTTTCACCGCGGCCGCAGCGCGGTAGGCTGCGAAACAGGCAGCCACGGAAGGAATTCGCATGGACCCCGACCTGGACCCTAACCAGCAGCACTGGCAGGACCGCCTCGACAGCCTGCAGTGGGTCATCGGCTCGATACTCGCCAACATCGACAGCGTTCCGACCTGACCGAAACCAAGCCGCGCGCCGCGTCCGCCGAGGACGGCGGCGCGACAGATCCCGCGATTCGTTTCGTTGTCTTGGCGCTGCTGGCCGTCGACGGGATCCTGTCGGCACTCGCCGGCGCGCTCCTGCTGCCTACCTATCTCGGCTCGATTCCGTTCCCCATCAGTGGTTTGCTCAGCGGGCTGCTCAACGCGGCACTGGTGTGGGCCGCCGGGCTGTGGACCAAGTCCGCGCGGGTGGCCGCGCTGCCGCTGTGGACCTGGCTGCTCACGGTGGCCGTGATGAGCATGGGCGGGCCCGCCGACGACGTCATCCTGGGCGGCCGGGGGCTGATGGCGTACGGAGCCCTGCTGCTGATCTTGCTGGGCGTTGCCCCGCCGATGTGGGTGCTGATGCGGCGCGGGCGCCGGCGCTGACGGGCTCCCGTTACGGGAAGAACGGCGGCAGCGGCGGGAGCGGCGGCAGGAAGCTCAGGAACCAGTTGATCTCGGTCTGGATGAAGTAGTTGATCGACGCCGTGGTGGCGTTGATGAAGTTGTTCAGGCCCTGGGCAAAGGTGATGGTGCCGCCCAGCCAGTCCAGGATGTTGAACAGGCCGCTCTGCACCATGGGCTCGAACAGGTTGTAGAAGTACATGATCTGCGGGGCCACGATCCAGCCGATCCAGGGCAGCCAGCCCGCCGCGTAGGAGGCCAGCTCGAAGCCGTACTGCACGTACGGCTCGATCAGCAGGTAGGCGTTCTCGATCGACTGGGCGATCGGGGCGAATGCGTTCGCCGCCGACACCGCTGCGGCGTTGGTCACCGCGGCCGGCGCGAGCAGCGCGCTGGCCGCCGTCAGAGCCCTTATCCCGCCCGTGGGCCCCAGCAGCAGCGCGGCGGCCTGGCCGACGCCGCCGAACAGCCCGGCGCCGCCCAGCAGATTGGCGGAGCTCGCCACGACGCTTTCGACCTCGGTCATCGCACCGGAGACGGCGTTGACGGCCGCCCCCGACACGGCGTTGATCGCCGCGCCGGCCTGGCCGGCGACGGCCTGGGCGCCGCCGCCGAGCAGCCCGGCGCCGAGCGCCCCCGCGCCGCCGCCCAGGAGATTGGTGGAGCCCGCCACGACGCTTTCGACCTGGTTCACCGCACCGGACACGGCTCCGCCGGCCACCGCGGCCGCACCGGCGACGCCGGCGACGCCGGTGCCACCGCCGCCGAGCAGCGACGCGGCGGGTGCGTTCACCGCACCCGCGAGGTTCTGCGCCGCGTCGGCCTCGGCCGCCGCATACGCGCCGGCACCGGCGCTCAGCGCCTGGACGAACTGCTCGTGAAACCCGGCGATCTGCGCGCTGATCTGCTGATATCCCAGCCCGTGCTCGGACAGAAACGCCGCGACCTGCGCCGATACCTGGTCAGCGGCGGCCGCCGCCACCGCGCTGGTCGGGGCCGCCGCCGCGGTATTGGCCGTGCTGAGCGTCGATCCGATGCCGAACAGGTCCGAAGCCGCTGCTGCCAGCGCCTCGGGGTCGGCGAATAGGAACGACATCTAGCACCTCTCTGAGATACGACGGATGGTAACGCGATCGCCGCTGGTTAGCGGCCAAGTCCGCCAAACACATAGCTAAGGGCAGCGGGGGCGTCCCCGGGGCCGGGATGTCGACCTCGGGCCGGCCGCAGCCTGGCGCTACTGTTGCGCGTATGGCACCGTTGCCCAAGCTTTCACAGGTTTGGGCCGGGCGGATGAAATTCGAGCGTGGGGAAGTTACACCAACGTGCCACTGACACCGGGAACACCGGAGCCTCTGGAGCCCGTCGTTCTGCCCAGCCCTGTCGTTCCCCCCAAGGCCGGCGCGTCGGCGTTGCGGCGGGTGCTGCGGCGGGCCCGGGACGGGGTCGCGCTGAACCTCGACGAGGCGGCCGTCGCGATGACGGCGCGCGGCGAGGATCTCGCCGATCTGTGCGCCAGCGCGGCGCGGGTGCGCGACGCGGGCCTCGAGTCGGCCGGGCGGCGCGGGCCGAACGGCCGGTTGCCGATCAGCTATTCCCGCAAGGTCTTCATCCCGGTCACCCACCTGTGCCGCGACACCTGCCATTACTGCACCTTTGTCACCGTCCCCGGCAAGCTGCGCGCCCAGGGCGCGGGCATGTACCTGGAGCCCGACGAGATCCTCGACATCGCCCGCCGCGGGGCCGAACTGGGTTGCAAGGAGGCGCTATTCACCCTCGGTGACCGGCCCGAGGACCGCTGGCCGGAGGCCCGGGACTGGCTCGACCAGCGGGGCTACGACTCGACCCTGTCGTACGTGCGGGCGATGGCCATCCGGGTGCTCGAGGAGACCGGGCTGCTGCCGCACCTGAACCCCGGCGTGATGAGCTGGTCGGAGATGTCGCGGCTCAAGCCGGTGGCGCCGTCGATGGGCATGATGCTCGAGACCACGTCGCGGCGGCTGTTCGAGACGAAAGGCCTTGCGCACTACGGCAGCCCGGACAAGGACCCGGCGGTGCGGCTGCGCGCGCTGACCGACGCCGGGCGGTTGTCCATTCCGTTCACCACCGGGCTGCTCGTCGGCATCGGCGAGACGCTGCCAGAACGCGCGGACACCTTGCATGCGATTCGCAAGTCGCACAAGGAGTTCGGGCATGTCCAGGAAGTGATCGTGCAGAACTTCCGGGCCAAGGAGCACACCGCGATGGCCGCGGTTCCGGACGCCGGGATCGAGGACTACCTGGCGACCGTGGCGGTCGCGCGCTTGGTGCTCGGGCCGGGGATGCGCATCCAGGCGCCGCCCAACCTGGTCTCGCGCGAGGAGTGCCTGGCGCTGATCGGCGCCGGCGTGGACGACTGGGGCGGCGTCTCACCGCTGACCCCCGACCACGTCAATCCCGAACGGCCGTGGCCCGCGCTGGATGAGCTGGCGGCGATCACCGCCGAGGCCGGATACGACCTCGTGCAGCGGTTGACCGCACAGCCCAAGTACGTCCAGGCCGGCGCGGCGTGGATCGACCCGCGGGTGCGGGGACACGTTGCCGCGCTTGCCGATCCGCGGACCGGCCTGGCCCGCGACGTCAACCCGGTCGGCATGCCGTGGCAGGAGCCCGACGACGTGGAGTCCGCCGGCCGGGTCGACCTGCATGCGGCGATCGACACCGAAGGCCGCAACACCGAAGCACGCAGCGACCTGGACAGCGCGTTCGGCGACTGGGAATCGATCCGGGACCGCGTGCAGGAGCTGGGCGCGCAGGGCGCCAAAGCGCCTGAACGCCTGGACACCGACGTGCTGGCCGCCCTACGGTCGGCCGAACGCGATCCCGCCGGCTGCTCCGACGACGAGTACCTGGCGTTGGCGACGGCCGACGGCCCGGCGCTGGATGCGGTTGCGGCGCTGGCGGATTCGCTGCGGCGCGACACGGTCGGCGACGACGTCACCTTCGTGGTGAACCGCAACATCAACTTCACCAACATCTGCTACACCGGCTGCCGGTTCTGCGCCTTCGCGCAGCGCAAGGGCGACGCCGACGCATATTCGCTGTCCACCGAAGAGGTCGCCGACCGCGCCTGGGAGGCGCACGTCGAGGGCGCCACCGAGGTGTGCATGCAGGGCGGGATCGATCCCGAGCTGCCGGTGACCGGCTACGCCGAGCTGGTGCGCGCGGTCAAGGCCCGCGTGCCGTCGATGCACGTGCACGCGTTCTCCCCGATGGAGATCGCCAACGGCGTGACCAAGAGCGGGTTGAGCATCCGCGAGTGGCTGATCAGCCTGCGCGAGGCCGGGCTGGACACCATCCCCGGCACCGCCGCCGAGATCCTGGACGACGAGGTCCGCTGGGTGCTCACCAAGGGCAAGCTGCCGACGTCGATGTGGATCGAGATCGTCAGCACCGCGCACGAGGTCGGCCTGCGATCCTCGTCGACGATGATGTACGGCCACGTCGACAGCCCGCGGCACTGGGTCGGCCACCTCAACGTCCTGCGCGACATTCAGGACCGCACCGGCGGATTCACCGAGTTCGTGCCGTTGCCGTTCGTGCACCAGAGCTCGCCGCTGTACCTGGCCGGCGCGGCGCGGCCCGGGCCCACCCACCGCGACAACCGGGCCGTGCACGCCCTGGCGCGGATCATGTTGCACGGCCGCATCTCCCACATCCAGACCAGCTGGGTCAAGCTCGGTGTCGAACGCACGCGGGTGATGCTCAACGGCGGCGCCAACGACCTGGGCGGCACGCTGATGGAGGAGACCATCTCGCGGATGGCCGGCTCCGAGCACGGATCGTCGAAGACCGTCGCGGAGCTGGCGGCGATCGCCCAAGGCATCGGTCGCCCGGCGCGCCAGCGCACCACCACGTACGCCCCGCTCGCGGCTTAGTTGTCAGAGGCGGCGGGTATACCGGACGCCGTGAAACGACACATCGACCACGATCGATTCCCCGAATGGCGGCCCTTCCTCGACGCGGTGCAGCAGCGCCGGCCCGACACCGGCACCTGGTGCGAAGCCTGGACGGTCCGCGACGTCGTCATCCACCAGGCCGGAAACGCCGAGGAGCTGGCCCGGGTCCTGCAGGCGCACCTGGAGGGAAACCCCGTCGGCACCCGCGGGTTCGAGGAGCGGGAGGGGCCCCTGCGCGCCCTCGGCGACGCCGAGCTGTGGGACGCGCTGCACGAGCGGATGGCCACGCTGAACGACGTCGCGACGGCCGCGGACGCCGTGCCGGCGGACACGGACGTCGCGTGGACCGGTCGCACCATGAAGGTGCCGTGGTTCGCCGAGCACATGCGCGAAGAGCTGGTCCTGCACTGCTGGGACATCACCGGCGACGATCCGGCCGCGCAGGCGCGGCTGGCCGAGCCGTGGATGACCACGCACAGCGTCACCGCGGTCGGGCGCCCGCTGCTTGCCAAGGGCGCCAAGGGGTTACGCGAGGGTGAGCGGATCGAAGGCCGGCTGCGGGTCCCCGGCGGCGACGACGTCGTCGTCACCGCCGACGCCGACCACACCTACATCGGAATGGCCGGGCCCGAAGGCCCGGCCACCCTGGAAACCGATGCTGCCGCGCGGGTCCTACTGCTGTGGGGTCGTCGCCCCGGGAACCCTTCGCGGATCTGCAGCGACGCCGGACCCGAAACCCTGGGCCAGCTGCGCCGCCTGCTCAGCGGCTACTGAGCGCGCTGCGCTCAGTAGTTGTTGCAGCTGCCCGCCACCGACAACACGTCGTTGAAGTACGGCGCGGCCTGCGGCATGGCCTGGATCTGACGCGCCATCTGCAGGCGCTTCGGCGGCGGCGACGCGAGGAACTGGTTCAAGTAGCTCACCGCGATCGGCGACGCGGTCAACTGCGCGGCGGCCGCTGGGTCCGTCGCGTTCAGCGCGGCCATGACCTGCCCGTAGTTGCACGTCGTGTTGATGACCGGGTCCAGGGGATCTGCGGATGCGATCCCGGCACCGGCGGTCAACGCGAACGCCGCCCCGCCAACGGCGGCGGCGAATTTGGTCAACGACAGCCTCAACATTTATGGACACCTTCCCCATTCAATGCACCGTAAAAAACGGCGACGACATCTGCCCAACGGTTGCCGTCTGCGGTCGAGGTTACCAGGCCCCGTGAGCTTTCCTCCTCGCAACCGTAATCGCACAGGAAGCTCTAATCGTAACTATTCGCAGGTCAGCGCGTTGCGGGGGATGTTCGCCGTCAGTGAACGCGGGCCCGGGCGGGGCCGGGCGGCCCGGCGCCGCCCGTGACGGCCCGCTTTGCGTTCCCGTGTTACATGCCCAGTGGTTGACGTGTATGTGCAACGTCTAGTATCAGTAACCGAAAGCTTTCGCCGAAGCGGTCGAAGCGCCGCGGCGAGCCGAACAGCAGCCCACACGCAGTACATGGACAGAGCTGGAGGAGACGTCTGTGACGTACACGATCGCCGAACCCTGCGTCGACATCAAAGACAAGGCATGCATCGAGGAATGCCCGGTCGACTGCATTTACGAAGGCGCCCGGATGCTGTACATCCACCCCGACGAGTGCGTCGACTGCGGTGCCTGCGAGCCGGTCTGTCCCGTCGAAGCGATCTACTACGAAGACGACGTGCCGGAGCAGTGGAGCCAGTACACCCAGATCAACGCCGACTTCTTCGTCGAGCTGGGGTCACCGGGCGGCGCGGCGAAGGTCGGCTTGACCGAGAACGACCCGCAAGTGGTCAAGGATCTGCCGCCCCAGGGCGAAGGCGACTGAGCGGGCCGGTGCCCCAGCAGGCCGAGGTGGGGGCGCGGCCCCGTCAAGGGAAAGTTTCGGCATCCCTGCCCGAGTTCCCCTGGGACACCCTGGCCGGCGCGAAGGCGCTGGCCGCGGCGCATCCGGACGGCATCGTCGACCTGTCCGTCGGCACCCCGGTCGACCCGGTTGCCCCCCTGATCTCCGACGCGCTGGCCGCCGCCGGTTCGGCGCCAGGCTATCCGGCCACCGCCGGCACCGAGCGCCTGCGCGAATCGGCGGCGGCGGCGCTGGCCCGCCGCTACGGCATCACCGGGCTGGCCGAGTCGGCCGTGCTGCCGGTGATCGGCAGCAAGGAACTCATCGCATGGCTGCCGACCCTGCTGGGCCTCGGCCCCGCCGACGTGGTCGTGGTGCCGGAGCTGGCCTACCCGACGTATGACGTCGGGGCCCGCCTGGCCGGGACGCAGGTGCTGCGCGCGGATTCGCTGACCCAGGTGGGCCCGCGCTCTCCGGCGCTGTTCTACCTGAATTCCCCGAGCAATCCGACCGGACGCGTGCTGGGCGTCGAGCACCTGCGCAAGGTGGTCGGGTGGGCCAGGGACCGCGGCGTAATCGTCGCCTCCGACGAGTGCTACCTGGGCCTGGGCTGGGAGGCCCAACCGCTCTCGGTGCTGCATCCCTCGGTGTGCGACGGGGACCACACGGGGTTGCTGGCGATCCATTCGCTGTCGAAGACCTCGTCGCTGGCCGGCTATCGGGCCGGCTTCGTCGCCGGGGATGCGGCGCTGGTCGCCGAGCTGCTGGCCGTCCGCAAACACGCCGGGATGATGGTGCCGACGCCGGTGCAGGCCGCCATGGTGGCCGCCCTCGACGACGACGCCCACGAGCGGGTGCAGCGCGAGCGCTACGAACGGCGCCGGGCGGCCCTGTTGCCGGCCCTGCGCGCGGCCGGGTTCGCCGTCGACGATTCCGAGGCGGGCCTGTACCTGTGGGCCACCCGCGACGAGCCCTGCCAGGACAGCGTCGCGTGGCTGGCCGGTCGCGGCGTCCTGGTGGCGCCCGGCGACTTTTACGGCCCGGGCGGCGCCCGGCATGTGCGGGTCGCGCTGACCGCCACCGACGAACGCATCGCCGCGGCGGTACGGCGCCTCTCCTAGGGGCGGGGCTTGCTCAGGCAGAATGCTGGAGCGTGACCACTTCAGCGGGTTCGGCGGGCAAGCTGCACATCCCGACCTCGATCGGGGACATCGCCAAGCGGATTTTCCTGGGCAAGCCGCTGATCACCGAGGAACTGTCGAGCGAGAAGCTGTCGAATCCGGTTGCGCTCGGGGCGCTTTCGCCGGACGCCATCTCGTCGACGGCGTATGGCCCCGAGCAGATCCTGATCGAGCTGTTGCCGCACGCGGGTTTGGCGGCGTTTGTGCTGTTGCTGCCCGTCACCGGCGTCATCCTGCTGATCCTGGTCCTGGTGGCCGCGTCGTACCGCCAGGTCGTCATGGCCTACACCCGGGCCGGCGGTTCGTACATCGTCGCGCGCGAGAATTTCGGGCCGCGGGTGGCGCAGGTGGCCGCCGCGGCGCTGTTGATCGACTACGTGGTCACGGTGGCGGTGCAGTCGGCGGCGGGCACGGTCGCGGTGGTATCGGCCGTTCCGGCGCTGGGCCCGCACAGCCTGCAGATCACCATCGGCGTGGTGCTGGTCATCTGCTACCTGAACCTGCGCGGCCTGAGGGAGGCCGGCTGGCAATTCGCGTCCGCGACCTACCTGTTCATCGCGATGGTCGGGCTCACGATCGTGGTCGGCGTGGTGCGCGTGGTCGTGGGGGATCTGCCGGTGTACCACCCGGAGCACATGCCGGGGACGGTGCCGGTCCATCAGGGTGATGCGCTGGTGATGGGCGCGACGATCCTGACCGTCTTGCGCGCGTTCGCCAACGGAGGCTCGTCGCTGACCGGGGTCGAGGCGATCTCCAACACCGTCGACGTGTTTCGAAAGCCGCAGGGGGTCAACGCGCGCCGGGTGCTGACGGCGATGGCGACCATCCTGGGCCTCCTGCTGGCCGGCGTTGCGTTCCTCGCCTACGTCACGCACGCCACCCCCTACCTCACCGAGTATCCGTCGGTGCTGTCCCAGATCGCGCGCGCGGTCTTCGGCAACGGGGTGGCGGGCAACGTCCTGTACATCCTCGTCCAGACGGCGACCGCCGCGATCTTGTTCACCGGCGCGAACACCAGTTTCAACGGCTTCCCGGCGCTGGCCAGCTTCGTGGCCGAGGACCGCTTCCTGCCGCGGCAGCTGACGAAACGCGGTCACCGCCTGGTGTTTTCGAACGGGATCATGACGCTCGCGGCGCTGTCGGTGGCGCTGCTGCTGACGACGGGCGGTTCGGTCAATGCGCTGGTGCCGTTCTATGCGATCGGCGTGTTCACCGGGTTCTCGATGGCGGGTTACGGGATGACCAAGCACCATCTGACCCACCGGGAACCGGGATGGCGGCGACGGCTGGCGATCAACCTGTCCGCGGGGATCCTGTCGACGATCGTGGTGGGCATCTTCGCGGTGGCGAAGTTCACCGAGGGCGCGTGGCTGGTCGTCGTCGTCTTCCCGATCCTGGTCTTCCTGCTGATCCGGCTCAATCGCGAATACCGCGCGGAGGCAGCCATTCTCGAGATGTTCCGCACCGACCGGCCCGAGTTGGTCAAGTACGCCAGGCATCGGGTGTTCGTGTTCGTGAACTCGGTGGACCTCGCCACCATCGAGGCGTTGCGCTACGGCCGGGGCTTGCGGTCCGACGAGCTGATCGCGGTGCACTTCATGGTCGACGCGGCCCACGCCGCGCAGCTGCGGAAGCGTTGGGATCACTTCGAACTCGACACGCGGCTGCGGGTGGTGGACTGCCCGGACCGGCGGATCAACCGGTCGGCGCAAGTGCTGGTCGCCAAGGCGCTGCAGGAACATCGGGACACCAACGTCACGGTGCTGCTGCCGCGCCGCACCTATTCGCCGCTGCTGGGCAGGCTGCTGCACGACCGCACGGCCGACAAGATCGCGCGGGCGGTCAGCCTGATCCCGGACGCGGCGGCGACGATCGTCCCGTACGACGTGGAGTCGCGGATCAAGGATGCGTTCCCCGACGATTTCGAGCATCGGATCGCGCGCGCACTCGACCGGGTCGAGGCGCTGGTCCTTCAGGACGAGGAGCGCGATGTCGAGGCCTACGAACATCCCGAACGGCCGTCGGTGATCACGGTGGCCGGGCTGATCCCGGGGCAGCGCGCCACCATCGAGGGGCGCGTCACCCAGGTCGAGGACATCACCAAGCGGCGCCGCACGCTCCGCTGGATCGTCGTCGGCGACGACAGCGGCGAACTCAACGTCACGTTCCGCCCGGGGCGCGGGGGCGCCGACATCCAGCCCGGTCAGCTGTTGCGGATCACCGGCAAGGCGCGGCAAAGCGGCAACAAGGCCGTGTCGATGGTCGACCCGGTGTATCACGTGATCGACGATCCCGCCAAGGCGGAGGAGTCGAAGGGATCCGACGAAACCGGAAGCGAACAGGCGTGAGACGGGGAGCCGCCGTGTTGGTGTCGGCGCTGGGTCTGGCGTACACCGCCAACGGCTACCGGCCGCTGACCAGGGACCGCTTCGGCTCGGGCATCGCGTTCGCTCACGGGGTGTTCGCGTCCGAGCTTCCGATGCAAACCCTCGCCGTCCAGCTGGCGGCCGTGGCGGCGGTGTCGCGCGGGCTGCCGACGCGGCCGCGCCGGTTGAGCTGGCTGCTCTCGGCGGTGTCGTGGCTGGGATTGCTGGGCCTGCGCCGCGTCGGGCGGCGGGCGAACGAGCCGCTGACGGCCGCGCTGGACGCGGGGCTGGGTCCCGGCCGTCGCACCGAGTCGGGCGATCTGTGGAAGCGGCCCGCGGCCGGGGGTGCGACGGCGAAGAAGCCCGGCGCGGCGCGGATGCTGCGGATCTACCGCGACTACGCGCACGACGCCGACATCAGCTACGGCGACTGCGGCTCGCGCAACCACCTGGACATCTGGCGCCGGCCCGACTTGGATCGCGGCGGGCGTGCCCCGGTGCTGCTGCAGGTGCCCGGCGGGGGCTGGATGGTGGGAAACAAACGCGGACAGGCGCATCCGCTGATGAGCCACCTGGCCGAGCTGGGCTGGATCTGCGTCGCGATCAACTACCGGCTGAGCCCGCGCTCCACGTGGCCCGACCACATCGTCGACGTCAAGCGCGCGATCGCGTGGACGAAGCAACACATCGCCGAATACGGCGGCGACCCGGACTGGATCGCGATCACCGGGGGTTCGGCGGGCGGGCACCTGTCGTCGCTGGCCGCGCTGACCCCCAACGACGCGCGGTTTCAGCCGGGCTTCGAGGACGCCGACACCCGCGTGCAGGCGGCCGTGCCGTTCTACGGGGTGTACGACTTCGGTTCGCGCGACGCGATGCACCCGTTGATGGCGCCGGTGATCGCCAAGCGGGTGTTCAAGCTGCGCCTGACCGACGTCGACGAGGCCTTCCGGGTGGCCTCGCCGATCACCCACGTCCGTGCGGACGCGCCACCGTTTTTCGTGCTGCACGGCACCAACGATTCGCTGATCCCGGTCGAGCAGGCCCGCCGCTTTACGACGCGGCTGCGCGAGGTCAGCCGCCAGCCCGTCGCCTACGCCGAGTTGCCTTGCGCGCAGCACGCTTTCGACATCTTCGGGTCGGCGCGCGCGGCGCACGCCGCGGTGGCCGTCGAGCAGTTCCTCGCCGAGACGTACGCGGCACGGCAGGCCGTCGCGCGGTCCTCAGGCACCGGCTAAGCCGGCAACCAGCAAAACGCACCCGACCGCCGCCAGCAGCGTGGCGACCTCGATGCGGCGTCGGGACCGGATCCAGTCGTGCAGCGCGCCCATCGACGCGCGCGTGCGCCCGGGCGCCAGCAGATACGCGATCAGCGGGAGCTCCACCAGCGCGAAGGCCACGACGTTGAAGATCACCAACGCCCCGACTTGCTTCGCGGCCGCGGCGCCCGAGGCCAGGATGACGGCCAGCGCGGCCAGGTAGTCCACCGAGGGCAGCGCGATCCCCAGCCCGGCCACTCCCGCCACCCACAGCGAGCGCCCGTTCACCAGTCGCTGGGCGTGTGTCGCCAACCGTTGCGGCACGGCGGCGCGGCGCGTGTCGGGCTTCACCATCGCCACGGCGGCGATCGCGAGCGCCAGCAGGCCGATGGCGATTTGCACCCTGGGCAAGGTGAAGTACGTCGACCCCAGCAGCCTGCGACGCAGCACGAACAAGACGACCAGGCCCACGGTCAGGCCCATCGCGAACCCGCCGCACAGGAAGGCGAGCAGTTGCAGCAGCGGTCGGGGCCGGTTGAGCATCAGCACCGTCATGCCGACCCGGAACGGCTCGAGGCTCACCGCGATGGCCATCACCAGGATCGTGATCAACATGACGGCCGCCAGGTTACCGTCCGGCGTTCGCTACGTGGTTACGCCCCAATGGAACACGCGGGAGGTCAGCAGCACCAGCCCGAGGGAGACCGACGCGACCACCGTCAGCCCGATGACCGCGACGACGAGCGGGCGCCACCCGGTGCGGGCGATTTGCCGGATGTCGGTGGTGAGGCCGACGCCGGCGAAGGTCAGCAGGAACGCCCATTTCGACACGTTGGCCAGGTTCGCGGTCTGCCCCTTGCTCAGCCAGTGCGCCGTCGCGATCGCCGAGACCGCGAGGAAGCCGAGCACGAATTTCGGGAACTTCGCCCAGACGAACGCGGCCTTGGCCCTGGCGCCGGGCGCGATCGCGTCGGCCTGCCCGCGCGCGGCCCAGTACAACGCGAATCCCAGGACGACGAAGCCAATCAGCGCGTTGCGGGTGGACTTGACCAGCACCGCGATCTTGCCGGCGTGATCGGAGAACAGGTATCCGGTCGCGGTGGTTTCGGCGGTGTTGTCCACCGCCAGGCCCGCCCACAGCCCGAATTCGTAGTTGGTGAGGCCGAACAGGTGGCCCAGCGGCGGCAGCGCGAACAGCCCGACCGCGCCCAACGCCAGGATCGCCGCGATCGCGTAGCTGACGTCGGCGTTGCGGGCCCGGATCGCGCCCTTGGCGGCGACGATGGCCGACACCCCGCAGATCGAGGTGCCGATAGCCAGCAGCGAGCCCAGCTTGCCCGACAGGCCGAAGGCGCGCGCCACCACCAGAATGATGGTCCCGGCGACCGCCATGTCCACCAGGATCTGGACCAGACTGGTGGCGCCGAGCTTGGCGATGTCGCCCAGCACGAATCGCGAACCCAGCGCCACGATCCCGACCTTGAGCCAGAACTGGTAGGTCAACACGCCGGGCCGAAATATCCGATGCAGGCCAACGGTGTTGGTGATGAGCAGGCCAATCACGATGGCCCACAACACGTATTCGATGTCGGGAACGGTCCAGTGGTGGTGTTTGGCCGTCGCGTTCCACCAGATCTGGGCGTACTTGCCCAGCACGCCCACGCCGATCAGCAGCAGGATGCCCGGCACGTAGTCCAGCGGGCGCCCACTGGTGAAGGCGGCTTCCGCCGGCTCTTCCTCGGCCTCCCGCGCGTCGACGCTGAGCGTGCTCACGCCGTCACCAGGGGATCCTGGGAAGCGCGCCGGCCACCGCCAACGCCACGATCACGCCCGCGAGCAGCGTCGCCCACCAATCCTCGGATAACCGGTTCACGACGGCAATGGTGGCGTGGCCGGCGTTGGGGGCCAACCGATTGGCTCGCGCTGAATTTAGGTCGGCAGCCCGTCCCGCTCGGCGTCGGCGCGGTAGCGTTCCACCCATTCGTCGGAGCGCTGGTCGGCCTGGCGCTCCAGCGCCGGCTCGGGCGCCAGGCGCGGGTCGAGCCCCAACGCCTCGAGGATGGTGGCCACCACCTGAGTCAGGTTGCGCCACAACACGGGATACGGGACCTCCATCGGCTCGACGCCTTCCTCGGCGAACCACGTCCGCCAGCCCTCCTCCTGGGCGCGCAGCATGGTGACGACGTGCGCGATCGCGCCGGCGTGGTAGGTGGCGCGCGCGTCGCGGACCGGATCGGGCCGGCCCCGCCACACCCGCGTCTGCACCGCGCGCCAGAAGGACACCGCCTGCGACACCACGTCGGGCCGGTGCACGTGGATGAGCAGCGGTTCCTCGCCGACGACGTCGCGGATGGCGGCCCGCAGGCCGTCGCCGGATCGATTCGGCAGGTCTTTGGCGCGGTTCAACAGCAGCGGGGTCTGGTTCCACATCAGCTTGCCGCCCCACACGCCGTTGGGTGTCCTGCCGACCGTGCGGATGTAGTCGCGCCAGATCTCGGGCGGCGCCAGGTCGGGCGTCCCGGCGTCCAGGGGATCCAGCAGAGACAGGATCGACTCGTCGTCCACGCCGGCGAACCACTCCCGCGGCTGCGGTGACTGGCTGGTGGCCGGCAGGTACTGAAAGAACTCCTGGGGCTCGCCGGCCACGCCGGTGGAGCGCAGGGATTCCACCAGCAGCGTGCTGCCGCTGCGCTGAGAAGCCAGCACCAGATACGACGACGGGCTTTCAGGCACCAAGAAAGCCTAACCGCAGGAAAACGCCCCGCAACTCATTCGATTGGGTTCACGCTGAACATAAGTATTGCCGCCAGGCGGCCGCCGCCGGATGCGATGATGACCGTCGTGCAAAACTCCGCCAAGGAGTCGGTCCGCCGAATCATCTGGCGCGCCGACCGGGGAACGACCGCCGAGCTGCGTCGACGCTTCACACCCCTGAATCCGGTGAGCGTGGAAGGTTTTCGTCAATACCTGCGCGAGAACTGGTCGACCGAGGACTACTGGGATTCCGAGGTTGGGCGCCACGACATGGATGAGCACGCCGTCGGGCGGCTGATCTACGACAGGCACGAGTACGTGCCCTGGCTTGACGGCCTCCGCCGCCTGGACGGCGCGCGCGTGTTCGAGATCGGCTGCGGGACTGGGTCGTCCGTCATGGCCCTGGTCGAGCAGGGCGCCGAGGTCACGGGCATCGACGTGGTGGAGGAATCCCTCGCCGTGTCGCGGGCCCGGCTGCGTTTCTTCGGGCTCGGCGAACCGCCCCTGCAGCACATGAATGCGACCGACATAGCCACGCATTTCGACCACGCCGGCTTCGATTTCGTCATCTTCTTCGCGTCGCTGGAGCACATGACGTACCACGAGCGGTTGACCAGCCTGCGGGCCGCGTGGCAGTTACTGGCCGACGGCGGCATCCTCTGCATCATCGAAGCGCCCAATCGGCTATGGCTTTTCGACGATCACACCGCCGACTTGCCGTTCTTCCACTGGCTGCCGGACGAGATAGCTCTGGAATATCTGAAGCGGACGGCGAGATACCAGGCGTCGGCGTTCGACACCACGTCGGAGGACGCCGGGCTGGAACTGGCCCGGCGCGGTCGGGGCGTGAGCTTTCACGACATCGAGTTGGCCTTGGGGCCGATCTCCGAACTCGACTTCATGGTCGACCGGCAGACGTTCCACATGAAGCAAAACCCGTTGCGCTGGCTGTACTATCGCCAATCCGCGAATCGCCGCTACGCCAACCTGTTACGCCGACAATGCCCGGAACTGCCGTTCGGCCTGTTCATGCCCTACCTCAACATCGCGATCCGCAAGAAGGCGACCTGACGCCGGCGCTCGGTGGCCCGCACCCCTACAACGGCGGCGGCTGGTTGCGTTCGGCGACGCCGGTCCGGACCTAATGTCATTGGCGCGCTGAGGATTTCATGCTTGGGAAGCGCGGAGCCGGGACGGCCCTACGGTGTGCCGGAACACATGAAGGGAAATCCGCACGGTGGCTTCTGCGTCGCCTCCGGCGGCGGGGGATCGGGTCCCTCCCAAACGGCGGCGTCGACGTTGCCATGACCCCAGACGACTCCCCACCAGGTATGGCACTGACTCCGGTCCCAGTTCACACCGAGCCCGTTCGACCCGGACGGACACCCGTGACCGGTATTCGGGCGAAGTCCCATCGGATCCCCCGGGCAGCACTTGTATGGCCCGGATGCGCCCGGGGGCACCGGCCCGTCTTCCGGCAAGAGACCATGCCCGGATGGCATGGACCCGGGGTCGGCTTGGGCGGTAGCGGCTCCCACGCCCAACAGCGCCACGGCGACGCCGCCTGGCAGCAGCGCCCCGGCGATGACCTTCTTCACGGTGATACCCATGGCGCTTCCTTTCGCCGTTCTCGGGTCAATGTAACGCGGGCGGGTGCCATTTTCATGGGCAATCTGCTGACGGGAATCAGGGCCAGGGAGCGCACAGGGGTGCGCAGGCGGGTCCACGCGGAACATGGTCGCCCTCGACAATGTCGTTGTGTTGCGGACTATCCGGGAAACCGGCCGCGGGATACCAATAGTCGTGGCAGACATTCAGGTCCCACCCCTCCCGCTGCATGGCGGCGATCGGGCCGCCCGGTGACATGTGGTCGTTCGGATCCGGATGGCCTGGGCACCACGTGAAGTGGTTGAGCGGCACAGGATTTGGTTGGGCTTGGGCGGTACCCGCGCTCAGCCCCAAAGCCGCAACCGCGACGCCGCCCGCCAACAACGCCCGCGCCATCAACGCTCCGCACGTGCGAGCGGTGTCCATGGTGGCTCCTTTCGCTGCTGCCGGTCAGCCTATGGCCGAGCGCTTGCGAAATCCTTGCGTCTGATCGGCCGCATCGGCTGGGCTTAGGGGCCGCCGCCGCCACCGCCTTGCCCACCATTGGCTGTGTCCGGCGAGTTGCCGAAGGCGACGGCGGCACCGCCGCCCCCGCCGCCGCCGATGCTGGCCGCGCCGCCCACGCCGGGGTCAATGGTGGCGTTGCCGCCGCCGGCGCCCTGGCCGGTTTTGCCGTCAATGCCGCCGCCGCCGATGGTTTGGCCGGTGCCGCCTGGGCCGCCCTGGCCACCGGCGTAGGTGTCGGCGCTGCCGCCTTGGCCGCCGCCCGCGCCGGGGCTGCCGGCGACGCCGGCGCCGCCGCCGCCCCCGCCGCCGGCGCTGAACTCGCCCGAGGTGCTGTTGACGTAGCCACCGTGACCGCCATGACCGGGGGCGCTGAAGCTGCCGGCGAAGGCGCCGTCGGAACCGTTGTCGCCGATGGCAATTGCGCTGCCGACCCCGGCGGCGCCGCCGCCGCCCCCGCCGCCGCCGGGACCCACGGACGGTGTTTGGACGCCACCGCCGCCGAAACCGCCGCCGCTGGTGGCGACCTGGTTGCCGGACTGGGCGGTGGCGCCACCTCCGTTGCCTCCGTCGCCGCCCCTGCCGGCGTTGCCGCCGCCGGTGCTCAGGCCGCCGGCACCGCCGCCGCCCCCGCCGCCGCCCGCGGCGGCGACACCGGGGGCGCTGATGAAGGGGACGACGTCGGCGCTGCCGCCGTTGCCGCCGGTGCCGCCGTTGCCGCCGGTGACTCCCTTGCCGCCGGTGCCGCCGTTGCCGCCGTGACCGCCGGTGAAATTGGCGCTGCCGGTGCCGGTGTAGTTGCTGTCGCCGCCGTTGCCGCCGTTGCCGCCTTGACCGCCGGCTCCGCCGACGCTGTCGCCGCCGCGGCCGCCGTCGCCACCGGCGCCCGCGGAAACGAAGTGCCCCGCGGCGCCCGCGCCGCCGCCGTTGCCGCCGTTGCCGCCGGCGCCCCCTGTTCCCGCGGCGCCCGCACCGGCGCCGGGGCCGCCCGCACTGCCGCCCGCGCCGGCGGCCCCGCCGTTGCCGCCGGTGCCGCCGTGGCCGCCACCGGACCCGTTGGTGTCGGCCGCCCCGGTGCCGCCGTGGCCGCCCTGGCCGCCCTGGCCACCCTGGCCGCCGTCGCCGCCATGACCGAAGAGAGGTGAGCCCGCGCCGCCGGCGCCGCCGGCGCCGCCGTTCCCCGCCAGGCCGCCCTGGGTGCCATTGACACCGCTGGTCGGGGTGACGCCGGCCCCGCCGGTCCCGCCGATGCCGCCGATGCCGCCGCCCCCGCCGTTGCCGTAGAGCAGCCCGCCGTTGCCGCCGGCCCCGCCGGTTCCGCCGCCGCCACCGGGGCCGCCGTTGGTGCCGCCGGACACCGAGCCCGGGGTGCCGGTGATGCCGGTCCCGCCGGTCCCACCGTGCCCGCCGTTGCCGAACAGCCAGGCGCTGCCGCCCTTGCCGCCCGCCTGGCCGGGCGCCCCGGACCCGCCGTCGCCGCCGTCGCCCCACAGCAGGCCGCCCGGCCCGCCGTTCTGCCCGGTACCGGGAGCCCCGTTGCTGCCCTTGCCGATCAGCGGGGTCCCCAGCAACAAGTTCGTCGGCGCGTTGATCACGGCCCGCACGTCTTGCCACAGCGGCCAGAGGGCGTCCAGCGGCGAGGCGTTGGCCGCTTCGGTGGCCGTGTAGGCACCCCCGGCGGCGCTCAACGCCTGCACGAAGTCTGCGTGAAACGCCGCCGCCTGCGCGCTCACCGATTGATAGGCCTGGGCGTGGCCAGAAAACAGCGAGGCGACAGCCACGGAAACCTCATCGGCGGCGGCGGTGGCCACCGCGGTGGTCTGCGCCGCCGCCGCGGCATGGGCGGTGCTGACGGCTTCGCCGATGCCCGCCAGATCCGACGCCGCCGACGCGACAAACTCTGGGACAGCCACCAAGTAGGACATCGTTACCCCTGTCGCGTCGTCGACGCATCGCTGCATCGGATGGATATGAGATCAACTGAAAGTAGCGGCAAGGGTACGCCGATACCGATCCCAAGTTCGGCGTTCTGGCAAACTTTGCACCGGTCGCGGAGCAACTACGCCGAGCGCTCGGTCACCCGCAATCCCAGGGAAAACAGCAGCCGCACCTCGGGATCCGACAGGGAGGTCGCCAACACCTTCTCGATCCGTCGCACCCGGTAGCGAACGGTGTTGGGGTGCACCTGCAGCGCCCGGGCGGCCGTGGCGATGTCGCCGAAGCTGTCCAGGTAGGCCCGCAGCGTCTCGACCAGCATCGGGTCGTGGGCGCGCAGGTCGCGTATCCGCGGATCGACCAGCCGTCGGTCGGCGCCCACCAGGGTGACGATTTCGTCGAGGAGGACCGTGGTGCGCGCTTCGGCCAGGGTGGTCACCCGTCCGATCGAAATCGGGTGTCGCTCAGCGCTGTCCAGCACGCGGTCGACCTCCGCGCGCGCAACCGCGACCTCTGCCAGGCCGGCCACCCACGGGGCGATGGCGGCGCGCAGCTCGACGCCGAGTTCGGCGCGCAGGGAGGCGATCGTGCCGCGCACCCACGAGGTGACCGACCTGGCCTGCGTCTGTGGCAGCAGCACGTAGACGCGCGATTCACGGGAGGCGACCTGGGCATCGCGCCGAAAAGCGCTGGCGCTCAACGCCAACACGTCCGCGATCCGTGGGTGGGGAGTTTGCACGGTGTCCCAACCGACGAGCGCGGCGGGGCCGTCGGCGGGGAGGCCCAGTTCGTGGGCGACGGCGGCAGCGTCGCCGGGTTCGTCGGTGAGTCCGAGCAGTTGCTGCACCCGTCGTGCGTGCGTGGACGGACGGGCGGTCAGCCGCAACATGATTCGCGCGGCAAGGACCGCCGCGCCGCGCAGCACGTCTTCGGCGTCGTCGGCCAGCGGCTGCGAGCCCTGCTGGACCCAGATGGCGCCGGCGAACACCGGCGGTCGGCGCGGCCCGGCCGGTGCCTGGTGGATGCCGATCGCCAGCCGGGGGCGCAAACCGAGCTCGGGGCGCTCGGCAACCCGCACCACCTCGCCGCCGGATCGCAGCGCGTCGAAGATGCCCCATTGGCCGATCCACTCCAGGTGCTCGGGTGGCCCCGCGCGCCCCAGGATGGACAGCCGGCGCAGCTCGTCGGCTTCGTCGTTGGAGGCGGAATAGGCGAGCACGTGTGACTGCGCGTTTTCGATGCTGACCATGCCGTGGATGCGGTCGGCCAGCGACTGCGCCAGGCCGAACAGGTCGGTGCCCGAGTCATCGACGGGGTCGCCGCGATCGCCGTGATGTTCCAGAACGTGATTGACCAACTGGTAGAGCCGCTCCCACCGGGCCCTTGGCTCGACGGCGACCACCGCCGAGCCGGCCGCGACCGCCGCCGCCACGAGGTCGTCCGATGGCTCCTTGGCGAAGATCGCCACCGGGACCCGCTCGCGCGCCTGCTTGTCCACCCACCGCCGGGCCTCGTCGTCGGTGACCCCGAGCAAGAAGAAGACGTCGGCCGAGCCCGCGGCGGCGGCAAGGCCGAGCCGCACATCGTCGGAATCGATCAGCGCCGCGGACCCCACGGGGAGGTCCAGGCCCCGCGGCGCGTCCACCAGGCTGACCAGCGTCGCGTCCAGCGCGAGCAACAACTGGCCGAGGCCGACACCCACCACCTGCATGTTGTCCGATTCTACTAGCCTCGGCCGCGGGTCTTGTCCAATTAGCCAACAAGATCGGGCGCCGCGCCGGGGATCCTGAGCAGCATGGACGCGATCACCCAGGTACCAGTCCCCGCCAACGAGCCGGTCCACGACTATGCGCCGCAATCCCCGGAACGAAGCCGCCTGCTCGACGAGTTGAGCGCGCTGGCCGACAATCCGATCGACCTCCCGCACGTCATCGGCGGCCGCCACCGGATGGGGGAGGGCGAGCGGATCGATGTCGTCCAGCCGCACCGGCACGCCGCGACGCTGGGCACCCTCACCAACGCCGTGCACGCCGACGCGACGGCGGCCATCGAGGCCGCGATGGCCGCGAAGAAAGACTGGGCGGCAACGCCTTTCGACGAGCGCGCCGCGGTGTTCCTGCGCGTCGCCGACCTGCTGGCCGGACCGTGGCGCGAAAAGATCGCGGCCGCAACGATGCTCGGCCAGTCCAAGTCGGTCTACCAGGCCGAGATCGATTCGCCGTGCGAGCAGGTCGACTTCTGGCGGTTCAACGTCGCGTTCGCCCGGCAGATTTTGGCGCAGCAGCCGATCAGCGGGCCCGGCGAGTGGAACCGCAGCGACTACCGCCCGCTGGACGGCTTCGTCTACGCCGTCACGCCGTTCAACTTCACCTCGATCGCCGGCAACCTGCCGACCGCACCCGCGCTGATGGGCAACACCGTGGTGTGGAAGCCGTCGATCACCCAGACCCTGTCGGCGTATCTGACGATGCAGCTGCTCGAGGCCGCGGGCCTGCCGCCCGGAGTGATCAACCTGCTCACGGGCGACGGCTTCGCGGTTTCGGATGTGGCGCTTGATGATCCCCGGCTGGCCGGCATCCACTTCACCGGTTCGACGGCCACCTTCCAGCACCTGTGGCAGCGGGTGGGCGCCAACATCGGCCGCTACCACAGTTACCCGCGGCTGGTCGGCGAGACCGGCGGCAAGGACTTCGTCGTCGCACACGCCTCGGCGCGCCCGGATGTGCTGACCACGGCGCTGATTCGCGGGGCGTTCGACTACCAGGGGCAGAAGTGCTCGGCCGCGTCGCGGGCGTTCGTCGCCCACTCGGTGTGGCAGCGCATGGGCGATGACTTCCTGGGCGCGGCGGCCGCGCTGCGCTACGGCGACGTCACCGACCTGTCCAACTACGGCGGCGCGCTGATCGACCGGCGGGCCTTCATCAAGAACGTCGACGCCATCGAACGCGCGAAGGGCGCTCCCGGCGTCACGATCGCCGTCGGGGGCGAATACGACGACGGCGTCGGCTATTTCGTGCGGCCGACAGTGCTGCTGTCCGACGACCCGACCGACGAGTCCTTCGCGACGGAATACTTCGGCCCGCTGCTCTCGGTGCACGTCTACCCCGACGACCAGTACGAGCGGATCCTCGGCGTTGTCGACACCGGTTCCCGCTACGCGCTGACCGGCGCCGTCATCGCCGACGACCGGGCGGCCGTGCTGACCGCCCAGGACCGGCTGCGGTTCGCCGCCGGGAATTTCTACGTCAACGACAAGCCGACCGGCGCGGTGGTCGGTCGCCAGCCGTTCGGCGGTTCGCGCGGGTCCGGCACCAACGACAAGGCCGGCTCGGTGCTGAACCTGCTGCGCTGGACGTCGGCCCGCACGATCAAGGAGACGTTCGTCCCGGCCACCGAGCACATCTATCCGCACATGGCGGCCGACTGATGGCCGGCTTGTTCGCCCACACGGTGCGCCCGGCGATCATGGCCGCCAGCCGGTGGGAGGCGTTGCGGCGTGCGGCCGAACGCATGCCCGTCACGCGTAAGGTGGTGCGCCGCTTCGTGCCCGGCGAAACGATCGACGCCGTGCTGGACAGCGTTGGCGCGCTGCGTGCTTCGGGACGCCTCGTCAGCGTTGACTACCTGGGCGAGGGCGTCGACGACGTCGACGACGCCGACGCGGCGGTGCGGGTGTACCTCGATCTGATCGACAGGCTGGGCCGGTTCGGTGAAACGGGTGGCGGCGTCCGGCCGCTGGAGGTGTCGCTGAAGCTGTCCGCGCTGGGGCAGGCCCTGGATCGCGACGGGGAGAAGATCGCGCGCGAGAACGCCTGGTCGATCTGTGATGCCGCGCGGCGCGCCGGCCTGTGGGTGACGGTGGACGCCGAAGACCACACCACGACCGACTCGACCCTGTCGATCGTGCGCGACCTGCGCGCCGACTTTCCCTGGCTGGGCACGGTTTTGCAGGCCTACCTACGACGCACCCTGGGGGATTGCGAGCAATTCGCCGCGGCCGGTGCGCGGATCCGGTTGTGCAAGGGCGCCTACGACGAGCCCCCCTCCGTGGCCTACCGGGCCGACGCCGACGTCACCGCGTCCTACCTCGCGTGCCTGCGCGTGCTGATGGCGGGCAGCGGCTATCCGATGGTGGCGTCGCACGACCCGGCGGTGATCGGGGCGGTGCCCGCCATGGCGCGTGTATCCGGCCGTGCCGTCGACGATTTCGAATACCAGATGCTGTACGGCATCCGCGACGGCGAGCAGCGCCGGTTGGCCGAGGCGGGCAACCACGTGCGGGTGTACGTCCCGTTCGGCACCCAGTGGTACGGGTACTTCGCCCGCCGGTTGGCCGAGCGGCCCGCCAACCTGAAGTTCTTCCTGCGGGCCTTGACCCACTAGGGCGTAGCGTCTCGGGCATGAGCCTGGTCATCGAGGAGATGCCCGACCTCGGCATCACCCGGCTGTCGCGCTGGATCTTCAACTGCTATGTGCTGCGCAGCGGCGACGGCGCGGTGGTGGTCGACGCCGGGCTACCGCGGGTCGCCGGCGATCTCGCGGCCGTCCTGGGCCGCGCCGGAACCCTGCGTGCCGTCGTGGCGACGCACGGGCACAGCGACCACGTCGCCGGCGCGGCGGAGCTGGCCACGCGCCACCGCGCGCCGATCTGGTTGCCCGAGGCCACGCTTGCCTACCTCGGCGGGGTGAAACCGCGCACCCCGACCCTGGGCAAGGCCGCGACCATCTGGCCCACCATGATCGACCAGCCGCTGGACCGGCGCGGGCTGACCGGGTTCCTCGGCGGTCCCCGGATCGCGGGATACGGCACGCCGGTCGGCATGCGTTGGACGGGTCCGGCCCCCGGCGGCGGGCTCGCCGACGGGCAGCCGCTGCCCGGCGCGCCGGAGTGGACCGTGGTCGACGCGAACGGACACACCGACGACAGCATCGCGCTGTGGAATCCGACGACGCGGACGCTGTTGTCCGGTGACGCCGTGCTGACCGTTCGCGGACAGGCCTGGCACACGCCCGAAATCGTCGACGCCGCGAGCGCCGCCGAGACCCGCAGGCGTCTCGAAGAACTACCCGTCGCGCACCTGCTGCCCGGCCATGGCCGGCCGGTGCATGCCGCCGACACCGTCTGGGCCCAGCAGCGCCGCTGAGTGTGCGCTGATGTACTCGAGTGTGCGTCCCGGGCGTGAAAATCGCCGAATTCCCGCCCTGGGCGCACACCGAAGGTCCAGGATGCACGCTCGAAGGCGGGTCCTTTAACCGCGCCGGGGTCGCGTGCGCTCGCTGGCGAATCCGCGCACCACGTGCGCGCGCACGAACTCCGCCGCCACCTCGGGATCGTCCATGTCCAACGTCGACGACGGCGTGCTGAACAGCGAAAAGAGTATGCGCGCGAACCATTCCCCGGCGGCCTCGACGTCGAGGTCCTTGCGCACCTCGCCGGTGAGCCTGGCGGCGGACAGATAGGGCGCGAAGAAGTCGACGCACTCGCGCAGCAACACCGCGGCGTCTTTGGTCAGCAGCAGGCTGATCGCATCCTCGTCAAAGTACTTCTCGGAGGCGATCACCCGCCGCGCCTGGGTCACGAACACCGCCGCGCGGCTCAGCTTGTCCTCCAGCGAGCTGCCCTGGTCCATCGCCTTGGACATCTCGCAGTAGAACCGTTCGGAGGCGTGCTCGGCGCAGGCTTCGACGATCGCGCCCTTGTCGCTGAAGTACTCGTAGACGGTGCTGCGTGAGACGCCGGCCTGCTTGGCGATGTCGACGACGGTCGCCTTGTCCAATCCCTGTCTGCCGAAACAAATGAACGCGGACTCGACGATGAGTTCGCGCGTGTCGGTGGTCTGCGCCGCCTGGGTCATGGCACCAACGCCCCGCGCGGCACCAGCCCGGCATCGGCCGACGCGAAGGCGTCGTTGACGTCGGCGAGATGAAACGGCTTGGGCATCAGCCGGTCGAACGGAAAGTCGGTGTGCTGCAAAAAGTTGAGGCCGGTCGCCAGGGTGACGGGGTCGTAGAGCATCACGCCGCGCACGGACTTGTTGCCGTAAACCAGCGAGCTCGGGTCGAGCTCGAACGTGCGCCCCATGCCGACGTTGCCGACCTCGAGCAGCGTGCCGCCGTTGTTCAGAAAGCCGACCCCGTCGGGGATGACGCCCGGCACCCCGACCACCTCGAGCACCCAGTCGGCGCCGATGCCGTCGGTGTGCGCACGGACCCGCTCGGCCACCTCGAAGGTCGAGATGCCGCTCGCGTCGATGCAGAACGTCGCGCCGAAATCGGCTGCGACGTCGAGGCGTTCGGGGATCTTGTCGATGACGATGACGGCGGCAGCGCCCGCGGTGCGCGCCACGGCCGCGGCGTTGATGCCCAGCCCGCCCGCGCCCTGGATGACGACGGTGTCGCCCAGCCGCACGTCGCGCAGCGCGAACAACACCTGGGCCAGCGCGCAATTCAGCGGTGCGACGGCCGCGTCGGCGAGGTCCTCGGGCACCTTGTACAGCGGCTGCCGCCGACTGGTGTAGTAGTACTCACCGTGCGCGGCGACGAAGTGCGGCTCCTGGTCGTGGGTGCGGTACTCGCCGGCCATCAGGTTCTGGCACGCGTGGGGCCGGCCCCGCGCGCAGGCGTGGCACTGCCCGCAGGTCCAAAAGTACGGCGTGACGATGCGATCGCCGACGGCGAGCGGCTTGCCGGTCGCGTCGGTGGTGAGCCCCTCGCCGAGTTCGGTTATCTCGCCGACCATTTCGTGGCCCAGGGCGAAGGGGCACGGCAGGGGCAGCTCGCCGCGGAAGATGTGCAGGTCGGATCCGCAGATGCCCGCCATCCGCAGCTTGAGCGCCGCGGTGCCCGGGGCGGGCGCGGTCAGCGGGAATTCGGCCAGCTCGATCGGCCCCCCGGGTGCGGTCAATACCGCGAGCTTGGGCATGAGCTTCCCCCTTATTCGGCGGGCGCGAGGATCAGTCCGCTGGTGGGCACGCCGGTTCCCGACGTGACGAGCACGTGCTCGACGCCCTCGACCTGGTTGTGCGAGGTGCCGCGGACCTGCCGCACGCCCTCGGTGATGCCGTTCATGCCGTGGATGTAGGCCTCGCCGAGCAGCCCGCCGTTGGTGTTGATCGGAAACTCCCCGCCCAGAGACAGCCGCTCGACGGTGGCGAAGTCCTTGGCCTCGCCGCGCCCGCAGAAGCCGAGCTCCTCGAGCTGGGCGAACACGAACGGCGTGAAATGGTCGTAGATGAAGGCGGTTTGGATGTCCTGGGGCTTGAGGCCCGAGTCGCGCCACAGCCGGTTGCCGACCACCCCCATCTCCGGGAGCCCCGTGATGTCCTCGCGGTAGTAGCTCGTCATCATCTCGCCGTTGGCGGCCGCGCCCTGGGCGGCCGCGGTGATCACCGCCGGCGGCTGCCGCAAGTCGCGGGCGCGCTCGGCGCTGGTCACCACCAGGGCGACCCCGCCGTCGCTCTCCTGGCAGCAATCCAGCAGCCGCAGCACGGGTTCGACGATCCAGCGCGAGTTCTGGTGGTCTTCCAGGGTGATCGGGCGCTGGTAGAACCATGCGTCGGGATTGGTGGCGGCGTGCTTGCGGTCGACGACGGCGATGCGGCCGAAGTCCTCGTTGGTCACCCCGTAGGTCGACATGTAGCGCTGGGCGTGCATGGCGACCCACGCCGCGGGCGTCAGCAACCCGAATGGCGCGTAGTGCGCCATGAACAGCGGGGTCGCGGTCATGTCGCGCCCGCTGCCGCCAAACCGGAAGCCGGAACGTTCGTTGAACGCGCGCCAGCACACCACCACGTCGGCGACGCCGGTCGCGACGGCCATCGCCGCATGCACCACGGTGCCGGCCGCAGCGCCGCCGCCGTGATGGACGCGCGAGAAGAAGCTCAGGTCGCCGATGCCCACGTTGCGGGCGATGTCGATCTCGTCGCTGGAGTCCATCGTGAAGGTGACCATGCCGTCGACGTCGGCGGGCGTGAGACCCGCATCGTCGAGCGCGGCACTGACTGCCTCGCAGGCCAATTGGAGCTCGCTGCGCCCCGACTCCTTGGAGAACTCGGTCTGGCCGATGCCGACGATGGCGCAGCTGCCGGGCAGCGGGCTCATGCCCCATCCCCGTCCAGCAGGCTGAGCACCGCGGTGCCCGAAACGTGATCGCCCAGGCTGTTGGAGCCCTGAAAGGTCACCTCGACGAAGTTCTCGCCGCCGGAGCCCTCGCTTTTGGATGTCACGGTGCCGGTGAAGCGCAGCGGGTCGTCGGGGAAGCACGGCACGCCGAGGCGGATGGACAGGTTCTTCACCATCGCCTCCGGCCCGGCCCAGTCGGTGAGGAAGCGCACGCAGTACCCGTTGGTGGTCAGGATGTTCATGAACAGGTTCGGCGAGCCCTGCTTCTTGGCGAAGTCGCGGTCGTGGTGCACCGGCATGAAATCCCGCGAGGCGATCGCGCCGGCGACGATCATCGTTGTGGTGATCGGGATTTCGAGGGGGTCCACCTCATCGCCGACGTTGATGTCGGCCCACTTGAGCGTTGTACGGCTGTTAGCGGTCTTCATCGGAATCCTTCCGGATAGGTACTGCCGATACTGGCCAGCTGGGCAGGCGCGGGACCGAGGGAGAGCTCGATGTGTTTGGCCCACAGGAAATAGCGGTGCAGGGGATAGGTGACGTCGATCCCGATGCCGCCGTGGACCTGCTGGGCGCTGGCGGCGACCCGCGAGCCGGCCTCGGCGGCCCAGAACTTCGCGATGCGCGCCGCCCGCTCGGCCTCCTGCGCAGGCCGTCCCCGCGCGATCAGCCACGCCGCATGCCAGGTGGTCCAGCGGATCGCTTCGACGTCGATGAAGGCGTCGGCCAGCCGCTGCTGCACCGCCTGGAAGCTGCCGATGGGCCGACCGAATTGCTCACGGCCGCTGGTGTACTCGGCCGCGATGCGCAGGGCGCGCTCGCAGGCGCCGAGCGCGATCGCGCACAGCCCGACCAGGGCACGCGTGTGCAGGGCCCCCACCGGGCCGCCGAGCCGATCGTGGTCGGAAACGATTGCGCCGTCGACGAATACGTCCGCATGCGGTTCGCGGTTGGTGGTCGCGACCGGCCGGATCTCGACGCCGCGGGCGTCGACGGGCAGCAGGAACAGGCCCACCTCACCGTCGTCCAGGGCGGCCGGGATCAGGATGGTGTCGGCGAGCTGTGCGGCCGGCACCAGCTCCTTGACCCCGTCCAGTCGCCAGTTCAGGCCGTCGCGACGGGCCGTGGTGGACGGGCTCATCGGATCGGACCGGCCGGGCTCCTGCAGCCCGGCGCTCAGGATGCGGGCTCCCGTGACGACGCCGGGCAGGAACCGTCGCTGTTGCTCGGCGGTTCCGTGCCGGGCGATCGGGTCGGCGCCCAGCACCAGCGTCGCGTAGGCGGGCACCGGGGCCACACTCCAGCCCACCTCGGCCAGCAGCACACCCAGCTCCAGGAACCCGCCGCCGTTGCCGCCGACGGCCTCCGGCAGCGCCGTGCCCAGCAGGTCGGCGGCGGCGAGCTCGCTCCACAGCGCGGCGTCGTAACGGGTCTCGCCGGCCTCCAGTTCGGTCAGCCGGTCGGGGGTGGCCCTGCGCTCGAAGATCTCGCGGGCGAGCTTGGCGATCGTCTCCTGCTCTTCGGTGAACGTGAAATCCATTGCGCCACCTACTGGACGGGCCGGAACTGGTGCAGCACCAGGTCGTTATCGAAGGTCTGGTAGTAGACCTCGACCGGCATCCCCACCGTGACGTCGGCGGGGTCGATGCCACAGAGGTTCGACACGATCCGTACCCCCTCGTCGAGCTGCACCAGCGCCACGATGTAGGGGTACTCGAAGAACGGGAATTTGGGCTCGTGCGGCATCACGTAGCTGTAGACGGTGCCTCGGCCCGACGACTCGATCGCTTCCCAGTCCAGGGAGCGGCAGTGCGGGCACATGGGGCGGGGCGGGTGTCGCAGCGCCCCGCATCCGGAGCAGCGCTGGATGAGCAGCTTCTGCTCGCGCAGGCCGTTCCAGAAGAACTCGGTGTCCGGGCTGATGGCCGGCGCCAGGCGGGGCGCCATCAGCGCGCCGGCCTGAATCGCAGCACGCGGAATCGCTGTCGCCCCAACACCTCACCGTTCTGGTCGGTGTAAGTGATCAGCCAGGTCAAAAAGAAACCGGTGCCCAGCGCCGTCTTCTTCTCGTCGGAGACCTCCTCGAACACCGACGTCGAGCTGATGACGTCGCCGAGCCGGGGATAGCGTTCGATCTCGAACTCCGAGTTGGTGGCCACCGTGCTGGTGTATCCGGCCTCGTCCAGGAATGCCGTTGGGTTGCTGAGGATCTCGACGGGGGCGCCGCCGCGCTCAGCGATCCCCTCCAGCTTCGGCGAGGGCATCGTCCAGGTCTGCAGCATCACCGGCGGCGACACGATGCCGCCGAACCGCGACGACGCCGCGAACTCGGGATCGAGGTAGACGGGGTTCATGTCGGCGAGCGCGTGGGCCCAGTGCCGAATCATCGGCTGGTTGACCGGATCCGGTGCCACCGTGGGCAATCCGGTGCCGCCGGTGGGCTTGCCGACGAGCGCCCGCAGTTTGGTGCGCACCTCGGAATCTTGGTCGGTCATGATCCTCCTGTTGTCTGCTGGGCGCGAAGGTCGCGGGGTGCCCTGGGCATCCCCAACCCGGCCATGGCGATGATGTCACGCTGAATCTCGTTGGCGCCACCGCCGAACGTGTTGATGACCGCGAAGCGGTAGGCGGATTCGAGTGCCCCGCGCAGCGGTGCGTCGGCGCCCGAGCGTGTCCCGTTGCCGTCGAGCACTTCGAGCAGCTGGCGGGCGACCTGCTGGGTGAGCTCGGTGCCGAAAACCTTGGCCGCCGACGCCTCTCCCATGCTCAGGTCGCCCTGCGACATGGCCGCGTTGACGCGCGCGTTGACGAGTTTGTACGCGGCGACCTGCGCCTCGACCCTGGCCAGCGCGAGCCGCACCCAGGGCTGGTCCAGGACTCGGCCGCCGTCGAGCTCCGTGGTGGCGGCCCAGTCCAGGGTCTTCTCGAAGAGCGGCTCGAGCGCGCCGAGGTTGCCCAGCGCGGCGCGTTCGAAGTTCAGCTGCGTGGTGATCAGCTGCCAGCCCTGGTTTTCGCCGGCCACGATGGCGCCGGCCGGGACCCGGACGTCGTCGTAGAACGTGTAGAAGGTGGAGATGCCGGGCATGGTGTGCAGCGGCTGCCAGGAGAACCCGGGTGACGAGGTCGGCACGATGAAGATCGAAATGCCCTTGTGCTTCTTGACATTCGGATCGGTGCGTGCGGCCAGCCAGACGTAGTCGGCGTAGGCGGCGCCGCTGGTGAACATCTTCTGGCCGTTGATCACATAATCGTCGCCGTCGCGCACCGCCGTGGTGCGCAGCGACGCCAGGTCGCTGCCCGCCCCGGGCTCGGAGTACCCGATCGCGAACTCGACGCTGCCGTCCAGGATCGCCGGCAGAAACGTCCGCTTCTGTTCGTCGGTGCCGTACTGCATCAGGGTCGGCCCGACGGTGTTGAGCGTCACCAGCGGGATCGGAGCGCTGACCCGCTGCGCCTCCTCGGAGAAGATGAACTGCTCGATCGCCGAGAAGCCGCGCCCGCCATACTCTTTGGGCCAGCCCACGCCGAGCAGGTTGGCGGCGCCCAGGGCGCGCACGCAGTCGCGGACCGCCGGGCCGCCCTCGATGCCCTCACTCACCGCGGCGGTGCGCTCCGGCGTCATCACCCGTTCCAGCGCGGCGCGGATCTCGGCGCGAAGCCGCTGTTGCTCGGGCGTGTAGTCGAGCTCCATCACTCGCCCGTCCCGAGCCGCACCGGCATCCGCTTCACTCCCGGCACCATCGTGGCGCGCATCCGGTCCACCTCGCCCACCAGCTCCAGCCGGGGGAAGCGCCGCAGCAGCTCGTCGAACATCACCGAGGCCTCCAGCCGGGCCAATTGCGCACCGACGCAAGAGTGTTCACCGCAGCCGAACGCGATGTGCGGATTCGGGTGGCGGGTCACCACGAACTCCTCGGAGTCGGGACCGAAGATGTCCTCGTCGCGGTTGGCCGACCCGTACAACATCACCACCGTGTCGCCCTCGGCGATCCGCTGCCCGCGGATCTCGACGTCGGCCGTCGCGGTGCGCGCCATGTGCACCACCGGGCTGTTCCAGCGCAGCATCTCCTCGACGGCGCCCGGGATCAGCGATCGATCCTCAACCAACACGCGACACTGGTCGGGGTGGGCGATCAACGCCAATGTTCCCAAAGCGATGAGATTGCGGGTGGTTTCGTTGCCGGCGACCAACAACAGGAACGCGAAGTTGAGCAGGTCTTCGTCGGTGAGCCGGACCCCGTCGATCTCCGCGCCCGCCAGCACCGACAGCAGGTCGTCGTGCGCCTCGACGCGCCGCTGGGCGATCAGCTTCTGGAAGTACTCGAAAAGCTGCCCCATGGCCACCAGGGGATCCAGTTCGATCTCCGGGTCGGCGCTTCCGGTGGCGGCGTCCGACCACGCCCGGAACTGCTCCCAGTCGTCGGGCGGGGCGCCGATCAGCTCGGCGATCATCCGGGTGGGCAACGGAGCGGCGATCTCTTCGGCGAACTCGTGGACGGAGTCGGGTGCGACGTCGTCGAGGATGCCCCGCACGATCTCGCGGATCTTCGGCTCGAGGACGGCCACCCGGCGCCGGGTGAACCCCGAGTTGATCAGCTTGCGCATCTGCCGGTGCCGCGGCGGGTCGGTGAAGATCAGGCTGCCCGGCTGGACCGGGCTCGGCTGTGCGGGATCGGGGATGGTGATGCCCTGGGTCGACGAGAACAGCCCCGGGTTGCTCGACACGAAGCGGATGTCCTCGTACTTCAGCAGCGCCCAAAAGTTGGTCACGTCGTTCCAGCACACCGGCGACGTCGCGCGCAGCTCCCGGTACGCCGGGTAGGGATCGCCCGCGTAGAAGTCGGGGGAGTGCAACAGAGAGGCGGGCATAGCGGTCCGCATGCGGGCCTCCTCGACGGACGATCCGACACATCACGCCAATGTGTCTTGCGACGTTGTGTCTACCCGCTGCCGATCGTCCCTGTCAATACGTCCGCAACGCGCTGGAATAGCGGAAAATTCGCCGAATTGGTGATTGACGCCAGGGTACCGGCGGTGAACACTGGCTCTCTAGATGACCGACGTTCGGGTGAGGAAGCGCGCATGACCGAGCTACAAACTCCGGGATCTCTCGTCGACACCTACCAGCTCTACATCGATGGCGGCTGGGTCGACGCGGAGGGCGGTCGCTACGACGACATCAACCCGGCCACCGAACAATCGATCGGCACCGCGCCCGACGCCAGCATCGCCCAGCTCGGCGCGGCGATCGACGCCGCGCGCCGGGCCTTCGACAGCGGGCCGTGGGGCCGGATGGGTCCCGACGAGCGGGCCGGCTGCCTCAATCAGCTCGGCGCGGCGCTGCTGAAGCACGCCGACGAGTTCTTCGCGCTGTCGCAGGTGGAGTGGGGCTGCGTTGCCAACGAGCGGATGATGCAAATCGACGGGGCCGGATACATGTCGATGGTCGCGGCCCAGCTCGCCGCGCAGCTCGGCGAGGAAGCGGTGACCGGAATGAGCGCCGGCACCACGTTGCTGCGCCACCAACCGCTGGGCGTCGTGTCCGTCCTGACGCCATGGAACTTCCCGCATTGCCTCAACGTCATGAAGCTCAACCACGCGCTGGCCGCCGGCAATACCGTCGTGCTCAAGCCCTCCCCGCTGACCCCGCTGGCGGGGCTGGCACTCGCGCGCATCATCGACGAGCAGACCGACATCCCGCCCGGCGTGGTCAACGTCGTCACGCCCTCCGGCGTCGAGGCCGCCCGGCTGCTCACCACCGACCCGCGCATCGACATGGTGAGCTTCACCGGCAGTTCGGTCGTCGGGCGCCAGGTCATGTCCGCCGCGGGCGACACCATGAAGCGGATCCTGCTGGAACTGGGCGGCAAGTCGGCCAGCATCGTCCTGGACGACACCGAGGTCACCGACGAGACGTTGCGGCAGATGCTGTTCGACTCGTGCTCGCTACACGCCGGGCAGGCCTGCATCCTGCACAGCCGGATGCTGCTTCCCGATTCGCTGCACGACGACGTCGTCGACCGGCTCGTGGCGCTGGCCCGCGAGGTCAAGGTCGGCGACCCCGCCGACCCCGACGTGCAGATGGGCCCGTTGATCAGCGCGGCGCAGCGGGACCGGGTCCAGGCGCACGTCGACGGAGCGGTCAACGACGGAGCCCGGCTGGCGACCGGTGGTGGCCGTCCGGCCGGGCTGGACGTCGGGTTCTATTTCGAGCCGACGATTCTCACCGGCGTCGATCAGGATTCGACCATCGCCCAGGAGGAAGTGTTCGGGCCGGTGCTGACGGTGCTGCGCTACCGCGACGACGACGACGCGGTCGCCATCGCGAACAACTCCCAGTACGGGCTTTCCGGGGCGGTGTGGGGCGGGGACGTGGACCGCGCCGTCGGTGTCGCGCGGCGCATCCGCACCGGGCAGGTCGCCGTCAACGGGTGCGGCCCCGGCGGCGCGCCGTTCGGCGGGTTCAAGCTGAGCGGGTTGGGCCGGGAGGGCGGCGGCATCGGCGGGCTGCACCAGTACATGGAGGCAATGGCGATCGGGGTTCCCGCGTGAGCGGACCCCTCGCGGGGCTGTCCGTCGTCGAAATCACCAAGGAGATCTCCGGGCCTTATGCGGCAAAGCTTTTGGTTGACCTCGGTGCCGAGGTCACCAAGATCGAGCCCCCGGGCGGAGATCCGCTGCGCTATTGGGGTCCGTTTCCCCGCGGGGTTCCGGATCCCGAACACAGCGGATTATTTCAATACCTGAACGCCGGCAAGCGAAGTGCGGCGTTCCAGGATGCCCGCGAGCTGATCGCGGGTGCGCACCTGCTGATCGAGAACTTCCCGCCCGGAACGCTGGAGGGCTGGGGATTCGACCGCGACAGCCTGGGCGGGCTCAACCGGAACCTGGTGTTGCTGCGCATCTCGGCCTTCGGGCAGTCCGGGCCGTGGCGGGACCGGCCGGCCACGTCGCTGACGCTGCAGGCGGCGTCGGGCTGGGTCAGCGCCCGCGATCCCGACCGCCCCCCGGTGCAGGTCGGCGCGCGGATCGCCGAGTACGTTGCGGGCGCCTACGGCGCCCTGGGCGCATTGACCGCGCTGCGTTGCGCATCCGATGAGGTTGTGCAGGTCGATGTTTCGGAGTTCGAATCGTTGCTGTCGACGCTGCCCTATCCCATGCTGATGGCGGAGAAGATGCAGAGCCTCGGCCTGCCCGCCAACGCACGGGGCGCTCCCATGCTGGGGGTGGTCCGCGCCGCCGACGGCTGGGTGGGCATCAACTGCCTGACGGGGCAGCATTGGCTGGACGTGTGCGCGATGCTGGGCCTGCCCGAGTTCGGCGAGCAGCAGATCCCGATCATGTTGGGCGGCCCCGAGCGCGCCGAATTCTATGCCCGCGCAGAGCCAGTGCTCGCCGAGCAGACCGTCGCCGAGATCGTCGACCTGAGCCAGGCGTTGCGGATTCCGGCCACCCCGGTCAACGACGGCGCCACCGTGCTGGAATGTCCGCAATACGCCAAGCGCGAGTTCTTCATAACCGGGGAGTTCCAACGCCCCGGGGCGCCGTTCCGGCTGACCAAAGGCCCTGCGGCACAGCATCATCGGGCCTCGGTTCGCACGACGAGGGCCCTACCGTTCGCGGAGCTGAAGGTGCTCGACCTGACCACCTTCTGGGCGGGCGCATACCTGACGTGTTACCTGGGCGCGTTCGGCGCCGACATCGTCAAGGTCGAGTCGATCCAGCGGCCCGACGGTTTTCGTTACTCCGGCGCCTTTCCCTTCGAGGGTGACGACTGGTACGAGCGCAGCGGCCTATGGCAGGCCACCAACCTCAACAAGCAAGACCTCACGCTGGACCTGACCTCGCGGCGCGGCCAAGAAATCGTCCGGCGGCTGGCCGCGCAGGCCGACGTGGTCGTGGAGAACTTCTCACCACGAGTCGTGGAGCAGTTCGGTCTGGGCTACGAGTCGCTGGTGGCGCTGAAGCCCGACGTGATCATGATCCGGATGCCGGGGTTCGGCCTGCAGGGCCCCTGGCGCGATTACGTCGGCTGGGCGCTGAACTTCGAGCAGACCGCGGGGATGTCGGCGGTCACCGGCTATCCCGACGGGCCGCCATGCAACCCGCAGGGGCCCGCCGACCCCGTCGTCGGCGTGCACGCGGGGGTCGCGCTGCTGGCCGCGCTCGAGCACCGAAGCCGCACCGGGGAGGGGCAACTGATCGAGATCGCGCAGATCGAGGTCGCCGCCGCCGTGACCGCCGAACCGGTGATCGAGTACTCGATGAACGGCGTCGTGCAATCCCGCGAAGGCAACCGCCGGCGCGGCTACCTGCAGGGCGTGTACCCGACCAACGAGGACGGCGCGTGGGTGGCGCTGTCGCTGCCCGGGGACCCGGACGTCGACCATGACGCGTTCGACGAGATGGTCGCGGCGTGGACCCGCACCCAGGCGCCCGACGCGATCGTCGGAGCCCTTGCGGCGCAGGGCATCCCGGCCGAGCGGGTGGTCACCGGCGAGCGGATGTATGAGATCGCCCAGCTCGACGCGCGGGGGTTCTACCAGGAGCTGGCGCATCCCGTCACCGGATCGCACCGCTATCCCGGCTGGCCGCTTCGGATGGCCCCGGGACCGGCGCGGCCCCACCGCAGCCCCGCGCCGACGCTGGGTCAGCACAACGACGAGATCCTGCGCGGGCTGGGCCTTTCCGCCGACGAGCTGGCCGGCCTGCGGGCCGAACGGGTCATCGGGGAGCGGCCGCTCAACGGGTAGGCCGTGAGCCTTTGGTAAACGGCTCGTCACATGCAAAGCTGCTGGGCATGGTCATGGAGATCGCCCGCCCCAAGCTCGAAGGCAACATCGCCGTGGGGGAGGACCGCCAAATCGGCTTCGCCGAGTTCGGCGCCCCCTGGGGCCGGGCGGTCTTTTGGCTGCACGGGACCCCCGGCGCCCGCCGACAGATCCCGATCGAGGCCCGTGTCTACGCCGAACAGCACAACATCCGCCTGATCGGCATCGACCGGCCGGGCATCGGATCGTCGACACCCCATCGCTACGAGAACATCCGGGCGTTCGGCGACGACCTGCGGACGATCGCCGACACGCTGGGCATCGACAAGATGGCGGTCATCGGCCTGTCCGGCGGCGGCCCCTACGCGCTCGCATCCGCCGCGGTGCTGCCCGACCGGGTCGTGGACGTCGGCGTGCTCGGGGGCGTCGCGCCGTTCCTCGGTGACGAGGGGATCACCAGCGGCCTGATGAACCTGGGCAAGCGGATGGCGCCCCTGCTGCGGCTGGGAGGCGACCCGCTGCGGATCGGAGCGAGCCTGGTGGTCCGGGCGATCCGCCCCGTCGCGAATCCCGCCCTCTATCTCTATGCCGCGATATCGCCCGAGGGCGACCGGCGCCTGCTCACCCGGCCCGAGTTCGGCGCCATGTTCCTCGACGACCTGCTCAACGGCAGCCGCAAGCAACTGGCGGCGCCGTTCAACGACATCATCCTGTTCACCCGGGACTGGGGATTCCGGCTCGACGAGGTCAAGGTCCCGGTGCGCTGGTGGCACGGCGACAGCGACCACATCGTTCCGTTCGCCCACGGCGAGCACGTCGTGGCCTTGCTGCCCGACTGCGAGCTGATCGTGCTCCCGGGCGAAAGCCACCTCGGCGGGCTGGGCCGCGGCGAGGAGATCCTGTCCACCCTGATCAAGATCTGGGACCAGCAGGCCTGACGCCGCCGGGTAACCTGCAGGCGTGCTGCTCGCGTCGCTCAATCCCTCGACCGTCACCACCACCACCGACATCGCCGACGCGGTGCGGATCGACGGCGTCACGCTCAGCCGCAGCGACTTGGTCGGTGCCGCAACGTCGGTGGCCGAGCGGGTCGCCGGCGCAAATCGGGTCGCGATCCTGGCCACGCCGAGCGCGGCCACCGTGCTCGCGGTCACCGGCTGCCTGCTCGCGGGCGTGCCGTTCGTGCCGGTGCCCTCCGACGTCGGCGTGGCCGAGCGCCGGCACATGCTCACCGACTCCGGCGCGGAGGCCTGGTTGGGTCCCGAGCCCGAAGATCCCGACGGCCTGCCGCACATCCCGGTGCGGTTGCACGCCCGCTCCTGGCACCGCTACCCCGAGCCGTCGCCGGACGCGACCGCGATGATCATCTACACCTCGGGCACCACCGGGCTGCCCAAGGGGGTGCAGCTGAGCCGCCGCGCGGTCGCCGCCGACCTCGACGCCCTGGCGGAGGCCTGGCAGTGGACGCCCGACGACGTCCTGGTGCACGGCCTGCCGCTGTTCCACGTGCACGGGCTGGTGCTGGGCCTGCTCGGGTCGCTGCGGATCGGAAACCGCTTCGTGCACACCGGAAGACCGACACCGGCCGGGTACGCGCAAGCGTGCGCCGAATGGGGCGGATCGCTGTTCTTCGCGGTTCCCACCGTGTGGTCGCGGGTGGTGGCCGACGGCGCCGCGGCCGAGGCGCTGCGCCCGGCGCGGCTACTGGTCTCGGGCAGCGCGCCGCTGCCGGTGCCGGTGTTCGACCGGCTGGCCGAGCTCACCGGGCACCAGCCCATCGAACGGTACGGCGCCTCGGAATCGCTGATCACCATCTCGACCCGGGCCGACGGCGAGCGCCGCGCGGGCTGGGTGGGCCTGCCCGTGGCCGGCGTGGAAACCAGGCTGCTCGACGACGACGACAACCCGGTGCCTCACGACGGGGAAACCGTTGGGCGGCTTCAGGTTCGGGGCCCGATGATGTTCGACGGCTACCTGAACCGGCCGGAGGCCACCGCGGAGGCGTTCGCGCCCGACGGCTTCTACCGCACCGGCGACGTCGCGGTGATCGACGGCGGCGGCATGCACCGCATCGTCGGGCGCGAGTCGGTCGACCTGATCAAGTCCGGCGGTTACCGCGTCGGCGCGGGTGAGATCGAGACGTCGCTGCTGGGGCACCCCGGCGTGCAGGAGGCGGCGGTCGTCGGGCTGCCCGACGAGGATCTGGGCCAGCGCATCGTCGCCTACGTCGTCGGCTCGTCCGACCTGCGCTCCGACGACCTGATCAACCACGTCGCCCAGGAGCTCTCGATACACAAGCGGCCGCGGGAGGTGCGCCTGGTGGCGGCGCTGCCGCGCAACGCGATGGGCAAGGTGCTCAAGAAGCAGCTGCTCGCCGAGGGCTGAGCGCCCGGCCCTTAGGCGACACGCAGCGTTTTGCCAGCTTTTCCGTCGAGCGAGACGGCAAACCTTCACCTACCGTCGTAGGCGTGACGGAACTGCCGACGGTTGCGGCCGGGGCCGCCTCGACCCCGATGAGGCGGGTGGCGGCGGCGTGTCTGGTCGGCTCGGCGATCGAGTACTACGACTTCCTCATCTACGGCACCGCGGCCGCGCTGGTGTTCCCGACGGTGTTCTTCCCGCGGCTCGGTTCGACGCTCGGTGTCGTCGCCGCGATGGCGACGTTCGCGACGGCGTTCCTGTCCCGGCCGCTGGGCGCGGCCGTCTTCGGGTACTTCGGTGACCGGCTGGGCCGCAAGAAGACGCTGATCGCCACGCTGCTGATCATGGCCGTGTCGACCGTCAGCGTCGGGCTGGTGCCCAGCACGGCCGCCATCGGCGCGGCGGCCCCGTTGATCCTGATCGTGTTGCGGCTCCTGCAGGGGTTCGCCGTCGGCGGCGAATGGGCGGGGTCGGCGCTGCTGAGCGCCGAGTACGCGCCCCCCGGCAAGCGAGGCCGCTACGGCATGTTCACCCTGCTCGGCGCCGGCACCGCGGCGGTGCTCGCCAGCCTGACCTTCCTGGGGGTGAACTTCAGCATCGGGGAGAAGAGCGCCGCGTTCATGCAGTGGGGATGGCGGCTGCCGTTCCTGTTCAGCGCGGGGCTGATCGGGATCGCGCTCTACGTGCGGCTCAACATCGAGGAGACCCCGGTGTTCGCCGCGGAGAAGGCCCGCGACCTGGTGCCCAAGGCGCCGCTGCGAGAGCTGTGGCGGCTGCAGCGCCGCGAGATCCTGCTGGCCGGCGGCAGCCTACTGGGCGGATTCGGCTTCGGCTACCTGGGTCACACCTACCTGCTGATCTACGCCAATTCGCACCTGGGGTACACGCGCGGCTTCATCTGGACGGTGGGCGCGCTGACCGGGCTGGTCAGCATCGCCACCGTCGCGGCTTCGGCCACCCTGTCCGACCGGGTCGGGCGCCGCCGCTTGATGCTGCTGGGCTGGTCGCTGCTGTTGCCGTGGGCGTTCGTGGTGATGCCGTTGCTGAACACCCGCAACCCGGCGCTGTACGTGGTTGCCGTCGTCGGCATGGCCGTCGGCGGTGCGATCGGCTCCGGGCCCACCGCCGCCTTCATCCCGGAGCTGTTCGCCACGCGTTACCGCTACAGCGGATCGGCGCTCGCGCTCAACCTCGCCGGGGTCGTCGGCGGGGCCCTGCCGCCGCTGCTGGCCGGGACGCTCCTCGCGACGTACGGCAGCTGGGCGATCGGCGCCATGCTGGCCGCGCTGACCGCGATCGGCCTGGTCTGCACCTACCTGCTGCCCGAAACCAACGGCACGTCGCTGGGGGCCCGCTTCGAAGAGGTGCCCGGCCGCTAGCTCAGTTGGCGTGCAGGTCCTCGTTGAGCGCGATGCCGTGGCCGTCGCGGGACACCACCTCGACCGCGCCGGTGACCGAGTTGCGCCGGAACAGCAGGTTGTCGGCGCCGGAGAGGTCGCGTGCCTTGACCGCGGTGCCGTCGGGCGTGGTGACCTTGGTGCCGGCGGTGACGTACAGGCCGGCCTCGACGACGCAGTCGTCGCCCAGCGAGATGCCCAGGCCCGCGTTGGCGCCGAGCAGGCACCGCTTGCCGATCGAAATGACTTGCGTGCCACCGCCGGACAGCGTGCCCATGATGGACGCCCCGCCGCCGATGTCCGACCCGTCGCCCACCACGACGCCGGCCGAGATGCGCCCCTCGACCATCGACGCGCCCAGGGTGCCGGCGTTGTAGTTGACGAAGCCCTCGTGCATCACCGTCGTGCCCGGCGCCAGGTGGGCGCCCAGCCGCACCCGGTCGGCGTCGGCGATGCGCACCCCGGTCGGCAGGACGTAGTCGACCATCCGCGGGAACTTGTCCACGCCGTAGACGGTCACCGGACCGTGGCGGCGCAGCCGCGCCCGGACCGCCTCGAAGCCCTCGATCGCGCACGGCCCGCGATTAGTCCACACCACGTTGGTCAATACCCCGAACAGGCCGCCGGCGTTCAGCCCGTGCGGCGCCACCAACCGGTGCGACAGCAGATGCAGGCGCAGGTAGGCGTCGTACGCGTCGGCGGCAACCTCGTCGAGCGAGCCGATGACCGTGCGCACGGCGATGGTCTCGGTGCCGCGCTCGTCGTCGCGGCCGACCAGCGCGACGAGTTCCGGCGGAACGTCCGACAGCGCGAGCCGCGACGTGCCGCCGGTGCCCGATTCCGTCAGTTCCGGTGCGGGAAACCACGTGTCGAGGACCGACCCGTCGTTGGCCAGCGTCGCCAACCCAATGCCTGCAGCTCCAGTCACGCCTCGACACGCTACTTTCCCGGCCGGGCAGAACACAAAAAGGCGGTCCCGACGCCGGCCCCCGCTCAACTGCGCCGGTGGGCGGCGTTTCGTTGGACCCGGATGTCCGCCGAGCGCTTCGTCGGGCTGTCGGTATCGGCGGTCACGCAGACCCCCAGTGTGCGGCCGGTGTCGGCGTCGACGAACGACAGGGGAGCCGCTCCGTCGTGCAGGTACTTGTCGCCCCATTGCACCAGCGCCATGAAGATCGGAAGCAGATCCTCCCCGGCCTCGGTCAGCCGGTATTCGTGTCGCGCACGGCGCCCCGGCACCTGGTAGGGAATGCGGGCAACGATCCGCGCCGTCTCGAGCTGCTTGAGCGCGCGGGATACCGCCGGCGCCGACGTTCCGATCCGCTCCACAAAATCCTCGAACCGCGTTGTGCCGAAGAACAATTCACGGATCACCTGGAAAGCGGTCTTGGTGCTGAGCAGCTCGAGCACCTTCGACATCGAGCAGGCGTCGCCGATCGACCATTGCTGCCGGTCTTGCAGCCGCTCCTCGAACTCCATCCGGGCCCCTCATAACTAATGCTTGCGTTACTCAGCCATCGATGGTTACATCTTACTAACGACATCGTTAGTCAGCAAGCATCGCGGAAGGATCGACATGTCATCCGATCGGCTGTTCCTCATCACCGGCGCCACCGGCAACACCGGCGCGCCCACCGTCAGGCTCCTGCGCGAGGCCGGCCACCGGGTGCGAGCATTCGTGCACCGCGCCGACCGGCGCTCCGAGGCGCTGGCCGCGCTCGGGGCCGAGATCGTCGAAGGCGACCTGCTCGATTTCCGCGCGGTGAGCTCGGCGATGTCCGGTGTCAGCGCCGCCTACTTCTGCTATCCCATCGCCCCGGGCGGCCTGCTGCCCGCCACCGCCATCTTCGCCCAGGCCGCCAGCGAGGCCGGCGTCGAGGCGGTGGTCAACATGTCCCAGATCTCGGCGCGGCGTGAGGCGAAAAGCCATGCCGCCCAGCAGCATTGGCTGGCCGAACGGCTACTCGACCGCTCCGCGTTCGGCACCACCCACCTGCGCCCGACCTTCTTCGCGGAGTGGTTGATTTGGCAATGGCTTCGCAACGGCAACGAAGGCGTGCTGCCGCTGCCGTTCGGCAACGGTCGCCACGCTCCCATCGCCGGATACGACCAGGCCCGGGTGATCGCCGCGATCCTGCAAAACCCCGCCCCGCACGACCGCCAGGTCTACCCGCTGGTCGGTGCCGAGGAGCTCGACCACTACGGCATCGCCGATCAAATGGCGGACACGCTCGGCATCCCGGTTCGCTACGAGCCGGTCGACATCCCCGCGTTCGCGGCGGCCCTGTCGGCCCACGGCATGCCGGACTTTTTTGTGCAACACATCAGCAGCGTCGCCCAGGACTACCGCGACGGCATTTTTGCGGGCGAGAACAACCTCGTCGAGGTCGTCGGCGGGCACAAACCCATGACCGTCGCCCACTTCGTCACCGCCAACCGCGCCGCCTTCGAACGCGACGGCCACTTCGCGCTGCGCGAGCTGCTCGCGGCGGCCTAGGCCAGACGAAACCCCTTGCCCCGCTGAGCCGTTAGGAGAACACAACATGAGCGATCTGCTCGACGACGTCATCGCCGCGCACGGCGGCATCAAGCGGTGGCGTGAGGTCCGCACCGTGTCGACCGGTCTGCGATCTTGGGGGCGGACCTGGTCGCTCAAAGGCCAACCGACGCTGCTCGCCGACGGACGCGCCGAGGCCGAGACTGAAAGGCAGGCCCTGCAACTCCATCCGTTCACCGCCGACGACGCGCGCGGCTTCTACACCCCCGACCGGGTCTGGATCGAATCCGTGGACGGGACGATCCGGGAGGATCGCCGGAACCCGCGCGACGCCTTCGCCGGGCACTCTCTGCAAACACCGTGGGATCACCTGCACGGCTTGTACTTCGCGGGCTATGCGCTGTGGAACTACTTCAACCTGCCGTTCGTGGCGACCAGACCCGATGTCGACGCGCAGGAGATCGATCCCTGGCGCGAGGGACCGGGACAGGACTGGCGGCGACTGCGGCTCACGTTCCCGTCCCACATCGCCACCCACTGCCCCGTTCAGGTTCTCTACATCGACAACGACGGGCTCATCGCCCGCCATGACTACGCACCCGAGGTCCTGGGCTCCAACGGCGCCGCCCACTACCTGTACGACTACGCCGATTACGACGGCATCATGTTCCCCGGGAAGCGAAAAGTGTTGCCGCGTCCCGCCGATAACCGTCCGGTGCCGCCGGACGATCCCGAATCCTTGCTGATCGGCATCGAATTCGCGGGGGACTACGTCCTGGCCTGACCGCCCCGAGGGCTAGGCTGGTTTCGTGCTGGACTTGCGCGGGGACCCGATCGAGCTGACCGCTGCGCTGGTCGACATCCCCAGCGAATCCCGCGACGAGGCGCGCCTGGCCGACGAGGTGGAGGCCGCCCTGCGCGCCCAGACGTCGGGCTTCGAGATTGTCCGCAGCGGCAATGCGGTGCTGGCGCGCACCCGGGCGCGGCGGCGCATGCGCGTGCTGCTGGCGGGGCACCTCGACACCGTCCCGGTGGCGGACAACCTGCCCAGCCGCCGCGAGGGCGGCGACCTGTACGGCTGCGGCACCGCCGACATGAAGGCCGGCGACGCGGTGTTCCTGCACCTGGCCGCGACCGTGGAAGCGCCGGTGCACGACCTGACGCTGGTGTTCTACGACTGCGAGGAAATCGACGCCGCCGCAAACGGTTTGGGCCGCATCGAGCGCGAGCTGCCGGACTGGTTGGCCGCCGACGTCGCGATCCTGGGCGAGCCCACCGGCGGCTACATCGAGGCCGGTTGCCAGGGCACTCTGCGCGTGGTGATCAGCGCGACCGGCACGCGCGCCCACTCGGCGCGGGCCTGGTTGGGCGACAACGCCATTCACAAGCTCGGCGCCGTGCTGGACCGGCTGGCCTCCTACCGCGCCCGCACCGTCGACATCGACGGCTGCGAGTACCGGGAGGGATTGTCGGCGGTGCGCATCGACGGCGGCGTCGCCGGCAACGTGATCCCCGACGCCGCCTCGGTGACGGTCAACTTCCGCTTTGCCCCGGACCGGTCGGTGGACGCGGCGCTGCAGCACGTGCGCGAGGTGTTCGACGGCCTCGACGTGCACATCGAGCGGACCGACGCCGCCGCCGGCGCCCTGCCGGGGCTGTCGCAGCCCGCCGCCAAGGCGCTGGTGGAGGCCGCCGGCGGGCGGGTGCGCGCGAAATACGGGTGGACCGACGTGGCGCGGTTCGCCGCGCTGGGCGTCCCCGCGGTCAATTTCGGCCCGGGCGATCCCAACCTCGCGCACACCCGCGACGAGCGGGTGCCGGTCGCCAACATCACCGCCGCGGTGGAGATGCTGCGGCGCTACCTGAGCGCGTAGCCGCGGTTACGCCGGGGCCACGACCACGTCGACGGCGCCGACGCCCGGGTTGGCGACGACGGCCAGCACCGGGGCGTTGGGCGGCGAAACCACCTGTCCGCCTGCGACGCTCACCTGATAGCCGTTCGGATACTCGATGGGCGGCACCGAGATGAGCGTCTGCGCGCCCGGCGCGAAACTGCCGGTGCGGTCGGCCCGCGCGGTCGAGTAGCACAGCCGGAACACGCTCGACCGAAACGACCAGTCCCGCGGCGTCCCGGCGACCACCTGGGGGTAGGGGGACGCGAGCACCCCGAGCTTCGGGACGTTGACGTTGGCGCCCGTCGGCGGCTGGGCGGGGTTGAACACCAGCGCCTGGTCGGTCGGCGAGGAGCTCGTCTTGTCGTTGCCGGTGTACGCCCACTCCAGCCAGCCCATCCGCTGGTGGTCGGTGTGGCGCATCACCTCCGCGAGGTTGTTCAGGTCGTTGGTGGCGCCGAACTCCGTCAGCAGCGGCGGGACGTGGTGGAAGTCCGCGTAGAGGTTGGCGTTGGTGATCGTGAGGCCGTCCTGGAAGCGGCAGGTGATGTTCTTGTGCAACGCCGATTCGATGGCGCAGTAGTCGTGGAACGAGAACCCGGTGCTCGGGTCGGCCACCCCGCCGATGTCGGTGTGAACGCCCTCGTCGGACAGCGTGTTCGGCTCGAAGAACACCATCGTGGTGGGGTCGGCCGTGCGAATCACCGGCACCACCTTCCGGTAGAACACGGTCAGCTTGTGGTCCTGGATCGGGCAGCCCAGCACGAAGTTGAAGCAGCCCTCCCAGATGAAGCCGGGCCACGGCTCGTTCAAAATCTCGTAGCCGAAGACGCCCGGGTTGCCGTGGAAGAAGCCGGCGACGTGGGCCCACGCGCGCGCGTAGTGGTCCTGCAGCCCGATCCCGTCGGGCGCCGGGGCGTCCCGCCAGAAGGCGTTCCAGGCGAACTCCTCGGCGGGGTTGAGGAAGTAGTTGCCGGGGAAGCCCAGCTGCGGGTTGGGCAGCCCGGCCGTCTTCACCGCCCACGCCGGCGCCCCCTCGCCCTGGAACGCCTCGTTGTAGAGGTCCTGATGGAAGTCGAGCAGGCTGACGATGCCGTGCGACGCCAGCGTCGCCACCGTCTGCGCGATCGAGTTCAGATAGTTGTCGTCGTAGCTGAGCGGCTGCGGCTCCACCGCGGCCCAGATGACCCCCACCCGCATCGCGTTGAAGCCGTTGGCCTGCAGAAACGCCGCGTCGTCGTCGCCGAACCCGTCGGCCGACGGCGTGTAGGGCGGCAGCTTGTAGACCTGGTTGAGCCCGTGCAGGATGACGACGCGCCCGTCGGCGTCGGTCATCCAACGGCCGGCGTGGCCGAGCGGCAGCGTCGGCCCCGTCAGCGCGGCCCGGGCGGCGGGCGGGGTGACGACCGTCGACGCGTCAGTCGTCAGCGCGGCGATCAGCAAACCGGCCGCGAGCAGTCTGGCCGCACGCGAAGGGCGGATACGCATCCAGCCTCCCACCGCCGAGCGAAGTCACCTTCGGAAACAGTGAGGCGTAAGAGTCACCGTCGTAGCACGGCGGCGTCACGGTTCGCGCACGATGCGGCGAGCCCGTTTGCGGCACTAAGCGCCGAGGCGGTCCGCCTGCGCGGCGGCATCGGCGGCCGCCGCCCGCATCCCGACCGCCGCGAGTTGCTCCGCGGCGGCCCGCAGCGCCGCGCCGTCACCGGCCGCCAACGCCCGCGCGTGGGCGAGCGCGAGCCCGCCCGCCACGCAGTCGACCTCGCCGCACAGCCGGGCGAGGGGATCCGCCGCGCGGGTGTCCCCGAGGCGGACGGCCTCGTGCCAGGCGCGCAGCGCCACGGCCGCCTGCCCGCCCCGTTCGGCCATCCGGGCGGCGTCGCGGGCGGCGGCCACCGCGCCGTGCGCGTCGCGCATCGTCGCCAGCCGCCACGCCCGCGCCACGCCGAGCTCGGGGCCGAACAGCGCCGACTTGGTGCCGTGCCGGGATTCGGCCCTGCTCAACGCCTTCGCCGTCGCGGCCGTGTCGCCCTGCTGGGCCAACGCGATGGCCAGCAGCGTCAGCGACAGCGGCCCCCAGGAGTAGCCGGTGCGTTCCAGGGTGGCGGCCGCCGGGGCGAGCAGCTCCGCGGCCGCGCCGAATTCGCCGTCGGCGATCAGCACGTGCGCCAGCAGCACCTCGCCGATCGCGCGGCCGGGCTGCTGCAGTTCGGCGAAGTCGGTGAACTGCTGGGCCACTTCGCGGGCGTCGGCCAGCCGGCCCGCCATCAGCAGCGCGGTGGTCTGGCCCAGCCCGATGGTGAAGCGCAGCAGCCCGGGGTGCTCGGCGGCCAGGGCGCGCTGCGCCAGCGGTTCGACGTCGCCGAACCGGCCCTGCCGCGCCGCGCACAGCGCGGACGCGCTGGCGGCCCAGGCCACCGCCTGGTCATCGGCCGCCGGCGACGCAAGCACCTCGCCGGCGACCTTGACGGCGTAGCCGACGTTGCCCGCGTTCATCGCGAAGGTGGCGCTCAGCGCGTCGAGCGTGGTGCGCGGGCCCGCCTCCGAAACCCGGCCGCGGATGGTCCGCAGGAAGGCCGTCGCCCGTTCGGGCTCGCTGAGCATCCAGAACTGGTTGGCCGCCCGCAGCAACGCCCAGTCCATCAGCGCCGGCTCGGCCAGCGCGCCCGCGTCCACGGCGCCCAGCACCGCGTCCGCCTCGCGGCCGCGGCCCTGCCACGCCAGCGCGTGGGCCAGCGCCAGCCGCGCCGCCAGCCCCCCGGAGCGGTCCAGTGCCGCGCGGGCCAGGCGTTCGCCCAGCGCGAGGTCACCCAGCCGCAACGCCTGCTGCGCGGCGGCGGCGACGTCGGCGGCGCGCTGCGGGGCGTCGCTGTCGAGCGCCAGCGACGCCAGCCGCAGCCGGTCGCTGAGGTGCTCCGACGGGTGCTGCGCCAGCACCCCGACCACCTCGGTGCGCCGCCGCCGCGCCTCCTCGGCGCCGAGCGTGGCCAGCGCGCGCTCGGCGAACAGCGGGTGCGCGGTGTAGACCACCGGGTCGTCGGAGCGCCCGCCCCGCGACCGCGTCTCCGCCGCGCCGAGCTCCTCCGCCGCGGCGACCGCGCCCGCGCCCGCGAGGGCGGTCAGGTCGGCGAGCGAGAGGGGCTCCGCGACCGCGAGGTAGTCCAGCACTGCCCGGGCCGGGGCGGGCAGCTCGGCGAGGAAGGCGTCGACCTCGGCGCGCCCGGTCTGCCCGCCGGGCGCCTCGACGTCGATCCGGTCCAGCAGGCCGTCGGTCCACAGGGCCGCGATGGCGTCGGGGGCTTTGTCGGCGCGGGCGGTCACGATCATCCGGGCCGTGCCGGCCAGCGCCAACTGGTACACCAGCGTCGCCGACAGCACGTCGAGCTCGTGGGCGTCGTCGACGACGAGCAACAGATCGCCCTGCCCGTCGAGCGACGCGCGGGCCGACCGCAGCAGCGCCGCCGGCTTGCCGATCTCGGAGATCGCCACCAGGTGGCCGAACGCCCCGAACGGGACCGCGCGCTCGGTCGGGGTGCCGGTGACCCAACGGGTGAGCGTGCCCGGGTGCGCGGCGGCGTAGCCCTCGGCGGCCAACCGGGCCAGGGTCGATTTGCCGCACCCGTCGGGCCCCAGCACGACGGCCCCCCGGCCGGCCGCCACGGCGCCGTTCAGCCGCTCCAACGTCTCCTCGTGCTGGGGGACGTTCCATCGCATCGGCACCCGCCGGATTTTATTGCGCGCGGTGTGCGTGGCGCATCGGGCTTGGTCTACGTTTCGTTGTATGCGCCCGGAACGCGACCCGTCAGCCCCCTGGGCGGTCTGCGTGTACTGCGCGTCGGGACCCGAGCATCCCGAATTGCTCGCGCTCGCTTCGGAACTCGGCGAGGCGATCGCCGAACGCGGCTGGACCCTGGTGTGGGGCGGCGGCCGGGTGTCCGCGATGGGCGCGGTGGCGAGCGCGGCGCGCGCCCGCGGCGGGCGGACCGTCGGCGTGATCCCGCAGCACCTGATGCGCCTCGAGGTCGCCGACGTCCAGGCCGACGAGCTGATCGTCAGCGACACCATGCACGAGCGCAAGCAGATCATGGAGGACCGCGCCGACGCGTTCATCGTGCTGCCCGGCGGCGTGGGCACCCTCGACGAGCTGTTCGACGCGTGGACCACCGGTTTTCTCGGGGTGCACGACAAGCCGGTCGTGTTGCTCGACCCCTTCGGGCACTACGAGGGCCTGTGGCTGTGGCTGTGCGGAGTGGCCGACCGCGGCTACATCACGCAAGCGGCGATGGACCGGTTGGTGCTGGTCGATAAGGTGGGTGCCGCAGTGGAGGCGTGCGCACCCGCGTGAGGGCGCCGTAGGGGACTTACAGGAATAGAGGAAAACGTGTCCGACCACGACGGGGGAGCGCGCACAGCGGTCAGGCTGACCGACATCGCATCGCGGGTGCCGGGAGTGCTGGCCGACGTCCCGGTGATCATGCGGGGTGCGCTGACCGGGCTGCTGGCGCAGCCGGGCTCCAAGAAATCGATCGGCACGGTGTTCGCCGACCGCGCCGCCCGCTACGGCGACCGGGTCTTCCTGCGGTTCGGCGACCAGCAGCTGACCTACCGCGACGCGAACGCGGCCGCCAACCGCTACGCCGCGGTGCTGGCCGCGCACGGCGTCGGCAGCGGCGACGTCGTCGCGATCATGTTGCGCAACTCGCCCCAGGCGGTGCTGGCGATGCTGGCCGCGGTCAAGTGCGGCGCCGTCGCCGGGATGATCAACTACCACCAGCGCGGCGAGGTGCTGTCGCACAGCCTGGGCCTGCTGGACGCCAAGGTGCTCATCGCCGAGACCGACCTGGTGAGCGCGGTGGCCGAGTGCGGCGGCGCGGGCGCGACCGAGACGATGACCGTCGAGGACCTGGAGCGATTCGCCGTCAGCGCACCGGCCACCAACCCGGCGTCGGCCTCGGCCGTGCGGGCCCGCGACACCGCGTTCTACATCTTCACCTCGGGCACAACGGGTTTCCCGAAGGCCAGCGTGATGACGCACCTGCGGTGGCTGAAGGCGCTGGCCGCGTTCGGCGGCATCGGGTTGCGGCTGAAGAGCTCCGACACGCTGTACAGCTGCCTGCCGCTGTACCACAACAACGCGCTGACGGTGGCGCTGTCGTCGGTGATCAACTCCGGCGCGACGCTGGCCCTGGGCAAGTCGTTTTCGGCGTCGAAGTTCTGGGACGAGGTGATCGCCAGCGAGGCCACCGCGTTCATCTACATCGGCGAGATCTGCCGGTACCTGCTCAACCAGCCGGCCAAGCCGACCGACCGCCGGCACAAGGTGCGGGTGATCGCCGGCAACGGGCTGCGCCCGGAGATCTGGGACGAGTTCACCAACCGGTTCGGGATCGCGCGCGTCTGCGAGTTCTACGCCTCCAGCGAGGGCAACACCGCCTTCATCAACGTCTTCAACGTGCCCAGGAGCACCGGCGTCTTCCCGATGCCGCTGGCCTACGTGGAGTACGACCCCGACACCGGTGAGCCGCTGCGCGACGAGAACGGCCGGGTGCGCCGGGTGCCGCCCGGCCAGCCCGGCCTGCTGCTGAGCCCGGTCAACCGGCTGCAGCCCTTCGACGGCTACACCGACAAGGAGTCGAGCGAAAAGAAGTTGGTGCGCAACGCTTTTCGCGAGGGCGACTGCTGGTTCAACTCGGGCGACGTGATGAGCCCGCAGGGCATGGGCCACGCCGCGTTCGTCGACCGGCTCGGCGACACGTTCCGGTGGAAGGGCGAGAACGTCGCGACGACCCAGGTCGAGGCGGCGCTGGCCTCCGACAAGTCCGTCGAGGAGTGCACGGTGTTCGGCGTCGAGATTCCGCGCACCGGCGGCCGCGCCGGGATGGCCGCGGTCCAGCTGCGCGAGGGCGCCGAGTTCGACGGGCAGTCCCTGGCCCGCGCCGTGTACGACGAGCTGCCGCCGTACGCGCTGCCGTTGTTCGTGCGGGTGGTCAAGACGCTGGAGCACACCACGACGTTCAAGAGCCGCAAGGTGGAGCTGCGCGAGCAGGCCTACGGCCCCGACGTCGAAGACCCGCTGTACGTGCTGGCCGGCCGCGACGAGGGCTATGTGCCGTACTACGACGAGTACCCCGAGGAAGTCGCCGAGGGTAAGCGCCCGAAGGGCTGACGTCCGCCGAGTGCGCGGCCAGCCGCACGTTCGGCGTCCGATGTGCGGCTGGCCGCACACTCGCCGATGCGTGTGCCCGTCGGTGCTAGCCGCCGTTGCCGCCGGTGCCGCCGAAGGCGCTTCCGGCGGCGCCCAAAACGACGGCGGCGCCGCCGCCACCACCTCCGCCGGTATGTCCGGTGCCACCGGGGCCGACGATGCCGCCGGCGCCGACTGCGCCAGGACCGCCGTTTTGACCGGCCGGACCGGCGGCGCCGCCGCTCAGCAAGTCGGCGCCGCCGCCGGCGCCGCCGGCGCCGCCGGCGCCGCCGAAGATACCGCCGATACCGCCGCCGCCCCCGCCGCCCCCGCCGGCGGCGTCGAAGGTGTTGGCGCCGCCGGAGCCCGCGCCAGCGAGGCCGCCTTGGCCACCGCCGGTGCCGCCCGCGCTGACGCCGTCCTCGTGACCATTGTTGACGGTGTTGGCACCGACGGTGGCGATGGCGCCGCCGCCGCCACCACCACCGGGCCCGCCGATAGCGCCGGTGACCCCGGCGGGGCCGCCGCCCCCACCACCGGTGCCGCCGCTGGCGATGGCGTCGGCGCTGGTGTGGCCGATGCCGAAGGACTCGACCCCACCGCCGGTGCCGCCGGTGCCACCGGTGCCGCCGGTGCCACCGCCGGTGCTGTCGCCGCCGGTCCCTCCGCTGCCACCGCCCCCGCCCATGACAAAGCCGGTGGGATTGCTGACCGTGGCGCTGAAGCTGCCGCTGCCGCCGTTGCCGCCGTGGCCGCCGTTGCCGCCGTTGCCGGTGCTGGCACCGCCGTTGCCGCCGTTTCCGCCTTGGCCGGGGCCGTCGAGGCCGAAGGTGCTATTGCCGCCGGGGCCGCCGTCGCCGCCGTTGCCACCGGTGCCTGCGGCGCCCGCGATGGCGCCGGGGCCGCCAGCGGTGCCACCCAGGCCGGCGGCGCCGCCGTTGCCGCCGCTGCCGCCATGCCCACCGCCGTTGGCGGTGCCGTCGTCGAAGGCGCCGCCACCGCCCTGGCCGCCCTGGCCGCCGTTGCCGCCGGCGCCGCCGTTGCCGTTGGCACCCGCATGGCCGCCGAACATTCCCGCCACCCCCTCGGCTTGGCCGCCGACCCCGCCCTGGCCACCGTTGCCGCCCTGGCCGCCGTCGGTGCCGCTGAAGGCGTTGACTGGGCCGCCGAACGCGCCGTCGGGGCCGTTGCCGCCCTGCCCGCCGGTCCCGCCGATACCGCCGGCACCGCCGGCACCGCCGTTGCCGAAGATCAACCCGCCGTTGCCGCCGGCGCCGCCCATCCCGGCGTTGCCGCCGAGGCCGCCATTGGTGCTCTGGGTCGCGTCGCCCGTGGTGCCGGTGATGCCCGTTCCCCCGGTCCCGCCGCGGCCGCCGCTGCCGAACAGCCAGGCGTTACCGCCCCGGCCGCCGGGCTGCCCGGGCGCGCCGGAGCCGCCGTCGCCGCCGTCGCCCCACAACAGCCCGCCGGGCCCGCCGGGCTGCCCGGTGCCCGGTGCGCCGTTGATGCCCTTGCCGATCAGCGGGGTGCCCAACAGCAGCTCGGTGGGCAGGTTGATCACCCCGCGCACGTCTTGCCACGCGGTCTGCAGCGGCGAGGCGTTGGCCGCCTCGGTGGCCGCGTAGGCGCCGGCGGCCCCGCCGAGGGTTTGCACGAATTCGGCATGGAAGGCCGCCGCCTGCGCGCTGAGCGCCTGAAAGGCCTGCCCGTGCCCGGAAAACAGCGCCGCCACCGCCGTCGACACCTCGTCCTGCGCGGCGGCCACCACCGCGGTTGTCGGACCCGCGGCCGCCGCGTTCGCGGCGGTCACCGCCGAGCCGATATTGGCCAGATCCGTTGCCGCGGCGTTCATGAACTCGGGCGCCGCAATCAGCAGCGACATCGCCGCCTCCCTTCGATCCAGGGCATTCGCTGTGAAGTGTGCGCGGGCGGGCGGCCCCGGTTGATGGGGAATTTTCCCCATTTATTTGTGCCCGCGCGCGTCGCCCGGCGGTGCCGCCTGGACCGCTGACGCTGGCCGAGTGTGCGGCCAGCCGCACGTTCGGCGTCCGGTGTGCGGCTGGCCGCACACTCGCGGGGCAGACCAGGCACCATGTACGGGTGCAGTCCACGCTCTGCGGCCGGCCCGTCGCCGGCGATCGCCCGCTGATCATGGCGATCGTCAACCGCACCCCGGATTCGTTCTTCGACCGGGGCGCGACGTTCAGCGACGAGGCCGCCCGGGACGCCGCGCACCAGGCGATTGGGGACGGCGCCGACGTCATCGACGTCGGCGGGGTGAAGGCCGGCCCGGGCGAGACGGTCGACGAGGCCACCGAGATCGCCCGGCTGGTGCCGTTCATCGAATGGCTGCGCGGCGCCTACCCCGACCAGCTGATCAGCGTCGACACCTGGCGCTCCGGGGTGGCCAGGGTGGCCTGCGCCGCGGGCGCCGACCTGATCAACGACACCTGGGGCGGCATCGACCCGGCCCTGCCCGAGGTGGCCGCCGAGTTCGGCGCGGGTCTGGTGTGCTCGCACACCGGCGGCGCCCAGCCGCGCACGCGGCCGTTCCGGGTGAGCTACGGAACGACCACGCGGGGCGTGCTCGACGACGTCATCGGCCGGGTGACCGCGGCGGCGGAGCGGGCGGTCGCGGCGGGGGTGGCCCGCGACCGGGTGCTCATCGACCCCGCCCACGATTTCGGCAAGAACACCTTCCACGGGCTAGTTTTGTTGCGCCACGTGGGCGATCTGGTTAAGACGGGGTGGCCCGTCCTGCTCGCTTTGAGCAACAAGGACTTCGTCGGGGAGACTTTGGGTGTGGAACTGACCGAACGGCTCGAGGGAACGCTGGCGGCCACCGCGCTGGCGGCGGCGGCCGGCGTCCGGATGTTTCGGGTGCACCAGGTCGCGGCCACCCGGCGGGTGCTCGAGATGGTGTCCTCGATCCAGGGGACGCGCCCGCCCGCGCGCACGGTGCGGGGGCTGGCATGACGGAGCTGGTAGACCTCGCCAGCGAGGGGGTGCTCGCCGCGCGGCCCGGCGACGTCTGGCTGTCCGACCGCAATTGGAACCGGCCCGGCTGGACGGTCGGCGAACTCGAAGACGCGAAGGCCGGGCGGACCATCTCCGTCGTGCTGCCCGCCCTCAACGAGGAAGCCACCGTCTCCTCGGTGATCGAAAGCATCTCGCCGCTGGTGGACGGCCTGGTCGACGAGCTGATCGTGCTGGACTCCGGCTCCACCGACGACACCGAGATCCGCGCGATCGCGGCGGGCGCCCGCGTCGTCAGCCGCGAGCAGGCGCTGCCCGAGGTGCCCGTCCGGCCCGGCAAGGGCGAGGTGCTGTGGCGTTCGCTCGCCGCCACCAGCGGCGACATCGTGGTGTTCGTCGATTCCGACCTGATCAATCCGCACCCGATGTTCGTGCCGTGGCTGGTGGCCCCGCTCCTCGCCGGCGACGGCATTCACCTGGTGAAGAGCTTCTATCGGCGGCCGCTGGGCGGCGCCGACGCGGGTGGCGGACGGGTCACCGAGCTGGTCGCCCGGCCGTTGCTGGCGGCGCTGCGCCCGGAGCTGGGGTGCATCCTGCAGCCGCTCGGCGGCGAGTACGCGGCCAGCCGGGAGCTGCTGACGTCGGTGCCGTTCGCGCCGGGCTACGGCGTGGAGATCGGCGTGCTGGTGGACACCTTCGACCGGCTGGGGCTGGACGCGATCGCGCAGGTCAACCTCGGGGTGCGGGCGCACCGCAACCGCCCGCTGCCCGAGCTGGGCGTGATGAGCCGCCAGGTCATCGCGACCCTGCTCTCGCGCTGCGGGATCCCCGATTCCGGGGTGGGCCTGACCCAGTTTTTCGCCGACGGCGCCGACGGTTACGGCTACACCGCGCACACCGCGCCGGTGTCGCTGGAGGACCGGCCGCCGATCCAGGGACTGCGGCCGCGCTAGGGCCCACGCCGGTCGGGATGTCGGCGGGATAGGGCAATATCGAACGCGTGGCGTTGGTGTTGCTGTACCTGGTGGTGCTGGTCCTGGTGGCGATCGTGCTGTTCGGCGCGGCCAGCCTGCTGTTCGGCCGCGGCGAGCAGCTGCCGCCGTTGCCGCGGGGGACCACGGCGACCGTGCTGCCCGCCTACGGCGTCACCGGCGCCGACGTCGACGCCGTCAAATTCACCCAGGTGCTGCGCGGATACAAGACCAGCGAGGTGGACTGGGTGCTGGACCGGCTCGCCCGCGAGCTCGAGGCGCTGCGCGGCCAGCTGGCCGCGGTGCACGCCCCGCCCGCCGCCGACGACGAGACCGAGGCCGAACCCGATTCCGTGGAACCGCGCGACGGCGAGGATCGTCAGGAATCAATGTGAGCGATGACGGGCTGGTGCGGTGCGGCTGGGCGGCCATTCGTCCCGGGCCGGACTTCGAGATGTACCGCGACTACCACGACCAGGAATGGGGCCGCGCGCTGCACGACGGGGTGGCGCTGTTCGAGCGGATGAGCCTGGAGGCCTTCCAGAGCGGCCTGTCGTGGCTGATCATCCTGCGCAAACGGGAGAACTTCCGGCGTGCCTTCGACGGGTTCGACATCGAGACGGTCGCCGGGTACACCGACGCCGACGTGCAGCGGCTGATGGCCGACACCGGCATCGTCCGTAACCGGGCCAAGATCGACGCGACCATCGCCAACGCCCGCGCCGCCGCCGAGCTGGGTTCCGCCGAGGACCTGTCCAAGCTGCTGTGGTCGTTCGCGCCGTCACCGCGTCCCCGCCCCGCCGACGGCTCCGAAATCCCCTCCGCGAGCGCCGAGTCGAAGGCGATGGCCGCCGAGCTGAAACGGCGCGGATTCCGCTTCGTCGGGCCGACCACCGCCTACGCGCTGATGCAGGCGACCGGCATGGTTGACGACCACATTCGCGGTTGCTGGGTGCCGGCAAACCCGCGTTGAGGGCCCCGATGAGGTGTCAGAAGCGGGTCTTGGTGTAACTGCCGCCCCGGATAGGGAACAATGGGGGGGTGATTTGGCAGTTCAATGTCGGGTATGGCTGGAATTCCACTGGCGGGGCATGCTCGGCGCCGACCAGGTCCGCGACGTCGGGCCAGCTCGAATCTGGAGGGAGCACTCGATGGCGGCGATGAAGCCCCGTACCGGAGACGGTCCTTTGGAAGCGACCAAGGAGGGGCGCGGCATCGTTATGCGAGTACCGCTCGAGGGCGGCGGTCGGCTGGTCGTTGAGCTGACGCCGGACGAAGCCGCCGCCCTGGGCGACGAACTCAAGGGCGTCACCAGCTAAGCCGGCTTACGCCGACACCTTCCGGTAGATCTCCAGCGTCTGCTCGGCCGCGTGGGCCCAGGAGAAGTCCTCGATGCAGCGCTGGCGTCCCGCCTCGCCGTAGCGCTTAGCCTTATCCGGGTCGGCGATCAGCTCGTTGACCGCTTCGGCCAGCCCCGCCTCGTAGCCGGCCCCGTCGTCGGCGTCGTAATGCACCAGTGACCCGGTGCTCCCGTCCCTGACCACCTCGGGTATCCCGCCGACGTCGGACGCCACCACCGCCGTCGCGCACGCCATCGCCTCGAGGTTGACGATCCCCAACGGCTCATACACCGACGGGCACACGAAAACCGTTGCCGCCGACAGTATTTCCCGTAGCTCCCCGATGGGCAGCATCTCCCTGATCCAGAACACCCCGTCCCGGTCGCGGGCCAACTCGGCCACCGCGGCCCGAATCTCCTCCGCCAGCTCCGGGGTGTCGGGCGCGCCGGCGCACAGCACCACCTGTACGCCGGGGGCGAACCGGTGTGCGGCCGCGACCAGGTGGGCGACGCCCTTCTGCCGGGTGATGCGCCCGACGAACGCCACCATCGGCCGGCCCGGGTCCACCCCGAGTTCGGCCAGCACCGAACCGGTTTGCGTCGGGCCGGCGGGGTGCCACACGTTGGTGTCGACGCCGTTGCGGATGACGTGCACCAGGCTCGGATCCAGCGTGGGGTAGACGCGCAGGATGTCTTCGCGCATCGCGGCGCTGACCGCGATGACGGCGTCGGCGGCCAGCACCGCTGTCCGCTCGACCCACGTCGACACCCGGTAGCCGCCGCCGAGCTGTTCGGCCTTCCACGGTCGCAGCGGCTCGAGCGAATGCGCGGTGAGCACGTGCGGGATGTCGTAGAGCAACGCCGTCAGGTGCCCGGCCAGACCGGTGTACCAGGTGTGCGAATGCACGACCGTGGCCGCCGACGCGGCGTTGGCCATCATCAGGTCGGCGGACAGGGTGGCCAGCGCGGGGTTGGCGCCGTGGATGCGCGGGTCGGGTTGCTGCGCGAAGGCATCCGGACGGGGCGCGCCGATGCAGTGCACGTCGACCGAACACAGCCGGCGCAGCTGCGCAACGAGCTCGGTGACGTGTACCCCGGCCCCGCCGTAGACCTCCGGTGGGTACTCCCGAGTCATCATCGCCACCCGCATACTCCGCACCGTAGTTCGGCGAGGACGCCGCCCGCGAGTCGGGCGGCGCACAAATTCGAGAGAATCCGGTTTTCGTTCCGGTGGCGGTGCGGCCCGCTTGTGGGACTGCGCAATAATGGACGGTATCGGGTTGTGAAACGTGGCAAGAACTAAGCCAAATACCTTGACAGGCAGTCCGTCAGAACGGCGGCCACCGGGATTCCCCCTGGCAGCGGTTGGCGGCGGCCGATAGTTTGGGAGCCATGAGGGAAGCGCCACACGTGCTGGGCATTGTCCTGGCCGGGGGTGAGGGCAAGCGGTTGTATCCGTTGACCGCGGACCGGGCCAAACCCGCGGTTCCCTTCGGCGGCGCCTACCGGCTGATCGACTTCGTGCTCTCCAACCTGGTCAACGCCCGCTATCTGAGGATCTGCGTTCTCACCCAATACAAGTCGCATTCGCTCGACCGTCACATTTCGCAGAACTGGCGGTTGTCCGGCCTGGCGGGTGAGTACATCACCCCGGTGCCCGCGCAGCAGCGCCTCGGCCCGCGCTGGTACACCGGCTCGGCCGACGCGATCTACCAGTCGCTGAACCTGATCTACGACGAAGACCCGGACTACATAGTCGTTTTCGGCGCCGACCACGTCTATCGGATGGACCCCGAGCAGATGGTCGGCTTCCACATCGAGAGTGGGGCCGGCGCGACCGTCGCGGGCATCAGGGTGCCCCGCAGCGACGCGACCGCCTTCGGCTGCATCGACGCCGACGACTCCGGCCGCATCCGCGCCTTCGTGGAAAAGCCGCTGGATCCCCCCGGAACCCCCGATGACCCCTCGTCGACGTACGTGTCGATGGGCAACTACATCTTCACCACCAAGGTGCTCATCGACGCGATCCGCGCCGACGCCGACGACGACCACTCCGATCACGACATGGGCGGCGACATCATCCCGCGGTTGGTGGAGGACGGGCTGGCCGCGGTGTACGACTTCTCCGACAACGAGGTGCCCGGCGCCACCGACCGCGACCGGGGCTACTGGCGCGACGTCGGAACGCTGGACGCGTTCTACGACGCGCACATGGACCTGGTCTCGGTGCACCCGGTGTTCAACCTGTACAACAAGCGCTGGCCGATTCGCGGCGAGTCGGAGAACCTGGCGCCGGCCAAGTTCGTCAACGGCGGCTCGGCGCAGGAGTCGGTGGTGGGCGCCGGCAGCATCATCTCGGCGGCGTCGGTGCGCAACTCGGTGCTGTCGTCCAACGTGGTGGTCGACGACGGCGCGATCGTCGAGGGCAGCGTGATCATGCCCGGCGCCCGCGTCGGCCGCGGCGCTGTCGTGCGCCACGCGATCCTGGACAAGAACGTCGTCGTCGGGCCCGGGGAGATGGTCGGGGTCGATCTCGAGAAGGACCGCGAGCGCTTCGCGATCAGCGCCGGCGGCGTGGTCGCGGTCGGCAAGGGCGTCTGGATCTAGCGCGGCTTAGCTTGCCGAGCAGACGCAGAATCGCACTGTTTCGAGATGAAACGTGCGATTCTGCGTCTGCTCGCGTCTCTTAGGGGACCTCCGGGACCAGCAGGTGCGCGTCGTGGTGGGGACCCCAGTGCAGGGTGACGCGGCCGCGCGGTGAGTTCGCGTAGGCCGCCGGCATCTGCCCGACCAGCGGATTGGTCGGGCACAGCCATCGCCCGGCGACCACCAGCCGCAGCTCCTCGCCGGCGCGGAACAACGTCGCCGACGGGCCCAGCGCGACGTCGACCGCGACCACCTCGCCGGCGGACACGGGCTGCGGCTCCGCGCAGGCCGCGACGGGCTCCCACGGTCGCGAGAGCTCGGGGTCCAGCGCCCGCAGCGAGATCCGCTGCCACCCGGTGGTGACGCGGTCGCGGCCGTAGCCGTAGGAGCCCTCGAACGCGACGAACCGTCCGGCACGCCATTTCTCCACGCCCACGAACAGGTTGGCGTCGTCGCAGCCGTCCAGCGAGACCCACAACCGGGCGGCCATCGGCCCGGTCAGCTCGATGTCCGCCGGCAACGTCCAGGTGAATGACGCCGCGCGGGAACGCGTTTGGAACGCGATGCGGCCTGAGTCGGAGGGCCGGTCCGGCGTCAGCGTCCCGCCATCGCCGAGATACACAGGGCGCCAACGGGTCCGGGGCAGCGGCCAGTCCGCCTCCTCGCGCACCGCCGCGATGGTGTCGCGGTCCTCGCGCACCTCGAGCCGGACGCTGCGGGAACCGTCCGCACCGTCGAGCACGCCGCGGAAGAAGTCGAGTTGTTCGGCCAGCGCCGCTTCGGAGTAGAAGGTCGTCCATTTGCCGCCGCGGTGGGTGTAGAGGCGGGCGTGGGTGGAGCCTGCGCGCGTGAAGGCGCGGATCGAGCCGCGGCTGTGCAGGTTGTTGTCGGAGAAGCTTCCGCAAACCAGCATGGGCACCTTGATTGCGGACAGGTCGGGCACCACCGAGCGCCAGAAGTCGTCGCGCAGGGGATGGGCGTCCTGCATGGCCTCCAGGTCGTAGGCCTGCCGCGTGTCGCGGCGCAGGTTGCGCGACCACATCCGGGTGAAGCCCAATTCGCGCACGCCGCCGGGGAAGGTCAGGTCGCGATAGGCGTCGGTGAAGCCCTCCCACGGGCAGATCGCCCGCAGCGCGGGCGGTTGCAGAGCCGCCACGGCGTACTGGCTGATGGCCAGGTAGGACACCCCGAGCATGACGACGCGGCCGTCGCACCAGGGCTGGCCGGCGATCCACTGCACGACGTCGTAGGTGTCCTCGGCCTCCTTGCGCGACAGCAGGTTTCCGTTGCCGTCGGAGTGGCCGCAGCCGCGCGCGTCGGCGTTGACAACGGCGAAGCCCCGCGCGGTCCACCACGCCGGGTCCGGTGCCTCCCAACCGGTCAGCGCCGAGAAGATCACCGGTCGCGGCTGGCGCAACACCCGGTACTGCACGGAGAAGGTCCACCTGTTGCCCCGCCGCCTCGGCAGGTTGTCCTTGCCGTACGGGTGGATGCTCAGGATGGCCGGCCGCGGGACTTCGTCGGGCCTGCGGTGAACGTTGATGCGCAACGCCGTCCCGTCGCGGGTCGGGACGGCGACGTCGCGCTCGACGAGGAGGTCGGGCGGCCCATCGGTGACCGTGACGGGAGGTTTGGCGATGCCGCGCAGCCGGTCCAGCGCGTACCGGAGGGCGCCGGGGCGCCGCCACGGACGGTCAAGGGCCGGTGCCGAATTGCGCGCCACGGCAATACCTTAGGCGCATCCGTCGGGGGCTACCAGACGTTGGGCACCAGCCGGTAGCGCACGTGCTGCGCGTACTCCCGGTACCCGGGCAAGTCCTGGGTGAGCAGCTTCTCCTCGTCGAGGATGCGGAAGACGAGCACCGCGATGCCGGGGAGCACGAAGAGCAGGCCCCAGTAGGAGCCGAGCGCCAGGGGCATGCCGACCATCATGATCACGTTGCCGACGTACATCGGGTGCCTGACGAACTTGTAGACCCCGCCCGAGGCGACCCGCTGGCCCTGCTCGACCGTGACGGTGGCCGCCGCGTAACTGTTCTGGATGATGACCAGCATGGCTAGGCCCAGCCCGGTCGCCACCAGGACGTCGCCGAGCACGGACACCCATGGCGGCACCGTCGACCACCCCATCCGGTGGTCCAGGGCGCTGAACGCCATCATCGCGAAGAGGATGACGAACGAGCTTGTGATGATGACCTTTTGGGCGGCCCTGGTTTCGGCACGGGGCCCGGCGTGCATGCGGCGCTGCAGGGCCGCCGGGTTGTTGCGCGCCAGGTAGATCGTGGGGCCGAGCGACGCCGCGGTGAACACGGCGAGGAACGCCCACGCCTGCCAATAGCGCAGCGTGCCGGCCGGTCCGAACAGGATGAGGCCAACCGCGAGGGTCCCGAAGACCGAGGATGCCGTCAGCCGAACAGCAGTTTTCATGATCGTGCCCTCCCTAGCAACGTAGATCGCGACGCCGAAAAGCTATGACGCCCACGAGGATCAGCGCCGCGTCGATGGCCAGCAGCCACAGCAGCGGCACGGCGGTGAAATCGGCCCCCACCCGCGGGGTGTGCCCGAACGGTTCCAGGTCGAGCAACCACTGCGGGAACCGGGCCAACTCGCCGATCAGGTACACCGCGACGAACCCGACCAGCACGCCCCACGCCACGGGCGTGAACCGCGGCGCCAGGCCGAACAGCGCGACGGTGACCGCGGCGAGCAACCAGACGGCGGGCAGCTGCACGGCGGCGGTGCCGAGGACGCTGAGCACCTTGCCGGCGACGTCACCGGCCGCGATGCCGTACACGAGTCCGCCGGCGACGCCGCTGGCCAGCATCGCGACCGCGGAGCCGAGCAGCGCGGCGGCCAAATGGCTTGCCAGCCAACGCGTTCGGGAGACCGCGCCGGCCAATGCCGTCTCGGCGCGCTGGCCGGATTCCTCCTGATGCAAGCGCAGCGTGAGCGAGATGGCGAACGCGGCGGCGACCATGCCCATCATGGCGTACGCCACGGCGATGAAGGCCTCCTCCAGCGCGGAGGTGCCGCCCATCCGCGCCACGATGTCGCGCACGACGGTGCTGCCACCCAGCTCGTCGCCGATGCCGTGCACCACGCTGCCCATCAGCAGGCCGTACAGGAGCAGGCCCACCGTCCACAGCAGCAGCGCGCCGCGATCGAGCCGCCAGGTCAGGCCGTCGGTCCCGCGCAGCCGCATCCCGGCGGTGCCGGGGCCGGCGCGCTCGGCGATGAGCCCGGCGCCCACGTCGCGGCCCGCGAGCAACCAGTAGGCCACCAGCGTGAGCGCCGCCGTCGTCGCCAGGTGCAGCAGCAAAACCCACCAGCGGTCCCCGGCGTACGGCCTTACCTGCAGCGACCAGCCCAGCGGCGAGAGCCACGACAACCCGCCGCCGCCCGCGTCGCCGACGGCGCGCAGCGTGAACGCGGCCCCCAGCACGGCGAACGCGGCACCGCGGGCGAACCGGGCGCTCGGCGACAGTTGGGCGGTCACCGCGGCCACCGCGGTGAAGACCAGCCCGGAGCACGCCAGCGCCGCCCCGAACGCCAGCGAACCGGCCGCGGGGACGTCGGTCGTCAACAAACCCGCCGCCCCGATCGCGCCGGTGGCGATGGACGCCCCGAACGACAACAGCAGCGCCGCGCTCAGGCTGGCGTAGCGGCCGATCGCGGTCGAATCGACCAGCTCGGTGCGGCCGGTCTCCTCGTCGGCGCGGGTGTGCCGGATCACCGTGAGGATGACGGCCACCGCGATCAGCAGGTGGAACATCCCGGCCTTCCAAATGCCCACGGCCCCAAGGCTGTCGTTGTAGACCTGGCCGTAGAGCGCGCGCTGGGCCGGGCTGGCCATGATGGAGGCCGCGAACCCGGCCCGGTCGGCCTGGGTGGGGTAGACCTTTTCGATGCTGCCGACGTACACCGTGGCCAGCGGCACCGACAGCAGCAACACCCACAGCGGCAACGAAACCCGGTCGCGGCGCAGGTAGAGCCGCAGCATGTCCAGCGTCCCGGAGAAGTTCGAGGCGGCCCGCGGTGCCGGCTGTGCCGGGCGCGGCCGATCCAGCGTCGCGGTGCTCATGCCGAGACCTTGTCCGTGGTGTCGTAGTGGCGCAGGAAGAGTTCCTCGAGCGTCGGCGGCTGGCTGACCAGGCTGCGCACTCCGGCGTCGCCCAGCGCCCGGATGAGTTCGCCCAGGCTTTCGCTGTCCACCTGGGCGCGCAGCGTGTTGCCGTCGAAGCTGACGTCCTCGACACCCCTGATGCGGGTGATATCGCCCGGGTTGCCGATCATTTCGGCCTTGATCGAGGTGCGGCTGAGGTGGCGCATCGACTCCAGCGAGCCGCTCTCGACGGTCTTGCCGGCGCGGATGATCGTTACCCGTTCGCACAGCGCTTCCGTCTCGGCCAGGATGTGGCTGGACAGCAAGACCGTCGTGCCGCGGTCGCGCGCCTCGCCGACGCACTGCTGAAAGACGTTCTCCATCAACGGGTCCAGGCCGCTGCTCGGCTCGTCCAGCAGGAGCAGGCGGGCGTGCGAGCTGAACGCGGAAATCAGGGACACCTTTTGCCGGTTGCCCTTCGAGTAGGTGCGCGCCTTCTTGTGCGGGTCGAGGTCGAAGCGCTCGATCAGCTCGGCGCGGCGCCGTTCGTCGATGCCCCCGCGCATGCGGGCCAGCAGGTCGATGGTCTCGCCGCCGGTCAGCGACGGCCACAGGGTGACATCGCCCGGCACGTAGGCGATGTGGCGGTGCAGTGCCACCGCGTCGGTCCACGGGTCACCGCCCAGCAACCGGGCGGTTCCGCCGTCGGCCTTCACCAGGCCCAGCAGGACGCGGATGGTCGTCGACTTGCCGGCCCCGTTTGGGCCGAGGAAGCCGTGCACCTCACCCTCGCGCACCGTCAAATCCAGGCCGTCCAGGGCGCGCACCGCGCCGAAATTCTTGATGAGACCCCGGATTTCGATGGGTGCGACGTTGTTAGCTGGCATGGGATCCTCCTTGATCTTCGGCGGCCAGAAATGCGTCGTACATGGTGCGGTCGACCATCAGGCCCTCGCTGTAGATCTCGAGGGCGGGCAGGATCATCTCCCTGGCATAGTCGCGCAGAACCGCACGCAAATCCGTTGGCGTGTCGTGCATTTGCATGTAGAGCAGGAGGCTGCCGCCCCCGGTGATGCCGAGATACTTGGCCCTGGCCTTCGGGTCACGGCTGGGCTTGATCGTCCCGGCCCGCACGCCCTCTTCCATGTACTCCTCGGCGTTGGCAATCATCCTCTGCCACAACATCTTCGCCAAGTCGCCCCCGGTCTGCATGCTGCGCACCACGTAGGCCGTCAGCGGTGCAAACTCCTCGATCTCGGCGAGCTGCGCGAACCAGGTGGCGGGGTCGTTGGACCGCATCGCCTCCGATTTGGTGCTGCGGATCTCTTCGGCGACGTAGTCGTCGCAGGCCTTGCGCAGGCCTTCCTTGGAGCCGAAGTGGTGGATCACCAGCGCGGCGCTGACGCCCGCGGCTTCGGCGATGGCGCGCAGGCCCACGTCGAACCCGTGCTGGCCGAACTGCTCGATGGCCGCGTCGCGGATCCGGGCGGCGGCCGTCAGGTCGGCTGAACGCATGTTCAGTACACTAAACGCGCGTTCAGTCGGCGGTCAAGGGGGCGCCCCGTCAGGAATCCGTAAAGAAAGTTGGCCGCGAACTAGTCGCGGACCGCGGCCAGCAGCCCGTCGCCGAGCGGCACCAGCGCGGGGGTGAGCCGCTCGTCCTCGGCGATGAGCCGGGCCGCCTCGCGCACCGCGGTCACCTCGGCGTCGCGGGCCGCGGGGTCGCCCGCCCGGCCGCCGAGCGCCGCGCGGTGCACCACGATGACGCCGCCGGAGCGCAGCAGTCGCACGCCCTCGACGACGTAGTCGGGCTGGTCGATCGGGTCGGCGTCGATGAACACCAGGTCGTAGGACTCGTCGGCGAGCCGGGTGAGCACCTCCTGGGCGCGGCCGCTGATCAGCCGGGTGCGCGAGGGTCCGATGCCGGCCTCGGAGAACGACTGCTTGGCGAGCCGCAGGTATTCGGGCTCGATGTCGATCGTCGTCAAGACGCCGTCCTCGGCCATGCCCGACAACAACCAGAGGCCGCTGACACCGGCGCCGGTGCCCACCTCGGCGACGGCCTTGCCACCGCTGAGCTTGGCCAACAGGCTCAACAGCGCCCCGACCGCCGGCGTCACCGCGCCGGCGCCGATCTCGACGGCGCGCTCCCGGGCCGCCGCCAGCAGCGCGTCCTCCGAGATCGACCCCTCGGCGTGGGCGCTCAGTGACTCGGCTCGACTGGTGGCCGTCTGGCCGGGGGCTGCTGCGTCGGTGCCGTCCATGTCCCGCAGCGTATTCCAAATCGCCGCGCGGTCCGGCAGGCGCGCCTGATTCGATCGGTGCCGACACGCCCGGCGACCGAGGGGCGACCCAACTCACTCGCCCGGCGGTTCGCGCTGTTCAACGCAGGTAACGATCTGGTTTCTCAGCCAAACCTCAGATTGCTCCTATGTCGTGCATACGCCGATGGGCGACGGTATCCCTATGGAACGGGGGACCGGGAATAGTTCTCGCCGGATTGGGAATACACGTTTGCAGCTTCGCGTTGACGCGGCTGACGAGCTGTCAGGCTTCTCTGGCAGGGAAAATCCGGAGGATTCAATCATCACAGCGCTTTTGAGCCCGACCACGATGTCGCACGCCCAGGACTGCCGGGACGACGAATGGGTGGAGCCGACGGACGCGTTGCAGGGCACCGCGGTGTTCGACGCGACCGGGGACAAGGCGACGATGCCGTCGTGGGACGAGCTGGTGCGCCAGCACGCCGACCGGGTGTACCGGCTGGCCTACCGCCTGTCAGGCAACCAGCAGGACGCCGAGGACCTGACCCAGGAAACCTTCATCCGCGTGTTCCGCTCGGTCCAGAACTACCAGCCCGGCACCTTCGAGGGCTGGCTGCACCGCATCACCACCAACCTGTTCCTGGACATGGTGCGTCGGCGCGCCCGCATCCGCATGGAGGCGCTGCCCGAGGACTACGACCGGGTGCCCGCCGACGAGCCCAACCCCGAGCAGATCTACCACGATGCGCGGCTGGGGCCCGACCTGCAGGCCGCGCTGGATTCGCTGCCGCCGGAGTTTCGCGCCGCGGTCGTGCTGTGTGACATCGAGGGGCTGTCCTACGAGGAGATCGGCGCCACCCTGGGCGTGAAACTGGGAACCGTGCGCAGCCGCATCCACCGCGGGCGCCAGGCGTTGCGCGACTACCTCGCCGCGCACCCCGCGCAGGGCGAGCAGCTCAGGTCGGCGTAGCGCTAACCGTCCTGACCGGACGCGCCGGTGGCGCCGACCTTGCCGTCGGCCCCATTAGCGCCCGTTTGGGTCGAGCCGATGCCACCGGTGCCGCCCGTACCGAGGCCGCCGCCGGCGCCCCCGCTGCCGCCGACCCCGCCACCGCCGGCCGCGCCGTTGGTGCCCGACTGGCCCATCAACAGGCCTCCGGGACCGGCCATCCCGCCGAGGCCGCTGCCGCCGCCATTACCGCCCGTGCCGCCGGTTCCGCCGTTGGCGCCGCCGCCGCCTTGTCCGCCCAAGTTCGAAAGCGCGCCCAGGGCAGGGCCACCGTGACCGCCGTTGCCGCCCGTTCCGCCGGGACCCCCGAATCCGCCCGGACCGCCTGTTCCGGCGTTGCCGCCGTTGCCGCCATCACCCAGCAGGCCACCGGCGCCGCCGCTACCACCCGGACCTCCAATACCGCCGTTGCCGCCGACGCCCCCGGTCCCGCCGTCACCGCCGAGGCCGCCGAAGCCCCCGACCGAGAAGGTGGTGGCATTGTCGGCGTCACCGCCGCTGCCGCCCGTGCCGCCGGTGCCGCCGGCCGCGCCGGCGCCGCCGGTCCCGCCGGTGCCGATGAGCCCGGCGGGGCCGCCGTTGCCGTCCGCCTGGCCGGGCAGGCCGTCGCCGCCCGGCCGCCGTTTCCGAACAAGAGCCCGCCGGGGCCGCCGGCCTGGCCGGGGCCGCCGGGCGTTCCGGGTCCGACGAGCGGCCGGCCGATGACCGCCTCGACGGGCGCGTTGATGACGCCTTCCAGGGTCTGCAGCGGCGACAGGTTGGCCGCCTCCGCGGCGGCGTACGCCCCGGCGCCCCCGGACAGGGCCTGTACGAACTCCGCATGAAACGCCGCCGCCCGGGCGCTGAGCGCCTGGTAGGCCTGGGCGTGATCGCCGAACAGCGCCGCGATGGCGGCCGATACCTCGTCGGCGCCCGCCGCGAGTATCCCGGTCGTGGGGCCCGCCGCCGCGGCGTCGGCCGCGCGGACGGTGGCCGCGATGTTCTCCAAATCCGTTGCCGCCGCTGCCAAATCGCTCGGCGCCGCAATCACATACGACATCGTCTGCCTCCCAACGGTTTAGGAGGCCCGGCGAAGGCTGGGGCGACAGCGACGGCCGCACCGTGTCCGGATGCGCCGTTGCATTGCGGTGGCCTCGCCGGGCCGCTCGTTGTGCAGTGTGCGCCGGTGGGCCGCCGCGGTTGATGGAGAATTTTCCCATTTATTTGTCCTGCCGGGCGGCCGCGTCGGGCGGGCGGCGCGCGAACACCCTGGCCGAAAAGATAGGGAAAATTCCCCATCAATCGGCGGCGCTCGCCACGACACACTGTGGGCAGCACTCACATCCGGCAGTGAGCCGGCAACAAAGGAGACACCGTGAACACTCGCACCCGTACGCAGACGACGGTCAGGCAGAGGTAAGCCCCATGGACGCGGGTTTGATCGTGAGCTTGAGCCTAGGGCTCCTGACGGTGGGCAGCATCCTCGGGATCTTGTGGTTCATCATGTCGATGTGGTCGAAAGCGGGGCTGCTGCATGACAAGATGCTGCAGGGTCCCTCGTTCACCGGTTCCGCATTGCTGGGAACTGCGCGCGTCGTGTCGCTGCAGACGACCGGCATGAGCATAGAACGAAGCGGTCACCCGCCGGCATATCGGTGCCAGATCGGGTTACAGGTGGAGCTTCCTGGTAGTCCGCCCTACGACGCGACAGTTAGTCAGTTCGTCGGCATGTTCTCGATGTCCGCGCTCGAGCGGGGCGCGCGCGTGCCGGTGCACGTCGATTCGGCCAACCCCTACAACGTCCGCGTCGATTTCAGCCAGCTTCCCGGTCTTCCCGCCAGCCCTTAGCTCCGCATCGTCTACTTGCCGGCGGAGCAGCTCACGTCGATCTCGAAGGGTTTTAACGTCCGCTTCAGGTCTGAATGCTCGACGACCTCCCCCGTGATCCGGTAGGAATCGCCGGTTCGAGTGACGGCAGCGCGGCCTTCGCCGGTGTTTTCGTCGAAGGTAAACCCTTGGCCCGCGGGGTTGAGCAGGAGCGAATGGACGGTCGGAGCGCTCGTGTCGTTCAGCGAGATCGCGTAAATGCCCGGGTTCGAGCCGACCGAAATGTCCAGCATGGGTGGCGATTGCAAGGAAAAGCAGGTGATGTCGGTCGGGGCGATCTGATCCCTGCCATCAATTTTCACCCGCACATGCCCGCCTTCCCTCATGGCGGGGGACGGCGCCGACGTGCGGGGAGGGCTGTACTTGCTGCAGTCGATGCCGCTGGTGCTGCCGTGGGCGCAGGCATAAGCGTCCCACGCGTCGTTGTGGGAATACCGCGACAGACCCCACGTGACAAGTGCCGGGCCGACGAACAGCAGCGACAACGCCACGAAGGCAACAGCCCACGGGTGTCTGCGCCACAGCGGTCGGCGACGTGGGCCGCCGGCTCCCGAAACCGCGGGGAAGGGCCGCCAGCCGACGCCGCCCGGGACATCACGTTCTATCCCAAAGCCACTCGGGCCGGCGGAGTTTCGCGTCGCGTTCAGGTCGGCCTGCATACGCTCCAGCTCGGAGATGCGCTTCTCTGGGTCGTCCTGTTTCATCGGCAATCCATCCCGCAAATTCCGGTGCCTCCGTCGTCGACGCCGGTTGGCGCCGGGGAATAGTGTGCGCGCGGGAGCGGGCGCAGTTGATGGGGAATTTTCCCCATTTCTTTCGTCTAGCCGGGCTGCTGGACCTGCCGGGCGTGGGCGGCGGCTTGGGTGCGGTTGTCGGCGCCGAGTTTGGTCAGGATTGATTCGACGTGGTGGCCGACGGTTTTGCGGCTCAGGGAGAGTTTGGTGGCGATGTCGGCGTCGCTGTGGCCGGCGGCGATGAGGGTCAGCACTTCGCGTTCGCGGCGGCTCAGTCCGTCGGGGTCGGCGTGCAGGTCGGTGCGGCGGGTGCGGCGGGTGGGGCCGCGTAGTTGGGTGAGGCGTTGGCGGGCGCGGCGGGCGGCGGCGGTGGCGCCCAGTCCGCGGAAGGTGGCCAGTGCGGCTTCCACGGCGGGGATGTCGCCGCCGAGTTGGGCGATGGCCGCCTCGTAGGGGCAGCCGCGGCGCGTCCATTCGGCGACGGCGGCTTGCCAATCACCGCTGACCTCCAGTTGGAGCGGATTAATCGGGTTGTCAACGGGTGTGGGTGTGCCTCCGGGAAGTTGCACCCACCGGTGCAGCTGCCAAGTCACCCATGGATCAAGCTCCCTGCCCGACGTCCGCAGTGCGCTCTGCGCCTCGCCGCGAGCGGTGTCGTCGTCGCCGGCCAGCCACGCGGCCTCGGCGCGCACGGCCCGCACCGGAAAGAACGGCACATCGTCTAGCTCGCAGCTGGCCGCGGCCTCATCGAGCGGGGAGGTGGCCGGTTGTTCGCCGCGGCGCGCGTGAATAAGGGCGAGGGTCAGCCGCGCCAGGAGTCGATGCACGACGGGCAGTCCGGGGCGGGTGAGCACATCCTCGGCGCACGTGCGGGCGCCGGCCCAGTGGCCGCGATGCAGGCCGACCAACGCGGTGGCGACCGTGCCAATCGCCTCATACGTGTAGATGTCGTGGTCGCGGCAGTATGCGAGGAAGTCGGCGATGTAGCCATCGGCCCGATCCAGGTCGTAGTGCAGCGCCGCCACCACGCAGAGGAAGCCCCCGAGGATTCCGGCCGTCTCGCGGCGCGCGTCGGTGGCCATCGCGCCGCGCCAGACCGCTTCCAGCTCTTCCCAGCCGTTGTCGGTGTGCAGCGGACGGGCTAGCGCGGCAAACCCGCGGGCCCGCGCGACCACCGCGTCATCACCCAGCTCGGTGCCCACCGCGATCGCCCGGGCCGCATAATCGGCGGCGTCCGGGTCGAAATCAAACACGCCCTGCTCGGCCACGTTGGCCAGGGCCCAGGCCAGCTGCGGGCACGCACCGCTGTCCTGGGCCAGCCGCAGCGAGGCCCGCCCCGCCTCGCCGGCCTCCCGGAGGCGCCCCATCGGCCACAACATAAACGAAAGCGAGCGGAGGTCCTCGGCCTCGGCGAGGCGATCACCCAGCGCGTGGCGCATCGCGCTCGCCTCCCGCCACGACGAGACCGACGCCTCAGCCAGCCCGCAGAAACCGGTGGCCAACGCGTGTTGCTCGAGCCAGACCACCTTCTGCTCGGCTGGAGCGGTGTGGGCGTGGCGCAGCGTGAGGGCGTAGAGGTCGGCGGCTTGGCGATGGGCACCCAAGCCGCCGGCGCGCTGCGCTGCGGCGACGCCAAACCGAACCGCTGCCTCATGGTCGCCCGCCTGGTCGGCGTGAAACGCCAACGCCGCAAAGGTGTTCGGATTGATTGGTGGTGCGGCCAACGCGGCCAGTGCCCGTCTGTGCAGCGCTTTGTGCTGGTAGTCGTCGATGCGCTCCAACGTGGCGCGCCGAGCCAGCTCATGGCGAAACCCAACCGCATCCCCTTCGGCGACCAACACGCCCGCATCCAGGCATTCGGCCAAACCCGCGTCCGCTGCGGGGCAGACCTTCTGCACTAACGCCGGCTCAGCGCGTGGTCCGCACACCGCCACCGCCTGCGCCGTGTCGCGCGCGCCCGGGGACAGCCGGGCTAGCCGGCCCCATACCGCCTCGAAAACGCTGCGCGGCAACAGATTACGGCCGCTCGCGTCCACGCCGGCGGCCACCACCTCGGTGACGAAGAACGGGTTCCCGCCGGTGAGGTCGTGTAACCGGTCGGCGTTGACGCCGCTGCCCGCGGCGAGGACCGCCACCGCGTCGCGGCTCAGCGGTTCCAACCCGATGCGGCTCAGCGCCGCGCAGCTCGCCACGTCCCCCAGCGCCACCGCCAACGGGTGTTGCGCGTCGAGCTCGTCGTCGCGATAGGACACCACCAGCAGCAGCGGCAGCGATCCGATGCGGCGTGACAAAAACCGCAGCAGGTCCAGCGTGGCCCCGTCGGCCCAGTGGGCGTCCTCGATGACCCACACCCAGCGGTGCCCGGCGCGCAACAGCGCCAGCAGGCGCCGGTACAGGGCCGCGGTGTCGCCGGCGTCGATCGCCGCGCCCACGGGCTGGGCCGCCTCCGGTCCGAGCCCGGCCAGGGCGTCCAGCACCGGGCCCAGCGGGCGCGGCGCCGCCAGCGGGTCACAGCCGCCACTGAGCACCTGAACCGCGGGATCCAGTGCGGCGCCGAATCTTCTGAGCACCGCGGTCTTGCCGATTCCGGCCTCCCCGCGCAGCAACACCACTCGGCCCGCGCCGCGCCGCACGCCACGTGCGAGGGCGCCCAGCTCGGCCAGCACCTGCTCCCGCTCGAGCAATCGCTCTGCGGGCACCGGACGTCGCGGTGCCCTCGTCATCTGCGGTGTCCCGAAACATTCGGGGGCCCCGAAAAATGGGGAAAATTCCCCATCAACCGCGCCCGGCCTCCGGCGCACAATTCATAGCGAGCGCCCCAACAGGCCGCCCGACGAGTTTGAGGGGCCACACTAACCGCACATCCGGACATGATGCGGATTCACTGTAGCTCCGACGGCGCCCCGGGCGCGCCCTCTACGGCTTGTCAAAGACCGTGCAACGGAAGGAGCAGCCATGAAATCGAGGCGCACCGTGCGGCGGATCGCGGTCGCGGCAGCGATGACGGGCGGCATCGCGGTGGCCGGTATGGGGCCGTCCGTCGGCGCCGCCCAAGCCGTCGGAGGCCCACTGCAATGGTGTCCGGGACAACCGTTGCCCGGGGGCGGCGTGAAATGGGATATGACGGTGTGCCACACCTACTACTACGTGATGACGGGGCAGGGCAATTCGGGTTCCCCGTATATCTGGGACGGCCCGAATCCGCCGGCATATCAACCGCCACCCAACATGCCGCCGTTGTGGGTGCCGTGAGCTGGACAACTCGTTCAGGGCGGATGTTCGATGACGGACCAGGGTGACCTCGAGAGACGCATCGCCGAGCTCGAACGCCGGCTGGCCGACGCGAAAGCGGCCGACGGCGCCGACGCGCCGTTCACGGTCGACGCCCCGCGAGGGCTTGGCGGTACCCGTGCCCCGGACGAGACGGCGCGCGGTGACGGGCGCGTGTGGATCTTCTTCGGACTGGTGTTCGTCCTCCCGGTCGCTGCCGTCGTCTGCCTATGTGTCACAACGGCATTGGTGACCTTCGCACCATCGAGCGCGATGTGGATGAGCGGGATCGTGTGCGGCGCTGGGTATGACCTGGCCAACGACAACAGGCACTACGGCACGCCGTCGGGCGGGTCGGGCACCACGATGAGCTTCCGGTGCGTCAGCGGGCAGAACTCGTATCACGCCAGCGATTTCGCGGTCTTCGGGCTGCAGTTCTTGCTCGTGGGGGTCGTGTTGTGCGCCGCGGTGGCGGTCGGCGTCCTGATGTGGCGGCTGTCGCCCAAGCGCGCAACCGAGCGCCGCCGTCGCCACCCGCGCGGGTGGCGCTGATCACGGCGATCGTCCCGATGCCCGGGTCGTACCGCTCGGGGACGTCCTCAGCCCCGCGAGGCGGTGATCTGGCGCTCGCGGGCGTGGGCGGCGGCTTGGGTGCGGTTGTCGGCGCCGAGTTTGGTCAGGATTGATTCGACGTGGTGGCCGACGGTTTTGCGGCTGAGGGAGAGTTTGGTGGCGATGTCGGCGTCGCTGTGGCCGGCGGCGATGAGGGTCAGCACTTCGCGTTCGCGGCGGCTCAGTCCGTCGGGGTCGGCGTGCAGGTCGGTGCGGCGGGTGCGGCGGGTGGGGCCGCGTCGTTGGGTGAGGCGTTGGCGGGCGCGGCGGGCGGCGGCGGTGGCGCCCAGTCCGCGGAAGGTGGCCAGTGCGGCTTCCACGGCGGGGATGTCGCCGCCGAGTTGGGCGATGGCCGCCTCGTAGGGGCAGCCGCGGCGCGTCCATTCGGCCGCCGCGCCTTGCCAGTCGCCGCACGCCTCGAGTTGGAATGGGGCGCTGAGTTTTTCGTGGCCGTCGGGTTCGCCGCCGGCCAAACGCAGCCACCGGTGAAGGGACCCGACCAGCAAGGGGTGCGCGTGTTCGGGGGCGCTCGCCAGCCCGTCGCGCGCCTCGGCGCGGGCGCAATCGTCGTCGCCGCGCAGCCAGGCGGCCTCGGCACGCGCGGGCCACAGCGGTCCCAGGCGAAAGAAGTCGTCGGGTTCGGCGGTCGTCAGGGCCTCGTCGAGCAGCGGGAGTGCCGGTCGGCGGCCGCACCGGGCGTGGATCAAACCCAGGGTGGTCAACGGGAGAAACCTGTGCAGCGGGGTCATCGCGGGCCGGGACAGCACGTCCTCGGCGTAGGCGGCGGCGCGGTCCCAATCCCCGCGGTGCAGGGCGACCAGCGTTGCCGCGGACAGCGCCAGCGGCTCGAATGTGGCCAAATCGTGGGCGGCGCAGAACGCCGTCGTCTCGGCGATGTAGCCCTCGGCACGATCCAGCTCGTAGAGTTGCGCCGACTGCCAGCACAGGCCCATGCCCATCAGCCCGGCGAGTTCGGCGAACTCCGGGCCGCCCATCGCCTCTCGCCACACCGCCTCGACCTCGTCAAAGCCCACACCGGTATGCACGAGCCCGTTGAGGGCCGCATAGTAATTGGCCTTCAGGACGATGGCCGGCAAGCCGAGCTGGGTACCCAGAGCGCTTGCGCGGGAAGCGTATTCGGAGCAGGCCGGGTCGTAGGCCAGCATGGAAAGCTCGGCCAGGTGAGCCAGCGACGCGGCGAGCTGCGGGGTGGGCCCACACTGCTCCAGCAGTCGTAACGACGCCTGACCCGCCTTCCTGGCCTGGGATAGCCGGCTCAGCACGTGCGACAGGCGGTGCAAGTCGTCGCCCTCGCCCAGCGGATCGTCCAGCTGGTGCCGAAGCGCGATCGCGTCCCGATACGAGCGCACGCACGCCTGCACGTGACCGCCCAGGTAACTGGCCCGCGCGTGCTGCTCGATCCACGCGACCCTCTGTTCGGCGGGGGCGTTGCCCGCGTGGCGCAGCACCAGCGCGTACAGGTCCGCGGCCTCGCGGTGCGCCCCCAGGCCGGCGGCACGCTGCGCGGCGCCGAGCCCGTAGTGCATCGAGGCGTCATGGTCGCCGGCCTCCTCCGCGTGAAAAGCCAACGACGCCAGCGTGTTCGGATCGATCGGCGGTTCGGTCAGCGCGCGCAGCGCGCGGGAATGCAACGCCTTGCGCTGATAGTCGTCGATGCGGTCGAGCGTGGCGCGCCGCGCCAGTTCGTGGCGGAACCGCACCGATTCCCCCTCGGCGAGCAGCATTCCCGCGTTCAGGCATTCTGTCAGCCCGGCACCGGCGGCCGGACACAGGCGGCGCACCAGGGCCGCGTCGGCGCGCGGACCGCAGATCGCCACCGCCTGGGCCGTCGCCCGCGCGCCCGTGGAAAGCCGGGCCAGCCGTCCCCAGACCGCCTCGGAAACGCTGCGCGGCAACGTGTTCCGGCCCATCGCGTCGGCGCCGGCGGCCAGCACTTCGGTGACGAAGAACGGGTTCCCGCCGGTCAGCGCGTGCAGCCGGTCGGCGTTGAGCCCGCTGCCCGCGGCCAGCGCCGCCACCGCGGCATTGCTGAGCGGGTCCAACCCGATGCGGGTCACCGCCGCACAGGTCGCCACGTCGCCGAGCGCGACCGCCAAGGGGTGGTGTGCGTCTAATTCGTCGTCGCGATAGGACACCACCAGCAGTAGCGGCAGCGACCCGATGCGCCGCGCGAGGAAGCGCAGCAGGTCGAGGGTTGCGCCGTCGGCCCAGTGGGCGTCCTCGATGATCCACACCCACCGCCGCCCGTCGCGCAGCACCGCGAGCAGCCTCCGGTACAGCGCTGCGGTGTCACCGGCGTCGATCGCGTCACCCAGTGCGCCGGCCGCGGCGGGACCCAACCCGGTCAGGGCGTCCAGCAGCGGACCCAGCGGCCGCGGCGCCGCCAGCGGGTCGCACCCGCCCCACAACACCGACACCGTGCGTTCGAGCCCGCCGGTGAATCCGGTGATCACCGCGGTCTTGCCGATCCCGGCCTCGCCGCGCAGCAACGCCACCCGGCCGGCGCCGCGGCGCACCCCCCGCGCCAGCGCGGCGAGCTCGGTCAGCACGGCCTCGCGCTCGAGCAAGCGTTCCGCCGGACCGCCCACTGTTTTCACGATGCCGTTCCCGCCCGCTGCCGCGAAAAATGGGGAAAATTCCCCATCAACCGCACCGACCCGCCGGCGCACGCTACATAGCGAGCGGCCTCGGAGGCCGCCCGCCACGACTGAGGGGCCACGGCTACCGCACCTGCGGACATGATGCGGGTCAACTGTAGCTCCGAGGCCGCGCGGGCGCGCCCGAAGTGAGTCGCCGAGCAGTCGGCCGTGGAGGTGCGGGATGTCATTTGTCGTTGCGGCGCCGGGGTCATTGGCGGCGGCGTCGGAGACACTGTCGGGGATCGGCGCGGCGCTGCGGCAGGCTAATTCCGCGGCTTCCGGGTGGACCACCGAGGTGGCGGCCGCGGCCGACGATGAAGTGTCGCTTGCCATTTCGGCGGTGTTCGGGGGCTACGCGCGCGACTTCCAGGCGCTGAGCGCGCGGGCGATGGCGTTTCACGACGAATTCGTGCAGTCGCTGGCGGGGGCGGGTGGCTCCTATGCGGCCACGGAGGCGGCGAGCGCCAACCCCCTGCAGGCCCTCGAGGACGACGTCCTGGCCGTCATCAACGCGCCCACCGAAACGTTGTTCAGCCGCCCCCTGATCGGCCCGGGTGCCAACGGCGCGCCCGGGACGGGCCAGCCCGGCGGGCCGGGAGGGTTTTTGTGGGGCAGGGGCGGCGACGGCGGGTCGGGGGCGCCCGGCCAGACCGGCGGCGCCGGCGGGCCGGCGGGACTGTTCGGCAACGGCGGGATGGGGGGCGCCGGCGGAAACGCGGCGGCACCCGGCGGGACCGGCGGCGCCGGTGGCAATGGCGGATCGGGTGTCAGCGTCGGCACGGTCGGCGGCAACGGCGGGGCCGGCGGCGTCGGCGGTCCGAGTCTGGCGCCGCTGGCGTGGGCGGGCGGCCAGGGCGGGCCAGGCGGCGTGGGCGGTACCGGAAGCGTCGGCGCCTCGGGCAACGCCTTCCTCGGCGGACCCGGTCATATCGGCAGCGCCGGCGGCCTGGGCGGGCCGGGCGGCGCCGGTGGGGCGAGTTTGGGGATTCTTGGTCACGGCGGGTCCGGCGGTGTCGGTGGCGCCGGCGGAATGGGCGGTAACGGCGGCGCCGGTGTCACTTCCCTGCTCGGAGGCGACGGCAGCGTCGGCGGCATCGGGGGGACGGGCGGTACCGCGGGTCCGGGCGGCGCGGGCGGTCCCGGCGGATTGTTCGGGGCGCCCGGCGCCAACGCGCCGTTCGGGATTGGCGGCACCGGCGGGACCGGCGGAGCGGGCAGCGACGCCACCGCGGGTTCGGGTCCCGGAGCCCCCGGCCACACCGGCGGCGCGGGCGGCGCCGGCGGCCAGGGCGGAAACGCGGGTGCCGGTGGGACGAACGGGACCGGCGGAAACGGCGGCCAGGGCGGCAAAGGCGGCGACGGCTACAGCTACACCACGAGCTTCTTCAGCGGCCTGAACGGGGGCTTCGGCGGGCAGGGTGGCGCCGGCGGGGACGCCGGCGCGGCGGGAACCGGCAGCGGCAATGCCGGTCACGGGGGAACCGGGGGCACCGGCGGCCAAGGCGGTGCGGGCGGCCGCGCTGACGTCGGCGCCCTCGGCGCCGGGACGAACCTCAGCGCCGGGGGATTCGGCGGCGACGGCGGCCCGGGCGGCCAGGGCGGAGCAGGCGGCGGCACGCCCTTCGGCGGCACCAACGGCGATGGCGGCCAGGGCGGCACCGGCGGAAACGGCGGTTGGGGCGGCGCAAACTCCGCGTCAGCGTCCTCGCTGAACGCGGTCGCCGGCGGCGGCGTTCAGCG